>NC_019968.1:0-1450390 GCF_000242335.1 Prevotella dentalis DSM 3688
CTAAATTTGCAATCGCAATAAGACTAAGAGCCGCCGGCACTCGGTGGAGCAGGTCCTAAACCTCCTTTTGCACATGAAAGTGAACGCGGATGCCCGCTGGGGCAGGTCTCTCGCACTGATTCGAGAGAATGTCTCCGAGCAGATATACAATACTTGGTTCAAGCCCATCGTCTTCCAGTGCTTCGACGAAGCCGACAAGACGGTGCACATTTGCTTGCCCAGCCCCTATGTCTACAACTATCTTGAAGAGAAGTTTATCGGGCTGTTGGGCACGGTATTGGAGAAGTGTTTCGGGGCCGGCATCCACCTGACCTACCATGTAGTGACCGACAAGGAGCACAACCTCTCGCAGGACATTGCCTCCGACATGGCCGATGCCGTGGAGCAACCCGCCCCCCGCAGCCGGGCCAACCAAAGCCCCACGGTGCTCGACGCCGCGCGTCCGCAGCAGATTGACTCCCAGCTCAACCCGCACCTCACCTTCAACAACTATATCGAGGGCGACAGCAACAAGCTGCCACGCTCGGTGGGCATGTCCATTGCCGAGCACCCCAACACCATGCAATTCAACCCGATGTTCATCTACGGGCCGTCGGGCTGCGGCAAAACCCACCTCATTAATGCCATTGGCGTGCACGCCCGCCAGCTCTATCCGCAGAAGCGCGTGCTCTATGTCAGCGCGCGTCTGTTTCAGGTTCAGTACACCAATGCCCAGATGCAGAACAAGATCAACGACTTCATCGGCTTCTATCAAACCATCGATATGCTCATCGTGGACGACATCCAGGAGTGGGCTACGGCCGTGAAGACGCAGGAAACGTTCTTCCACATCTTCAACCATCTCTTCCGCAACGGCAAGCGCATCATCCTTGCCTCCGACCGTCCGCCCGTTGATCTCAAGGGCATGCCCGACCGTTTGCTCACCCGTTTCTCCTGCGGCCTCATCGCCGAGCTCGAGAAGCCCAACACGCAGCTCTGCATCGACATCCTCGAAAACAAGATTCATCGCGACGGCCTCAAGATTCCGCGCGACGTCGTACAGTACATTGCCGAGACGGCCAGCGGCAGCGTTCGCGACCTGCAGGGCGTCATCAACTCGCTCATGGCCTATTCCATCGTCTACGACTGCAACGTTGACATGCGGCTGGCCGAGCGTATCATCAAGCGCGCCGTCAAGGTGGACGACACGCCGCTCACCGTCGACGACATTATGGACAAGGTGTGCACCCACTACAACGTCACCGTGGCCCAGGTCAACTCCAAGAGCCGCAAGCGCGACTTTGTGACGGCCCGCCAGGTATCGATGTACCTTGCACAGAAGTACACCAAGATGCCGGCCAGCCGCATTGGCAAGCTCGTGGGCAACCGAGACCACTCTACCGTGATTCACAGTTGCGCGCAGGTGGAGAAGCGCATGCAGGTGGACGGGGCATTCAGCGAGGAAATGATGAGCATCGAGAATTCTTTCAAGCTCAAGGGGTAGCCCCTTGAGCTTTTTTGTTGCACGAGCCGTCCATTCACGTTTTTTCCATGAAAAAGCCCCTGGCCGTTGGCCAAGGGCTGGGTTTTGGCGGCCGTACACGGGGTGTGGCCCTGCAAGGTGAATCGCCATGGCTGTTTTGCCGTGCCGCAATGACGGTGCAGCCGTGTCGCGATGGCGGTGTAATCGTGTTGCGATTGCGGCGTAACGGCGCGGCGATTACGCCGTGACGGCGACGCGTTGACGGCGCAATGGCTGGCCGACGGCCGGCCGCTGCCGCATTCAGAGGGTGAGGCTGGCGCCCGCCATGACCCACAGCCCCGGCTGCCTCACGGTGCCGAGGTCGTAGTAGCGGTGGCAAGTCAGGTTGTCGGCCTTGACGTAAAGCTGCCACGTGCGCTCGGTCCACGCGAGCTTTCCGTCGAGCTTGGCATAGGGGTGGTAGCCGTTCATGCGCTGCTGCCAGCGCAGGGCCCACGAGGCCGAAAGCCGCGAAACGACGGGGTGGGAGAGTTCGGCCACGACCTTGTGGCGCAGGTATTCCAGCGCGTAGAGCGAGCGGTGGATGCTGCGCGTGGTCTCGTGGTGCTGATGGATGTAGGCATAGCCCAGCTTCAGCAGCACGGGCGGGCTTTCGACTTTGGGCTTTGAGCTTTGAGCCTTGGGGGTTGAACCTTGAACCTTGCCCAGATGGAACAGGGTCGAGAGGTCGAGCGTGGCGTCGAGACCGAGGCCCATATTGTCGAGCTTGCCAATGTTCATGGCCTTGTATTTGGTCGAAGCGGCAGTCTCATACACCCAGTCTATCAGGTCGTTGCCCTTGCTGTAGAAAGCGCTGGCCGTGGTCTCCAGCCCTGTTGTGCGGTAGCGCGCGCCCAGCTTGAACGTGGAGTTGCGCTCGGGTTTGAGCGTGGGGTCGCCCTGTTGGGCTGGGTTGTCGGTGTAGAGATCGGTGAACGTGGGCACGCGCAAGGCCTTGTTCCAGCCGGCATACAGCTTCCAGGCGTCGCCGGGGCGGTAGCTCACGTCGATGCCCGGGTAGAGGCGGAAGCGCCGGTCGAGCCCTGTGTTACGGTTGGCCATGAGTCCGGCCGAGAGCGTGAGGCCGCCCACGATGACGTTGTGCTCCAGAAAGAGGCTCGTGTTGGTGCGGTTGCCCTCGCGGGTGTACCGGCGGTCGGAGCCGTGGATGGGTTTCCATCGGGCCTCGTCCAGCAGCTCGCCGTAGGCCGTGGAGCGGATGTGCTCCTTGCGCAGGTCGGCTCCCACGGCCGTCTTGCCCAGCAGCCAGTCGGCCGTGAGGTTGAGGGAGGCCCCGTAGACGTCCGTGCGGTGATAGTTTTCGCCGGCCTTGGCGCCCTGCTGTCCGCGGGTGAGCTGGTAGTGGTCGTAGTCGCGGTGCCCGTAGACCATGGGCTGCAGCCGCAGCGACCGGCCCCAGCGGCTCTCGCTGTCGGCCAACGGCCGCACCACGGCGCCCACCGAGGCCATGAGCCGTCGCGTCTCCTCATACTGGTTGGGAAACCTGGCCGAGTAGAACGTGTTGGCCCCATAGTCCTGCGAGGAGAGGCCCGCCTGCCAGCTCATGTCGGCCCATCGGCCCTCCACGTCGCCCTGGTAGAAGGCGCGCCGCTTGGTGAAGGCCGAGTTGGCCGTGCCGCCGTCGCTCCGCACGTAGCCCCCCGAGAGCTGGTGATGGGTGGCCAGCGGGGCCGTGAGGTTGGCCTTGGGAGCCCAGCCCAGCAAGGCCTCGCCGCCCACTGTGCCGAACGAACCGCCCTCGGCCGCCACCCGCAGACGCGTGGTGCGGGCGGGCCGCGTCACGATGTTGATGGCGCCGCTGAAAGCCGACGAGCCGAAGACGCGTGCCGCGCCCCCCTCGAGCACCTCGATGCGCTCTATGTCTGAGAGCGAGACGGGGAAGTCGGCTGCGTTGTGTCCCGTCTGCGGACTGGACAACGGAACGCCGTTGAGCAGTATCGTCAGCTGGTCGAATGTGCCGCCGTTGATGGAGATGTCCGTCTGTACACCAAATCCACCGCGCTGACGGACGTCTACGCCGGTGGATAGTTTCAGGATGTCGTTGATGGTTTGCGCCTCGGCACGGTTGATGTCATCGCGCGAAATCACCTCAACGATCTTGGCCGACTGCAAGGCAGTCAGCGGTGCGCGCGAGCCCATGACTTGGACTTCGTCGATGCGTTGCTCTCCAAAACTCACCGAGTCGGGCTCCATCAAGGGGCGTGTGGCAATGCCGTCGGCCTTGGCATGGGTCAGGGTCGCGACACTCAGCACGCTGATGAGCACCTCTTTGCCCAAGGCGGCAAAGAGGCTGTAGCCCTTGCGGTTGAAGTGTTTGAAGACAAGCGCAGTGCGCTGGTTGAAAGGTTTTGTGTTCATAAAACGGTGCAAAGATACACAATTTTCTGTTAATCTTTGTAATATTGCCGTGAAAACGGAGAATAAAGTGTATTTTTGCCAAACAATCTAACCCGTTTTTCAACCATACCAAAACCCAATCAACATGCACATCAAACCATTCCTTCTCTCGGCCTTCCTGGCCGGTGCGGTGGGCGTTTCGGCCCAGGTGACGGTGGAACTCGACGCCGCCCGGCCGGGACCGCAGGTTTCGCCCATGCTCTACGGCATTTTCTACGAAGACATCAACCATGCCGCCGACGGCGGTCTCTATGCCGAACTGGTGTGCAACCGCTCGTTCGAGGACAATGCCGACGAGCCCGAACACTGGAGGGCCAAGGGCAACGCCGTGCTGAGGCTCACCTCCAAGGGGCTGCTCAACCGCGTGCAGGGCCATGCCCTGCAGGTGACGTTCGGCGGCGACGGCGACGGATTCTACAACGAGGGCTACTGGGGCATCCCCTCCGTGCAGGGCCGCACCTACAAGCTGAGCTTCTGGGCCAAGGGCCGCCTCAAGGGCAAGCTCAAGGCCTATCTGGGCTGCGGCTGCGGCAAGCGGCAGTTTGCCGAGGCCGAGTTCGAGGGCAAGCAGTTCTCGGGCAAGTGGACCCGCTACGAGGCCACGATGACAAGCAGCGTGAACCACGCCAAGGCCTACCTCTGGTTTGCGGCCACGGGCAAGGGCGTGATGGACTTCGACATGGTGTCGCTCTTCCCGCCCACGTTCAATAACCGGGCTAATGGCATGCGCCCCGACCTGGCCACGATGCTGGTCGACCTGCAGCCCAAGTTCTTTCGCTTCCCCGGCGGCTGTTTCGTGGAGGGGCAGGACAGCCCCGACAATGCTTTCCGCTGGGACCGTACCATCGGCCCGGTGGAGGAGCGCGTGGGCCACATGAACGTGAACTGGGGCTACCGCACCAGTGATGGACTGGGTTTTCACGAGTACTTACAGCTGGCCGAAGACCTCGGCGCCAAGCCGCTCTATGTGGTCAACGTGGGCATCTGGCACGGCGGTTTCACGCCCGTGGACTCGCTGCAGCCCTGGATCGACGAGACGCTCAACGCCCTGGAATACGCCAACGGCCCCGTGACCTCCAAGTATGGAGCCATGCGCGCCCGCAACGGCCACCCGGAACCCTTCAACATTGAGTACCTGGAGATAGGCAATGAAAACAACCAACCCAACGCCAGCCAGCAGAGCGACAACTACTATCGACGCTTCCAACTGTTCAAGGAAGCCGTGCTGGCGCGCTATCCCAAGATGCACCTCATCGGCAATGTAGCCGCCTGGGGCACCGACACCCCCACGTGGGACTCCAAGGAGCAGGTGGAATTGCTCGACGAGCATTACTACCGCACACCGCGGTGGTTTGCTGAAAAGTTCCACCACTACGACGGCTACGACCGTCAAGGCCTCGGCATCTACGTGGGCGAATACGCCGTGACGCAGGGCTTCGGCAAGGTGGGCAACGTGAATGCCGCCCTGGGCGAGGCCGTGTTCATGATGGGCATGGAGAACAATGCCGACGTGGTGAAGATGGCCAGCTACGCTCCTATCTTTGCCAACATCAACGAAACGCGCTGGCGGCCCGACATGATTCAGTTTGATGCCGGCCGCAGTTTCGGCACGCCCTCGTACTATGTGCAGAAGCTGATGGCCCGCAATGTGGGCACGCGCATCCTGAAAACCGTGCAGCACAACCCCTACGAGACGAAGGCCGACGAGGTGAAGATGAAGCCGGCCACCTGTCAGGTGGGCGTGGCCACCTGGCAGACGCAGTCGAGTTTCCGCGACGCCAGCCTCACCACGACGGCCAATGTGCCGGGCAAGCAGGTGGACCGGGTGGACGTGAGCGGAAGCTGGGCCGAGCAGGACGGCGTGCTGCGCCAGACCTCGTATGCCGACGGGGCCATCCGTCTGAACCCCAACCGCTTCACCAGCGACGAGTACACCTATCGCGTGAAAGCCCGCAAGGACGACGGCCGGGAGGGATTCATCGTTGTGTTCAACTATGTGGATGAAGACAACTACAGCTGGCTCAACATCGGTGGATGGGGCAACGGACAGCACGGCATCGAGCAAGTGGTGGACGGCGGCAAGATGCAGATAGCTGCCGTAGACGGCCATGTGGAGACGGGCCGCTGGTACGACGTGGAGCTGCACGTGAAGGGCGACAGCATTACGGCCAGACTTGACGGTCGCCAAATCCTGGCTGCCAAGCTGAAGCCCAACGATTTTGCCGGCTTCTTCTCCAGTGCCACCTACGACGAGGCCAGCGGCGATTACATCGTGAAACTGGTGAACACCAACAGGCAGGCCACCACGGCCCGCATCAACCTGCGCAACCACGCCTCGAAGCATGCCCGCGTCATCCGGCTAGCCGGCGAGAAAGGCACCAGCGAGAACACCATCGACGAGCCCATGCGCGTGGTGCCCGTGGAGCAAGTGCTTAGTGCCGACAGCGAGGGCGTGACGCTCGACGTGCCGGCCAACTCGCTGAACATTGTCCGGCTGAAGTAGGGACCACCCTTGCCAACATCGGTTTGCCCCGTGCATTTCCTGTGAGGGAATGCACGGGGCAACTGTTTTTGCCGGGCGGCAAGGCCTCGTCGGAGACTCCTTGCCCGAGGGGTTGCACCCCGTTGCACGGAGATTGTGCGTTGCGTGGTTATTAATTATTAAATCCGCAGCAACTTTAAATTCTTTTTATTAACTTTGCACAACGGAAAGAATATATTCGAATAGAACAGACATGAACATTTTAGAGTTAAGTGAGCAGGAGATTGGCCGTCGCCAAAGTCTGCAGGAACTCCGCGCCATGGGCATAGAGCCTTATCCCGCCGCCGAGTTTCCCACCAATGCTTTCTCCACCGACATCAAGGCCGGGTTCAAGGAGGGCGAGCAGCGCGAGGTGCTGATTGCCGGCCGCATGATGACCCGTCGGGTGATGGGCAAGGCCAGTTTCGTGGAGCTTCAGGATAGCAAAGGCCGCATTCAGGTCTATATTACCCGTGACGATATTTGCCCGGGCGAGGACAAAGACATATATAATAAGGTGTTCAAGAAGCTGCTCGACATCGGCGATTTCATAGGCATCAGGGGCTTTGTGTTCATGACACAAACCGGCGAAGTGTCGGTACACGCCCAGGAACTGACGGTGCTGGGCAAGAGTCTGAAGCCCCTGCCCATCGTGAAATACAAGGACGGCGTGGCCTACGACAAGTTCGACGACCCAGAACTGCGGGCCCGCCAGCGATATGTGGACCTGGTGGTGAACGACGGTGTCAAGGAAACCTTTCTCAAGCGGGCCGTCGTGCTGCGCACCATGCGCAACTTCTTCGACGAGGCCGGCTATACCGAGGTGGAGACTCCCACGCTGCAGAGCATCCCCGGCGGCGCGAGCGCACGCCCGTTTGTCACCCACTTTAATGCGCTGAACATCGACATGTACATGCGCATTGCCACCGAACTCTACCTCAAACGACTCATCGTGGGCGGCTTCGAGGGCGTGTACGAGATAGGCAAGAACTTCCGCAACGAGGGTATGGACAAGTTCCACAACCCGGAGTTCACCTGCATGGAGCTTTACGTGCAGTACAAGGACTACAATTGGATGATGAGTTTCACAGAGCGGTTGCTCGAGACCATCTGCGTCGCCGTGAACGGAACGACCGAGGTAAAGAACGGCGACAACGTGATCTCTTTCAAGGCACCGTTCCGTCGTCTGCCCATTCTGGAAGCCATTCGGGAGAAGACAGGATTCGACCTGGCCGGCAAGACCGAGGAAGAAATCTACAGGATTGCCACCGAAGAACTGAAGATGGACACGGTGGACGAGACTTTCGGCAAGGGTAAGCTCATCGACGAGATATTCGGAGAGTTCTGCGAAAGCACGTTCATCCAGCCCACTTTCATCATTGACTATCCGGTGGAGATGTCGCCGCTGACCAAGATGCACCGCTCCAAGGCTGGGCTCACCGAGCGCTTCGAGCTGATGGTGAATGGCAAGGAGCTGGCCAATGCCTACTCTGAGCTGAACGACCCGATAGACCAGGAGCAGCGTTTCGTTGACCAGATGAAGTTGGCCGCCAAGGGCGACGACGAGGCCATGATTATCGATCAGGACTTCCTGCGTGCCCTGCAATACGGCATGCCCCCCACCAGCGGCATCGGCATTGGCATCGACCGCCTGGTGATGCTCATGACCGGACAGCCCAACATTCAGGAGGTGATGCTCTTCCCGCAGCTCAAGCCCGAGAGAAAAATACCGCAGAGCAGCGTGAAGGAGTGGGCCGAACTGGGCGTGGCCGAAGACTGGGTGTACGTGCTGCGCAAGGCCGGATTCAACCTGATTGCCGACATCAAGGACGAGAAGGCACAGGGGCTGCAGCAGAAACTCGGTGAAATCAACAAGAAATACAAACTGGGTTACGAGAAGCCCGCCGTGGAGGAAATCCAGCAATGGATTGACTTGGCTGGGCAAAGGTAAGCGCAATGTTCAATGTAGGTAAGGTAGCTATCATTGGCGGAGGCTCGTGGGCCACGGCCATTGCCAAGATTGTGGTGACGCATACGCACCACATCGGCTGGTATATGCGTCGTGAAGACCGCATCGAGGACTTCAGGCGACTGGGGCACAACCCGGCCTATCTGGCGTCGGCCCGCTTCGATGTGGACGAGATATTCTTCTCGTCGGATATCAACAGGATCGTGCAAGCCTATGATACGTTGGTGTATGTCACGCCGTCGCCTTACCTGAAGAACCATCTGAAGAAGCTCAAGACCGGTTTGCGTGAGAAGTTTGTCGTGACAGCCATCAAGGGTGTCGTGCCTGAAGAGAACTTGGTTTGCTCTGAATATTTCCACCAAGTGTTCGACGTACCCTATGAGAATTTGGCCTGCATCGGTGGCCCCTCACATGCCGAGGAGGTGGCGTTGGAGCGGCTGAGCTATCTCACGGTGGGGTGCAAGGACTTGGAGAAAGCGTGCGCCTTTACCGATGTGCTGACTTCCGACTTCATCAAGACCAAGACATCGAGCGACGTGGTGGGCATAGAGTACTCGTCGGTGCTCAAGAATGTATATGCCATTGCTGCCGGCATCTGTAACGGATTGAAGTATGGCGACAACTTCCAGGCGGTGTTGATGAGCAACGCCGTGCAGGAAATGAATCGCTTTCTGACGGCTGTCTATCCCATCGAGCGCAACATCTACGACAGCGTGTATCTGGGCGACCTGCTCGTGACAGGCTACTCCAACTTCTCGCGCAACCGCACTTTCGGAACGATGATAGGCAAGGGATACAGCGTGAAGTCGGCGCAAATCGAGATGGAAATGATAGCCGAGGGCTACTTTGGTACCAAGTGCATGAAGGAAATCAACCGCCACATGCACGTCAACATGCCCATCCTCGATGCGGTCTACAACATTCTTTACGAGCGCATCAACCCACAGATAGAGATAAAGTTATTAACAGATTCATTTAGATAAAGATGAAGAACATTACATTAGACACAAGCAAGGCTGTCCAGTTTCTGCCCGCAGGAACCGTGGAGAGCTATGAATCGAGGGTAAAGGCAGCCCAGGAGGCACTGGAAAACGGCACGTGCGAGGGCAGCGACTTTCTGGGTTGGCTCCATCTGCCGACCGAGATTTCCGATGAGTTTCTTGCCGAGGTTCAGGCCGTGGCCGACACGCTGCGTAGCAAGTGCGAGGTGGTGGTGGTGGCCGGCATAGGCGGTTCATACCTGGGCGCCCGTGCCGTTATCGAGGCTTTGGGCAACAGCTTTGCCTGGCTCGTGAACGATGACCGCAAGAATCCCAACATACTCTTTGCCGGAAACAATATCGGCGAGGACTATCTGGCTGAGCTTACCGACTATCTGAAGAACAAGAAGTTCGGCGTCATCAATATTTCCAAATCGGGTACAACCACCGAAACGGCCCTGACATTCCGTCTGCTCAAGAAGCAGTGCGAGGCCCAGCGTGGCAAGGATGAGGCCAAAGACGTGATCGTGGCCGTGACCGATGCCAGAAAAGGTGCCGCCCGCACGTGTGCCGACAAGGAGGGTTACAAGAGCTTTATTATTCCCGACAACGTGGGAGGCCGCTTCTCCGTGCTCACTCCGGTGGGTCTGCTGCCCATCGCCGTGGCCGGTTTCGACATCAAGGCACTGGTCAAGGGAGCGCAGGATATGGAGAAGGCAACGGGTACCGACGTGCCTTTTGCAGAGAATCCCGCCACCCAGTATGCTGCCGTGCGCCAGGGACTCTACACCCAGGCCGGCAAGAAGATAGAGATTGTGGCTAATTTCCAGCCGAAGCTGCACTTCATCGCCGAGTGGTGGAAGCAGCTCTATGGAGAGAGCGAGGGCAAGGACAAGAAAGGCATCTTCCCCGCAGCCTGCGACTTCACGACCGACCTGCACTCCATGGGGCAGTGGATTCAGGATGGTGAGCGCAGCATTTTCGAGACGGTTATCTCGGTGGAGACGCCCGAGCGCAAGCTCGACTTCCCGGCTGACGAGGAAAATCTCGACGGTTTGAACTTCCTCGCCGGCAAGCGTGTGGACGAAGTGAACAAGATGGCAGAGCTTGGCACACGCCTGGCTCACGTGGACGGCGGTGTGCCCAACATCCGCATCAGCATGCCTCAACTCAACGAATACTACCTCGGCCAGCTGATTTACTTCTTTGAGAGGGCCTGTGGCGTCAGTGGTCTGCTGGAAGAAGTGAATCCTTTCAACCAGCCGGGTGTGGAGGCTTACAAGAAGAACATGTTCGCTTTGCTCAACAAACCCGGTTACGAGGCCGAGAGCAAGGCCATTCAGGAGCGTCTCGCCCAGGAAGCATGAACGGAGCCATTTGCAAGTATTTAGAAGAACACGGCTTTGGGACTTTCGCTCCCAAGGCCGTTCTTTTTGATATGGACGGCGTGCTTTACGACAGCATGCCCAATCATGCCGTGGCGTGGGTGGAGTCGATGCGCAAGTTTGGCATCACGATGACCAAGGCCGACGCCTATGCTACCGAGGGCGCACGAGGCATTGATACCATCCGTCATTTTGTGAAAGAGCAGAAAGGCGTGGACATAACACTGGAGGAAGCCCAGAAAATGTATGACGAGAAGACCCGTATCTTCCACGAAATGCCGGTGGCTCCCATTTTTGAGGGCGTGCAAGAGCTGATGCGACGGATTGCAGCGGCCGGCATGACGGTGAACGTGGTGACGGGAAGCGGCCAGCGGCCTCTCATCAATCGGCTGCTCGATGACTTTGGGACATACCTTGACGAACGTCACATTGTGACGGCTTACGACGTGAAACGGGGCAAGCCCAGCCCCGACCCTTATCTCATGGGACTGCAAAAGGCCGGCCACCTGCAGCCTTGGGAGGCCATCGTCGTGGAGAATGCGCCGCTTGGCGTGCGTGCCGGCGTGGCGGCAAGCATCTTTACCGTGGCGGTCAACAGCGGGCCATTACCCGATGAGGCCCTGCTTGCGGAGGGTGCCAATCTGCTTTATCTGAATATCAGGCAACTGGCAGCCGACTGGGACAGACTGACAAACACTTTTGTATAATGAGTTTGGGACTTGGCGGAATGCCATGACATGTTAAGGCTTGATAAGGAAAAATAACATAAAAGGTTCTAACAACGGCGAAGCCTCGTCTCAGAATCGGTTATCTTTGCACAAATTATGAGAAAGATTCTCTTCCTTTTTCTGCTTTTGGCCCCGCTGTGTGCGAAAGGCCAGGAACCACAAAAGCCGTTGCGTAAGTTTGTTGTGTGCGATATAGAGACGCGCGTACCCATTCGGGATGCAATCGTGTGGACCAAGGATGGATACCGGGACACCACCAATTATCGGGGCATCTGCTATATTCCAGAACAGTTCGATACGCTGTCGGTGTACAAGGCCAACTACCTGACCGAGCGCTTGTTGCTCAAGGAGGCCAAGGACTCCACCTTCCTTATTCCCAACAACAAGCGCATCAGTGAGGTAACGATATGGGGCAAGGACGGTACCAAAGGACCGGTCATGGACTTTGGCAAAGCCATCAGAGAGGGAATGGCGGAGGATGCGGCCTCGAAAGCTGCATTTAATCTTCCGTTTGATTTTGCAAAGATGCTCGACAAACGCTACCGTCGTGACCAGAAGCACTTGGTCAAAATGCGCAAGTCGTTCAAGCAGATGGACACCTACGACGAAGATCCCATCGTCAACGCTTATAAGAAAACACTGGAAGAAAAGCGGATCGCAAACGAACGGGCGAGGGCTGAACAGGAACGGACGGAGCAAGCGCGGCAGACGGAACAGGGCGTGCCGGACTCCCAAAAGAATGCACCCGAACCCCAAAAGGAAGAAGCGGGAAGCAAGTAATTGCCCCGCTTCTGCCGGATGACGATGGCGGCAACACCTATCATTGCCATGGGAATGGGGCGGGTTGGCCCTGCCGCAGGGCTATTCGCAAATCTCGCCGGAGCCGTAACACTTGTGGTGCTGCTCATCGTAGACCACGCAAAACTGGCCGGGGGCCACGCCGTGGATGGGCTTGGCCGAGTGTATGAGGTATTGTCCTTCGCCAATGCGTTCCGTGTGGGCCGGATGGTATTCGGGTGTGTGGCGAATCTTGAACGTCACTTCGCGGGGCAGGTCGCTCACCCCTTCGGTGAGAAAGTCGAAGCCATGAATGGGGAAATCCTGCTTGTAGGCATCCTGCGGGTCGTAACCATGACTCACGTAGAGCGTGTTGCGGGCTACGTCTTTCCGAATGACAAACCAAGGCCCGCCGCCCAGTCCGAGTCCCTTGCGCTGCCCGATGGTGTGGAACCAGAGACCCCGATGCTCGCCAATCTTCTTTCCCGTTTCCTGTTCTACGATGTCGCCCGGCAGCTCGCCAAGGTAGCGGCGCACGTATTCGTTATAGTCTATGTTGCCCAGGAAGCAGATGCCCTGCGAGTCTTTGCGGCGGGCATTGATGAGATGCTCGCGTTCGGCAATCTCGCGCACCTCGTTCTTTTCAAAGTGTCCGATGGGAAAGATGGCTTTCTTGAGTTGCCATTGATAGATCTGTGCCAGGAAGTCCGTCTGGTCTTTCACCGGGTCCGGACTTGTGGTGAGCCACTTGCGGTCGTCTATCCACTCCGTCTGCGCATAGTGTCCCGTGGCGATAAGGTCGTAGGCATGCCCCATCTTCTCGTCGAAAGCACCAAACTTGATGAGGCGGTTGCACATCACATCAGGGTTGGGCGTGAACCCAGCCTTGACCTTTTCCATGGTGTAACGTGTCACTTGGTTCCAGTATTCTTGATGGCAATCCACCACCTGCAGCCTGCAGCCGTACCGGGCAGCCACGGCCGTGGCCATCTCCAGATCCTCCTCTGACGAGCAGTCCCATTCCTCTTGTTCCTCGGGACCAATCTTGATGTAGAAGCAGTCGGGGTGAAGTCCCAAGCTGGCCAGTTCGTAAATTACCACGGAACTGTCCACGCCACCCGAGAGCAGCACGGCGATGCGCTTGTCCTTGATCTCCTCAATATTCATGTTTGCAAAATTAACTAATTCTCCGTGGATAGGCAAATAACCCGCAAAATAATCCCATTCAAGGGTACGGCCTTTGACTTTTTTTCTTAACTTTGCAACTAAGAACCTATTCAAATCAAACCTAAGTATGAGCGAAAGGCAACGTGATATAGCACATACACGTTATGATGATGGCCAATGGACTAACCAGAGCATAGAGGAACACTGCCTGGGAGTGGCAGCACTGGCCTCTGGCTTTGCTGCAGAATTTCATGCGGCAGGGTGGGGAAAATTGTGTGGCTGGTGGCACGACATTGGTAAATATGCTTTAGATTTCCAACACCATATACTTGCGGCTTCGGGACAAGATGTAACGATAAAGGATCCGGGACAGGTTACTCACGCCGTAGCAGGAGCAGTTTATGCCAAGGAGCAATTGTTCCAAGGCGGCATGTATCTTCCTGTTGCTTACTGTATTTGTGGTCATCATGCGGGATTGCACGACTATAGAAGTTCTGGAGAAGCCAACCTGGAACACCATTTGACAGAGGTTCATGTGCTTGATGGCATTAGGGAACTGCTCGGGACAACCCAAATTCCTCTGTTGGAACAGCCAAATATTGACCGAGAAGCATTACATCCCATGGCTTGGCATTTATGGATTCGTATGCTTTATTCCTGTTTGGTAGATGCCGATAGTCTTGATACAGAGAAGTTTATGGAAGAAGAAGACTATGAGCAACGAGGTAAGTTTGCTTCAATGGCAGAGTTGAAGCTGCGACTTGATATATTCTTACAGCAGTTCAAAAGTAAAGAATCAACTTCAATCAACCAGATTAGAAACAACATTCAATCACTATGTCGAGAAAGTGGTAAAGGTTCTCGGGGTATCTATACACTGACGGTGCCGACGGGAGGGGGTAAGACTTTGTCTTCGATGGTGTGGGCTATGGAGCACGCAAAGGCAAACAAATGTCAGCGTATCGTCATTGCTATCCCTTATACCAGCATCGTTATCCAGACTGCAAATATTTTGAAAAGCATCTTTGGGGAGGATAATGTGATAGAGCATCACAGTAGTGTTGACGTGGATGAAGAGAAGAATGTCAAATGGAAGTTGGCCACAGAGAACTGGGATGCACCTATCATTGTGACAACAAATGTACAGCTCTTTGAGTCGCTTTATGCCAATAAGCGTTCACGGTGCCGTAAACTGCACAATATTGTCAATTCTATCCTGATACTCGATGAGGTGCAGATGTTGCCGGCTGTGAATCTACAGCCTATTGTCGATGTGCTGAGATCGCTTCAGCGCTATTTTGGCGTGAGTATACTCATGACAACTGCAACACAACCCGCTTTGTCTGGAATTATAGGGACAGGTATGGCTAAGTTTCAAGGACTGGAAAGTACGGAGATTGTCACAGATAAGATGCGGCTTTTTGAGCAGTTGCGCCGTGTGGATATTAGCTTTGTCAAAGAGAAATATACTTATAATAGCTTGGCAGAGGAAATCTGTAAATATGAGCGAGTACTTTGTGTGGTTAATACACGGAGAGATGCCAAAATGCTTTTTGAAGCTGTGCATGTAAAGAGTAATGTGCCTGTCGTTCATCTCTCAAAGATGATGTGCCAGCAACATATTATGGATAAACTTGACGAGGTAAGGCTGAAGCTTGACCATGGTGAGCCCATTATCGTTGTGAGCACACAGCTGATAGAGGCAGGAGTAGACATAGATTTCCCCGTGGTCTATCGAGCAATGGCTGGCCTCGACTCCATTGCACAGGCCGCAGGCCGCTGTAACCGTGAGGGACGGCTGGAGCGTGGGCAGGTTGTGGTATTTGATTTTGAGAATGCACGTCTGCGAGGACAGGTGCGTAAGGCGGCTGAAGCTGCAGATGATATGCTGCAACAAGGAATGGATGATTTCCTCAGTCCTTGTGTAACAGAGGCTTATTTCAGAGATTATTATTCTAAATTGGATACTACTGATGAAGCTAAGATTGCAGAGCTATTATATGTGCCAACTCCCAATTTTGCTACTGCTGCCCGTAATTTCCTATTAATCAAGGAAAGTAACATGACTGTTTTTGTGCCATATGGTAATCAGGGAAAACGGTATATGGAGCAGTTGCAACATGATGGACCGTCATCGTGGCTATTCAGGAAGCTGCAACGTTACAGTGTCAGCATTCCGTTGTGGCAAAAGGAGCAAATTGTCGCTTTGGGAGCTGTGGAAATGGGTAATGATATTTATTACCTTTCTGACACAACAGGTTATAGCAAGGAGACGGGGCTATTTTATGACAATCCCTATTTGGACGATACTATTATATTATAGAGTTATGGAATATTTTAACAAAGAATTCTGTTTGGAGGTTTGGGGGAACTATGCCTGCTTTACCCGCCCAGAGCTGAAGGTGGAACGTGTAAGCTATGACGTGATTACACCATCGGCGGCCAGGGCTATCTTTGATGCTATCTTTTGGAAGCCGGCCATTCGATGGAATATTACTCGGATAGAGGTATTAAACCCTATCAAGTGGTTTAGTATCAAACGTAACGAAGTGGGAAAAACAATGAGCCCGTCTTCTGATGGCATTGTCATAGAAGATAACAGGCAGCAGAAATCGAGCTTGGTGTTGCGGGATGTACGCTACCGAATCTATGCTGAATTGGAGTTTATACCTATTGAACGGCGGGAACCACAGTTTCGTCCTCATAAAGACAGAGTTGGGGAGGAGAATCCCGGCAAGTATAATGCGATGTTTGAGCGTAGGGCCAGTAAAGGACAATGTTTCAATCAACCCTATCTGGGATGTAGAGAATTCTCCTGCGGATTTAAATTAATCAATGATCCCGTAAAAGGAGAGGGATGTATCCCTGAGACGCGAGACTTCGGTATTATGCTTTACGATATGGATTTTAAAGACCACTATGGAGAAAAACCGGCTGAAGCCTTATTCTTTCGAGCTAAAATGGAGCACGGCGTGGTTGTTGTCCCGTCTATAAACAGTAAGGAGGTATTGAGATGATTCTTCAGGCATTATGTGAATATTATCAGCGTAAGGCTGCACTTAACGAAATGCCGCCTTACGGACGTGAGTGGAGGGCTATTCCTTATTTGATAGTTATTCGGGAGGATGGACATTTTGTAAAGTTGGAAGAAACCTATGAGGGTGAGGGAAAGCAACGAGAGGCTAAATCTTTTAGTATGTGTCATGCACGGGGACGGTCAGGCTCCAACTCTTGGAAGACTGCTAATATTCTATGGGATCACTATGGATATGTGCTTGGTCTACCTAAGAAGATGGCTTTGGCTGATGAGAATGCTGTGCAGACTGGCAAGAAACAAAATGAATCTTTTGTAAAGGAAATAGACCGTCTCGTTTCGCTTAATCCTAATCATGTGGGTATCTATGCCGTAAGGCAGTTTTATACGGTTTTTGAAGACAACTTGAATGCTATTAAAAAAGATGCTCTGTTTGAAGATAGTGTAAATAAGGAGGGTACAAATTTTGCATTTAAGATATTAGGTCAGCTTGAACCTGTTGGTGTAGATTCAACGATCGACTATGGAGAGGATGGAAAGGATGCACCTGTGAGGCTCTGCCTTGTTCATGGCGATCGCAAACCAATAGCAGTCCTTAATAATAGTGTGTCATTGATAGGTGCCAGTTCTATGGGGGCAAAATTAGTGGGATTCCAAAAAGGTGCAGGCTATGACTCCTATCATAAGGAACAGGGGCTCAATGCGCCAATCTCGCAACAAGCCAACAATGCCTATACAATGGCATTGAATACCATGCTCGCCAAGGATAGCAAGAATCATTTTTATTTTAGTGGAGATACTTTGGTTTTCTGGGCCAGCAGGGAGAATGAATTTGAAAATCAATTTTCTTTCTTTTTTGCTGCTCCACCCAAGGATAATCCGGATAAAAGTGTTGAGATGATAAGCCATTTGATGAAAGCTCCTTTGTCAGGGACGATTCACGATAATGACGAAACACGCTTTTATATCCTCTTGCTAAGTCCTAATGTGGCTCGCATCGCAGTTAAACTATGGGAAGAGACAACAGTAAGAGAGGCAGGAGCAAATATTCGACAATATTTTGAGGATTTGAATATCTCACGAGGGAAAATGGACAAGCCATATTACTCACTTTACGAGCTGTTGGCTAATATAGCTTTGCAAAATGATACGAAGAATTTGCCACGTACACTTTTCAATGGCATGGTACGTGCAGCTATTGAAAACCTGCCTTTTCCAGCATTGGCTCAAATGCAGTGTATAGGTAGAATTAAGGCAGACCGGAAAGTTAATTGTAGACGTGCCGGATTACTGAAAGCATATCTTAACCGTAAGAATAGAAACAATAAACAAAATGTAGAAAAGGATATTACTATGGCTTTAGACTTAGAAAACAAGAATCAGGCGTATCTCTGTGGGCGACTTTTTGCTATTCTTGAGAGAATTCAAGAAGAATCTGCTACGGGTAAGCTTAATGCAACTATTCGTGATCGTTATTATGGGGCAGCTTCACGAACTCCGTCTGTTGTGTTCCCTCGATTAATAGATCTGTCTAACCATCATCTTGTGAAATTAAGCGAGAAAGAAAAGGTGTATTATGAACGAATGAAAGGGGAAGTAATGCTTGATATAAATGCTCGAGGATTTGATACCCATTTCTCCCTTGATGACCAAAGTCGGTTTGCCATCGGCTATTATCATCAACGACAATTTTTCTATACCAAGAAAGAGGTGGCTAACTTCCAAGACAATAATAACAACTAAAATAATATGATTATGGAAGAATTAAAAAACAGGTACGATTTTATTTATCTTTTTGATGTAGTGGATGGCAATCCTAATGGTGATCCAGATGCTGGCAATATGCCGCGAATTGATGCCGAAACGGGAAATGGACTTGTGTCAGATGTTTGCTTGAAGCGTAAGGTTCGCAACTATGTGCAAACAACTAAAGGCTTTGAGGCTCCCTATGATATCTTTATTAAGGAAGGTAGTGTACTCAATGATACAATAAACAATACGGCAAAAGATACCAAGACGAAGGAAGAGGCACGTAAGTCTATGTGCAATCGTTTCTATGATGTACGCGCCTTTGGGGCTGTAATGACTACGGGTAAAAAGAATGCCGGCCAAGTGAGAGGTCCGATTCAGCTGACGTTTTCGCGATCCGTCTCACCTATTATTACGGCAGAGCATACTATTACCCGTATGGCAGTGACAGATGCAAAGGATACAGACGCCAATGAGATGGGAACACGACAAACGATGGGGCGCAAGTACACTATTCCTTATGCGCTCTATCAAGCGCAGGGTTTCATTTCTGCTAATCTGGCCAGACAAACAGGATTCTCATGCGAAGATCTGCAGCTTTTTTGGGAGGCATTGAAGAATATGTTCGATATGGATCATAGTGCAGCTCGGGGCCAGATGTGCCCTCGGAAACTTATTGTTTTTAAGCATTCTTCTGAGTTAGGCAATGCACCGTCTTACCAGCTGTTTGATTTAGTGAAAGTCCGACAGAAAGACGAAAGTAAGCCCGCCCGCACATTCAGTGACTACGAGGTGAGTATAGATCGTGCCAATATTCCCAATGGGATAGAATTATTGGATGAGATGATTTGATGTACGACGATGATGACCTTTTGATGCTTTCCGGCATTCAGCACTTCGCTTTCTGTCGTCGGCAATGGGCCTTAATCCATGTGGAGCAACAGTGGCAAGAAAACCGACTGACAGTCGAAGGTGCATGGATGCACCGGAAAGTGGACAACCCGTTTAGAATAGAGCGCAATGGCAGTATCGTACAATTACGGTCGGTTGCGCTCAAATCTCATTCGTTAGGATTCTTTGGTGTTGCAGACATGTTGGAACTATGTGCTACTAATGATGAGGAAAATAGCATCACTGTTCCTAAATATTCAGGCAGATGGAAAGTCTATCCGCTTGAATACAAACATGGCAGGCCAAAGAAAGAGCCGATAGATGAAGTGCAGTTGTGTGCGCAAGCAATGTGCTTGGAGGAGATGTATGGTATCCATATTACAGAGGGAAGTTTCTTTTATGGTGAGACACGGCATCGAGAGAAAGTGAGTTTATCCATACCACTGCGGCAATTGGTCGAAAGCTATTCTCGTGAGATGCACGAAACATTCTCCTTAGGCATAACTCCTCGGGCAGAATATCGTCGGCAATGTAAGTTGTGCTCGCTTTTGGACAAGTGCTTTATAGCACCTTTGCAGAGAACTTCTACCGTAAGGAATTATCTTAAACAAATAGAAGAAGATGAGGAAACTACTTAATACGCTTTATGTTACCAATCCAGACATCTATCTGACAAAAGATGGTGAAAACATTATTGCTAAGCTGAGAAACGATGAGGTTCTTCGTGTCCCGATATTAAATATCGAAGGAATTGTATGCTTTAATCGTATGGGAGCTTCACCTTACCTTATGAATCTTTGCGTTGAACGCGGGGTTGGTTTATGTTTCTTGTCACCCAACGGAAAATTTTTAGCGCGAGTGGTGGGAGGCATCAATGGTAATGTACTTCTCCGTCGCAAGCAATATAGATTGGCAGATGACGAAGCCTTTTCTCTATCTATCAGTAGTACAATAGTTGCTGGTAAAATTTTTAATTCTCGAAAAATCATTGAACGCTTCAAGCGTGACTATGCAGATCGTATATCAAACCTACAAGCAGTAGAGGAAGTATCTTGCAATCTGAGTCTCAACAAGAGACTTGCTTTGAGAGCCTCAAATAAGGATATACTTCGTGGTATAGAAGGAGATGCTGCCGTTAATTATTTCTCTTTATTCGATGATATGATAATTAATCAAAAAGAGAGTTTTGCTTTTCACGGTAGGAATAGACGCCCTCCGAAAGACAAAACAAATGCCATGTTATCATTTGTTTATACACTTTTGGCACACGAGGTGTAGTCTGCTTTGGAGACAGTGGGCCTTGACCCTTATGTAGGATTCCTCCATACAGACCGACCGGGACGTATCAGTTTGGCACTAGATCTGATGGAGGAATTTCGAGGTTATCTCGGTGACCGGCTTGTGTTATCACTCATCAATCGCAACCAAGTTACTTCGAACGACTTTCTGGACAATGGGGCCGACAATGTATTGATGACAGATTCTTGCAAGCGGAATATTTTATCAGCTTGGCAGAAGCGGAAGAAAGAATCCATCTTACATCCTTATCTGAAAGAGCAGGTTCCTATAGGTCTTCTTCCTTATATTCAAGCTATGCTCTTAGCGCGGTTCCTTCGTGGAGATTTAGATGGATATCCTGTCTTTTTAATACAATAAAATAATGTTGATTCTCGTTACTTATGATGTAAACACGGAAACGCCGGATGGTCGTAAGCGATTACAAGGTGTTGCAAAGATTTGCATGAATCATGGACAGCGAGTGCAGAATTCTGTATTTGAATGTGTTGTAGATGTCACACAGCTTGCTCAACTGAAGATATTGCTGTCAGACATTATAAACAAGCAAAAGGATAGCATCCGTATTTATAATTTGGGTAACCACTATCATGCTAAGGTTGAAACCATGGGATTAATTCGAGGAATAAACATCGAGGAAGAGCTTATCATATAGCTTAATTTTGTGCGAACCCTATGCTATACCTGAAATGGTGCAATGTTCGCAACCCTTTGGCTACAGGAAAACATACTGGTTTCTTTTTCTATTCTATGTTTTTAAGAGTTCTGTTCGCAAAAAGTGCTTTATAAGTAACTGAGTACTAAATATTACGAATTTATACAGTCGCGTCTCACGTAGGCGCGTGGATTGAAACCTCTCGGAGGTACAATGACGTGTCACAAGATCCGTCGCGTCTCACGTAGGCGCGTGGATTGAAACCACCGCCATAAGAGGCAGCAGAAAGAGCAGTCGGTCGCGTCTCACGTAGGCGCGTGGATTGAAACATTTAGCAATTAAAAATGTAAAGAATTATGGCAAGTCGCGTCTCACGTAGGCGCGTGGATTGAAACCCCTCAAAGGAGGATGCGAAGGCCTATGCTAAGTCGCGTCTCACGTAGGCGCGTGGATTGAAACTGCTGCCTCTTATGGCGGTGGAAATGTCTATCCAGTCGCGTCTCACGTAGGCGCGTGGATTGAAACCGTTAAGGACTTGACCGACGGGGAGCACGACGCGTCGCGTCTCACGTAGGCGCGTGGATTGAAACTTTTTTTGAAAGATTTGTCAAATCTTTTTGCGGTCGCGTCTCACGTAGGCGCGTGGATTGAAACTGTGTTTAAAATTGATTATCGCTCTAAGCTTAGTCGCGTCTCACGTAGGCGCGTGGATTGAAACAATCCATAATCGTCTTGATATTTTACGTTTGGGTCGCGTCTCACGTAGGCGCGTGGATTGAAACCGTGCGGTGTGCGTGCGATGTTTAAGATTTTTTGTCGCGTCTCACGTAGGCGCGTGGATTGAAACTGTGTTTAAAATTGATTATCGCTCTAAGCTTAAGTCGCGTCTCACGTAGGCGCGTGGATTGAAACCTAAGTGTAAAAAAATTGGAGGAGATATTAAAGTCGCGTCTCACGTAGGCGCGTGGATTGAAACTAATCGTGCCGTGCGGGATTATGTCCGCACGGTTGTCGCGTCTCACGTAGGCGCGTGGATTGAAACAATCGTCTGGTATTGGTGCTTGTATTTTGGATGGTCGCGTCTCACGTAGGCGCGTGGATTGAAACTTTTCGTTTGCAAAACGATCGCTCATGCGCAAGGTCGCGTCTCACGTAGGCGCGTGGATTGAAACTAATCAAGCCAAGGAGGGAAAGCGTGAAAAAATAGTCGCGTCTCACGTAGGCGCGTGGATTGAAACCAAGGAACTGCCAATACTTTTGAATCGCCTGGGTCGCGTCTCACGTAGGCGCGTGGATTGAAACTTGTAAGTGTAGTCTCCGCAGAGAAACTTAAGCGTCGCGTCTCACGTAGGCGCGTGGATTGAAACTTTCCGCTGATGCTAAGCTGGTCCAACCTCTTGTCGCGTCTCACGTAGGCGCGTGGATTGAAACAGCTTCGACATATGGGGCTGTGCTGCCGTAAAAGTGTCGCGTCTCACGTAGGCGCGTGGATTGAAACCTTTGTGGGGAACGCTCCGGCAAAACGGTACAGTCGCGTCTCACGTAGGCGCGTGGATTGAAACCACAAATACTGGCCATCTACAACAAGTTGCTAAAGTCGCGTCTCACGTAGGCGCGTGGATTGAAACGCTGCTGGCCCCCTGCACCAGCGAGGAATTGGAGGTCGCGTCTCACGTAGGCGCGTGGATTGAAACGGAACATGCGGGAGCAGCAGCGCAGCATCCAGGGTCGCGTCTCACGTAGGCGCGTGGATTGAAACCGTTAACGCCAATGCACTAACACCCAACGGATGTCGCGTCTCACGTAGGCGCGTGGATTGAAACTGCCGCATCTTACGGTGGTGGAAATGTCTATCCGGTCGCGTCTCACGTAGGCGCGTGGATTGAAACATACTACGTTGCGGACTATGTTGCTGGGAACAAGTCGCGTCTCACGTAGGCGCGTGGATTGAAACACAGTATTTAAAAGAAAAACATGTCCAAGTTAAGTCGCGTCTCACGTAGGCGCGTGGATTGAAACCAGAACGTGCGTAACATGCGAGAGCAGCAGCGTAGTCGCGTCTCACGTAGGCGCGTGGATTGAAACTGGAAGCTACTCATAACATCAGCAGCACCTTGAGGTCGCGTCTCACGTAGGCGCGTGGATTGAAACCGTGCAGTCTATGCGTCAGGCGTTTGCTTTGGAGTCGCGTCTCACGTAGGCGCGTGGATTGAAACAGGCGACAAAGTCGGGTCATAAATCTGCGTAAGGTCGCGTCTCACGTAGGCGCGTGGATTGAAACACTAATAAAGAGGTGGTACTCGTACACCTGATGTCGCGTCTCACGTAGGCGCGTGGATTGAAACTTGAACTGATGCGACTCGTCCACGAAAATGTGGTGTCGCGTCTCACGTAGGCGCGTGGATTGAAACGGTAGCCGGAGCCAGCGCACCTGTGGCGAATTGAGTCGCGTCTCACGTAGGCGCGTGGATTGAAACGGTAGCCGGAGCCAGCGCACCTGTGGCGAATTGAGTCGCGTCTCACGTAGGCGCGTGGATTGAAACTCAAGGATGGTGGTCGTGAACACCGTCATGGAGTCGCGTCTCACGTAGGCGCGTGGATTGAAACCTTGATGACATTGTGGTCCACGCCGGCACCCAGCGTCGCGTCTCACGTAGGCGCGTGGATTGAAACCCATAGCTTCTCCTCCTTCCAGTCTTTGTAAGCCGTCGCGTCTCACGTAGGCGCGTGGATTGAAACACGAATGAGGTTCGATGGAAGGTCGGCAATGAAGTCGTGTCTCACGTAGGCGCGTGGATTGAAACCCCTATTACAGTGTCCAACGTGGCATGCAGCAGAGTCGCGTCTCACGTAGGCTAAATTCCAGTAAAGAAAGGATTGTATAGACCAATTTTTAACCACCAACTTATATCATTCAGTGATGAATTCTTTCGTGCAATATACTGCCAGCAGGGAATCCAGCAATTTCTTTCAATGGAGCCGTTACCCCACCTTCCATCAAAAAGCCGATTTAAAAATTTGTGTTGATAACGAATTTCGTAACTTGCCGCGACAATGTTTTTGTCGTTGTCCTGCCTCTTTGTCCTTTCTTTTGATAATGTGTCTTGGCGACAAGGGTGGTTTTTTCGCCATGACTTCCCAATCTCCGTTTGAGGTTTGGGTTCCCGATGTTGCCTGTGGGGGAGCTAATCTTGGCTTTCCGGCTTGTTGGGCTTGCGCTTCACACGTGGTGCGTGCCGCTTGTTTTTGAGCCATGCAGCCTTGCGCGCCTCATAATCCTGCCGGTGGCGTTCCAGAAAGTTGTCGGCCATGGCTTACTTGAACTTGCTGTAAATGACGCTGATCTTGATGGGGCTGTTGGCAGCCGAACCCTTGACGAGGCGCGTGCTGGTGAGCGACATGTCGTTGGTGACCTTGGTGACCTTGGACGTTGTGGTGCCTGAACTGGACGATGCCTTGGTTGTGGTCAGCGTTACGGGCACGAGCACCACCTTGTTCCAGTCGGCCGACTTGCTGCCATTCTGATAGCTGTGGTACATGGTGGAAATCATGCCGGAGATGTTGTTGAACGTGTAGCTGTTGTTGTAGGACGGGGCGGTTCTGCTCTTCTTGTAGCTCCATGTGGCCACGTAAGAATTCTTGTTGTTGTAGAGTTCGCCGTTCTCGAAGAAAGAATAAAGCGAATCCTTGGGAATCATGAGTATTGTCTGGGGCACGTCGAAAGCATAGTTGCTTGTCGTGGTGTTGTTGATGCGCTGCAGAGTCACCTTGGCAGAGGTGACGGTGTCTTTCTCATGGCCTTTCATGATCTCGGCCACGGGGAGCGTCATTTCGGTGAAGAGTCCGGCGGGTGTCTTCAGGTAGGTGCAGCTCTTGTCGGCCGCCAACTGGGATATGGTCTGCCGGTCGTTGGTGATAGTGGTGGTCTGCAGCACTTCTTCCGTGCCCCAGAACACGGTGATGCCATCGTATATGGTGTCTCGGTATTGTTTTACGGCCTTGCCGCCCACCGAGTCGGTGTAGGCCACCTGCCCCTTGTACTTGAAGTAGATGTTGAGCTGCGAGTTGTTGATATAGGCCATATTGCCCAACCCGCTGCGCTGCTTGAAGAAAAATCCCGGCACCACGTTATTGCGGAAAGTATAGGCATTCTTGAAGTAGGACGGGTGATCGTAATAGCTCTGCATGACGTAGGAGCCATAGTTATTGTATTGACGGCCGTTCTTGTCAGTGTAGGCTTCGTTGAGTTTGATGTTGATGTAGGGGGTGTAGCCCACCGTGTCGCGTTTGTTCTTGGCCACGTTGTAGTCCACAAGATTGTACACCTTATCCTTGTGCAAGCCGTCCTTGCGCACGTATCCGTTGGTCATGGGGTCGAAGTTGCTGTAATAGTTGCGGTCTTCGTTCATGGCCTTGTCCATTTCGTAGGCCGTGATTTTCATGGTCTGCGTGGTGTCACCGTAGGACTTGGAATAGAAAAGGCGTATTTCGCAGGAGTCGACCTTGATGGTGCCCTTGCTTCCGAACACGCGGTTGCCCTGCGCATCGTAGGTGACAAGACTATCCAACGGGGGAAACTCATAGTTTTCCAGGCTGTTGAACTGGGCCATGAAGTCGCCGGTGATGTAGGCTCCGGTTTCCGGATCCCTCACTTTGCCCAGATAGCCTGTGGCGTTGCGGGAGAGCACGGAGTCGGCTACGATGGAGCGGGTTGCCACGTCGAATGTGTCGGTCTCGATGGATATGCCGTCGCTGGCCAGTGAGGAACCGATGCTCTCGGTCGTATCGTCGCAGGCCGTCATGGCAAGTGCGACGAGGGCTAATCCTGCAAAGTATTTTAATTTCATGTGTCGTTTGTCGTGGGTGAGGGAAGTGATTCGTGCGTGGAACGGCGTGGCGTGCGGTGTCCAAGCCGCCGGCTACTCGCCTAAAATCTTTTCGTAGAGTGCTTGGTAGGCAGAGGCATAGTCTTCGCCGGGGTAGTCGAGTACGGGCAGACCTTTGCCGCGGGCATACTTCAGCAAGTCGGCATTCACATCCTGACTGGCTTCGACAACGGCATCGCTATAGTCGATGGCCATCTTGCCCAGTTCCATGAAGTCGAATTTCTCGGCGTAGGGCTTCAGCAACTCGGCCTTGGCATCGCGAAACTCCACGCAACGCTTGAAGTTGTCGCCAAGGTCGGTCTTGAACTGATGGTGGAAAAGTGAGGTCACCACCTTGGTATTGGCGAACGAAGGATCCTCATGGTAGGCGGTTTTGATGTACAGGGGGACGACGGCAGCCATCCATCCCTGGCACTGCACCACGTCGGGAGTCCAGCGCAGCTTCTTCACCGTTTCGAGCACGCCGCGTGCAAAGAAGATGGCACGCTCGCCATTGTCGGGATATTCAGCACCGGTCTCGTCTTCGGTCATGGCCTGACGATGCAGGAAATAGTCTTCGTTGTCGATGAAATAAACTTGAAGGCGCGACACGGGAATGCTTGCCACCTTGATGATGAGCGGGTGGTCGGTGTCGTCAATAATCAGGTTCATGCCCGAGAGACGGATGACTTCGTGCAACTGTCCGCGGCGTTCGTTGATGGCCCCCCACTTGGGCATGAAAGTGCGAATCTCGAATCCGCCGTCCTGTATCTTTTGGGGCAGGTTACATCCCATCAAGGACATTTCTGTCTCGGGCACATAGGGAGCAATCTCCTGATTGATGAATAAAACCTTCTTTTTGACCATGATGCACTTATCCTAAGTTAAAGTTATGGGTGCAAAGGTACGACTTTTCACTGAAAAAACGCCCGTTTTTGCATGAATTCACACAAAAACGGGCGTTTTAAAACTATTTGACTACTCCGGGGATGGCGGATTTACTCCACCACGAAGAGGGGTTCGTCTTCCATGACGCTCTGTCCCACCTTGACGCAGACGGCTGTCACCTTGCCGGCTTTCTCGGCTTCGATGTTGTTGGCCATCTTCATGGCCTCGAGCACGAGCACGGCATCGCCGGCCTGCACCTCGTCGCCCACGTTGACGTTGATGGCGGTGATGGTGCCGGGCAGTGGGGCTTTCACGGCGTTGGCGGTGTTGACATTGGCGGCTGCGGCGGGCTCGTCGTTGGATTCCTGTGCCACGGGCTTGCCCAGCACCGGCTTCTTCTTCTCGGGCTCTTCGGTCTTCTCAAGCCCCACCTCGAACTCCTTGCCGTTGACTTTCACGTTGGCCATGCGGCTCTCCTCGTTGATGTTGCCTATCTCGACCTGATATTCTTTCCCGTCGATGGTATATTTGAATGCTTTCATCTTGTTTATGGTTTTGCGGTGAATGAAAGGAACTTGGCGTCCCACATCGTCTGCTTGGGCTTGATGGTGATGATTTCCGGCTCCTTGTCGTGAACGTTATTGCCCTGATACTCGTAAAGGGCCAGGGCTATGGCTGCATATATGTTTTGATCCATAATACCAATATTTGTTCATCTTTGATTACATCGGCATGCAGCCGTGCTTCTTGGCCGGCAGATTTTGGCGCTTGTGGGCAAGCTGAGCCAGTGCGCGGCAGATGCGGAAGCGGGTGTTGCGCGGCTCGATCACATCGTCGATGTAGCCGAACTGGGCTGCCTGATAGGGATTGGCAAACTTCTCTGTGTACTCGTCCTCTTTCTCGGCGAGGAATGCTTTCACGTCGCCGCCCTCTTCTTTCACTTGCTTGGCCTCCTTGCCGCAGAGCACAGCAACGGCACCCGAGGCGCCCATCACAGCAATCTCGGCCGTGGGCCATGCAAAGTTCAGGTCGGCACGCAGCTGCTTGCAGCCCATCACGATGTGGCTGCCGCCGTAGCTCTTGCGCAGGTTGATGGTGATCTTGGGCACGGTGGCCTCACCGTAGGCGTAGAGCAGCTGGGCTCCGTGCAGAATCACGGCGTTGTATTCCTGGCCGGTGCCGGGCAGGAAACCGGGCACATCGACGAGGCTCACAATGGGAATGTTGAAAGCGTCGCAGAAGCGCACGAAGCGGGCGCCCTTGCGGCTGGCATTGGTATCGAGCACGCCGGCATAGGCAGAGGGCTGGTTGGCCACGATGCCCACGCTCTGGCCGTTGAAGCGGGCGAAGCCGGTGATGATGTTTTTGGCAAACTTAGGCTGCACCTCGAAGAACTCGCCGTTGTCGGTCACGGCCGTAATCACCTTGTACATGTCGTAGGCCTTGTTGGGGTCGTCGGGCAGGATGTCGTTCAGCAAGTCCTCCTTGCGGTCTATGGGGTCGGTGCATTCCACGCGCGGGGCCTCCTCGCTGTTGTTGGAGGGGATATAGCTCAGCAGCTTTTTCAGCATGTCCATGGCCTCCTCCTCGGTCTTGGCCGTGAAGCTGGTCACGCCGCTCTTGCTGGCGTGCACGCTGGCGCCGCCCAGATGCTCGGAGTCGATCTCCTCGCCGGTGACGGTCTTCACCACTTTCGGGCCGGTGAGGAACATGTAGCTCGTGCCCTCGGTCATGAGGATAAAGTCGGTGAGGGCGGGGGAGTAGACGGCACCACCGGCACACGGGCCCATGATGGCCGAGATCTGCGGGATGACGCCCGAGGCCAGGATGTTGCGCTCGAAGATTTCGCCATATCCGGCCAGGGCAGAGATGCCCTCCTGGATGCGGGCGCCGCCCGAGTCGTTCATGCAGATGACGGGAGCGCCGTTCTGCACGGCCATGTCCATCACCTTGCATATCTTCTGGGCCATGGTCTCCGAGAGCGAACCGCCGTTGACGGTGAAGTCCTGTGCATAGACGTAGACCAAGCGGCCGTCGACCGTTGCCGAACCGGCCACCACACCGTCGCCGAGGAACTGCTTCTTCTCCATACCGAAGTTGTGGCAGCGGTGGAGCTTGAACATGTCGTACTCCTCGAAGCTGTCCTTGTCTACAAGCATTTCGATGCGCTCGCGGGCCGTGTATTTGCCGCGGGCATGCTGCTTCTCGATGGCTTTCTCGCCACCGCCCAGCCGGGCTTGCTCACGCTTGGCAACGAGCTCCTTAATCTTCTCTGTTTGCTTACTCATAAATTTATTGGTTGTTTTTTGTGTTTACGCCATTGGCTCTTGGTGCGCAAAGTTACAAACAAAAATCGGAACGTGGAAATTATCCTCTTGAAAATAACGTTCTTAAACTTTCTGCTCCGTGCGGGTGTTTGGGACGCCTTGACGGGCGTGCGGGGCCGGCATGGAGGACGATTCCTACGTCGATGCCATGCAAGGAATGGCTGGGAGCTTTGCGGGGCTCCCGCAAGCGTCAAATGAATGGCTGGGAGCTTTGCGGGGCTCCCGCAAGCGTCAAATGAATCGCTGGGAGGCTTTCGGAACTTCCCGAAAGCCTCAAAGGAATGGCTGGGAGCTTTGCGGGGCTCCCGCAAGCGTCAAATGAATCGCTGGGAGGCTTTCGGAACTTTCCGAAAGCCTCAAATGAATTGCCGGGAGGCTTGCGGGAAGTTCCGAAAGGTTCAAAGGCGCGACCGCGCGCCCGGTCTTAGCAGCCGCAGCCTGTCCAGGGCTTCAGCTCCTTGAAGAAGTCGTGTCCCTTGTCGTCCACGAGGATGAAGGCGGGGAAGTCTTCCACCGTAATCTTCCAGATGGCTTCCATGCCGAGCTCGGGATATTCCACGCACTCGATGCTCTTGATGCTCGACTGCGAAAGCACGGCAGCCACGCCGCCGATGGTGCCCAGATAGAAACCGCCGTGTTTCTGGCAGGCATCGGTCACCACCTGCGTGCGGTTGCCCTTGGCAATCATCACCAGGCTGCCGCCGTGATCCTGGAACTCGTCCACGTAGGGGTCCATGCGGTTGGCCGTGGTCGGACCCATCGAGCCGCAGGGATAGCCCTCCGGGGTCTTGGCCGGGCCGGCGTAGAGCACGGGATAGTCCTTGAAATACTGGGGCAGGTCTTCGCCGGCGTCGAGGCGGGCCTTGAGCTTGGCGTGGGCAATGTCGCGGGCCACGATGATGGTGCCCTTGAGGCTCACGCGGGTCGAAACGGGATACTTCGTGAGCTCGGCCCGCACGGCATCCATGCCCTTGTCCAGGTCAATCTCTATGCCCTTGGCTCCCTCGCCCGGCCGGCGCAGCTCTTCGGGGATGAGTTCCGAGGGGTTGGTGTCCATCTTCTCTATCCAGATGCCGTCGCGGTTAATCTTGGCTTTGATGTTGCGGTCGGCCGAGCAGCTCACGCCCATGCCGATGGGGCAGCTGGCCCCGTGGCGTGGCAGCCGGATGACGCGGATGTCGTGGGCCAGATACTTGCCGCCGAACTGGGCGCCCAGCCCAATCTTGTGGGCCTCGGCGAGGAGCTTCTGCTCCAGGTCTGTGTCGCGGAAGGCGCGGCCGGTCTCGTCTCCGGTGGTGGGCAGGTTGTCGTAATACTTGATGCTGCCGAGCTTCACGGTGAGCAGATTCTTCTCGGCCGACGTGCCGCCGATGACAAAGCAGATGTGGTAGGGTGGGCAGGCGGCCGTGCCGAGGCTCTTCATCTTTTCCACGAGGAACGGCAGCAGCGTGCCCTCGTTCTGGATGGTGGCCTTGGTCATGGGGTAGAAGTAGGTCTTGTTGGCCGAGCCGCCGCCCTTGGCCACCATGACAAAGCGGTACTCCTCGCCCTCCGTGGCCTCGATGTCTATCTGGGCGGGCAGGTTGCAGCGGGTGTTCACCTCGTCGTACATGTTGAGCGGAGCATTCTGCGAATAGCGCAGGTTTTCCTCCGTGAAAGTGTTGAACACGCCGCGGCTCAGGGCTTCCTCGTCCTCGAAGTCGGTCCACACGCGCTGCCCTTTCTCGCCGTGGATGATGGCCGTGCCCGTGTCCTGGCAGAAAGGCAGCACGCCCTTGACGGCCGTCTCGGCATTGCGCAGGAACTGCAGGGCCACGTATTTGTCGTTCTCCGAGGCATCCTTGTCTTTCAGAATGGCGGCCACTTGCTCGTTGTGGGCGCGGCGCAGCATGAACTCGCAGTCGTGGAAGGCCTGCTGGGCCAGCAGCGTGAGGGCTTCCTTGGAGACCTTGAGTATCTCCTTGCCCTCGAACTCGGCCGTACTGACGCCCTCTTTGCTCAGCAGCCGGTACTCCGTTTCGTCCTTGCCCGTCTGGAACATGGGCGCATACTTGAAATCTACTTTGTTAGCCATAATGATAATGCTTTTGATATAATAATAGGTGTTGTTGCTTAGTAGCCGAAGATTTCCCGGGTGGTGAGGCGGCGTATGGGGGCTATTTTCTCCAGACTCTTGATGTCCAGATTCTGCTCGTCGCCCAGAATGAGGTAGCGGAAAGGCTTGCCGGCAATGCGCTCGGCGGCAAACTTCATGAGGTCGTCGAGCTGCAGTGCGGGCAGACGGTCGTAGATGGTCTGGTTGATGTCGTAGTCGAGTCCGCGGTCCTGTGCCGTCATGTAGGCGTCGAGCACGTCGAAACGGGTGGTTCGGGCGGTGGCCAGCGACTTGAGCAGGCTCTGCTTGGCCAGGTCGAAGCCGGCCTGTCGGGCGGGCATGCTGTCGAGCAGGTGGTTGAACTCGTGGATGCAGTCCATCATCTTGTCGTTCTGCGTGATGATGTAAGTGTAGAAATCTTCCTTGTCTTTCCGTCGCCAAGGCTCGTTGTAGCGGGCTGCTGCCGAGTAGGCCAGGCCTCGGGCCTCGCGCAGTTCCTGAAACACGATGGCGTTCATGCCGCCGCCGAAGTATTCGTTGAACAGGGCGTTGACGGGAGCGTTGGCCGGTGTCCACGCTCTGTCCTCGTTGTGATACTGCATCATGTAGATGTTCTTGGCGTCGTAGGGGGCCAGCCAAATCTCGTTCTTCGGCGTGGGCTGGGCCTGGTATTCCTGGCGTCCGGTCTCCAGCGTGCCCGCGGGCTTCCGGCTCGGGGCATGCTTCCGCACGAGGGCCAGCACGTCGGCCTGGCTGGAGGGGCCGTAGTACATGACGGTCTTCTGCGGCAGGCTGTAGAGCGTTTTCAGCGCTTGCAACAGCTGGTTGCCCGTGGTTTTCTTCATGGCCTGTGCGCTCATGCGGTTGCGCGTGGGGTTGAAAGCACCGTATGTGCCGTAGTTGCGCAGGGCGTTGAAGTTGGCTCTCTGGTTGGCCTTGCTGTCCTCGCGCGACTTCCGTATCAGCTCCACCACGGTCTGGTAGTCGCGGCTGCCCATCCGGGCATGCTCGATGAGGCCGGCCATGAGCGCGAGGGCTTGCGGCATGTTCTCGTCGAGCCCGCTGAGCGCGAGACGGGTGTGGTTGGCCGACACATGCACGTTGAAGTCGCATGCCAACTTGTAAAAGGCGCGCTTGATGTCGTTGGCACTCTGCCTGTCCGTGCCGGCATAGTCGATGAGGGTCTGTGCCATGCCGAGCGCCTGCGATTTTTCGTTGCCCACGGGGTAGTCGAACTCCAGGCGGAAGAGCCCGTCTTCGGTGTTCTGCTTGTAGAGCATGTGCGACTGAGGCGTGGGATGGCTCACGTCCAGGTCCGTCTTGAAGTCGACGAAGCGGGGTTGGATGGGTGCGGCCTTGCTGTCCAGCACTTCGCGGAGGAACTCGCTCTGCTTGTCGTTGTTCGTAGGAATGGGCGTAATGGCGGGCTTCTCTATCTTGTGTATGGTGGTGTCGTTGCCCTGACGTTTGTAGACGGCCACGTAGCCGTCGGTGAGGAAGCGGTTGGCGAAGTCCACAATCTGCCGCTTGGTCATCTTCGCAATGCGGTCGAGGGCATGCACCTGGTCGGCCCACGGCTGCTCGTTGATGAAGGCATCTACAAACTTGGAGGCGCGCGACTTGTTGCTTTGCAGCGACTTGTAGTAGTCGAGTTTCAGGTTGCTCACCACGGCCGGCAGCAGGTCGTCGGCAAAGCGGCCCTGTTTGAGCTTGGCAATCTCCTGCAGTAGCAGGTCTTTCACGGCTTCGAGGCTCTGGCCGTCCTTGGGCACGGCCTGGAGCAGGAACAGCCCGTAGTCGTGCATTCCCTCGTAGTAGGCACCCGCTCCCTGCACCCGCATGGGCAGGTTCAGGTCCACGTCGAAGAGTCCGGCCTTGCCGTTGGCCAGCATGTCGGCGATGACACGCAGCGTGTCGGCCTGGGCGCTGGCGGCCCCTTCAGTCCGCCAGCCTATCAGCAGGTTCTCGGCTTCCAGCCCCACCACGGTGGTGTCCATGGGCGCAACGGGCGTGGCCATAGGGGCGTACTCCGGGCGCGAGAGGGTGGAACTCTGCTTCCAGTCGCCGAAATACTTGTCGATAATGGCCATCACCCGGTCGGGGTCGAAGTCGCCGGCCATGCAGATGGCCACGTTGTTGGGCACGTAATAGCGGTTGAAATAGTTCTTGATGTTGAGGATGGAGGGGTTCTTCAGATGTTCCTGCGTGCCGATCGTGGTCTGCGTGCCGTAGGGATGGGTGGGGAACAGCTTCTTGCTGAGGGCCACCCAGGCCTTTTGCCCGTCGTTGCTCAGTCCGATGTTGAACTCCTCGTAGACGGCCTCCAGCTCCGTGTGGAACCCTCGCACCACCATGTTCTTGAAGCGGTCGCTCTGGATGCGCGCCCAGTTCTCGATCTCATTGGCGGGAATGTCCTCCACGTAGCAGGTCACGTCGTTGCTCGTATAGGCGTTGCTGCCCTCCGATCCGATGGCGGCCATGAGCTTGTCGTACTCGTTGGGGATGTTGTATTGGGCGGCCAGCTGCGAGATGGAATCTATCTCGTGGTAGGCCCGTTTGCGGGCTGCGGGCTCCTTGAGCAGCCGGTAGGCCTCGAAGCGGTTCTGGATGGAGTCGAGCAGGGGAGCCTCGGCCGCCGTGTTGCTGGAGCCGAAATGGGTGGTGCCCTTGAACATCAAATGCTCCAGATAGTGGGCCAGGCCGGTGGTCTCGGCGGGGTCGTTGCGCGAGCCGGTGCGCACGGCGATGTAGGTTTACAGCCGGGGTTTCTCCTTGTTCACGGAGAGATAGACCCTGAGACCGTTGCCGAGGGTGTAGAGGCGGGCCTGCATGGGGTCGCCCTTCACGGTGTCGTAATGGAAGCCCTGGCCCTGCGCGGCGGTGGCGAGCAGCAGGGCGGCAGCGGCGATAATGGTTTTAAGTGTCATGATGTGATGGTTGTTTTAGTCCTCAAAATCGGTTTCGTGGTCGAGGCTGTTCACAAAATTGTCGAGCACCTCCCGCTCCACGTCGCCCATGCGATACTCTTTCTCAGCGTCCTTGCGTATCTCGGCTATCCATGTGCGGCGTGCCGACACGTAGTCGGCCTTGATGCGTTGGGTGGCTTCGGGGGTGAGGCGGTCTAGCCCGTAGTAGTCGAGGATGAGCCGGTGAGTCCATGCCCACTGGTATTCGCGGTAGTGCGCGTTGATGTCTTCAAAGCGGCTCGTGATGCCGTCGATGCTGTCGAGCGTGCCGTTCTTGATGTCGTCGATGAGCCGCTGCTCCTCCGAGGCGGGCATGAGCAGCCCCGAGAGGTCGTTCCAGTCGCCCAGTCCCACCGTCGTTTCGGGGGCGCAGAGCTCCGGGTCGCGCTTTCGCACGCGTTTGAGCACGGCCCCCATGTAGATGCGCAGGGCGATGTCGTAGTACTTGATGCCCTTTTTCAGCGACGAGGCATTGATGACATACTCGTGGAAATTGTAGCTCGACACGTCCTCGCCCGAGGCATCGCGCAGGTCTTCGAGTATCTTCTTGCCCTTGATGATCTCGCCCACGGAGAACGGAGAGAGCCAGTCGAAGTTGACGATGCTCTTCTGCGAGCCCTGCGGGCGCACGTCGCGCTTGGGCCATTTGCGGATGTCGCGGTAGAGGCCCACGGTGGTGATGTTGCGTCCCGGCGAGAGATACATCGTGTCGCCGTAGGCAATGAGGTAGGAGAAGGGCAGGTTGCGCGTGTCGGGGTGGTGCATCAGCTTGCCGAAGCACACGCTGAACGTGCCGATGTTGGCCGGCATGAGCAGATAGGCGCCGCTGGCCGTCTTGGTGCCGCGCTCCAGTATTCCCCAGTGCATGGGCCCCATCTTGTAGGCGTGGTTGGAGAAGTTGGTGGCCGAACCGGCGTTGTAGAAGCTGAACATGCCGCCGATGAGCAGCGAGCTCTTGTGGTGGCTGGCAGTGAACGGGCCGCAGAAAGCAGCACAGGCCTCGCCGTTGCTCATGTAGCTGTTGGCAAAGAACACGCTGGCCGAGGCCGTGAAGCCGTTGCTGATTTGGCAGGCCTCGCCCACGAAGCAGTCCTGCATCTTCACCGAATTGATGATGCTCGAGCCGTCGCTGATGATGGAATTTTCGCAGATGACACCCGTGCCCACATACACGTTGGCGTTGGGCGAGGAGAGGATGGTGGTGTCGCTGAGGCGTGCCGCGCCGTTGATTTCGCAGTCGTCGCAGATGACCGAGTTGGTAATTTCCTTGGTGTTCACAATCTTCACTCGGTCGCCGATGGTGCCCCGTTCGGGCGTGCAGGCCGCTATCTCCTCGCGGATGAGGCGGCGGATGGGGTCGCGGAGGTCGCGGTCGCGGAAGTGTTTCACCATGAAAGCGGCGAACTGGCTGTTCAGATGGCGGAAGAGGATGAGATTGCCGTCGCCCACCTCGTTGAGCACGGAGATGAGGTTGCCCTCGCCGTAGGTGGCGCCCTCGGTGGTTTCCAGCGTCGAAATGTTGGAGATGTAGCAGTCGTCGCCGATGGTGTAGTTGTTGATGTAGTTGCCGATGTTCTCGATGAGGCAGTTGTCGCCCACGGTCACGTTGCGCAGCGTGGCGTTGTTGATGCCCGAATGCTTGTAGAAGTCTTTGCTCACCTCCACGTTGCGCTCGAACACGCCGATGTTCACCTCGCCGTAAAGCATCACTCGGTGCATGTAGTTGGGCAGGAAATCCTCGGCCACATTGATGTTGTTCCAGTCCTCGGCCCAGCAATTGCGGTCTTCGAGGACCATGATTTCGTTGTCGGTCAGCTTGCGGTATTGCATGATGAATGGGGCCTCTGCAAGCCCCTCCGAGGGAGGGGCCGTCTCCGGCCACGGTTGTAAATGGTTGCTAATTGTGGTTCATGGTTTCCCAGGCACGGTGCGGCTCCGCCGCATGGCCCTCCCTATCCCATGGGAGGGGCAAGGGGGAGGCTAATCTTCCACCGGGTAGAGGAAGTCGTTGTAGGGATATTTCTGCACGTGCAGCTCGCGCACACGGCGGTAGAGCGTGTTGCGGAACTCGTCCACGTTGTCCTTTTGCTTGGCCGAGATAAAGAGGCAGTTGTCCTCGAGCCGGGCCATCCACGTGCGTCGCAGCTCGTCGAGCGTCACGTTTTCGCGGGTCTCGGGCGTGAGGTCGTCGGGCTCCTTGTCCACCCATCGGTATTTGTCGGTCTTGTTGAAGACCATCATGGTGGGCTTCTCGGCGCAGTCCAGCTCTTTCAGCGTCTGGTTCACCACCTCGATTTGCTCCTCGAAGTCGGGGTGCGAAATGTCGACCACGTGGAGCAGCAGGTCGGCCTCGCGCACCTCGTCGAGCGTGGATTTGAACGAGTCGACCAGGTCGGTGGGCAGCTTGCGGATGAAGCCCACGGTGTCGGCCAGCAGGAACGGCAGGTTCTCCACCACCACCTTGCGCACCGTGGTGTCGAGCGTGGCAAAGAGTTTGTCCTCGGCAAACACCTCGCTCTTGGCCATCAGGTTCATGATGGTGGACTTGCCCACGTTGGTATAGCCCACGAGAGCCACGCGGATGAGCCGTCCGCGGTTCTTGCGTTGGGTGGTCTTCTGCCGGTCTATCTCCACGAGCCGCTGCTTCAGCAGGGTGATGCGCTGGAGGATGATGCGGCGATCCATCTCCAGCTGGGTCTCGCCCGGGCCGCGCAGGCCCACGGAACCCTTGCCGCCACCCGATCCCGAGCCGCCGCCCTGGCGTTCCAGGTGGGTCCAGAGCCGCTGCAAGCGGGGCAGCATGTAGCGGTATTGGGCCAGCTCCACCTGCGTCTTGGCGTTGGCCGTCTGGGCCCGCATGGCGAAAATGTCGAGGATGAGCGACGTGCGGTCGAGTATTTTCACCTGCAAGGCGTTCTCTATGTTGCGCATTTGCTTGGCCGAAAGCTCGTCGTCGAAGATGACCATGCCCACCTCGCGCTCGTTCTCCTCCTCGTCTTTGATGTATTGCCGGATTTCCTCGAGCTTGCCCTTGCCCACGTAGGTCACGGCGCTGGGCCCGCCCACGCGCTGTGTGAACCGCCTCACGGTGACGGCGCCGGCCGTGTCGGCCAGGAATTCCAGCTCGTCCAGATATTCTTTTGTCTTGGCCTCGTCCTGTCCGGGGGTGATGAGTCCCACGAGGACGGCGGTCTCGGCCTTGACTTCAGAGATTACAAATTCCTTCATTTCTGAGATGGTTATATAGGTGCAAAGGTACAGAAAAGATGGGACAATCGGCTCCGGCCGCCCACTTTTTTTCACGCATCGGGCAAATCCGGCGTTTCTTTTTCGTAAACGTTTGCGTAGTTTTTCGGGAAAAAGAAAGGCCCGTTTTTGACTTCAATCAATTTAATCCCTAACTTTGCATCATCAAAACAACGCAGCATTCCATAGATTTCTAAAATCATAACTACATAAAAAACAAATTGCTGAAACATTCAAGAAGTAGAAAACGCCTGGACGTGACGTCCGGGCGTTTTCGCGTTTAAGGGCCCGTGCAGGTGCCGCCGGCCGGCCGGAGTGGGGCGGGGGCCGGCCAGCCGTTTTTCGATGGGGTCGTAACGGCTTGAGCTTTACGGTGTAACGGTCGCGCGATTACACCGTTTTCGCGCGGCCGCTGCGGCGCAATCGCGCGGCGTTTGCGGCGTTGTCGCAGGGCCTTGGCGGCGTGCCGGCAGGGAGGCCGCCAGGCCGCGGGGCCAATTTGGCGGGCTGCGGCTTGGGAGATTCGCCGTTTTTTGCTAAATTTGCAAGCATCATTAACGCTAAAAACATCATGAGACTCATCATCGAATCCAATTATGACAGCCTCTCGCAGTGGGCTGCCGAGCATGTGATCACCAGTATCAACCGTTTCCGCCCCACGGCCGAACGCCCCTTTGTGCTGGGTCTGCCCACGGGCAGCTCGCCCGAGGGCATGTATGCCGCCCTGGTGAAGGCCCACCGTGAGGGCCGCGTGAGCTTCGCCCACGTGGTGACTTTCAACATGGACGAGTACGTGGGACTGGCCGAGAGCCACCCCGAAAGCTACCACAGCTTCATGGCACGCAACCTCTTCGACCACATCGACATCGCCCCCGAAAACGTCCACATCCTCAACGGCAACGCTCCCGACCCGGAGGCCGAGTGCGCCCGCTACGAGCGGCTTATGGGCGAGGCAGGGGGCATAGACCTCTTCATCGGCGGCATTGGGCCCGACGGTCACATCGCCTTCAACGAGCCTTTCTCGTCGCTGGGCAGCCGCACCCGCGTGAAGACGCTCACCACCGACACCATCATTGCCAACAGCCGATTCTTCGGGGGCGACGTGAACAAGGTGCCCCGGCGCGCGCTCACCGTGGGCGTGGGCACGGTGATGGATGCCCGTGAAGTGATGATTCTGGTCAACGGCCACCACAAGGCGCGCGCCCTGCAGGCCGCCGTCGAGGGCCCCGTGACCCAGGCTTGGACCATCTCGGCCCTGCAACAGCATCGCCACGGCATCATCGTGGCCGACGAGGCAGCCTGCGACGAGCTGAAGGTGGGTACCTACCGCTATTTCAAGGACATAGAGAAAGAAAACCTGTAACCCATTAAGAAGATGTACAAATCATTGCTTTCATCCCTTGTGCTCCTGGCCGCAATGCCGGCTTGGGGAGCCGAACGGGCCGTCACCTCGCCCGACGGCCGCCTCGTGGTGACCGTGGCCGACGAGGGCGGCCGCCCCACCTATCGTGTGGACTATGGCGGCCGGCCCATGCTGCTCGCGTCGGCCCTGGGCCTGAAGACCAACTATGCCGACTTCACCCAAGGGCTCACCATGGGCGAAATCGTGGAGGGCAGCGTGCAGACACGCTACAGCATGACGCGCACCAAGTGCTCCGCCGTGGACAAGGCGGCGCGCAAGGCCGTCTTTTCCTTTGCCAATGGCGACGGGATGCAGATGGATGTGGAATTCTATGTCTCGGACAACGACGTGGCCTTCCGCTACCTGCTGCCCCGCCCCAAGCGCGGCAACCCCAAGTGTGCCGTGGTCTACGGTGAGGCCAGCGCCTACAATTTTCCCGCCCAGACCACCACGTTTCTCTCGCCGCAGATACAGCCCATGACGGGCTGGGAGCGCACGAAGCCGAGCTACGAGGAGGTGTTCTCGTCGGATGCACCGATGGACCGCAAGTCGCAGTACGGCGTGGGCTACACCTATCCCTGCCTCTTCCGCGTGGGTGGCGACGGCTGGGCGCTCGTGTCGGAGACCGGCGTGACGGGCGAGTACGTGGGCAGCCGGCTGGGCGAGTACGTTCCCGGCAGCGGCTACACCGTGGCCTACCCGCAGGAGGGCGAGATGAACGGCAACGGAACGCCCTGGGCCGCCATCGCTCTGCCCGGCAGCACGCCGTGGCGCACGCTCACCGTGGGCACGACGCTGGCCCCCATCGTGGAGACCACCATCCCCTACGACGTGGTGCAGCCCCAGTATGAGGCCCGGGCCGACTACCGTCCCGGCCGCTACACCTGGAGCTGGCTCATCTGGCAGGACCAGAGCATCAACTACGAAGACCAGGTGCGCTTTGTCGACACGGCGGCCGACATGGGCTACGAGTATGTGCTGGTGGACAACTGGTGGGACACGCAGATTGGCCGCGACCGCATCGAGGAACTTGTGCGTTATGCCCGCTCCAAGGGCGTGGACCTGATGCTGTGGTACAACTCTAACGGCTTCGAGAACGACGCGCCTCAGGGCCCGCGCGGTATCATGAACCGCGCCGTGGACCGCAAGCGCGAGATGACGTGGCTGCAAAAGATTGGCGTGAAAGGCATCAAGGTGGACTTCTTCGCCGGCGACAAGCAGCAGACCATGCAACTCTACGAGGACATTCTGAGCGATGCCAACGACTACGGCCTGCAGGTTATCTTCCACGGCTGCACGCTTCCACGCGGTTGGGAGCGCATGTATCCCAACTTCGTGGGCTCCGAGGCGGCCCTGGCTTCCGAGAATGTGTTCTTCACCGAGGAGGCGGCACGGCGCGAGGGCTACGACATGACGATGCACCCCTTTGCCCGCAACGCCGTGGGCAGCTTCGATTGGGGCGGCATTATCATGAACCGCATGATGAGCAAGGACAACCGCAGCCGCCATCCGCGCTTCACAAGCGACGTGTTTGAAATGGCGACGGCCATTACCAACCAGTGCAGTGTCAACTGCGTGGAGGTGACGCCGGGCGTTGCAGACACGCTGCCAGCACCGGTGAAGGACTACCTGCGCCGCATTCCCACCACCTGGGAAGAAACGCGTTTTGTCGACGGCTACCCCACGAAGTATGCCGTTGTGGCCCGCCGGTCGGGAGGAAAATGGTATGTGGGCGGCCTCAACGGCACCTCCGCGCCGCGCACGCTTACCCTCGACCTGCCCATGCTGGCTGGCCGAACGGTGGCGTGCTACATCGACAAGCCGCTGAAGAAAGGCCGGCTGTGGCCTGAACCCGAGCTGCGGCAACTCAAGGTGGGCAAGGACGGCAAGGCCAAAGTGACGCTGCAGCCCATGGGCGGGGTGGTGCTCATGGAGTGAGCGCGCCGCCGTATCTTTCAAAAACAAAGCCTTTTCCAGCCATGCAAGACCCTGCCGCAGCCGGGTGGACGCCCGACGACACCCAGCAACGCATCATCGACACGCAGACAGGCCGCCATCTGGTGCTGGCCCCGCCGGGCTGTGGCAAGACGCAGATACTGGCCGAACGCATCCGACGGGCGCACGCCGGCGGCGTGGCCTACGGCGACATGCTCTGCCTGACGTTTACCAACCGCGCCGCCCGGGGCATGCGCGATCGCATTTGCGACCACGTGGACGGCGAGGCGGCAGCCGACATCTTCGTGGGCAACGTGCACCGTTACTGCTCGCGTTTCCTCTTCGAGAACGGGCTGGTGCCGGCCGAAAGCGCCGTCATCGACGACGACACCACGGTGAGCATCATCGCCATGTACATGAACGAAATGGAGGAACGCGTGCTCACCGACGGCCGGCGGCGGCGTTATTACAGTCAGGTGATGTTCTTTGCCCACCTCATGATCGAGCTGGAACTGGGCATTCCCAAGCCGCTGCGCCTGCACCCGGAGTGTGCCACACGCGACGACATTGCCGTGATGCGCACCATCTGTCGGCTGCAGGACCGGCCGTTCACGGCCGAAGCCATGGCCGACATCTACGAGCACAACGACTTCTACCGCGACTTGGTGGAGGCCGACGCTTTCGACGGAGCCCTGCGCCCCACGGCCCGGCAGACGTTGCTGAAGATGCGCTACGCCCATGCCTACACGGCCTACAAGCGGCAGAACAACCTGATTGACTTTGAGGACCTGCTGCTCTACACCTATGCCGCCCTGCGCGCGGGCGGGGCATACCGCCGCTATCCGTGGGTGCAGGTGGACGAGGTGCAGGACCTGAACCTGCTGCAACTGGCCATTGTCGACGAGCTGACGGACGGCACGCAGACTGGCGACGGGCCCACGGTGATGTATTTGGGCGACGAGCAGCAGGCCATCTTCTCGTTCATGGGGGCCAAGCTGCAGACGCTGGAGCTGCTCAAGACGCGTTGCACGGGCCACATCCACCATCTTGGCGTGAACCATCGGTCGCCCAAATACCTCGTAGACCTGCTCAATGCCTATGCCACGAATGAGCTGGGCTCCGACCCCGACCTGCTGCCCCGTCCGCAAGGCGGCGGTGCGGCCGCGAGCCATGAGCTGCAGCTGGTGGGCAGTGACACGCTGGAGACCGAATACGACGACGTGGCACGCCTGGCCCGTACGCTGGCAGCGGGGCACGACGAGGAGACCACGGCTGTCATTGTGTCCTCGAACAACGATGCCGACACCGTGAGCCAGCGACTGGAGCAGGAGGGCATGAGCCACTTTAAGGTGTCGGGAACCGACCTCTTTGCCACGCCCGAGGTGAAGCTGTTGCTGGCCCACCTCAGCGTGCTGGCCAACGACCGCAACTTCCTGGCCTGGTCGCGGCTGATGAAAGGAATGATGGTGTGCCAGACGAATGCTTCGGCACGCCAGTTTGTGCACCAGCTCGAGGCTCGGGCCATTTCGCCCACCGACCTGCTGGACTACGAAGGCACGACCTGCGTGCAGGAGTTTGTGCGCCTCTACGACGGGGGCGACCTCGTGGTGTTCGACACCGAGACCACGGGGCTCAACGTGTTCGAGGACGACATTGTGCAGATTGCCGCCGAGCGCATCAGGCAGGGAAAGACCGTGGCCCGCTTCTCGGTGCACATCGAGACCGGCCGCGACATACCGCGGATGCTGGGCGACATCGTGAACCCCATCATCGAGGAGCGGCGGCACCAGACGCTCTGCGGGCATGCCGAAGCCCTGCAGCGGTTTCTCGACTTTGTGGGAAACGACGTGCTGGTGGGCCATAATGCCGAGTACGACTACCGCATTATGGACTACAACCTGCGCCGCTATCTGCCCGCGGCCGACTGGCAGCGTGAGCATCCCGTGTGCTTGGACTCGCTGCGGCTCATCCGTCTGCTGCGTCCCGACCTCAAGGCTTTCAAGCTGAAGATGCTGCTGCGCGAACTGCAACTGGAGGGCGAGAACTCGCATCTGGCCGATGCCGACGTGCACGCCACGGTGTCGCTGCTGGGCTATTGCCGCCGGCGGGCGCAGGAAATGGTGGACAGTCAGCAGGAGTATCTGGCCCGGCCGGGCGTGCAGGAGCGCATCCGGCTGCTGCGCCGAAACTATGGCGGGCTGTTCAAGGATGCCCGGAGTAGGCTCTACCGGCGGCCGGACGATGCTGCAAGTGAGGGGCAGGACATGCCGGGCGGCGACAACACGGCCGCCGGCAGGGATGCCGCGGCACCCGCCGTGGTGGCCGAGCTGCAGCGGTTTTACGACGCTCTGCGTCGGCAGGGATGGTGCCCCGAGGTGAAAAAGCTGGACTATATCCTGCGGTTTCTGGCCGACGACATCATCGACGCTTCGCGCGAACCCTCCCTGAAAGAGCAGCTCGACCGCCACATCATGGAAATGAACACCTTCAAGGAGGCCGACCTCTGTGGCTCCACAACCATTGCCGACCACCTTTTCGTCACCACCATTCACAAGGCCAAGGGGCTGGAATTTGACAATGTAATCGTGTTCGACGTGGTGGATGGCCGCATTCCCAACTATTACAGCGAGGGCAACCCTGCTCAGCTGGCCGAGGATGCCCGCAAGCTCTACGTGGCCATGTCGCGTGCGCGCCGCCGCCTTTTCATCGCCTACAGCCGCCAGCGGCAGGTGGGGCGCGACCTGAAGCCCCAGCGTCTCTCCCGTTTCATGGGGTCGGTGCGCGGAATGTTCAAGGAATAGTCCCTGTCAAACGTCTTGTGAAAATTGCCCGGAGTGATGGATATAACTTTCTACACGGCTTGTATTTACGATGTGATGCGTGCCATCTTCGACGTGCACCATGAACTCGGCCCCGGCTTGAACGAGTATTGTTATCAGGAGGGGCTGATGATGCAACTGGATGAAGCGGGCATCCCTTACGTGCGCGAATTGGGATTTCACCCTCTCTATCACGGTCGGCCTCTGAAAGCCGAATACCGCATAGACTTTCTTTGCAAGAGCCTAATCATCGTGGAGTGCAAGGCCGTGAACGAACTGACGAATGCCCATCGGGCGCAGTTGTTCAACTATATGCGGCTCTTGGGCAAGCCGTGCGGCATACTTGTCAACTTCTCTCCCGAGCAAGCCTACGTGGAGCGGTACCTGTACGACAAGGCTACACGACAGATTCTGACCATCAAGGGTCGTCCTTTCCGTCAGTTAAGGTAAAGCACCAAGGGCCTGCATTGGTGAAAAAGACAACTAATAACAATCTGAAACAACGAACTAAAGTTGTTTCCCGTTGTTATCGTTGTCTTTTATATTCCTTTCAGTTCGTGTTTAAAGACAACTAAAAACAACCTGAAACAACGCGCAAAAGTTGTTTCCCGTTGTTATCGTTGTCTTTTATATTCCCTCCAGTTCGTGTTTAAAGACAACTAAAAACAACCTGAAACAACGCGCAAAAGTTGTTTCCCGTTGTTATCGTTGTCTTTAAAACCAAACCCTAAGACGAAGTCATTTAAAAGGTTTTCGGGGCAATACGGAATAGTATGGACGGTTGTAGCCGTCAGCTTCTATATTTTCACGAGTTTTGTTTGGGAAGTAAACATTTCCCGTGAGAAATTCGTTCAAGACGACGGAAAGCGAAGATTTCCCGCAGGAAATTTGTTCAAGACGATGGGAAATGAAGATTTCCCGCGGGAAATTTGTCCGAGACGACGGGAAGTGAAGATTTCCCACGGGAAATGTGCTCAAGACAATGGCATGAGAACATTTCCCGCAGGAAATGGTTGTTTCCCGAATTTTTCAGGCGCGATCCTTGGTCGTGCTCCTCGTGGCACGCACGAAATAGAGAATGAGCACGAGGTAGACGGCCAGCGAACAGAGTCTGGCCCAGCTGCTTTCGGTCCAACTTGCGGGCAGACTGCAGTCCATACCGCCAAACTTGAGCAGGGCGCTCACCACGCCCATCAGTGCGCCGCCGGCGATGAAGCCGCTGGCCAGGAGCGTGCCTTTCTCGCCGCGTGCGCTGTTCACCTGCGCGTCGCGTGAGCGTGTGGTGACCCACCAGTTGACGGCTCCGCCCACGAGCAGCGGGGCGTTGAGCTCCATGGGGATGAACATGCCTAAGGCAAAAGCCAGGGCCGGGATGCCCAGAAAGTTGATCGTCAAGGCCAGCAACGCGCCGCAGCCGTAGAGCCACCAGGGGGCGCCGGCACCCGACATGAGCGGCTCGATGACGGCGGCCATGGCGTTGGCTTGGGGTGCCACGAGGGCGTGGTCGCCCACAAAGCCGTAGGTCTTGTTCAGAATAATCATCACGCCACCCACGGTGGCTGCGCTGACGAGGATGCCGAGAAACTTCCAAGTCTCCTGCTTGGCCGGCGTGGTGCCGAGCCAATAGCCAATCTTCAGGTCGGTGATGAAACCGCCGGCCGTGGAGAGGGCCGTGCACACCACGCCACCCATGACCAAGGCGGCCACCATGCCGGCCGACCCGCGCAGCCCTACGGCCACCATGATGACGCTGGCCAGGATGAGCGTCATGAGCGTCATGCCCGACACAGGGTTGGTTCCTACGATGGCGATGGCGTTGGCCGCCACGGTGGTGAAAAGGAAGGCGATGATGCCAATGACGAGAATGCCCACCACGGCATGCAGCAGATTGAACTGCACCACGCCGGCATAGAAGAAGACAAATGTGGCGGCAATGGCCATGATGACGCCCACGGCGATGATTTTCATGGGAATGTCGCGTTGCGTGCGAACCACTGCACCATCAGTGTCGGTCGCCCCGCGCAGTTCGCGTCCAGCCAGGCCGATGGCGCCGCGGATGATGCCCCACTGCTTCACGATGCCGATGAGGCCGGCCATGGCAATGCCGCCGATGCCGATGTGGCGGGCAAAGGTCTTGAAGATGGATTCGGGTGCCATGTCTGCCACACTGCCCGCGGCTGCGAGATCAAAAGTGGGGTTGAGGGCCTGCAGCGTGGCATCGCCCAGCAAAGGAAGCAGCGGCACGATGACAAACCACACCAAGGCCGACCCAGCACAGATGATGGCGGCATACTTCAGGCCGATGATGAACCCAAGGCCGAGCACGGCGGCCGAGGTGTTGATGCTGAACACCAGCTTGGCTTTGTCGGCCACGGCGGCACCGAGAGGGATGGCACGCGTGGAGAATGCCTCGGCCCAGGTGCCGAAAGTGGCCACACAGAAGTCGTACAGACCGCCGATGATACCGGCCATGAGCAGGGGCTTGGCCTGTGAGCCGCCTTTCTCGCCCGAGACGAGCACCTGCGTGGTGGCCGTGGCTTCGGGGAAGGGATACTTGCCATGCTGGTCTTTGACGAAGAACTTGCGAAAAGGAATGAGGAACAGGATGCCCAGCACGCCGCCCAGAAGCGAGGAGAGGAACACCTGGATGAAGCTCACCGTCACGTCGGGATACTTGGCCTGGATGATGTAGAGGGCGGGCAGGGTGAAGATGGCACCGGCCACGATGACGCCCGAACAGGCTCCGATGCTCTGGATGATGACGTTCTCGCCCAGTGCATGGCGGCGCTTGGTGGCCGTGGACACGCCTACGGCAATGATGGCAATGGGGATGGCGGCCTCGAATACCTGTCCCACCTTCAGCCCCAGATAGGCGGCTGCGGCCGAGAAGACGATGGCCATGAGGATGCCCCACGTCACTGACCAGGCATTGACTTCGGGATATTGTTGCGTAGATTTCATGACGGGCTCATACGTTTCGCCCGCTCTTAACTCTCGAAATGCGTTGTCGGGCAGCTGCACCGCCTCTTTTTCTTTTTCATTCATGGGTTTGCTGGTTGGTTGTTGATTTGGCTGCAAAGGTAATAAAAAAGTAAAAGAGCAGAAAGGCAAAAGAGTAAAAAGAGGAGTTAGGGAGTTAGGGAGTTAAGACGAATGCTGCCTGGTTGTTTTCCGCAGCAGACAAATGTCTTAACTCCCTAACTCCCTAACTCCCTAACTCCCTAACTCCTTAACTCCCTAACTCCTCGCAAGAGCTTGTCAGTTCCTGAACACCAGCCCCGCGCCGTTGGCATCCACGGTGATGGGCTTGTCGCGTGTCACCTCCTCGGCAAGAATGCGCTTGGAGAGGTTGTTGAGCACGTACTCCTGAATGGCACGCTTCACGGGACGGGCACCAAACTCGGGGTCGTAGCCCACGCCGGCCAGCCAGTCGATGGCGGCAGGGGTCCACACGATGCTGAAGCCTTGCGGTTCGAGCATGTGCTGCACGTGCTGCATCTGCAGCGTCACCACCTGGGCAATCTCCTTTCGGGTGAGCGGCAGGAACATGATGATGTCGTCGATGCGGTTGAGAAACTCCGGACGGATGGTCTTCTTGAGCATCTCCATCACCTTTTGGCGCGTGTCGGCGATGACCGTATTGCGGTTGGCATCGGTGAGCTCGGCAAAGCGCTCCTGGATGTACTGGCTGCCCAGATTGGAGGTCATGATGATGATGGTGTTCTTGAAATTCACCGTGCGTCCCTTGTTGTCGGTGAGCCGGCCGTCGTCGAGCACCTGCAGCAGAATGTTGAACACGTCGGGGTGTGCCTTCTCTATCTCGTCGAAAAGCACCACGCTGTAGGGCTTGCGGCGCACCGCCTCGGTGAGCTGTCCACCCTCGTCGTAGCCCACATAGCCCGGGGGCGCACCGATGAGCCGCGAGACACTGAACTTCTCCTGGTACTCACTCATGTCGATACGGGTCATCATGTTCTCGTCGTTGAACAGATAGTCGGCCAGTGTCTTGGCCAGCTCGGTCTTGCCCGTGCCGGTGGTACCGAGGAAGATGAACGAGGCGATGGGCTTCTTGGGATCCTGCAGTCCGGCGCGGCTGCGGCGCACGGCATCGGCCACGGCTTGAATGGCCTCGTCCTGTCCGATGACCCGGCGGTGCAGTTCTTCCTCCAGATGGAGCAGTTTTTCGCGTTCGCTCTGCATCATGCGGGTCACGGGGATGCCCGTCCAGCGGCTCACCACCTCGGCAATGTCGTCGGCAGTCACCTCTTCGCGCACCATGCCCTCGCCGCCTTGGGTGGCTTTGAGCTGCTGTTGGATATGGTCGATGTCGTCCTGTAGCTGTTTGAGTTTGCCGTAGCGTATCTCGGCCACACGTCCGTAGTTGCCTTCCCGCTCGGCCCGCTCAGCCTCAAACTTGAGCGATTCTATCTCTTGTTTGTTTTGCTGAATCTTGTTTACCAGTCCTTTCTCAGCCTCCCATTTGGCACGGAACTGCCACTCTTGCTCTTTCAGTTCGGCAATGTCCTTGTCGAGCTGCTGTATCTTGGCCTCGTCGTTTTCGCGCTTGATGGCCTCGCGCTCAATCTCCAACTGTTTCAGCCTACGGGTAATCTCGTCGAGCTCTTCGGGCACCGAGTCTCGTTCCATGCGTAGCTTGGCAGCGGCCTCATCCATCAGGTCGATGGCTTTGTCGGGCAGGAACCGGTCGGAGATGTAACGCTCGGAAAGCTTCACGGCGGCGATACAGGCGTCATCCTGGATGCGCACCTTGTGGTGGTTCTCGTAACGCTCTTTCAGTCCACGCAGGATGGAGATGGCATCCAGCTCGTCGGGCTCGTCCACCATGACGGTCTGGAAGCGTCGCTCTAAGGCCTTGTCTTTCTCAAAGTATTTCTGATACTCGTTGAGCGTGGTGGCGCCGATGGCCCTCAGCTCGCCGCGGGCCAGTGCAGGCTTCAGGATGTTGGCTGCGTCCATGGCTCCCTCGCCTCCGCCGGCACCCACCAGCGTATGGATTTCGTCGATGAAGAGAATGATGTTGCCCTCGGCATGCGTCACCTCTTTGATGACACTTTTGAGCCGTTCCTCGAACTCGCCCTTGTATTTGGCACCGGCCACCAGTGCACCCATGTCGAGCGAAAAGAGCTGTTTGTTCTTCAGGTTCTCGGGCACGTCGCCGCGCACGATGCGTTCTGCAAGCCCTTCGACGATGGCCGTCTTGCCCGTGCCGGGCTCACCTATCAGGATAGGGTTGTTCTTGGTACGCCGCGAAAGGATTTGCAGCACACGGCGAATCTCCTCGTCGCGGCCAATCACCGGGTCGAGTTTGCCCCTGCGGGCATCCTCCACAAGGTTTTTGGCATACTTGGAGAGGGCCTGGAAATTCTCGTCGCCGCTCTGGCTCTGCACTTTCTGCCCTTGGCGCAGTTCTTGGACGGCTTGCTGTGCGTCGTGCTCGTTGCAGCCGGCGTCTTTGAGAATGCGGCTGGCTGTGGAGCCCACTTGCAGCAGGGCGAGCAGAATAGGCTCAATGGACACGAACTCGTCGCCCATTTGCTGTGCATTGTCCTGTGCACGCTGCAGCACTTGATTGGTCTCGTTGGAGAAGTAAGGCTGTCCGCCTTCTACCCGTGGCAGATGCAGGAGCTCCTGCTGCACGAGGTTTTCTATCTGTGTGCCGTTGACTCCCAGCTTCTGGAAAACGAAGTTGGCGACGTCGCGGCCTTTCTGCAAAATGCCCTGCAGGAGGTGCACCGGCTCGATGGCCTGCTGGTGAGCCTGCTGGGCAGAGTTCACTGCTTCCTGCACCGCCTCCTGGGCTTTGATGGTGAATTTGTCGAATGTCATGATAAACTCCTTTCGTTGATGTTTTGATATTTCTGCTGTCTGTTGGTCAAAGGTTGTGCCTAACCCTCCACGGGTGACAATGTGGCAGAGATGCTTCGTCAAGGAAAACAGTCCGGAAAGGGTAGAGTAGAGGATATGTCCTTAAGAACCAAGTAGTTTCTACTTGTGCTGCAATATGGCGTCGCGACATTCTTCCATCAGCCATTTTGGCGTGCTTGTGGCTCCGCAGATGCCAATGGTATGCACGTTTTGCAGCCAGTCGAAGTTGATCTCGTCGGCACTTTCTATCTGGTAACTGTTGGGATTGACACTCAGACACTCCTTGAAGAGTACCTTGCCATTGCTGCTCTTTCGTCCGCTCACGAAGAGGATGAGGTCGTGCTTGGTGGCAAACTCGGCAATGTTGGGCATGCGGTTGGCCACCTGCCGGCAGATGGTGTCGAAGCTCCTGAACTTAGCTTTGGGGGAGATGTGCTGCTGAATGTAGTCGATGATGCGGTGAAACTCGTCGAGACTCTTGGTGGTCTGCGAGTATAGGTAGATGTCACGGCCGAAGTCGAGCCGTTTCACGTCCTCGACCCGTTCCACGACGATGGCTTTGGATTGTGTCTGCCCGACCAGCCCCAGCACCTCTGCGTGCCCGTTTTTGCCGAAGATGACGATTTGGGCTTGGGGATTGTTGGTGAACTGTTTCTTGATGCGGCTTTGCAGGGCCAGCACAACGGGGCAGGTGGCATCAATAATTTCTATGTTGTTGCGTCGTGCCAGTTCGTAGGTTTCGGGCGGTTCGCCGTGGGCGCGCAGCAATACTTTCACATCGTGCAACTCACGCAGCTGGTCGTGGTTGATGGTGATGAGCCCGTTGGAATGGAGCCGGTCCACCTCCATGCCGTTGTGCACGATGTCACCCAGACAATACAGCTTCTTGCCGGCAGCCAGTTCTTCTTCTGCCTTCTTGATGGCAGTGGTCACGCCGAAGCAAAAGCCACTGCCTCCGTCTATCTCTATTTGTACGTTCATATTCTTATGGAAAGAGCTGTGATGGGGTCAGCTCTTTCCTGAAACATTGATGTTAATCACTACCTTTGTATTCTCCGGGTCGTTCGTAATCATCAGTATGCGGGGCTTGGAGCGGGCCGTTTTCAAGTCTTTGGCCGTAGCGACGACCTTGAGGCGGGCCGATGCGCCCGGTTCAATCTGGGTCTTGTTGAGTGAGACGCGAAGCCCGGCCGCAGACATTTGCAGTGAACGGATGATGAGCGTGGACTGTCCTTCGTTGGTGATTTCGAGGGTTCCCCGCTTTCGAGCCTTTCCTTTGAACTCGCCCAAATCCAGACTTCCTGCCGATAGGCGCATCTTGGGAGCTTGGGCCCGCTGCTGTTCGTTCATGCTTTCAAAGCCCGGCAACAGCACGGTGGAGACGGTTATCTCTTTGTCGGGAGTCACCTTGTCGCCCAGAAAGGCCCCTAAGTAGACAGAGGTCTGGGTGAGGCCGAGATCGCGCAGACGGCGGGAATCGAGCATGATGGTGGCCACGCCGCTGTGTCCGGGGGCAATGCGCGTGGGCGACACGCTGGCCTTGAGGTAGCCGGGCAGGTGCATGATGACGGGTTGCGCCGTCTCCCGGCCCACATTTTTAATATGAATCTTGTGATAAGGGCGGTCGCCACGGTTCACGTCGTCGAACTCAATGTCAGTGGTATCTACCATCAGCGTCCCCAGCGTATAGGGGTATTGTCCGTCAAAGTCTTTGATATTGGCCACCACGACACCCCTGACAGAGAGCACCATGGGCTGGCCGCCGGCATTGCTGTACAGCCCAATCTGCTTGTCGAAGTGTCCCATCTGTCGGGCATCGTACACGGCATTCACGGTGAAAGTCTGCCCACCGGGGATGGCTTCGCGGGGATAGGAGACGGTGGTGCAGCCGCAGCTGGTGCGCACATCCGTGATGAGGAGAGGCTTGTTGCCGCTGTTCTTCATCTCGAACTGGGCAGTGATGGGTTGACGGAACACTACCTGTCCACAGTCGATGACCGTGTTCTCGGTGGTTATCTTTTGGGCATGGCCCTGCATGATGGCCAAAGCCAGAAGGGCGGTAAGTATCTGTTTTCTCTTCATTGCTATTTGACGGAGAATCGTTGAGCGGCTTCGCGGGCAGAATATTCAGGGCTGTAGGCGCACTGGGCCGTGCAGATGCCGCTGGTGAAGTCGCCCTCGCGGTCTATGTAATATTCGGTTTCGACAACATGCCGTCCCTTGGCCAGCCGGTCGAAATAGTAGTTGGTCACATTGTCCTGCGGTGCACAGTAGTAACCTCCTCGGTAACCACTAATCTGCTCCACGGGCTCCAGGCAGGCGGCTCGCTTGTCCTGCACCTGTACGAAGTCGTAGTCGCGGTCGGCCGTGATGGTGATGCGCACCCTTACTTTGTCGCCTACTTTGAACGAGTTGGCCTTGCTCTTGCCGTCGGCCTGTAGGATTTCCCGCTTGATGGCAAGCCCGGCCGACGCTTTCTGTACGTCGGTGGACTTCTGCCAGAACTGGGCGTACAAGGCTCCCCAAGAGGTTCCCTCTGTGGTCTTCTCGGCACTGAACGTGGTGGCTTTGACGGGCTGCACGGTCGTTTTGACATAGCCCAGGCCGGCCGTTGCCTTGGGTAACTGCATGGCCCTGCCGTCGAGCTTGAGGACGGCGGGCTCGCCGCCGGCCAGTTTGCCCAACTCCATCTTGCCGTCGTTGTCCGTGAGGAAGGCATATACGGCATCGGTGGCGTTCAGCGGCGTGTTCCAACTCGTGGTGCGCTTCTCCTGCAACAGCCAGCGTTGCATTTCCCCGATGGTCTTTTGGTCGGTGTTCAGTCGTTTCATGGCCTCGATGGCGGCCACCTGCGTGGGAATGCGATAGTCGCACCAGCTGTAGCGGGCTTTTCGCGTGTCGAAGTAGCGCCCCATCTCCTCCTTATAGACGGAGTATTCGTTGATGCTCTGCAAAGCCTCACGGGCTTTCTGCATTCGTCCGTATTGAGCAAGGATGACGGCGGTGCCGGCCTTGCCGTAAATGGTCAGGTCGGCGGGCATCTTTTCCAACAATCCAATCAGATAGGCGTCGTCGTGAGTCTCCTTGCGTCCCGTCAGTGCTTTGGCATATAGATAGTTGCATGCCGTCTCGCTGGGAGCAAGATGCTTGGTGCCTTTCTTCTCCTGCTTTTTCAGGTCGGCCACTTCCTCGGCCATGCGCCGGTCGAGGAATCCGAAAGCCTTGTCCATCATGGCGTATGCGTCGCTCTGCAGGGCTGTCATGCTGTTCAGACGAGCCAGTATCTTGACTACGGCCATGGTCATGTAGGTGCTGCCGCGCATGCCCGGCCACCAGCTGAACGAGCCGTCAGGATTCTGCAGGCTCTGGAGTTTGTTGGTGAAAGTGGACAGTCTGTAGCCGATGGCAGACTCGTCGAGATAGGTGGCAAGTTGCTGCTTTTGGTCGGTTTCCCGCTCGGCTTCACCCACCCAAGGCGTCTCGGAGAGGACGAGATTCTTCAGCTCTTCATTCTTTTGCAGGCTGCTCATCAGCGAGGTTTCGCCGCCCGTTTCCTGTTGCCACAGCCGGATGGTATTGGCCATGCCGGGCATGTGGCTCATGATGTGGCGGGCAATGCTGTTGGCATAGATGGCCGAGGCCAGCGAGATAGCGTTGCGGTCGTAGGGGGTGGCGACCGTGGGCAGGGCTTGGATGGCCAGCCATGCCGGATTGTTGGTGTATTCCACGGTCAGTTTGCCATCCTTGTTTCCTGCGGGGAAGAGCCGGGCAAGGTCGATGTGCTTGGTGCCCGCCCCGTTCTGGGTGAAGGGCACCGTGGTGGTGACATACTCCTGATTGGGTAGCAGAGGCAGGTAGTGCTGCTCGCCATCGCCGAATCCCTTGCCGTCGGCCATGATGCGCACGATGAACAGGTTGCTGCCCTTGGACAAGGAGGAGAGCTGCGAAGCGTTGACGTCAAAGCCAATGCTGCCGGTCTTGTCTGCCTCCAGGGAGAAAGGCTTGCTCCATTCGCAGATGACGTTCTCGTTCTCGGGATTCAGGAATTGCAGCCGCACCGTTCCGCTTACACGCTTGTCCGATGTGTTGGAAAGCCGGGTACAGAGCTGTGTCTTGTCGCCCATGCGGATGAAGCGTGGCAGGTTGGGCTGTACCATCACCGTCTTCTGGGCTACGGCTTCGGCTTCTATCTGGCCATAGTGAATGGTGCGGTCGTGGGCCAATCCCATGAAACGCCAGGTGGTGACACTCTCGGGCAGGGTGAACCTGATGGCCACCTGGCCTTGCCCGTCGGTCGTCAGTGCAGGGTAGAAGAATGCCGTCTCGTTGAGGTTCTCCCGCAGTTGCGCGTCGCCCTTGTCCCTCGTGGGTCGCGCGTCACGTGCCATGGCGGCAGGCAACTGTTCCACACTGTCAAACACCTTGTTCTCCACCTTTCGACTTCTTGCGGAACCTTTCGCGTCGAGCGCTCCGACAGCCATATTGACCTTGCTTTCACTCAAGGCTCGTGTACCGCGAATCCTCAAGTTCGAGCTCTCCTCCATCATTGGCACTGCCCCCAGATAACTGATGGCGGCGGGGTGGACGAAGTAGAACATCTCGTCGTCAAAGTGGCTAAGTTCCAGTTCACGCTCGGCCAGCGACTTGTGGTCTTGGAACCCATACAGGCCGATAGCCGAGTTGCTGCCCCCCCGCCAAGGCGACGATACGTTGGCAAGCGCATAGTCCAGACTGAAATTCCAGCCATGCTTGCTGATGGCATCCAGACTCTTGTCGTAGAGTGTGGCCATCAGTTGTGCCTGGGCGGGCTTGTCGTCGGGCGTGAGAATCTGCAGCGTCCACTCCTCTTTCTGGCCGGGGGTGAGCTTGTTGCGGAAAGTCTTCCATGCCAGTTTCAGCTTTTGGTCGGGCAGGGGACGGCTGATGGTGGTCTGGTGGTGGTAGAGCTTGCCGCACCTTACCCAGGCCATGCTCACGGTGAGCCCGTCGCCGTATTCGGGCTTGTAGGTCAGCTTCTGGGTGTGAATCTCGTTGCTGAGCACCTTGGACCCCTTGGCCAATATCTTTTTGCCGGCGAACACCGTATAATAAATATGTGTGTCTTCATCCGACGATCCCACCTGCAGATAGACGGGCTTGCCGTCATTGGGGAAGCGGTTGGCCGACACGTAGTACCAGTCGTGGGTCTGGACGACGGGCTTTTTGTCGGCCATGGAGAAGACAATGATGCTCTGGCTGACGGTGTCGCCCTCGCAGATGGCGGTGAGCAGATGGCGGCCGGATGCCAGGGCCCCGTCCAGAGCTATGGGCTGATTGGCCGGCGCGGTCTTCCAATCCTCGTTGCCGAAATGGTAGCGCACGGTGCCGCTGATGGTTTCGCCGGCGATGTTCCGGCGTGTAAAGGTGAGCGTTTTCAGACTGTCGCGTATCGCCTTGCCGGGCAGGTCGCAGGCGAGCATGGTGGTGCGGTTGCTCAGCGGCAGCGAGAAGTCTGCCTCGTGGCTCTCGCCCGTGCGGTCGGTTACCTGGGCGCTGGCCGTCACCTGATAGTAGACGGGATGGCTTGTGTCGGCCTTGTCGGGGAACAGCATCGGCATCTTCACCATGAATGAGCCGTCGTCGGCTGTCATGGTAGAGTCGGTATATAACTGCGGCGTGTCATTGCCGCCGCCCCTCCACCACAGGAATCGGCTGCGGCGGCCCACCGTGTAGCGCACCTTGGCCTGCTGCACGGGCACACCGGCATAGGTCTTGGCCACGCCACGCACGCGTACGGTGTCGCCCGGCTGGTAGGTTTGCTGGTACTTGTCGAACTCCACTTGGAACGTGGGACGCTTGTACTGCTCCACCTGGAACCCGGTATTCCAGCTCCTGACGTTTTCTGTCTCGGCGCGGACAGAGAAGCGTCCGGTCAGCCCGGACTGGGGCAGGGAGAAGTCGGTCGATGCCGTGCCGTAGGCATCAGTCCGGACAGTTTTGGTAGCTACACTTTTGTGGTTGGCATCGTAGAGGGTGAAGGTCAGCTGCTTGCCCTCCATGGCCTCTGCCTTCAGCAGTGTGTCGTCTTTCCGATAGACGATGGCTGCCGCGTGTACGCTCTGGCCGGGGCGGTAGAGGGCACGGTCGGTATAGAGCCGAATGCTTAGTCCGCTGCTCTTGTAGTCCCAGTGGCGGTAATAGTTGTCCTGGCTGAACTCGCCGCAAGCCTTGTCGTTGTCGGTATAGGGATACACCAGGTCGGGACTGTTCTTGTCATAGGCATGGTCGGCCTCGCCGTTCTTGTCGGTCACGAGCGTGACGGTCTGCGCTTTCTCGTTGTCGTAGCGGCTCTCCGTGGTCAGTCGGATGTGAGCTCCCGGCACAGGCTTGCCCGTGGTGGCGTTCACCACCACATACCGCACGTGCTTTTCGGGCAGGGTTTCCTGCATCACGTATAGGTCGCTCACACGCAGCAGGGCCCGCTGGGGCTCAATGCTGCCGTTGTCGGTCGTGGCCTCCATGAGGTACACGCCCACGGGCAGTCCTTCCAGCACCAGCGAGTCGGTGTTCTCTTTCCATGCCGGCTGGCCGATGTAGCGTCGGGTAATGGTTTGCAGCACACCGGGGAAGAGCAGCTTCTGCAATTTGGCATAGTCTTCCTTGACCGACGGGTCAAGTTGTGTGTTGCCGTGTACGTTCAGCCTGAAAATGTTGACGTTGAGTTCGTTGATGTTGCGGATGGAATTAACGAGCACTTTCCGTTCCACGTTGGGCAACATCATGTAGTCGCCGATGTTGATGTTGAACATCGGCTGTTGCAGGTCGCTCAGTGCGTTGCGCAAAATGTTGGTCCGCGGCCATGCTCCCCATCGGCTCAAGGCGTAGTTGATGTAGTTCACGCGGTCCTCTGCGGTGGCGTCGGTGGCTTGAGAAATAATGTTGTAGTGCTCGATGGCCAGTTCGCCGGCCTCGCGCAAGTCGGCATACTCGCCGATGAGCGAGTCCACGCGCTGCAGGTATTTCGACTTGCGGGCCAGCTGGGTATCCTGCTCGCGCTCCTGCTCCAGCTGGTAGTAGGCGCAGATGCAGGCTGCCGCCCGGTTGCCCACGCTCCGATAGTAGTCGTGCAGCGTCCCATACGCCTCGGCCTCAAAGCCGATGACGTGGAGCAGGTCGTCGTAGAACATCTTACTGTCCATTCCCTGGATGAGGGCCGGTTCGTATTCCGCGCTTTTGTGTTGCGCCAGCAGTTGGGGCGAGGCCATGGAGCGGGCATACCATGCCTTGCTCTTGGCTGTGTCCCCAGCGCCGTCCTTTTGCCGGTACAGGCTGCCCAGCGCCGAAGCATAGATGGCCTGGGCCACAGGGTCTTTCACCTGCTGCTGTTTCCGCTCCAGCCGGGCAATCGCGGGCTCGATCGAGTCGGGCGAAATCTGTGTCTGCGCGGCGGCCAGCATGAATTGTGCTTTCAGCAGCTGGCCGTAGGCCTGTTCCCGTTCGGCCTTGTCAATGATTTTGGCAAGCCATTGCATTTCGGTCTTGGGCAAATCCCGCTGCCGGGCATCTGCCACTTTTTTCCAAAACGAGGTAAAACTGTCTGCATTGATGGCTGCCGAAACCAGCAACAAGGCAAGGAGGAACACGGTTTTCTTCATACGTCTCTTTCGTTTAATGTCACAAAGATAAGCAATAATATCGAAAACGTTCCGCTCCGATGCCTTTTTTTAAAAGACGCTAACACAAAGCCGCCGGCATGCTGGGTGGGCGTGCCGGCGGCTTTGTGTCGAATGTAGGGGCGGTGTCGGTTCACCCGCAGTTGTAATAGCATTTTACGAGTTGGGCCACTTTGAGCACGTCGCCCTCGATGTCGCGCCGCAGCGTGCGGTCGTTGTAGCTGCGCAGCTGGGCAATGATACCGTCGATCATGCCGCAATCGAAGATGTTTTCCGCCTCAAAGACGCTGCGTTGACGGGCTAAACAGTCGGCCGATTCGGCGCAACTGTCGGGCAATTGCGCCATATTGGTGGCGTGTTCGGCACGGCTGCTGTCGTGGATGTCGCCGTCGGCAAAGGTTCGCTCGGCCACCTCGAGGGCGTTGTCCATCTCGAATCCGTGGCGGCAGGCCGTGCAGAGTGCGGCCAGATACTGGTACACGTCGGCCGACCCGTCGCCTGATCGAATCTCAAAGGTCTGTTTCTCGCTGCCCCTTTGTTCCATCGGCACCTCCTGCTCCATCGGGTTGGCCGCCCGGCTCATGTCGTGGCCCGAGGTCCAGCCCAGCGGAATGCGCACGAGCACGCTGCGGTTGCTCATGCCCCAGCAGACGTTGGTGGGCGCTTCCTGATGCGGCACCAGCCTGAAGTAGGAGGTGGGAATCTTGTTGCCAAAGGCTGTGAGGCTGGGGGCCAGCTCCATGAGTCCGGCAATGGCCTTGCGTGTGGTGTCGGTGAGCTGCCCGTTGTTCACGAGCATGTTCCGGCCGTCTTTCATCAGTCGCATGTGGATGTGCAGGCCCGACCCGGCCTTGCCCGTGGTGATTTTCGGGGCGAAAGTTACGTTGAGCCCCTCCTGCCATGCCAGGTTGCGTATCACCCACTTGGCAATCACCAGCTCGTCGGCGGCGTGTATGGCCGGTACGGGCAGGAATTCTATCTCGTTTTGCTCATAGAGCATGCCGTCCTGCTCGAAGCATCCCACCTCCGTGTGTCCGTATTTGATGTGTCCTCCGGCCTGGGCGATGTACTGCATGCACCTCTGGCGGAAAGCACCCATCTTGGCATACGGGGCGCTTTCGTGGTAGCCGTGCTGGTCTTGTCCGGGAAACAGACTCTCGGCCGGCTTGATGACGTAGTATTCCAGCTCGCCCATGGCCTCGAAGTCCATGCCGGTCTTGGCTTTGAACCGGTCCAAGGCCTTGCGCAGCGTGTGTTCCGGTGCCGAGCCTAAAGGGTTCCCGTCCTTGTCGAAGAAGGAGCAAAGCATGCACAGTGTGGGCGTCTCGCTGAAAGGATCGAGAAAGGCGGTGGCGAAGCGGGGCAGCACATAGAGGTCGGAACTGGCGGCCTGGATGAAGCTGAACAGGCTCGACCCGTCCACGCGCTCGCCGCAGGTAAGGATGGTGCGCAGGTAGGCCAGGTCAGAAACGATGAAGTTGAGCGTCTTGAGCCGCCCGTCTCCGCCCGGATACATGAAATTGACGAGGCGGATATTGTTTTTCGTCACATAGTCGATGATGTCTTCGCGGGTGAATTCCGAGGGGGCCTTGCCCAGAGCGGCTACGATGGGGTTGGCATTCATCATGAGTTGTTCGTTGTTCATAAGGTCTTTTTTTAATAGGGTCTGTTGTTTCGGTTTACGGCGACAAATATAATATAAAAAGGAGAAAGCCCCAAACAATACCCCATAAAACATAAAAAAGGAGCCTACCCATCCCGGGCGTGCTCCTCGAAAAACAGTAATTAACTCAAAATTTATAATCTATTGGTTTGCTTGTTTTTGTCTTGTTGTCTTGGTTGTACGGTCTTGTTGTCTTGGTTGTATTGTTCGTTGCAAATATAGTGTTTTTCTTTAAAATACGAATCAACATATTGAAAAAACTGCTGTTTCCACAGCAAAAAATCGGTTTCCGCGACAAATTATAAGTTCTCTCCAGCTTTTCGGTCACCTTGGACGGCTTGCATGGGTGCAGTCTTGCGCGGCTTTTTTAGACTGAACAACATATTGAAATATGGCTGCGTGTTGGGGTTTTAGACAGAACAACATATTTGAACATATAGCTGCGCGGTGGAAAGGGGGGCCGCGGATTCCATGCGTGGTATTTTCTCACAGATTGCACAGATTTCACAGATGCTGCGCGTTGGAATGGCATAGGGGTTTAGTGTGGTTTTGGCGTGCGGGGCGGCACGGAGTCCGAAAACCTCGTATGCACATTCATCGCGCAGCATCTGTGAAATCTGTGCAATCTGTGAGAAAATACCACGCGTGGAATCTGCGGGAGAACGCCACGTATGGAATCGGTGTGCCCCTTTCCATCGCGCAGCTATATGTCCCCATCTGTTGTTCTGTCTAAAAGAATCGCGGGCCGTGTCTCACGACACAGCCCGCGCAAAAAGAGATATTATAAAAACACGATATTGAGAGTATTGTAGTTACCTTGTCTGCATAAAGGGATGGCCGGCACCCCGTGCGTGTCCATTCATACAACTGTCATTAGTGGGTTGGCAAAGACAACTGGGAACAACAGATAACAACAACATGACCGTGGCGCAGCGTTGTTTATGGTTGTTTGTCGTTGTCTTTTGAACCCATGCGACACGTCGTTGTCTTTTGAACCCATGCGACACGTCGTTGTCTTTTGAACCCATGCGACACGTTGTTGTCTTTTGAACCTATGCGACATGTCGTTGCCTTTTGAACCCATGTGAAATGCCGTTGTCTTTTGAACCCGACGCGGTTCACCCCTCCACTTTCTCGTACACAAAGAGGGAGCCGTTCTTGTTCTGCCCCACCCAGATGGTCTTGGGCTGGCCGTCGGGCGTGGTCTGGCCCGCCACGACGAGCTCGTAGTGCCGCTTCGCCCCCGTCCCCTCCGTCTTGCCCGTGAACGACAGGCTGCCGGCCGCAAGCCCCAGCTGCTGCTCCAGCGCGGCGAAACCCGGCCGCAGATGCGCCTCGTGCTCAGCCCGGCGGCGGTCGCGTGCTGTCTGCGACGTGCCCGCGCGGTGGGCCAAGAGTGTGCGGCGGTTGTCCACTAAGTTGTTGTACTGCGTGATGAGCGAGGCGATGGGTGCCGAGGGCTCCAGCTCGTCCAGCGCCTCGACGCGGCGCAGCACGGCCGACAGCGCACGGTCCGTCGCGGCCCGCAGCTGCTTCACGTCGAATGCGCCGGCCGTCACGCCCGTCTTGAGCTGCGCGTGGAAGAGCTTGTCGAACACCGTGTTGTCCATCTCCAGCCGGTTCACGTACAGGTCGGCGTCGATCTTCGTCACGTGCTGTGCCATGTCGTCCGTGCCCAGGTCGGCCACGAGGTTGCGGATGAGCCCCGTCTCCTTGTCGTAGTTCGATGCCGTGACGTTGGGGTAGGCCTCCATCACGCGGTTCACGGCCTCGGCGGCGGCCTGCGTGGCCGCGTCCGTGCTGTGCAGGTGCAGGGCCACGGCGAGGCGCAGGGCTTGGTACGACCTGTCGCGCCGCTCGTCGGCCTCGCGCATCTTCTGCGTGTTGGGCTCCGTTCGGGGCTGGTTGAGGGCCTTGTCCTCGGCGGCCACGGCAGCCTCGAGGGGCCCGAGCACGGCGGTGAGCTTCTCGGTCTTTGCCTCCTTGCAGAGCGTGAGCACGCGGTCGGCAAACTGGTAGTGCTCCATGTTGTGGAGGCGATCTTTTCGGATGGTTTCGAGTTCCATGATTTTTATTTTTAAGGGTTTAACATAAATATTTGTAGCATCAAACGATTTGCTTTCATTCGGCAGGTGCCGCCGACTGGATTTTGTTTAAAAACGAGCTTCGGCAGCTGCCGAAATGCTGCCTGGACATTTTCTTGCGTTTCGGCAGCTGCCGAAGCTCTGTTTTTTCTGTTTTCTGGCTTTCGGCAGCTGCCGAAACACCCTTTTTCGCGTGGGTTTCCCCTGCTGCGGGGCTGCCTTTTACCTTGAAAGACACAATGAGACAACACCATCCGAAGGGAAAAACAGCCGTCCCTTACTCCTTGCAGGGAATGAGGGACGGAAAAAGAGGTCGTGGGCGCCTCGGCTCGGGGCTATTTGTCGCCGTAGTGCCCTTCCACTTCGAGCACCATCACGCTCACGGTGTCGTCGTGAATGTCGTAGATGATGCGGTGGTGGGCGGCGATGCGCCGGGAGTAGGTCATTTGGTTGCCTCCAACCAAAGGCTCGGGATGTCCGAGCCCTGTGCGCGGATGCCGAACAATCTCATTGAGAATGGCTGTCAGCTTCCTGTGCATCTGAGGATCGGACTTAGCCCATTTCTCAATCGTCTTTCGGGCGATCTTGGAGAAATCAATTTTATAACTCATAGTGCTTCAAGCCATGCGTTCATAGCCTCGGCAGTTTCAAAGTGGAGCGTTTCGCCCTTTCTGTACTCCTCCCTTGCCTTGTCCAGTTTGGCTTGCAGCTCGGGCGAAATGCCCTGCTTGTGTGTGGTTGGCCTGTCGTCCACTTTAACAGAGGGGATAAGCCCCTTTTCGCGCAGATAGTTCACAAGCCCGCGGCCTTCCTTGGTCCTTTCGTTAATGTGAATAGTGTAAGTTGCCATACCTTTTTCATTTAATGTTTGCTTCTCGTGGCAAATATACCGATTTTCCGTGAAACGGCAAAGCCGAATGCGGTTTTTCTCCCTCCGTGTTGTCTTCAATGTGTCAAAGAACGCTGGTATTCCAGCGGGCGGCCTTGTAGCCGCCCGAAATAAACCGAATGAATCAAATCATCGGATTATTCTGCCACGGGCCGCACTGCAAAGGCGTGCGAACGAGTGGAGTCATGAATCGGATTCACCTTGTTTGGTTCGAAGTCTAAATAGCAACTATAGTCCAGGGAGCTGCATGGAACGGCCGACCAATAGTAACCGTAGGATCCCACAGCTGACAACAAACCGTAGCTGTAGGCGCGAAAGCCTGAAGCAGGGATGAAGATAGTGTTCGTGCCACTGTGCGACCTGAAAGTCCAACCCTCGTCAAAGCTGCCCTCGACGTTGAACTCAGATGGGGTATAGGTTCCCTGGCCTGTGGTGGTAAAGCCCGAGAAAGCATTGCTTGCCGGCATCTTCAGCCCAGCAGGGCAAGGGTCATAGATGGTCTTGACGACAGTGTTGTCGTTCCACCAGTTGGATACCTCCGTGTTCTTGGCAGACCAGAGGTTGAAGTAGGTGGCATTGCACCAATCGTAATAATGAGGATTAGTCTGAGCGTTTATGAACATTTGCCCAGGATGCTGGATGGCGTAACCGATGGAACGACCGCCGGGGGTGCCGTCGAAAGAGTAGCTACCGTCGGCGATGGCATCAGTACTAGGCGTGGCATCCTTGCGGCCCCACTGATAGAGCGTAGAGCCGAACTTCTTTTCGTCCCTGCCAGGAGTCTGGGTGATGGTAATGGTACCTGACTGCTTGACGGCAGGGGAACCGTTGGGGATGGTCTGTTCCACCTTGATGCGCACTGCGCGAGTCTTGCTGCAGGTAGAAACCTCCCACCTGTAGTAGACGAGGCCCAGCGTCTGTTGGGTGAAGCTGTAGGTCTTGTTCTGATAGTTGACCATCGGGATGGTGTTAAGCTCCTCAGACTTGGCAAACCACAGGTGCCACGACCATACGACCGTACCGCCCTTGGTAACGGCAATGACAGCGTTGCCATTCTTAATCTTATCTTGTGGCACGCGGAAGTGGACGAAAGCGTTCGTCCCGCTACCCTCAATGCCGAGGCTGCTGGCCTCAACGATGCCGCTCTGGTCGGTCCAAACAATCTTGGCATCGTCGGGGGCATTCACACCGCCGTTGGTTTGGGTTATCCATGGGTCGGTGATATCTTGATCGTTATGATCCTTGAAGTGATAGAGATTCACATCAGTACCATAGTACATTACAGGCGCAGAGGGACCTGTGTAGGAATCAGGATTGTCGTGCCCGTTCTTGATGGCGTTGCCGTAGACCAAGGGAATTTTATAGTAGCCGGGGGCTGAGATGAGATAGGAGTTGGCGGTATTGCGTGCAGTCGGATTACCTTTGTAATCGTGTGTAGACAGGTCGTAGTAACTGCTGGCTGTTCCCTTGGCATTAGCATCGTGCAGAACCTTGTTGTAGGCGGCGAGTTTATCGATGAAAGATGTTTGTATGGTGGCAATACCACTTTCACTCCAAGTCGTTCCGTTGCCCTCCTTTACGGGCAGCTCATCAAGCCATTCGGGTTTTGTATCGCTAAGGGGTGACCAAGTAGTACCGCCGTCGGTGCTCTCCTGATAGCCCACGACTTTCCATGCCACAGCCTGCTGTGTGCCGTCGGGGGCCTGACGGTAGCTCTGCACGCTGTACCAGCCAGCATCGGTCTGGTTGTATGGCACGGGTCCGAGTGTCGGGGTGACGTTCAGCGTGTACTGCCAGTTGCTGTTGGTGTTGCTGATCTTGTAGGTCTTGGTGGTGCCGGGCTTCCAGCTTCCGGTGAGCGTGACGCTGATTTCGGTGCCGTCGGTGAAGTGGACATAGGCTTTCACGCCCTTGCCGGTGAGCGTCTGCGGTATCATGTAGAACGTGTAGTTGTCGCCGGGTGTGGTGCTGTTGTCTCCGGGCTTGCCCACGATGATGACGTTGGGGTTGGCCTTGGTGTTCACGCTGCACGCCAGTGAGAATGTTCCGGTCGACGTGTAGTCGGGGTTCCACGCGGCGTCCGTGCCGTCGGCGTCGGTTGCCATGGTGTAGCGTCCCTTGCTCACGGCACCCCGTATCTCCACCTTGTCGATGGTCTTGTCCCACGAGAGGTTCTGGCCCACGGCGAAGCGCACGGCCGTGAGTGCGTGGTGGAACTTGAGGTTGGTGGTGGGGGGCACACCGAACGAGGCATACTCCACCACGCCCGAGAATGCGGTCATGAGGTCTTTCTGGTCGGTCACGTTGGGCTCCACCTCGAAGTCCACGTAGGGCGTGGAGGCATAAGTCTCTGGTGAGACGGTGAGCTTGGTGTAGCCCGCGGTCACCAGCGGGGAGACGGCGTAGAACTTGCCGAAGTGGTGGCTGGTCCACGACCAGTAGACAGGGTCTACGAGCGTGCCGTCGGGGTTGGTGTCCTTGTTGTAGAACCAGTTGGGCGTGGTGGAAAAGGACGTGGCGGTGGTGCCGCGGTAGCCGTAGGAAGAGAAGTGTCCCAGATATTTCAGTGTGGTGATGTTGGCGCGGGTGGCGGCTGTAGCCTCTTCCGTGCCGGCCGTTGCGGCTGCCGTCTGGGTGTCGTGTGCGTTGCTGCCCTGCTGCGTGGGGATGACGCCGGGCGTGGTGGTCTCGATGAGACAGAGGTCGGCTCCTGCAGCACCCTCAGCGGCGAGCTTCTGCGTGGTAAGGTCTGCGGGCGTGAGGTTCATCATGCCCAGTTGCTCGCTGAACGCCGCGCGCGTCACGGGCGCGCCCGGCATGGTCTTGGCGGCGGCCTCTTGTGCATCGTTCTGCGCCTCGCTCACGTTGAAGGCCACTGCGGCGTTCCTGTCTCCGCCATCCTTGTCATTGTCCTTGCCCAAGTCCTCGTTGGCGCACGAGCCGAGGAAGAGCCCGCCGAAAACTGTGAGTCCCGCGAGGCACACACTCACGAACGCCGCCCTGCGGGCCCTGCGTTCCAAATATTCCTTGAATCTTATCATGGTTGTTGCTTGTTGTTTAATCGTTGTCTACTTGTCAGCTTGCTTGCTTTTCCTTTTGCTTGCTGACTCCTTTGCTTGTTTTCTTAATGGTCTGCTTGCCTTAAGAGTGGCTCCGTTCTTGCTTCTCCTTTCCTCCGCGTCTCTGTGTGGGAGCTACACGAGTATGGCTCACGCAGAGGCGCAGAGGAAAGGAGGGATCGCGACAGCACCTTTTACTCTTTTACTTTTATCACTCTTCCCACGCGTCCCAGACGGTGGACTTTTTGGCTCCGGAGATTTCCGTGTCGTCGTCATCCTCCACTGGGCCCTCGATGCTGACGCTGCCTTTGTTGCCTACTGGCCCTCCGCCACCGGGTTGAACTGCCGGGCTGCCGGCAAGGATGGTGTTTTCGTTCTCCACGGCGACGACCTCGCAGTTGGGACAGACATAGGGTTGCCTGTGCTTGTCTTGCTCATTTTTCGTTTTCATGTTTATACGCTTCATTTTAGTTTGGATTTAACTTGCTTTTTGAAGTGCTTAAAAGCTGCTTATTTCCCTTTTCGCCCAGCTGCAAAAAGGGCACGAAAAGTGGGGCAAAGGAAACTCCGGGGAGTCCTTTGCCTATTGGGGTTGCGCGAGGTTCGCCTCGCGCGCGTACGCGTGTATGTTTTAGAGAGAGGTTACGCCAGTGGCTTGAGAGAGAGAGAGAGAGAGAGAGAGAGAGAGAGAGAGAGTAGCAAATTATTTGGAACTACCAAACAATTCGACGAAAAATTTGCAGGAAAATTCATCTTTCCCTGCCGCTCTTCGCGCTCGCTCGTATATGGATGTTGTGGGTACATATATTTAAAATCCGCTGCAAAGGTAATGAAAGTTTGTGAGACGGACAAGAAAAAAGAGTAAAAAGGTAAAAAAGTATAAAAGTAAAAGGGGAAAGAGGGTGGGCGATTTCCAGAGAAAGTGCATATGGGTGCTACTGGCGGCATGCACTTTCAAACTGCTGCATGAGCCAGGCGTTCTGCTCGTCGATGCTGATGTGGCTATTGTCGAGTTCGATGGCATCGTCTGCTTTCTTCAGCGGAGACACGTCGCGGTGGGTGTCGATATAGTCGCGCTGCTGCACGTTGGCCAGTATTTCGGCCAGGTCGGCCGGCTGCCCTTTGGCTTTCAGCTCGTCGTACCGACGACGGGCACGCACTTCGGCCGAGGCCGTCACAAAGATTTTCAGCTCGGCATTGGGGAATACAGTCGTGCCGATGTCGCGTCCGTCCATCACCACGCCCTTGTCTCTCCCCATCTGTTGCTGCTGGGCCACCAGAGCCTCGCGTACGAAAGGGATGGCGGCAATGGGGCTCACGTGGCTGCTTACCTCCATGCCGCGAATCTCGCGCTCCACGCATTCGCCGTTCAGATAGGTATCGGGGCGACCGGCTTCAGGGTTGAATTTGAAGCTGATGCGTATCTCGTTCATGCGTCGTTCCAGTGCTTCGGCCATCACACTCCCGTCCTCACGGAACAGTCGGTTGCGCAGGGCGAAGAGCGTTACCGTGCGATACATCGCGCCCGTGTCTACGTAGACATATCCTATTTTCCGGGCCAGGTCTTTGGCCATGGTGCTTTTGCCGCACGACGAGAAGCCGTCGATGGCTATTGTGATTTTCTTCATTGTTGGTGTGTTTGTCCTTGTGTGCAATATGATCCTTATATAATAATAGGTGTAGCCGGCCGCACTTCAGAGGCGGTAGCCCAGGTTCAGCACCACGCTGGAGCTCGACACGTGGTATTTGCCATAGGCCAGGTTGAGCTTGAACCGCTCCAGATTGAGTCCTGCGCCCAGCGAGAGCCCGGCCCCGTGGCTGCTACTTTTGCCCTCGGTGCCCGTTATCTTCATTTCGTTGGCCCGCCGGCAGTTGTATCCGCCGCCTATCCAGAAAGTCTCCGTGAGCAGAATCTCGCCGCCCACCACCACGTGGTTAATCATCTTGTAATCCAGATGATTCAGGTCCACCACCGTGGCCGATACTCTGAAAGGCGTGCCCACAAACCGCTTGCTCACGCCCAGCTGCACGTCGAGCGGCATGTGTTCGTAGTTCTCGTTGTAGGCCTTGAGCTGTCCGCCCAAGTTTTTGGCCACCAGCGAGACCGACCATTCGTGGTCGGGGTCGAAATAGTTCAGTCCCAGATCCACGCCGAAGCCGATGGAGTTGTAGTTGCCGATGTACGAGTTGACGAGCCGTGCCGAGATGCCGCCGGCAAACCGTGTGCCGAGCATGTACGAGAAATATCCGGCCACGGCCATGTCGCGGGCCGAAAATTCGCCCGTCTGTATGTTGTTCTCGTCCACCTCTTTCATCTTGCCGTAGTCCACATATTGTCCCGACACGGCCCACGAAGCCCGCTCTTTCACCACGCGGCTGAAGCTGGCGCTGGCCGTGCTGGCCCCCGACATATAGTTCATGTAGTTCAGCCCGATGGCCTTGTCGGTCACCGATGAGAGCAGGGCCGGGTTGTGGAACATCAGCGCTCCGTCGTCCTCCACAAGGGTCACGTTGTCGCCTCCCAGTGCCGCGGCATGTGCGCTCACGGGCAGCCGCAGGAAGTTGTATGCAGTCTGGCTCTCGTCCTGCGCCTGGGCGGCGAGGGCGGCGAGAAACAGCAGGAAGGCTATGGCGGCTTTTTCCATCGTTTTTTTCTAATTGTTCGGCAAAGATACTTCTTTTTTAAAGAATTGCTGTAAATTTGCAAGGCGATTTCGCCTAAATAACGACGGCGGGCGTAGAATATTGCGACATGGAAACGAAGAAGAGTGACAGGGCCAATTTGGAGAAGCGGCGGGCCGAGGGATTCTTGCTCGGGCTGGTGCTGGCATTGGCTCTGCTGTTTGCCGCTCTGGAGTACACGTCGCGCCCCGACGGCCCCGACCGTGACGAAGATCAGTTCGACGACCTCACGGAGGAGCTCGACCTCACCCCCGCCGTCGATGCCAGAGACATGATTTCGGCGGCTCCGGCCCCCGCCTCCAAGGCACTCACGGAACGGGTGAAGGCCGTGGACCATGCCACCGATGCCGCCGACCGCCTGGCGCCCATCACCAGTAAGCTGGTCATTGGCGACGGCGAGGGGCTGGCTCGCGACGCCAATGTCACCGAGGCTCTGCCGCAGATGCCCGTGCCCCAAGACTCTGATGTGGTGCGCACGGTGGAGCAATTGCCCGAGTTTCCCGGTGGCATGGTGGCTTTCATGAAGTGGCTCACGCGCAACCTCCATTACCCCGTCCAGGCCCAGCAACAGCGCATTGAGGGCAGGGTGGTGGTCTCTTTCATCGTCAATAAGGACGGTTCCATAGCCAGTCCCAAGGTGGTGAAGTCGGCCGACCCCCTGCTCGACAGCGAGGCCCTGCGCGTCATCCGGATGATGCCCCGCTGGAAACCGGGCATTCTCGACGAGAAGCCTTGCCGTACGATGTTTGCCATTCCCATCAACTTTAAGATTTAATGATATGACTAACCCCGTTTGTTCTGCCGACGAAATCCTATTGCAGGTGAATCAGTTCATCGACCGTTTGGGTTGCGACCGCAAGCCCGAGGGCCTGTATGCTCCCGTAGACTATGCGCTGTCCATGGGCGGCAAGCGTATCCGCCCCACGCTGATGTTGCTGGGCTACAACCTCTTTGAGGACCATCCCGAGCGCATCCTGATGCAGGCGGCGGCACTGGAGACCTACCACAACTACACGTTGCTGCACGACGACCTCATGGACCACGCCGACCTGCGGCGCGGCCACGAGACGGTGCACCGGCGGTGGAATGCCAACCAGGCCATCCTCTCCGGCGACGCCATGCTGGTGCTGGCCTATCAGCGCATGGCCTCCTGCCCGGAAGACAAGCTCCCCGCCGTGCTCCGACTCTTCAGTCAGACGGCACTGGAAATCTGCGAGGGGCAGCAGCTCGACATCGACTTCGAGACGCGCAACGACGTGGGCGAGGACGAGTATATCGAAATGATTCGGCTCAAAACCAGCGTGCTGTTGGCCTGTGCCTTGAAGATTGGAGCCATTCTGGCCGGTGCGTCGGCCGAGGATGCCGACAACCTGTACAAGTTTGGCGAGCAGATGGGGCTGGCCTTCCAGCTCCAGGACGACTATCTCGACGTGTACGGCGACCCCAAGGTCTTCGGCAAGGCCATCGGCGGAGACATTGTTTCCAACAAGAAGACCTACATGCTCATCAACGCTTTCAACTGGGCCACGCCCGCACAGCGCGCCCAACTTGCCCACTGGGTCGAGGCCACGCACTTCGACCGCGAGGAGAAGGTGCGGGCCATGACGGCTCTCTATAATGAAATAGGCATAGACCGGCTGGCCCAGGAAAAGATGCTCTACTACTTTGACGAGAGCAAACGTTACCTCGATGCCGTGGGCGTGCCCGCCGAGCGCAAGCTGGAGCTGCGTGCTTATGCCGGCCGCATGATGAAGCGCAAGTATTAATCCCCATCCATTCATGATTCCATTCATCGACACCCACGCCCACCTCGACGGCGAAGAGTTTGGCGACGACCTGCCCGAGGTGGTGCAGCGGGCCCGCGCGGCCGGTGTCGGGGCCATTCTGGTGCCCGGCATCGACGACAGTTCTGTGGACTCCGTGATGGCCGTGTGCCGCCGGTTTCCGGGCTATTGCTACCCCATGATAGGGCTGCAGCCCGAGGAGGTGCGGCCCGGTTGGGCCGACGTGCTGGCCCGGATGAAGCGGCGGCTTGAGGCCAATCTGCAGGCCGAGGCCGACACACCCCTGCGCTATGTCGCCGTGGGCGAGTGCGGACTCGACTTCTATTGGAGCCGCGAGTTCGAGCGCGAACAGCTTGCCGCTTTTGAGCGGCAGGTGGAATGGTCGGTGGAACACCGGTTGCCGCTGATGATTCATTGCCGCAAGGCGCAGAACGAGATGCTGCACCTCATGCGTCCCTACGCCGCACAGCTGCCCGGCGGCGTGTTCCATTGCTTCACGGGCAACCCGCGCGAGGCCGAAGATTTCCTGCAGTTTGACGGGTTCTGCCTGGGTATTGGCGGCGTGTCTACCTTTAAAAGCAGCCACCTGCGCACCGACTTGCCGGCCGCTGTGCCCCTCAATCGCATCGTGCTGGAGACCGACAGCCCCTACATGGCTCCCGTGCCGCATCGGGGCCAGCGCAACGAGAGCGCCCTCTTGGTGCACGTGCTCCACACGCTGGCTGCGAGCTACGGCGTGCCTGACGACGAGGTGGCCCGCGTCACCAATGCCAATGCAGCCCGCCTCTTTGGGGGCTCCATTGTTCGCGATTTTGGGCAAATCATTAAAGAAACATAAAATAATCTGCAATTGAATGGTATTTAAACGAAATATCATACTTTTGCACTCGCAATTCAAAATTGCCGATCAAACACAAAGGGAAAGATGCTCGAGTGGTTGAAGAGGCACGCCTGGAAAGCGTGTATACGCCAAAAGCGTATCGGGGGTTCGAATCCCCCTCTTTCCGCGTTTGAGGCAATTGCGTTTTCTGAACTAATCCCGCGCAGAGATGAAACATTTGATTCAGCGTCTCACCATCGTTTTCTTTTTCTTTCTTAGCTTCTCGTTCGTGCAGGCCCAAGCTGTGTCTTCGTCTCAAGCCAAGCCCGACACGGCTGCCCATGCGGCCGACCTTGACAGTGCTGCAGCCGAGCAACTGCTCGACGACGGCATGGCCGCCGCCGACACCGCCGTGGCCCCCGTCGAGAGTCAAGGCTTCTACAAGTCGCTGAAGACCAAGTTTATCGAGGGCAATGCCGGCTTCATGTCGCTCGTGGCACTGGCTCTGGTGCTGGGTTTGGCGTTCTGTATTGAGCGCATGATCTACCTCAGCCTCTCCGAAATCAATGCCAAACGGTTCATGCGCGACCTCGACCGGCGCCTCATGGAGGGCGACGTTGAGGGGGCCAAGACGCAGTGCCGCGAGACGCGTGGCCCCGTGGCCTCCATCTGTTATCAGGGATTGGAGCGCATCGACGAGCCGATAGACAACGTGGAACGCTCGGTGCAGAGCTACGGTTCGGTGCAGAGCGCCAACCTGGAAAAGGGCTGTTCGTGGATCACGCTGTTCATTGCCATGGCCCCGTCGCTGGGATTTCTGGGCACGGTGATCGGCATGGTGATGGCGTTCGACCAGATTCAAACCGCCGGCGACATCAGTCCGACGATCGTGGCCTCCGGCATGAAGGTGGCACTGATAACCACCATTTTCGGCATCATCGTGGCCCTCATCCTGCAGATTTTCTATAATTACATCCTCTCAAAGATAGACCATCTCACGGCGCAGATGGAGGAGTCGGCCATCACACTGCTCGACTCCATCATGAAATACAAGCTCAAACGCGCATGAAGAAACAATCGGATAACTGGCGGCAGTGGCCCGCGGAGAGGCTGTCCATCCGCCTCTTCTACGCGCTGGTGGCGGTGATTGTGGTGGTTTTCGCGCTGTTTTGGCTGGTGGGTTTCGACCGGCCGTTCGACAACGACCCCAATTTCAACGCCCCGCTCCTGGCCGATGCCGTGCTTGTGCTCATGGAGCTACTGCTGCTTGGCGCCGTCGGCTTCACCGCGTGGTCGGTGGCGCACGTGCTCCGCGTGCGGGGCAAGGCCGACCGACTCGACAACAACATTCCCACGAAAAGGATAGGCTATGGCATCATTGCCGGCGTGGCGGTGCTCATGGCAGTGGGATTCCTGGCCGGCTCTTCGGCGGAAATGACCGTCAACGGGCTGCGCTATGCCGACACTTTCTGGCTGAAAGCCTCCGACATGTTCATTTTCACCTCGCTGGTTCTGATGGTTGCAGCCGTCGGAGCCGTGGCGTATGGTGCCACTAAATACGTTCGTAGGAAATGAGGTTCCGCCATCGTCAGCACAGCGTTCCGCAGCTCAACACCACGTCGACGGCCGACATTTCGTTCATGCTGCTGATATTCTTCCTCGTCACCACCAATATGGACGTGGACAAGGGACTCGCGCGCCAGCTCCCTCCGCCCGAGCGACAGGAGCGGCAGGAGTCGGTCGTGGACAAGGGCACGATGCTTGAACTGACGCTCACGGCCGACAACCGGCTGCTTGCCGACGGCCGCCCCATGCCCGTGTCGCGGCTCCGCGCGCGCGTCGAGGCGTTTGTGACGCAGGTGGCCCCCCGGCACCTCATCAAGGTGCAGGCGGATCCCGCGGCCAGCTACGACGCCTATTTTCAGGTGCAGAACGCGCTGGCGGCGGCCTATCGACGGCTGCGCAACGCCGAGGCCCGCCGTCTCTACGGCCGCGACTATGCAGAGCTCTCACCCCAACAACGCGACCACGTGAGGGACCTCTGCCCGCAGCGCATTGCCGAGCCCTACGACAATAGTGCCGCTGAGCCCGTCTCTGCCCCCGCCGCGGCCGGGAAAGGAGGCCGCCCATGAGCCTGTTTCGCCGCCGTCGGCACGAGGTGCCGGGCCTGAACACGGCCTCGCTGCCCGACCTGATCTTCACCGTTCTCTTCTTCTTCATGATTGTAACGCACATGCAGAAGGTGGCCGTCAAGGTGCAATACCGCACTCCACAGGGCACGGAGCTTACTCGGCTGACCAAGAAATCGGCCGTGACCTATATCTACATCGGCCGTCCCACGCCCAGCCTCCAGCGAGCTGCCGGGCAAGAAACGCGCATCCAACTGAACGACAAATTCGCCTCGCCGCAGGACGTGGCCGACTATGTGGCAGCCGAGCGCGACCGCATGTCGCCCGAGGACCAGCAGCAGATGACAGTCTCCATCAGGGCCGACCGCGACACGCGCATGAGCGTCATCGCCGACGTGAAACAAGCCCTGCGACAGGCCAAAGCCCTGCGCATCAGCTACTCGGCCGTGGAACGGAAAGGCCGTAAATGACGTTTTGCAATGTCATTCTATCATTAAAATAATCTAAATAGTTGCGATTCAGAATTATTTTTACTACCTTTGCGGGCAAATTAACAGTAATATGGCACGTCATCAGTTAGATAATTTAGACAAGAAGATTCTGAAATTGGTCGTCGCCGACGCCCGAATCCCGTTTCTGGAAGTGGCTCGCGCCTGCAACGTAAGCGGGGCGGCGATTCACCAACGCATACAAAAGCTCATCAAATTGGGCGTTATCAAGGGGTCGGAGTATATCGTCAACCCTGAGAAAATAGGCTATGAAACCTGTGCCTACGTGGGGCTCTATTTGCAGGATCCCTCGAGTTTCGACGACGTTGTGGAGAAACTTCGCCAGATTCCGGAAGTGACGGAGTGTCACTATACCACGGGCGGATACGACATGTTTATCAAGATTTACGCCCGCAACAACCACCACATGCTCAACATCATCCACGACAAGCTGCAGCCGCTGGGGCTCTCGCGCAGCGAGACCATCGTGAGCTTCAATGCCGTGATCGACCGCCAGTTGCCTATTCTTGACGAGGAACCAGCCGAGGCCGACGACGATTCGGCCGACGACGAGTAGGCTGTTCCGACGCGGATTCCCCATACAGGGCCACGCTTTCTTCTGCACCATGGGGCAGACGGGGGCGTGGCCCTGTTGCGTTTGCGGCGCAACGGCCGTGCGATGACACCGTAAAGGCCACGCGAAAACGGTGTAACCGCATCGCGATTACGCCGTCATGGTTTTGCGTAAACGGCTGTTTTCGAGCTGGATGGCGGCGCAGACTAAACCCTTTCGTAGTCTACGAACGTGAAGCCGGGGCGCTGTTCGCGGCGCACGATGCGCCAGTCGGCGGCGACAATCTCGGGAAACCAGGCGTCGGCCAGGGCGGGCTCGGCATCGACGTGGGTGAGATAGAGCCTGTGGGCCAGGGGCAGTGTCTGCCGGTAGAGGCTCTCGCCGCCAATCACCATCACCTCGTTCTCGCCCCCGCAAGCCGCCAGTGCTGCCTCCAGCGAGGCATACACCTCGCAGCCCGGCAGCCTCCGCACGCTGCGGCTGAGCACGATGTTGCGGCGGTGGGGCAGGGCGCCGTGGGGCAGCGACTCGAAAGTCTTGCGCCCCATGACGACGGCATGGCCCAGCGTGAGGGCCTTGAAACGGTGCAGATCTTCGGGCAGGTGCCAGAGCAATTGCCGGCGGAAGCCGATGGCCCGGTTGGCGGCCAGGGCGGCAACAAGGCTAATCGGCATGGGGGCGGCACGTTGGGGCGGCCAAGGCGGCGAGCACGTCGACGGGCGTGTCGGGCAGATGGCTGCTCTTGATTTTCCATTCTTGAGGGTAGAGATTGTTGGCCCGGCCGCCCAGATTCTTGGCAAAGCCCAGCGCGTGGCCGCGGCAAGCGATGACCACGAGGCCGCGCGGCGTGTCGGGCGGTAGCGTCACCGCCTCCTTGCGCAGGTAGGCAACGGCCGTGGCATAGTCCACTTCGGCCCGCGGAAAAGCGTCGGAGCGCAGCGCAGTGGAGAGGGCCAGCGAGGCGTGGGGCACGAGGTCGCGGCCTTTCTGCACGCCCAGCGTCACGCCGGCATGAAGCACGTGCAGCTGCCGGGCAGCACGCTCGTAGAGCGTGTGCCAGGCTGCGGGAACGGCCAGCCGGGTGCCTCGCAGGTCGGTGGGGCGGAAGTCGCCCTCGAGCCATGCCTCCACGGGGGGCAGGGCGGCCGGTGCGTTCGCCTTGTTGCGGCGGTCGGGTTGCTTGCGGGCTGCCGGTTTGCGGGCTGGGCCGGCGAGTTGAGCAAGCACCCCCTCGCTCTCGCCATGCTTGCGCAGGGCGGCCATGAAGAGGCCCTCGCCGCGCGTCTTGCCCGGGATGAAACGGCACACAGGCTCCCGCCCGACGAGCGCCCCGGTGATGTTCCACTCCGGGCGCGTGGGGATGTCCACCACGTCGGCCCCCAGCTGCTGGGCTATCCAGTCCACGTTCTCCTCATTTTCCTCGGCGTTGAACGTGCAGGTGGAGTAGGCGAGCAGACCGCCTGGGCGCAGGGCGGGCCACACATCCTCGACGATGGTGCGCTGCAGCTGCCGGCACTGGGCCACGTGCTGCCGGCTCCAGGCCCCGATGGCTCCCTCGTCCTTGCGGAACATGCCCTCGCCCGAGCAGGGCACGTCGGCCAGAATCACGTCGAACAGCAGTCCCGACCGGCCGTAGTCGCGCGGAAAATTATGGGTCACCACCGTGTCGGGGTGGCCGAATTTCTGCACGTTCTCGGCAAGGACGCTGGCCCGCAGCCGCACGGGCTCGTTGGCAAAGAGTAGGCTGCCCGGAGGCAGCACGGCGCGGGCCGCGGTGGATTTGCCGCCCGGGGCCGCGCAGAGGTCAAGCATCAGCACCGGCGTGGGCGCCAATTGGCGCAGCACATGAGCCACAAACATCGAGGCGGCTTCCTGTACATAGTAGCAGCCGGCATGGAGAAACGGGTCGAAAGTGAAGTTGGGCCGGCCGGCCAAATAGCGGCCCTCGGCACACCAGGGCACGGCATCAGCGCCCGGTCGGAGGGTGTCGGCGCGGGCCGACGGGCCGGTGGCGGCAGTCTTGAATGGGTTGAGACGGATGCTGACGGGCGGTTCGGCCGCCAGCCCCTGGCGCAGCGTGGCGTAGAGGGCGTCGCCCATGAGCCGGCGCGTGTCGGCCTCGAAATCCTGGGGTAAAGTCATGAAAACGGTGGTTTTGACGTTGCAAAAGTAGAATATTTTTCGTTATTTTGCAACTAAACCCCTGCCTCTTTCGTCCAAAACGCAGAAAATTGAAAAGAAAGAAACGATGAAACAAGTATTCATAGCATTGGCATTGATGCTTACTCTCAATGCCGGAGCGGCCGGTGTGAAGCCGCAACACCGCCACCACACACCGACCGAACTGGTGGACAGCACGGCCAAAGGTGGCATCGAGGCCTACTCGGACACCACGTCGGCACCCGCCGGCGAGGAGGATTCCACCTACACATCGACGGCCTACGACCTGGGGCACGATGCCGATTCGGACGTTCACGACCTCTTCCTGCGGCTCGTCGGCGGCACCATCGGCGTGGGCGGCGTGGTCATCGCCATCCTCATCATCCTGGCCCTGCTGGTCTGCGCCCTGGCCCCGTTCATCTTGTTGGTGCTCTTGCTGAAGTATCTCATCAACCGGCACAACAGCAAAGTGTCGCTGGCCGAGAAGTCCATGGAGACCGGCGTGCCCATCCCCGACGAGCTCAAGCCGGCCCCGACCGACTCGCCGGGCTATTATAAGCGGAAAGGCATCATGAACATTGCCGTCGGTGTGGGCCTCACCCTGATGTTCTCCGTCTGGGGGTCGGACGTGCTCGTGGGTGTCGGGCTGCTCATTGCATGCCTTGGCGTGGGTCAGCTGGTCATAGCCAAGACAACGAAATAGTGGACCGGATAGAAGACATTGGTCTGGTAACGCAGGTGGCCGTATTCCACAATCGGCGCGCGTTCGACAAGCTGACGAGGGAATACCAGTCGCCTGTGCGGCGGTTCTTTCTCGGTCAGACCCTCGGCGACACGCAGTTGAGCGACGACCTGGCACAGGACACATTTGTGAAAGCCTACACCCACATCGGACAGTTCCGGGGGCAGTCGTCTTTCCTGACGTGGCTCTTCCGCATTGCCTACAATGTTTTCTATGACTACACGCGGGGCCTTCGGCCCACGTCCGACCTGGACACGCCCGCCGTGACCGGGCGCAGCGGCGGCAGCGGCGACGGCAGCCTGCGCATGGATCTCTACGATGCGCTGCAGCTGCTCAACGACAACGAGCGCAGCTGCGTGACGCTGCAACTCATGGAGGGGCAGCCCATCGAGAAGATTTCAGAGATTACGGGCATGCCCCAGAACACGGTGAAAAGCCACCTTTCACGAGGTAAAAAGAAGATGGCTACATTCTTGAGGGCCAACGGGTATGGATAGTTGGATTGTAGTTCTGCTGGAGATTCCGACCTCCATGCAGTGGCTTTCAAAAACCAAGACGGTATCATCTTCAAACGAAGACAGGGCCCTTTTAAAACCAAGACGGTGACTTTTTAAAATGAGGAACGCGTCTTTTTAAAATCAAGACAATGATGGAAACAAACGAGAATACAAGAATGGAAGATGCTCGGGCCGACGATGAGCTGCTGATGCGCTTTTTCAGTGAGGCCCGGTGCGACCTGCCCGACGACGGATTCACCGACCGCGTGATGCGTCGTCTGCCGCGTCGGGTGCGCCGAATGAACCAGCTCTGGACCACGCTGTGCGCCGCTGCCGCCATGGCCCTCTTCCTATTGTTCGACGGTGTGGCCGATGTGCGCATCCTCATCAGCCGTATGCTGGGCGATGCCGCCGGCTATTTGTCGTCGGTGAGCCTGGGCGGTCTGCCGCCGTTGGCCCTGCTGACCACGCTGGTGGTGCTGGTCGTGGTGGCTCTGTGCAACTGGCGGCCGAGCACTTTATAGAGTGTATCACGGTGCGGAATGGGGCCGGACGGGCCATGGAGAAATGCTATTTGGAGCTACCCAAGGCGTTTTCGGATGTAGAATGCGGGGAACATGTGGTTATGCCCAACCATTTTTACATCTGTGATCTGCGGCACGACAGGATGATTTTCTCCGCGAACAACGGAGAATTACAAGATAATTGCGTAATTTTGCAACCCTGCGAAAGTGTAGCATTCGCCTATTTAACAACGAAAACAGCATGTCCAACACCCATCCCTCCCGCATCACCCTGCCCGCCGAATGGGCTCCGCAGAGTGCCATTCAGCTCACATGGCCCCACGCCGCCACCGACTGGAAGCCCTATCTGCAAGCCATTACGGCCACCTTCGTGGAGTTGGCGCGGGAGATTGCACGGCGGCAGAAGCTGGTAATAGTGTCGCCGGAGGCGGAAAAAGTAAGGGAATTGCTTCTGAAAGAACTGGGCGAGGCGTTGCTGCGCAACGTCCGCTTCTGTACGTGCGCCACCAACGACACCTGGGCACGCGACCATGGGGCCATCACGCTCTGCGCTGCAGATGCCGCGGCCGACGGCCGGAGGGAGTGCCGGCTGCTCGATTTCAAGTTTAATGCCTGGGGAGAGAAGTTTGCTTGGCGTGCCGACAACGACATCAACCGGCAGCTGCTGGCCTCGGGACTGCTCCATGGCACCATGGAGAACCACAACGACTTCGTGCTCGAGGGCGGCTCCATCGAGAGCGACGGGCAGGGCACCATCATGACCACTACGTCGTGCCTGCTGGCTCCCCACCGCAATCAGCCGCTCACGCAGCCGGATATTGAACGGCGGCTGAAGCGCGTGCTTCATGCCGAACAGGTGGTTTGGCTCGAGCATGGAACCCTCATTGGCGACGACACCGACGGCCACATCGACACCATCGTTCGGATGGCCCCCGACGATACGCTGCTCTATGTGGGCTGCGACGACCCGGCCGACGAGCATCATGCCGACTTTGCGGCCTTGGAAATGCAGCTGCAACGCCTTCGCACCATGGCCGGCCGGCCCTATCGGTTGCTGCGGCTGCCCATGCCCCGAGTCATGTACGACGGTGGCGAGAGGCTGCCGGCCACCTATGCCAACTTCGTGATTCTGAACGGAGCAGTCATTGTGCCCACCTATCGGCAGCCCGACAACGACCGGAGGGCCATGGAAATCATCGGCGAAGCCTTTCCCGACCGGGAACTGATAGGGATGGATGCTTCCACCGTGGTGCGCCAGCACGGCTCGCTCCACTGCCTCACCATGCAATATCCGGCGGGTGTCGTCGACTAAACCATAACCTCACATTCAACACCAGACATGGAACTCAAGATTGGAATACTGCAACAGCAGAACAGTGCCAGCGTGGAAGACAACGTGAACCGACTCTCGGCCGGCGTGGCCCGGCTGGCCCAAGAGGGTGCGCAGCTCATTGTGTTGCAAGAACTGCACAACTCGCTCTACTTCTGCCAGACCGAGAACGTGGATCTGTTCGACCTCGCCGAGCCCATCCCCGGGCCCTCAACCGAGCACTTCGGCCGGTTGGCGCGGCAACATGGAGTGGTCATCGTGACGTCGCTCTTTGAGCGGCGGGCCGCAGGCCTCTACCACAACACGGCCGTGGTGCTGGAGAGAGACGGGAGCATCGCCGGCAAATACCGCAAGATGCACATCCCCGACGACCCCGCCTACTACGAGAAATTCTATTTCACGCCGGGCGACCTGGGCTTTCGTCCCATCCAGACCTCGGTGGGGCGGCTGGGCGTACTCGTGTGCTGGGACCAGTGGTATCCCGAGGCTGCCCGCCTGATGGTCCTGCAAGGTGCCGACCTGCTGATTTATCCCACGGCCATCGGCTACGAGTCGAGCGACACGCCCGAGGAACAACAGCGGCAGCGCGAGGCTTGGACCACCGTGCAGCGGGGCCATGCCGTGGCCAACGGGCTGCCCGTGGTGACGGTGAACCGGGTGGGACAGGAGCCCGACCCCAGCGGCCAGACGGGCGGCATCCGGTTCTGGGGCTCCAGTTTTGTGGCCGGGCCGCAGGGCGAACTGCTCTGCCGGGCCTCCGATTGTCGGGAAGAGAGCCGCGTGGTCAGCGTGGATCTGGGCCGGGGCGAGCAGGTGCGCCGCTGGTGGCCTTTCCTGCGCGACCGCCGCATTGAGGCCTATGGCGACATCACTCAAAGATTTATCGACTGAAAGGCTCCTTTCCGTTTTATCACTTTCCTGCCCCGTCGCACGGCGATGCCGCGAAACTGTTTGCCCGCATGCTGTCCGGCGGGGCAGTATGTGCCCGCTCGTCCATAGCGTCGCGGGCGGCCGCAGAGGCGCGGGTGCCGACGGCCGGAACGCCACATGAAATCCATGTTCCCGTTTCTTGTAATATAAAGAATGTCGAAAAAAAGGTGTCTGCGACATATCTTGTATTTTCTGTTTTAAATGTGTTGCGGCGCATTCGGCCCATTCCATTAATTTTGCAACACCTAAATGAATGACAGAAGATGTTGGAAAAGCCACTCTACTTTGACCCTTTTGGCCAAGTAGAATTTGCTCCTGTTGGCCACAACATGATTGCCCCTTGTAAAGTTCTGGTGCAGGGGTCAATTTTATTTTACCCTTTTAGATTCTCTGGCTTTTCTTAGCCCTTAACTTACGCATGCTTTCGCCATATAATTCTATGGTATGCGCCGTATGAATGATACGGTCAAGAATGGCATCTGCTATTGTCGGGTCCCCCACCATGTCATACCAGTTGGACGCAGGGTACTGTGAGGTTATGATGATGGATTTCCGTTCATGCCTGTCTTCGATAATTTCGAGCAGTATGGGCCGTTCCCTGGCGTCAAGATGCACAAGGAACAGGTCATCAAGGATAAGCAGCTGGCACCGCTCGATCTTCTTGAGTTCTGCCTCGAGTGTACCCTTGATTTTGGCCACTTTCAGTGCCCCGAGCAGTTTTGGGGCATTGGCATAGAAAGTGCGGAATCCCCTTATGCACGCCTCGTGGCCGAGGGCACATGCAGAAAGCTTTTTCCCGTACCGGAAGATCCTGTGACGAAAAGGTTCTGCCCTTTGTTCACGAAATCCAGGGTGGCGAGGCGTTCCATCTGATTGCGCTCCAGCCCCCGGTTCGTGGCATAGTCTATATCTTCAAGATAGGCCTTGTAACGGAATGCCGCATTCCTGGTAAGCCGTGCTATGGCAGCCTGGGCACGATGGTCCCATTCTCGTGCAAGAAGCATGGAAAGGAAAGTGTCCGCCGTCATGGCCTGCGGCGTGGTGCCGGCAAGGCTTTCCCTGAAGGCCTCCGCCATACCATGCAGCTTCATGCGGTTCATCAAATCAAGCGATATGGCATTCTGATCCTGCTGTCCTGTAACAGGAGCTGTCTTGTTGTTTGTTTCCATAAATCCGAACTTTATAATTCTTGTTTGTCTTTTCTGTAATATTCACGTCCGCGTATGTTCTTGTGGGTCGGTGGCGCAGGGGAAGCCCCGAGGGGCTGTACCCTTCCGTCCTCATCGGGAAGGAAATCCGCGTCTTCTCCCAGTTCAAGCACCTCGCGTAAGGCCTGATATCCGTATTGCAGCTTCTGGTTTGCGCAGGCGCAGGCCGCGACCAGACGGTCACGCCCGTACTTTTTCTCCAGCGTCAGTATGCCCCGGCAGGCTCTGAACGCTTTTGGAGGATACTGCATGAGCCGCTCCACTTCCCGAAGATAGTTCAATACGGTGTTGTCCATTTCCGAGGCACGCCGGAAGAGTTCCTCCAAGTCCTTGTCATAAGGGCCGTAATGTCCCGGCAGGTTGTGCTCCTTTTTCCATGAATAAGCGTAGGGGACGTCACTGCGGTCATGGGCGGCGACAAGGTTCATGCCACAGTAGATTTCCACCGTGTCGGCATCGTAGAGGATCGTCACGCGTTTCCCCACATGTTCCTTGGGAACACTGTAATGGTGCTTGAACAGCGATACGTAGGAGTTCCTGCCGACGGTCATCAGCTTTTTCTCTTTCATGACGTAGCGTTTCAGTGGAAGCGGGCGGAGGTAGTCCTTCTCACCGCGCAGGAACATCTCCTTGCGTGACGCCTCCCGGCCGGCCATCACCTTTTCATTGAAATCGTGCAGGGAAACATGGATAGCGGCATTGAGATCGTCCAGGCTGGAGAAAGTCATTCCCTCTATGTCCAGGTAAACGGAACGGTAGAGAAGCTTCACTGCGTTTTCAACAAGGGCCTTGTCCTTGGGGTGGCGTACACGGGCGGGATAGACCGCACAGCCGTAATGCTCGGCAAAAGCGGCGAAATCGTCATTGATGACGGGCTCGTTGCGGTCGCTTCGGGTGACGGCCGCCTTCAGATTGTCGGGGACTATTGCCGCCGGAGCCCCTTCGAAATACAGCATGGCATTCTCGCATCCCTTGATCAGGTCTTCCTTGCGCTGCGACCATACGGCCTCACAGTAGGTGTAATGACTGAACGGAAGGATGGCAACAAAGACTTCGGCCTTCCTCGTCTCGCCTGTCATCTCATCGACAACTTCAAGCCTGTCACCGGCAAAATCAACATACATCTGGTCTGCGGCATAGTGCTCGACATGGCCGACGACCTTGATGTGGAACTTGTACTGGCGGACTGCCCGCTTGAAGGAAGACAGCTGAAGACCGTCAGGATATTCAGCATGATACTCCTTAAACAGTTTTCTGACACTCATCCCTTTGCGTGTCAGGCGGGATACATATCCGGGAAGCAAAGCCTCCAATTCAATCCTTTTGGAAGAAGGCTACCGACGTCGGGATTCCGTACCGACAAACATCTCATGCAACTGCTCCTCGGAAAGGGAGAGAAGCTGATCGATGCTTTTCCCACTTGAAAGGAACAGGCGGACATACTTGCGGACAGTGTTACGGGAAGTATGGAACGTGGATGCCGTTTCCTTGATACCCATCCCTGCCGCATAACATCTTAAAATGTTCTTGATTCTCTTGTTCATTTGCATAGATTTTATTATTACCCCTTACACCAGGACTCGGGTTCCCAAATCTACATAAAAAACTCTAACGACACTTGTACTAAGTGGTTAATGTTATTTTGGCCAAAAGGGTCAATCATATTATGGCCAAGGTGAGCAATCCTGTTTGGCCAAAAGGGTCAAAGTAGAGTGGCTTTTCCAAATGCTTTTAAATGTTGTTTGATGCTGCAAAGGTACGCCGTATTTTCCCTCCGCCTTTTACACAAAACTCCACTGTTCGGGCCAATTTTTCAGAAAATGAAAGGACGACACGAGTTTCGACGAAACACATTGGGCTTGCAATATAATAAAATAATGTGTAACTTTGTGACTAAAATCACTGGAAATATGGAACTGACTTACCAACAAATACCAACAGGATGGCCGCTGTGCTTCCTGAAAGAATGTGTGCGCAAGGGCGAATGCCTGCGCTATCGAGCCGGTCTTGCCATTCCCGCCGACCTGCAACAGACCCTCTCCGTCACCCCGTCTGTGCTGAAAGGCCCCGTGTGTCCGATGTTCAGAAAGATAGAGACCATGCGGGTTGCCGTGGGCTTCAGCCGTATCTTCAGGGAGGTGAAGCAGCGGCATGCCCCCCAAATGCGTGCGGAGCTGACGGCCTATCTTGGCGGCAACGGCACCTACTACCGCTACTTGCATGGCCACCGCGCTCTCTCCCCCGAGCAGCAAGCGTGGATAGCCGAATTGTTTCGCGGTTACGGCTACACCGAAGAAGTGGTCTTTGATGCCTACGAAGAACGTTTCCGCTTCTACAACGACTGACGACCAAGGCGTTACCGCACATTGGTAATAGCATTACCACATGCCGGTAATGGCATTACCGCAGGCTGGTAATCCTGTTACCACGCTTTGGTAACAATGCGTTGCAAGGCATATCTTCAAGGCGCAAGCATCGGTTGGTGATGTTTCAGACGGTTTGCCTTGATGCTTTCTGCCGAAAAGTGAAAGGAAAAGCGACTTTTGTGTAAGGCCGGTTCCGTTTTATCGCCGTATATTTATACCGGTAAACCAAAGACGAAGACGTATGAAAAAGATTTTATCGCTTGCATTGATTCTGCTGGGTGCGCTGGGCGCAAGTGCCTGTACACCGGCTAAAAAGGAAATAAGGGAGGTTGAAAGCATGAATCTGCAAACGCTCGACCGCATCGACAATAATCATATGTTCTCATTGAAAGCGGGCGAGATGGTGATTATCGGGCTTCAGCAATTGATGGAGAATACGCAGTGTTCTGTCGATTTGGATGCAATGTGTATCTACGTAAAACAGGATTTCTTGGAGCTTTGCACGCCACGCAGCAATTATGGCATCAAAGGTTCGTTGGCTCTTTATTCCTGTCCGATGATAACTTTCGAGAATGATTCTCGGAATAAATAGACTCTGTATGAGGTCTTTATTGATGTGCTTTCTTTTTTAAGCATGTGTATGTTTTTATAACAACTGTGATTGACTCATAAATGGTAGAGGAAAGAATTTTCCATGGATGCCGGGCTAAACAGCAAGAAACCTGGAGACAATCAAAAAGAAACGAATGCCGTTAGGGATGCCCAATGTTCCTGATGCTTGTCAGGCGTTGCGCGAATCATCGGAGCCGTAGAGGGAAAACCGATGGCTTCGCTGTAGGACACATCGTCTTTCCGTCTGCCATTGGCCAAATAGAGCTTGGCATTCAGACCAACGTCCATCTTTTTCATCCGGTGCTGCCAAGTGACGCTTGCCGTCACCTTGTCGAGTTCGGCACAGCGGAAAGCATAGGGGGCAAAGGCATGCTGAAAGTCAAGATGGGCAATCTGTTGGTTCTGAAAAGACACGTTGTAGTCATTGTCGGCTACGTGTTGGCGGGCATACAGCATGCTCAGGGCGATGTCTTCCTTGGTTCCCTGCCAGTCGATGCCCAGCTTGACATGGGGTGTCAGGGTGCAAACGCGGATATGGTGGTTGTCAGCCTTGTATTTCTCCACATAACTTTCGGTTGCTGCACCTCCCTGTAGGCTAAGTTCAACACGGCCCATCCGTCTGGACGCTTTCAGTGCGGAAGAAAGCCGGCTGGTGTTGCGGACGTAGTTTTGGCGGGTATCGATGGTGCGGAAATCATAAATGTTGTTTTCCTTGTCGATCAGATATTCCTCAATGATGTTCTCATAGCCTTTGCGCATCGTGATGTCGCCCGCGGCGGCCAGTTCAAATTGCCAGTCGTTTTGAGGGTCAAATATCAGACGGATGAGTGGCGAGAGCTGGTGGCTACGCGACTCGTAGAGGTTGTAGATGTCGCTCTCTTCCGTCTTCATGTGGTCGAAAGAATAGCCCAGCGCGGCATGCACGCGCAGGGGGTGGGCCTGGGATGAGAGGTATTGCACCCGCGTGTTCAGCTCGTCGATGTAGTACATGCGTGATTTTCCGAAAGATACTCCACTCTGGCGGGTGTCGTAAAGCCCGAAACCGTAGCAGACGAAGAAACGGTCCTGCTGTCCCGGACGCCAATAGCGCAGTTGCATGTGCTGCTTGTTGCGGCCATATCCGGTATCGAACAACAACAGATTGTGCCCCATTTGTCGCGCCACGCCGGCGTTGAAGCGCAGCCATGTGGTGTTGTTCAAGGCGCGCGGATCGGTCAGCCGATAAGCCTGCTCACCGTAAAAGGAGGCTTTTGCGCCTAAAGTCCATTTGCCGAGCGTGAATGCGTAGTTGCCTTCTGCAAAGTAAGTGTCAAACTTAAAGTCTCCGCCGCAGGAATCGGTAGATATATATGGGAAATAGAGTTCTGGCAGCCGCATGGCACTCCAGCCGATGTTGCGGTGCTTGCCTTGGGCGTATTGGATGCGGCCCGACAGGGTTCCGCTTCGGGGCAAGGTGTATTCGCCGTAGGCTCCTACGCGGTAGTCTGTGCTGCCGTTGCCCTCGTAAGGAATGAAGTCGCCCTTGGTGTCGGCACCTGCCAATCCTGTGTAAACAATGGCCGAGCGCCGGAACAAAGTGGTGTCGCTCTGTTTGTGCCATTGCGTGAAAGCCGGATTTGCGTAGATTGTCTTGGCAGCGGTCAGCGTGAAGTCGGAATGGGTGGACAGCCAGCGGTCTTCGGATGGTGACAGACTGTAGTTCACCCGGTCGGGCAGTCTTTGGGAATAAAGTTGATGGCCGACAAGCAAGACAGAGGCGAGGAGGTATATTCGTATGTTGCGTATCATAAATTGAAATTAAAGTATAGTTCGAGCCCGAAATAAGGGTCGTGCCACTCGCGCTGGGTAATCTTGCTGCCCGAGAGATACTTGGGGCTGACATCGAGCAGACCGTTGACGAAGAACGACAACTTGGTGCCTTTGTTGAACTCTTTGGTAGCCTTGATATTCCAGAGAAGGGATATGGGCTTTTCGTTACGGGCATATTTCACGGGCAGGATTGTGCGTCGGAAATAGCGGAACGTTCCGTCGTCGGCAGCGATGCGCGCCCGGACCGATTCGTCTACCGGCAGCCGGTTTCCCTGCATGTCGATGTATTCCGTGGGAATGTAGTCGTGGTTATCCTTATACTGCGAGGTGTTGAGCCACACGACTTGGAAGAAATTCGTCAGAAACAGCTTGAACTTCGGAATATGCGTGTTGAGCCAGATGTTAGAGTTCAGACGGCGGTACTGGTTCTTGGCACCGTTGTCGTAGATGCAGACGTAAGGATATTCCTTGCCGCCAATCTTCACGGCAGGGTAATAGTAGAGCGGCAGCGACGAGGCGTAGTCGGTCTGATAGTAAGCGCCGTTAATCTCTATTGTCGTGAGCAGCGGCTTGATTTTCGGCAGTATCAGGCGGTATTCTATTCCCCGTTTGATGACCTTGCTGGAGTTCCTGACCTGTTGCGACGTGGTGAAAATGCTGTACTGTTCTTGTATATAATCGCTTTTCTGGGGGATGCGCCCCTCAATGCTCACGCCGGGTTTCAAAGTGGTGTAGAGGTCGTAGGTCAGCGGGTGGTACTCCGTGAAGTACTCAAAGCCCGCGTCCGACTTTTCGTAGAAAGCCGTCAGCGAGAGGCTGAAGCCATGATAATCTATGTCCCATCCGGCCTCCATCTTTCGATTCTTGTTGACACGCAGGTCGCGATTGGCCACGTCGTAGACATTGGTGTATGTGATGAGGTGGCGGTATTGGGGATCGACGGTATAGGCGTTGAGCATGTAGAAGTCCTTGTAGAGCTTCTCGGGATAGAGATAGTCAAGCGTAGGCGTCTTGCTTTCCTCGCCATAGCCTATGCGGAAGGTGTTCTTAAACGTTTTGCCTATGGTGTACGAGAGATTCAGGCGCGGGTCTGTCAACACATAGCCATGCAGATAGTAATCGTGGGGCAGGTTCATCAGCATGGAAGCGCGGCCTCCGATGGAGAGTTGCAGGATATTTTTATTATTGTCATCGTAAATAAAGTCGGCCTGAGCATAAGCCGCTCCATTTCCCAAGGCAGGCACTGCCCAGTTTGGTCTCGGGCGCATATACGAGTTGTCGTAGGGGAACGGCGGACGTGTCTCGTCTTTGATGACGGCACCCGCTCCGTGGTTTTTCACGTTGGTATATTCTGCCCCGTATTGCAGATTGAGCATCGTATTCTTCAGCAGCTGAATGCGTGATACGGCATTTAGCTGGGCATAGATGTTTACAGGCTGGTTGTCGATATAGAAGTCGCTGTAGTATTTGCGTGGCAGATAAATGCCTTCGTGCTCACCCTCCTCGTATGCCAGCGGCGTGTTCAGCGGGCCTGAACCCGATATGACCATGCGGTGGCGGCTTATTTTGTCGCGGGTATAGTCGGCAGACATGACTAGTTCCAGTTGGTTCAGCCACGCCTTGCCGAGTGTGAGCATTCCTTTCATCATCAGGGCCGTGCGGCTGTAGTCGGCCTTGTAGGACTCGTCATACTCATAGGTCAGCTCGTCTTTTTTCATCTTGCTGGCGGTAACGGTCTGGCTCAGCCGCCCGTCGAGGTCGAGGCTGTAATTGCCGAACCTTACCTTATTATTATAGTAAAGCTGTCCCGTCAGTCGCGAGAACTTGTCCATTTCCTCGCGGATGTCATCGATGGAGCGCAGGTAGTCGATGCCTGCGTGGAGCGTACCGGCTTTTTCTCCAAGCCGCCAGCCTTTCCCTGCATAGAAGAGTTTGTTCTTCAGGTCGGTCTTCAAGCGGACGCGCAGTGGGGTTACGCCGTGCTTCGACGAGATACTTATCATACCGCTTGAAAGGTTGCCGTAGCGGGAAGACGAGATGCCGCGCGTGAACTCTACGCTCTGGATGTGGTCGGTGGAAATCATTCGCATGTCGGCCCCTTGGTTGATGCCCGTGCGGCTGCGCACCTCACGGTCGTAGCTGCCACTGCCCTCGGTGACGCCCACCAGCTGGGAACGGATGCCGTCGTTTGTGACCGGGGCACCATCGGTGACGATTCCCACTCCCAGCGAGGTGTTGGCATCGGAGCCCACTTGGCGGCTGCTGATCTGTGAGAATTGTGTCAGGTTGTTTTCTTTATACACGCTGCCGGGCAACAGCAGCAGCACGTCGGCCAGCGAGGTGGGCTGGATGTACTCCAGAGCAGCCTCGTCGACAACAACCTTTCCCTTGCGGCTTTTCCTTGCCATCACTTCAAACTCCGGCAGGGTGAAACTGCTACTTTGAAGTTGGAGCGACAGACTGACATCCTTTGTGGCTGTGAACTGGCGCTTCAACTTGGCATAGCCTAGGCACTCCACCTCGACGACATGCTTGCCCACCGGGACGTTACGGAGTTCAAAGTATCCGTTGACGTCAGATCGGGTGCGAAGCTCCTGGTTCTGGATACTGACGATGGCGAAGCTTGCAGCCTCGCCATCGTGGTCGGTTATGACCATTCCCTTTACCGTACAGGTCTGCCCCACGGCAGCGGTCACCATGCACAGCAGGGAAAGGGTCAAAAGGAGAATTTTCTTTTTCAAAGTGTTCATTTGCTGTTTCCCACTGCCGGCTTACTTCTTTCTCCAGCCAATGGGGAATGCGTTTTGGGTGAGTCCGGCAGCCTTTCGCTCGTTCACGTTCTGCATGTCCTCATCGCTGTTGTTGGTGTCCTTGTAGAAAATCTTGTCACCCACTTTGATTTCTTTGCGGATGCAGAGCTCCTGACGGTGACATCCGTTGACGAGGAACTTGCCGCGATCCACAATCTCCGGTACCACGCGGGTCTTTACGTCCTGCGGTACGTCGCTGGTCTGAATGCCATCGATGATTTTCTCCGTCTCTATGGCGAGGATATGAATGTCGATGTCGCCCTCCGGAGTGGTCTCGGTTGCCTTGACATGAGTCTTCGACAACGTGGTATGGCTCTTGACGAAAGCGTCGATGGTAGACTGCAAGCCATTTTCCAGACGGAACATCACCGGCGACACGTAGCCGCGGGGATGGAGGAAGAATCCATAGGAGTCGCCGTTCTCCGTGAGGAGCACATTGGGAACATTGGGATTGTCCACGTCCTTGGAATCGGGGCCTTCGTACAACTCGAAGTCGGCGCCGCTCAGGTCTACGGCGTGGTCGTAGGCAATCTCGCCTTTCACCACTTCAGAATGGTTGATGGCGGTGAAAGCAATTACCAGCTTCTCGCCGGGCTGCACGGGATGATCCTTGCCACTGCCCGGGACGGTGATGAATCCGCCGATGGGCACCTGGTTGGGATAATATTTGTCGTACCACAGCTGCTTGTTCTGCCAGGAGATGTGCATGGTCACGCCAATGCTCACGCCGTCGGCATAAAGCACGTTCTCCGTCGGGTTGAACAGCACGATGTACTGGTCGGGGTGCATCATGCGGCCCGAGTTGGTCTCGCCGTTGAAGAACACCTCGCTGAAGATGAAGTCCTTGCCAAGTGCACTGGCCGGCAGCGAGTTCACATAGCCGTCGATTGCCTGTCCAGAAGTGTTTACATTGACATTCTCCATACGCAGCGAGATCACCACATGTTCGCCCTGGGCGTTGGTGACGTCTTTCTCTATGGCGATGTTATAGACACCCATCGGCAGAGAGGCGACCGCCTTTCCGTTGGCGTCGAGCGGGAACTGGCTTGTGTTCTGGCTGCGCACCTCGGTGAACTTGACGGGTGTGCCTGCCAAAGTCGCTACATCCAGTGCTCCTGCAACCTTGGGAATGGCGTTGAACGTCACATCAATCTTCTTTTCAGCCTCGTCTTCAGAGCAAGAGGCGAGCAGCATTGGGCAGATGAGCACTGCCAATGCAAATTTTACTAATCGCATCATACGGTATTAAATTATAATTAGAGTTTACTTGGATTCCTTGTCGTGTCCGCAACCTCCGGCTCCACACTTGTGCTCGCCGGCTTTCTGCTGCTTCTCTTTCTTGCTGCATTTATGTTCACCGCCCTTGCCTTCGTGCTTGCAACCTTCCTTTTTGTCACATGACGTGGCGACTTTAGCTTCAAACTTGGCATCGGTCAGTGCTTTTTGCAGTGCCTCCACGTTGGTCTTTGCCGCATCATAGCTTACGCTGACAGCCTTGCACTCGAGATTGACCTTCACCTCGCTGACGGCCTTGTTGGCTTTCAGGGCTTTCTCTACTCGGTTTGCACAGTTCTGACAGTGCATGTTGCTTACCTTAAATTTCACGTTTTCTGCCAGCACGTTCATGGCGAACATGGTGACAAGCATCATCATTACAATCTTTCTCATTTTATTATTATGTTGTTGGGTTGTTAGTTGCGGTGCAAAGTTACGCCCATCCTTTGGAATACACAATACCTAAAAATTAGGTTTTTTCTCTCCAATGGTGGTGACGTATAATGCTTTTTTATGATCCAACAACAATCATCACGTGGGCATCATGACACGTTGCCCATGTGCCGTTTCAAAAAGGGAAAGCCGTACAACAATTCGCAGGTCTGCGAAATTTACTTTCCATTTGCTTGAGACTTTTGCAGGTCTGCAAAGCTCATTTCCCGTTTGCTTGAGGCTTTTGCAGACCTGCAATGTTCACTTCCCGTTTTGTATTGGACTTTTGCGGGGGAGGAGAACGACGCTACGTTCAGTTAAAAATAATAGCCCACGCTGATTTGCCATGCACTCAATTTGCCGTTGCCTACAGTCTTTTCCCACGTACCACCCAGATTCTTGTTGATGTTGATATTGGCCGATTTGCTGCAGGCAAGATTGTAGTTGGCCGACACTTGGCAATGCTTGAGTAGCGTCACGCCCACGCCCATGTTGACACTGACGGTCGCTTTCTTGAAATCCCAGTCGCCATAGCAAGTCCCGATGGTTTTGTCACCGACGTTGAAGCCAACCTGCGGACCGACAAAGACAAATGCTTCCACCGCATGGCCCAGTGACCTGCCATAGCGCAAGTTGACGGGAACCACTACTTGTTGCAACTTGATGGTTGTGGAATAAATCTTGCCGCCCACAACGTTCGGGGTAATTTTCGTGCTCCGCTGATCGTAGAGCACGGAGCCATCGACGGCAAATCCCAGCGGCAAACCCACCCTGACCGTCGGGCCGATGAAGAATCCCGCTTGATTTTTCATATCGTCATAGTCGTCGAAAGTGTAATGGAGGCCGGTCAGATTCAGACCTCCTTTCACGCCAAACTTCACTTGTGCCGAGGCCGAGAGGCAAGTCATTCCGGCAAAAAGCATTGCAATCAATAGTTTCTTTTTCATCTTTGGTTGGGTTTTATAAGGTTTTACTCCGCAAAGATACTGAATTTTTTATATACAGTCTGTTTTCTTCAACTTTTTATTTGTGAAAGGGGAGGGGGGCAGGATGGCGCGAATTCCTATTTCACGGTCACCGAAATCACTTTCTCGCCCAATTCGCGCTTGGCTTCTTGGGGGAAATACACCTCCATGTCTTTCTGCAATGGAAGTATGCGGAGTTCCAGTTGCCTGCAGTTTTCCGGCACGCGCCAGAGCCCAAACTGAAAGTGGCGGCCATTGTAGAAGTTGTCGTCGAGGAGTTTTCCATCACAGTACAACCGGGCCACGTCTCCCTGATATTCAATGTCGAGCACTTTCAGGCCGCTGTGCCAATCGCCTATCCGGGAGAGATCCAGCAGATAAACCGCAGCGTGCTCAAAGTCTTCATCCGTCGGTTCTTCAGCGACACCGGCCGCTCCGACCGTGATGGAGCGTTCAGGCCTGGCCTCGCGAACCTTGGTCACGGCCACCGTCACGCCGGGGCTCTGCGGCAAGACAGTCCTTGCATGCTCATCGAGCACGGACAGTGCCGCGGGCGAATGCAGCTTCAGATAGTCCAGGTCGAGGTCAAAACTTTCCGCTTCTGCCGCTGCAAGCAGATAGAAATCGGTGTTCCCCCGCTTGTATATGGCTTTCTTGGTGCCTTGAGGACGGACGTTGCCCAGCAGTTTGCCGTCCACCATGAACTCTGTTGCAAAGCCCTCAGGCTGGAAGAAATAATAGGCCACGCGCCCATTTGCCCTCTCACGCCGGGCCAGGAGCTGGGCTGTTGCATACTTCAAACGGACGTCTCCAAGCCGAAGGTTCACGGGAAAGGCAGCCACTCCACCTGCGGGCACCACCATTGGGCGCTGTGGAAAGGTCACGCCGCAAACCGTGAACTGCACGCCTTGCTTGGCCGAGAGCCCCTGCAGCCGCTCATAATTGTTCACAAATACGAAGGCCTTGTCGCCGTCATGGCGGTAGTTCCAGCGTAGTTTCGAGTCGTCGCCCTTTCGGAACACCGCATCTTCAGGGAACGCGGCCGCCATCGGGGCCAGAAGCTCGCCGAAGTCGCGCATGAACACATGCAGCTTGCGCAACTTGAAAAAGTGGGGGTTCACCTGCCCAAACTCGCCCAAGGGAGCCTGAAAATCATAGGTTTTCACCGGCAGATCGTTATAGTTGGTGGCTATGGTACGCTGCATTTCATTGAGTGTCGTGAGTTTGCCGTCGGGGTTCGTGCCGCCGTGATACATGTAATAACCCAACAGATTGCTTCCCGATCCGAGCTTTACCATTGCCATGGAATAGGCATCGGCAGGATAGAGATATACCCTGCGGTGGAAGCTCGTCATCATTCCGCCGCCCAATTCACAGGTGAAATAAGGGTATTGCAGGTCGGCATTCTCCCTTTCTGCGACTTGCCTGCCGTAGTCTATCTGCTCGGAGCCGATGTTTTCGTTGGCCCGGCTGGGCTGAAAATGGAATGCCTGCCAGTAATTTCCGGCGGTTTCCTCGACAGAACGGTCCCAGAAACCGTCGGCATAATCGCCAAAGAGCGGAATCATCTCGCCGTAGGGCATCTTGTCGGCCAATTTGGGCCAGCCCGTGCGCGTATAGAACGGGAGGTCGAAACCTACCTCTTTCGCAATCTTCTTCAGCGAAAGCAGATAGGAAGCATGCCCGCCGTACTCGTTGTCAAACTGTGCCGCAACGACCGGCCCGCCGTCTTTCCACTGCAATCCCTGCACCTGCGTGAAGATTTGGCGATAGAGGTTTCTGGCCATTTCGAGAAACTCCGGATTCTCCGAGCGCATTTTCACCCCACGCTCCAACGCCCAGTCGGGAATGCCGCCATGGCGCACCTCGCCATGACAGAACGGCCCCAGCCGCAGAATCACGGGCAAGCCCTCCAGCTGGCACACCTCGAGGAAGTCGCGCAGACTGCGCCGGCCGCTCCAATCGTATTGTCCTTCCACCTCTTCTATATGGTTCCAGAACACGTAGCAGGCTATCATCGTGATTCCGCCAAGCTTCATTTTGTGCACCTCGCGGGCCCATTCCTCGGCGGGAATGCGGCTGTAGTGAATTTCGCCCATCACGGGTGCCACGCGCTTGCCGTCTATCATGAGGCTCAGGCCGTCCCACGTCACTGCTGGCCGGGCATTCACCATGGTTGCCGCCTCCCTGAAAGCATCCATGATGACCGTGGGACGATGATTGCGGAATGCCCCCAGTTTGTACTGGCCTTCGAGTTCGGGAGCCCAGTAGAACACCCCATGGCAGTGCCCGTTCGTCTGATGGGCAGCTGCATCGATGAGCCGTTTCATGAACTCGCGCCCTTGCACGGGCCGGTCCGCATCGTAACCCGTCTCGACAATCATCGACTCCGAGCCATACTTGGCGTAGAGATGGTTGATGTTGGCCACGGCCTTTTGCAGCGTTTCCTCGTCTGAAGAGGTAAGTTTGGCTTCTTGGTCCCAATAAGGATAGACACTGAGCCCAATCATGTCCCACTTGGCGCCATACTGCCTGAGCCCGTCGAAAATGCGGTCGTAACGCTCCTGGTCGCAGCCTCCGTCAAGATGAACGATGCACGCTGCCTCCGGATAGACCGACTTCACGGCGTCATATCCCGCCTGGGTGAGGCCGGCATACTGCTTCATATTCTCCTCGGCCCTGCCCATGGGCCAGAGAAAACCGTGGGTTGTCTCGTTTCCCACCTGCACCCATTTCACCTCGATGCCGTGGCTTTTCAGGGCCTGCAGCACATCGGCAGTGTGGCGGGCCAGCGCCTTGCGCATCTGGCCATAGCTCATTTTCTGCCACGCCGCCGGAATGTCCTGGTGTCCAGGGTCCGCCCAGGAGTCAGAATAATGGAAGTCGAGCATGACGGCCATGCCGTGGGCTTGGGCACGCTGCGCCATCCGAAGCACGTCGTCCTTGCCGCACCAACCGTTTTCGGGGTTTACCCAAACCCGTAAACGCGCTGCGTTCACGCCATAAAGCCGTTGCAAACAGACGTTATTCGCGACGCGTCCACGGGCATTTCGCAACGCCACTCCGGCGTGTTCCAGTTGGGTGGTCCCGCTGATGTCTGCGCCCAGCCAGAATGTTTGCCTCTGTTGTCCCCATGCAGGCAGGGACAATGCCATGAGAAAAAGTGCAAAGATAGCTTTCTTCATAAATACAGTTTTTGGTTTTTGCAAAGATAGCAAATAAGTTGTTGAGCCCCCAATGCCAGCTGTTGCAATGTTCGTTATCTTTTGGGGCCGTCGTAATTGTCGCGGGTGAAGTACTGCGTGAGCTCTTTTCCTCCGTCCTTGGCCTGATTAACGGCAAAGTCGGGTATGGGGAAATACTCGCTCGACGGTGTTCGTCCGCTGGCTTTCATACGTGTGTAGTACTGGTTGAAGCGAATCAAGTCGATTTTGCGGCAGCCTTCATAGAAGAGTTCGTGCCCGCGCTCCGTGCAGAGTGCATCGAGAAAAGCCGCCACCGTGGCGGTCTTGTCGGCGTCGAGGTCGGCCAGCCCTGCGCGATGGCGCACCTGGTTCACGCAGTCTACAGCCTTTTGCGAAACGGCATTGTGGGCCCTTGCGTCTGCCTCGGCATAGAGCAACAGCACGTCTGCCCAGCGTGCCAACGGATAGTCAGTGCCTTGGAAGGCCGTCGACGTCTCGATGGGATACTTGTTAACGATGAATCCATCCCAGAGGTCGCCCAGATGGTCGGCCGTCACCCAATGGTTGTTCTTGCTGTAATAACGGGTCAGAATGGTCTCCGCGCGCTTGTCGCCCGGCTCGAAGGTGTCGTAGAAGTATTTCGAGATGTTGAAGCACTGCCCCCAGCCTCCGCCTTGATTCACGAACGGAGTGGGGTTGCCCTTGTCGTCATATTTCGTTGCGTCGCCGGGCACTGCATACCAGCTCGTAGGATTAAAGTTGCCCTGAGTGCCCGACCCTGTGGCGTTGTTGCTGCAGCTGCACGACATGATTACTTCGCTGTTGAACTTGTTTGCAATCCTGAACTGGCCGGCATAATCGGCAAACAAGCTGTAGCTGCCATGGAACTGGCCGAACAGATCGCAAGCCTTCTGGTAGTAGCCTTGCTCGTGGTAGCCCTCGTTCAGGTAATGGCGCATCAGGCAGAAGCGGGCGTAGTCGGCATTGTAGCGTCCCTTTTCTTTCTGGGTTTCATTGACGTGCAGGGCGGCATACTCCAGGTCGTCGGTGATATACCGGGTCATTTGGTCGAGTGACGGGCGAACCAAGTTGGCTTCCGCCTCCTTGCTGCCCACGTCTTTCGGATTCACGATGACCGGCACAGGGCCGTAGAAGTGCAGCAGATAGTACATCATCAGCCCCCGGCAAAGCCGGGCCTCGCCCAGGTATTCCTCCTTTGTCGCAGCCGGAAGCACTTTCTCGTCGGCATTCTCGATGGCGCCTATAATCTTGGTCATCCGGGTGATGTCGCGCACTTTCTCGTAGTGGCTGGGGTCGCCGCCCGAACCGCGGCCCACAAGTTTCAAGTCGTCGAACTGCCCGGCCGACATCTTTTGCCAGCTGCCACCCAACGAACTGATGTTCCAGGCGCTGCTTTCGTCGCTTGTCGTGTCGAGCATGCGGTAAAGTCCGCCTTCAGCTACGTAGAAATTGTGTTGCCATGAAGAGAAGTTGTAGCCCCAGTTCACGGAGAAAGGCACGTAGCAATCCATCAGATAGCTTTCGTAATCGGCCGCCGAAGCCGGGAAATTGGTTGTGGACAGCGTGCCGAATATCTTTGCGTCGAAATTGTTTTCGCAACTGGTCAGGCCTGTGCCGGCGAGTCCCATGGCCAAAGCCATGTACAATATGTTCTTTTTCATTGTCGTGCTATATTAATAATGTGTCGTAGTTGTTTTAGAATTGAACCTTTACTCCCATGGAGAAAGTGCGTATCATGGGATACTCGGCCTTGCCGCCCTTGTAGCTTCCGCCGGTCGTTACCTCGGGGTCGAAGTTCTTGTAATCGGTGAAAGTGAATGGATTCTGTGCGTCTGCATAGATGCGAATGCTGCTGATATGCTTTTTCAGCGAGCCGAGGTTGGTGCCGGAGAAGGTGTAACCCAGCGTGATGTTGCGAACGCGCAGGAAGCCCGCGTCTTGATAATAAACGTCTGTGCCCGCGCCGCCCGGCAATGCGGCACTGGCAAGTCGGTAGGCAATGCCTGGCAATGTGCCGTTGGGATTGGTCTGCGAGTTGTAGACATCAGCCACGATCGTGCTCTGGTTGGAGGTCTGGTTGGCCAGTTTGCGCACGTCGCTCCAGTCGTATGAGTAGTTGTATTTCTTCAGTCCAAGCTGCGAATACACAAAGATGTTCAAGTCCCAGTCCTTGTAAGTAAAGGTGTTGCCGAAGCCCCAGTAGAGTGCTGGAACCACATTCACCATGTCTACGTCCTTGACCGTAATCTCGTTGTCGCCGTCGAGGTCCTTGATGATGGGGCAACCGGGATGCTGATACAGGGTCGGCTGGTATGCGGGCATGTTGCTCTTGTCGCTGTTCACGATGCCCGCGGTGCGGTAAAAGTAGAGTGCATTCACGGGTTCGTCCTTTCGTTGCTGATACTCCAGATAGTCATACTGCGGCATGCGCTCTTTCCAGATTGAATTGTAGTGCGAAAGCGTCAGCATGGATTCCCACTTGAAGTTCGGAGTGACGATGTTCTTGGTGTTGACAGTAGCGTCCCAACCATAGCGCCGAATGTGTCCGCCATTGACGGGATGGGTGCTGAACATGGACAGACCTTCGGTATTGGCATAACCCAGCATGTTGGTAATGTCGTTCACGAAGTAGTCAAAGCTGCCGCTCACGCGGTCTCTGAGGATCGAAAAATCCAGTCCGACGTTCTTCATTACGGTCTTCTCCCAGGTCACATCCGGGTAGTCATTGCTCGCGAGATAGTAGGGCACGTGGTCGGTTGTGTTGTTGTCGAACATCACATGATTGCCGAATGCACTGTATGCGCCATAGAGCGAGGCCCCCAAATAGTCGTTGCCGGTCACACCGTATGAAGCCCGCAGCTTCAGCATATTCACCCATTTCACGTCTTTCATGAAGTTTTCATTGAATATCTTCCATGCTGCCGATACGGATGGGAACCAAGCATATTTCTTGCCTTTGAAGAACTTGTCCGTACCGTCACGGCGCAGTGTTGCTGCGAGCACGTAGCGGTCGAGCAGGTCGAAGCTGACGCGCGCAAACTGTGAACGCTTCTCATCGCTTGTGCGATACGAGCCGATGGTCTTGTCGCCCGTGGCCGCAGCGATGTTGTCGTTGCCTAAGGCGTCGTTGATGTCCTTGTACGAGATGCCCATGCCGTGGGAGTGGTTCAGGTAGCGGCCCATGCCCAGCACAGCATTAAAGGTCAGGGCATCGCCGAAGAAGTTGTGGTCGAAGCTGATGGTTGCTTCCATGGTGGTGTTGTCGCGCTTGTCGCTCTGCATGCTGCCCCTTGAACGGAACATCTGGTCGAAGTAAACGGTTGAGGGTATGTACACGTTGCGCTCTGCATTCTCCTTATTATAACCATAGAGCAGCTTGGCTTTCAGCATCTGTGGAACGATGGTGAAGTCGAAAGTAAAGTTTGCATTGAAGCCGTCAGTGTTCGATCTGTCGGTCATGTCCAGCATTCCCACCGGGTTGGGCACGCTCATAAAGGTGGTATAACTGCCATCTTCGTTGTAGATCGGCAGGTTCGACGGATAGATGAGGGCTGCACTCAGGGCACCCGAAGCCTGAGAACCGCGCCCGTTTGACGTGCCGCCTACAGTACCGTTATTGTTGTTGTTGCGGTTATAGTTGACATTGGCCGTGATCTTCATCCAGTCGAACACCTGCGCAGCTACATTGGAACGAAAGATAAATCGCTCGTAAGCGTTGTTCTGAACAGTACCAACCTGGCGATAGTAGTTGCCCGACACATAGTATTGAAGTCTTTCGGCACCTCCCTGAATGGTTACATTGTGACTCGAGATGCTGCCGTTGCGCAGCACTTGGCTCTTCCAGTCTGTGGTTTGTGCGCTTGCAATCTGCTCTGCTGTGAACACGTCGGAGTTGCCTCCGTCGTAGGCATTGGGGCCATAAGGGGCCATTTGGTTATTAAACAGGTACTGTTCTTTCTTGAACAGGTTGGCATAGCTCATGTATTCCCGGGCATTGAGCGAACTGATGTATCTGTAATTTGAGACGAGCGACACCTCCCCGTCGTAGCTCACACGCATCTTGCCCTGCTTTCCGCTCTTGGTTGTAATGAGCACCACGCCGTTGGCCGCGTTGATTCCATAGATAGAAGCCGAGGCATCTTTCAGCACTTCTATGCTCTCTATATCGTCCGGATTCAAGCCTGCCAGCCCCGAACGGTTCACGCTCGACGGCATAACGGTGGTGGAACCGCCGGAGCCGCCTTCAAGCGAACCGGTCGGCATCACCACTCCGTCGACTACGTAAAGAGGTTGGGTGCCTCCGCGAATGGTCATGTTCACGCCGCCACCAGGCTGTGCACTGGCCATGGTCGCCTGCAATCCGGCCGCACGCCCCATCAGCATCTGGCTCATGTTGGTTGTTCCGGTCTTTACCACTTTGTCGGCATCCACCTTGGCAATGGACGTGGTGAGGTTCTTGCGGCTTACCGAACCGTAACCTGTTGCGATGACTTCGTCGAGCAGATTGGCGTCTTCCATCATGTTCACGTCAATACGGCCCTTATTGACCGTTGCCGTAAGAGGCTTAAATCCTATATATGTGAACTCAAGTTTTTCACCTCTGTTCACGGAAATGCTGTAGTTTCCATCCATGTCGGTTACTGTAGCTCTTGGAGTTCCGGGCACCTTTACGGTCACGCCAATCAGCGGTTGACGATTGGCGTCGAGGACTGTACCCGTTACTTCTTGCTGCTGTGCCATCGCACTCATTGGCAGTCCCAGCATACACAATAAAGCAAAGTAATGTTTCATACGTTTAATTTGTTAGGTATTAATGTTGGTTTACGATAAAATTAGGTTTGCTTCCGGTTGCAAAATTATGTAAAATAGGGCATAAATCGATATAAGTTTTTGGACATTGAACAACACATAATAGACATTTCGTCGGTTTTTTGCAACATAAAACAGACAACGCGAGATATTTCTACCGTCTAATTTATGTCTTTTCCGTATTTTTAGTATCTTTGCTACGCAACAATCCCACACGATGAAATATCTGAGAAATCTGCTGTTCCTACTGGCAATAGGCATGTCTGCAAACCTTTCTGCCCAGTTTGCAACGGGCTATCAAAACATCATTGTAGGCGAAAACAATTGCGTGATGAACATCGTGCAAGACCGTGACGGCATTATTTGGGTGGGTGCCGGCCATGGGCTCTACAGTTATGATGGGTATAATTGCATCTTCCATCGTCTCACCAATAGGTCGGGAACCAACTTCAACACCTACTGCATTGCTGCCCATGACGGCTATATTTATTTAGGTAGCGACCAAGGACTCTTTATCTACGACCGTCTCCACGGTTCGCTCTCACAGCCGGAGTCTTCTCAAAATAAGGATATACGCACCATTGTGACCAGTGGACGCACGCTCTTCCTTGGCTGTATGGAGGGACTTTTCACCTATAATCTGGATAATCACTCCGTGCAACAGCTTTGTCCGACGTTAAAAACCGTCTATTCTCTGCAACTCACGCCTAAAGGAATACTGGCAGGCTCGTTCTCTGGACTACACATGGTGCGGGGCAATAACTACACCACATATCCCATCCACGTGTTCGTAAACTCATTGGCTCACGACCAAGGGACACGTTATTGGATTGGTACCGAAGGCAATCTGCTTAGTCTCGACATTGTTTCCAACCGTATTGAAACTTTCTCCCAGCTTAAAGGAAACAGCATCAAGTCGATGGCGAAAGACCGACAGGGCCGTCTTGTCATAGGTACAGACAATGGACTTTATGTCAAAGAGGGAAGCAAATTGAGCCATTTTGTGCACGACTCCGGCAATCCACTCTCTCTGGGCAACAATATTATCTGGAGAGTGTTCATCGACAAACAGCAGAACCTGTGGTTAGGCAACGAGGCCGGCCTGTCGCTCATGCACGCTGCACGGCAATTCAAACGCTATCGCATCGACGAAATGATGCGTTCCAACGAGGGCAACTACCTGCACGAGCTCTACATTGACCGCCGGGGCACCCTCTGGGCCGGGGGTACCAACGGTCTCATCCGCTATTCCACGGGCAGGGGAACTGCCCAAAAGGCGTGGTTCAGACAGGGTAACACGACGCATCCGCTCTCCCATAACCGCATACGCAAAGTGTATGAGGATCCACAAGGAGATATTTGGGTGGCCACCGATGGCGGTATCAACCTCTATCGTCACGCCAAAGACCAGATGCGTAATTTCGTTATTTACAACAAGAACAAGCGGCATAGTGCACGTTGGGCATACGATATTTTCCTCGATTCGCGGCAGCGGCTGTGGGTGGCAGCCTACGATGGCGGCATCTTTGTCGTGAGCAAGCAGAAGCTCCTCGCCTCCAATGGCGAATGCGTCGCAGACGAACACTATACCGATGGCCCCCATGGCCTTTCGGGCTTTCATGTACAAAAGCTCCTTCCCACCCACTCGGGCACCATCTGGACAGTGTCGAACAGCGGTATCGACATCATCGACCCCACAACACACCGCGTTACCCATGTTACAGACAACTACGCAAACTGTATTCTCGAAGACCGCCGGCATCGCGTCTGGATGGCCTACGATGGTGGAATCAAATGCTACGATGCCCCCGATAAAGCACCGGTGACCTACGATTTCTCGGGTTCTGGTTTCTATAAGAACATTGTCAGCATGCAAGAAGCCGACGGTCGCATCTGGGCTTTCAGCCGCTTCAACTGCCGTGTCATTGATGACAACGGGCATGTCAACATCTTCCGACTGCCCGACATCGTGGTGTCGGCCAGCTGTTATTCCCCGCTACGCCATGAGTTCTATGTGGGAGGCACCGACGAGATGGTCACTTTCAGTCCCAAAATAGTGTCACAACTCAACGCTCATCCCCGATTATTGCTCACGAATATCAAGGTCAACAATACCAATTTCTCCGATTATCACCACGATGCGCGCTTTATAGACAAACTGCAACTGAAGAGTTCCGAGAACAATCTCACCCTCAACTTCACCGATATACCTTATAAGAATCAGGTAGGATTGCTCTACGCTTATCGCCTCAAGGGCAGCAGCGATACATGGTATCAGCTCGATCCCCGTTCGTTGGAACTCAATTTTGCCGGGCTTCCCCATGGCAGCTATGAACTGGAGATAGCCGCTATCGATGGATTGGGCCATCCACTGGCCACAGCCTACCGTCTGCCCATCTGCATTCTTCCGCCATGGTATCTGGCGTGGTGGGCCAAGTTGCTCTATCTTGTCTTCACATTGGCCCTTGTCTTAGGCTTCCAACGCTATATCCGCGTGCGCCGGAACCTGACCAAAGAACAGCAGGAACGACAGTCCATCCTCGAACAGCAAGAGGCCCGCAACCGTTTCTTCCATCAGCTCTCACGGGAAATGAAGACGCCTATAGCCAATGCTTTCATTGGTGTTGGGCAGCTTCTTGAGCATACGCACACAGACGAAACCATTCGCCGACTGGGCGTCATCCAGCAGGCCGCCACCCAGATGAACACGCTCATACGCCATGCTTTCGACCTGAATAATCACGAGAAGACGCAGCCAAACGACCTTGTCGTCCACGACATTGACCTCAACACCTTCTGTCAGCAAATGGTTCGCAGCATGCAGCAACAGGCTGCACGGCGCAACATAGAGTTGCAGTTTGAGGCACCCGAACGGCATCTGCACAAAACCATAGGCATTGTACGTTTCGACGCTATCATGTACATTCTGCTGCGTTTTGTCGTCAACAACACCATCAGCAATGGCCATGTCGTCATGACACTTGCCTCAAAAGAGGATCGGCTGCTCATCATCCTCACTACAGACCGGCCCAAGTTCACCGAAAACGATGTACAGCATATCTTCGAGCGCTATCCGGCCAATCATGATTCTGCCGGCAAAAACGAGAGCAACACCGAACTCTATCTTGCACGCGAATACGTACAAGCCATGCAAGGCGAGCTCTATACCCGCTGCAACAACGAGGGCGGAATCGACTTCTGCCTCTCCATTCCGAATGGTGACACTCGTCAAGCCATCACGAGCACAGCCATGTCGGCAGACGTTACGGAGAAGACCACGGCCAAAAACGAGGTGGACAATCGACTCATGAACGACATTACGGCCACCATCGAGAAGCATATCATGGACTTCGACTTCAATGTGTCCATGCTGCAATACGAACTTGGCATAGGCAATAAACTGCTCTACCGCAAAGTGAAACTCCACACGGGCCAGTCGCCCGTGGAATACATTCGCAACATCCGCATGAACCGGGCAGCCCTGCTCCTCAAGGAGGGCAGGTTTTCCGTTTCCGAAGTGATGTATATGGTCGGTTTCACCAATTCGAGTTACTTCTCAAAGTGTTTCCAAAAGTCCTATGGAACCACGCCGACTAAGTTTTGCAGACGCAGTCGCCATGAACCCCTTGAAGGCAAAACGAACAAGCATTGAACAAAGTGTAGGGACACACCCAGAGTGTGTCCCTACTTGTAAGTCGCGGGTATAGGGTTTTGACAGGCCCCCTTTACCCATAAAATTTTGCCGAAAGGCCTGTTTACAGTTTCGACAGGTCCACCATCTCGCCGTGCTTCACGCGCCGCTCCTTGATGAGCTTCAGGAGCTTTTGCTTGCGCTTGGGCTGGATGAGGCGGCGCACAAAGATGTTGGGGATGGCCACACCTGCAGCAATAAACAGGATGACGAGGCTGGCATGGATGGCGTGGTTAAAGGCCACCGTGAGCTCGCCAACCACACCCGACATGTCGATGAAGGCAAAAAGCGACCGGTACATCAGCACACCGGGAATCATAGGAATGACACTTGGGATGGCGATGACCTGGTGAGGGATGTGGTGCCAATGGGCCGACCGCGTGGCGATGAGGCTCACCAAGGCCGAGCCGCAGAACGATCCCACGATGAGTCCCATGTCTAAACCGATGTTGCCGTTGCTGGGACCGAGGTTCACGAAGTTGCGCGTGCACACGGCGATGATGCCTGTCACGGCCAGCACGGGTAGTATGCGGGGAGGCGTGTTGTAGATGGTGGCGAAGCCCATAGCCGAAATTGCGGCCGCCGCGGCAAACGTCAGGTAGTCGTGATGAGGCGTCATGCTCAGGTCTTTCACGAAGTTGTCGATGCCGCACACCTCGATGGCGAAAGCGATGCCAAACGACATGGCCAGCACCATCATCAGGGTAATGACGGCCCGTGTGATGCCCACGCGCACGTAATCGCTTAGCATATCGCTCACGAAATTGATGAGCGGCACGCCCGGCACGATGTAGAGCGTGCAGGCCATCAGCGGATGCCACGGCGTGGACGACAGTAGGAACCCGGGCGCGGCGGCCGCAATCTCCGGCCGCAGAGAGAGCCAAGCCAGCAGCCAGGCCACGAGAGTGGACACGAATGCGCACACGCCGATGTTCACATACACGTTCCAACCCATCTTGCCCAGCCAGCCTTTCAGGCGGAAGCCCAGCATGGCGGCGATGGCGGAATAGAAGAAAGCCGTCCAGTCGCCGCCGAACTGGATGCAGAATCCGCCGCAGGCCAGACCCACGGCCAAGGCTGTGAGCCAGGGCGAATAGTTCTTCTTCACGTGCTTTAAGGCCTCCAACTCTTTCTCGTAACGGTCGAGCGACCAGTCTTCGCGGATGGCCGTCCAGAGCATTTTGCTTACTTTAGAGATGACCGTGTACTCTATGTTGTGCTTCGCGCAGCGTTGATACTTGGAGAACGAGTGGTTCTTGTCGCTCAGGTTCACCATAATCATGTCGAAGTTCAGATAGATGTGCACGTTCTCTTCGGGCAGTCCCAGATAGGCTTCGCAGCGTTCCATGTTGCGCATGATGCGCGGACAGTCTGCATTGCTCTGCATGAGGAGGCAGCCGGTGCGCACCAGAAGGTCGAGCTTGTGCCGCAGCAGATGTTCGTTGTGATGGTTCTCTGATTCCATTATGCAAAAAAGAGGAGGATTAATATCTGTATCGTGATGATGCGAAGGAACATTGCAAACGGGTACACCGTGGCGTAACCCACGGCCGGCGTGTCGCTCGTCGTCAGCATGTTGGAGTAGGCGAGGGCGGGCGGATTGGTGTTGCCGCCGGCCAGTACACCCATCAACGTGTAGTAGTTCAGGTGCAAACCGTAGCGGCCTATGAGCCCGCCCAGCAGGATGGGCACCACGGTGAGCAGCAGTCCGTAGCCTATCCAGGCCAGGCCTTCGCCGCCGGTCAGCGTGCTGAAGAAGTCGGGGCCGGCCCCGAGTCCCACGCACGCCAGGAAGATGGCGATGCCCATTTCGCGCATCATCATGTTGGCACTGATGGTGTTGTAGGTCACCAGATGGTAGCGTGGACCGAAATAACCCACGAGGATGGCCACGATAAACGGGCCGCCGGCCAGGCCCAGCTTGACGGGTTGGGGTATGCCGGGGATGATGAGTGGCAGGTTGGCCACGACGCAGCCCAGGGCAATGCCCAGGAAGATGGGGATGAGATTGGGATAGTTGAGCCGCTTGAGCGAGTTGCCCAGCATCTTGCTCACGTGGCCGATGCCCAGTTCCGTGCCCACCACGGTGAGCTTGTCGCCCAGCTGCAAACGCAGGTGGGGGTAGGCCACGAGGTCCACACCCGACCGGTTCACACGCGTCACGGTGACGCCGAAGTTGCCGTTCGCGTTGAGTTGTTCCAGTGTTTTGCCGTTCAGCTCGGGGCGCGTCAGGAGCACCCGGCGCGACAACAGCTCCTGTTCGTAGGGGCTCCAGTCCAATTCTACCGGTATGCCCACCAGGGCCGTAATGGCATCCACGTCTTTCGGAGCGGCTATAATGAGCACGCGGTCGTGCAGATGCAGCTCGGTGTGACCGTTTACCACAGCGTTGTGCTCCGTGTCGTCGTGGGGCACGATGCGCGAAATGACGAAGCGGCGCTTCACCAGCTCGCGCACGTGTTTCACGGTGGCGCCGTCGATGCGCTGGTTAGTGATTTCGAGCGTGAACTGTCTAACGGTGAGCTGCTCCAGATGGCCCAGGCCCCGTTCGGCCGCCTGCTCCTCCTCGGTGGGGCGTATGCGCAGGATGTAGCGCAGCAGGATGAACGAGAGAATCACGCCGATGACGCCCATCGGATAGGCCAAGGCGTAACCCATGGCGATGTCGGGGGCCTCGACGCCCTGCAGTCCGAAGTAGGCTTGCTGGGCTGCACCCAGTCCGGGCGTATTGGTGACGGCTCCCGAGAAGATGCCGGCCAGGGCCGTGATGGGCGTTCCCGTGGCAAAGTGGAGGCCCACGGTGAGCGCCAGTCCCACCGCAATGGTCGTCACAACAAGCATGTTGAGCGACAGTCCGCCTTTCTTGAACGAGGAGAAAAAGCTCGGGCCCACCTGCAAACCAATGGAGTAAACAAAGAGCACCAGCCCGAACTCACGCAGGAAGTGAAGCAGGTTGGGGTCGAGGTTCATGTTGAAATAGCCGAATACGATGCCGATAATCAGGACCCAGGTGAGCCCCAGCGACACGTTCCTCACCTTGAGCTTGCCCAGAATCAGCCCGAGGGAGATGACCAGCGACAGGATTAAGAGGGAATGAGACACGCCGCCTCCCCAGTATTCGGGGAAGCCTTCGAAGAGATTTCTCAATAATTCCATGATGCGTTGTGCAATATATGATGTGTGATGTGTATGTGCGCGGGTGCTGCCGTTACGTTTTGTCGTGCAAAGGTACAAAGATTAACACACATTCCGCCCCCTGCGGCCGACTTTTTGTGCAGGTACACACAAAATCCGGCCACGCTCTGCACCACGCGCCGCCATCACCCGCCGGCATGGCCATCCAGACATGACGGACAGTCCCCCGCACGCTTGCCTTTGCACGGCGGAGGTACGGGGGATGTACGGTTTCATGGTGGCGGCACGGCCATGGCGGCATCATCGCCTTGCGATTGCGCCGTCATCGCAACGTGGTTACGGCGTAATCGCAGGGCCTTTACGGTGTCGTCGCGTCGCGTTTGCGGCCTTTTCGCACGGCCGTGGCGGGGCCATGGCTGCCGGGCTACAGCTTGATGTAGATGTGCCGCCGCCAGAGAGGGTACCCCATCAGGGCGTGCACCGCCACGAAAAGGGCGGCGTAGGCCGCGCTGGCCCAGTAGCCATTGGCCACGATGGCGTGAATGCCGTCGTATGCGGCGGCCTTGATGCCTGTGGCTCCCAGGACAATGGCGATGGCCTCGCTGGCCACATAGAGGAACAACGGGTTGGTGCCGAAGATGAGAGTAAGGCTCACCGCGGTGCCCTGCCGGGGCCGGAGGGTGCCCGTGGGTGTGGCCGCGGTGTGGGGTGCGGGCCGACGCCACAGGTCGACGAGCAGGATGAGCAGGGCCTGCAGCAGGGCGGCGAGGCCGCAGCTGAGGCAGACGTATGAGGGGCTCCACACGCGCTTGTTGAGCGGCAGCAGGGGGGAGAGGGCCAGACCGACCACTGCAAGCACAGTTCCGGCCGCCGCGAAGCGCATCATCGACCGCCGGGCGGCAGGGCCCGCGCCGTCGCGCCCGGGGCCCAGGGCCCAGTGGGCCACGTAGAAACCCGCGAGGGTGTGGGCCACGGCAGCGAGGGTAGAGACCAGCCCTTCGGGGTCCACGGGCGACTTGTGGTAGAGATGGGCATGGCCCAGCACTGCCTGGTCCACACGCGACAGCAGGTTGATGGCGGCATCGTAGGCATAGCCTTGGCCCATGAGCAGCAAGGCGCCGTAGGCGCCCAGCAGCGCGGCGATGATGGCGGGCATGGCCCGAAAGTCATGCAGCCACCGCTGGCAGCCTACGGCGATCAGGGCCGTGGCTCCGTAGCAGAGGGCTATGCGCTGCATCACGCCCATGATGCGCAGGTGCGACAGGTCGAACGGACGACCGCTGCAAGCCATGTCGAACCAGTTGATGGCCAGGCCGATGACGAAGAGCAGCAGCGTGCGGCGCGCTATTTTGCGGCCCAGACGGGCTGACCAGACGAACTGCGTCTTCCGCAGACTGAGGTAGGTGGACACGCCCATGATGAAGAGAAAGAAAGGGAAGACCAGGTCGCAGAGGGTCATTCCGTTCCATCGGGAGTGCTGGAGCTGGGCGAAAATCTGCTCGCCCGCCCCGTTGTTGACAAAAATCATGAGCATCACGGTAAGCCCACGAAGCACGTCAAGACTGATGAGACGCTGGGAGGACATACGGGTTATGGTTGGGTTGGACATGGGGTTGTGTGGTGGTTTTGGACATAACAACATGTGGTTTTAGACATAACAACATGTGGTTTTAGACATAACAACATATTTTACATATGGCTGCGCGGTGGGGTTAAAGACAGAGTAACATAATAACATGGGGCTGGCGCGGTGAGGTTAAAGACAGAGTAACATAATAACATGGAGCTGGCACGGTGGTTTGGAGGGAGCAAGTTCTTGTTTTGTTTAATGAAAAGGCGTGGAGGGGCTGTAAATTCGGTGCTTACGATTAATGTTAAGACCGTCCAGACGGCCGAAATTGAAGAGCAAACCATCGTCGAAGCCTGTGGCTTTATTCTTATTGCGCAGCCATCTGTTATTATGTTACTATGTCTTTAAACCATGTTGCTATGTCTTTAAACCTCACCGCGCAGCCTGAATATCGTCGAGCATGTGCAGGGCTTCGTGGGCCATGTCTATGGGCGAGCCCACGGGTTGGGGCGAGTAGGTGTTGTGTCGGAGAGTCCAGGGCTCCTCCAAGGCATACCAGTCGATCTGCGGGCCGGCCGGCATGGCGAGGGCAAAGAGCTCCGATGAGGTCTTCGTGGCGTTGGGTCCGCCACCCAGTGCGTCGGGGTCGGGCAGGGCGTTGCGGGCCATCTGTCGGGAGAGCGCGTCGAGATAGGTGTGCCAACGCATGTAGTAGAAGTCGGCGAGCAGCCCCTGCCACTCCTTGTGGGCATAGTCGCGCAGGCCGCCCTGGTCGGCACACGCGCGGTTGCCCCACGTGGTAATCTGCACGCGGGCGTTCCATTCGTAGAGGTCTTTCTCCGCGGGCGTGGTGCCCAGACTGCGTGCCGCCTCGGTCCAACGGCCCAGACGGAACTCCCGGCGGGTGCCCAACAGCCGGTCCTGCATGAGCAGGAGTCCGAGGAACCGGGCCGAATCCCGCGAGAATGCCCGGCGGTCGAAGCCGTTGTAATCGGCTATGGCGTGCAGGTAGACCTGCCGCGCCTGGTCGTCGATGGCCTGGCGCACGATGTCCACAAGGTCGTATTCATAGTTGTTGTTGCCCTTGAGGCGGTCGGCCGCGGCCGCCATCAGTCGGGCTGCTTCGAGTGTAGCCGAAGGCTCGTAGTAGTTGCGCATCTTCGACCAACTCTTTACCTGAAAGTTGTTGAGCGAGGGCCGCCCGTCGAAGATGCTCTCATGGGGCCCCTGCTGGTTGTTGCCCGCAGGACAGTTGTAGATGGTTTCGGCCAGCAACTGCCATGCCTGCTGGGCGTGCGGGTCGTCGGTTCCATAGCGTGCCTTGACATATCCGCGCACCCACTCCGTGCGGAAAGTGCGCGCATCGGCGGCCTGGGCCACCTCGTCCGTGCGCCAGGGCAGTTCGCTCATCAGCTCGAACATGATGGGATTGTTCTCCGAGCCCTCCATGGTGAAGCCTATGCCGCGCAGGTGTCGGCGGGCCTGCTGCAGCGGCGACTGCGGCGACGTGGCCAGACGGAAGTTGCCAATGAGCTGGTCCATGCGGCCGTGCAGCCCCACGTTGCCCCCAAAGTTCTCGAGCATGCAGAAGAGCCAGTCGTGTTGCCCGTAGCCCTCGGCGCGTTTCCAGATGGAGGGCGCACCGAACATGGGGCGACATTCGGAGAAGAGATCGAGCACGGTGAGGCTGCCTGCGGGCAGTCCGTCAGTCATGGCGGGGCGTGGATTCTCGGTCCATCCCTGAATCACCCAGTTGGCTTTGGGGTTCTCGCGCTTCATGGCCGCCATGAGCTTGCGGCCCGCCTGGGCGTAGTCGATGTAAACGTCGTCGCTCGTCTCGTGGAAAGGATCCATGGAATAGTAGTGCGACTTGCCGTAGAGGCGTGTCTGCTCGCGGTAGTACAGGTCGGCAATCTCGTCGAAACGCGGGTCGGTGGCACTGAGGTTGGCCGGGCGAACATAGCCGTTCCATGTGCCGCCGGGCGTCACGTCGAGTCCCAGTTTCTGCTTGGCATCGTGGGGCATCATGCCGCAATAGCCGGGCAATACCGGCTCCATGCCAAGTTCGCGCTCGCGTTGGAGTATGCGTTTTTGCAGGGCTTCCTGCTGCCTGTACCACGAGTCGGGCAGCGGTCCGCCCCAGCCCTCGAGGTTGTTCATGGCCCACCAGGCCAGAAAGGCAGGGCCCGCAATGAAGCGGTTCACCTCGTCGCGGGTGTAGCCCAGCCTAAGCAACATGTTGCGCCAAACCACTTCTTCGCCCACGATGGCCAGCGGCATGTTCACGCCGTGCAGGGCCATCCAGTCAATCTCCTGCTGCCAGCGGTCCCAGTTCCAAAAGACCATGGAGTAAGAAAAGGTGCAGTAATTGAAGTCGTAACGCTCGGCAAGGTCGGTCTCCCGGCGCACGGGCCTGGCTATGCAGGGCAGTCGGGCGGGCAGCTCGGCGGTCATATTGTTCCACGAGAGGTGGATGCCGGCATGGTATTTCAGGTACCAGTTCAGGCCCGAAGCGATATTCACCCAGGTGTTGCCCTTGATGTACACCTTGTCGCCGGCCTGTGAAAGTTCAAAGAAGTCGCGGTCGGAGGGTTGCAGCACGGTCTTGAACTTGCCGGCCGAGCCGGGGGCAATGCGGCCGATGAGCCGATCCACGGGGTTGGCCTGTGCCAAAAGGGCACAGCAACAGCAAAGGAAAAGCAGGAGTCGTTTCATTGTCTTGAGGGTTGATTGACGGCAAAGATAATGAAAAAACTCGGCTTTTCCCTGCGTTTGCACCGCTTTTATGCGGATTTTGCACCGTGTTTCTGTGGTTTATTCCTGCGCTCCGCAGTTGTGGTAGACAATCTGCCGGGTGGCGCCGTCACGGGGCAGTCGGATGTCTTCGAGCCGTACATCCTGCGCGTCGTCGAAGACCATGGCCGGGCGAAAGTCGGCGTCGGCCAGCGAGAGCCCCACGTTTTTCAGGCTCAGTCCCCGCACGTGGCGCACGTAAAATCCCCATGAAGGCAACTCGCCGAACATGGTAAACTCCGGGTAATCCTTGATGCGCTCGGGCACACTGTCGAGCCGCCAGAGCGGCAGATAGGCCATGCCCTTGGTGGCGCGACCGGGGCAGACGATGCGAATGTTCTCCAGCTCGACATCCTCGATGCAGTTGCCCGGGATGCCGCAGATGGGCGAAGGCATGGCGTTGTGGAAGAAGTCGACCTCCGGGCCACGCAGGTCGTAGTCGGCATCGGGCCGTCCGAAAGGCACCTGCACGAAGATGTCCTTGAGCCTGATGTGGCGAATGGCCCCCGGCCGCTGGCCAGCACGCTGCCCCAGACGGATGAAAATGGGGTTGCCTGTATTGGTGGCCACTACGTCTTCCACGCTCACGTGTTCGATGATGGCTCCGTCGACACTCTCGATGGCAATGGCCGAGCGGAACGTGTCGAGCACGCGAATGTGGCGGATGCTGACGTGACGGAAGCCGCCGTAGGAGCCCGTACCGAACTTAATGGCACTGGCCGAGCTGCGTATTTCGCAGTGGCTCACGTCGATGCTGTCGTTGCCGCTGTCGGGATTGTACGATTTCAGGCAGATGCCGTCGTCGGCACTGTTGATGCAGCAGCCGGTCACGGTGACGCGTTGGCAGTCGGTCAGGTCGATGCCGTCGTTGTTCCAGTAGGCGCGGTTGTGGAGGTCGATGCCGCGAATGGTGATGTTTCGGCTCATGTTGAACGAGAGGCCCCAGTTGGAGCTGTTGCGCAAATGCAGCTGTTCAATGCGTATGCCGTCGGTTTCGGCCAGATAGAAGAGGGTGGGGCGCACGAGTTCGCTGGGGCGCATGCGCCGTGTGTTGTAGTGGGCGTCGACGTAGGCACCGGCGTGGTGCAGGCTGTCGGCCGCGAGGGCAAGGGCCAGTCCCTGCCCGTCTATTGTGCCCTCGCCCGTGAAACTGATGTTGCGGGCGCGGTGGGAGACGAAGAGACCCAGGTGTGCATTGTCCATTCGGTCGGTCTCGCTGCCCGAATGCGCAGTGACGTTGAAGTAGTCGAAGGGTGAGGTGCTGCCCAGAATGGTGGCTCCTCGCTCCACGTGAACCTCCACGTTGGAGCGCATGTGGAAGGATCCCGTGAGGTAGCGACCGTGGCCAAAGACGATGCGTCCGCCGCCCTCCCGGCTCACCCGGTCGACGAGTTGCTGGATGGCCGCGGTGTTCATGGTGGTTCCATCGCCTACGATATGGTACTTTTCGGCTGCGTAGTCGCGTGCCGCAGCGGTCTGAACCAGCAGACAGAGCGCGGCGGCAAGGGTGGTCAGGGCTTTGATGCGCATGGTGGAGAGTGTTAGGTTCGGCTTGGATCCGACTGCCCGCCTGGTGGGGAAAGTCTCGATTTGACGCGGCAAATATAAGGCGTTTCGCCGAGAAACACAAGTTTTGCGGCTTGCTTTTTCATGTTTTTGCCCATTCTTTTCGTTGGCTTTGCCGTTTCATCGCCAATATTTTCGGCCAATCCGTGACGATTTTCAATGATAATCTGTATCTTTGCCCATGTTATACAGGGAACGATAACATGAACATAGAATATCAAAAAGCAAGCGTCGAGCATCAGGACGGACTGTCCAACACGCTCGGCATGGAGTTCATCTCCACGCCCGAGCCCGATACCTGCATGGCGCGCATGCGTGTAGACAGGCGCAACCGGCAGCCGTTCGGATTTCTCTCGGGCGGTGCTTCGCTGGCTTTGGCCGAGAATTTGGCCGGCGTGGGCTCCATGGCCCTCTGTCCCAACAAGATATGCGTGGGCATCAGCGTGAGCGGAAACCACGTGCGTGCCGTGCTCGAGGGCGACACGGTGACGGCTTACGGCCGGCTGCAGTTCAAGGGACGCACCCTCCACGAGTGGCAGGTGGACATCAAAAACTCTGCTCACGAACTGATTTCTACCGTGCACGTGACCAACTATGTGGTGACGCCCAAGAAAGGAACGCCGTTCGACCAGCAACCGGCGGACGAGTAATGCAGACGTGAGGTGAGAAGAAATTTAGTCAATTATGCCTACTGGCGACTGCCCGAGACCAACCGCTGTATCTTCATGGCACAAGCCGACGGAGAGCCGGAACAGCTGAAAACGGTGGCCGATTTGGACGGACGGTCGGGCTGGGTCATGGCACCCTTTGAGCCATCGGCCGATTGCCCCATCCTGCTCATGCACCCCGACGTGGTGGAAGAGCTACCCACTGACGGGCCGCCAACGGGCGAAGCTGTCCCGTCCACGCCCTGCGATGGAGACCGTCTTTGGCCGGAATTGCAGGTAGAGGGCGGAGCTGATACGGCAGAACGGCAGGTTTATCATCGCGACTTCGTCAGATTTCACCATGAAATCGTGGCCGGCCGCTTTGCCAAACTGGTGTTGTCGCGCCGCGCTACGGTGAAGGGCGCGAACGTTCGGGCCGAGCAACTCTTCTGGAAAGCCTGTCGCCTGTACCCCCATCAGTTCATTGCGCTGGTCTCCCTGCGGCACGCCGGCACGTGGTTGGTGGCCACACCCGAGGTGTTGCTCAGTGGCAACGGAGACGATTGGCGCACCATGGCCCTGGCCGGAACGATGAATGCCGGGGGCCATCGGCCGGCCGACGTGGCATGGTCGGCCAAGAACGTGAGCGAGCAACAGTGTGTGTCCTCTTATATAAAAGAGGTGTTGGATGGCTTTGCACGGCAGGTTTCAAGCACGGGCCCCTACACCACGCAAGCCGCCCACCTGCTGCACCTGCGCACTGATTTCCATTTTTCACTGTCCGACACGGCGCATCTGGGCCGTCTGCTCTCGGCCCTGCACCCCACGCCCGCCGTCTGCGGCATCCCCAAGGAGGAGGCCCGCCGCTTCATTCTTGGGCAGGAGTCTGTTGAAAGGAAGTATTACAGCGGTTTCTGCGGGCCGCTCCAGCCTCACGGCGACACCCATCTCTATGTGTCGTTGCGCTGCATGGAGATACAGCCCGACGGCTGCCGGCTCTATGCCGGCGGCGGACTGCTCCCCGAAAGTCGGGAAGAAAGCGAGTGGTTGGAAACCCAGAACAAGCTGCAAACCATGCTGCGTCTGTTGTGACGTCGCCCTTTTCTCCATTGTTAGTCCATCTCAAGACAGAACGTCCATGTATTCAAGCAAAGACCATGTGAATATACTCACGGCCCTGCTACTGGGCCATGGCGTGCGCCATGCCGTGGTTTGTCCCGGCAGCCGCAACTCGCCCGTCGTCCATAATCTGGCCGTTTGCCCGGAGCTGACGTGCTATCCTGTCACCGACGAGCGGTCGGCGGGCTTCTATGCACTGGGCATTTGCCAGGCCTTGGGCGAGCCGGTGGTGGTGTGTGTCACGTCGGGGTCGGCCCTGCTCAACGTTGCTCCTGCCGTGGCCGAGGCCTGTTACCAGCATCTGCCGCTCGTCGTGGTGTCGGCCGATCGGCCGGCACAGTGGATCGATCAGCTGGACGGGCAGACGCTTCCCCAGCCCGGAGCCTTGGGAGGACTCGTCCGCAAGGCCGTGAACTTGGTCGAACCCCACGATGACGAGGAGCGATGGTACTGCAACCGGCTCGTCAATGAGGCCTTGTTGGCTGCCCGTCGGGGTGGCGGCGGCCCGGTTCATATCAACGTGCCCATCGGCGAACCGCTCTTCGACTACACCGTGGAGCGGCTGCCCCGCGAGCGTGTTATCCATGGGTTGCCCACCGAACCGACAGTGGTGAACCGCGACATGCTGGCCCGTTTTGAGCATGCACGCCGCCCCATGATTGTTGTGGGGCAGTTGCGGCGCGGGGCCTTTCCTCAGTCGCTTGGCGGGCGTCTGCACGCCTTGGGCTATGTGGTGTTGCAGGAACGGCTGAGCATCGCTGGCCGAACAGCCGCAGGACTCGACGAGACTATGGCACTCATCGACGGCGACGACCGCTACCTGCCCGACTTTATACTCTATGTCGGCGACACGTTGGTGAGCAAACAGGCCCGCCGATTCCTGCGTCGTGCCCGTGGGGCGGAGTGCTGGACGGTCTGCCCCGACGGCGAGATACACGATGTGTTGATGAATCTTACAGGAGTGATTGCAGCAGAACCGCGCAACGTGTTGCAACAGTTGGGCACAGCCTCCATGACGACATTTCGCGACCTCTGGGCGGCCGTGCAGCTGCGGGCGGCCCGCTACCGTGCGGTGTTCGAGCCCGATTATTCGCAGATGCTCGCCGTGAAGCGGCTTGAAGAACTGACCGAACGCGACGCCCCAGGCTCCGAAACGCACTATGCCAACAGCATGGCCGTGCGTCTGGGTTGCATCTTCTCGTGGCATTATATCCATTGCAATCGTGGCGTGAACGGCATTGAGGGGTCGCTCTCCACGGCTGCCGGCTACTCGCTCGCGACTGACAAACACGTCTATTGCGTCATTGGCGACCTGAGTTTCTTCTACGATCAGAACGCCCTTTGGAACCGAAACCTGCGCGGCAACCTGCGCATACTGCTGCTCAACAACGGTTGCGGCGGCATCTTCTACCAGCTCGACGGACTGGATCGGTCGCCTGCTTGCGACCGTTATGTGGCGGCCAGCCACCGCACTACGGCCGAGGGCATCTGCCGAGAAAACGGCATTGCGTATTATTGTGCCGACAATACGGCATCCCTCAACCGGCTGCTGGAGGTGCTGACCGTCGCCCGTTCAGACCGCCCCATCCTGCTGGAGGTGCAGACCGACGGGCGTGAAGACGCCCGCATTTACCAGAATTACATTCAAAATATCAAGATATGGAAAGAGACTGGAAACCCATAGCAGGATTCGACTTCAAGGAAATCCTGTTTGAATCGTATCATCACATTGCCAAAATCACCATCAACCGGCCACGTTACCGCAATGCTTTCACACCGCTTACAGTCATGGAAATGGGGCAGGCTTTCACCTATTGCCGCGACTGTCTCGACATTCGTGTGGTCATTCTTACCGGTGCCGGCGACAAGGCTTTCTGTTCGGGCGGCGACATGCACGTCAAGGGGCGTGGCGGATATATCGGCGGCGACGGCGTGCCCAGACTGAATGTGCTCGACGTGCAGATGCAAATCCGGCGGCTTCCCAAGCCTGTCATCGCCATGGTCAACGGCTACGCCATCGGCGGCGGCCACGTTTTGCACGTGGTGTGCGACCTTTCCGTGGCCTCCGAAAACGCCGTCTTCGGCCAGACCGGACCCAAGGTTGGCAGCTTCGACGCCGGTCTGGGAGCAAGCTATCTGGCCCGCATCGTGGGTCAGAAAAAGGCCCGCGAAATCTGGTTTCTCTGCCGTCAGTATTCCGCCCACGAGGCCGAACAGATGGGATTGGTGAACAAAGTGGTGCCCGCCGACCAGTTGGAGGATGAGTGTGTGGCGTGGGCCGAGACTATGATGGAGCGTTCTCCTCTCGCCTTGCGCATGATGAAGGCCGGCTTCAATGCCGAACTCGACGGGCAAGCCGGTATTCAGGAGCTCGCCGGAGACGCCACCATGCTCTACTATACCTTGGACGAGGCCCAGGAGGGAGGCCGTGCTTTCCTGGAGAAACGCAAGCCCAACTTCGACAAATACCCGCAGTTCCCCTAAGACGGAATACCTGCGGGCAGACATCGCAACATGGCAACGTGATGTGAAAGTCGGGAGCGGGTCGTTAAAGACATAGTAACACAATAACAAGACATAGTAACACAATAACAAGACATAGTAACATAATAACAAAAAATAGTGGTAGAGTCAAAGATATGTACGCCTCATGACCATCCGACAGATATAGATAATTTGATTTGTAAGATGATGGACATGTCCAAAAATATCCGTAGACAGTTGGGGCCAGGGTATTTGGAAAGCGTCTATAAGAATGCAATGGTTGTGAAATTGCGTAGGAATCACATTGCTTATGAGACCGAACGGCCTATCCGAGTGTACTATGACCATGTGGTTGTAGGTAACTTTAAGGCAGACATTATCGTCGAGGAACGGCTGGTTCTTGAGCTGAAGGCTGTTCAATCCTTGTCTGTTGCCCATGAAATACAGCTTGTCAATTACTTGACGGCCACGGGCATAGATGATGGATTACTCATTAATTTCGGTTCAGAGAAGCTGGAATACAGGCGAAAATACCGACTCTACACTAAGCAATTCTGAGTTTTTGCTATACCGTTGCTTTGAAGTTGCACCTACGATTAAAGTTTTGTTATTATGTTATTATGTCTTTAATCTCTGTTCTTTTGTCGGATGAAAGCAAATTATTTTGACCGTTTGCTGCACTTTAAGCAGCCGGCAGGCACGAGCAGGGGGGTGTACACCACGCACCATTCCTACTACGTCACGCTGGAACAGGACGGCGTGCAGGGGGTGGGCGAGTGCTCGGTGCTGCCCGACCTGAGTTGCGACGCGATGCCCCGGGCGCGTTATGAGGCCCTGTTGCGCGAGGCATGCCGCAACGTGGAGCGGACAGGCGAGATTCCCTACGACTGTCTGCGGCCCTATCCGTCGGTGCTCTTCGGACTAGAAACGGCGATGGCACAGCTTCGTGCCCACGGTTCGCCGGCCCTCTTCGACACGCCCTTTGCCCGTGGCGAAGAGGGCATCGTCATCAACGGACTCGTTTGGATGGGCACCTTCGAGCAGATGAGCGCGCGCATGGAGGAGAAGCTGGCCGCCGGATTCCGCTGTGTAAAGCTGAAGATTGGGGCCATCGACTGGCAGCGCGAACTGGAGCTCATCCGTCATATTCGCAGCCGTTACACCCGCGAACAGATAGAGTTGCGGGTGGATGCCAACGGCGGATTCTCCCCCGACAACGCCTCGGAGCGACTGGATGCGCTGGCCCAATACGGCATTCACTCCATCGAACAGCCTATCCGCCCGCGTCAGTGGCCCGAGATGGCCCGGCTCTGCCGCGTGTCGCCGCTGCCCATTGCCCTCGACGAGGAGCTGATAGGCGTGAACGATCCGGGAGAAAAGACGCGGCTGCTCGACGAGCTTCGCCCAGCCTACATCGTGTTGAAGCCGAGCCTGCACGGCGGCATGGCAGGTTGTCGCGAGTGGATAAGGCTGGCCCGCGAGCGGGGCATCGGCTCGTGGATTACGTCGGCTCTGGAAAGCAACGTGGGGCTCAATGCCGTGGCCCACCTCTGTGCCGAGGTCTATGGGCCCTATATTCTCATGCCGCAGGGGCTGGGCACGGGAATGCTCTATACCGACAACATCGACATGCCCCTGCAAATACGAGGAGACAAACTATGGTTCTTGAAGAATTCCTGACCGAATGGAACGCTCCCGGCGACCGGTTGCTGGTGCACACCAGCGGCTCCACGGGCACACCAAAACCGCTGTGGGTGGAGAAGCAGAGGATGCTCAACTCGGCCCGTATCACCTGCGACTTTCTCGGACTGACGGCGGCCGACACTGCCTTGCTCTGCATGAATCTGGACTATATCGGGGCCAAGATGATGGTGGTGCGCAGTCTGGAGCGGGGCATGAGGCTGGTATGCGTGCCCCCCACCGGCCACCCGGCCGCCGCGCTGTCGGTCGAACAGCGTCGTCCCGGGGCCATCAGCTTTGCCGCCATGGTGCCATTGCAGGTCTACAACACACTGCAAGTGCCTGCCGAGGAGGCTTGGCTGCGCAGCGTGAGACAACTCATCATCGGTGGCGGGGCCGTTGACGACGGTCTGGCCCGCCGTTTGCGCCGCTTCCCCAACGCCGTGTGGAGCACCTATGGCATGACCGAAACCCTCTCGCACATCGCCCTGCGCCGCCTCTCCGGCCCAAAGGCCAGCGAGTGGTACACGCCTTTTCATGGCGTGCAGCTCGGTCAGGATGCCGACGGCTGCCTCGTCATCGACGCGCCTTTGGTGCACGATGGGCGCCTCGTTACCCACGACCGCGTGGAGCTGTTGCCCGGCAAGGGCTTCCGCATATTGGGTCGCAAGGACAACGTCATCGTGTCCGGCGGCATCAAGATACAGATAGAAGAGGTGGAGAAGGCCTTGAGGCCGTTTCTCGCCAAGCCTTTCCTCATTACGAAAGCCCCGTCTGCAAAGTATGGCGAAAAGGTGGTGCTGCTCACCGAGGCCACCGACATGGCCGAGGTGGCAGAGCTTTGTACGAATGCCCTGCCCCAGTACTGGGTGCCCCGCAAATATGTCCACACCGACCATATTCCCCTGACAACCAACGGAAAACCCGCCCGCGCCGAGGCCGAAAAGCTGGCCTTGCAAAACCCATGAGCCCTGCGGCGAATCCTCGCCGCAGGGCTCATTTTAAGTGATAAATTCAGAATCGCGTCCTCGCCGCAGGGCCAATTTTGCATTTTGAGCTCCTATTTGGCTCCATGCCGCAGGGCCAATTTTGAATTTTAAATTCTGAATCAATAATTCATTGCATGCCCCCTTTTAAATTATGAACTCCGATTTGCATCTTCGCCGCAGGGCTAATTTTGAATTTTGAATTCTGAATTTTGAATTGCCCTCACCCTTCCCTGAAGAAGTCGAGCGCCTCCTTGATGTCGTCTTCGCCGGCCGTCTGGTTGATGCGGATGTCTCCAATATTGCCCAGCAGGGTGAAGTTGATGGTGCCGGCCGTGTTCTTTTTGTCGTGACGCATCAGCGCAATCAGTTCGTTGTAGTCGTCACAGCTGATGGTGAAGCGGCCATAGTGGTCGCGGATGAACTGTACTGTCTGGTGCATCTTCTCCGTGGGGAATCCCGTTTTCAAGGCCGAGAGATAGAGTTCGCACACCAGTCCGTAGGCCACGGCGTAGCCATGGAGGATGGGTGTGGCCTTATTCTGGTTGCGCAGCGAGAAACTTTCAAAGGCGTGCCCAAAGGTATGGCCGAGATTCAAGGCCTTGCGCAGCCCTTTCTCATAGGGGTCTTTGCCGACGATGCGCTCTTTCACCTGCACCGACTCGGCCAGCAAGCGGGCCAGTTGCTGCAGGTCGGGCCGTTTCAAATCGAAGTTGAGCAGCTCGGCCCAATGGCTCTCCGAGGAGATGAGCCCGTGTTTCAGCATCTCGGCATAGCCCGAGCGCAGGTTCCGTTCGTCGAGTGTGCGCAGGAACTCCGTGTCCAGAAGCACGCGCTTGGCATCGTTGAACACACCTATTTCATTCTTCAGTCCGTCGAAGTTGATGCCCGTCTTGCCGCCCACCGAGGCGTCGACCATGGCCAGCAGTGTGGTGGGAATGTTGATGAAGTCGATGCCGCGCTTGAACGTCGATGCTGCAAAGCCTCCCAAATCGGTCACCATTCCTCCCCCCAGATTGATGAGACAGGAGTGGCGCGTGGCCCCGCCCTGACCCAGTTGCCGCCACACATGGGTCAGCGACTCCAGGTCCTTGTGGGTGTCGGAGGCAGGGATAGTGATGAGCCGGGCCCCTCGCAGACAAAAGAAATTCCGAATGAGCGGCCAGCACTGGGCCGCCGTGTTGTCATCGGCGAGCACAAACAGCCTGTCGTGCTCGCACTCGGAGAGGGCCGTGGCCAGCTCCATCTTCAAATTATTCGATATAATAACGCTCTGCTCCATAATCATATTTTGTTTTCTTTAATTACAAATATAGTGATAAATCGAACAATGTGGAACCAATTATGACTACATATTAAGTCTTTTTAAGGGAATTGTCGCTCGTATTGCGCACACCCTCCCGTGCGTGTGCAGGTTTTTGACGCCGATGAAAAAACGGGAGATTTCGGCACCGCCATTAAACCCTTGCGGCGCAAACGCGTCATAAGGGTATCATCAAGTCAAGAACCACAGCTTATCAATCAAGGTATGAAGAAGAGCCTCCTCCTTGCCCTCCTGATGCTGACGTCAGTGATGGCCGGAGCCCAGAAGCGGGAAATATCGGGCGTGCTAGTCGACAAGGACTCGCGCGAACCCATTCCCATGGTCACCGTGCAGCTGCTGAAGATGGACTCCACGTTTGTTGCGGGAGCCATATCCAGCGACAGCGGCAAGTTTGTCATTCAGGCGCCGGCCAACGGGCACTATCTGCTCAAGCTGTCGAGCATTGGCTATGTCGCCTCGTTCAAGCGGCTGCTGATGCAGGACGACCGCGACCTCCGCATGGGAACGGTGGTAATGGGCTCGGATGCCGTGATGCTGAAAGAGGCCCGAGTGACGGCCCAGGCCCTCAAGGTGACGCTCAAGGAAGACACCTTTGTCTACAACAGCGCGGCCTATCGCACGCCCGAGGGCTCCACTATAGAGGAACTGGTGAAGCGGTTGCCCGGTGCGCAGGTGGACGACGACGGCAAGATTACCATCAACGGCAAGCAGGTCAAGAAGATTCTTGTGGATGGAAAGGAGTTCATGACGGGCGACACCAAGACGGCCATGAAGAACATCCCGACCTCGATCATAGACAAAGTGAAGTCGTATGACCAGAAGAGCGACCTCGCACGGGTGACGGGAATCGACGACGGCGACGAGCAGACGGTGCTCGATTTCGGCACCAAGCCCGGCATGAACAAGGGGCTCATGGCCAATGCCGACATGGCTGCGGGCAGCCAGAGCCGCTATTCCAACCGCCTTTTCGGCGGCTATTTCAACGCCGACTGGCGCATCTTCGGCATGGGCAATGCCAACAACGTGAACGACATGGGCTTTGGCGGCCGGGGCGGATTCGGCCGCGGGCGCAACGGACTCAACGCCACCAAGATGACAGGAACCAACATCAACTACGAGAAAAAGGACTTGCTGAAGATTGATGGCAGCGTGCGCTGGAACCATAACGACGGCGATGTCTACACCAAGTCGTCGTCGGAGAACTTCGTGAGCCGGGTGGGCTCGTTCTCCAACAGCCTCAGACAGAACTTCTCGCGCGGCAACCAGTGGAACGCCCAGGCCCGCATCGAGTGGACGCCAGACACGATGACCACCATCACTATCCGCCCCACGGCCAGCCTGAATAGCAGCGACGGCATCACGGGAGGCATGTCGGCTGCCTTCAATGCCGACCCCTACACCCTGACCGACGACCCTTTGGCCGACGCTTCGCTGGCCCGACTGGCCGCCGACAGCCTGCTGGTGAACACCAGCCGCACGGTCAACCTGACCTACTCCAACAGCAAGAGTGCGGGCATGATGCTGCAATTCAACCGACGGCTGAACGCCAGCGGCCGCAACATCACGCTGCGGGCCGACGGCAATTACGGCCGCAACGACAACAAGGCACTGTCTGCCAACAACGTGCATCTCTACCAAATCCAGAACCGGCAAGGCCTTGATTCCACCTACCAGACCAACCGCTACACGGTGACTCCGGCCCGTAATTGGAACTACACCCTCCAGGCCACCTACAGCGAGCCCCTCTGGCGCGCCACGTTCCTACAGCTGCGCTACCGCTTTGCCTACAGCTACAACAAGAGCGACCGCTCCACCTACGACTTCTCCAATCTGGGTGAAGACTATTTCGCCGGCGCGCTGCTGGGCTACCGCACGTGGGACAACTACCTCTCCCGGCTGGCCCGTCCCTACACCAGCTACCTGGACAGCGACCTGAGCCGCTACTCGGAATACAGGAACTACACGCACAGCATCGAGCTGATGTTCCGCATGATTCGGGAGAAATACCAGCTCAATGCTGGCGTGCTGGCCCAGCCCCAGCGCTCCCACTACGTGCAGGACTATCAGGGTCTCAGCGTGGACACCGCGCGGCGGGTGTCCAATGTGTCGCCCACGTTCGACTTCAGATACCGGTTCAGCAAGGTGAGCAACCTGCGTATCAACTACCGGGCCAACACCTCGCAGCCGGCCATCAGCGACCTGCTCGCCGTCTACGACGACTCCAACCCGCTCAACATCCGCACGGGCAACCCGGGGCTGAAGCCCTCGTTCACGCAGAACTTCAACTTTTTCTACAACAATTATTCGGAGCAGAAGCGGCAGGCGGTCATGACTAACCTGCGGTTCTCCACCACGCGCAACGCCATCAGCAGCAGGGTGACCTACAACGAGCAGACAGGCGGCCGCCTGACACGCCCAGAAAACATCAACGGCGACTGGAACCTGAACGGCGCTTTCATGTTCAACACGCCGCTCGACACGGCCGGATACTGGAACATCAACACCTTCTCCACGGTGGGCTATGAGAACAACGTGGGCTTCGTGACGCTCGGCCGCACGGCCGATTCGCAGAAGAACACGTCGCGCGACCTGCAGCTGGGCGAGCGTTTCTCGGGCAGTTACCGCAACGACTGGCTGGAGGTGGAGCTCGACGGGTCGCTGTCGTACCGCCACACCCGCAACAACCTGCAGGCCACAGCCAACCTCGACACCTGGCAATTCTCCTACGGGGCCAACGTCAACGCCACCATGCCTTGGGGCACCACGCTGGCCACCGACGTGCACATGAGCAGCCGGCGAGGCTATGCCGACCAGTCGCTCAACACCAACGAGCTGGTGTGGAACGCCCAGATTTCGCAGGGTTTCCTGTCCGGGCGGCCGCTTACGGTGATGCTTCAGTTCTACGATTTGCTGCACAACCAGAGCAACCTGAGCCGCACGGTGTCGGCCCAGCAGCGCAGCGACACGGAGTACAACTCCATCAACAGCTATGTCATGCTCCGCGTGAACTACCGGCTCAACGTCTTTGGCGGCAAGAACGCCCGTCACGACATGCACGGGCCTGACATGGGGCCCGGCGGCCGGCGCGGTCGCGGCGGAGGCCCCGGCGGCGGGCCGGGTGGCTTTGGCGGCCGCGGCAGGTTCGGGGGCGGGCGTCCCGGCGGCGGCTTCGGCGGTCCGTCCATGGTGGATTAAGGTTTCGGCGGGAAACCAAAACGCCGCAAAGGCAAAACAACAACGGCGTAATCGCAATGCGATTACGCCGTTTTCGTGTGGCGTCTGCACCGTCGTCGCGGTGCGATTACGCCGTTGTGGTCAATAGAAGGCCCGTATGCCCGCAAAGAAGCAGCGCGGCGAGCCCGGCCCGTAGATGTAGCCCGAGTCGCGGTTCCAGCCGCGGTCGAAGTCGTTCTGGTAGGCATTGGCCAGGTTTTGCACGCCGGCATTGAGCTCCAGTCCGAGCGACGTGCGTGTGGGCAAGGCGTAGGCCAGCTTCAGGTTGAGCACGAGAAAGTCGCGCACGCGCACGGCCTCGGGCCGGCTTATGCCCGACCCGGCCAGATGGGGCACCAGCATGTGGCCCGTGTAGTTGCCCGAGAGGGACACGGACAGACGGCTTGCCGGGGCGGACGACAGGGCGAAATAGGCATAGGTGTCGGGCGTGCGCATCATGCGGCGTTCGGCCGGGGCCTCCTCGTCCCAGGTCTGCGGCGTGTGGTATCGGCTCTGCTGCAGGGTGAGTCCGGCCTGCAACGACACCCATCGGCCGTAGGCCAGCTTGCCCTCCAGGTTGGCGCCGGCCACATGGGCCGCGCTGGCATTGTAGCGTTCCTGCACGTGGGTGCCGTCGGGCAACTGCTCGCTGAGCTGCCGCAGGCCGAACACGTCGGTGAGACGGGTATAGAAAGCCTCGCCCAGCAGGTTGACCTGCAGCCCGCCCCACTGGCCTACCCAGTCGGCCGACAGGCTGAAACTGTGCGACCGTTCGTGCCTCAACCCCGGGGCGGCAACGGTCATGATGCGCTCGCCGCCCGCCAGCCCGACGTGCAGTTCCTCGTCGAAGGCCTGGGGTGCGCGGAAGCCAGCCGCATACGATGCCCGCAGACTGACGGGCTCGGCAGGGTTGAACCGTAGGTTGACGCGGGGGCTGAGGATGGCCCGGTGCACCAGATTGTGACGGTCTATGCGGCAGCCGGCGAGCAGGCTCCACTGCCGGTTCTTCCATTCGTTCTGGGCAAATGCGCTCCAGATATTGACGCGCTGCTCCAGGTGCCGGCCGTAGCCGGGGATGCGGTCGTCGAGTCCCGTGTGGTTGTACTCGGCTCCCAGCGTGAGGTTGGCGGGCATCAGGAGCAACCGGTCGAACCGCCGCGTGTACTGTGTGCCGGCCACATAGGTCAGGTCGCGCGTGCGGCCGTAGGCTTTAAGAGCGTTGGCGCGGTCCTCGTCGGAGGCGTTCTCGCCCGTGCCGCCGTAGTAGCTCTTGCGCGCCGTGTGGTGGAAAGAGAAGTAGGCCTTGGCCTGGTGGCGGGCCTCTGCCGAGATAAAGTCGTAGGCCAGATTGCCTCCATTGATGCTGTGCTCTATCTGTTCGGTGATGTTGGCCTCGTGCGGCGCGCGGTCGAGCAGGTTTCCTCCGCGGCGGAACTCGCTCAGGTTGTGGTACTGCAAGGTGAACTTGGAGTGTGGGTTCAGCCGCAGGAACGAGCTGAAGCCCACGGTGGTGTTGTTCAGATTGGGCAGTTCGGTGTAGCCGTCGTGGTCGTGGTCGTAGCCCGGCCGGTAGTGGTGCTGGCCGTAAAGATAGAGCCCCGCGCGGCCGTCGTCGGTCACGAGCGAAGCGTTGGCCGTGGTGTTGTTCTCCCAGCTGCCGGTGCCGCCGATGGCTGTGAGCAGGTGCGAGAACTCGCCGGAGTTGCGCAGGGGCTCCTTGGTAATGACATTGATGGTGCCGCCGATGGCCGAAGCTCCGTAGAGGGCCGAGCCGCCGCCGCGTACCACCTCGATGCGCTCGATCATGTTGGAGGGAATCTGTTCCAGTCCGTACACGCCGTTGAGTGAGGAAAAGATGGGGCGCGAGTCGATGAGAATCTGCGAATAGTGGCCGTCGAGTCCGTTGAGGCGCACCTGCGAGAAGCCACAGTTCTGGCAGTTGGTCTCCGTGCGCACGCCCGGCTGGAAGTTGAGCCCCTGGGCCAGCGTGCAGGAGTTGGTGGCTTGGAGCAGTTTGGCGTCGATGATGTTGACCAGCGACGGAGCCTCGCGGCGCAGGGTGACGGTGCGGTTGGACGAAACCACCACCTCGTCGAGCGATATTTCGTCGGGTGTCAGCTCGAAGTCGAGCGTGCTTGCAGCGGCTGTGGGCGCGAGGGTGCGGGTCTGCGTGCGGTAGCCCGGGGCCTTCACCTCCACGATGCACTGCCCTTGGGGCAGCCAGGGTAGCCGGTATCGGCCGTCCGACCCGGCGGAAACGACGATGTTGGTGCCCGCCACGCTGACCACGGCATTGGCTATCGGCGTGCGTGTGCCGCGTTGCACGATGCTACCGGAAAGTTGGGTGCGGCTGCGAGCCGGCGTTTCAGGCACGTTGGCCGGCCGGGCGTGGCAGGGGAGGGAGGGGGTGGCGAGACAGAGCAAAAGGGCTGCTCCCGCCAAGTGTTGACGGGCGGACGCAATCCGGCATGGGGATAGTTTTTGGTTGGTTTCCATATAAAAATGGGGTTGAAAAATGATTAAACTTTGAGTTCTGCCGGCCGTTTGTCCGGCATTCGGCTGCAAAATTAATCATTCGCACCGCATCCTGCAATACTCAAAATTGGGTAAAATGCAATGGGCGAACTGCCCGTTCCGCCACGTTCCGGAAACAAAAGAAGGCGTTTCCAGCCATGGCGGGGTATGGTGGGAGGGGGATTCGGGGGTGGGGTAGGCCGGGGTCAGGGCGTGTCGTCGGCCCAGTCGTCGCCGTCGTCGAAGCCGAACAGGGCCGGATCGACAAAGGCATCCATGGCCCGGCGGTCTTTCTTGGTGGGCCGGCCCGTGCCGCGGGCGCGATCCACGAAGCCGCTGATGCGGCTCATCTCGAGCAGTTCGTACTGCTTGGGGTCGGTGACGTTTTCGTAAATCTGGGGCACCAGTTTGGGCCCCACGCGCTGCTCGATGCAGGCCAGCACCTTGAAACTGTAGGTAATGGGCGGCTTCTTCACGCTGACCACGTCGCCGGCCTTGACCGTGTGACTCGGCTTGACGTTGGTTCCGCCAATGGTCACCCGGCTGTTCTTGATGGCGTCAACGGCCATGGAGCGCGTCTTGTAGATGCGGGCAGCCCAGAGCCACTTGTCAATGCGGGCCGAAGGGCCGCTCTTGGGCATGCGGGGTTGGGAGGTTTCGGGGGTCATTGCTTGTGTTTGCCTAACTTGTTGTATTGGTTCATCGTGTTGCCGATGCCCTGCAGCACGAAACTTTTGATGATGTCCACGCCCAGGTCGAGCGTGGGCTGCAGCTGTTTCAGCTCGTCTTCGGAGTATCGGCCCAGCACCCAGTCGATTTGTCCGCCTCGCGGATAGTCGTTGCCCACACCCACGCGCAGCCGCGCAAACTCGTCGCCGATGAGCTGGATGATGTGCCCCAGCCCGTTGTGGCCGCCGTTGCTGCCGTTGGCTTTCAGACGGAAGTCGCCGAGCGGCAGGGCCACGTCGTCGCTGACGACGAGCAGACGGCCCTGGTCTATGCGCTCCTCGTTGAGCCAATAGCGCACGGCATTGCCGCTGAGGTTCATGAAAGTGGTGGGTTTGATGAGCATGATCTTTCGGCCCTTGAGCATGGTCTGGGCCACGAAGGCGTAACGCCTGTCCTCAAAACAAATATTGGACGCTTTGGCAAAAGCGTCCAATATCATGAATCCTGTGTTGTGGCGGGTACCGGCATATTCGGCGCCGGGGTTGCCCAGACCACAAATCAAGTACTTGTCCATTCTGCGACGATTACTCAGCGGCAGTGCTTTCCTCCTCGGTAGTGGCGGCGGCAGTGGCTGCGTTACGTGTCATCTTGACGGAGCAAACCACCACATCCTTGCTGGTAGCAATCTCGATGCCCTCGTAAGAGAGCTCGCCCACCTTGATGCTCTTGCCAATCTTCAGGGCTGTTACGTCCACGTCGAGGTGCTCGGGAATCTGCTGGTAGGGAGCGGTCACGTTGATTTTGCGGATGGAGAGGTTCATGCGGCCGCCGTCGCGCACACCCTGGGCAAGGCCCACGAGCTTCACGGGAATGCCGATGGTGATGGGCTTCTGGTCGTTCACCTCGAAGAAGTCAACGTGCAGGGGAGCGTCGGTCACCGGGTGGAACTGAATCTCTTTCATCACGGCCGTGTGGTCTACACCGTCAAGATTGACCCTGATGACATAGATATGAGGTGTGTAGATGAGCTTGCGGAGTTCGCTGAAAGAGACTGCGAAAGCAATGGCAACAGGCTTGCCATTCTCCCTCTCCTCGCCATAAAGGTTGCAGGGAACGAATCCTTCCTTGCGGAGAGCCTTGGTGGCTTTCTTGCCTACGGTCTCACGCTTCTTGCCGGAAATACTAATTTCTTTCATGATTTTACTTTTAATGGTGTTACTCTAAATTAAAATGATATTAATTCGCCATCACACTGGAAATCACTTTACCAATCTGAAAAAGCGGTGCAAAGGTAGTATTTTTATTTGTTCACGCCAAGAATTGTGCAAAGTTTCTCTAAAAAACCGAAGTTTTATTCCCGTAATTCTTGCATGTCAAGGGATTTTTGACTACTTTTGCAGTGTAATATCAACAAAACGCAACGTAAAGTAAGAATAATGATCAATAGGGATTTAATTCGCATTAAGGTCGTTCAATTAACCTATGCTTACTATCAAAACGGCAACAAGAATATGGACACCGCCGAGAAAGAGCTGCTTTTCAGCCTGTCCAAAGCATACGACTTGTACAATCATTTGCTGCAACTCATCGTGGCTGTCACCCGCGAAGAGCGGCACCGTTGTGACGTGCTCACCCAGCGTGCAGAGCGTGAAGGCGGTGAGGCACCCTCGCAGAAGTTTGCTTTCAACCAGTTTGCCGTGCAGTTGGAGGAGAACAAAATGCTCAACGGATTCATTGAAGACAAGAAGCTGACTTGGGACGACGACATCGAATTCGTGCGTAAACTCTGCAACCAAATAGAGCAGTCCGAGGCCTACAACGAGTATATGGCCGAGCCCACAACCGACTATGATACCGACCGGGAGCTGTGGCGCAAGCTCTATCGCCAGCTCATTCAGGAGAATGCCGACCTGGATGCCCTGCTCGAAGAGAAGAGTCTCTATTGGAACGACGATAAGGAAACGGTGGATACTTTCGTGCTGAAGACCATCAAACGGTTCGATCCGAAGAACAAAAACAAGCAGGAACTGCTGCCCGAATACAAGGACGAGGAGGACAAAGACTTTGCCTGCAAGCTCTTCCGAGCCACTATTCTCAATGCCGATACCTATCAGCGGTACATGAGCGACACGTCGCGCAACTGGGATTTTGGCCGCCTTGCCTATATGGATGTGGTGATTATGCAAATCGCCATCGCCGAAATGCTCACGTTTCCAGGCATTCCTGTCACGGTGACCATCAACGAATATGTGGAGCTTGCCAAGCTCTATTCCACGCCGCGTAGCGGCTCTTACATCAACGGCATGCTTGACGCCATAGCCCGTTACCTCATTCAAAACGGCAAGATGATGAAGGAAATGCCCGAGCTGCGCCAGCGCAGACCCGAGTCCGACTATCGTCGTCGCGAGGGTGGCGGCGGCCCTGTGCGCTTCGTGCACCGGCCGCGCGTGAACGAGCAACCGGCCCCACAACCTGCGTCTGAGCCGGTTTCCGCCGAGCCACAACCGGAACCGGGTGACGGGGAACCGCAGAGCGGGCCGGAAGAGACACAGGAGTGACGCACCCCTGCCAACGTTATAAACATATAAAATCAGACAATTAAATAATGAGTACATTCGTATTGGCTGCACAGGCAGCCCAAGGAGGCGGCATGAGTGGCATGCTAATTATGCTGGTGGCCATCTTTGCCATCATGTGGTTTTTCATGATTCGTCCGCAGCAGAAGAAGCAGAAGAAGCTTCGTGAGTTCCAGAACGCCCTGCAAGAAGGGACTAAGGTGGTCATCGGCGGTGGCATTTATGGCACTGTGAAGCGTGTCGACCTGAACCGAAATGCCGTGGAAGTCGAGATCGACCGCGGCGTGGTCGTGACGGTTGACAAGGGTTATGTGTTTGCCGACGCAGCCCAGCAGCAACCTAATGCATAGTCTGAAGCAGATATATCAACTGGTCAGGAACTTCTTGTTTGGCTGGATGCACAAGGAGTTTCTGATTTTTCTGTTCTTTCTTGCCTTGAGCGGCATCTTCTGGTTGATGATGACTCTCAACGAGACCTACGAGAAAGAGTTTCCCGTGGCCGTGCGTTTGGTTGGGGCTCCAAAGAATGTAGTGATGACCTCCAGCATGTCGGATACGGTGCGGGTCACCGTGCGCGACAAGGGATTCATGCTGCTTTCTTATTCCATGAGCGACGGATTGCATCCCGTGCAGCTCAATTTCAACACCTATGCCAACAAGCAGACGGGCCACGGGCAAGTGCCGGTGGCCGACCTGCAGAAGTATGTTCGCCAACAGTTGTCGGCCTCGTCGACACTCACCGGCCTCAAGGCCGACCGGTTGGAATTCTACTTCAACTATGGCCGCAACAAGGAAGTGAAGGTGCGATTGTCGGGACATATTGTGCCGGCCAAGAACTATTATCTGGCCCATGTGCAGTTCTGGCCCGAGCGAGTGACCGTCTATGCCAGCAAAAGCAAGCTGGACAGCCTCGAAAATGTGCTCACGGAGTACCTCGATATAGTGAACTTTGAGGATACGGTGGTATGTGAGGTGAGGCTCAAATCAATGCCTGGCGTCAAGATAGTGCCGCAGAGCGTGAAGCTCGCGCTCTATCCCGACATCCTGACTGAAGAGAGTATCGAGGTGCCCATCACGACCATCAACAAGCCCGACGACTTGGTGGTGCGCACGTTCCCACAGCGTGTCAAGGTGAGCTTCACAGTGGGGGCGAGCATGTACCGTCTGATTAAGGCGACCGATTTTCAGGTGGTTGTGGATTACCGTGAGGTGGCCGCGCATCCCTCGGATAAGTGTAAACTCTATCTGCGGGCCAAGCCACAAGGGGTGAACAGCGCCCGGTTGGAGGTGCAACAGGTGGATTATCTCATCGAGCATCAATGATGCGGATAGCCATTACAGGAGGCATTGGCAGTGGCAAGAGCCACGTATGCCAGCTACTTGAAGCCCGCGGCATTAAGGTTTATGACTGCGACGAGGCCGCCAAGCGACTGATGCGTACCGACCTGCAACTGCAAGCCGACCTGCAAAGACTGGTTGGCGAGGGTGTCTATATTAATAAGGTGTTGCAGAAACCGGTGCTTGCCCGCTTCTTGTTGGCCTCAGAAGCCAACAAACAAGCGGTGAACGGCGTGGTGCATCCTGCCGTAGCACGCGACTTCATGCAGAGCGGATGCCAGTGGTTGGAGAGTGCCGTCCTCTTTGAATCAGGCTTTGATCGTCGTGTCCCTTTCGATGTCTACGTGGGCGTAACGGCCCCGACAGAAGTACGCTTGAACCGGGTGATGCAGCGCGACAACCTGTCGCACGAGCGGGCCATGGCCTGGATAGATAGTCAGATGCCCCAGCAGGACATGGCGCAGCGCTGCCACTACGTGATAGAAAATGACGGCCACCACGACTTGAACAAGCAAATCAATGGATTATTCAACTATTTAAACATAAAAGCAAAAATGGAGACAATACTTTCGATTGCCGGTAAGCCCGGGCTGTACAGGCTGGTGTCGCGCGGCAAAATGAATCTCATCGTAGAGACAATTGACGAGGCACACCGCCGCATACCGGCCTTTTCGAGCGACCGCGTGACGAGTCTGGGCGACATTGCCATGTACACTGATGCCGAGGACATCGCCCTTTGGGAGGTGCTTGCTAAGGTGGGCGAGAAAGAAGAACAGAAGCCTTGCTCCCTCAACTACAAGAAATGCACGTCCCAGGAGCTGCGTGCTTACTTTGCCGAGGTGCTGCCCAACTTCGACCAAGACAGGGTGCACGACAGTGATATAAAGAAACTTTTGCAGTGGTATAACATTCTGGTAAACAACGGTTACACCGATTTCAAGTCTGTGCTGGCCCCGACCGAGGGTGACAACGTGGACGATAGCAAGGACGCCGAATAGAGCAACACCAGTCCCCCATTGCCCCAACGGCGGTGGGGGACTGCTGTATCTGGGTGTCTCCACGAGAAAGCGCCAATATGTCTGCCATTGTATGACATCATGTCATACGGCTTGCGTTGGTACGGGGTTTGTCCTATGGAGGGTGTAAACAATGATGTTTAACACTTTAATGATAGGAGATATGACAATGTACACACGTAACAATTGGCTTCCAGAAGTTTTTAACGACTTCTTTGATACAAACAGAATGCCCCGCACCAACGCCACGGCCCCGGCCATCAACGTGCTGGAGAGCGCCACGCAGTACACCGTAGAGCTTGCTGCACCCGGACTGAAGAAGGAGGATTTCGATGTCAACGTCAATGCAGACGGCGACCTGACCATCAAGATGGAGAGGCAGCAGAAGTCTGGCGACGACCCCGCACACTACCTGCGGCGCGAGTTTGCTTACGCCAAGTTCGAGCAGACGCTCATCCTGCCCGACGATGTAGACCGGCAAAAGATTACCGCCCGCGTGGCCGACGGCGTGCTCACCGTAGACCTGCCCAAGGTAAGCCGGCAGGAGCAGCAGGTAGTTCGTTCCATCGAGGTAGGTTAATGGCAGCCCGAGCCCGCATTAGGGCAACTGCATAAATGATGTGATTGTTAGATTTTAAGCCCCGGATATGAGAATATCCAGGGCTTTTTCGTTACCTTTGCAGCCTAAAATCTTGAAGCGAAATGTACACACTCGTCCTCCTCAGCATGGTTCCACAACAGATGTGGCTGCAGGTATTGATTCTTGTTGCGGGCATTGCCGTGGTGCTTGGAGGCGCCGACCTGCTCACCAAAGGGGCCGTGGGGCTGGCCGAACGCATGGGCATCCCCCAAATTGTCATCGGTCTCACCATTGTGGCCATGGGCACGTCGATGCCCGAATTCTTCGTAAGCCTCATGTCGGCCATCAACGGGACGCCCGACTTGGCTGTGGGCAACGTCGTGGGAAGCAACATTTTCAACGCCTTGCTGATTGTGGGATGTGCCGCCGTTGTGGCGCCCATCACCATTCTTCGGGCCACGGTTCGCAAGGACATTCCCTTTGCATTGGTTGCCTCGGCCGTGCTGTTGATGATGTGTCTCGACGGCAATGTGAACCGATTGGATGCGTTGTTGCTCTTGGCGTTATTCCTGATTTTCATGACCATTACCCTGCGTGGCGCCCGGCAGGATGGGGTAGAACAGGGCGAAAACAAAGAGACCGGGCCCGCCAATCCCCCGATGCACCCCCTCAAGGTCGTGACATTGCTCACGGTGGGACTGGCCGCACTCATCCTGGGCTCCGACGTTTTCGTGGACAATGCCTCGGCCGTGGCCCGCACGCTGGGCGTGAGCGACGCCATCATCGGCCTCACCATTGTGGCCTGCGGCACGTCGATGCCCGAACTGGCCACCAGCGTAGTGGCCGCGAGCAGGGGCAACAGCGGCATCGCCATCGGCAATGTGCTGGGGTCGAACGTGTTCAATATCCTCCTCATTCTGGGAATCACGGGCATGGTGAGCCCCATGGTCATGCAGGGCATTACCCAGACCGACCTCTCGGTGATGGTGGTTTCGATGATACTGTTGTGGCTTTTCTCGTTTACAAAACTCCGTATCGAGCGTTGGGAAGGCGCGGTGCTGGTGCTTGCATTTGTGGGCTATATGACTTATCTAATAGGATATACGGTTTGAAAAGGCGGCGTTACGGAATCTTTTTCGTAACTTTGCAGCCGCATAGAGTGCTTGGTAAACCTCTTTAAAAACAAGATTATGACAGAACAAAAGCAAAGCGTAAGTGTGCTGTTTATGCTTTTCAGCATTCTCTTTTGCGTTTGCCTCATTGCGGCAAACGTGCTCGAAACAAAGCAAATTGCGGTGGGCCCCATCAGCCTGACAGGCGGTCTGATCGTCTTTCCCGTGTCTTACATCATCAACGACTGCGTGTGCGAGGTCTGGGGATTTCGCAAGGCACGTCTGCTCATCTGGACGGGCTTTGCCATGAATTTCTTCTTCGTGGCCCTCGGTGCACTCTGCGACGCCATCCCCGGTGCCTCCTATTGGCACAATGACGAGGGCTTCCACGCCATCTTCGGCCTGGCTCCCCGCATTGCCATGGCCTCGTTTGTGGCTTTCGTGGTGGGCAGTTTCATCAATGCCTATGTGATGAGCCGCATGAAGATTCGCGACGGCGGCCGGCATTTCTCGGCCCGCGCCATCCTCAGTACGGTGGCTGGCGAGAGCTGCGACTCCCTGATTTTCTTCCCCCTGGCCCTGGGCGGCGTGGTGCCGGCTGGCGAGCTTCCCGCGCTGATGCTTTGGCAGGTGGTGCTCAAGACCGTCTACGAGGTGGTGGCCCTGCCCGTTACCATACGCGTGGTTCGTGCCTTGAAGCGGCACGAGGGCGCGGATGTCTACGACCGTGGCATCAGCTACAACGTTTGGAAAATCTTTAGTTTGGGATAAGGCATGGAAGACAACAGAAAGGCAGACGGGCTGCAGGCACTCGGGGCCAAGACCCAGTACCGCATGGACTACGCCCCCGAGGTGCTGGAAACCTTTGTCAACAAGCACCCCGACAACGACTATTGGGTGCAGTTCAACTGTCCGGAGTTCACCTCATTGTGCCCCATTACGGGCCAGCCCGACTTTGCGGAGATCCGTATCAGCTACGTTCCAGGCGAGCGCATGGTGGAGAGCAAGAGCTTGAAACTCTATCTCTTCAGCTTCCGCAACCACGGCGATTTCCACGAGGACTGCGTGAACATCATCATGAAAGACCTTGTGAAGCTGATGAATCCCAAGTATATTGAAGTGACGGGCATCTTCACTCCGCGGGGCGGCATCAGCATTTACCCTTATGCCAACTATGGGCGGCCGGGCACCCGGTACGAGCAACTGGCCGACACCCGCTTTGCCCGCCACGGGCTGTAGCCCTGCTCCCGCACCATCTTTCCATCGTTGCCCCGTTGCCCGTTGCCGTCATGTTGGCGGCCGGCAGCGGGGCAACGATGTTTCTTGTTTACATGGCCGGCAGGGTTGCGGACGGCACCCGCAGCCCTTGGCAGGGCCCGGACATTTGGGCTGTGGCCGGTGCGAAGTTCCTTATAAATCATAAAAAAACAACGCGTTGCTCGGTTTTTTGTTTTTTTTTGGCTAATTTTGCAGCCTTAGTAATGGGGCGGCATTGGCTCGTCGAGGCCCTTTTCGGAGCCGTTGCACGCCTTTATCGCAGTTAAGGCAACAATAATTGAAGAAATAATGAGCAAGAAAATTCAGTTCAGTCTCGTCTATCGGGACATGTGGCAGAGCTCTGGCAAGTTCCAGCCACGCAAGGATCAGCTGGAGCGCATCGCCCCGGTGATTATCGATATGGGTTGTTTCGCCCGCGTGGAAACCAATGGCGGCGCCTTCGAGCAGGTGCAGCTGCTGGCCGGCGAGAACCCCAACGATGCCGTGCGGACATTCTGCAAGCCGTTCAACGAGGTGGGCATCAAGACCCATATGCTCGACCGCGGCCTCAACGCCCTCCGTATGTATCCCGTGCCCGACGACGTACGCGCCATGATGTACCGCGTGAAACACGCCCAGGGCGTGGACATCCCGCGCATCTTCGACGGCTTGAACGACATCCGAAACATCGCTCCTTCCATCCATTGGGCCAAGGAAGCCGGCATGACACCGCAGGGCACACTCTGCATCACCACCTCGCCCGTGCACACGCTTGAGTACTATGCCAAGCTGGCCGACGAGGAAATTGCAGCCGGCGCCGAGGAGATTTGCCTGAAAGATATGGCCGGCATCGGCCAGCCTGCATTCCTTGGTCAGCTCACGAAAATGATTAAGGACAAGCACCCCGAAATCATTATCGAGTACCATGGACACTCGGGCCCGGGCCTCAGCATGGCCTCCATCCTGGAGGTGTGCAAGAACGGAGCCGACATCATCGACACCGCCATCGAGCCGCTTTCCTGGGGCAAGGTACACCCGGATGTCATTTCTGTGCGCAGCATGCTCAAGAACGCGGGCTTCGACGTGCCCGAAATCAACATGAGCGCCTACATGAAAGCACGCGCCCTCACCCAGGAATTCATCGACGAATGGCTGGGTTGCTTCATCAATCCGCAGAACAAAGTGATGAGTTCCCTGCTGCTCACGTGCGGCCTTCCCGGTGGAATGATGGGCTCGATGATGTCCGATTTGGGCGGCATTCACGGCACCATCAATAACCTGCGCCGCAAGAAAGGCGAGCCCGAGCTGAGTGTTGACGACCTGCTCATCAAGCTCTTCGACGAGGTGGCCTATGTGTGGCCGCGGGTGGGCTACCCACCCCTCGTGACGCCGTTCTCGCAGTACACCAAGAACATTGCGCTCTTCAACCTCCTCACTTTGGAGCAGGGTAAGGGCCGTTATGCCATGATGGACGACGCCATGTGGGGCATGATTCTGGGCAAAAGCGGCAAGGTACCCGGCCAAATCGACGACGAACTGGTGGAATTGGCCAAGAAAAAAGGACTCGAATTCACCGAGGCCGACCCGCACACACTGCTGCCCAACGCCCTTGACGACTTCCGCAAGGAGATGGATGAGAACGGCTGGGACTACGGTAAGGACGAGGAAGAGCTCTTCGAGCTGGCCATGCACCCCGAGCAGTATCGCAACTTCCGCAGCGGACAGGCCAAGAAAAACATGCTGGCCGACCTGCAAAAGGCCAAGGATGCCGAGCTCGGCGGCAGCGTGACGCCCGAGCAGCTGGCCGAGTTCAAGCATGCCAAGGCCGATGCCGTGGTGGCTCCTGTCAAGGGTCAGGTGTTCTGGGAGTTCCAGGGCGAGGGCGAGGCCGCACCGGCCGTAGAGCCTTACATCGGCAAGGCTTACCGGGAGGGCGACACCTTCTGCTACATTCTGGCTCCGTGGGGCGAGTTTGTAGAGGTGAAGGCCGGCCTCGGCGGCAAGCTCGTCGAAATCAACGCCAAGCAGGGTTCCAAGGTTCAGAAAGGCGACGTGGTGGCCTACATCGAGCGCGAACACGAAGCCTAACCACACACCATACACCGTGACGGCCCACCTCGGCCCGGTCTGACAACCGGCAGGGGTGGGCTGTTTGTTTGCCCCAGACACATGAAAGATTCTACCTTGCGCGCACGGCTCTGCATGCGCATCCACAAAGCCGACCTCGACGAATGGGCTGCCGAGGCCCGTTCGGCCGGTGGCACGCAGCTCGTGGACGAGTTCTACGCGCTGGTCTATGCCGAGGAGAAACGCGTGGCCGACAATGCCGCCTGGGTGCTGACTCATCTGGGAGGTGTGGCGACGGCCTTTCTGCGGCAACACCGGCACGAGCTGATGCAGGAGGCTATGACCACAGCGAGCCCCACCAAGTGCCGGCTCCTGCTCACGCTGCTGCGGCCGCAGACGTTCGGCGAAGAGGAGATCTGTACCGGTTTTCTGGATTTCTGTCTCGCCCTTATCCCCGACACTTCCCGCCCGGCCAGCATCCGTTCACTGGCCATTTACCTTGCCTACAGCCAGTGCAAGGCCTGGCCCGAGTTGCTTCAGGAGCTGGCCGCCACGCTCTCCCTGCTCGATGGCGAGACGTTGCTGCCGGGAATGCGCTGTGCCCGCCGCAAGGTAGAACAGGCCATCGGCCGTATCTGTAAAACGCAAGAACCATGAATTACCAAGCCATTATCGACCGATACTATCCCGACGACAACGAGCTGCGCCACATCCTGATGGTGCACAGCCAGAGCGTCACGGCACGGGCGTTGCGCATTGTCGACGCCCACCCTGAGCTGCGGCTCGACCGCCGCTTCGTGGAGGAGGCCGCCATGCTCCACGACATCGGCATCTTCCGCTGCCATGCCCCCTCCATAGCCTGCCACGGCACGGAGCCCTACATCTGCCACGGCCGCATCGGAGCCGAACTGCTGCGGGCCGAGGGCTGTGAGCGGCACGCCCGCGTGTGCGAGCGTCACACCGGCGCCGGGCTCACCGCCCGCGAGATTGTGGCCCAGGGGCTGCCCTTGCCTCCCATGGACTTCCTGCCCGAGACGATGGAGGAAAAGCTGATTTGCTATGCCGACAAGTTTTACAGCAAGTCCAACCTGGCCCGCGAGAAGACGCTGGCCCAGGCCGAACGCAGCCTGGCCGGCTTCGGAGCCGACGGCCTCGCACGCTTTCAGGCCTGGGAGCGGCTGTTTGAATGAGCCTGCCGCGCGGGGCGGCCGTCGGGCCGTTCCGGCCGCATGCCTGTGCTGCCGGGTTCTTGTCCCGATTCCGTCACGCCGTTGTCGCCTTGCGATGACGGCGTATTCATGAGGCGATTGCGGCGTGATCGCGCGGCCGTTACGGCGCAATCGCAGCGCGTTTGCGCCGTCGTCGCAGGGCCGCGGTGCGGTGCCCGCCAAAAGAGGGTGGGGCGGCGGCCCGTTCCGCACGTCTTTTCCCCGTATAGACGGCGGGTGCGCGTGCCCGACGGGGCCCTGCGGGGGCAACGTTAAAATTACGAAAACACTCGGCTTTTCCCCATTAATTACGTACTTTTGCACCTCAATGAGGACGAAATCATTCATCATATTGTGGCTTTGTGCCGTTGTTCTGGTCATGGCAGGCAGCGGCGCGAATCTTTTTCCAAGGAAGAAGCGGACGGGTGCCGGCAAGGACTCGACGCTACAGAATGATTCCAACGCGGCCGCTCGCCGCGGAAGCGACTCCACGGCCGTGGGCACAAACCTGCCCGACACCACCCGAATGGACTCCTTGCAGCTGGCCATCTATCGCCACAACAAGGCCATCGACGACTCGGTGAGGCTGGATTCCATCAACCGCAAGCGTAAAAACGGCATCGACGCTCCCGTGCAGTACGAGGCGTCGGACTCGCTCATCTACGAGGCTGCCACCAACACGGCCCACCTCTACGGCGCGTCGCAGGTGGATTACGAGAACATGAACCTCAAGAGCGACAAGATATACATGAGCCTCGACAGCAGTCTGGTGCACGCCACAGGCACTGCCGACTCCACGGAGAAAGGCGGCATCAAGGGCCGGCCCGTGTTCAAGATGGGGTCCGACACCTACGACACCGACACCATGGCCTTTAACTTCAAAACCAAGAAAGGCCTCGTGCAAAACGCTTATACCCAGCAAGAGGACGGCTACCTGCGCAGCCAGGTGTCCAAGCGCAACGACAACGGCGAGATATATCTGGCCCACGGCCGCTACACCACCTGCGACCACGAGCACCCCGACTTCTACATCGCCCTCTCGCGGGCCAAGGTGCGCCCGGGCAAGGACGTGGTCTTCGGCCCGGCCTATCTGGTGGTGGCCGACGTGCCGCTGCCCTTTGCCATCCCCTACGGCTTTTTCCCGTTCACCAAGAGCTATTCCTCGGGCTTCATCATGCCCACCTACGGCGACGAGAACAGCCGGGGCTTCTACCTGCGCGACGGCGGCTATTACTTTGCCATGAGCGACAAGTGGGACCTCAAGCTCTTGGGCGAGATCTACACCAAAGGCTCCTGGGGCATCTCGGCCGCCAGCAACTACCGCCGCCGCTACAAGTACAGCGGCTCGTTCTACTTCAGCTTTCAGGACACCAAGACCGGCGACAAGGGCCTGCCCGACTTCGAGAAACAGGAGAGCTTCAAGCTGCAGTGGAGCCACCGGCAGGACTCCAAGGCCAACCCGTTCAGCTCGCTCTCGGCCAGCGTCAACTTTGCATCGTCGAGCTATGAGCGCAACAACCTGACGAGTATGTACAATCCACAGACCATGACGCAGTCCACGCGCACCTCGTCGGTGAGCTGGAGCACCACGTTCTCCAGCCTCGGATTGTCGCTCAGTTCCTCGACCAACCTGTCGCAAAACATGCGCGACTCGAGCATCGCCATGACGCTGCCCGACCTCAATGTCTCGCTCAGCCGCTTCTATCCGTTCCGTCGAAGGCATCAGGTGGGCAACGAACGGTGGTACGAGAAAATCTCCCTGAGCTACACCGGACAGCTCAGCAACTCCATCAGCACCAAGGAGGACAAGCTGCTGCACTCCAATCTCATCAAGGATTGGCGCAACGGCATGCAGCACAATATTCCGGTGAACGGCAACTTTACACTGCTCAATTACATCAACATCACGCCCTCGTTCAACTTCACCGACCGCATGTATGCCAGCAAGGTTACGCGTTCGTGGGACGAGCGCAGACAGGTGGAGGTGGCTGACACGAGCTATGGATTCCACAACGTTTACAACTGGAACATGAGCGTGTCGGCCAGTACCAAGCTCTATGGTTTCTGGTTGCCGAGCCGCAAACTCTTCGGCGACAAGATTCAGGCCATCCGTCATGTCATTACGCCGCAGGTGAGCTTCAGCTACGCGCCCGACTTCGGCTCGGCGCGCTATGGCTATTACCAGACCTATCAGAAGACCGACGCGGACGGCAATGTGTCGCTCGTGGAGTATTCTCCTTATAGTACAGGGCTCTACGGTGTGCCCGGCAAGGGATGTACGGGAAGCATTTCCTGGGACGTGAGCAACAACTTGGAGATGAGGGTCAAGAGCGACAACGACTCTACAGGATTCAAGAAAATAAGCCTCATCGACGAGCTGGGCGCCTCCATGTCGTACAACATGGCCGCCACCACCCACCGTTGGAGCGACCTGTCGGTACGGCTCAGACTGAAGTGGTGGAAGAGTTATACGTTTAACATGAACGCTGTCTTCGCCACCTATGCCTACGAGATAGGCGCCGACGGCAAGCCCTATGTGGGCAACCACACGGAGTGGGGGCGGGGACGCTTCGGCCGCTTTCAGGGCATGTCGCAGAACTTCTCGTTCACCCTCAACCCCGAGCGGCTGAAGAAATGGTTCGGAGGAGACGGTGACGACGACCGGAAAAAAGACAAGGACGACGAGGAGGGCGTGGACCCGAAGATAGAAAGCAACGTCGATGAGGACATGATCGAGGGGCAGCGCGGGGCCGCCAAGAAGAGCGGCAGCGGCAAGGCCGAGACCGATGCCGACGGCTACATGAGGTTCTCCATGCCGTGGTCGCTCACGTTCGGCTATGGCGTCACCATGCGCGAGAACACCTCGGGCCGCTTCAACGAGAAGACCATGCGCTATCCCTACAAATTCTCCCAGACGCTGAACATGAGCGGAAATCTGCGCATCAGCGACGGATGGAACATCAGTTTCTCCAGTGGCTACGACTTTGAGAACCATAAAATCTCCATGACCACCGCCTCGCTGCAGCGTGACCTGCACTGCTTCAACATGAGTTGCTCGGTGGTGCTGGCCCCCTACACCAGCTACAACTTCTCGTTCCGCTGCAATGCCTCCACACTCACCGACGCGCTGAAGTACGACAAGCGCAGTGGATATAGCAATGCGGTGCAGTGGTATTGAACCGCAAAAAGAGACAAGGCAAAACGATTTTTCCCATGAAGAAGCGAACACAAGCCATCCACCTGCCCTATGTCCGCCGGGATGCGTTCGACGCATTGAGCATGCCCGTCTACAATGCCGTGGCCTATGAGTTCGACAATGCCCGAATCATGAGCGACGCTTTCTGCAACCGCATCGATGCTCCCGACTATGGCCGCTGCGAGAATCCCACGACACGCTACTTCGAGGAGCGCGTCAAGGCCGTGACGGGAGCCTCGGCCGTCATCGCCCTCAACAGCGGCATGGCCGCCATCAGCAACACCATCATGTCGCTGGCAGCGCAGGGCAAGAACGTGGTGACGTCGAGGCACCTCTTCGGCAACAGCTATTCGCTCTTCACGTCCACGCTCAGACGCTTCGGGGTGGAGGTGCGTCTGGCCGACCTCACCCGGCCCGCCGAGGTGGCACGGCTGGTAGACGGTGACACCTGCTGCCTCTTTCTGGAGATACTCACCAACCCGCAGATGGAGGTGGCCAGCCTCGAAGAGCTGGCCGGCATAGCCCACGCCCGCCACATTCCGCTCGTGGCCGACACCACGGCAATACCTTTCACGCAGTTCGGCGCCCATGCCTTGGGCGTGGACATCGAGGTGGTGTCGAGCACGAAGTACGTCAGCGGCGGCGCCACGTCGCTGGGCGGGCTGGTCATCGACTATGGCACCACGCCCGGCTTTGCCGGGACGATGAAAAACGAAATGCTCTTCAACCTCGGGGCTTATATGAATCCTAACGTGGCCTTTTTGCAGACTATGGGCCTCGAAACACTCGACGCCCGCTATCGGGTGCAGTCGGCAAATGCGCTGGAACTGGCCCGCCGCATGCAGGCGCTGCCGCAGATTCGCCGGGTGAACTACGTGGGGCTGCCCGACAATCCGTTCCATGCGCTGGCCCGTCGACAGTTTGGCGACACGGCCGGAGCCATGGTCTGCATCGACCTGGAGAGCCGGGAGGCCTGCTTTCGGTTTGTTGATCGGCTCGCGCTCATCCACCGCGCCACCAACCTTTTCGACAACCGCACGCTGGCCATACACCCGGCCAGCACCATCTTCGGCAACTTCTCCGAGGCCGAGCGGGCCGCCATGGACATCCTCGACACGACCATTCGCCTGAGCATCGGGCTGGAAGACGTGGACGACCTCATGGCCGACATCGAGCAGGCACTGGGCTGAGGGCAATTCAAAATTCAGAATTCAAAATTCAAAATTAGGGATTCGTATCTTCAAATCTAAAATGACAGCATGATGGCAAACTACGATTTTTCTACCGTTATCGAGCGGCGCGGCACGGGAGACCTGATGCACGAGGCCTTGTTGCCGCGCTGGGGGCGCAACGATTTGCTGCCCATGTGGGTGGCCGACATGGGCTTTGCCGTGTGTCCCGACATCGTGGAGGCCCTGCGCCGACGGCTCGACCACCCCATCTTTGGCTACACGGTGGAGCCGGCCGACTACTTTCCGGCCATCCACGACTGGGTGCTCGGCCATCATCAGTGGGACGTTCGGCGCGAGTGGGTGTCGTTCATCCCCGGCATTGTCAAGGGCATCGGGATGGTCTGCAACCTCTTTGTGCAGCCCGACGAGAAGGTCATCGTGATGCCGCCGGTGTACCATCCGTTCTTCCTCACGCCGCGGGCCAACGGCCGAGAAGTGGTGTGGAACCCGTTGCGGCTACGCGAAGACGGCGGTTACGACATGGATTTCGAGGGATTGGAGCGTGTATGCGACGACAAGTGCCGGGTGCTCATCCTCTGCAATCCCCACAATCCGGGCGGCATCTGCTGGACGCGGGAGACGCTCGAGCGGCTGGCCGACTTCTGTTGCGACCATCATCTGCTGGTTGTTTCCGACGAGATACATGCCGACATGGCCCTCTTCGGCCACAAGCACATCCCCTTTGCCAGCGTCTCCGACCGCGCAGCCAGCATCAGCATCACCTTTCAGGCCCCCACAAAGACGTTCAACATTGCCGGCATCGTGAGCAGCTATGCCATCGTGCCCCAGGCGGAGATACGCGAAAAGTTCTATGGCTGGCTCAAGGCCAACGAGCTGGACGAGGCCCATATCTTTGCTCATATAGCCACCATTGCGGCGTTCCGCAAAGGCGAGGAGTGGCGCAGACAGATGCTGGCGGCCGTGGAAAGCAACATCAGGTTTGTGGAGGACTTTTGCCGCGAGCACATTCCCGGTGTGCGGCCGCTGCGTCCCCAGGCTTCGTTCCTGGTGTGGCTCGACTGCCGCGACCTGCACCTCACCCACGACCGGCTGATCGATCTCTTTGTCGACAAGGCCCGTTTGGCTCTCAACGACGGTGAGATGTTCGGCCCCGGCGGCGAGGGATTCATGCGCCTGAACGTGGGTGCGCCCCGTGCCTACGTCGAGCAGGGGGTGCGCCGCTTGGCCGGGGCGGTGGCCGCCTGCCGTCAGGAGTAGGGCGGGAATATCTTCTTGAACAGGCCTCCTGTTGGTGCCACGGCATCGGCAGGAGGCCTATTTCGTGTCGGCAGACGGCTGCACATGCGTCAGCAGACGGCCATCAGTGCCTGGAGCGACTGGCGTTCGCCCACCACCCAGATAATGTCGCCGTGCTCAAAACGGCGTGCCGGGTTGATGAGGGTGAGGTTTTGCTGCCCCTCTTCCACGCCGACCACCATCACGTTGAAGTCGTTGCGAATGCCGCTTTCGCGCAGTGTCTTGCCTATAAAACGGCACTGCATGGAGAGAATCAGCTTCTGCAACTTCATTTCTCGCTCCTCAATGTGGCTGTCTTCGGCCACCAGCTCTCCTTTCAGGGATTGTCCAAAGAGCTGCAGCTGCTCGTCGCTACCAATCACCTGAAGGCGGTCGCCGGGGAAGATGATGGCTTCGCCGTTGGGGATGTTGAGCCGTCGCGTGCCGCGCAGAATGCTGCTCACGTGCACGCCGAAACGGTTGCGAAAGCGCAGTTGCATCAGCGATTGTCCGGCCCAGAGCGAGTCTTCGGGCACGTTGAAGTCGGAGATGTGGATGTCGCGGTCGAGCAGCCGCCCCTCGTAGAGCGGTCGTTTGCGACCTTGAACCTGGGCTGCGATGTCACGGCTGTGCAGATTCTTGATGAACATGCGCTCTAGACGGATGGAGCGTTTCTTGAGGTTTCGCGACAGGATGATGAGCACAATGACCACCAAGGCCAGCGTAATGACAATGGCATTGGCGAAACGGGCCAGATAGTTGCAGATGTAGAAAAGGATGGCGGCGGCGATGAACACCCGTGCCAGAACGGTAAACATCAGCGGCAATCGGTTGAACCGGCTCTCAATCCAGAGGGCCTTGAACTCTTCGCTGCGGTTGTTTTTCATCACGAGCGACCGCAGGAACGGGGAGAGCATCAGCAGTGTAAGCACGCCGCACACGCCGTTGGCCCACCAGTGGGGCAGGATATGGCGGATGAAAGGAAGGAAGAATGTGAGCATGAGCGCGGTGATGGCCGTGCACAAGATGGTGTAGATGAGTACGTTGGTACCCATCTTTCGCAACAGCTTTTTCCAGTTGCTCGTCTCCTGTGCAGTATGCTGATGGGCTGCGCCCAGGTGGTCGAGGCGGCGCGTCCACTTCCTGGGCAGCCGCCGTTCTATCAGCTGATAGCAGGGGTCGGCCGCGTGAATCATGTAGGGGGTGAGGAATGTGGTGATGACCGAGACGGCTACCACCACGGGGTAGAGGAAGTTGCTGATGACCCCCAACGACAGTCCGAGCGAGGCAATGATGAATGCAAACTCGCCGATCTGCGCCATGGAGAAGCCGCTGCGCATGGCCGTCTTGAGCGACTGGCCGCTCAGCACGAAGCCCGCAGTGCCCAGCACGCCCTGTCCCAGCAGGATGGTCGCCACGAGAGCAAGGATGGGCAGGGCATAGTCGACAAGCACTTTGGGGTCGACGAGCATGCCCACCGAAACGAAGAAGATGGCTCCGAAAAGGCTCTTCACAGGCTCCACAAGCCGGATAATCTTGTCGGCCTCGACAGTTTCGGCCAGGATGCTGCCCATGATGAAAGCCCCGAATGCCGGACTGAAGCCCACCGTGGTGGAGATCCAGGCCATCAGGCAGCACAGGCCCAGCGACACCACGACCATGGTTTCGTCGGTCATCAGCTTGCGGGTGCTGCGCAGGAAAGAGGGGATGACGAAGAGCCCCACGACAAACCACAGGATGAGGAAGAAACCGATGCGCAGCACGGCTCCAAGCATCTGTCCGCCGTCGGGGTTGTTGCCGCTGGCAATGGCCGACAGCATGACCATCATCACGATGGCCAGCATGTCTTCGAGGATGAGCACGCTCATCACCAAACCGGCAAAATGCTGCTGCCGAAGCCCGGTGTCGTCGAAGGCTTTGTAGATGATGGTGGTGGACGACATGGCCAGCATGCCGCCCAGAAAGATGCAGTCCATGCGACTCCAGCCGAACGCGTGCCCCATCATGGTCCCCAGCATCATCATCGAAAAAATGATGGTGAGGGCCGCAATGACAGGCGAGAGCCCCATTTTGAGTATCTTCTTGAACGAGAAATCGAGTCCCAAAGAGAAGAGCAGGAACATCACGCCAATGTCTGCCCAGATCCGTACATCCACTTTATCCATCACCGACATGGTGTAGGGCATGTGGGGCGAGACCAGAAAACCGGCCACGATGTAGCCCAGCACGAGGGGCTGGCGCAGCCATTTGAACAGGAGTGTCACGGCTCCGGCCACGACAAGAATGAGGGCCAGGTCTTTGACGAGGTTGGGAAGTTCGGCCATATCAGCAGTATATTCAAGCGCAAGCCTCCCCCGTCTCCTCCTTGACAGAGGGCTTGGGGAGGCTTGGCAAAAGGGAAGCGGGGTGGGGGTTAATCGTTGAACGTGCCCGTGATCTCGCAAATCTTGGTAATCACCTGCACCGCTTTCTCCATCACCTGCACGGAGACAAACTCGTAAGGACCGTGGAAGTTCACGCCGCCGGCAAAGATGTTGGGGCAGGGCAGTCCGCGAAACGAGAGCTGTGCGCCGTCAGTGCCGCCGCGGATGGGCTCCACCTTGGGCGTGACACCCGTTTCCTGCATGGCCTTGAGCACAATGTCGATGACGTACATGTTGGGGTCTATCTTCTCCTTCATGTTGTAATATTGATCTTTCAGCTCCACGGTCACCGTTCCCTCCCCGTATTTCTCGTTCATCTTGCGGGCAATGTCCTCGATGAAATCTTTGCGCGCCTCGAAGCGTTTGCGGTCGTGGTCGCGGATGATGTAGCTCAGCTTGGCCTCCTCGCAGCGGCTGTCGATGCCCATCAGGTGGTAGAATCCCTGATAGCCTTCGGTGTTTTCGGGGATGTCGGTCTCGGGAATGAAAGCATTGAACTCGCAGGCCAGTCGGCTGGCATTCACCATTTTGTCCTTGGCGTAGCCCGTATGCACGCTCACACCCTTGATTCTCACCTTGGCCCCTGCGGCGTTGAAATTCTCGTATTCCAGGTCGCCGATGTCGCCGCCGTCCATGGTGTAGGCCCAGTCGCAGCCAAATTTCTCCACGTCGAAGTGGTGCGCACCCATGCCTATCTCCTCATCGGGATTGAAGCCCACGCGGATGTCGCCATGCTTCACCTCGTCGTGGTCGCGCAGCCAGCACATGGCCTGCACGATTTCGGCAATGCCCGCCTTGTCGTCGGCCCCCAGCAGGGTGGTGCCGTCGGTCACAATCAGGTCTTCGCCCCGATGGGCCAGCAGCTCCGGAAACTTCTTTGGGGAGGAGACAATGCCCGGCGAGAGCTCGATGTCGCCACCGTCGTAGCTCTTCACCACACGGGCCTTGACGTTGGCACCGCTGGCATCGAGTGCCGTGTCGTAGTGCGAGATGAAGCCGATGGTCGGCGTCTTCTTCTTGGTGTTGGCCGGCAGAGTGGCATAGATGTAGCCCATGTCGTCCATCTCCACATTGGTCAGACCCTCCCGTTCAAGCTCTTCTTTAAGATAGCGGGCAAAGACAAGTTGTTTGGATGTGCTGGGCACCGTTTGGGAATCCTCGGCCGACTGTGTGTCGAACTTGGTGTAATTAATGAATCTTTCGGTAATATCCATAAGGTCGAAAATGTATTTAAGATGGAATTGAATGCTGAAACGAGTGCTCTTATTTGGGCTCACAACAAGACTTGTCCCTGCAACTTGCAGAACCGCAACCCGGAACCATGAGCGAAAATGCTACCGCTTTTCTTGTCATCATTCTTTCCATCGTCATTTCTTTTTTATATTAAAGGTGCATTTCAAAGCAGCTCTTTCCAAACGTTAAAACGTGTTTAGTGGTATCAAAAAGAAACCAATCATCTGCATGATAGCCTGAAAGATGCTATCTTTGCACCGTAAACGATTTAGTACAGCGGCAAAGATAAGCAATTTATCCAAACCGAACAAGCGTTTATGATGATTTCTCACACGACAAGGAAGCACAAATCAATCGCTTATGAAGAATTTAGTTACCAATCCGCCAAGGACAAACGAACTCCTCAATGCCCTGGTAGATGTATGGGAGAGGTCTGTACGGGCAACCCATCATTTCCTGACAGAGCAAGATATTCGGAACCTCGGCCCCGTCTGCCGGGAAGGAATAAAGGCGGTCAACCTGTTCGTTGTGAACGACGCAGGGCGACCGGTCGCATGGATGGGTATCTCGGGAGACAAGATCGAAATGCAGTTTGTGTCGCCCGAGCATTTCAGGAAAGGCATAGGACAAAGACTTGTCCGGCTTGCCATTGATGAATACAAAACATGCTATGTCGATGTTAATGAACAAAATCCCAACGCGTTCGTATTCTATCGGAAAATGGGCTTTCACGTCTTCGATAGAACAGAGACCGACGAACTCGGCAATCCTTTCCCGATACTCAAAATGAAATTATAATAAATGTAGTAAGGAATATAATATTTTTCCCACAAACAAGGGATTGCTATTTTTTGACGAGGTGCGATTTGCCCGTCCCTCATCTTTTGATTACTTTTGCCCGTAGAATAGACGAACAACTAAAACCATTTGTCAAACCATCATGAAGAAAATATTCTATGTTGCCACAGTGCTAACCATAGGTTTGTGGTCATGTGGAAACAAGTTTGGCGTTCAGTCCAACGATTGGGAATTAAAGTATTCTAACGGTATCAAGGTATATCACGCCGGACAGGAAATAGCCGGTGACGTCCATGCTGAATACAGTATCGACAACAACATCGTTACTGACAAGGAGTACTCGGCTCCAAGGTTTCAGATACAAAATATAAACGACCGGTTTGGGAAAGGTAAGAAATGGACCATTATCTATTCTTCCAAGAGGCATCCTACGCTGACTCATACCTTTCGCATTTATAAGGATTTCTTACTCACGGACATTGAGATTTCGTCCAAGTCGAAGGAACTGAAGACCAACTACATGGTACCCGTGGTAGCCTATACGGACACCTTGCTCTATTCTCAGAACAGGCGCAAACTCTTTGTACCTTTCGACAATGACGCTTGGATCCGCTACGCCACCACCACCCATATTGACAGTACGCTGCGCAGCTATGAGGTGACAAGCGTGTATGATGCACGTCAGAGAGACGGGGTCGTGATGGGTGCAGTCAATCACGACAGGTGGAAGAATGCTGTGGAACTGAGCGACAAGCAAAAGTCTCTCAAAATGTACAGCGGCATAGCCGACAAGCTAACCCGTGACACCCGTTCCCACGGATTTCTCAAGGGAAAAGACATCAAGTCGGCTACATTCATGATTGGTCATTTCAAGGATTGGCGTGACGGCATGGAGAGATACGCGGACAACAATGCCATCGTAGCCCCACGCCGTGCATGGGGCAAGGCTATGCCCGTAGGCTGGAACAGTTGGGGGGCACTGGCGTTCGATGTAAACCATACCAATTCTACAGAAGTGGTGAAGTTTTTTGCCAATGAACTGCAGCCTCACGCTTTCGTCAACCCCGACGGTCTGCTCTACACGGGGCTGGACTCGGGCTGGAATAGCTTCAGCGAACCTGACCTTAAAGACTTTGCAAACCAGTGCAAAGCCAACAACCAGGTGCCTTGCATCTATTGGACTCCTTTCACCGACTGGGGAAAGGATCCGGAGCGTGAGGTGCCGGGAACCTCCTATAAATATAAGGATGTGTATTTATATGCCAATGGCAAGCCGCAAGAACTGGATGGGGCTTACGCCATTGATCCTACCCATCCTGCCATCAAGAAGACGATGGAAGATGTTGCCGCGCTATTCCGTAAATGTGGATATAAATATGTAAAGATGGACTTCATGACTCATGGGCGCATGGAAGCCGACCATTGGTACAAAAAGGACATTACTACAGGCACGGAAGCCTATAACTATGGCATGCAGTTGCTCGACAGCGTTTTCCACGACATGTATCTCAACCTCTCCATCTCTCCTATTTTCCCTGCTCAATATGCGCAGTCTCGCCGAATTGCCTGCGACGCATGGAACAAGATAAAAGATAGACAGAGTTTACCGATACAACGATGCCGACCATGTGGTATTGCGTGATGCCACCGAAGGAGAAAATCGTGCTCGAATCACCTCTTCTATCATTACTGGTCTGTTTATCACCGGTGACGACTACAGTGACAAGGGAGACGAGAACGTTAAGGAACGTGCCCGCAAATACCTGACCAATCCCGATGTCAACATGATTGCCACCGGACGCTCTTTCCGTCCACTGGGGGGGGCAACAATGACAACTCGGAGAATGTTTTCATTCGCAAGGATGAAGATGGGACCACTTATCTTGCTGTATTCAACTACACCGACCACGACATGAATTTTAACTTACCTCTGTCCAGCATGGGTATTGGCAGTCCGCACTGCATTGAGGAGTTGTGGAGCCACAAGAATATACAGGCAGGAGAGGCCATCACGCTTCCATCCAAGGATGCCATGATATTCCGAATGAAATAATACACCTATATAATCAAGGCAATGAAAAGACATCTATTTATCGTGTTATTGCTTGTTGTGTCGCTGATGGCACAAGCGCAACAGGTCAAGCATGGCAACTGGGAAATCAGTTTGGACAAGAACTCCAAGTTGATGAATATCAAAAAAGACGGGAGCATGGCTCTCTCAAACGTCTATGCGTCTGCCAATTTCGGATTTGATGGGACAGACCGCAAGCTCGCCACCGTGAAATCGACCGAAGCCATCAGCACCAGCTTTGAAGAAGAAGAGGTAGCCGACTGCTTTGGGACTGGAAAGAAATATGAGTTTGTCTATCGCTTCGGAAGCGGACTCGTCATGACTCAGACCTTTGCTTTCTATGACAATAAAGATTTGTTTTTCACTCAGCTCTCACTTTCGGCAGAAAGTGAATCCATGATACTTAGGAGCAATCATCTTGTACCATTGGCTACTTCCACTGCTCAAGCAATTATGCCTGGTGACAAGACCAACCGTATGTTGTGGGTTCCATGGGACAATGATGGATTTATTGGTTACGCAGCCAACTTCTTGCGTACCGATATGAACTCGTACAATGTAACGGCCATCTATCATCCGGCCGACCGATATGGGTTGGTAATGGGGGCTGTGGACCATGACTTGTGGAAAAATGCCATTCATGTGAATGCTACAGAATACAATAAGATAAACGAGTTGGAATTAATGTCTGGTTATACTGACGAGCACAGCCATGACTCCATCCAGCTAGAAAGAAGAAGTTATCCCCATGGTACAGTAAAGGCTGCAACGATAACCTCTGCAAGGTTTATGTTTGGCTGTTTTGATGACTGGCGGTTAGGCATGGATACCTACGGCAGGAGTTGCGCTATGGTCAGCCCTCGCCGAGAATGGGACGGGGGAACTCCTTACGGCTGGAGCAGTTGGGGAGTCATGCAAACCAAGATTTCATACGACGCCATCATGGATGTTGCTGATTTTTTGAAAGACAATGTGAGGATTCATGGATTCCACGATGAGAAAGGCAGGATTGTGTTGAGCTTGGACGCATGGTGGAACGACAACCTTTCTTTAGCCCAAATCAAGCAGTTCGTTGCTTACTGCAAAGAGAATAAGATGATACCTGGTCTTTATTACGGACCATTCTGTGATTTTGGCGGCTATGACAACAACGATGTACCAGGTACCGGGGGCAGATATAAATACAAAGATTTATGGCTCAAGCAAAATGGCAGTTACAAGAAGATAGACGGTGCTTACTGCCTCGACCCAACGCATCCTGGTAACAAGCTCTTTATGGCGCACGATATGAAGAAATTCAAGGATTGGGGCATTGAGTATTTGAAATGCGACTTTATGAGCAATGGAGCCATAGAGGCGGACAGTTGGTATGACAGCCAGTGCTATACAGGCATGCAAGCCTACAACATGGGCATGGCTTTTCTCAGAAAGCAAGCGGGCGACAACATATATCTGCTCTTGTCCATTGCTCCTATGTTCCCAGCCCATTACGCTCATGGCCGTCGTATCAGTTGTGACGCATGGGGATCTATTGACAACACAAAGTATGTCATGAACAATAGTTCTTACGGATGGTGGCTCAACCAAGTATATTTCGCCAATGATCCGGATCACTTGGTTATGAAAACTCTTGATAGAAATGGTAAAGAAAGCGAGGGGGTAAACAGGGCACGCATCACCTCGGGAGTCATAACCGGTTCCTTTATTATAGGTGACAACTTTAGTGACAGGGTGGATGCAGGCTATCCATCCTTATCAAGAGAAAGGACTCTCGCCCTGCTTATCAACGAGGAAATCAACGAGATACCCCGCACTTGCCAAGCTTTTCGCCCGGTAGAGGGAAACGCCTCTTCCAGCCAAAACGCAGAAAACTTGATGACCTATGAGAATGATAAGTATGTGTATCTTGCCGCCATCAATTACGGGAAGTCTGTCTTTGCTTCGCTTAAAGACAACATACCCTTTGAACGATTAGGCGTGGATGCCGATCGTGTGGAGGAGATCAAGGAATTATGGACTGGCAATCCTGTTGCTGTTTCATCCGCAGGTTTTACATATGATGTTCCTTTCAGTGATGCCCGTATCTATCGCATTACAAAAAAACATTCAGCAAATAGCATCCCCGACATCAAGAAAGGGCATAACTCGCATATTGACATCCAGACAAGAGGAAGAAAAATCTCTGTGAGTTCCCCACAAGAGGACGTGCAGAATATTGCTGTCTACGATGCCATGGGGCAAGTGGTGCTGAGACAAGAAGGCACCAAGGGCAAACGCTATTATGACCTGTCAATGGAAGATTGTGCTGCTGGCATATACATTATTCAGGCAATCGGCTCAAAAGAAAAGAAGAGCCATAAGGTAGTACTCTCGAGCAAGTAACAACTTATTGAATTTGTTTAGGGGCTTATCCCGTCCCCAAGTATTAGGGTATATGCTCCCATCATTCAATCATCACGATTCTAAAAGATGAAGAAAATCCTTTTCTCAACCATCATTATGGCGATGACCATGGCAAATACAGCCATGGCATTGCCAATACTACCGCCTTTGTTCTCCGACAATATGGTGTTCCAACAGCAAACCAACGCTCCAATTTGGGGATCGGCAAAAGCTAATAAGAAAGTAATAATTACCGCATCCTGGAACCAAGAGAAAATCATCGTCAGAGCAGACAATAAAGGAGAATGGAGGGCCTCTCTCCAGACCCCTGAAGCCGGAGGCCCTTATACGATCAGTATATCTGATGGTCAGACCATCACGTTGAGAAATGTATTGGTGGGCGAAGTTTGGCTTTGCAGTGGACAATCGAACATGGAGTTTCCTGTAAAAGGTTGGGCCCAGGTGATCAATGCCGACAAAGAGGTGGCAGAAGCCAATCATCAGGGCATCCGGTTGCTGCAAATACACAAGGTGGCAGCCGAGCAACCGTCTCGCCAAGTTGTTGCTAATTCACCAACATGGCAGGCATGCACATCGCAGTCCGTGCCAGAATTCTCTGCTGTGGCCTATTTTTTTGCACGTGAAATCAACCAAAAGACAGGTATTCCTGTTGGTGTCATAGATGCTACTTGGGGTGGTTCCAACATAGAGTCATGGATTAGCAAGAGCACGCTTCTGTATGCACCCCAGTTCGCCGACAGTATCTCCAGAACCGATTATCATCCATGGCGAAATTCTCAGACAGCACTTTGGAATGGCATGATTAGTCCATTGGTGCCTATGGCTATCAAAGGCGTATGCTGGTATCAGGGCGAGCAAAACGAATTGCGCGGATATGAATATCGCGACCTCTTGCCCATGCTCATCAGCGACTGGCGAAAGCAATGGGAAAAAGAGGACATGCCGTTTCTTTTCGTACAGTTAGCCAACTTCCATGCTCGCAAGAACGAGCCCGTCGAGTCTCTTTGGGCAGAGATAAGGGAAGCGCAGCAAATGGCACTGCATGTAAAAAATACAGGGATGGTTGTGACGGCAGACATTGGCGAGGGTGACAATGTGCATTATCCCAACAAGCAGGAGGTTGGACGCCGATTAGCTCAGATAGCACTTGCCAAATGCTACCATGCCAAGGATGCAATTTACTGGGGGCCAACACTGAAAGACTATACTATTGATGGAGATAAGATAATATTGAAGATGGAACCGGCCGGTGGATTGCAGGTCAAGGGCGACAAACTCAAGAATTTCACCATTGCCGGTGCCGACCATAAGTTCCATCAAGCTGAAGCCAGGATAGAGGACAACAACATCATTGTTTGGTGCAAGGACGTGCCTTTTCCATTGGCAGTGAGATATGCCTGGCAAGACAACCCAGAGATTGAGCTTTTCAATCATTTCGGACTTCCTGCCTCCTCTTTCCGTACAGACGATTGGCCAGGCCTTTCATTTGGAAAGAATCGATTGAACAGTGAATATTAATCGTTTTCATAAGAGGATATTAGCTTATAGAAAGAAGTTTTGAAGACATAACTCTGAAATAAAAGTAAAAACTCAAGAGAAAAACGTATGAGTAAGAAACTATTTGCAACACTTCTTGCCGCTGTCGTATATAGTGCTTCATTTGCAAGAGGCTTTACCCAATATGTGAACCCGTTCATAGGAACAGGTGCTGTTGCCAACAGTCTCTCGGGCAATTGCTATCCTGGAGCTACCTTGCCTTTTGGCATGGTACAGCTATCTCCTGACACACAGGATGCACCCGATTGGGACAAGGCTTCGGGGTATGATTACAACGACTAGAATATCATGGGCTTCAGCTATACCCGATTGAGCGGGACTGGAGCTTGCGACCTCATCGACATCCTCCTCATGCCCACCACTCAAGAAGGTACTGCCAAGCCTTTTTCATCATTCTCTCATGAAGAGGAAGAGGCTCACCCGGGATATTACAAGGTAAGGCTCGGTCAATTTGGCATCATAGCAGAACTTTCGGCAACTACGCGCACAGGCATCCACCAATATACTTTCCCTCAAGGGAAACGTCAGCGGCTTTACCTGGATATAGAGCACTCTGCACCAAAGGGCAGTTGGAACCGACGCATCATCCAATCGCAGATATGCCTCGTCAATCCAACAACAATTGAGGGATGGCGTATTATCACAGGGTGGGCAAAACTCCAAAGGGTATATTTTCACCTCGAGTTGTCAAGGCCGGTCACTTCTCATCTCTTAATAGACGGAAGCAGACAAGAAAAGAATGCCACACTTGTCAATGGTTCGGAATTAAAAGGATTCTTCGATTTCGACCAGACCGTTGGCAAACCGCTCACCTGCAAGGTTTCACTTTCCTCTACCTCTTTGGAGAATGCACGCGCCAACATGCGCAAGTAAGCCGAAAGCTGGGACTTCAGGCATTACAAGGAAGCGGCAGACCGTACCTGGGACGAGTTGTTGGGGCGTATTGAGGTAAAAGGAAACGAGAAAGACATGCAGAAATTCTATACCGCCCTTTACCATACGATGATTCAGCCCAATGTGCTCAGCGACGTGAACGGCGAATACACGGCACCAGACTATAGCACGCAACGTATGCCAAATGGCCAAAACTATTATACCACATTCTCGCTTTGGGACACCTTTCGTGCCCGCCCATCCGCTTTACAGCCTGATAGTTCCAGAGAAAAACGCCGAGTTTGTGAACAGTATGCTCTGCCACTATGACCGGTATGGCTATCTTCCTATCTGGCATCTCTATGGACAAGACAATTACTGCATGATAGGCAACCATGCCGTTCCCGTCGTGGTGGATGCCTATCTCAAGGGGTAGCTCAAGGGGATTGATGGTGAGCGGGTGCTGGATGCCGTCGTCACTTCCTGCACCCGATCACACCTGGGGTCCAACTTTGAGGCTTGGGAACAGTATGGTTATATGCCAGAAAATATCCAGTCGCAGTCGGTATCTGTCACTTTGGAGCAGTCTTTCGATGACTGGTGTGTGGCCCTGCTTGCCAAAAGACTGGGAAAGCAGGATATTTACGAACGCTTTATGAAGCGAAGCCGGTTTTATCGCAACCTGTTCAATCCTGCCAATGGATTCTTTCAGGGAAAGAATAGTGACGGGAAATGGTTGGAGCCTTTCGACCCTTTGCGTTATGGTGCCAACGGAGGCAATCCCTATACCGAGGGCAATGCCTGGCAATACAACTGGTACGTGCCACAGGACGTGCCCGACCTTATTCGTCTGATGGGTGGCCAAAAAGCGTTTGTTAGCCGGTTGGACAAATTCTTCACGCTCACCGATACGAGTGGTGAAAAGAATGACAATGCCAGCGGATTCATCGGACAGTATGTTCATGGCAATGAGCCAAGCCATCATGTGGCATACCTTTACGACTATGCCGGCGAGCCACAAAAGACGCAAAAACTGGTTTCTCAGATTATGAACACCTTGTACAACACGTCATCAAGCGGATATGCAGGTAATGATGATTGTGGCGAGATGTCTTCTTGGTTTGTCTTCAGTGCGATGGGCTTTCTATCCGGTATGTCCCGTAGGCGGTGAGCTGGCCCTTGGAACTCCGCTCTTCGACGACATTAAAATTCATCTGCCGAATGGCCGCACTTTCCATATTGTGGCTGCAAGGAAGCGTGCAAGTGACATTTATGTAAGGCAGGCCATGCTCAATGGCAAGAAAATCAAAGGGAATTTCATTCATCACCATGACATATGGAATGGAGGAACCCTTAAATTTTCAATGTAAAAGTCTGCCTGTCTCTGGTCTTTACTCGCGGGTCACATACCGTTTCCAGTAGGCAATGATGAGGGTGGTGAGAGGAAGGGCTATGATGAGTCCGATGAAGCCGAAGATGGCACCCCACACCGAGAGCGAGAGAAGGAGGATGGCAGGGTTGAGTCCCATCACCTTGCCCATTATCTTGGGCGTCACAATCATGTCGGTGATGATCTGCACCACAATGAAGAGACCGACGGCCAACCCGAAGATGAGCCAGAAGCTCTGCCCCGTGTCGGCAGCCTTGAGCATGGCCAGGAAGGCTGTGGGGATGAGGGCAAAGGTGTGGAGATAGGGCACCAAATCGAGCAGACCGATGAGTATGCCAAGGCCAATGGCCATGGGAAAGTCCATGATGGTGAAGCCTATGCAGAACATTACGCCCATGCAAAGGGCCACGAGTCCTTGCCCGCGGATGTAGTTGTTGAGCTCGTGCTCCACGTCTTTCATCAAGTCGCGCCAGAAAGGCCTGTTCTTCTGCGGGAAGATGCGCACCCAGTTGGTGGTAAGATATTCGTAGTCCAGTAAGATGAAGAACATATATAATAAGGTGATGAGCGAAGCCACAATGCTGATAACGATGCTTGCCGTCTGCCCTAGAATGTTGAAGAGCTTGGGCGCCGCACTCTTCAGCGTGTCGGTGAAGTCGGTGCTTTTGAAGAATCGCTCTATTTGGCTTTGATTGTTGGCTATCCAGCCCGACAGCCATTCCGAGATGCTGTTGGTATGAGTGGACTCGTGCATCCAGTGGGTCAGTATGTCATAGAGCTTCTGGAACTGCTCAATCATTGGCGGAATAATGAGGTAGACGATGAGCCCGATGATGGACAGCACGAATGCCATGGTGACAATGATGGCCAGCGCACGCACGCGAAGTCTCATCTTCTGCTCTACAAACTTCACGATGGGGTAGAGCAGGTAGGCAAAAAGCCAGGCTATGAAAAAGGGGAGCAACACGCCACTCAGGTAGTTCACCATGTAGAACACGGCAAGTATGAGCAACCCGATGCCGGCCAGGCGGATGAAACGGTCGAAAGTGATTTCCTTTTGCATAAATTCTGAATGGCAGTTTTTGGACGGATTGTTCAAGGGGCTACATGCTCAAAGAGGCTTCTGGACTGGGCGTTTCGCCGGTCTTCCTCGAGTGCTTTCTGAAAGCAACTTCGGCACAGGGGTTCGTATTCCATCTTCTCGCCGAGCATGACCTGGGCGTCGTTGTGCACCAGCCGGTGGCTGGCATAGGCCAGTGCCCCGCATTTCACGCAGATGGCATGCACCTTGGTCACCTCATCGGCCACGGCGCATAGGGCGGGGATAGGGCCGAAAGGAACTCCGAGATAGTCCATGTCCAGCCCGGCCACAATGACGCGGATGCCTTTGTTGGCCATAGCATTGCACACTTCGACGAGCTTATCGTCCAGAAACTGCGCCTCGTCAATGCCCACAACCTCATGACCTGCAGACAGTCGGAGGATGGTCTCTGCATTGTCAACGGGCGTGGAGTGGATGGCGTTGTTGTCATGGCTTACCACATTGATCTCCGAGTACCGTGTGTCCAGTGCCGGTTTGAATATTTCCACATTCTGGCGGGCAAACTGAGCTCGTTTCAGCCGGCGAATCAGCTCCTCGGTTTTTCCGGAGAACATGGAGCCGCAAACCACCTCTATTCTGCCGGGGCGGTGGGCTTCCCCTGTTAGATTTTCCATCATATCATGTGCAAAGATAGCAAAAGATTGTTGATTGATGGAGCGCGACAAAGAGAATTTTTAGGGTAACTTAAAAATTGCAAAGAAATGAGCTATTATTTTGGCAGAGCAGAATATTTGCCTATATTTGCTCATCGTTTATGGGCATATTGTATATCGTACCCACGCCTGTGGGCAACATGGAGGATATGACGCTGCGTGCCGTCCGCATCTTGAAAGAGGCAGACTTGGTGTTGGCTGAAGATACCCGGACGTCGGGCATCTTGTTGAAACATTTCGACATTAAAAATCACCTGCTGTCCCACCACAAGTTCAACGAGCACGGCACGTCGGCCGGTATCGTGGAACGCCTCAAGGCGGGGCAGACCATTGCCCTCATCAGCGATGCCGGCACGCCGGGCATCAGCGATCCCGGCTTCTATCTGGCCCGCGAGGCAACCCGTGCCGGCATCACGGTGCAGACATTGCCCGGAGCCACGGCTTGCATTCCGGCCCTTGTGTCGTCGGGGCTGCCGTGCGACAGGTTCTGCTTTGAGGGATTCCTGCCACAGAAGAAAGGCCGCCAAACCCATCTTGACAGTCTGCGCGAGGAGACCCGCACCATGGTTTTCTACGAATCGCCTTACCGACTGCTCAAGACTCTCAAGCAGTTTGCCGAGGTCTTCGGCGACGAACGGCAGGTGAGCGTAGCCCGCGAAATCTCCAAGGTGCACGAAGAGCACGTCCGGGGAACGCTTGAAGAAGTGACGGCACACTTTGCCGAGGAGGAACCTCGCGGCGAAATCGTCATTGTATTGGCAGGTACCGTCCCGGTTAAGAAACATCCAAAGAAATCTAAAGACATCGAGATATGAAGAAATTATTGCTTTTATCCATGGCCTGCGCGCTCTTGATGACCGTTGGCTGCAAAGACAAGAAGGCGGCTCCCACCGACTTGCAGAGTATCGAACAGAACGACTCTTTAAAGAAAATCATTGCCCAGAGAGACAATGAAATCAACGACATGATGTCGACCATGAACGAGATTCAGGACGGCTTCCGTGAAATCAACGAGGCAGAACACCGCGTCAGCATCGCCAAGGAGAGCGAGGGTGCCAACAAGGCCCAGCAGATTCGCGAGAACATTCGCTTCATCTCCACACGCATGCAGCAGAACCGGCAGCTCATCAAGAAGTTGCAGGGACAGTTGCGCCAGAGCAGCTTCAAGGGCGAGGAAATGAGAAAAACCATTGAGAACATGCTGAAGCAGCTCGATGAAAAAGACCAGCAGTTGCAGCAGTTGCGTGCCGAACTGGATGCCAAGGACATTCACATCACGGAGCTGGACGAGACGATCAACAACCTCAACACCAACGTTTCCGACCTGAAAACGGAAAGCGCACAGAAGACGCAGACCATCAACAGCCAGGACACGCAGCTCAACACGGCCTGGTATGTCTTCGGCAACAAGCGGGAGTTGAAAGATCAGCGCATTCTGGTCGATGGTAAGGTGCTGCAGTCGAGTTTCAACAAGAACTACTTCACCAAGATCGACATCCGTGTAGACAAGGAGATCAGGCTCTATTCCAAGTCGGCCAAGCTGCTCACCATGCACCCCTCCAGCAGTTATACGCTGACACGCGACGCTAACAAGCAGTATGTGCTCAGGATTTCCAACCCGCAGATTTTCTGGAGCACCAGCAAATATCTGGTCATTCTTGTCAAGTAATCATGCAGGTGGGCTTTTTCGGGAGGCTATCTTTTCTTCCTGAAAAAGTCCACCATCAGTTTCCGGCACTCCTCGCCCAGCACTCCCTCCACCACCTGTGCCTTGGGATGCAAGGCGTGGGGTGCATATTGGCGGTAGCCCCGCTTGTCCTCGCCGGTTCCATAGACGATGCGCCCCATTTGGGCCCACCCGATGGCCCCGGCGCACATCACGCAGGGTTCCACGGTCACGTAGAGCGTGCAGTGGGGCAGGTATTTGCCGCCGAGGGCATTGGCAGCCGCCGTGATGGCCAGCATTTCGGCATGCGCCGTCACGTCGTGCAGGGTTTCCGTCTGGTTGTGGGCCCTTGAAATGATGCGCCCATGGCTCACCACCACGGCTCCTATGGGTATCTCCCCCTCGGCCAAGGCCGTCTCGGCCTCTTGCAGGGCCATGCGCATGAAGCGTTCGTCGCTTTGCCGCTGCGTCTCTGTTTCCATGGTTTTCTTTTTTTTCGACTTGTAATTTCCCCACAAAATTACAACATTCTTTTTGAAGTGTGGGATAAAAGCACTATTTTTGCATGACAATCATAAGTACGACGCATGGCAGAGCACAACGAAGTGGGTAAGTGGGGCGAGGCTTTTGCCGCAGACTATCTGCGGCAGCAGGGCTACGTCATCCTGGAGCGCGACTGGCGGTCGGGCCCGAGCCACCGCGACATTGACATTATCTGCAAGTCGCCCGATGGCCGGACGGTGGTCTTTGTCGAAGTGAAAACACGTTCCGCCGAGCAGCTCCGCGACCCGGAAGAGGCCGTCAACGTGCGCAAGATGCGCCATATCGGACTTGCGGCCGACTGCTACGTCAAGCAGTGCCACGTGGTGGAACACCTGCGTTTTGACATTATCACCATTGTAGGGCGCAAAGATGGTGCCGACATTCAACTTCATCACCTGCAAGATGCTTTCAATCCGCTCCTTGTTTAAAAAGGCCAAAAAGCCGGCTCCCGACGTGCTCCATATCGCCTTGGACGAGACGACGAGCACCAATCAGTATTGCCTCGCCGAATTGTGCGGCCGTAATCGCATCGGGATTGCGCCGTATTCGCTGGCCGTTATCACCGCAGAGTATCAGTCATTAGGCCGTGGACAGGGCGCGAATACGTGGGAAAGCGAACGCGGGCAAAACCTGCTCTTCTCCATACTGTGCCATCCCGTATGGGTGCCCGTGCGCGCACAGTTCTGCATTTCCGAGTGCATCGCACTGGCCATTCGGGATGCTCTCTCCGAACTGACAGGCGGCATCTCGATCAAATGGCCCAACGACATCTACTGGCGCGACCGCAAAATCTGCGGCATCCTGATAGAGAACCGGCTGGAGGAAGGCCGCATCCGCGACTGCGTAGTCGGCGTGGGCATCAATGTCAACCAGCAGACATTCCGCAGCGACGCTCCCAACCCGGTGTCGCTTGTCCAGATTTTGGGCCACGAGACCGACCGCCGGCAGCTGCTCGACCGTGTGATTCAGCTTTTCCGCGAGAATCTCGAGGCCCTGCGCCGCGGCAATTATGCCGGCATAGCCGCGGCCTATGCTTCCCATCTCTATCGGGCCGACGGTTTTCATGCCTATCGCGATGCCGCGGGCAGCTTTGAGGCGGCCCTGGTCGAGGTGGAGGACGGCGGACATCTCATCCTGCGTGACACCGCAGGGAGCATCCGCAGCTACGCGTTCAAGGAGGTAGAGTTTGTGTTATAAAGATTTTTACTCATCAAAAACAATACCAGTTATGGCAAGATTTAAACGTATTCTGCTCAAGCTCTCCGGCGAGAGCCTCATGGGCGGACAGGGTTATGGCATCGATGCCGAACGGCTGAGCGACTATGCCCGGCAGATTAAGGAAATACGCGACATGGGCGTACAGATCGGCATCGTCATCGGCGGCGGCAACATTTTCCGCGGTCTCAGTGGCAGCCAGAAAGGGTTCGACCGCGTGAAGGGCGACCAGATGGGGATGTGTGCCACGGTCATCAACTCGCTGGCGCTCAGCTCTGCGCTCGGTGCCATTGGCGTGAAGACCAAGGTGATGACGGCCATCCGCATGGAGCCCATCGGCGAGTTCTACAACAAATGGAGAGCCATCGAGGCCATGGAGCAGGGCACGGTCTGCATCTTCTCGGCCGGCACCGGCAACCCTTACTTCACCACAGACACGGGCTCATCGCTGCGCGGCATTGAGATAGAGGCCGACGTGATGCTCAAGGGCACCCGTGTGGATGGTATCTACACGGCCGACCCGGAGAAAGATCCCACGGCCACGAAGTTCACTTCGATAACTTATAAAGAGGTGTTGGAGCGTGGACTCAAGGTGATGGACCTCACGGCCATCTGCATGTGCCAGGACAACAACCTGCCCATCTACGTCTTCAACATGGACGTTGTGGGCAACCTCAAGCGTGTCATGGCCGGCGAGGAGATTGGCACATTGGTGCACAATTGAGCAAAACTCCCCGAAAACCTTGTCCGATGGTTTTCGGGGAGTTTCTTGAAAAGAGAGAGTTTCGTCTTTTTTCAACGTTTTATTCCGTCTTCCCCATTCGGTATTCCTTGGGCGTCTTCCCTACTTTCTTCTTGAAAATCCTGTTGAAATAGGGCACCTCGTCATAGCCCAGCAGGGCTGCAATGTTCTTGATCGGCTGTCGGGTAGTGACGAGCAGCAGCTCGGCGCGCTCCATCTTGAGTCTGATGACATAGGAATTGGGCGTCTCTCCCAACTCTTTGCGGAACATGCGGATGAAGTGGTCTTCCGACATGAACGCCCTACGGGCCAGTGTAGGAATATCCATTGGCTCGGTGATGTGTCGGCGAATGTGACCCACAACGCTGCTGATGCGCTCGTCCTTAATGTCCTGTTTAGGTCGCGCCCCTTTGAGAAACCGGGCCAGAAGAATAAAGAGAATGCCTCTCGATTCCACAATATCACAGAATTGCCGTTGCTTGTTTTTGGCAATATTGCGTAGCAGTGTGGTGCTGTTGTCATACGACTGTGGGTTTGATTCCGGAAGCTGCATGGAGGGGTTGAGCTCCATCAGTCGGCAAAACAGCTCCCGGTCGTGTGAGGTTCCAGCGGCTTCGTGGGGATAGGAGAGCTGTTCCAGAAAGCTGAAGTCGACCGGAGCCTCGTAGATATGAATGTAATAGTGGCAGAAGCGTCCCGTGCAGATGTTGCTGTGCACGGTGAAAGGCGGTATCATATAAATGTGGTCGGGCTGCAGATGGATGCGCCGATTCTCCATTTTCACCCATGCCTCCCCTTCGGTGACATAGTAGAGACGTGCAAAAGGACTCCGCACGTTCTGCCAGTTCCAGTCGGAATGGTGCTCCGCGTAACCCGTATTGAGGGTCGTAATCTGTAGTTGCGAGATGTCGTAATGGTTCATATCTGTGCAAATGTCGCCATTTTCTATGAAACATCAAAGGGTTTCCCAAAAAGAAAAGGAGCTTTCCCATGAATCTATATGGGAGAGATGAAACAGTGCAGAAGACGTGACGCAACAAGCAACAAGTCGACAAAGTGCAATCTTTAACGCATAAAGTTTAATGGATTATTGAATGGTAATCCCTACTTTTGCAATATAGACAGATAAAGAAAGAATATGATTTAAACCTAAAATAACGCTTATGAACTACAAACAGCATGGCATTCTTCTGGCCTCTATGCTTGCCCTTTGTCCGACAATACAGGCCAAGCACCTTCCCTTTACTACTGCTGTCCCAATATTTTCTGATGCAGGCGTTTACGTTGTCCAGCAAGACGGAAGAACAGTAAGAGGGCGCATCCTTGATGCTTTGGGTGAACCCATCGTGGGTGCAACTGTTATGGTGAGGGGAACCACGAATGGGGCCGTGACCGACATGGATGGAACGTTCTCTCTTTCTCACGTCGCCCAAGGACAAGAACTTGTTGTAACCTATGTGGGGTATCAGTCAAAAGTTGTCAAGGCAGATGGGCAAGACGTTTTAAATATCCGGCTCACGGAAGACGTTGCCCTACTGAACGAGGTGGTGGCCGTGGGGTATGGTACGCAGAAGAAAGCTAATCTCACAGGGTCTGTATCGTCAGTGACGGCCAGGGATATTGCTAATAAGCCCGTCTCTAGCACGTCACAGGCCTTAGCTGGACTGGCTCCCGGCCTCAGCGTCATCGCTTCTTCCGGTCTTCCTGGCACGGGAGCCAACGTGAAAATTCGTGGTACAGGCACTTTCTCGAACGCCGGAACAGACCCATTGGTGCTTATCAATGGGATGGCAGGAAATCTTGACGATGTGGAACCCAACGACATAGATAACATCTCTTTTCTGAAAGATGCCGCCTCGGCCTCCATCTACGGCAACCGCGCCGCCAATGGCGTGATCCTGATAGAAACCAAGAAAGGTAAGGAGGGCAAGACCAGCATCAGCTACAATGGCCAGATGGGATGGCAGTGGGCAACCGAGCTTCCTGAGTTCCTGAACTCGTGGGAGTATGCCACCTATTATAATATGGCCATGCAAAATATGGGGCGGCAGGATGCTTATAGCCAGGAACAGATACAGAAATTCCGTGATGGAAGCGACCCCGACAACTACCCTAACGTGAACCATCTGAAGTGGTTGCTGGAGTCGGGTAACGGTTTTCAGCACCAGCACAACGTGAGCGTGTCGGGTGGAACACCAAAGCTCACCTACAATCTTTCCGTGGGCTACCGCAAGCAGAACGGCATGACGGACAAGACCTACAACGAGCGCATGACGGCTTTGCTCTCTCTGCGGGCCGACCTGACCGACCGATTGAACATCAGCATCAACGTCAATGCCTACAACAATCGCTACAAAGCACCCCATGAAATCACCAGCATGATAGGCTATGCCGTGCGCGAAGGCGCACAGTTTGCCGGTCGGAAGAGCGATGGCAGCTTTGGCTATCAGGACAACTACAGCCCGGAGGCATGGATGGCCGGCGAGTCGTTTGTGCGCAATGTGGGCCGCAACATCAGTGGTTCGGCCCTGCTCACCTGGGTCACACCACTTGAGGGGCTCTCGCTCACGGGCAAAATGGGTGGCAACTACTATACGGCATACGACAAAACCTATAATGCCAATACCTATTTCGACGCTACAAAGACCGTCGGGCCAGCCAGCCTGAACGTGTATTCGGCCAACAACACCTACACCGACATGGAAGCCTATGCCAAGTACGACCGTGAGTTTGGCCGTCATGCGCTCAGTGCACTGCTGGGCACCTCGGTGGAATGCACGAAAGACAGGGACTTGAATGGTTATCGCAATACGTTTCCCAACAACTATCTCTACGAGTTGTCTTCGGGCGATGCTTCGACGGCCACCAACAATAGCGGGCTCTCTGAGTATGCGTTGATTTCCTATTTCGGGCGTGTCAATTATGCCTATGCCGGCCGCTACCTGCTGGAAGCCAACGTACGCTACGACGGTTCGTCGCGTTTTGCCAAAGGGCATCGGTGGGGCATCTTTCCGTCAGTGTCGGCCGGCTGGCGTGTGTCCGAGGAAAGTTTCTGGAAAAAAGCTGCTATCTCCAACGTTGTCGACTATCTGAAACTCCGTGCCTCCTATGGTGTTTTGGGCAATCAGAACATCGGTGTTTATCCTTATCAGCAGACTTATACCCTGGGCTACGACTATCCGTTGGGAGGCACATTGCAGTCGGGAGCAGCCATGACAACTTATCTGAATCAGGACATCACATGGGAAAAGACGGCCGTGACCGACTTCGGCATCGACTTCAACCTGTTCAGCAGCCGCCTTACGGCCACCATTGACTACTTCTATAAGTACACGTCCGACATACTTGCACCCGTCGAAGTTTCTTCCATCATGGGCATGTCGGTGGGCCAATCCAATGTTGGTGCGGTGTCCAACAAGGGCATTGAGGCCAGTCTTGCCTATCATGGAAAGATAGGAAAGGATTTCACATTCAGTATATCTCCCAACTTTACATGGATAAAGAATGCTGTGGAAGAGCTTTCCAATGGTGCCACGGAGGAAATCAATAACAACCGTATTGTGGGCCAACCCATCGGTATTATCTATGGTTATGAGACCGATGGCCTCTTTATGGATCAGGCCGAGATAGATGCCGCCCCTGAACAACTGGTGGGCAAGAGCAACATCAAGCCGGGATATGTGAAGTATAAAGACATTTCCGGCCCCGATGGTGTGCCCGATGGCAAGGTCGATGCCAACTATGATCGCAAGGTGCTGGGCAGCACAACTCCTAAGTTCTACTATGGACTGAACCTGACGGCCCAGTACAAGGGATTTGATTTTTCGGCTCTGTTTCAGGGACTGGGTGGTTACAAGCGTCTCATTGGTTCCTATATGGCCTATGCTTTCTACAATGGAGGATCCATCCAACGGTGGCAAGCCGACAACTGCTGGACTGTGGAGAATCCCAACAAATGGGCTGAATACCCACGCTTGGAAACGCTCAACATGAACCATCCCAACCTGCAAATCTCTGATTACTGGACGAGAGATGCAAGTTTTCTTCGCCTGAAGACTTTGCAGATAGGCTATACCTTGCCTAAGCGGCTGGTTCACCGGATTGGCATTGAGCACATTCGGGTGTTTGCATCAGGGCAGAATCTCTTCTGCATCAACAAGTTCTATAAAGGATGGGACCCTGAGAACGAGATCGCAACGGGCGATGCACCGAGCTACTATCCCATCAACAGTGTTTATTCGTTTGGACTGAACGTAAAATTCTAAAAGCAGCATACGATGATGAAAACAAGATATTATTTAGCGAAATACACCAGTGTGGTGTTGTTTCCAGTCATATTGGCAGCAGGGTTGACCGCTTGTTCTACCGACCTGCTTGAGAAGAACCCGCCGGCAGCCATCTCCAATGGCAACTTTTGGACGGGAGAGAGCGATGCTCATCTGGCTCTTGTAGGATGCTATCGCTTTGAAAGCGGCTGGTCGCATGACGACTTCCTTACGCCTCAAGGCCTGCTCTATCTTGACTTTGCCGGTGGAAATGGCACAGAGAAAGAGAACTTCACGACACTGATGGCCAGCACCAATACGGTGGCTACCAACAGCAACCTGCGTTGGTATTGGAGTAATGCCTATGCCCATATATCCCGCTACAACACATTTTTCGGCAATATCGACAACTGTCCGATGGATGAGACGCTGAAAAATCAGTATAAGGCCGAGGTAAAATGCCTGCGTGCCTACTACCTGTTCTCCTTGGCTTTCTATTACAAGGATGTGCCCATGCCGCTGAAGACGCTGTCTGTAGCAGAAGCGAATACGATTGCGCAGACTCCTCAACAGCAGGTCTACGACCAAGTCGAGAGCGATTTGAAAGAGGCCATATCCTTACTCCCGGCTACATATGAGACTTCAGATGTAGGCCGATACACCAGTGGTGCGGCCCGTACATTGTTGAGCCGCCTCTATCTGGCCGAGGAACGGTGGGCCGATGCGGCCAGGGTTCTCGGGCAAGTCATAGATTCTGGCATCTATCAGATAGACAAGACTAACGGTGCTGACAGCTACGCGAAATTGTTCCAAATGGGTGGAGAGAAGAGTGCCGAGCAGATTTTCTGCATTACTTATGTCAAGGACCAGTACACTACTTCCCGATATCAGTATGCCTATCCAGAGTGTGCGTATGGTGGCTGGCACCAGTTTGCGCCTTATAACGAGCTTGTAAAGGCTTATTTCTGCACTGATGGCAAGAGTATTGACCAGTCGCCGCTTTATAATGATGCGGACCCGTATGTCAATCGCGACCCCCGTCTTTATGCCACGGTCTTCTTGCCACCCCTCGGCAGCTATCCAGGAACGAAGTATAATGACATTACTTACGACTGCTTCAAGGGTGCCAACACCTCAGACAGCTATAACCGCTACACGCTTTTTGACGGTTATTGTCCAAAGAAAGGGCTTGATCCGTCGATTACAAACAATTTGGGAAGCACCTATACCTATACTCCCGTGATGCGTTATGCGGAGGTACTGCTCAGTTATCTTGAGGCATTGAACGAGTCAAACCCCAGTGCTGTGACACAACAGGTTATTGACGCGACGATCAATGAGATTCGCAGTCGCGTGTCCTTGCCGGGCCTCAAGAAAGAAGAGCTCGCTTCACAAGACGATGTGCGGCAGGCCGTGCGTCGTGAGCGCCGCGTGGAACTCGCTCTCGAAGGCCTCCGTTATTTCGATATTCTTCGTTGGGGCACTGCCAAGCAGGAGCTCAACCATGTGTTTACGGGTGTGAAACTCTCCGATGATCCGTCGGCACGCAACTATCGCGGCAGTGGTGCTTCGGCTTCTCCGATAGACAAAGATGGCTATTATCAGTTTGAAGCGCGTGCATGGGACAGCCATAATCGCTATTTCCCAATCCCTCAGAACGATCTGAATGTCAACAAAAACTTAAAACAAAACGAGGGCTACAATTAAAAAAGAATTGCTCCGTTTGACTTAAAAGTAAAGCATACCCGATATGAAACAACCATTATTCATAAGCCTGTTGTTCCTGCTGCCCTCTGTTTCATGGGCCCAAACCTACGAAGTGCCCGTGTCCGAGGCGCAAGAAAAGATGACTACGGGCCGGTTTCAGCCCACATGGGAATCTCTTGAAACGCAATATCAAGTGCCCGAATGGTTCTGCAATGCCAAATTTGGGATATGGGCCCATTGGGGACCACAGTGTGTAGAGGGTTCGGGCGACTGGATGGCGCGCGCCCTGTACCAGGAGGGATCCAAGGCTTGGAAGTTTCATTGTGAGCATTATGGGCATCCGTCTGAGGTGGGGTTCAAGGACATTCTACCTCTTTTCAAGGCAGAGCGTTGGAATCCAGACTCGTTGGTGGCCTATTACAAGAGCCTCGGCGCGGAGTATTTCTTTGCTCTTGGCAATCATCATGACAATTTCGACCTTTGGGATTCCAAGTATCAGCCTTGGAATTCCAAGAATATAGGGCCACATAAGGACATTCTTGCAGGATGGTCAGAGGCAGCCCGCAAACATGGATTGAAGTTTGGCGTGTCGCTACATGCCGACCATGCGTGGTCGTGGTACGAGCCGTCGCGCCGCTACGACCGTAGTGGCGACAAGATGGGGGTGCCTTACGATGGCTGGCTCACCAAGGCCGACGGCAAGGGCAAATGGTGGGAAGGCCTGGATCCGCAGGACCTTTATCAGCAGAATCATCCCTTGAGTCGGGGCTCCTGGGCCGATGGCATGATTCATCAACAGTGGGGTTGGGGCAACGGTGTGGCTCAGCCGTCGCAGCAATTCGTTACCAACTTCTACAATCGGACGCTTGATGTCATCAATCGGTATAACCCCGACTTGCTCTATTTTGACGTAACCGTACTGCCATTCTGGCCAATCAGCGATGCCGGACTGAAAATAGCGGCTGGCTTCTACAACCACAACCTGGCCACGCATCAGGGGAAAATGACGGCCGTTCTGTTTGGTAAGATTCTCAATAAGAACCAGCGCAAGGGCATTACATGGGATGTTGAGCGCGGTGCGCCCAACCAAATTGTTGACCATCCTTGGCAGACTTGCTCGTGTATTGGTGGTTGGCACTATGATACCGAGGTCTACGAGAACGGCTGGTACAAGACGGCCTCGCAGGCTGTACGGCTTCTTGTTGATGTGGTCAGTAAGAACGGCAACCTGTTGCTCTCGGTACCTCTACGGGCTGACGGTACTTTCGACGAGAAGGAGAAAGCCATTCTGGATGAGTTTGGCGCATGGATGCGTGTCAATAAAGAGAGCATCTTTGCAACCCGTCCTTGGAAAAAGTTCGGTGAGGGTCCCATTGCAGAGTCCGATATTAAGATTAACGCCCAGGGCTTCAACGAGGGTTCATACACCAAGGCCGGTGCCTCTGAGATTCGATTTACAACAAAAGGCAATGTGCTCTATGCCACAGCACTTGCCTGGCCGGACACTCATCAGTTAACGATTAAGAGCCTGGCGGACGGTAGTGATCTCTATTCGGGGAAGATTCATACTGTCCGACTTCTTGGCCACGGTAAGGTGAAGTTCAACCGTACAGCCACAGGGCTTGTGGTAGAGCTCCCGGGAAAGCCCTGCAACACTATTGCGCCCGTACTGGAGATTAGGTAGTCGCGGCCCCTTTTTCTCCTTGTCCACTAAGCGCTGGCCTGTCAGCTCTTGGCGGACGAGGAGGTAAAGTCCAGGCTGCCAAGCGCAGCGAAAGAGCCGAACTGGGCCGCCCGCTCCGACATGGGCATGGGGGGATGCAGCTTGGAAACGTGGTGGGGCAGGTGAATGATGTCGTCGTATTTTCCCATTATCGTCGTATTTTCGATGAGTGTCCGTGGCTTTGGCGTGCAGAAAGGTCAGGCGCGGTGCCCGCCTATCTGGCTGTTGCGCTGGCGGGCCGTCGCTCCCTCAGTAAAGTCGAGAGCCCGCAGGATGGCATTCTTCCCAAATTTCTTTTTGATGTCGAGCAGTGTCTCCTGCATGCGGTGCTCGCGGGCGAGCGACCGTTCCTCGTCCTGCTGCTGTTGCAGCAGCAGGGAATTGTCGGCAAACATGTCGAGCTGTACCGGCGTCTGGTGCTGCTTCTCGGCTTCCTGCTCGGGCAACACCCGTGCCGCGACAATGTTCAAGCGACGAATGAGCAGGTTAGGGTTAACCATGCTGTCGAACAAAGAGATAGCCGCTTCAATGATTTTTCTACTCGAAGCCGTGAGCCTCGTCAGATTTTGCGACCCATGTGCCGGTCGGGGCACCTGCCGGCCATAGTGGTCGAAGCCGATGGGGCCACGGTAGGCGGCCCGTATCTCGGGGCGGATGAGGCTTTCACGGTCGTAGCCAATGGTGATGACAATCTGGTCGGTTACCAGCCGTTTGTCCACCAAGTCGAGGGCCAGCGCGTCGGCCATCTCTTTCATCACCACCTTGGCCTTGGCAAAATCATAGGGTTCGGACAGCACCTGCCCACTGCTCAGCGAGCTCGTCTCCGGCCGGTAAGCCTTGATGGCGGCCATGGTGCACGGTTCCCAGCCCCAGGCATGGTCGATAAGCAGCTCGGCATTAACGCCAAAAAGCCGGTAGAGCAACGCCTCGTGATTGACGGAACAACGGGCCACGTCGCCCATGGTGTGCATGCCGTAGGCCTCCAGCTTGCGGGCAGTGGCACCCCCAACCCGCCAGAAACTGGTGAGCGGCCGGTGGTCCCACAGCTGCTCACGGTAGGCTGTTTCGTCGAGTTCGGCTATGCGCACGCCGTCGCTGTCGGCCGGCATGTGCTTGGCAACGATGTCCATAGCCACCTTGGCCAGGTAGAGATTGGTGCCGATGCCGGCCGTAGCCGTGATGCCGGTCTCGCGCAGCACGTCGCGTATCATAGTCATGGCCAGCTGGTGGGCAGTCATTTTATAGCTGGCCAAATAGGGGGTCACGTCGCAGAACACCTCGTCGACGGAATAGACGTGGATGTCTTCGGGCGAGACGTAGCGCAGGTATATCTCGTAGATGCGCTTGCTGTAGGCCTTGTAGTGCGCCATGCGTGGCGTGGCGGCAATGTAGCCAATCTCCAGCTCGGGATGGGCCTTGAGCTCCGTGTCCGACACCGACTGCCCCGCGAACTGCCGCCCCGGCGCCTGCTGGCGCCGCGCATAGTTCACCTCGCGCAGCCGCTGCACCACCTCGAAGAGGCGTGCCCGGCCGCTGATGCCGTAGGCCTTGAGCGAGGGCGACACGGCCAGACAGATGGTTTTCTCGGTGCGACTCACGTCGGCCACGACCAGATTCGTCGTCAACGGATCCAGTCCACGCTCGCGACATTCCACGCTGGCGTAGAACGACTTGAGGTCGATGGCGATATAGCTGCGCTTGTCTGTCATCTATTCGGCGGTGATGCCGTTTTCCCGGACAAAGGCGCGCAGCCGGCTGCCATCGTCGAGCGAGGGCGAGTAGGGGGTGAGCAGGTGCAGCCGCCCGGGGCCGTAGAGGGCCAGCAGGTCGCGTGCGGTGTTGAGCACGCACACGTCGCCGGCCAGGCCGCACAGGTCTATCCGGTCAATGCGGAGGGCCCGCACCAGCCGGTCGACGACGGCAGCCGACCGATCGTTCTGCATGATGGAGTATTCTTCGCGGTCCACCCGGTCGCCCTTATATAATAAGGTAAAGCCACCGCGCGAGCGGTTGAGCGCCTCGAGCAGGGGTTGCCAGAGGGCCGCCCCCGCCGAGTGCTGGATGCAATGGGGCGGCCACTGGCCGCCTTCACGGTCGAACGATGCGTGGCGGTAGGGGTGCCAGTCGGACGTGACGAGCTTCACGGCATAGTCGTCGTGGGTCTCTACATACCGGGCCAGCCCGTCCATGGCCTCGGCCGCGCCGGGCACGGGCAGCGTTCCGCCGATGAAATCAATCTGCGGATCCACGACGAGCAGCATCTTTTTTATCTTCTTCGTTTCTTCCATCTTCGTTGCAGGGTTTTCTCCGACCTCACGGTTTCGGGGTGAGGGGTACTTGCAAATGCAAAAATAGAGATTTTTTCTGAAAGCGGCAAGCCGTGGGGACATTCATTGCGACGAACAGGAGTTTTTGTGTTGTGCCCGCACACAACCCATTGATTTAGGTCAAGAATTGAGTGGTTTTGGGAGAAAACAGGAGCGAAAACATTGTGCAGTCGTGAGAAACGCCGTATCTTTGCATCGTCAAAAGGTTAATAAGATTTTTAGGTTAGTAGTTTCATATAGGTTTTTAGTTTTAGGTTTTTAGGTAAAGATTGTTTAAGTCATTAGGTAATTAGTTTAAGGTAAACAAAGATTGAACCATTCAGGACAACAAGTTGAAGCATGAGCGTTGGTTTCCGCCGTGAGGCGTGAACCCACAATCAAGCTCCAAAAGCGGAACCAAGGTTCTGCCAACAAAGATGCAAGGTCTCGCGAGAGGTCTTGTTTTTTTGTGTCCCGACGCAAAAACAGCCGGCCCCGGATGACGGGATTCGCCCAAAAACCTTACCTTTGCACCGCAACACAAACTCCCAAAACCGCCGATATGCAAATACTTCTTGCCGATGCCAAGCTGATGAATGGCCGCTGCACGGTGCAGCCCCAATCTGTCCCCATGTTTGACGCCACGGCCCAAGCCATTGCGGCCGACCTGGCCCGGATGGATGCCGCTGAGCTGGGCGACCAGCTGAAATGCAGCCCCAAGCTGGCCGCCGAGAACTGGCTGCGCTATCAGAACTTTCTGCTGGCCGAACGCCGGCCGGCCATCATGGCCTACAGCGGCCAGGCCTACAAGCACCTGCGGGCCGCAACACTCAGCCCGTCAGCCCTCGACTATGCTCAGGAGCACCTACGCATTACGTGCTATCTCTACGGACTGCTGCGGCCGCTGGACGGAATCGCGTCTTACCGTATCGTGCCAACCATCAGTCTACCAGCTACCAACGACGTTCCGCTGTTCCATTTCTGGAGGGACAAACTCACCGACTTGCTCATCCGCCGCACGCTGGCCGACGATGGTGTGCTGGTGCATCTCAGCACGGGCGAATACGAACATCTGTTCGACTGGCGGCGGCTTTGCCGCGAGCTGCGTGTCGTTCAGCCCATGTTCATGGTGGACAGTGGGGGAGAGCTGGCCGTCCAGGCAGTGTGGGCCAAGGCCTGCCGTGGAGCCATGACACGCTGGCTGCTGGAGCAGCAGCCCACGTCGGCCGAAGCCCTGCACGAGTTCGGCTACGAGGGATTTGCCTGGCGGCCTCAGCTGGGCGAGCCCGCCATTCCTTATTTTGTGCGCGAGGGATAAACCGTCCCCGTGTAACGGTTCCGCGTGCACGGCGTAATCGCCGCGCGTTTGCGGCGAAAAGGCCATACGATTACACCGTAATCCGCTCGCGTTTACGGTGTTGTCGCAAGCCGATTATAGCTTTGCTTTCAAGTGCCCACTATGCGGCGCATTACGCAAACCGCCCAACAGACGCTTGGTCTGCCGGGCGGCCGATGAGTAAAGGACGTGCACACAGGTGCCCATGGTCAGCAGCCGGTGCCGTCGAGGCTGCATGCAGGGCCGTCGGGCATGGGCTCCAGACCCACCTCGGCCGACGACAACGTCACGCTGCCGTCCTCGCGCACATAGCAGGGAATGCCCACGTCGCCAATGCGACGGGCCTCCTCGAAAGCGGGATGATGGTCGCGCAGGTCGAGAAACTCTTTCAGATTCTTCACATGTTCGCCAATGTCCACAAGCTGAAAATCGGGATTGCCTTCCACCTGTTTCTCCACATAGCTGCAGTACGGACAGGTTTTCATGCCATACATCTTAATCATAATCGTATTCTTTACAGTGTTTAATGAGTTGCAAAGATAAGTAATTATGCCAGAACAAGCTGCTCCCGGTCTTCAAATTATAAATTATTAGCAATACGGCCCACCGCTTTCCAGCCTCCGTTCGCCCCACTTTTCAAATATAACAATGATTATGATAAATCATAAAGGCCTGTGAACGAAAAGAAAGCAACGGCCGCTTATTTCATCGAAATTGTTTGCGCTCTCACAGTTTTTTTGTACTTTTGCCCGAAATATAGATAATTCTTAAAATCACAGCATCATGCTTACATTGAAGCTTATAAGCGAAGAGACGGAGCGTGTGGTCAAAGGACTGGAGAAGAAACACTTCCAGGGCGCACGCGAAGCCGTCGAGAAAGTATTGGAATATGACAAGCTGCGCCGCGAGACACAGCTGAAACTCGACAACAACAAGCAGCAGCAGAACCTGTTTGCCAAGCAGATTGGCGGACTGATGAAGGACGGCAAGAAGACCGAGGCTGAAGAAATAAAGAACCGCGTGGCCGAGTTGAAAGCCACAGACAAGGCTTTGCAGGAGATCATGGACAAGGCACAGGAGGACATGACGCAGGTGCTGCTCCAGATTCCCAATATTCCCAACGACGCCGTGCCCGAGGGCAAGGACGCCGAGGACAACGTGGTGGTGAAAGAAGGCGGCCCCATGCCCCAGCTGGACGGCGACGCGCTGTGCCACTGGGACCTGCTGAAGAAGTACAATCTGGTGGACTTCGACCTCGGAGTGAAGATTACCGGGGCCGGCTTCCCCATCTATCTGGGCAAGATGGCCCGCTTCCAGCGTGCGCTGGAAGCCTTCTTTCTCGACGAGGCCCGCAAGTCGGGCTACCTGGAAGTGCAGCCGCCCTACGTGGTCAACGAGGCTAGCGGCTACGGCACGGGCCAGCTGCCCGACAAGGAAGGACAGATGTATCATGCCAATCTCGACAACCTTTACCTCATCCCCACAGCCGAGGTGCCGGTGACCAACATCTTCCGCGACGAGATTCTCGACGAGAAAGAGCTGCCCGTCAAGCGGTGCGCCTACTCGGCTTGCTTCCGTCGCGAGGCCGGCAGCTACGGCAAGGACGTGCGCGGACTGAACCGTCTGCACCAGTTCGACAAGGTGGAAATCGTGCGCATTGACAAGCCGGAACACTCTTACGAGAGCCTGCAGGAGATGCTGAACCACGTGGAAGGGCTGCTGCAGAAACTGGAACTCCCCTACCACATCCTGCTGCTCTGCGGCGGCGACATGAGCTTTACGTCGGCCATCTGCTATGACTTCGAGGTGTGGAGCGCCGCCCAGAAGCGCTGGTTGGAGGTGTCGTCGGTGTCCAACTTCGAGAGCTACCAGGCCAATCGGCTGCACTGCCGCTTCCGCCGCGCGGAGACCAAGAAGACCGAACTCTGCCACACGCTGAACGGCTCGGCCCTCGCCCTGCCCCGCATCGTGGCTTCGATCATTGAGAACAACCAGACGCCCGAGGGCATCCGCGTGCCGAAAGTGCTTGTGCCCTACTGTGGCTTCGAGATGCTCGACGACAAGAACTTCGGATAAGACACCTTATTATATATACAACAGCTGACATTTGGCAGGGACATACGTCCTGTATGTCTGTGGCCCCAAAGCCTTGACAGACATGTGGGGCCGCATGTCCCTGCCGCATTCCACCCATAGTCCGGCCCCGTCCGCCCTACCCTGCTCAACCTCATTATACAAAAACAACCACTAAAGATATTGCGAACCATGAACAAGATTATCAAGAAAGAGCAGTTCTCCGAGAAAGTATATTGCTTCGAGGTGGAGGCTCCGCTCATAGCCCGGAGCTGCCGTCCCGGCAACTTCATCATTGTACGGGTGGACCAGAAAAGCGAGCGCGTGCCCTATACCATTGCCAAGGCAGATGCCGCCAGGGGCACGTTGACGCTCGTCATCCAGGAGGTGGGTCTCTCGTCTACCAAATTCTGCCGGCTCCGTGAAGGCGACACCGTGCACGACATTGTGGGCCCATTGGGCAATCCCTCGCGCATCGAGAACTACGGTACGGTGATTTGTGCCGGCGGCGGCATTGGCATTGCGGCCATCCTACCCATTCTCACGGCTCTGAAGCAGGCCGGCAACCGTGTCATTTCGGTGCTGGCCGGCCGCACGAAGAACCTTGTCATCATGGTGGACGATGTGGCCCGATACAGCGACGAGGTCATCATCATGACCGATGACGGCTCCTACGGCCAGCAAGGCGTGGTGACTGTGGGCGTGGAACAGGTGATTCGGCGCGAGCATGTGGACAAGGTGCTGGCCATTGGCCCGCCTGTCATGATGAAGTTCACCTCGCAGATGGCCCGGAAATACGGCATACCCAACGACGTTTCGCTCAATACCATCATGGTGGACGGCACAGGCATGTGCGGTGCCTGCCGGCTCACCATCGGCGGCAAGACCAAGTTTGTGTGCATCGACGGCCCCGAGTTCGACGGCGATCAGGTGGATTGGGACGAGATGATGAAGCGCATGGGCACCTTCAAAAACGTGGAGCGGGAGGAGATGGAGCATTACCAGGCCTCCTCCGCCCCTTCTCCTGCCGGAGGAGAAACGGGAGGGTTCTCCCAAGGAGGGCCGTTGCCTCCTCACACTGGAGAGGAGACGGGGAAGACTTTCCAAGGGAATCCGTCGCTTCCTCCTGCGGAAGAGGCAGAATCAGCAGAGGACTACTCGCGTAATGCTCAATGGCGCAAGGATTTGCGTGCGGCGATGAAAGCAAAGGAACGGATGGCCATTGAGCGGGTGAAAATGCCCGAACTGGATGCCACCTACCGTTCCACCACCCGGCTCGAGGAGGTGAACCAAGGCCTGACGGCAGAGATGGCCGTGAGAGAATCCCACCGTTGTCTGGACTGCGCCAAGCCCACGTGCGTGGAAGGATGCCCGGTGAACATCGACATCCCCTCGTTTGTCAAGAACATAGAGCGGGGCAACTTTCTCGCTGCCGCCAAGGTGCTCAAGCAAACTTCGGCCCTGCCGGCCGTGTGCGGCCGCGTGTGTCCCCAGGAAAAACAGTGCGAGAGCCGCTGCATTCACGTCAAAATGAACGAGCCGGCCGTGGCCATCGGCTATCTGGAGCGGTTTGCCGCCGACTACGAGCGGGAGAGCGGACAGATGGCCCTGCCCGAGATTGCCCCGGGCAACGGCATCAAGGTGGCCGTGGTAGGCTCTGGCCCTGCGGGGCTGAGCTTTGCCGGCGACATGGTGAAGCGGGGATTCGAGGTATATGTCTTCGAGGCCCTGCACGAGATTGGCGGTGTGCTCAAGTACGGCATTCCCGAGTTCCGTCTGCCCAATCGCATCGTAGACGTGGAGATTGACAATCTGCGGCGTGCCGGCGTGCACTTCCAGACAGACACTATCATTGGAAAAACCATTAAGGTAGAGGAACTTGAAGAACGTGGATTCAAGGGAATTTTTGTAGCTTCGGGAGCAGGTCTGCCCAATTTTATGGACATTCCGGGTGAGAATCTCATCAATGTGATGTCGAGCAACGAGTATCTGACACGCGTGAACCTGATGGATGCGGCCAACCCCGACACCGACACGCCCATCATTCTGGGCAAGAAAGTGATCGTGGTGGGCGGTGGCAACACGGCCATGGACTCCTGCCGCACGGCCAAACGGCTGGGTGCCGACGTGACGCTGGTCTATCGCCGGTCGGAAGCGGAGATGCCCGCCCGTTTGGAAGAAGTGAAGCATGCCAAGGAAGAGGGCATTCGCTTCCTCACGCTCCACAATCCCAAGGAGTATCTGGGCGACGAGAATGGGCGCATCTGCGCGGCCGTGCTCGACGTGATGCAGCTGGGTGAGCCCGATGCCTCTGGCCGTCGGCGGCCGGAGATCACGGGGCAGACCGTCACGCTGGAGTGCGACCAGGTGATTGTGGCTGTCGGTGTGTCGCCCAACCCGCTGGTGCCGAAGTCGATACCCGGGCTGGAACTCGGACGGAAGAATACCATCGTGGTGAACGAAGACATGATGTCGTCACGCTCCGGACTCTATGCAGGCGGCGACATTGTTCGTGGCGGTGCCACGGTGATTCTGGCCATGGGCGACGGACGGCGTGCTGCCGCCAGCATGGCGTCGACCCTGCTGGGCTAAGGAAGAAACGTCTCTAATGGGCCAGCCTGGTAGGCACCGATGCCTATTAATATTATCTAAAAAAGACTTTGGCGGCTTCGGTGTTTATCGGAAAAGCCTTATCTTTGTTCTTCCAATTCGAGGAGATAGATGAAACAGAAAATCATAATGCTGATGGTCATGGCCCTGCTTGCAGCAGAGACAGGGCACGCACAGAGACAGCGAACCGTGGGGAAAGCCAGGCCTACCAAGAAAGCGGGCAGGCCCGCAATGCAGGAAACGCCGGCGAACAGCCTCTATCGCACCATGCTGCCCGCAACGGCCAAGGTGATGTTTGTAGACAGCATGGCGGTGGCCAAGGCCGATTTTCTGGCAGTCATTCCCATGGACAGCGAGGTGGGACGGCTGACGGCCCGACAGACCGGCACCAATGCGCAGGGCGGATGCCAGATGCAGTATCAGGATGGGTTTGGTGACCGGCGCATCTTCGCCGCCGGCGACACCACCGGCACCACGCTCTGGTCACAGACCCGATTGGGCAGTGCTTGGGGGCAACCCGTGCGGTTGGCCGACATATCCGGCGAAGACTACATGTGGCAGGACTACCCTTTCCTCTCAACCGATGGCACCACGCTCTATTTCTCGGCGATAGGCCCGGGCTCCATCGGGGGACGCGACATCTTCATGACAACTTTCGATGCCGACAAGGGCGAATGGTACAAGCCCGAAAACTACGGACTGCCTTTCAACTCTACGGCCAACGATTACCTGCTCGTCATTGACGACGTAGATACATTGGGCTGGCTGGTCAGCGATAGGTTCCAGCCGCAGGACAGCGTGTGCATCTATACCTTTGTTCCGTCGGGGCTTCGACAGGACTTTACCAACGACGGACTCAGCACGAGCCAACTGGAACACTACGCTGCCATTCGCAGCATCAGAGACACTTGGGCGTTTGGTAGCCGCAGCGAGGCACTGGTTCGGCTGCGGACTTTGGCAGCCCGTCGCAAGGCCAAGTCGGGCATGGCGGCTGGTGGCATGCGGTTTGTGATCAACAACGGGCGTGTTGTCACCTCGCCCTCCCAGTTCAAGAAAGCCGAGAGCCGACGGCTCTATGCCCAGATAGAAGAGCTGGATGCGATGATTGCCAAGACAGAACAGGAACTGGAAAGTCTGCGAAGTGCATATCATCGACAAGCCGATCCACAGACCGCACGGCAGATAATCAATGCCGAGAAGCAACAGGCCCGGCAAAGGGAAGACCTTCGGGCACTGACACTCAAAGTCCGCGTGCTCGAAAATCAATGAATATCTAAAAACATAAACGCTATGAATACGTATTTTGCAGAGTCTGAACTCATCATCAACGGCGACGGCTCCATCTTCCATCTCCACCTCAAACCCGAACAGCTGGCCGACAAAGTGATTCTGGTAGGCGATCCCGGACGGGTGGCCTTGGTCGCCTCACATTTTGAAACCAAGGAGTGCGAGGTGAGCAATCGCGAGTTCCTAACCATCACCGGCACTTATCATGGCAAGCGTATCACGGTGCAAAGTACGGGCATTGGCTGCGACAACATCGACATTGTGCTCAACGAGATGGATGCACTGGCCAATATCGACTTCCAGACACGCACGTCCAAGCCACAGCTGCGGTCGCTCGAGTTTGTACGCATTGGCACCTGCGGGGGACTGCAACCCGATGTGCCGACAGGAACCTACGTGGCAACGGTCAAAAGTATAGGATTCGACGGGCTTCTGAATTTCTATGCTGGTAGAGATAAGGTTTGTGATCTTTCGTTGGAGCAATCCTTTAAGGAGCATGTGAAATGGCAGGACAAGATGGGCAATCCCTACGTGTCCGTCTCTGATACAGGACTGCTCGACCGAATTGCCGACAAGGACATGGTTCGCGGATATACCATTGCCTGTGGCGGTTTCTTCGGTCCTCAAGGGCGTCAGCTCCGTGTGCCGTTGGCCGACCCGAAGCTGAACGAGAAGATAGAGAGTTTTGATTACGACGGCTTTCACATCACAAACTTTGAGATGGAGTCGAGTGCCGTGGCCGGACTCTCTTCGCTCATGGGGCACAAAGCACTTACGGTGTGCATGGTCATTGCCAATCGCGTGGCCAAGAAAGCTGAGAGCAATTACAAGAACGACATTGACGGCCTCATCACCACCGTACTCGACCGCATCTAATCACTCCTTTGCATGATAAACAGTGATACCATCGTAGCACTGGCTACACCTGCGGGCGGTGCCATTGGCGTGTTGCGCCTCAGCGGCCCCGATGCCCTTACGGTCACCGGTCGGCTCTTCTCCCCTATCAAGGCAGGTTCAACCGGAGACGGTGCCCATCAGTTTGACCATGCCCGGCCCAACAGTCTGCACTACGGACACCTTCATACGCTGGATGGCGAGGACATCGACGACGTAATGGTCTGCATCTATCGTGCCCCGCACAGCTATACCGGCGAAGACTGTACGGAGATTAGCTGCCATGGATCGGCCTATGTCCTCCATGAGGCCATTAAGGCCTGCATCGATGCCGGAGCACGGCAGGCCACTCCTGGAGAATATACCCAGCGGGCGTATCTTAATGGCAAGATGGACTTGTCTCAAGCCGAAGCTGTGGCCGATTTGGTATCGGCAACCAATCGGGCAACGCATAAGATGGCGCTTAGCCAGCTGAAAGGACATTTCAGCAGCGAGCTCTCCCTCCTGCGCGAGCAACTGCTCAAGATCACGAGCCTCCTGGAGCTAGAGCTCGATTTCAGTGACCATGAAGAACTCGAGTTTGCCAATCGGGATGAACTCGAGACTCTTGCTGTCAGAATAGACCATCGGATAACGACCCTTGCCCGCTCTTTTGAGACCGGCAATGCGCTGAAGCAGGGTATTCCGGTGGCAATCGTGGGAAAGACCAATGTGGGAAAGTCGACCCTGCTCAATCGGTTGCTTCATGAGGAACGGGCTATCGTCAGCGACATCCACGGCACAACGCGCGACGTCATAGAAGATTCGATGACCATTCAGGGTATTCCTTTCCGATTCATTGATACGGCTGGCATCCGCACCACCTGCGACAAGATAGAGCAATTGGGCATAGCACGCACCTATCAGAAACTTGACGAGGCCACCATTGTACTTTGGCTCACAGATGCCACTCCCACTCCCGAAGAAATGGCCGACATGCAACGGCGCACTCATGACAAGCACCTTATCATGGTGCGAACCAAAATCGACCTGCACTCCCCTACCCCGGAAACAACCAACGCTACCACTTCCGTTCATTCTCTCTCTGCAAATAAGCCTGGAGCGACTATTTATATTTCTGCAAAACTTGGATTAGGGCTCGACACTCTTGAATCGGCTTTACTCCAGGCTGCCGACATCCCCGATATTAACGAAAGTAGCGTTATCATTACAAGTGCCCGCCATTACGAGGCTCTTTCTCGTGCACACGATAACCTGTCTCGTGTGCTTCAAGGCATGCGCTCGAATTTCCCTACTGACCTGATTGCCGAAGACCTCCGTCTCGTCCTCGACGACCTTGCAGATATAACCGGTCGGGGCCGCATCACTCCCCAGGAAACCCTCCACAATATATTTTCTCACTTTTGCATCGGAAAGTAGATTCTGCGTGGGAAAGTGAATTTTTGCAAAGAAAAGCATACCATCTGCAAATATAGCTCATAATTAACTTAATTTCAAGCACTAAGAATTATTACCATATTTGCAGATTTTTGCTTTTTAACTTCCATATTTGCCGTTTTTCGCTCAATTTGTCCCCCATCTGTCCGCCGAGATTACACTTTTTCTTCGAGGGACAGAAAGATTTTATGGGTGGTGATTTGCATTTTCAACTCATTACTATGAAAGATAGATATTCCAACTAATACAATGTAAGGCACCACCTTCTTTTGCTATCTCAGCCATTTCTATTTGCTCAATATTACAATCAGGAAAAGCTGCTTGAATATATTGTTGGGCTATAGCATCCTCTTCAATATCGAATTTTGGCATAATGATGTTTTTGCCAACCTGAAGAAAGTTGATATATGCCCAGTTGAGATCATAACAAGGCTTACCAACTTTGCCCTTGAAACACATTTCTGTTACTTCAAAGCCATAATTTTCAAGAATCCGACGGATTGATGCTGCTTCATTAGGAAAGCAATCCCCATGATTACTCATTAATATGCGATTATCACCACACCATTTGATGAATCCATCTGAATGTCCATAAACATCGTCTTCATGTGAAGTCCAGGGAATATTGATAACAGGATGACCAAGCTCTGATTCCAATAAAGCCTTAAAATCTGCATCATCTTTCTTTTTCCTGTTTTCTGAATACACCTTATCTGTCATCACGATATATGGACCGCAGGGCACCATATTACCGCCATCTATGATCAAATTGGTAGAACGACAACTTATTCCCATACCATGTAACACTTTGGTAGCATCAGTAATTGTCTCAATTTCTTTTTTATTCTTGCTCTTCACAAGATAATCAGGATAATAGCGATACTTCAAGAACTCATTTTCGCCCAATTGAATCGGCATATAATCGCGAGTCCAATAATCATTTGTTGATTTCAGTTCTTTGGACTCAATTCCCATTTCATCAAGCACATCCTTCAGACGCTTATAAAACTCTGGATGTCCTTCTTTCTTGTCTTTTAACCAAGGAGAGAAATACACGAGGTTTGTATCTTTATCGTGCATTAATGTATCACAACGCACATATCTATAACGTCTATCCACAAATCTCGAAACATCTCTATATAGACATTTCCTCTCAGAAACTTCATGAAATTCTTCAAGAATATAATCAACCTTACCCTCTACTGTTTGTTTGGACGTAAGTAGATTGATACGAGGTTCACGAATATAGCCCACCATACCATTATCATGCTCCACAAGAATAGGCAAATCCTTGTCAATGATAATAGCATCATAGCACCTAAACAATTCAGCACAAGCCCATGGTCCATTTAGGACTTCACAACCATCTTCACTTATTAGTTGACGAATGAGGATGCCACCAAAGTATGCGCTATCATCCAACACACACTTTTCGACAATCTTTCCCTTACTATTTGGCCTAGACTCACGCTTGATACTACTGGAAAAATTTAAATCAATTCCTCCAAAGTCGTTTACATACCAACATAATGGTTTGGATACACGTGAATGGGTGATAATATCGCGATGATTCTTATTGTAGAAGTAAAACTCAATCTCTTTAAAGAGGTATATGGTATTTCCCTTTTGAATAGCAAAACAATTAAACAGCATCTTTGCTATTTGTTCAAAACGCTCTTCGATGTCAGATGTATTCATGTTGACATCAAGAGTCATTAATTGTCGGAGTCGTTCTATCATTTGTATATTATCATAATCATTGTGATACATTAATCAATTCCCAAATACACTTTCTTGTACCAATTTGACCAATCAGGCAAATAATCAATTGCCACATCCACAAGCGCATTTGATTTGAAGTCATAGAACTTGGGAGAGTTATTTGTTAGTGCCCGATATTCATTCATAGTCTTGTCAAGAAAAGAATTATCTGGATGAGAAACAACCGAGAAATAGACTTCTTCAAATACACCTCGATTCTCAAGGTCCAAAGCAAGCATTTGATTTCTCCAAAGTTGATTCATACCGCCTCTAAACGGGCAGCCTTTGCCTTCAAATTTACCACAGAAGAATGAAGATAGGGCATCCATAATATTCCAATAGAAGTAACCGCAATGCTTGTGGTAATAACACTTATCATGGTTTCCCAAAATTTCTTCAATACCACAAGAAATGCAATATGTCTTCTCTGAGTGAGAAATTGCCTTTGAACGGTAGCCTCCACAAGTCGTAAATTCCTGCTCTGTTAACTTGTGCTCTATCAGCCAAAGGCACAGTTTATCGTTTTTGTTGCAATATGCAATGGCAACATCTGAGTCTGTACCAGCATGAGGACTATGGTCTCCAAGAAGCCCTTTTGCTCCTTCTAGTGTTGACTCCCAATACTCAAAGCAATATCCTTTGCGAAGCTGATTTCTGTCAATATGGTCAAAATCTTTAGGTACAACTCCTGCCCCTATAAGTATTTGGTCTGCATACTCACTTTCCAAGATTGGCACAAATAGGTTGATACATGCAGTTTGAGAACTTGCCACATGTACAGAAGCTGCAAGGTGAGCCTTATATGCAAACTTGCTTGCTTGAATGTCTTTCACTGTTTCTTTAATACCGTCATAAAGCATAACAGGTATTTGGGCATCACAATATGGCTTTGGTAATAAACAATCGTGTTCAACTCCACGTGCTGAAGTGCCTTTATCATTTATATTAAGGTTTTCCTTCTTGTATTTAATCAGGTATGAATAAACCTTCTGTTGAAAATCTTTGTATGACATAAGTAGTGGGCTGTTAATTATTGAGATTGAAATTAAAGAGATTTCTTAGTTTATCTGCTTCCATATGCAACTTCTGTGGATTCTGTTTGGCGAGTTTCTTCAAATTGAGAAGTTTCCATTGCACAGATGGATAATTCTTGAAGTATTCAAACTCATATCCATCCCATTCGGGCTGCCCTGATTCGAAACTGATAAGGAACCTCTTATCCGCTTCTGACATCATCGACTTGACATCATTTATGAGTTTTGCACGAGTTTCTTCAAACTCCTCGTATGTAAAAGGAATATCCGTCATACCTGCAAACTGGTTTTCCATTGCTTCTCGCTGGTCAATCAGGCGTGGAGCAAATGACTCATGAATCGGTCTGTCGCTACCAAGTAAGCAGAAGACAAGTCCCTCGCGGCAATCGCTCAAAAGAATATCCATATACTTTACATCAAACAAGTCACGAGGATGTTGGCGCGAAAGTGCTGCTGCAATCTTGCCACCATATAATTGAGTTAGGGGCACAACTTTTGCCTTACAAAAGAGAGAAAACTCTTCCTGTGCCTTCTCGCTCAGTGGTATTGTTTGAACATCACCACCTATAATTTCTCTCTTGGTTTGATTAACCTCTATCTTCACCTGCTTACCTCGATATTCGCACAACAGTTTGCAGGTACTGAAGTTTAGAACGATGTGCATTCCTTTGAATGCTTTCTTTGCCTTATCTGCGATAGCCTTCAGATGAATATTGATATCATCCAAACTTGTCTGACGGTCAGCCAATGGAATATAGGTCAGATCAATATCTACAGAATAACGTGGCAAATCTTTCAAGAAAAGATTGATGGCTGTACCACCATGTATTGCAAACACACTTTCTTCCATCACAATCGGAATGAGACGGAGCAACAGTTCTACCTTCTGAGCATAAACACTTGATCTTATATCATTCATATTCTGCAAGTTCTTTTGAGATTGTCATATTATACTTATTGATGTACTTTCCTGTAGGCGTGATCATAAATCTGGATGTACCCAAATTGATATTCTCCAGTTTCAAAGCCTTATACCAGGCGTGGCCAGCCTTTTCTGCCATATAGAGGAACAGTCGTATCACTTTCTGAGACGTGCAGGCCTCCAGTAATGTCTGAATCAACTTGGGACGCAATGTTGTCAAGCCCTCCATGACATAATAGATATCGAGCAAAGATGAAGATGCATCCGGCAAGTTCAAACACTCCAATATGGCACGCTCTGGAGATGACACAAGCAAATCATGTTGATTGATAGTCATGGTTTCTACCCCCAACAGCTCATCACCCAGAAAAGAGGTAGTCATGTATTTTATAGTCATATTCCACTCCTCTTTTAGTAACCATGAAGGCAACTTATTGCTTTTGTCAGTAAATAGATAAGCCTTAGGCTTCCCCATTGACAAGTAATGGGAGTATCCTCGAAGTTCCAATGCCGTATATGCACCTACATTACAACTCTTACTAAGTTGCGTGTTGTATGACGATATAGTAGCAAATAGGCTTGGTTCTGTTCCGTGTATCTTATAAACCCCTTTCGATATCCGGTCAAGCCATCCACTTTTCATATAAGCATACTGACCACGAGCATCCAAGCCTTGACTTGAAAGCCACGAACCAAATAAGACTGCTTCATTGGGTGCCGTCTCTAATATTTGCTGTATTTTTGTTGCCATCTTCGTTTATTTTATGAATACCAGCCTAAATTTGTTGCAAAAATACTCTTTTTATTTTGTCTTACCAAACATTTCCCTCAAATATTGTTGATTTTTATATAAATTTATCTTCATATTCGTATTTTTATAGAATTTGAAAGCAAAAAGCAAGCATAAATCTATAAAATGAATTACAATTTCCTATCAAAAGAAAGAGAGATCGATAACTCGGATCAATATATGAGCACGGTTTAGTTTATTCCCATATTATATATCTATAAACTAAACCTTAATGCAAGAATGTGCAAAAATCTGCGTTAAAAAGTGTAAACATGCAAAGAACTGGAAAATCGATTTTGCAGATGTTTGCATTTTCTTTTTTTGACGGCAGTCATATTTGCAGATTTTTGCCTATTTTGCGTCCCCCCACCGTCCCTCGGAGTCACTTTAGACACCCTAAAACAAAGGTGTTTGTGCTGATTATCAGCTACTTATATTTACAGATAGTAACTTCTGCATTGGTAAATAGCCTGATTATCAACAACTTACACTAACTACCACCAACTATCTGAAAGCCACCCACTTAGGGTGGTTTTCTGCGTTTTAACACTTCGTGGTCAGTATTTGTTATTACCAGTTATTCTTATTATTTTTGGCCCAAAATTCGTTCGCAACCCTCCAATATCTGTCACACGAATGACTCACGAGACAATAGAGGACACGAATATGAGAAAGTCAATCGACCTCATAAAACTCGCGATTCTATAGAAGACACTATGAGTGAGAATACGTGAGAAAACGTGAGACGAAAAATAGAAATAAATGGCGACCTGAAATATGAGAATAATTAAGCAGTGTAGGTGCTGTGGAAAGGAATTCATAGCTACCAAAATGACATCGCTGTACTGCAGCAATGCATGTAATCATAAGGTACAGCATCAAAAAGAATCGGTAAAAAAGCGTTCTGCAAGAGAAACTAGTTGGAAACAAGAAAATCAAGATCAGGATTTTAACACTTCCCAACAGTTACGGCTTCTTAAAGTTGTAGACCTTCAGACGATTCTTAAAGTAAGCCATGCAACTGTTTATAGACTATTTGCCAAGGGCATCATCAAGGCTGTGCAGATAGGAAATTGTACGTATGTAAGACAAGAAGATTTAGAGTACTTCTTTGAATCAAATGATCCGTACAAGAAAAGACAGTATCGACGTAAGTGTGACATTGAGGGTGATTTCTATACAGTGAAGCAGATTACGGAGAAATTCCATATCTGTAAGAAAGCTGTTTTACGCCGTTGTGAGGTGCATAATATCACCAAACATTACGAGGGTCGTAATATCTTCTTTAACCGAAAAGCGGTTGATAAAAACTTTGTTGAACTTATTGAAGAGATTGACCTCGACAATTACTATACCGTGCAGCAATTGATGGAAAAACTGCATATGACAAAACAAAATGTTCTTTCCTTTGTATATCACAACAACATTCCTCGTGTTACTCGTGGACGTTCGGTATTCTATTCAAAGGTTCATATAGACAGTTATAAGCGTTTGGGTGACGATGTTGATCCGAACTGGTACACCTATGCTGAACTGATTGAGAAATATGGACTCACAAAGGACAGGATTTCCTATTTTATAAAACACGAGAAACTTCATACAGAGAAGCGTGGTAAGTTTACCATGATCTCAAGGAGCGAGTTTGATAAAAAGGTGTTGAACGGACGATTCAAGGATGCTGAGCGAGATGAAAACGGCAATGTGATCTTTATTGGAAGCACTCCCCCTACTCCTAAGGAGGAACCAAGAGAGACTCCAGAAAGTCCAGAAGGCTATTATTCGGCAGAAGAACTGTCTGAAAAGTACAAGACAACAAGAAAGCGTGTTCTTGAACTTGGTAGAGAGCATAAATTGCCGGCAATAGAAATCAAAGGCTGGAAGTACTTTGAGAAAGAAGCTGCTGATAACTTCTTTGGTAATCGTAAATGCGCTGATGGCATAAAAGAATGGATGACACCTGAAGAAGTACAGAAAGAATATGGTATGACACCTGATGCACGTCGTTCGTTTGTCCATCGCCACAAAATCCCAACGAAAACCGAGTTTGGTAAGCTGTTCTATTCAAAGGATCATATTGACCAGGTAAAAGGACTCTGCTTTGATGACAGAGAAAAGTATTACTCAGTTGGCGAAGCTATGAGTGCATTCAACATGAGTAAAGACAGGGTGTTCTACTATACGAAGCAATACAAGGTTTCAAAGATCCATCAAGGGCAGTATGTCTTCATTCTTAAAGAAGAGTTCGATGCGCTCATGAAGAAAATAGCTAAGAAATACGAGTTACCTATGAAATAGTACTGATTATTGTTGATTATTTGGTAATTACTGATGTCAGCTTAATATCATCATAGAACTTTGTACCCCAATATTATAATAACAAATAAAAACTCACAATTATGCAGTGTTGTAAATCAGTCAATTTACGTTCACGTGATAAACGGAACGGATTGAAATCTCTCTTCCTTGAGTTTTACCCAGGATACAGAGATCCAGAGACAATGGAACTTAGGCGTCGTCGTGCGCTTGGTATGTATATCTATGCTCAGCCGCAGACTGCAGCAGAAAAGGAATACAACCGTCAGATTATGGAAAAAGCAGAGACTATTCGCATCCAAGTTTATCTTGAAGTGCTGAATGAGCGTTATGGTTTCTTTTCCAAAGACAAGATGAAGGAGAGTTTCCTGCCCTATTTCGAGGAGCAGCTTAGAAAAACCAATACTAAGTCTTTGTCGTCTTATGGAAAAGCCACTCTACTTTGACCCCTTTGGCCAAACAGGATTGCTCACCTTGGCCATAATATGATTGACCCTTTTGGCCAAAATAACATTAACCACTTAGTACAAGTGTTGTTAGAGTTTTTTTATGTAGATTTGGGAACCCGAGTCCTGGTGTAAGGGGTAATAATAAAATCTATGCAAATGAACAAGAGAATCAAGAACATTTTAAGATGTTATGCGGCAGGGATGGGTATCAAGGAAACGGCATCCACGTTCCATACTTCCCGTAACACTGTCCGCAAGTATGTCCGCCTGTTCCTTTCAAGTGGGAAAAGCATCGATCAGCTTCTCTCCCTTTCCGAGGAGCAGTTGCATGAGATGTTTGTCGGTACGGAATCCCGACGTCGGTAGCCTTCTTCCAAAAGGATTGAATTGGAGGCTTTGCTTCCCGGATATGTATCCCGCCTGACACGCAAAGGGATGAGTGTCAGAAAACTGTTTAAGGAGTATCATGCTGAATATCCTGACGGTCTTCAGCTGTCTTCCTTCAAGCGGGCAGTCCGCCAGTACAAGTTCCACATCAAGGTCGTCGGCCATGTCGAGCACTATGCCGCAGACCAGATGTATGTTGATTTTGCCGGTGACAGGCTTGAAGTTGTCGATGAGATGACAGGCGAGACGAAGAAGGCCGAAGTCTTTGTTGCCATCCTTCCGTTCAGTCATTACACCTACTGTGAGGCCGTATGGTCGCAGCGCAAGGAAGACCTGATCAAGGGATGCGAGAATGCCATGCTGTATTTCGAAGGGGCTCCGGCGGCAATAGTCCCCGACAATCTGAAGGCGGCCGTCACCCGAAGCGACCGCAACGAGCCCGTCATCAATGACGATTTCGCCGCTTTTGCCGAGCATTACGGCTGTGCGGTCTATCCCGCCCGTGTACGCCACCCCAAGGACAAGGCCCTTGTTGAAAACGCAGTGAAGCTTCTCTACCGTTCCGTTTACCTGGACATAGAGGGAATGACTTTCTCCAGTCTGGACGATCTCAATGCCGCTATCCATGTTTCCCTGCACGATTTCAATGAAAAGGTGATGGCCGGCCGGGAGGCGTCACGCAAGGAGATGTTCCTGCGCGGTGAGAAGGACTACCTCCGCCCGCTTCCACTGAAACGCTACGTCATGAAAGAGAAAAAGCTGATGACTGTCGGCAGGAACTCCTACGTATCGCTGTTCAAGCACCATTACAGTGTTCCCAAGGAATATGTGGGGAAACGCGTGACGATCCTCTACGATGCCGACACGGTGGAAATCTACTGTGGCATGAACCTTGTCGCCGCCCATGACCGCAGTGACGTCCCCTACGCTTATTCATGGAAAAAGGAGCACTACCTGCCGGGACATTACGGCCCTTATGACAAGGACTTGGAGGAACTCTTCCGGCGTGCCTCGGAAATGGACAACATCGTATTGAACTATCTTCGGGAAGTGGAGCGGCTCATGCAGTATCCTCCAAAAGCGTTCAGAGCCTGCCGGGGCATACTGACGCTGGAGAAAAAGTACGGGCGTGACCGTCTGGTCGCGGCCTGCGCCTGCGCAAACCAGAAGCTACAATACGGGTATCAGGCCTTACGCGAGGTGCTTGAACTGGGAGAAGACGCGGATTTCCTTCCCGATGAGGACGGAAGGGCACAGCCCCTCGGGGCTTCCCCTGCGCCACCGACCCACAAGAACATACGCGGACGTGAATATTACAGAAAAGACAAACAAGAATTATAAAGTTCGGATTTATGGAAACAAACAACAAGACAGCTCCTGTTACAGGACAGCAGGATCAGAATGCCATATCGCTTGATTTGATGAACCGCATGAAGCTGCATGGTATGGCGGAGGCCTTCAGGGAAAGCCTTGCCGGCACCACGCCGCAGGCCATGACGGCGGACACTTTCCTTTCCATGCTTCTTGCACGAGAATGGGACCATCGTGCCCAGGCTGCCATAGCACGGCTTACCAGGAATGCGGCATTCCGTTACAAGGCCTATCTTGAAGATATAGACTATGCCACGAACCGGGGGCTGGAGCGCAATCAGATGGAACGCCTCGCCACCCTGGATTTCGTGAACAAAGGGCAGAACCTTTTCGTCACAGGATCTTCCGGTACGGGAAAAAGCTTTCTGGCATGTGCCCTCGGCCACGAGGCGTGCATAAGGGGATTCCGCACTTTCTATGCCAATGCCCCAAAACTGCTCGGGGCACTGAAAGTGGCCAAAATCAAGGGTACACTCGAGGCAGAACTCAAGAAGATCGAGCGGTGCCAGCTGCTTATCCTTGATGACCTGTTCCTTGTGCATCTTGACGCCAGGGAACGGCCCATACTGCTCGAAATTATCGAAGACAGGCATGAACGGAAATCCATCATCATAACCTCACAGTACCCTGCGTCCAACTGGTATGACATGGTGGGGGACCCGACAATAGCAGATGCCATTCTTGACCGTATCATTCATACGGCGCATACCATAGAATTATATGGCGAAAGCATGCGTAAGTTAAGGGCTAAGAAAAGCCAGAGAATCTAAAAGGGTAAAATAAAATTGACCCCTGCACCAGAACTTTACAAGGGGCAATCATGTTGTGGCCAACAGGAGCAAATTCTACTTGGCCAAAAGGGTCAAAGTAGAGTGGCTTTTCCACGAGCAGAAAAGCAATTAAACAAGATTTCATGTGTCCGTATCTTTTATTCATTATCCAAATGTTACAGGCGGCAAGAGCCCGGCTGCAACTCATGATTTCTGGGGTTTCCCTATCACGATACAACGCCGGGGACGGGAGAGACGCTATTGTTTGACAAAACGGCGGACGCGGATATGTCCGTCAGCCGCTGTCTGCACAAGATATATGCCCGGCGCAAGGTCGGCAATTGAGAGGCTGGCTTGGTTTTGCGCGGCGGCTGGAAAATGTTTGAGCAGCCGGCCGTTGGTGTCGAAGAGCTTCACCCATTGCAGACGACAACCTTGCAGGGTGAGCGTGTTGCCGTCATGGGTCAGATGAAAATCGGGGGCCGTCGTGTTGTCAATGCCGGTGGGCAGCAGCGAGATGTCGAGGAAAGTGTCGTCTTTGCCATACAGCTTTTCCACAGCATAACGCTCTGCCGCGGGATTGTCGATGCCGATGGGGTTCTCTTTGATCAATTCGATCGCGATACGATATTGGCCCTCGGCAAACGAGGCGGGGATGTCGACGGCGAAAGGCAACAGGGTGGTATCAAATCCGCTAAAGGCGGTCTTTTGCTCGCGCCGCACTTCGAGCGCCACGGTTCCGTCGGCATTGAGCAGTTGGAGTTTGGCTTGGCAAGTACGTTCCAGTCCGCTTTTGTTTCTTATGGAGAAGTATATTTTCTCTTCGCTTCCCGGTTTGACATGCCTTACCGAGGGCTGTTCGGCGAATTGGAATCCGGCCGTGAGGAAGTCTTCTTCCACCACGCGCACGCTGCCGTTGCTGATTTCGATCACCATGCGCGGGGCCAACTTCATGCGCCCCCACTCACCCCAGCTGCCGTCTTCCCTCTTGGGCACGCAGATGGGCAGGAGCTGATAATAGCCGTCGCCCAGTCTTGCAGGGTCCGTCAGGCTGACTTTTATCTTCTGGGGAGTGACTATCACGTTGTCTTTCTTCATGTATCCATCGTCGTATTTCCCAAACACCCGATCGGTGAATCCGCCTACAGCGTGGTCGTCTGAGGCGCAGGGGATGAGCATCTTGCCGTTCATGTCGAAGATACCAACGCCGATGTCACCTTTAAAATTGGAGCCTTTATTGATAAAGTAGGCCATCTCTACAGCTGGCATCTCCCCTACGGCGAATGTTTTGGCATGTCCGTCGGGCAGAGTGAGACTGCCCTCCAAGGTAAACCTTAGCTTCGGACTGTCTGCAAGCAGCGAGGGATCTATCTTCTTGCCTGGCTTGTTGGGATGGGTCAGAATGGCAATGAGCCCCACCTTGAACGACAACGGGCGTCCCCCGAACTCACCGCCGCTCTGCGCAACATCGGTAGCCGTGAGCGAAAAGTAGCCGTCACTCTGTCCGCCCCAGCCAAAATTCATATGGAAAAGTCCGTTGCTGTCCATTCCGTCAGTCACCCAAGCGTGTCCGTCTGCCTCAATGGCATAATAGCCCGAAAGGTAAACGGGGAATCCGTCGAGCAGTTCCTGTCGCACGATTTCGGTGAAGCCGGCCGTGCCTTCATCGGCTCTCCTCACGAAAGCGGTGGTGTAATCGAAGTGCTTCTGCCACGCGCTTTCCGCCTGTTCGTTGTAAGCACCGCTCGCACGGTTTGTATATTGCATCCCTGTCGCGATGCCAATGTCGCTCATCAGCAGTGCAACGGCATCTTTCTCTACGTCGGTCGAAGGATGATAATAGTTGTAGATGTTCTTCATATGCCCCCAGTCGTAGTAAGACTGGCTGAAATCGGCATGCTTCACTTGGTTGTCATACACCACGGTATAGCTGTTTTCGCCGCGTCCCTGAACGGGCCACTTGTGGTAGAACATCACCTGCGCCATCGCCGTTGCCACGCATCCGGTGTAGGGATAGCCCGTATTTTTGTTGTATGGAAAAACTTGATCCCACTTGCATGTCAGCAGCGGAGCCACAGCCTTGTAGCCGGGCAGTGCGCGCGTAGAGGGTTGTACAGTGACAGGTTGAGCTGCTTCTGGCTGTTGTTGCAGCTGCGCAAAACGCTCACGATAAGCCTGCAGCAACAGCCTTGCACCGGGATTGGCGTTGAGCGTGTCCAGCTTTCCCGCATCGCTGTAAGCCAGGATTTCGCCCATGGCGTCATCGCCAGAAACCACCACGTAACCCTTGCCGCGTGCATCGTTGAATACATAAAAGGGTTCTGTTGCCGGCCGCCCGTTGCCTCGAGTCCTCGGAACGGCGGTCAGACGGCGGTCAAGTGTAACATATTTCCGTGCGATGTCGAGTGCTTGTCGAGCCGAAACCTGCTTGGCATGGAGCCGCAGAAGGGACGAAAACGCAAGCACCGACAACACAAGTGAGAGTCGGAAAGGAGTCACGAATCGGTTGGACAGACGCGCCTGTCTGTATTTTTGGATATTGTTTTTGTGGTTCATTTTACTGAGATTTTATTTCAATGTCGTTTCCTTTTCTTGCCCGCAACCAGTCTTTCGCCATGTCCCGGACTTGTTTTTTAAGTTTATGATTCGTAATCAGACGGGTACAAAGGTACTAACAAAAAGCGGGAAATCGTCCATTTGCATGGCTGTATGTGGATCAAAGACAGGAAAGAGGAGGTAAGAAGTGGCCAAAATCGAACGGTGAAAGAACATCTGTGGGAGACGCATACCCGGTTTTCGGATTATTTTCGTAAGTTTGCAGACAGAACGGGGGCACGGTGCCCCCGCCACACGATTCACCCCAACAAGAGAAATGAACTCCATTTTCAGAACAGGATTGGCCGCCTTGCTGGCGCTCTCCAGCCAGTGCCTTGCGGTCGCTGAACACACCAACACCTTTGCCGGCAGCGTATTTGCAGCTGCCGGCAGCATGCCATCGGAAAGCGTCGCCAGCGTGAACGGCATCGCTGCGTTCTGTGCACTGCCCGACGGCACCGAGGCCACGCTCTATCTGGCCCCCGACGCCCGGGCCCGTGTCACCTGTGTGGCCGGGGGCCAAGTCTACCTGCGCGATGCGTCGGGAAGCCTTTGCCTGGAGGGCTTGCCGCAGACTTCGGCCATGGCCTACAACCAACACTGGGCCGGATTCCTCACCGGCCGGAAGACCAGCACCGGCAGCATGCCCGTATTCAAGGGCACCGAGCATACCAACCTCACGCGTCTGGCCATGGCCGAGCCCGTGACGGAGCCCAACGTAGAGCCGGTGACCGTCACAGCCGGGGAGCTGTCAGGGCACCTCGCCAACTGGGTGACGGTGCGCGGTCTTGTCTTTCAAGACAGCGAGACGGGCCAGGATGCGACGGGCCGCGTGCACGTCGTCAATGCGCTGAACACGGCCGGTTACGAAACCCCTGCCGCCGGATCGTCGTGGCAAGTCTCGGGCATCGTGGTGGGTACGGCCGCCGGTACCCACCTGCTCTGCCCCATCGCCAACGAGGCCAGAGTTCGCCGCGGCAATCCCGACTGGACGCAACTCACCTCCTATCCGGCCATGACCACGGCCACGGGCATCCGTCCCGCAGCCACCGTGCAGCCGTTGCCCGAGACCGTCTACGACCTCGCCGGCCGGCGCGTCGGCACAGCCCGCATGAACAAGGGTATCTACATTGTCAAAGGAAAGAAGTATGTCTACTAAGCTCAAAAACCTTGCCATCGTACTGATGGCCCTTGCTCTCGGCCCCAAGGCGGCCGCCCAGCATGAGCAAAAAGTGAAAAACGTGGTACTCCGAACCGGCACAACCATTGCCTACGACCGCGATGCACAGGACAGTGCACGCGTCATTCTCACTCCGGAGGGCGACTCGTTGGGCATCAAAGTCTACGTCGGCGCAGGTGTTTCGGAGGATTATCTGTACACCCAAATCAGCCGGGTGGAGTTCTGGCCAACGGCAGAAGTCAGCGACTCGACCAACACCAACCGCAACGATGCAGCCGACTTGGTCCGCAACGGCGAGGGCTGGCGGCTGGAGTTTCCGCGCTTTTACCATGGTACGGACACCACTTTCGAGGTGACGCACCGCACAGATGACTATGGCATCACCTACTCCTTGGAGTGGGACGGCACGAAAAAAGCCAACCGATGGACCTGTTATGAGCTCTACGAGGGCAACATGCAGAAGAACACCAAACGGCAGGACGGATTCGTGGAAGACCCGTCACTCCCGGCTCCCTACCGCACCAAGAGCAGCGACTACACGGGCAGCGGCTACACGCGCGGGCACTTGTGCCCCTCCGGCGACCGCCTCTGCTCGGCCGCTCAAAACAAGCAAACGTTCTACATGAGCAACATGCAACCACAGCTTTCAGCGCACAACAGCGGCGTGTGGGCCATGTTGGAGAGCAAGGTGCGCAACGTGTGGGCCCCGGCAAGCGGCAGTGGCGACACCCTCTACGTGGTAAAAGCGGCCACCATCGACGAGGCCAACATCATGGGTTACACCAAGGCGGGGCTCATCGTGCCCAAGGTGTTCTACATGGCTTTGCTTTATTATGACAAAGCCGCCGACGGCTATCAGGCCATCGGCATCTGGTCGCCCCATGCCGGTGACAGCACTACAGAGTACCTCACCATTGACGAATTGGAGCGGCGCACCGGCATCGACTTCTTCTGCAACCTGCCCGACGGCACCGAAGCCACGGTGCAACGCCGAATAGGCGGCAGGTTCAAATAATGGCGTCAGGCGTGCTTGGAGCCGTCGATATAGGCTTCAAGCACCTGGCTTCTCCCGTCCTTGTTGTCGGCAATCAGGTCGTAATCGGCTGTGGCAGCCGGTATGAGGGTGCTGAATCCCTCGCGCAGCTGCACCTCCTCACCCGTCCGGCACACGCGGATGCGGCAGTTGCCGCGCATGCACATGGCTATGACAAAGCTGTCGGCCGCCAGCAAATCACGATGGAGCTCGCCCTGCACGTCGGCCACACGCACGTTGAAGAACGGACTGTCCACCACCACGTTGGCACAGCCCTCACGGTAGTCGTAGGCCGTACGGTATTCCTTTTCCACCTGATAGTTCAGTGCCCGGGCAGCCAGCTCGGTATGGAGCTCACGCGGCTTGCCGTCCATGCCCGGCCGGTTGTAGTCGAATATGCGGTAGGTCACGTCGCTGCTCTGCTGCACTTCGGCCAGCAGAATGCCACTGCAAATGGCGTGGACGCGGCCGGCCGGCAGATAGAACACGTCGCCGGCATGCACCTCATGGCGGGCCAGCACCTCGGTGATGGTGCCGTCAGCAATGCGCCGCTTGTATTCGGCGGCGGCCTCCTCCCGACTGCCCTGCGGCATGGCCAGCGTGAAACCGTCGTAGAGAAAGGCTCCCGGCTGGGCATCGATGACATACCACATCTCGGTCTTGCCCCGCTTGCCATGCTCCCGTGCGGCCATCTCGTCGTCGGGATGCACTTGAATGGAGAGGTCGCGACGGGCGTCGATAAACTTCACAAGTAGCGGCAATTGGTTGTCGTACTCGGCGGCCACGTGCTTGCCCAACACCTCAACGGGGTGCGCGGCTATCACGGCGGCCAAGTCCTTGCCCCTGTATGCGCCGTTGGCCACGATGCTCAGACTCGACGGCACGGCGCTCACCTCCCACGACTCGCCGATGGGTCGGCCGCTGTCGGGAAGTCCTTTCCACCTTTCTATCTGGTCGCCACCCCATACCACGGGGTGCAAGTTGGGCTCAAAGAGCAACGGATAAAAACGGTTTTCCATAAAACTGACTTTTTAAACGGTTATCTATACCTTATTAAATAAGGTGGCACACCATACTGCATGGAGTGTCACCTTATGCTGTTTCAGGCGTTGTCTTGCATGTCTTGCGTCGGCTGCCTACCCTTATGAATATTCCTTGATGAGCTGTTCGTGGTCGAGCGAGCACACCAACAGCCGACCGTCGCGCAGTGCCACGATGTAGCCGTCGAGTCCCTGCACCACCACCTGGCGGGCATCCTGGGCGTGCACCACGCAGTTTCGGCTGTCGTAGAGGCTGATGCCCTCGCCCACCTGGGCGTTGCCCTGCGCGTCTTGGGGCAGCAGGGCGTGCAGCGATCCCCAGCTGCCCAGGTCGCTCCAGCCGAATTCGGCCGGGAGTGTAAAGATGCTGTCGGCCTTCTCCATGACGGCATAGTCGATGCTGATCTTCTCGCAGGTGGGGAAAATGCGGGCCAGTGTGTCGGCCTCGCACTCGGTATAGAAATCGGGTGCCATGGCATCCATCTTCTCGGCCAGTGCCGGAGTGTAGCGGCGGATGGCCTCGGTGATGGTCGAAACGTTCCACACGAAGATGCCGGCATTCCAGAAATAGTTGCCGGCGGCCAGATATTGCTCGGCCGTTGCCGCGTCGGGCTTCTCCTTGAAAGCCTCCACCCGCTGAATCTCACTGCCGTCGAGCCGTCCGGATGCGGCGATATAGCCGTAGCCGGTCTCGGGCCGCGAGGGCTTGATGCCGATGGTCACGATGTTGCTTCCCTCGGCCGTAAAGGCCAGGGCCTGGCCGATGACGCGCTGGTATTCCGTGGTGTCCACCACCAGTGCATCCGACGGCGTCACCACGATGTTGGCCTCGGGATGGTGCCTGCGAATCTTCCAGCAGGCATAGGCAATGCACGGAGCCGTGTTGCGCGGCTCGGGCTCGGCCAGGATGTTCTGCTCGGGGATGCCGGGCAACTGCTGTCGAACGATGTCGACATAGCGGCGGCTCGTCACCACCCAGAAGTTGCTCATGGGGGCCAGCGGGGCCAGCCGCTCGGCCGTGAGCTGGATGAGCGACTTGCCCATGCCCATCACGTCGATGAACTGTTTGGGATATTGCGGGGTGCTCATCGGCCAGAAGCGGCTGCCTATGCCGCCGGCCATGATGACCACGTGGTTTTGCATTGTATTCATCTGGCTGTTGTAAAAACGCTTACCGACCCTGATACATGTCGTCGTAATACTTCATATAGTCGCCGCTGGTCACCTGATCCATCCATTCCTGATGGTCGAGATACCACTTCACGGTCTTCTCGATGCCCTCTTCAAACTGCAGACTGGGCTCCCAGCCCAGTTCGCGCTGCAGCTTGCGGCTGTCGATGGCATAGCGGGAGTCGTGTCCCGGCCGGTCGGTCACATAGGTGATGAGGTCGTCGTCGGCACCTTCCGGTCGGCCCAACAGCCGGTCCACGGTCTTGATGACCACCTTGATGATGTCGATGTTCTTCCACTCGTTGAATCCACCGATGTTGTAAGTCTCGGCCGTTTTGCCCTGATGATAGATGAGATCAATGGCCCGGGCGTGGTCCTCCACATAGAGCCAGTCGCGCACATTCTCGCCCTTTCCATACACGGGCAGGGGCTTGCGGTGGCGGATATTGTTGATGAACAGGGGGATAAGTTTCTCTGGAAACTGGTAGGGGCCATAGTTGTTGGAGCAGTTGGTCACGATGGTGGGCATGCCGTAAGTATCGTGAAACGCGCGCACAAAGTGGTCGCTGCCGGCCTTCGAGGCCGAATACGGACTGTGGGGCTGGTACTTTTTATCCTCGGTGAAGAAGTCGGTGCCGTAGGCGTGATGGTGTTCCGAAGAGGCCTTGGTGGTGAAAGGCGAGTCGACGCCCTCGGGATGGGAGAGCTCCAGAGCCCCATACACCTCGTCGGTCGAGATGTGATAGAAGCGCTTGCCCTCGTACTTCTCGGGCAGACCCTCCCAATAGAGCTTGGCGGCCTGCAGCAGCGACAGCGTGCCCATGACGTTGGTTCGGGCAAAAGTAAAGGGATCTTTGATGCTGCGGTCCACGTGGCTCTCGGCGGCCAGATGGATGATGCCGTCCACTTGATACTGTTGCAGCAGCTGGAGCATGCGGTCGAAGTCGCAGATGTCGGCCTTGACGAAGACGTAATTAGGCCGATCCTCAATGTCTTTCAGGTTGGCCAGATTGCCGGCATACGTGAGTTTGTCGAGGTTGATAACGCGGCAGTCGGGGTACTTGTTCACGAAAAGGCGTACCACGTGGCTGCCGATGAATCCGGCTCCGCCGGTAATCAGAATGCTGTGCTTATAATCCATAGCTGATGAATTAGATATAAATTGACTTGTGCAAAGGTAAGGCTTTTTGGCCGATTAGCCGTCCTCAACAGAGCTTTATTTGCCCAAACGGCCGAAAAATAGCCGATTTGCGGCCGCCGCGACGCTTTTCCGGGGGCTTTGCTTGGGGATTTCCGGGATTTGGCGTACATTTGCACAACGCCCGCCGACACCCGCGCGGCGGGCCCACACCAACCCTTTAATCATGTAAAATATGGAAATAGGACAACGGTTGCCGGAGCTTCTGGGCAGAGACCAGGACGGCAACGAAGTGAAACTGAGTGATTTCGAGGGCCGGAAACTCGTGCTCTACGTCTATCCGCGCGACTCCACGCCGGGATGTACCAGCGAGGCTTGCAGCCTGCGCGACAACTACACGCGCTTCCTCGCACTGGGCTACGCCGTGGTGGGTGTGAGCGTTCAGGACGAGAAGTCGCACCGCAAGTTCATCGAGAAATACCAGCTGCCCTTCCCGCTGATAGCCGACACGGAGAAGACGCTGGTCACCGCGCTGGGCGTGTACGGCGAAAAGAAGATGTATGGCAAGACCACCATGGGCACTTTCCGCACCACTTTCGTCACCGACGAGCACGGCACCGTCACCCAAATCTTCACGCCCCGGCAAATCAAGGTCAAGGAACACGCCGCCCAAATTCTGCCCGCCGAGTAGCCTCCGCCCGCCAGGCCGCCCCACTCCACACCGCCCCGGTTGCGCCGCAAGCTGCAGCCGGGGCGGTGGCGTTCCGTTTTCCGTTGGAAAACGTTAATTCAATCGCCGTTTGGTTAACAAGCGTTAGAAAAGTGATTGTTTTCCCAAGGAAATTTGTTTGGCACGAAACGATTGCCTATCTTTGCACTGTTTTCCACAGGAAATTATAGAAATCATGGTAAGAATAACAAGAAAAGGAATCGCGATGCTGGCCGCACTGACCCTCCTGGGAGCCGCCTCCTGCACGGGACAAAGCCGTGAAGCCGGTGCCAATGCATCCGAAAAACAAACCTCACAAGCCAAACAAGCAAAGGAGAAAAAGAACATGAAGGTAACAGAATTGACCAAAGAAGAGTTTAAGAAACGCGTGATGAACTACGAGGTGAACCCCAAGGAGTGGAAGTTCGAGGGCGACAAGCCCGCCATCATCGACTTCTATGCCACCTGGTGCGGCCCCTGCAAGCAGATAGCCCCCGTGGTCGAGGAGATTGCGCAAGAGTATGCAGGCAAGATCGACGTCTATAAAGTCGACGTAGACCAGCAGCAGGAACTGGCCGGTCTGTTCGGTGTTCAGTCCATCCCCACCATTCTCTTCATCCCCAAGGACGGGCAACCCCAGAAGGCCGTCGGGGCCATGATGAAGAGCCAATTCGAGGATGCCATCAAGCAAACACTGCTCAAATAGGCCGCGATGGACAACGGATGTATCTGCAAAATAAGGGACATCTACAGGGCCATCACCCATTTTGAGCTGCAGTTGCAACGGGCCACGGGACTCAACATCAACGAGGCCATGCTGCTCTGTCTGCTGTCCGACGGAGAGACCCGGCTTGCCGGCCGAATTGCCGACGAGCTGGGACTCACGCGCTCCAACGCCTCCAAGGTGATAGCCTCGCTGGAGCGGCACGGGCTCATCCTGCGCCAGACCTGCCAGGAAGACAGCCGCTGCCAGCTGTTCCACATCGGCCCACGCGGGCTCGAAAAGCTCGAACGCATCCACTGCGACGACCTGCAGATGCCGCCCGAGCTCCGCGCACTGTAACCGACAAAACCGCGGACTGCAAACGGCAGCTCCGTGCACCGTAAACAATGACGGCGTTATGGCAAAACCATAACGCCGTCATCGCATCGTGTTGGCGGGTTTTTCGCTGCGCCGCTACGGGTTTTTCGCCGCGCCGTTGCGGCGCAATCGCGCGGCCGTTGCGGCGTGCTATTTCTTCAATCCCTCGGCCAGGTCCTGCGCCTCGCCGTTCAGATTGATGTTGTGCGTGGTCTTGGCCTCGATCGACTGGCCCATCATGATGTCGGCCATATCCACTCCCGTGGCCGACTTGAGCACGTCGAAGGCCTGCCTGATGGCCACCGGCACGTTGCCGCTCATGGCCGAAATGCCCTGTCCGTCGCCGCTGTAGATGTTCACATCCTTGATGGCGCTGATGGGTTTGGCCACATTTTCCACAATCTGCGGCAGCACCTCGATCATCATCTGGGCAATGGCGGCGTTGTTATACTTCTTGTAAGCCTCGGCCTTCTTGTTCATGGCCTCCGCCTCTGCCTCGCCTTTCTTCTGGATGGCATAGGCTTCGGCCTCGCCCTTGGCCTTGATGCCGATGGCCTCCTGCTCCAGCTGATAGCGTGTTGCGTCGGATGCAGCGTTCTGTGCCAAGGCCTTCTGCTCGGCCTCGTACTTCTGCGCCTCGGCCACACGCTTGCGTTGTTCGAGGTCGGCCTCGGCATTTTTCTGTATCTGATACTTGTCGGCATCGGCCTGTTTCTCTACCTCGGCGGCCAGCTGGTTCTGCTTGATGACGATCTGTTCCTGCGAGAGAATCTGCTCGCGGCGCGTCTTCTCGATCTGCGCCTCCACGGTCTTGGCGTTGATGGTCTTCTGCTGTTCCTGCTGCTGTATGGAGTAGGCGGCGTCGGCATCGGCCTGTGCCGTGTCGGCTTGCTGCTTCAGCGCGGCCCGCTTCAGGGCCAGCTCGTTGTTCTTGATGGCAATGGCCGTGTCAGCATCTACGCGGGCATCGTTGGCGTCCTTATCGGCGTGGGCCACCTGAATCTTCACATCGCGCTCGGCGTTGGCCCGGTTGATGGCGGCGTCTTTCTTGATTTTGGCCGTGTTGTCGGCACCCAAATCGTGGATGAGTCCCTCCTTGTCGGTCACGTTCTGAATGTTACACGAAATGATTTCAATGCCCAGCTTGTTCATGTCGGGCGTGGCCTTTTGCAGCACCTGGTCGGAGAAACCGTCGCGGTCGGTGTTGAGCGAGCGCAGGTCGAGCGTGCCAATGATCTCTCGCATATTGCCCTGCAGCGAGTCTTTCAGCTGGTTTGCAATGTCTTCTGGCGTCATGTTCAAGAAGTTCTTGGCGGCCAGCCGCGTGCCTTCAGCATTGGGCGTGACGCGGATTTTGGCCACGGCATCCACGTCTACGTTGATAAAATCGTTGGTGGGAACGCTCTCTTCGGTCTTGATGTCCACCGTGATCTGACCCAGATAGACGCGGTCGAGCCGTTCGAGAAACGGCACGCGCAATCCGCCCGAACCGATGAGCACGCGGGGCTCACGGCTCAGACCGGAGATGATAAACGCATACGATGGGGGTGCCTTCACGTAGGAAACCAACACGAAGAACACAAGCAGCACCACGGCTGCAGCAATAATCAAGGGTAACATCATGGCTTATCGTTTTAAGATTTGAATGTATTGACGCATCGATGGTGTGTCCAATAGGCTACGCCGCAAAGGTAAACATTAATTGACAAGGCGACAAGGCTTGGGTGCAAAAAGTGTGCCTTGAACATGAAAAAAGGCGGCCATAGCCACCCGTTTCGCCGTTTTTTCGTACTTTTGCACCATTAACTCTATTCCAACATGAAAGCATTAAAAGAGCGCATCCTCAAAGACGGCAGGAGTCTGCCCGGAGGAATCCTCAAAGTGGACAGTTTCATCAACCACCAGATGGACCCGTACCTGATGCGGCAGGTAGCCGTGGAGTTCATCCGCCGCTTTGCCTCGTGCAACATTACCAAGATTGTCACCATCGAAGCCAGCGGCATTGCACCCGCCGTGATGGTGGGACTGCTGATGGATGTCCCCGTGGTGTTTGCCAAGAAAAAGAAACCGTCGACGATGGGCAACATGCTGTCGACGACGGTTTTCTCGTTTACCAAGCAGAAAAGCTACAACGTTGTGGTGTCCAAAGAGTATCTCACGGCCGACGACCGCGTGATCTTCATTGACGACTTTCTGGCCAACGGCAACGCCGCCAAGGGCATCGTCGACCTCTGCCAACAGGCCGGGGCCAAGCTCGAAGGCATGGGCTTCATCATCGAGAAGTCGTTCCAGCACGGCCGCCGGGTGCTCGAGGAGCTGGGCTATCGCGTGGAAAGCCTGGCCGTGGTGGACTCGCTCGACAATTGCCAAATCAAACTGAAACAGGAATAGCACTTTCTACATCGCATCATGGAACAACAAACTCGAGAACTTATCTACGGACTCAACGACCGTCCACCCCTTCGCGAAACCCTCTTTGCCGCCCTGCAGCACCTGCTGGCCATCTTCGTGGCCATCATTACGCCGCCGCTCATCATCAGCTCAGCCCTGCGCTTCGACCTCGAGACCACGGGCTTTCTCGTCTCCATGTCGCTCTTCGTGTCGGGTCTGGCCACGTTCATCCAGTGCCGCCGACTGGGCCCCTTGGGCACAGGACTGCTTTGCATCCAGGGCACGTCGTTCTCTTTCATCAGCCCCATCATCGGCGCCGGCATGCTGGGCATGGCTGGCGGCAGGATGAATGTGGAGACGGCGCTGAGCTATATCTTCGGTGCCTGCCTCGTGGCATCGGTCGTCGAGATGGCCGTGAGCCGGCTGCTGCCCTACACGCGCAAGGTCATCACCCCGCTGGTGTCGGGCATCGTGGTGAGTCTCATCGGCATGTGCCTCATCAAGGCCGGCATCAACTCCTGCGGTGGAGGCCAGACGGCTGTCGATGCGGGCAACTTCGGCTCCATGTCCCACCTAGGCATGGCCCTGCTCGTGCTGGTGAGCATCATCTTCTTCAACCGCTCGTCCAACCGTTACCTGCGCATGGGCTCCATCGTGCTGGGGCTCGTCATCGGCTGCGTGGCCGCCTATGCGCTGGGCATGATCGACCTTTCGCGGCTTCAGGGAGCCAGGGCTGTCAACGTGCCCATGCCATTCAAGTACGGCCTCAACTTCGATCCGGGCTCTATCATAGCCCTCGGACTCATCTATTTGGTCACCGCGGTGGAGGCCTTCGGCGACATCACGGCCAACTCGCTTATCTCCGGAGAGCCCGTGGAGGGGCCGGTATTCATGAAGCGGGCACAGGGCGGCATCCTGGCCGACGGCTTCAATTCGATGCTGGCCGCCGTGTTCAACTCGTTCCCCAACTCCATCTTTGCCCAGAACAACGGCATGATTCAGCTCACGGGAGTGGCCAGCCGCTACGTGGGCTACTTCATTGCCGCGGCCCTTTTCGTGCTGGGACTGTTCCCCGTGGTAGGTCAGCTGTTCTCGCTCATCCCCGACAGCGTGCTCGGAGGAGCCACTCTGCTCATGTTCGGCACCGTGGCAGCGGCCGGCATCCGCATCATTGCCGCCACGAAGATAGACCGCAAGGGCGTGCTCGTGATGGCCATCAGCTTCTCCCTGGGCCTGAGCGTGGAGCTCGTTCCAAACATTCTCGACCAGATGCCGGCCATCATCAAGAGCATCTTCTCCAGCGGCATCACCACCGGTGGACTGGCCGCCATCATCTCCAACGCACTCATACACATCAAAGATTAACAAGAAATGACACACGGACACGAAGTCCTCCACATGATGGAGGGCCACAGCTACCCCACCCGCGAGAGCCTCATCGAGGCCATCATCCGCCGGTTTGGCCCCGAAGAACTGTTCTACACCTGCTCGGCCGAGGGCATGACCGCCGCCGAACTGGTCGATTTTCTCGAAGCGCGCGGCAAGTTCATGCCGGCCGGAGGCGACGGCTTCACCGCCGATGCCAGCAAGATTTGCAACCACTGACGGCCGCAGCCGCGGCCCTTGCTTCGGGTAGGCGTCACCCTTGCTTCAGGTGGGTGCCGCCGTTGCTTCGGGTGGGTGCCGCCCCACGAACAGCTCATCCCCCAGCAACAACAAGTACGAAAACAACCCTGCCCGGGCAATTGCTGACACTCCAGCAAGCCGGGCAGGGTTGTTTTGTGTTGTCACCATGAGCGTTGTCTATGGTGCGCAGGGTTGTTCTACGTTATTCCTGTTGTCTTTTACTATGGTGTGCAGCGGTGGTTTTTAGAGTTGACGGTGGAGTTTATATCCAAGAAGAAGTTGGGATGTTCGGACCCCCAACCCCCTGTCCCAGGGGGCTAAGGGATCGTGAGCTTGCGGGCACCGACGATATAGACGCCTCGGGGCAGTCCGCGGAGGGCATGGTCGGCATCGATGCCCGTGGCAATCAGTTTGCCGTCGAGCGTATAAACCCTCACGGGCAGGGAGCCGTCGGCCGTCGTGCGGTGGATGCCCGTGGCGGCTGTGCACACCAGTTTGCCCTCGGCGGCCAGCTTAGCCGCGCTCCATACCGAGCCATCGTTGCTCTCTACACTAAGGTTTTCGGGCACGACGGGCTTGCGGCTGGACGGAGTGAACACCGTGAGCTCGTCGCCCACAGCAAAGGATGCCCCGCCCACGGCCTCGATGCGAATGCGCGATCCGGCCATGAACCGACACACCGTACCGCCCACTTGGAACCGGTCGTTCCGCTGGCCGTCAGCCTTTACCAGCAGCGTGCCACCGCCATAGACAATGAGGTTGGAGCCCGTTTTGAATGCAAACATGCCCACTGCATCGCGTTGCAGTCCGGCCGAGAGCGTGCCGCCCTTGCCGACGATGACGCTGTTGGTGGTGCCGATGCCCGACACATAGCCGCTGTCTCTCACGGTGAGGGTGCCCGTTGTGAGCGTGCCCGAGTAGTTGCTGAACAGCAGCGAGCCCCCGCTCACGGTGATGCTCGATGAGTTCGACGTGCTGCGCAGCGTCCATGCACCCGTGCCTACCTTGGTCACGAGCCGGGCCGTGAGCAGTCCGCTGTAGGTAGCGTCCTGGTGGTTGTGGCCCACCTCCCATGACTCCGTGGGGCCGCCAAACTGCGGCAACGTGTTGTAGGCCGTGCCCGGAGCGTCGGCCAGTGCGCCCACCTGCAGGGCGACGGCGGCCGATCCGAAGCTGCCGTTGATGTGGCGCAGCGTGCTACCGTCGCCCAACGTGAGGGTGAGCTTCCTCATGTCGGTCACGCTCTCGCGCAGATTGGCCGCTCCCTGGAAGTGGAGCGTGCCCTCAAACCGACTGAAGTCGCCGCCCGTGTAGAAACGCACGCCGCCCGAAAGGATCGAGAGCGTGCCCCGGCCCGTGTAGCTGCCCAGCACGCCGCCGCGCTGGTTGCCGTGTTCACCGCCGCCCAGTGTGAGTGCGGCTTCGGACGAAATATCGGTGGGATGGTCGTAGACAATGCCCGGAAACGAGCCGTTGGCTATCATGTTGATGCGGCTCCGGCCGTTACGGGCATAGACGGGAACCCGCCCGAAAGTGGCCGATGGCGAGCCCTGGGACAGCGTGCCCTCCCTCATCACCAAGGCCCGGAACGTGTAACGGCCGGGATAAGCGAAGTTGAGCTGGCCGGGGCCAGCCTTGACGAAGACGGCTTCCGGCCCTGTCACCAGTGCCTTGAGCGACACACTGCCGTCGGCATTGGCCACGCAAACGGTGGCCGTATCGGCAATGTCGAGGCCGCGATTGGTGGCCACATTGTCGGCAACGACCCGCAGCGTGCCGCCCGCTATCCTGACATTCCGGGGGCCCGAGCCCAGCGAACTGTTGAGACCAACGTCGTTCAGCTCGTCGATGGTGAGCGTGCCGCCACGAATTATGGTCTGGCCCGTGAAGTCGTTGTCGCGTGTAGTGATGGTGAGTTCGCCGCTGCCCTCCTTCAACAAGTCGCCCTCGCCGCTCAATCCGCCCGGTCCGTCACGGCTGCCGCCGAAGGTCACGCCGTGCTGTACCATTCTTTGATGGAGCCGAACATCAAACCGGCCGGCCTCGTCGCCGAAGGTCACCCGGTCGTTCTGCACGAAAGGAGTCGCCCCACCGTCGCCGTCGAAGTTGGCGGCGGCATAGTCCCACACGTTGCCGACCGTCCCCCGCCAGTGTACAACCCCGGCGGTTCGCGTCTCGGGGATGGAGAGCACTATCCTGTTGCCCTCTGTGCGGAGCGTATAGGGCTGGCCCTCCAGCGCACGCACGGAGAGCAGCGTGTCGCTGGCCAGGACGATGGCACCCGTAACTTCGACCAACGTATAGTCGCCGGCCAGCTGCCTGTTGTCGGTAGAGGTGGCATGAATGGTGAACGTGAGCGGGGCTTTCACCGTGAGGTCACCCTTCACCAGCAGCTTGTCCACGGTGCCGCCGCCCAGTGTCACCTCGTCGTACACCTGCCGGTCGATGGTCAAACTCTTGCCGAAAGTCATCACACCACTGGGCATAAGCCGGCTGCCGGCATAGTTCAGCGAGCCCTCGAAAGCCACATTGCCGTTGAGTACAGCCTTGCCGGCCAGCGTGCCCAGGGCCCGCACGCTGACGGGTCCCCCAATGGTGCCGTTGACACAGAGGGTTCCATTGGACACCACCGTGCGGCCCGTGGTCGAGAGGTCGGCGTTGAGCGTCAGCCGTCCACGCTCACTCTTCCACACCTCGCCCGTGCCGCCGATGGCTCCTGAGCCGCCGATGGTGTAGGCATGGTCCAGCGGAACCATAAAGTATGTCTTCGAGGGGCGTACCGTGGAGGGGAGAGAAATGGTCTGTGTGGAGTCGCCCGAGACGTCGAAGAGCACGCTCTGACCGTCGCGGAAAGCCGTGGCCCGGCGGCCGTCGTAGGAGACGAAGTTGGGCGACGAGCTGTCCCAGCTGCCGCCCTTGCGCCAGCGCAGGTCGGCCCGCACCGTGCCGGGCAGGGGCGGGTACTTCATCTGGTAGCCCAGATAGAACGATGTATTAGGAGCCTGATAGTAGCCGCGCGTGGTGCAATCCTCCAGATAGTGGGGGTCTTGCATCAGTGTATAGAAGCTGTGGAGCATGTACTCGTCGGTGCTGTAGCCCACGATGCCGGTGGCTCCATGCGCGTTGGTCTGTTTCATGAGCACCACTTCCTCGCGCCAGTCGCCGATGATGTCGCCCCAGAAACCGGCGCGATTGGCCCAGCCGGCATGGATGGCATACTTCGATTCGCGCGAAAATTCGGCCAGCCGGCCGCCGTAGTCTTTCTCGATGTGCGCGTTACTGCTGAAGCCGCTGCCGCCGGGCGACCCCAGCTTCTCACGGCCCAGGTCGCCGTCCCACCACACGCCCTCGTAGGGATAAGGGTTGGTTCCGCTGTGCAACAGGCGGCCCTTGATGTCGTAGCAGTTGGGCATCATGGAGTAGATTTCATAGCCAAGGCGGGTGGAATCGATGTCCATGCACTCGCCACGAGCCACATCATAGACCGAGGGGAGGTACCATTCCTTGAGGTGCCGGCCCGTGGCCGCATCGTAAACCACCTGTCCTAGCAGGTCGGACTGCTGGATGGCATAGGTCTCCATGCCGGGCCGCGTGGGGTCGAGGTCGCCCGTGCGGTAGCGGTCGCCATGGCCGATGCCGGCCGAAAACACCATGCCTTTGCCGGTGTTCACGCCGTAGCCTATCTGCAACAACTCGTCGTGACCGTCGCCATCAACGTCGGCACCGCGCAGCTGGTGGCCCTCGGCGGGCCACGGAGTCTTGTCGTTGCGGCTCCAGGTATAGCTGTGATGCCAGTTGGAGGGCACGCCGTCGGCCCAGTCATAAGTGAATCCGAAGACGTAGTTGTGGTGCCGGCCGTCGCTCCGCGTGCGGTCAAGACACTCAGCCATAACCATCGGATGCACGCCGTCGTCATAGGTCACGATGTTGTGTCCCGTCATGAAGGCATACTCTTTGCCGCCGCTGTCGTCCATGTAGTCGGCGCGGTTGTCGCGGCCGTACTGGTCTTGGCCGTCGTGCACATCGGCATAGTTCAGTTCGCAGACGTCCATCTCGGCCCCGGTCTCGCCGTTGATGACCGACATATAATAAGGTGGGTTGCGCTTCTTCTGCCGCGTATAGTCCGTGATGCCGTCGCCGTCGGTGTCGCCCGTGACGCTTCCCTTGACATAGAGCCCCCAGTCGTTGGCCGCCTTGTCCCAAAAGCGGGTGCCGTCCGAGGTGCGGGTTATCACCTCGGCCCGGCCGTCGCAGTTGATGTCGTAGACGTTGATGATATCGTTCTGACCGGCCACGGGGTCGAGGTTGGGGCCGAAGTCGAGCGTCCAGAGACAGGTGCCGTCGCTCCTGTAAGCCTGTGCCATGGAGTTGTAGGAGCCGGACGCGGTGTTGCGAACCACTACCCAATCGGTCTCGCCGTCACCGTCGAGGTCGCCGGGAAAGACGAAAGCCGTGCGGAAACTGTCGGGCGGACAGACCGTGGTCTCGAAGTCAATGTCCATAAAAACATTGGCCAACCGCTCCCGATAAGCATAGCTGCCGCCCTGCGTGGCATCCTCCACCCCGTCGTAGACCGGGTTTACCGTAATCCAGTCGCCATCGTGAAGGCTGGCGGGCACATGGTTGGTGTTGGCGGTTTCGGCCACTCGGCTGCCATTGATGTAGACGCGGTAGCGGGTGGATTCAGGTTCCTCGGCGAAGCGTCGCCAGCTGACAAGCCAGCTGCCGCGGTTGTAGCGGATGTCGCCCTGGGTGCGGTTCACGGCCACAACGCCGCGTCCCATCTTCTGTATCATGCGCTGGGCAAGGCCCGCCGACGGGAGCAACGCCATGAGAAGCAGCGAAGAAAGAAATCTGTTCATGGGTTTGTCTTCAAGTTTTTAGTATTTTGTTGATGCACCGTGCAGCGGTCCAATCGCTTTCGGAACGCCACAACGGTGCTGCAAATTTACGGAAAACGCGGCAGTTTTAGGCCTAAATCGCCCATGTTTTTTCGGAAAATCGCGCAACGATTAGCCCGTAGCCGCAACGCCTTTACGGGTTAATCCTTTTAAAATAGCAACATATAGGTATTGCGACATTGGAAAAACCGTTGTAACTTTGTACATTATTATGGCAGCAAAGCACATGGCGCACAAGATATTTCTCGCAATCCTCCTCTTCCTCTTGACGGGGATGGGCACCCGGGTGCAGGCCCAGGGGTTCACGCTTGGCGGCCGCATCACGGCTGTGGGCGACGGCAGTGCGCTGGAGTTTGTCACGGTGTTGCTGAACGAGAACGGGCTTTGGGCCGTGACCGACAGCACCGGCCGCTTCCGCATCACCCACGTGCCCCGCGGCCAGGTGACGATGACGGTGCGCTGCCTGGGCTACGCCACCCACACCCAGGTGCTGGAAATGACAGCCGACCGCCGCGACATGGCCATCCGGCTACGGGAAAACAACCTGAGCTTGAACGAGGTGCAGGTGGTGGCCCGACGCAAGGAAGACGAGCAGACCACGGCCTACACCATCGGCCGCCAGGCCTTGGACAACCAGCAAGTGCTGAATCTTTCGGACGTGATGTCGCTGTTGCCCGGTGGTAAAACCGTGAACAGCACACTGATGGATGACAGTAGATTGGCTTTGCGCAGCGAGGGCAGGGAGAAAGGAAACGCCTCGTTCGGCACGGCCATCGACGTGGACGGTGTGCGCGTGGGCAACAATGCGGCCATGGGAGAAACGGCCGGAGCCAGCACCCGAAGGCTGGGCTCGGCCAACATCGAGAGTGTGGAGATTGTGACAGGAATCCCTTCTGTGGAGTACGGCGACCTGAGCAACGGCATCGTCAAGGTGAACACACGCAAGGGAAAGTCGCCTTTCATCGTCGAGGGCAAGCTCAACCAGCACACCCGGCAGGTGGCCGTGAGCAAGGGATTCGACCTGAGCCGCAAGGGCGGCATGCTCAATTTCTCGCTGGAACACGCCCGCTCGTTCTTGGATGTAGCCTCCCCACACACCGCCTACCAGCGCAACAGCTTGACACTGAACTATGCCAAGACCCTCCGGCTGGGCCCTGACATGCCGCTGAATCTGAACGCAGGGGTGAGCGGCAACGTGGGCGGATACAACTCGAAAGCCGACCCCGACGAAGAGCTCGACGACTACAGCAAGGCCCGCGACAACCATGTGAGCGCGCATGCCTCGGCCGACTGGCTGCCCAATCGGCCGTGGCTCACGAGCCTGCGGCTGGCCGCCACCCTGAACTATACCGACCGACAGGCCGAGACCTACACCAACACGAGCAGTGCCTCCACCCAGCCTTACCTGCATACCCGCGAGGAAGGCTATCACATCGCCGAGGACTACGACGCCAATCCCTCGGCCGGCATTGTGCTGGGGCCCACGGGATATTGGTACGTGATGCGTTACAACGACAGCAAGCCGCTGGACTGGGCCGTGAAGCTGAAAGCTGAATGGAACCGCACGGCCGGCCGCATGCGCAACCATCTGATGGCGGGCACCGAACTGACAGGCAGCAAAAACTATGGCCGAGGCACGTACTACGCCGACCTGCGCTATGCCCCCACGTGGCGTGAATACCGATACGACGAGCTGCCGGCCATGACCAACATGTCCCTTTACATAGAAAACCGACTTACGCTGTCCACCGGCCGCACGGCCTCGCTGGCCCTCACGGCCGGACTGCGCGAAGACCTGACACGCATTGCCGGGTCAGCATACGGTACGGCGGGCAGCCTGTCGCCGCGTGTCAATGCCCGCTACGTGTTCTGGCACAACCGCCGGGCATGGGTGGGCAGCCTAAGCCTCTACGGCGGCTGGGGCAAATCGGTGAAGCTGCCCTCCTTTCAAGTGCTCTATCCCTCACCGTCGTACAGCGACCGGCTGGCCTTTTCGTCGACGAGCGATGCCCAGAACCGCTCCTATTACGCCTACTACACCCACCCCTCAACAGCCCTTTACAACCCGGGCTTGAAATGGCAATACACCCACCAGACCGACGTGGGTGTGGAGATGAAAACGCGTGTGGCCTCCGTGTCGCTCTCGGCTTTCTACCACAAGACGTTCAATCCCTACATGGCAACAAGCGTTTACAGTCCCTTCACCTACAAGTACACCACCCCCACCGCCCTGCAACAGAGCGGCATTGCAGTGGGCAACCGCCGCTTCTCCATCGACGGAACGACGGGTCTCGTCACCGTAACCGACGTCACAGGAGCCCATCAACCCGTGACGCTGGACTGGCAGGCACGCAACACCTACGTCTCCAACGTGAAGTATATCAACGCTTCACCCACGAGCCGCTACGGGTTGGAGTGGATTGTAGACTTCGTGCAGATACGTCCGTTGCGCACCCAAGTGCGGGTGGACGGCCGCTACTATCACTACAACGGACTGGACGAGACCGTCTATGCCGACGTCCCTTTGGGGCTGAACACCCGCATGACCAACGGCGCCCCCTACCAGTACATCGGTTATTACCGCGGCACCAACACCACCTCGACCGGCTCTACGGCCAACGCCTCGGTGAGCAACGGGACACTGACTCGCCAGATCGACGTCAATGCCACCGTCACCACGCACATCCCGCACATCCGCATGGTGGCGGCCCTGCGTGTGGAATGCTCGCTCTATCACTACAGCCGAGCCCTCAGCCAATACCGCAACGGCACGCGCGGCTATGCCGTGGAGGGTGCCGAAAACTTCGGAAAGCCCTACGACGGCACCGCAAAGGACCAGACCGTCGTGGTCTATCCCGAATACTACACCACCTGGGACGATCCCGACCACGCCATCCCCTTTGCCGAAAAGTACGCCTGGGCACGCGCCAACGACCCGGCACTCTACAACGACCTGTCGAAACTCGTGGTGCGCTCGAACTATCCTTACACCATGAACCCCAACAGACTCTCGCACTACTACTCGGCCAACCTCAGTGTGACCAAGGAAATTGGCGACCACGTGTCGGTGTCGTTCTATGCCAACAACTTCTTCAACAACATGGGCCGCGTGCGTTCTTCGCAGACGGGACAGAAGACATCGCTCTTCGGCAGCAGCTATATCCCCGGTTTTTACTACGGTCTTTCACTCAAACTCAAGCTCTAAAACATGACCCATCGACTGCTCTATATAATAATAGGTGTAGGCACACTGCTCTGTGCATGCGGCTACGACGAGACCCTCGACGTGTTGCAGGTGCAGGTGCATCTCGGCTTTCCGTCGGTCTACGACGGCTCGCGCGACGGCATCCGCGTGGAACTCACGGATGCAACGGCCAGCACTTTCGTCGATTCCACCGATGCGCAGGGCACGGCCCACTTCGTGGTGCCGCCCGGAATCTATGCTGCCAGCAGCTCCTCACAGAAGCTCACGACCGACTATCGCTACCTCTTCAACGGCACCAAGAGCCGCATCGTGGTGGCCAGCGACTCGGCCAACCGCATCCATCTGCCGCTCACTATGTCGCGCAAGCGCATTGTCCACTGACCGGCAACCCGACAACACCCTCATCGTCAACAAAATATCCACTTAATATTTATCCATAACATGAAGAAAAATCTGATAAAAAAACTGGGACTCGCCGCCCTGCTGGCACTCCCTCTGGGCGCACAAGCCCAGACGGAGGAGAAGCTCACCGACGTGGCTTACCTCGTGGTGGAACAGGAAACAACCACCGTGCGGTTTGCCCTGACCAGTGAACCGGTGATTTCTTTCGACAATGGCAACCTCATCGTAGCCAGTCAATCCGACACGCTCTCCACGGCATTGTCGGGAGTCAAGAACTATCGCATCGAGAGCCAAAAGGTGAGCACGGGCATCCGCGAGGTGCCCGCCGCATCCGCCGCAGGCACTGACGGCAGTGCCGTCTCGTTTGCCAACGCCGAAGTGCAAGGCCTCAAGGCCGGCGCACGCGTCGCCATCTACACCACCGACGGCAAGCAAGTGGCGGCCGTTGTGGCCGGCACCGACGGCAAGGCAGCCCTCTCTCTCAGCCAGTTGCCCAAGGGAATCTACATCCTGCGCACACCCGGCAAGAGCTTTAAAATTGTAAACCGATAAGTCAACAACCATTCCCCGCAGGCACAAGAGCCTGCCCCAAAAACATGAAGAAGATTTTACTCGCCCTCACGGCCCTGTTTGCCGTGGCAACAAGTGCCAGCGCACAGAGCGTCTGGAAGATGGTCATCACCCACAACGACGGCACGCGCGACACCATCGCAGCCAGCAATGTGAAGAATGTGACGTTCGCCTCGACCACCCTCGAAGACCGCAACGCAGACCAGGTAATCATCAAAGAGCTCTACGTCGGCGGATGCCCCAAGGACGAGGGCACCGGCTATTTCCAGATGGACAAGGGCTTTGTGCTCTACAACAACTGCCCGCAGCAGGCCGTAGTGAACAATCTGGCCGTGGGTCAAGTGGATCCCGCCAACGCCCATGCCAACAATGGGTGGTACGAAAACGACAAGCTCACCTATGCTGACCAGGGCTGGATTCCGGCCATCTACGGCATCTGGTACTTCCAGGAGCCCCTCGTGATAGAGCCTTACTCCCAGATTGTGGTGAGCTGCATGGGCTCCATCGACAACACAAAAACCTACAGCCAGAGCGTGAACTACGCCAATCCGGCCTACTATGCCATGTACGATCCCGAGTCGGGCTACAACAATACCGCCTACTATCCCACGCCAGCCGACGTGATTCCAACGTCTCATTATCTCAAGGCTGTGGAGTACGGGCAAGGCAATGCCTGGCCGCTCAGCGTGATGTGCCCGGCTTTTGTCATCTTCCAGACCAAGGGCGTCAGCCCCGCAGAGTTCGCCAACAATGCCGACAACTACACCTACATGCCCGGCCAGAAGCAGGATCAGGTTCACCGTTGTGTCAAGATTCCCAACAGTTGGATCCTTGACGGCATTGAGGTTTGGCAGACTTCCAAGGTGAGTGCAAGCGTGAAGCGTCTCACCGACGACGTGGATGCCGGCCACGTGAACCTGACCAACCGCAAGGGACACAGCCTCTACCGCAATGTGGACAAGGCCGCCACGCTGGCCCTGCCCGAGAACGAAGGCAAGCTGGTCTACGGCTATGCACTCGGCGTGGACGGCTCCACCGACCCCAGTGGCATCGATGCCGAGGCCTCCATCAAGAACGGAGCACACATCGTTTATCAGGACAACAACAACTCAACACAGGATTTCCATGAGCGCCAGAAGTTCTCGGTGCGCGGCGAATAACGCATGCTGAACCTGTTGCTGACACTCGGCTTGGCAGCCTTGTCGCCCCCAACCGACTCGTTGCTGCTGCTCAACCTTGACCTGCCCGTGGCCCGCGACGCGTGGCTCGGGCAGGACAATGCCGCCGCCCTCACCCGTTATCCTCTGTCCGGACGCTCCCGGGCCGAGGTGTACGGGCGGACGGGGCAAGGCGGACTGGTGGACTACAGCCAGTCGCCCCACAGTTGGCAGACGGGGGCCAGCGTGGAGTCGTACCAGCGACTCTCGGCCCACACCGTGGTCTACGGCCGTATGAGCTACGACAATTTCTCGGGACGCGACATGACGGGCTCGGTATTTATCGATCCCTCGCGCTATCCTTTCGACATCGTGGAAGACTCGATCGCTCAGGCTGGCAAGAAGCATCTCGACACCTACCGCCTCACAGGAGCCTTGGGCACTCGGGTGTGGCGGCAACTTTCGCTCGGTGCACGCCTCGACTACACGGCGGCCAACTATGCCAAGTACAGGGACATGCGCCACCAAAACAAGCTCATGCAGCTCGACTTGACGGCCGGATTCCACCTCCCTCTGGGGTCACACTTGGCCCTCGGGGCCCACTATCGCTACCTGCGCCACACCGAAAGCGTGCGCTACAGCACCTATGGAAAGACCGACCGCCCCTATTTGTCGCTCATCAGCTACGGCGGATTCATCGGCCAATTGGAGCAGCATGCCACCGACGGACTCACGGGCAGCAACCGCGAGCAGCCTTTTTTCGACGAGCGGCAAGGCTACGGCGTGCAGCTGGGCTGGGACATTCGGCCCGGGCTCTCCTGGCACAACAGCTGGTCGATGGACGTGCGCCGCGGCTATTACGGGCGGCAGTCGCCCTATACCATCGTCTACATGCGCCATCGTGGACACGACTACCGCTACGCCTCCACGCTCACCTTGCGCCGGGGCAAGTCCCTGCACCGGCTCGCTCTCGGCCTCGAAGCCGACCGCGTGGACAACCTGGCACAGCACTATCGCGAGCAAACCGGCGAGACGGGCAGCAGTTATTACGACTACTATGAGCCGGTGAAGACCGGCAACAAACTGTGGTCAAGCACCGACCTTACCTATACCGGCTACCTTGCCCTGCGGGGCGAAGAGCCTTTGTGGACGGTCTCGGCGGCCATTCTCCGCCGGCACCGCAAGCACACAGCCTACGATTATCCCTACTACCGCCGGCAGCATTGGGACGCCACTACAGCGAGCCTCGGCCTGGCCCGCAGCCTGTTCCTGCGCCGCGGCATCCTCACGCTGGAACTGACATTCGACTATGGCAAGGGCAGCGGCGAGCCCTACGAGGACGGCACTTTCATCGCCCCCTCGGACAAACAGACGGCTCCACCCGAGGCCACCGCCCTGCTCTGGCGCGAGTATGCCCGCCTGATGGCCCCGCAATATCAGTTTGGAGGCCGTGCGCGCTACGCTTTCCGGTTTCCCGCCACGCGACTGAAGACCTACGTACAGGCCGCAGTCTCCACCCGACATGCCAACACCCACCTGCCCACCCAGGCCGGACGCAGCCATTGGGAGGGCGCACTCACCCTTGGCTGCGCTTTCTAAACACCCTCGAAACCACACCCCGCACCCCACGATCGCACAAATATTCACGTTCAAAACAGACTCTCATGAAGAAAATCCTACTGGCCCTCGCGCTCGTGGCCCTGCTACCCGCCGCGCTGATGGCCCAGCCCGTACCGCAGGACACGGCTTTCCGCACCGGCCGACTGAAGAACGGACTCACCTATTACATACGTCACAACGCCAAGGAAGCCGGCATGGCCGACTTCTACATTGCCCAGCGCGTGGGCTCCATTCTCGAGGAGCCGCGCCAGCGCGGACTGGCCCACTTCCTGGAACACATGGCCTTTAACGGGTCGCAAAACTTCCAGGGCACGGCCGCCTCGCCGAGCATCGTGCACTGGTGCGAGGCCCACGGCATCAAGTTCGGGGCCAACCTCAATGCCTACACCTCTATCGACGAGACGGTGTACCACGTCTCGTCCGTGCCCGTGACACGCGAACAGAACGTCGACTCCTGCCTGCTCATCCTGCACGACTGGAGCCATTACCTGAACCTGACCGACCAGGAGATTGACAAGGAGCGCGGCGTGATACACGAGGAATGGCGCACGCGGCGAGCCGGCATGGCCTCGCAGCGCATGATGGAAGACGCCATGCCCATCGTTTACCGCGGTTCCAAATACGCCGACTGCATGCCCATCGGCAGCATGGACATCGTGGACCACTTTCCTTATCAAGATCTGCGCGACTACTATCACAAGTGGTACCGCCCCGACCTGCAGGCCATCATCGTGGTGGGCGACGTGGACGTGGACCGCATGGAGCAGAAAATCGTGAGCGTCTTCGGCTCCATTCCCATGCCGCCGGCCGCCGCCGAACGCATCTACTACCCCGTGCCCGACAACGAAGACATGATTGTGGCCCTGCTCAAGGACAAGGAACAGCCCATCATGCTCGCCACGCTCCACATGAAGCGCGAGGCCACGCCCGACAGTCTGAAGCCCACCGTGCAGCATCAGCGCGAGGATTACGTGGACGACCTCATAGCCTACATGACGGGAGAACGCCTCGACGAGATGCAGAAGGCCGACCCCAAGCCCTGCCTGAGCGCCTCGGCCCGGCTGGGTAGCTTCCTCATCAGTCGCACCAAGGACGCTTTCTCCCTCTCGTTCGGCGCGCGCCAGGAGAACGTTCGCGGCTCGTTTGCCGCTGCCGTGGGCACGGTGGAGCGCATCCGCCAGCACGGATTCACCCAGGCAGAACTCGACCGGGCCAAGGCCTTCCGCCAGAAAGCCGTCGACCGAATGTACAACGAACGCAACGACCGCAAGAACGGTTACTACGTGCGCAAGGCCCAGGCCCACTTCCTTCAAGGCGAGCCCATGACCACCGAGGCCTACGACAGGCAACTCTGCGAGCAGCTGGCCGGCGAGGTGACTCTCGACGAAGTGAACCGCGCCGCCCGCGAAGCCATCAGCGACCGCAACCAGGTGCTCGTGGTCTATGCCCCCGACCGGGCCGACTTTGCCGTGCCCACCGAGGGCCAGCTGCGCCAGTACGTGCTTGAGGCCCAGGCCCAGACCTACGCCCCCTACCAGGAGCGGCCCGTGGCCGAACGGCTGATGGACAAGCTGCCGCGCAAGGGACGCATCGTGTCCGAGAAGCCATCGATGCACGGCACCACCGAAATCACGCTCAGCAACGGCGTGAAAGTGTACTACCGCCACACCGATTACCAGAAGGATCAGCTGTCGATGCGCTTCTTCGGAGAGGGCGGCACCTCGCTCTACCCCGATGCCGACGTGCCCAATTTCAGCCTTATCTCCACCGCCATCACCAAGGCCGGCGTGGCCAATTTCGACGAAACCACGCTGGGCAAGATGCTCTCGGGCAAGACCGTCAGGGTGCAGCCCAGCATCGGCAACGAGACCCAGGCCATCAACGGAACGTCTTCGGTGAAAGATGCGGAGACCCTCTTCCAGCTCGTCTACCTCTACTTCACCCAGCCGCGGCGCGACGACGTGGCCTTCAAGAGCGAGCTGGACCGCATGCGTTCTTTCCTGACCAACCGCGAGGCAAGCCCCAACGTGAGCTACAACGACTCGCTGGCCGCCATCGTCTACGGCAACAGCCCGCGCGTGCAGCCCGTCAAGGCCGCCACGCTCGACCGCGTGTCCTACGACCGCATCCTGCAAATCTACCGCGAGCGGTTCAGCAACGCCTCCAACTTCAAGATGATACTGCTGGGCAACCTGCCCATCGAGCGCGTGCGTCCGCTGCTCGAACAGTATGTGGCCTCGCTGCCCTCCACGGGCCGTCACGAGACCTTTGCCGACACCTACCCCCACATTCGCCAGGCCGACGAGACGCGCCTCTGGAAGCGGCCCATGAGCACTCCGCTCGCCAAGGTCACCATTTTCTATTCCTGGGACGAGCCGTTCACGCCCAAAGCCGACCTTACGCTCGACGTGCTGAGGCGCGTGCTCAGCATTGCCTACACCGACAGCGTGCGCGAGGAGAAAGGCGGAGTCTACGGCGTGGGGCTGGAGGCCAGCATCGACAAGACGTCCAAGCCCACGTCGCTGCTCAAGATACAGTTCACCACCGACCCTGCCAAGTATGCCATGGTGATACCCATCGTCTACAGGCAACTGGACAACATCGCCCGGAAAGGCCCCGAGCCCACGAGCATGCAAAAGGTGAAGGAGTATCTGTCCAAGCAGTATGGCCAGGCCGCCATCACCAACGACTACTGGAACTACGTGCTCTACAACCAGCTGCGTTACGGCATCGACTACGACCGCGACTATCTGAAGCTGGTCGACGGCGTGACGCCGGCCGACGTGCAACAGATGGCCGGCCGCCTGCTCCAGAGCCACCGGCGCATCGAGGTGACCATGCTGTCCGAATAGTTTTCAGCTCTTTTAAGACTCCGGATTTGCCGAAAAGGCAGAAAACAGGTATTTTTGCACCATCATGAAGAAGACCATCCTCTGTTTCACACTGCTCGCCGGGCTCCACATGGGGGCCTCGGCCGAGCCCATGCACCCGGCCATGGCTGCCACAGCAGCCGTTCCGGCCGTCGCCAGCCAGCCCGCTCCCAGCGACGGCGAAGCCATCGACTTCACCCTGACCGACCTCGCGGGCAAGACCTTCACCCTCTCCAGCCTCAAGGGCAAGTACGTCGTGGTGGACTTCTGGGGCAGCTGGTGCATCAACTGCATCAAGGGATTCCCCAAGATGAAGGAGTATTACCAGAAGCATCGGGGCCGACTCGAAATCGTGAGCGTGGACTGCAACGACAGCGAAGCCCGCTGGAAAGCCGCCGTGCAGAAGCACGGCATGCCCTGGGTCAACGTCTACAACCCCCGCGGCGACGGCGACCTCGCCAAGAAGCTCGGCATAACCGCCTTCCCCACCAAGCTGCTCGTAGACCCCGAGGGCAAGGTGGTGAAGACTTTCGTGGGCGAGGACGACAGCTTCTACACCGTGCTCGACGCCACCGTCAAGTAGGCCGGCACGCCGGCGTCAGCCCCCTCTCCAGCCGCTCCTGGGCCCGTCTTTCCATGCGAAAAAGGGCCCAAGGGCGGTTTTTTGATGAAAAAACGCCGTAAACGTTTGGCAGAACGAAAAGAAAACGCTACCTTTGCAACCGCATTTCAAAAGGATGCTGTGAGGTTGAAAACCCGTCGAAAAGGAAGTTTGGGTGAGTGGCTGAAACCAGCAGTTTGCTAAACTGCCGTGCGCGTTTGCGTACCGGGGGTTCGAATCCCCCAGCTTCCGCAAGGACGATAACCTCGGCTAACGGTCGGTTCATCTAACGGTTAGGATACAAGATTCTCAATCTTGGCATAAGGGTTCGATTCCCTTACCGACTACAACACTGCCTCGCGGCAGTCGTTCCACCTCTGCAACCGTCACAGATTACAGAGGTTTTTTATGCCCAAGCCGGTCGGTTCATCTAACGGTTAGGATACAAGATTCTCAATCTTGGCATAAGGGTTCGATTCCCTTACCGACTACACCGGCACCCCGCTCCCGCTCCATCATCCCTCTCCATTCGGTCACGGCGCAGCCGCTATGGCTTGCACGCGTTGCGTCCACGCCTTTTTCGCCCCGCCGTCACGCCGTAAACGCGAGGCCTTAACGGCCTAAACGCAAGGCCGTTACGGCGCAATCGCGCAGCCTCCACGGTGCCCTCGCAAGGGCATCTTCCTTACTTTCCGCTTCCATACAGCCTCGACAGGGCCTCTATATAATAGTAGTCGGCATAGACTATGCCGGCATCCACCTCGGTTCCGGCGGGATGATGGCCGGTGGAATGCAGCAGAAAGGCAAGCGACGCTTGGCCTGCCGCGGCCGGACGGCCGCCCTGTTCCCGGTAGCGCGGGGTGGCCAGCTGGCCGAGTGTTTCGACGGCGAAGCCGCGATAGCGGGCAGACTGGTTGGCAGGCAGGTAGTCGGCCAGCTCCAGCAGGGCCGAGGCTACGATGCAGGCGGCCGACACATCCTTCACATCGTCGGGAGCATCCATGTCCCAACGGGGAATGCAGTCGTCGCTGGTCTCGCGCAGACGTTTCAGGTAGGTGTCGGCCACTTTGCGCGCAAAGGCGAGAAAGCGAGGGTCGCGGGTGTAGCGATAGACCATGGTGTAGCCGTAGACGGCCCAGGCCTGGCCGCGGCTCCACATGGAATTGTCGGCATAGCCCTGATGGGTGACGCCCTTGACGAAACGACCCGAGACGGGATTGTAGACGGCAACATGGTAGCACGACCCGTCGGCACGGAACTGATGCTGCATCGTGGTCTCGGCATGGCGCACGGCCATGTCCCTCAAACGCCGGGAGCCGCCGTGTTCCGAAGCCCAGAACAGCAGTTCGAGGTTCATCATGTTGTCCATGATGGTGTTGTGTCCGCCATAGTCTTTCACATGGCGGGGCCACGAAAGGAGGGTGCCCACGGCGGGATTGAAGAGCGTGGCCAGCGAGTCGGCGGCGCGGAGGGCGGTCCGGCGGTAGGCCTCGTTCTGCGTCGCCTCGTATCCTTTCAGCATGGAGCCGATGGCAATGAAGCCCAAGTCGTGGTCGAAGACGGGCTTTTCCAGGACGGGCATCAGGGCCGCGGTGTAGCCCTCGGCGGCCTTGCGCACGGCCTCGCTTCGGTTGTAGGCGAAGTCCATCCAGAGAATGCCGGGCCAGAAACCCGAACACCACTCCTCGGGCGAGGCCTTGCGGAGATTCCATGCCGTGTCGCCACGCAGGATGTTTCTCGGCATCATCGTGAAGTCGTAGGGCCGCAGCGACTCCAAGGCACGGTCGGTCTGGCGGGAGCAGTAGGCCAGCGACCGGCTGGCCAAGCCGTGGCGGGCATCGGCACAGAACGTGATGTCAGCCGCATGGGGGCCTACATACATGGGCACATAGTCGGCCGTGGCATACCAGGCGGGCTTGCCCTCCATGCGGTCGTGCAGCAGACGGCCGTTGACCCGCAGCCCCTCGAAGCTGACGCCCCGCACGTTCCGCCCGCCGTCGTAGCCGCTGATGACGGAGAGGCTGCGGGGCAGCTCGCCATTGTAGCGTATGTTGCGGAAGACAACGCCCTCCACACCCCGGCCCGGGGCCGTGCAGTACTTTCGGTTGTAGCCCACCCTCACATGGAAAAGGCTACCTTGCAGAATCTGCTCAATGCGGATGTTGTCGAACGTAACGTTGCGCACGAGGTTGTTGTCGCCGCAGTTAATGGCCAGGCATCCCTGGTAATCCACCTGCGGTTCGGCCTGCCCCAGAATGTCGATGTTCTCGTAGCGCAGGTTCTCGATGGTGTCGCCGCGCTCGGCATTGCCGTGCAGACCAATGAAGATGGGGTGTGCCACGTCGGCCCAGAGCGTGGAATTGCGCATGGTGACGTTGCGGGTGCTCCCCCGAAAGCCCTTGCGCGTGGCGTAGGCCGTGGTGCAGTCGTCGCTGTTGCGGCAGAACACGCGGTCGTAGACAACGTTGCTGCTGGCAAAGACATTCAGGCCGTCGCCCCAGCCGGGATGCGAAATGCTACGCACGTCGCGGAGCGTCACGCCGTCGCTTTCGCCCACGGGGCAGGTGTTGACCACGAGGCCGTCGATCAATACGTTGCTTGAACGGTGGACGTGGCAGCCCTCGTAACCGTTCTCCGGGCGGGCAATGCCCCGGCCAAGGATGGTCACATTCGTGGCGTCCTCTATGGCAAAAGTGCCGGTAAAGTAGGCTCCGCCAGCAAGATAGACGGTGCTGTTGGAGGAAATCCTGACGGTGTCCTGCCCATAAAATCCCGGCGCATAGTAGACGAACTGCCGCTTCTCGCCGGCGGCCTGCAGCCTGGCCGTCTCCTTGCCGACGGGTGGCTTCGAGGTGAAGAGCAGCAGGTTGTCGGTGATGTCGCCGTCGAACTCCACGCTTACATTCTCGGGTTGGAACAGGAGAAACTGCACGGTGGAGTCGTTCTGCACGTTGGCCATGACGCCGCGATAGGCGGGACGTATGCGGGCCGACTTGAACTTGCGCTTCTTGCACACCACGCGCACGAACACGTCGCCGGTAAAGTCGAAGAGAGCATAGCTGATTTCCGACACGCTGTGCTTGTTGCAACCCACGGCTGCATTGACCTTTGCCCTGTACGTATCCACCTGCGTCCACTCCTCGCTGCTGCGCGGACGCACCGAGACCACATAGTCGTGCTTCAGCGGAGCGCCCGCCGGGGCGGGATAAGTAAAGACCCGATGAAGCCTGACGCCCTCCTTAACGCCCCTCGCCGTGAACTCGTCGGCCTCCATGCCGGGCCTCATTTCGCCCCGCTTCTCCGCCCTCGCCTGCAAGGCAAGCAGCCTCCGGGTGTAGGGCATTGCCTGATGCTTCACCCGCGTGTAATGGTCGTAGGGCTTTCGGTAAATGTCGCGAATGCGGCCGCGCCCCATGGAGCCCGGCTCCGTCCAGTCGCAGTACAGTCCCGTGCAGTCCGTCCACGTCTCGAAAGGCACGGGGTGGCCAAGGTTGTAGCGGGCCGTATATTCCATGCCTTTCATCAGTCGGTTGTCGAACGCGCCCCAGAGGTCGTCGCCCCGGCTCCAGGCCATCTCGCAAATGTCGCACTGTGCGCCGAGGCCCAGTTGGGCGTGCGCCTGGTCGCGTCCGCTCTCCTGGCACTGTCCCGTCGGGCCAACATAGCGGGGCAGCGACCCGTTGTCGTTGGCATTAAGAAAGTAGTCGACGGAAGCCTGATACAGCGCACTGTCCTCCAGGAAGATGCCGCACGCCATGCGCAGCCGGTTGACGATGGCTCCCCAGTTGCCATTGGCGTAGGGGCTGGCGGCCTCGAATCGCTGCATCATGGGGAGCATGGCGCGGCGAAGCATGGCTGCCCATGCGGGGACGGCATGCGCCCGCATCAGCGTCATGGCCCTCACCAGCCAGAAACCCTGTATGGCACAGAGCGGCGCATCGTGGCCGTCGAAGCCCTCCAGCGTCTGTGCATAGGCGTTGATAATGGCGAGAGCGTTGGCCTCACAGGCCTCGCGGTCGGCATTGTCCTTGGCCGTCCCGGCAAGTCGGGCGCATGCCAAGGCTGCAAACATGTCGCGCTCGCTGCCCTGCTTGGTGTGGGCAAACGCGCCGTCGCGCGCCACGGTCTCGTAGGGGCCGGCCATGCGGTAGTGCCGCCAGTCGGGTTGTGTCGGGGCCTTCATGGTGTTGCGACTGGCCCTTTGCCCGTTGCCGGCCGCCACCGCAGACGGAGCTTCGGCTGCCGTCAGCATGCTTACACGGCCGGAATCCGCTTGCGCGGACAGTCCGCCGGGGTGGATAATGCCGGCCGCGGCTGCATGGCCGTAAGCCCTGGCACTCATGCACATGCCGATACAGGCCGGCAGCAAAAGTACGAAAAGGAGTCCCTGCTTCAGGGTCGTCATCGTTCGGAGAGGGTGATTTGGATTCATATTGCAAAGAAATGCTTTTTACTCCGCACCCCGTTTGCGCATTGTCCAAACCCGATGGGCGCGTCCGTGTTTCCCCTTATATGCACGTCCACGCCCATGATTCCCCTCCGTTTCTGGACAAAAACGACGGTCGCCGCATGGCTTTCCCACCTATTATAATAAGGAATACCTGCATGACTTCGGGCAACACCGGGAGCATGGCCGGCTCTTTGCCGGCGCATTCGAGAAAGATAACTGCGCCCGCATGCCTTGGCAAACAGGGATTTTTTGTAACTTTGCAGCTCAAAAACAGAATCTTAGCACCACAAAACAGAATCATGGGAAAAGGAAAACTCGCCAAGTTTGCGGAAATGAAGGAGATGAGCAACGTGTTTGAATATCCCTTCTCGGTGGTCGACAACGTGCCTTTCACGATGAAAGGCCACTGGCGCGACGAATACTTTCACAACGACAACCCCATCGTGCTGGAGCTGGGCTGCGGCAAAGGCGAGTACACGGTGGGGCTGGCCAGGCTCTATCCCGACGTGAACTTCATCGGTGTAGACATCAAAGGCGCACGCATGTGGACGGGAGCCAAGCTCGCGCAGGAGCAGCAGCTGCCCAATGTGGCCTTTCTTCGCACGAGCATTGAAATCATAGACCGCTTCTTCGACCGCGACGAGGTGCAGGAGATTTGGCTCACTTTCTCGGACCCGCAGATGAAGAACGTGCACAAACGGCTCACTTCTACGTTCTTCATGGAGCGTTACCGGCGGTTCCTTGTCGACGGCGGCCTCATCCATCTGAAGACCGACTCGAACTTCCTCTTCACCTACACCCGGCTCATGGTAGAGCGAAACGGACTGCCCACGGACGTGTGCACCGACGACCTTTACCATGCCACACCCGAGGGTCTGATGGGTTCGCCCCTCCTCACCATCCAGACTTACTATGAGTCGATGTGGATAGAACGCGGGCTCAACATCCGTTACCTGCGCTTCCATCTGCCCCAGGCGGACACGCTCGCAGAGCCCGACGTGGAGATTCCGCTCGACGAATACCGCAGCTATCACCGCACCAAGCGGAGCAGCAAGACGACAGCCCGATAGGCCAGCACCTCGTACCGGCCGCTTAAGGATGCGTGGGAAACACGTAGAACTGGCGGTCGGGGTCGAAGTCTATCATCCACTGGTCCACCACAATATGGTCGTCCAGTGCCGTGATGACGAGGGTGTGGCTGCCCGCCGAAAGCCTGACGTTCTCCGAACGGATGGCTTGTCCGCGCATCACATTCACTTTCCACCGCTCCGACCGGAACTTCTCTTTCAGCGAATAGACCACCGGCGGCTGCCCGTCGAGGCTCACCGAGTAGCGTATGTCGCCCTTGTCGTTGGCCTGGGTGGGAATCAGCGCGGTGCGCAGCACGGCGTCGCCGTCGCCGGCATAGAAGTTGTAGGTGAGGCTGCCACCCTTGGGCAGGGCCACGGCTTGCATGGAATGGCCCAGCATTTGCACGATCCGAGCACCCGGCGTGGCCCGGGTATAGTCGCACGCATTGCGCACGATGCAGCCATCGGTGTCCCACTTTGAGGGTGCGGGCTGGGCCGACGCGTACCGCCTGATTTCCTCTGCCGTGAGCTCACCGGGGAGCAGCGGGGCCTGGAACACCGGCAGGCCGCGCGGCGCTATGTCCATGTTGCCGGCCCATTTGCCGCCGGCCATGCGCTGGTTGTACTCGTCGGTGAGCTGTCGTATCTCGACATAGGCGTTCCAACTGCGCACGGCCGACTCCAGGGCTTCCTCGTCGTTGTGGAAGTTTGCGGGGCGCGCAAGGTGGCGGGCCTCCTGGGCCTGCAGTTGCTTGGTGGCCATGGCGGCAGCGCAGAACACCGGATACTTGACGGCGGCAAAGAACGCATCCCGCAGTTCGGGCCGCAGCAACTGCTCGGCTTCGCCCACCTTGCGCTTCACGTCAGCGTAGTCTGCCAGGTAGCGTTCCAGCTCATTGCCAAACTCGTCGGCGCTGAACTCCGTGTCCTGCACGGGCGACCATCCCCGGTTGTACTTCTTCTTGTCCTGCTCCACCTGGCTCCAGCCCATGAATTCCGGGCGGCGGATGCCGCAAAGCCGGTAGAACTCGGTCATGGGCTCCACCAGCTTGCGGCCTACAGTTTCGCCAAACTGCTGCACCAGCCAGTCGGCCAGGTGCTGCTGCAAGGTGTTGGCGGTCACGCCATTGATGTCCCACGCCATGTCCATGAAGAGGCTCAGCTGGTAGGCGGCCACCTTGGGGTCGTGCACATTGACTATCCAAAGGCGTCGGGCCTGGTGGTCGTAGGCCTCGCGCATCTCGTTGTAGATGAGGCCCGGCTGCGTGGTTGTGAGCCAGAGATAGTCGTGCGGGCGGCCCCAGTAGCTCAGATGGTAGTACACGCCGGCCCCGCCCCTGCGCTGTTGCTGGGCGGCATCAGAGAGGCGCGTCAAGTAGCCGTAGTTGTCGTCGCACCACATCAGGCACACGTCATCGGGCACCCGGAGCCCGGCTTCATAGATTTCCAGCACCTCTTTATAGGGAACAAACACCTGCGGCACCTGCTCCACGCGGCGGTTCACCTCCTGCGAGAGCAGACGGCGCTGGGCGTCGATGACGCTCTGCAGCGCGTCCAGCTTCTCCTGCGGAGTCTTCACGCCCTCCATCGAACCGTCGTGAATGCCCCGCATGCCTATGGTATAGAGAGCGTTCATGCCGGCCGTCTCGCGGGCTCGCTCGCGCCAATACTTCTCCACCTCCCCGCGGTTGGTCATCCAGTTGTAGGGCCCGCGCTTGGCTGTGTTCCATTCGTCCACGTTGTTGCGCAGGATGGGCTCGCAGTGCGACGAGCCCACGAAGATGTCGAATGAGTCGGCCACCTCCTTGTTGCCCTTGACCTTGAAGAACGCCGCGGTGCCCTCGTGCATGGCTGGCCACAGTGCATTGCCGCGCAAGCGCAGCAAAAGCTCGAACAGTTTGTGGTAGTAACGTGGGCCCATGACGCCTTTACGCTGGTGGGTGTCGAGCTTGCGGTGGGCCCACTCGCGGTTGGTCCAGTCCTCGTCGTTGATAAACACCCCGCGGTATTCCACAGAGGGGCTCTGCAAGGTCTCGAAATGCTCGTCGAGGGTGAGCCGCGACCGCCGATCGGGCGTCACGTCGCCCCAGTAGATCCACGGCGACACGCCGGCCCGTCGCGACAGTTCCAGAATGCCGTAGGCCGTGCCACGGCCGTTGCTGCCCACGATGACCACCCTGCCCCGGCGCACTCCCATCCAGAAAGCATCGGGCTTGGTGATGAACTTCTCGTAGGGCACGCCGAGCTCTTTGATGGCCCGCATCTCCTTGTTGTTGGCCATGTCAAGCTGGAAGACGGCCACATTGCCGCCCTCGCGGTGCTGTGCAGCCTTGCCAGTGACGGCCCGCATGTCGGCCCGGAACATCTCCAAGGCTTTCCCGACAACCGTTCCATGGCTTTTCTGAACACTGTATGTCACGTGTCCACCCGCGTACCAGGCCACTTCGCGCGCCTGTCCCGCAGCGGGCAGCAGCAGTAAGGCTGCCATCCATATTCTGTTGATTCTCATGTGGTAGATTTGTTCTTGATTCGTGTGCTGCCGCTCAACCGCATCGAGGCAGCACTGCATGGAGCTTCGACCGTCCGTTGGCGTATGATGCCCGAAACGGCGTTCACGGTGCAAAGGCAAAGTTAATGAAAAGTCGCCACAATCCGAAATAGTTCCGTTTTTATTTGCCATTTTGCCAAATATTGGGTACTTTTGTCCTAAAAGAACGCAAGAACAAGATGACGATTTATCCCAAATTGATTACCGATGCACTGGCCACGGTGATCTATGCAGGCACCAAAAAGAACCTCATAGAGAGCGGCATGCTGGCCGACACCCCAAGCATCAACGGCAACAAGGTGAAGATCACACTGATTTTCCCACGCGATACAGACCCCTTTCTCAAGTCCACCGTCAAGGCCGCCGAGGCTGCCATCCACTATCATGTGGGCAAAGAAGTCGAGGTGACCGTGGAGACCGAGTTCAAGTCGGCCCCGCGCCCCGAGGTGGAAAAGCTGCTTCCACAGGTGAAAAACATCATCGCCGTGAGCTCCGGCAAGGGCGGCGTGGGCAAAAGCACGGTCTCGGCCAATCTGGCCATCGCCTTGGCCAAGCTGGGCTACAGGGTGGGACTACTCGATACCGACATCTTCGGCCCCTCGATGCCCAAGATGTTTGGCGTGGAAGAGGAGCGGCCCTATGCCGTGAAAGTGGACGGGCGCCAGCTCATCGAGCCTGTGGAGAAGTACGGCGTCAAGCTACTCAGCATCGGCTTCTTCGTCAATCGCGACACGGCCACCCTGTGGCGCGGCGGCATGGCCACCTCGGCCCTGCGCCAACTCATTGCCGATGCCCATTGGGGCGAGCTCGATTACTTCATCCTCGACACGCCGCCCGGCACCAGTGACATCCATCTTACACTGCTCCAGACGCTCTCCATCACCGGCGCCGTCATCGTCTCCACACCGCAAAAAGTGGCTCTGGCCGATGCGCGCAAGGGCATCGACATGTACCGCAACGACAAGGTGAACGTGCCTATCCTGGGACTTGTGGAGAACATGGCTTGGTTCACGCCGGCCGAGCTGCCCGAGAACAAGTACTACATCTTCGGTCAGGACGGCTGCAAGAAGCTGGCCGAGGAGATGGGATGCCCGCTGCTAGCCCAGATTCCCATCGTACAGAGCATTTGCGAGAACGGCGATGCCGGTACGCCGGCTGCCCTCAACGTCGACACCGTCACCGGGCAGGCTTTCATCAATCTGGCCCAGGCCGTGGTCACCGTGACCAACCGCCGCAATAAGGAGATGCCCAAGACCAAGATTGTCAAGGTGCACAACGACTGATTTTTCACTATTTTATTCACAGCAGCCACCGATCGGCGGCTGCTTTTTCACAACGCCGCTCCGCTATCCCGGGGCCACAACAAGCATGACATTTCAAGAATTAAACATCTCGGCACCCATTCTGCGGGCGCTGACCGACAAGAATTACGAACAGCCCACACCCATCCAACAGCAGGCCATTCCCTATGCACTCGACGGCGAGGACGTGCTGGGGCTGGCACAGACCGGCACCGGCAAGACAGCCGCTTTCGCCATTCCCATCATCCAGCACCTCGACCAGCCCGACCTGCTGCGCCAGCGAGGCATCAAGGCCCTTATTCTCACGCCCACCCGTGAGCTGGCCATCCAGATACAAGAGTGCGTCACAGACTACTCCCATTACACCCGGGTGCGCTCGTGTGTCATCTTTGGAGGCGTCGGCCAGGCACCGCAGGTGCAGCAGCTCCAACGGGGCGTCGACATCCTTATAGCCACTCCGGGCCGTCTGCTCGACCTCATCGGACAGGGCATCATTTCGCTCTCCACCATCCGCCACTTCGTGCTCGACGAGGCCGACCGCATGCTCGACATGGGCTTCATCCACGACATCCGGCGCATCATTCCCCTGCTGCCCAAGCGGCGGCAGACGCTCTTTTTCTCTGCCACCATGCCGCAATCCATCGCCACGCTGTCCAAATCCATCCTCCACAATCCCCAGCGGGTCGAGGTGGCGCCGGTATCGTCGGTGGTCGATACCATCGAGCAACAGCTCTACTATGTGGAGAAACCGCAGAAGATCGACCGCCTGGCCCAGGTGCTGACTGCCGACGAGAACCGCTCGGCCCTGGTCTTTTCGCGCACCAAACACGGTGCCGACAAGATAGCACGCAAGCTCAAAGCCCGCGGCATTCTCTGCGACGCCATCCACGGCAACAAGAGCCAGACGGCGCGGCAGCGCGCACTTTCCAACTTCAAGGACAACAAGACGCGCGTCATCGTGGCCACCGACATCGCTGCCCGAGGTATCGACATTGCCAACTTGGAGCTGGTGGTGAACTTCGACATGCCCGATGTGGCCGAGACTTACGTGCACCGCATCGGCCGCACGGGCCGCGCCGGGCACAGCGGGCTGGCCGTCACTTTCTGCACAGAAGAGGATCTTCCCATGCTGCGCGACATCCAGAAGCTCACCGGTCGCCGCCTTGACGCCCAGAACACATTGCAGGAATCGCTAGCCGAGGCCGCGCAGACAGCCAAGGAACAGCCCGCCCAGCCCGCGCGCCAACAGTCCAAGGCACCCAAGGGCGAGCAGTCTGCGCAGCCCAAGGGCCAGCCCACGCAGGGCCGGCGACCGCACAACCGACGGCCGAAATCGCCACAATCGGGCAACCGGCGGGAGCAATATTCGCGCGGACGGAACGTTAAATAAGGCATGAAGCAGACTGCGAGACACCTCTTTTTGGCGGCGCTCCTGCCGGTGCTGGCCTTGATGGCCGTCTCCTGCGGGGCCGACCGCAATATCAAGCGGGGCGAGAAATATCTGGCCCTGGGCGAATACTACGATGCGGCCAATGAGTTCCGCCAGGCCTATCAGCGCACCGAAGCCAAGAATCGCGACAAGCGAGGCGACATCGCACGCCGAATGGGCTACTGCTACGACCGCAGCCTGCAAACAGGAAAAGGCATTGCTGCTTATCGCAATGCCGAGCGTTACCACCGCCTCACCCCCGCCGACCGGCTGGACATGGCCCGGTTGCTGCTCAAGAATGGCAGTTACCGGGAGGCCGAGGGCCTATTCCAGGCTGTGCTCGACTCGCTTCCCGGCAACACGTTGGCCCTGAACGGGCTGGACGCGTCGCGCCAAGCCCCCGCCATTCGAGAGCAAGGAAGCCGCTACACGGTACGGAAAATGGAGGTGTTCAACTCCCGCCGAGCCGAATACTCGCCCATGCTTCAGGGCGACAACTACGAGTTGCTCTACTTCACTTCCACGCGCAACGAGGCGCAGGGCAACGAGCTCAGCGGCATCACCGGCACCAAGCCGGCCGACATTTTCTTCTCCGAAAAAGACGACAAAGGCAAGTGGAGCAAGCCCGAAGCCGTCACCGGCGGACTCAATACCGACTTTGACGAGGGGGCGTGCTGCTTCTCGACAGACGGCCGCGAGATGTATCTCACGCAGTGTCTCACCGACCCGTCATACCCCCGCTACGCACAGATTGTGAAGTCCAGCCGCGCGGATGCCGCCTGGGGCAAGGTCTCGGAGGTGAAGCTCACCAGCGATACGCTGTCGAGTTTTGCCCATCCCGCCCTCTCGCCCGACGGCGAATGGCTCTACTTCACGTCCGACATGCCGGGCGGCAAGGGCGGTCTCGACATCTGGCGCGTGCGCCTCACGGTAGCCGGATTCGGCGGCGTAGAGAATCTGGGCGCCCCCATCAACACGGCCGGCGACGAGGAATTTCCCACCTTTCGGCCCAACGGCGACCTCTATTTCTCCAGCAACGGGCACCCCGGGCTTGGCGGGCTCGACATCTTCATCGCCCATGTTGGCAAGGACAAACGGTACCATCTCACCCACCCCGGCTACCCGCTCAACTCCCAAGGCGACGACTTCGGCATGACGTTCGAGGGAGCCTACAACCGCGGTTTCTTCTCCAGCAACCGGGGCGACGGCCGTGGCTGGGACCATATCTACGCGTTCGAGAATCCCGAAATCGTGCAGACGGTCAAGGGATGGGTCTACGAAATGGAGGGCTACGAGCTGCCCGCCGCCCAGGTCTACGTCGTCGGCGACGACGGTACCAACGAGCGACTCAGCGTGCGCAGCGACGGGTCGTTCACCAAAGTGCTCGACGAAGGCGTGTCCTATCTCTTCCTGGCCACCTGCAAGGGCTTCCTGAACCATCAGGAAGAAGTGCGTGCCCAGACCGCTCCCAAGGAGTCGCACGAGACCACACTCCAGTTTGCACTGGCCAATATCTCGGCCCCCACGCTCATCGACAACATCTTCTACGACTTCGACAAAGCCACTCTGCGCGACAGTTCCAAGACCGCGCTCGACAAGCTCGTGACGCTGCTCAACGAGAATCCCAACGTCACCATCGAGCTGAGCGCCCATGCAGACTACAAAGGCTCGACCGACTACAACAAGCGGCTCTCCCAGCGGCGCGCCGAGTCGGTGGTGGCCTATCTCATCGCCCACGGCATTGCGGCCGACCGGCTCACGCCCGTAGGCTACGGCAAGGAGCGGCCCAAGACCATCCGCAAGAAGACCACCGAGAAGTATCCGTGGCTCAAAGAGGGCGACGTGCTCACAGAAGCCTTCATCAAAGCCCTCAAGGACGAACAACAACAGGAGGTTTGCAACCAGATGAACCGCCGCACGGAGTTCACCGTGCTGCGCACCACCTATGGCATGTTCGACGAGAACGGCCGCCTCAAGAACCCACCCAAGCCCAAGCTCCAGCCGCGCAACGGCGAGTCATCGGCCGACGACGGCTTCGACATCCTCTTCAATTAGATGCACAACACATGAAGGGCACACAAAGCAACAGCGTATGAGGATTTGAAAGACAACCATGACAACAGAAAACAACCATACACCACGGTACTGCCGTTGTTATTTGTTGTCCTGGTCAACCCATCAAAAAACGGGAAGTGAACGTTGACGGTCGTCAATTTGTCCAAGACAATGAAAAGTGAACATTTCCCACAGGAAATTCGTCCAAGACAACGGGAAGTGAACATTTCCCGCAGGAAATTTGCCCAAGACAACGGGAAGTGAACATTTCCCACGGGAAATTCGTCCAAGACAACGGGAAGTGAACATTTCCCGCGGGAAATTCGTCCAAGACAACGGGAAGTGAACATTTCCTGCGGGAAATTCGTCCAAGACAACGGGAAGTGAACATTTCCCGCGGGAAATTCGTCCAAGACAACGGGAAGTGAACATTTCCCGCGGGAAATTCGTCCAAGACAACGGGAAGTGAGATTTGTTGCCTTAGATATAATACTCGGCCGCATCGACGAGGCCGGCGCGCAAGGCATACTTGGTGGCTTCGTGGGCATTGTTGACACCGAGCTTGCGGAAGATGTTCTTGCGGTGGGTGTTGACGGTGTGGAAGCTGGAGAAGCGGGCCTCGGCAATCTCGCGGGTGGTCTTGCCGAGGGCGATGTCCTTGAGAATTTCCGTTTCGGTCTTGGTGAGGTTGACGTGCTCCGGGGCGGCAGGCTCGGGTGCAAGGAGTAGCTCGGTGGCCTGCTGACACACGAAGCGGCGCCCGTCGAGGGCGTAGTGCAGGGCTTCGCGAATTTCGGACAGGGGCGACTCTTTCATGACGATGCCAAACTGCGTGCTGCTGGCCACGACCAAACGGATGAAGACGACGCTGAGCTCTTCGCTGAAAAGCAGCCAGCGAGACCGGGGGAACCGCTGGGCCAGAATGAGCATCTCCGCGGCATCGTTGAAGTCGAAGAGCGTGTAGTCAATGATGACAATGCCGACAGGCTCGGCCCGTAGCCGGGCAATGAGGTCGGCACGGTCGGTGGCTACGGAGACACGGGCACCAGCGGAAGAACCACCGGAGGAAGAGCCTCCGGCGGAAGACGCAGGGATGGAGGTCGGGGCCTCCATCTGTGCGAGAAGATACATCAGTCCGGCGCGGGTGATGTCCTGCCGGTCGGCCAGAATGACGTGCGCAAGCCTGTGGTCCATGGTCAGAACGTCATGCGGAACATGAAGCGGATGCCGTTGCGCTTGCTCGTGGGCAAGCCGGTGTAGTTGCAACGGTGCACATACTCCACATGAATTATTTTAAAGATGTTGTGAATGCCGGCGGCAAACTCCACGTAGGGCCGTTTGGGATCCATCACGTAGCAACCCTCCGGGAACTGCATGAGCGCGTCGTTGCCCGCATTCTCGGCCAACAGGGGGTTGTTCTTGTCGGTGAGCTTGCCCCAGAGACACTTCACGCCGATGTATTCACGCCACTTGAGCTTCTTGAGCAGAGGGACGCGGTTGAAGATTTTGCCGTTGAGATCCCAGCTCACATCGAGGCTGGCATAGCGGTCGTTGAGGAACTCCATGTTGTTGATAAGATTGAACGACTCGTCCTCGATGATGTAGCTCAGGTTGGCGGCCGGCATGATGAGCAGCAGATAGGGCACGCGGTTCCACTGGGCGCCGGCCTTGACGTAGGTGTCTATCTTGCCCCAGCTGTTCATCCAGAAACGTTTGTAGATGCCGGCCTCGCTCAGGTTGTAACTGTACTCGCCGCCGAGCACGCCTTTGAGTCCCATGGTGTGGCCCAGCGTGAAGACAGGGGCATCGAGATTGATGGGCAGACGGCGCTGCTTGGTGTTGATGTAGGTGCGGCCCGGAGCCAGCTGGAACTGCAGGGTCAGCTCGGTGGTGCGCATACGGCCGTTGTGCAGCTGGTCGCCCGCCACGATGCCGTCGGGGAATCTGAAAGTGGTGCCGCTGCTCAGCTTGTTGAAGAAGAGCCGGCCGGCAGCCTCGTTCTCCTCGGTCTTCATGCCGATGGTGGTCTTGAGCCCCCACTCCTGCTCATACTCGAACTGGAGCTGCTGGCGGTTGTAGAACATCATCTTGTCCACCGTAGACCACTTGAATGCCGTGAACACATTGTCCTTGTCGGTATGGATGAACTTGTCCGACGGCGAACTGATGTCGTAAGTGGAACTGAAGGTGAGGGTGCGTTTGGGGAACTCGCGGGGCAGATAGTCCTTTTTGTCGAACGAATAGGTGAGCTCGGCCTTGTAATAGTTCTTCTTGGAGTGCCAGCCCCGGGCAAAATATCCGGCCATGAACCAGTGGGGATTGAGGTTGGCCGTGGTCTGGGCGCTCACGCGTGTGCGCCAGCCGTCGATGAAGTTCTTGGTGAGCATGGTGTTGATGGGCCCGATGTCGACCTTGCTGGGATGGTTCTCGTCGCCGGTCTCGACAAAGTTCTCGATGAGGGCCTTGGCTCCAAAGATGATATACTTGAAGCCCTTGACCTGCTCGATGCGGTGGATAAAGGCATCCATGGAGCTCTCGCCCTTGGTGAGCTCCACCGTGCGGTACTGGTTCCAGAAGGCCTCGTCGCGCATCTGCGCGTTGGCCTCGCGCCGCTCGCGTGCCTTGCCCTTGAAGAGTTGGCGGGGCAGTGCGTCGAAAGCGTAGTCGCTGAGTCGCGTGGTGCGCACGACAAGCACTTTGGAGAGGAACTTGGCTATTTTCATTTCCACAATCATGTCGTCCACGCTCAGCGCCCACTCGCCGTTGGGCAGACGGCGGTATTCCTGCCGCACCTGGAGATTCTCCACAAAGTTCACGTCGCTGCGTTTGGGAATAGTCAGGTTGCACCGCTTCACGTGGAGCGTGGAGTCGGCCAAAATGTAGAGTTCGCCGCGGAACCCGAAGTCCTGCTGGTTGTTGGGGATGAATTGCAGATGGTAGCAAAGGTCACGATCCACGTAGACCGTGTCTTCAATGTAATAACGGTAGAAAGAGATGGCATCCTTGCCGATGGGCGATGTGAAAGGATATTGCAACAGGCGCACCTGGTCGTCGTAGATGTCGATGTCAGTAAATACGTCCTTGGCCGCCACGGTGAGGATGTCGCCCGTCTGGATGAGCTGGTTCACGCCCGTGGAGCTCTGCCCCTGAATGATGTCCTTCTCGCTTCTGGGATTCTTGCGGTAGATATGCTGCGTCACGGTCTCGTCCACGCTGATGGGCAGGATGAGCTTGTTGTTGTAGGGGCTCGTCTCCACCTGGTCGAGCAGCCACTTGTGCTTGCCGATGAAACCGGAGTCGATGTCGGCCGTGGTAATGTCATTGATGGCACAGGTCAGCTTCTGATACTTGGTGTATTGCAAATAGTCGTGGTTTTCCAGGTCGGTGCGCTTCTTGGCAGCAATGACGCGCTTCATGAGTTCCACTGCCGGATTGTCCTTGCGGCTGTAGCGTCCGCGCTTCGACTTTACCTCGACCTCGCTGAGCTGCTTGGTGTCGGGGCGCAGCTTCACGTCAAGCCTGTTGGGAGTCCTGGCATTCACGCTGATGGTCTTCGACTTGTAGCCCACGGCCGAGAACGTGAGCTGCCAACCCTCATGACGCTTTATGGCGTATTCGCCCATGGCGTTGCCGCTCACGGCCACGTGGTGCCCCTTGTAAGAGGCACTGGGATAGAGCAGCGTGTCGCCGGTTTCGGCATCCGTGATAACGCCCCGTATCTGTGCGCTCACACTTGTCACAAGCAGGAGCAACAGCATGATTGTGTATATCCTGAACCTTTTCATTCCTTATAATAATTGTGCCAAATCGGTAATCACCCTGTCGGGCAGGGTCTCGTCGTAAGCCTTGTCTGTCCAGCCTTCGCCCTTGAACCACACGGCATGGCATCCGGCCTTGAGGGCGGGCTCTATATCTTTGTAGAAGCTGTCGCCCACTACCGCGACTTCGTTAGGCTGCAGCCCCAGCCGCTCCACGCCGATGGTGAAGATGTGGGCGTCGGGCTTACGAATGCCCACAGCGGCACTCTCGACCACGCTCTCGAAGAATGTGTCCAGTCCGAACTCCTTGAGCACCACTTCGACATTGCCGTAGAAGTTGCTCACCAGCACCATCCGATATTGCCGGGCCAGCTGTGCAAGCACCTCGCGACTGTGGGCCGTGATGGTCTGCACACGGGCATAGACATCAGCCAGCACGGCATTGTGGGCAGCCTGGAATCCCGTCTCGTCGGCATCCCATGCCCCCGAGGTGCAGAGCTGTTCCATCTCCAGCCTGAGCTTGGTGTCCAGCGTCTTGTAAAATGTATAGTCGGGCTTGATGATGGGCTCTCGCCCCAACGTGCGCTCGCCGTAGACATAAGCATCGCGAAACTGCTGTTCGCTGACCGGCACCTGCTGGCGCTGGTAGGCATGCCAGAGCATCTGGCCCCAATGACAGCCGGCAGTGTCGAGCGTGCCCCCATAGTCGAAGATGTATCCTTTAATCATGTTTGCTGTAATTTTGTATCAAAGTCTATTGTTGTGCCATGACTGTGGTCATGCGCTCACAAAGGCTTTCGTGGCGTTTGTGCATGTACACGTAGAGTATGTTGAGCACCACGATCTCGAAGAGCAGGTACACCCACGGGCAGTTGAGCAGACAAGTGATGTAGAGCACGATGGCGCGTGTGTTGAACGTGAGCACGTTGGTATAGGCCATGAGCGGGCGGCTGCCTGTGAGGAACTGCTGGCGGATGCCCTCCAACTCCTGTCGGTCGCGGCTGGCCGAAGCCTGTTTCCACGATGAGAAGAATGTCTGGAAACGTGGGGTGCGCCGCTCCTGGCTCTTGCAGTAGTTGGCATAGCTGCGATAGAACATGCGGGCAAAAAGCTGCTTCTTGGGAGTCAACTCGAAGATGGCCCGCTGCTGGGCATAGTTGTCGAGCTCGGAACCCTCCTTACCCTTGAGGAAGAAAAGATGTATCTGGCGGTAATAGTCGGCCAGCGAGCTTTGCGGCGAGTGGCTCAGTATGCCGGCGATAATGCCCAGCGCCCATATCCATACGCCCCACTGCACATCGGTGCCGGGAATGTTCTGGTCTTGCATGCGCAGACAGAGGGCCACATAGATGGCAAAAAACCAGACATCGCCCGACACTCCGTCGAGCACGCGGCCCACAAGCGTCTTTTTGCCCGTGAGGCGCGCCATCTGGCCGTCGGTGGAATCACAGAAATCGGCCAGCACCAGCAGGGCCACACCCATGAGGTTGTGCGTCAGGTCGGTGTAGTAAAACATCCAGCCGGCCGCCGTTCCAAGGAAGAAAGAAAGGATGGTGATGACGTTGGGATGAACCCCCAGCTTGTTCCACAGCAGGGCGAACACCAGGCCGATGGGCCGGTTGAAGTGCACATCAAGCCATTCCTCCGTATCGTTCGATTTGAATGAGGCCTGCAATAATTCTTTAAATGTTGACATAACCGTTTAGTTTTCTTACTCTGTATCTTTGTTTAAGAGATTGTTGCTTAAGGTCTGCCCGCCACCAGCGAAGCAATGGCCCGGGCAGCATCGTCGCGACAACGCGAGAAACTCGGCCAGTCGTTGAAGTCGATGAGGTAGATCTTTCCTTGTTCGTCGATGATGGCATCGCCTCCATAAACCTCTATACCCGTGAGCCGGGCCAGTCGCGCCACTTCGCATCGGAGCCGGTTCTCATCGAAGCTGTAGTGGTGGGCCGCACCGTTATGCCGTTCGTCGCCAAACTTCGAGATGCCGTCGTCGCTGGGATAGAAATAGCGGAAGAACTTTTCGCCCTGAACCCGGTCGGCATCCGCATCCGAACCTATGCCCACACCGTAGAACTTAATCAGGTCGCCGGGCACATGGGCGCTGACCACCGTCTGCACGATGCCCCGCCGACGGAAAGCCTCACGGGCTTCGGCCAAGGCCTGGCCGTCGGCACAGAACACCACGTCGCTCTTCGACTGGGCGACGGCATCGCCCCGCTTGAGCCAATAGCCATGGGTGCCCGTGAGCGGCGGCATCGGCACACCGTGGTCGCGCATCAGCCGATCGAGCAACGTGCGCTGGCACAAGGTTACCCCTTGCGCCCGGTTCACCACCCGGCTTCTGGCTGTTTCACACTGAGCCAGCACGCGCAAGGCTTCCGTGGAGCGGGCCATCGAGAGATACGTCCCGGCCGACTGCGGCCGCCGGGCAAAATCTTCCTCGTCGACCATCCGGATGGGTTGCGTCAAGCCCTCGCGAGCTTCCACCTCTCGACACACAGCCTCAAGGATGTTCCGGTCTTTCTCTACCGAGTTCGGCGAGAACCGGTCGGCCCGGCGAATGGCCAGAAAAGGTTCAGTCCCCTGCCCCATCACGACCGATCGAATTGCTGTCCGAGAAAAGCCTCGGCTTTCTGGATGTCGGTGGCATGGTCTATGTCGAGCACCTTTGAGAAAGGATAGGCGTTGAGCTGCCGGCCGTCGCGCACAAGTCCACGCTGGAAGTTGCGCATGCGGCTTTCGCCTCGTTCCATGCAGCCGGCCAGTGTGTCGAGAGCCGACGGGGCCAGCCCGTAGATGCCTCCCGAGATATACCGGCTGTCCGGCTGGCGGTCGTCATAGAAGCCCGTCACCCGCATGCCGGCGTCGGTACCCACGTAGAGCGGTTTCTCGTCGTCAATATAGTCGGTCACACCCATCAGGCCGTCGCCGCCCTCGCTGAGAATCCGCCCAAAAGCTGCCACATAGTCGGCAAACTCCTCCTCGCGGAAGATGGTGTCCACCGTGGTGAGCACAAAGGGGCTGCCCGCCAACAGCGGACTCAACTCTGAAAACGAGTGCATGGAACTGGGCGTGCTCTTCACTTTGAATTGCAAAGGGACGGGCTGCTCCTGAAGACCATCGGCCTGGATTTGCTGGAGGTGCCGGCTCACAAGTGATGTCCGGTCATTGCAAATCACGTCTATCTCTTCGGCTTGATTCTTCATGAAGATGCGAATCAGTCGGTCAATAAGCGGCTCACCCTGAACTCGGACAAGTGGCTTGGGCTCAACAATGCCCTCGGCGGCAAGTCGGGAACCCTCTCCCGCGGCTATAATGGCGAATTTCATTCTAATACCTATTATAATATAGAGTGCAAAATTAAGCATATTCGGCGACAACAGAAAACTTTTTAGTATATTTTTGTTTTTTCATGAAAAGTCTTATCTTTGCACCATGTTTCACTTGTAGCCGACGGCTATCCCTATGCTTTGCCCATGAACAAGTCTGCCTGTACTCTTCTCTTGCTGTTCGGATTCCTGCTTCATCTGGATTTTTTGATGGCCCAGCCGCCCGCAGACTCCGCTTTTGCACCCCGCAAGCGGGTGGCCGTGGTACTTTCGGGCGGCGGTGCCAAGGGCGTGGCCCATATCGGTGTGCTCAAGGTGATTGAGCGGGCCGGCATTCCTGTAGACGTGGTGACCGGCACCTCAATGGGCAGTATCGTGGGCGGGCTCTACAGTTGTGGCTGGAACGCAGCGGCCCTCGACTCCGTGGTGCGGCGGCAGAACTGGGCGTTCCTGCTCAGCGACCGCAGTGTTTACTACGACCAGGACCTGTCAAACCGCAAGAAACAAAACACCTACTTGTTCTCCAAAACCTTTATCCGCGGACAGAAAGTGCAGGCAGCTTCGGGCGGCATCATCGAGGGGCGCAACCTGTCCCGACTTTTCAATCGGCTGACGGCGGGCTACAACGACTCTCTGAGCTTCGACTCCTTGCCCATTCCTTTTGCCTGTGTAGCCACCAACATCGTGGATTATGCCGAGGTTGACTTCCACCACGGCCGGCTGCCCGTAGCCATGCGGGCGAGCATGGCCATCCCGGCAGCCTTCTCACCGGTGCGAATGGGCGACATGGTGCTTGTCGACGGTGGTCTGCGCAACAACTATCCGGCCGACATCGCCCGCAGGATGGGGGCCGACTTTATCATTGGTTCCACCGTGCAGGGGGCTCCCCGTACTGCCGACGACCTGACCAACGGCGCCTCTGTGATTGGCCAGATTATCGATGTCAACTGTAAAAACAAGTACGATGACAATCTGGCCATCACCGATATTCCCATCCGTGTGAACACCACGGGCTACAGCGTGGCCAGCTTCACCTCCGCCGCCATCGACACGCTCATACGCCGGGGCGAAGCCGAGGCGATGCACCACTGGGACGAGCTCATGGCCCTGAAACAGCGGCTTGGGCTGCCGGCCGACTTCCGCCCCGTGCAGCGGTCGCCGCATCCCGAGGCTCTGTTGCCAGTGGTCTTTGCAGACAGTGCGGCGGCAATCCGTCCATCCCACGACAAGATACGGGGCAGCATTGGTGTGCGGTTCGACACGGAAGAGATGGTGGCTCTGCAGCTCAACGGTGCCTACACCGCCGCCGCACGTCCATTCAACGCCGAAACCACGCTCCGTCTGGGGCGCAACATCATGTGGGCCGTGCAGACGTCGCTCAAACCCGAGGGCTTTCTGGAGGTGGCCCTGCGCTACACTCTCAGGCACAACAGCCTCAACGTCTACGAAGGCGGCTCCAACGATTACAGCATCACCTACAATCAACACCAAGCCCGCCTGAGTTTGCTCAACATCAGCGTGCGCAATCTGGCCATGGACGTGTCGGCCCGGTGGGACTTCTACAACTATCACAAGATACTGGTTTCGAGCCGTTTGGGCACCGAGGGCTTCAAGATGCCCGATGCCCACTTCTTCAGCTATCATGCCAATCTGCACTATAACTCCGAGGACGACTGGAACTTTCCCACCCGCGGGGCCAAGTTTCAGACCGAGTATGCCTACGTCACGGACAACTTTGCACAGTACGACGGAGGCATCGGATTCAGCGAACTCAGTGCCTCGTGGCGCATGTCGTTCGGCCTCAGCCGCCACCTCACCCTCCAGCCCATGTTCTACGGGCGCATGCTCTTCGGCCGCGACATTCCTCACATACGGCGCAATCTGATTGGCGGACAGTGGTTCGGGCACTACATTGACCAGCAAATGCCCTTTGTCGGCGTGCACCATGTGGAGTTCGTCGACCGGCAGTTTGCAGCCCTCCAACTGAAACTTCAAGAGCAGCTCACAACCAACAACTTTGTGCTGTTTAAGGCTGTCTGGGGACAACAAGCCGACAAACCTCGCCGTCTGCTCGACCGCACGCCCCTGCTGGGCTGGCAGCTGGCCTACTGCTACCGCACTCTGCTGGGTCCCGTAGGGGCCTCGCTGGGCTACTCCAACAAGAGCCGCGGGGCCGATTTCTTCATCAATCTGGGGTTCGAATTCTGAACCGTCACTGTCTATGGCCGGCCCACTGTCAGCTTCTCGGTGTCTATGTCGCCCGTGCCCTGCACGGTCTTGACCAGCCGGCGCAGGGTGCCCGACAGCTCGATGTCTCCCGTGCCGCGCAGCGTGCAGCGTGCCGTACCACAGTTTCTGAAGTTTACATCGAGGTCGCCCACCCCTTGCAGCAGCAGGTCGGACTGCGTGGCCGTGAGCCTTTTGATGTCCATATCGCCCGTGCCGTACACCGTACCGCGGAACGCGTCGCACACCACGTGCCCAAACGTCACATCGCCCACTCCTTTCAGATACACGTCCAGCGTGTCGGTATCGACGGTGCCCGGTGCCTCGAAGTCGCCCGCACCCAGCAGACGCACCGACAGCAGGTCGGGCGAAGTGACGTAAACCACGGGCGCATGCCTCCACCGGCCAATCGACATCAGTTTGTCACGGTTGTCCATGTCGACAAACAACGTTTGCCCGACAAACGTGGTTCTCACGCTGTTCACCCGTTCGCGCCGGCCAACCACCCTGACAGCAAACGTGTCGCCCTGCTCATATTTCACGTCGCAGACCCCTCTGACCTCGATCCTATTGAAAGGCCGCACGCCGCGCACACTGGTCACCTGGGGCCCTTGCCGGCGCTGTTCGTAGTAACAGGAAGTCAGCAAGGCCGCACCCAATAATAGAAAAACAAGTTTCTTCATCCTTTTCTCATCGATTGATTTTCCGTTTTTTGGACGTGTTCTACGGGGCAAAGGTTGCACGAATACGGCAAAAACTTCGTCGAAAAAACCGAAAAACCTTTGTCGAGTTTACGTCTTTTTCGTAAATTTGCAGCCTAATTAATGGTGGGAATCCGCCGGGATTCCGTAACGGCAGAACAACATGGATAAAACATACAGGGTGGGACTGGATGTCGGTTCGACGACGGCCAAGATAGCAGTACTCGACCATGACGACCGCCTTGTCTACTCGCGTTACGAGCGTCACAACGCCAAGGTGAACGAACTCGTTCATAACTATCTGCACGAAATCCGGCAGCAGCTGGGCGATGTCCGCTTACGGCTCTGTGTCACAGGCTCTGTCGGCATGTCGGCCGCCGAACAGTTGGGGGCTGAATTTGTTCAGGAAGTAGTGGCCGCCACCGTCTTTGCCCGCCACCGACACCCCGAGGCCAAGGCCCTGATCGATATTGGCGGCGAAGACGCCAAGGTGGTTTTCTTCAACGGGCAAAGCATGGAGCTCCGCATGAACGGCAACTGTGCGGGTGGCACCGGAGCTTTTATCGACCAGATGTCAGTGCTCATGGGCTGCGACAATGCCCGTCTTGACGAGCTGGCCCGGCAGTCCACCCACCTCTATCCCATGGCTGCCCGCTGCGGTGTGTTTGCCAAAACCGACATTCAAAACCTCATGTCGCGCAACCTGCCCAAGAGCGACATTGCGGCCAGCATCTTCCACAGCATCGCCGTGCAGACCGTCACCACCCTGAGCCACGGCTGCGACTTCACGCCGCCCATCCTGCTTTGCGGTGGCCCCCTCACCTTTCTCCCGTCACTGCGCAAGGCTTTCGCCGACTATCTCGAACTGTCGACGACCGACTTTATCGTTGTCCACGAGGGCAATCTCATCCCTGCCATCGGCTGCGCCATCAGGGCGGGGCAGAGCGATTCTTTCCTTGAACTGAAACGGGATTGGGAACTGACACACAGACCCGAAGCCCATTCTCAAGAAGACAAGCGAAATCCCGAGCGACAACAAAGGTCCGATGTACAAGAGGAACTGGCCCCACTGTTCCGCAACGAGGCCGAGCACGACAGCTGGCTCCGCAGCAAAGAGTGTTACGCCACGCCCGTCTACCCCATGCGGCAAGGCATGGAGGAGGTGGTCGTCGGCATCGACTCCGGCTCCACCACCACCAAGCTCGTGGCCGTGCGGGCCCGCGGCGAGCAGCAGGGGCAGCTGGTGTTCAGCGACTACAGCATGAATCTGGGCAACCCCATCAAGGCCGTGGCCGAGGGGTTGCGCCGGTTGCAAACGGCCGCCGACGAGAATGGGACCGACCTCCGCATCGTGGGCTCGTGCTCCACAGGCTATGGCGAGGAACTCATCAAGACGGCCTTTGGCCTCGACAGCGGCATCATCGAGACCATGGCACACTATCGGGCCGCCGCCCGGCTCATGCCCGACGTGTCGTTTATCCTCGATATTGGCGGACAAGACATGAAAGCCATCTTTGTGGATGGCGGCGCCGTGGTGCGCATGGAACTCAACGAAGCCTGTTCGTCGGGCTGCGGCACGTTCATCCAGACCTTTGCCACCAACCTGGGTTATCGCGTGCAGGACTTTGCCGGACTGGCCTGCCGGGGCACCCATCCCTGCGACTTGGGCACGCGTTGCACGGTGTTCATGAACTCCAAAGTCAAGCAGGTGATGCGCGAAGGAGCCTCCGTGGCCGACATTGCCTCGGGACTTTCCTACTCCGTGGTGCGCAACTGCCTCTACAAAGTGCTCAAACTTCATGGCAACGACAACCTGGGCAACCGCATCGTGGTACAGGGCGGCACGATGAAAAACGACTCTGTGGTGCGGGCCTTTGAGCTGCTCACGGGAACCGAAGTGGCCCGCAGCAACATGCCCGAAATGATGGGAGCCTACGGCTGCGCCCTGCATGCCATCGAGCAATTGCACGCACTCGGCGCCGGCACAGGCCGCAGCATCGGCGAGCTGCTCGGCACGTCGGACTACGAAACCCGACTGCTCACCTGCAAGGGCTGCGAGAACCATTGCCTTGTCACCCGCTACAGCTTCAGCGGAAACCGCCATTTCCACTCGGGCAACAAGTGCGAACGCGTGTTCAGCAACCACGGGCGGGGCCGGGAAAGAGGCGAAAACATCTACACCTATAAGTACCACCTGCTCTTCGACCGGCCGGCAATCCCTGCCAACAGCTCCGCAAAGCTCCCAGCCACAACCGCCGGGCCACGCCGCTTGGTGGCCATACCCCGTGTGCTGAACATGTACGAGGACTATCCTTTCTGGCATGCCCTCTTCACGACGGCCGGCTTCGAGGTGATGCTGAGCAGCGAATCGGTGTTCAGTCGCTACGAAGCCGCGCTGGGCAGTGTCATGAGCGACAACATCTGCTTCCCGGCCAAGCTCGTCCATGCCCACGTCAAAGAGCTCGACGAGCGGCTCTCTGCGCCGGACATGCCGGCCGGGGCGTTCATCTTCATGCCCTACGTGGTCTACGAGCGGCAGGACGATGCCCGCAACACCAACAGCTACAACTGCCCCATTGTCTCGGCCTACTCGGACGTGATACGCAGTGCCATGACGCTGCACGCACGGCTGGACTCGCCCGTCATCAACTTCCGCGACGAGAAACTACTCGTCAGGCAGCTCACCGGCTACCTGCGCGGGCTGGGCATAGACCGCCAGACCATACGCCGGGCCTGTCGCCAAGCCGCCGCAGCCCAGGACGAATACACCCGCCTCGTCAGGCAGAAAGCCCTCGACCTGCTGGCCGCGAGCCGCCGTGAGGGCCGTCTTACCATTCTGCTGGCCGGCCGGCCCTACCACACCGACCCGCTCATTCAGCACAAGCTATCCGACATGATAGCCTCGTTGGGCGTGAACGTCATCTCCGAAGACGTGGTGCGCGGCGACCTCAGCGTGGGCACCGGCAACACCAGGATTGTGCGACAGTGGGCCTATATGAACCGAATCATCAAGGCCGGACAGTGGTGCGCCGAGCAGCCGGACGACCTGCACTTCGTGCAAATGACCTCTTTCGGCTGTGGTCCCGACTCGTTTATCCAGGACGAGATACGCAGCATCATGAAAGAACACGGCAAGCCCTACACCCTACTCAAGATAGACGACGTGAGCAACATCGGCAGTTTGAAGCTGCGGGTGCGCTCGCTGGTCGAGTCGCTGCGCCCCGCCGATGACAAGGCTCCTGCGTCAAGCTCCGCCGACGTCGGGGCCGACAAACCGGGCGAAACCGTTGCGAGGGGAACCAAGCACGCCCCAACCGAGGACGACGAGGAGAAGTTGCCGCCCATCACGCGCCACATTCTGGCCCCCTACTTCACCGAATACCTCACCCCACTACTGCCGCCGCTGTGCCGTCTCATCGGCTGGGACGTGGAAGTGCTGCCGCCAGGCGACGCCGAGAGTGCCGAGTACGGACTGAAATATGCCAACAACGAAGTGTGCTATCCGGCCACGCTCATCGTGGGCGACTTTGTGAAAGCCCTGCGTTCGGGCCGCTACAACCCCGACCAAGTGTCGGTGGTGATGACCCAAACGGGCGGCCAATGCCGGGCCACCAACTATGCCGCTCTCATCCGTCGGGCGCTCGATGCCAATGGCTTCGGGCAGGTGCCGCTCATCACATTGGGCGTTGCCACCAGTGCCGAAGACGAGGACAAGAATCAGGACGGCACGCTCAACGTGCCTTGGCTGCGGCTGGCACCCACCATCGTCACCACCTTTCTCTACGGCGATGCCATCTCCAAGATGTACCATGCCTCCGTGGTGCGGCTGCGTCCCGACGCCCTCCGCGTGACCGGTCCCTTTGCCAATGCAGCCGAGGCCCTCCGCGAAAAGTACCTGCGGCTGGCCGCCGAGCCCATCCTCAAGAACCGGCCCGGCCGGTTGATGGAGCTCATCGGCGAGGCCGCCGAGGCGTTCGACGCCATCACCGAAGACCGCGAAGTGCCGGCCGTGGGCATCGTAGGCGAGATATTTCTCAAGTTCAATCCCTTTGCCCATCAGTTCATTGCCGACAAGATTATCAGCCGGGGCATCGAGGTGGTGCCGGCCTTGCTCTCGCCTTTCTTCCTGCAAAACTTCGTCAATGTCATTGTCGAGAAGCACATGGGACTGCGTTGCTCCAACGTGCCCGACTTTGTAATACGCAGCATCTACAGCCTGATATGGCGGCGTGAGAAGCAGATCAACCGCGTGGCTTCCCGTTTCCGCTACTTCCGTCCCTTTACCAACATCTTCGAGGAAGCCAAGGACGTGGACGGCGTGGTGTCGCTGGCGGCCCAGTTTGGCGAGGGATGGCTGCTGCCCAGCGACATCATCAGCATGGTGCGGCAGGGCGTAACCAACGTGGCCAGCCTGCAGCCCTTTGGCTGCATAGCCAACCACGTGGTGTCGAAAGGCATCGAGAAGCGGCTCAAACGCCGCTTCCCCGAGCTCAATCTGGTGTCGCTCGACTTCGATTCGGGCGTTTCCTCGGTCAACGTCACCAACCGTCTGCTCCTCTTCCTCGACGGTCTGACCGGGTAAAGAAGCCGTACGACAACGAAAATCCCATGACCGTCGTCCGACGGCCATGGGATTTGTCGCTAAATAAAATATAATATACTGATGTTCTTGTGTCGCTTATTCAGGCTTCTTGCTAAGGAAAGCAACCAGCATCCAAACGGTCTTCTCCTGTGATTTCAGGTAATCGTCCATGAGGGCTGTGGTCACTTCATCGTTGGCTTCGCCCGCGAGTTCCACGAGTTTACGCTCCTGGGCGATGAGCAGGGCCAGCGTATCGAGCACTTTCACCATGCCCTCGCGGCCGCATTCAGGGTCGTTGCCCTCTTCTTTCACACGGGCCGTCTTCAGATACTCGCTGTAGCGGCTTTCGGGTGTGCCGCCCAACTGCAGGATGCGCTCGGCCACTTCGTCCACCTTGCCGGCCACGTCGTTGTAAAGCTCCTCGTATTTGGCGTGGAGCGTAAAGAAGCCTTTGCCCTTCACATTCCAGTGGAAACCGCGGAGATTGGAGTAGAATACCTGCAGGTCGGCCAGCAATTGGCTCAGTCCGCTTACTACGTTGGCAACTTTTTTCTCGTCCAAAGCCAGATAATTCAATGTGTTCATAACTTGTTCCTTTCTTTTTTTGATGGTTACACTTCTTGTTTCTTTTCTGATGCAAAGATACTGCGAATCCGTGTTCCACGCAACAGAAAAAAACTATAACGCGATAGAACGGAGCTATCATCCGGCGCAGAAGTCCTTTGTACAAAGGGCCTGGACGATGCCGCCACGCGTCAAATCACACCTCTGATTCGGTCGTCGAAAGCCGAAAGGGCGGCTTTGGCGCCCTCGCCCATGGCGATAACGATCTGCTTGAAAGGCACGTTGGTGACGTCGCCGGCGGCATAAACACCGGGAACGGACGTGCGGCAGAAAGCGTCTACCTCTATCTCTTTGCGGGCGTTGAGCGGCAGATGGTCGCGGAAAGGGTCGCTGTTGGCAGCCAGACCAATCTGTACAAACACGCCGTCGACGGCTATCTCGCGCTCCTGGTCGGTGTTGCGGTCTTTCACACGCAGGGCTGTCACGTTTTCTCCGTTGCCCAGCACGCGCGTGGTCTGCGCCATGGTGAACGCCTCCACATTGGGCAGCGAGGCCAGCTTCTCCTGCAACACGGTGTCGGCGCGAAGCTCTTCGCCAAACTCCAGAAGCGTCACCTTAGAGCAGATGCCGGCCAAATCGATGGCCGCCTCCACGCCGGAGTTGCCTCCGCCCACCACGGCTACATGCCTGCCTTTGTAGAAAGGCCCGTCGCAATGCGGACAGAAATGCACGCCGTGGCCGATGTAACGGGCCTCGTCGTCCACGTTCAGCTTGCGCCAGTTGGCCCCCGTGGCGATGATGACGGCCGGCGAGAGGAACACCTCGCCCCCCTTCACGTGCACGCGCTTCCGGCTGCCGGCAAGGTCTACAGTGTCGATCTTACGGTTGTCGAACACTTCCACGGGATAATTGTAGAGGTGCTTGCGCAGGTCATCGGCCAGTTGCGCCCCGGTGGTCTTGGGCACGGAGATGAGATTTTCTATGCCCACGGTGTCTTTTACCTGGCCTCCGATGCGTCCGGCAACGAGTGCAACCCGCAGTCCCTTGCGGGCCGAATAGATGGCGGCCGACGTTCCGGCAGGGCCTCCGCCGAGCACAACCACGTCGAACTCGCGCTCCACCACCTCCCGGCTCTCGTCCAACTCGCTTCCAAACCGGTCTTCCAGCTTCTGCAAGAGCACGCCGAGGTCGCCCCGGCCGATGTGCAACTGCTCGCCGTTGGCGTAGACCGACGGCACGGCCTGGATGTTAAGGCGGCTCACTTCCTCCTCGAAGAGTGCCCCATCCACCATCTCACTGCTCATTCGCGGGTTGAGAATGGCCATGAGATTGAGGGCCTGCACCACGTCGGGGCAGTTGGTACAGGTGAGCGAAACGTAGGTTTGCAGCCGGATGTCGCCCTTGAGCGAGCGTATGCGCCGGCAAATGGCATCGTCGGGAAGATTCTTTCCCTTGCCGTCGGCATTGACAACGGCCATGATGAGCGAGGTGAACTCGTGGCCGTTGGGTATTCCGCGGAACTTCACGCCCGTCTCCTCGCCGTTCTTGAGCAGCTCAAACTCCAGACGGCCCGCCCGACTTCCGTCGAAAGAAGCCGACAGATGCTCGGAGGTCGAACAGAAATCGTTGACAAAATCCCTCATCTCTGCCGCATGCTCATGGGCCTCGTCGGCCGTCACACGCAGCTCAAAGCGATTTTCGAGCACGCCGAAAATGCCTCTCAACTGTTCTATAATGTTTGTGTCTAACACGCTGTTTCTCTTTTCTTCTCCCCTTGGCGGAGAGTGTTTGTACTGTTGTTTCAAGCTGGCCGACAGCCCTCTTGCGAGCGTTGCCGACGGCTTTCAGCCCTCCTTGCCCGTTTCTGGAGACAAAGACAGTCCTCCCCTACGGTAGAGGAAGACTGTCTGAAACTGATTCTCCAGGCATGGGAAAGCAAGCCGTCCTTAGATTTTTCCTACGAGATCGATGCTCGGCTTCAGCGTCTCTGCGCCTTTCTTCCACTTGGCGGGGCACACCTCGCCGTCGTGGCTGGCTACAAACTGGGCTGCCTCCACCTTGCGAACGAGCTCGTCGGCATTGCGGCCGATGCTGTTGTCCTGGATTTCGGCTACCTTGATTTTGCCCTCCGGGTCAACCAGGAACGTGCCGCGATAGGCCAGTCCCTCGTCTTCCTTGAACACTCCGAAGCCTTTGGCAAGCACGGCGAGGGGGTCGGCGAGCATGGTGTACTTGATTTTCTTGATGCTGTCGGAGGCATCATGCCAGGCCTTGTGCACAAAATGGGTGTCGCAGCTCACCGAGAACACCTCCACACCGGCGGCTTTCAGCTGGTCGTACTTCTCGGCGAGGTCCACCAATTCCGTGGGACAAACGAAGGTGAAGTCGGCGGGATAGAAGAAGAACAAGGCCCACTTGCCTTTGATGTCTTCGCTGGAAACGGTCTTGAACTCGCCGTTTTGGAAAGCGTTTACCTTAAACTCGGGTGCTTGTGCGTTGATAATTGATTCCATAAATTTTTGAGATTTTAAGCCTCCCTCCCGGCTCTTCGGCAAAGAAGATGGCCGCGAGGCCGCGGGGGAAGCGGGTTTATTGTTTATATTTTAATGATGATTCCAAAAGGGGTGTTTCCGGCAACGGGCTTTTATTTCAGTCTGCCCTCGACCACTTCCCAGTTGATAATGTCCCACACGGCGGCGATATGGTCGGCGCGTCGGTTCTGATAATCCAGATAATAGGCATGCTCCCACACGTCGATGCCCATGAGCGGGTTGAGCCCGCTGCGCAGCGGATTGCCGCCGTTGGCCTCTTTGGTGATGACGAGCTTGCCGTCCTTGTCCTGCGACAACCAGGCCCAGCCCGAGCCGAAGAGCGACGTGGCGGCCTGTCCAAACTGCTTCTTGAACTCCTCAAACGAGCCAAACGCGGCGTTGATGGCCTCGGCCATGCGACCTTTGGGGGCGTTGTCTTTCACCGGAGCCATGAACTGCAGGAAGTAGAGCGTGTGGTTGAGGCTCTGCCCGGCGTTGTTGTACATCGGTCCCTCGGGCACGGTCTTCACCAGTTCCTCGATATTCCGGCCCTCAAACTCCGTGCCCTCCACCAGATTGTTGATGGTATTCACGTAGTTTTGCAGGTGCTTTCCGTAGTGGAAACTGATGGTCTGCTCGCTGATAACGGGCTCCAGGGCATTGGCTGCATAGGGGAGCTGCGGCATTTGTATCTTCATTTGCTTGTTGTTTTTGTTGTTTATGACTTGGTTTCTTTCACTTTTCACCAGTCGGAAGCTCACTTCCGGCTCGAGTGCCTGCTGCAAGCAGGGCGTGGGGGGCATTTCCATTGCTATCATTTTCGCTTCTTTTTATGGATTGACGATTGCTCTCTTGTTTTATTTTCCGATGCAAAGTTAATCATGCTTCCCGTTGCTTCAAACAGATATTATCTATCCCCGCATTGAAGAAATCTATCCATGCCGCGCAATCCCACTGTTTACGGGCCTCACCATTTATGATGATTTGTCGCGGAAAAGGGAAAAATATAGCCGCCATCGGATGGCGAATGTGGGAAAAAGGCTATCTTTGCATGTCATCATGGCCCAACGGGCAGTCTGCCAACTGCCCATGCAACACAAAATGAAACGATTATGACACTCCAACAAATTGAATACGTGATGGCCGTCTACCGGCACAAACATTTTGTCAAGGCGGCCGAGGCGTGCAACGTGACGCAGCCCACGCTGAGTTCGATGATTCAGAAACTGGAAGACGAACTGGGCGTGAAGCTCTTCGACCGCAAGCGGCAGCCCGTCGTGCCCACGCCCATCGGCCGCATGGTGATAGAGCAGGGATGGAAGGTGCTGGTGCGCGCACGCCGGCTGAAAGAGCTCGTCGAGGAGGAGAAACACTCGCTGCTGGGCACGTTCCACATAGGCATCCTGCCCACCATAGCCCCTTACCTGATTCCCAGATTCTTCCCACAGCTGATGAAGAAATACCCGGAGATGGACATACGCATCATGGAAATGAAGACCGAGGACATCAAGCGGGCCCTGCGCCACGGCGACATCGACGTGGGCATCGTGGCCCAGCTCGACGACATGGACGACTTCGAGAGCCTGCATTTGTTCTACGAACAGTTCTTCGGCTACGTTTCCCAGGGCGACAACCTCTATAATAATAAGGTGATCAAGACCACCGACCTGAAAGGGGAATACCTCTGGATGCTCGACGAGGGCCACTGTTTCAGAGACCAGCTCGTGAAGTTCTGCCAGCTCAAAGGGGCCAGCCAGAGCCAGAGGGCCTACTCGCTGGGCAGCATCGAGACCTTCATGCGCATGGTGGAGAGCGGCAAGGGCATGACGTTCATCCCCGAACTGGCGATACTGCAACTCACGGAGAAGCAGAAAAGCCTCGTCCGTCCGTTCGCCATCCCCATCCCCACGCGCGACATTGTGATGCTGACCGCCAAGAACTTCATCCGTACCACCCTGCGCCAAATGCTGGTGGAGGAGATACAAGCCGCCGTGCCCAAGGACATGCTCGCGCTGAAACAGATGCAGCAGAGGGTGTAGCCGAAAGCACCGCAAACGGGCCCGCGCACGGCAACGGCCGGCCACAGGCCCTGCGATTGCGCCGTAACGGCCGCGCGACAACGCCGTAAACGCGATGCGAATGCACCGCAAACGCCACGCGATGACGGCGCAAACGCAGGGCCGCCAGGCCGCAACGGCAAAACGCCCGCAGGGCCCCGGCCGCCGCCGAAAGCCAGTGGGCCTGCATGAAAAGCCGAAAAAAAATTGAGGGCAATCTGTTCACGTTTCCGCATTATTTAGTACCTTTGCCATTGAAAAGACTGATACACAGAGATGAGCGCCCACAACACGACCCTCATGCTGACCGAAACCGTGGCAAGGCTCTCCGAGCCGGCATCGTTGAAAGGACTGTTTCACCAGCATTGTGACGGATACCCCCTCCCTTCAGGCAAGGTGCTTGAAGAGATTGTCGACTTGGCACGCGCCATCCTTTTCCCTGGTTATTTTGGGAAATCGCAAGTCAACATCAACACGATTAGATACCAGATCGGTGTCAATGTCGAGCGGCTGCACAAGCTGCTGGCCGACCAGATTCTGGCCGGACTGAGCTTTTCGCTCGGCTCCGACGGCTGCAACTCGCTCGCGTGCCTGAAAGCACGCGCCGGCGAAATGGCGGCACAGCTCATCGAGCGGCTGCCCCACGTGCGCCACACGCTGGGCACCGATGTGACGGCGGCCTACAACGGCGACCCCGCTGCTACGGGCTACGGCGAGATCATCTCCTGCTACCCCGTCATCAAAACCCTCACCAACTACCGGCTGGCCCACGAGTTGCTGCTGCTCGGCGTGCCGCTCATCCCGCGCATGATGACCGAAATGGCCCACTCCGAGACCGGCATCGACATTCATCCCGGGGCCTCCATCGGTAAGTATTTCACCATCGACCACGGCACGGGCGTGGTCATCGGCGAGACCTGCATCATCGGCAACAACGTGAAACTCTACCAAGGAGTCACGCTGGGAGCCAAGAGTTTTCCCCTCGACGACGCCGGCAACCCCATCAAAGGAATACCCCGCCACCCCATTATCGAGGACGATGTGGTGGTCTATGCCAACGCCACCGTGCTGGGACGAATCACCATCGGCAGGGGCTGCGTGGTGGGAGCCAACACCTGGGTCATGGACGACATGGCCCCGCAGACCCACGTTTACAACAAGGCCAGGTAGAGACCGCCGCCGTTGGAGACGAAGACCAAGGAACCACAATATCACAATTCAAACAAAATGGAATTTGAACTCATAGCCAAGACTTTCATGGGCTTGGAGCCAGTCTTGGCCCAAGAGCTCACCCAGTTGGGCGCAAACAACGTACAAATCGGCAGACGCATGGTATCATTCACCGGCGACAAGGAAATGATGTACCGTGCCAACTTCCAGCTGCACACAGCCATCCGCATCCTGAAACCCATCCGCCACTTCAAGGCCCGCTCGGCCGAAGAGGTGTACGACGAGGTGCAGAAGATAGATTGGAGCGAATATATACTCAAGGGCAAGACCTTTTCGGTGGACTCCGTGGTGTATTCCGAGGAGTTCCGCAACTCGCGTTTCGTGACCTACAAGGTGAAAGACGCCATCGTCGACCAGTTCCGCGAGAAGACCGGCGACCGTCCCAACATCTCGGTGAGCAATCCCGACCTGCGGTTGCACATCCATATTGCCGACGACGACGCCACGCTGAGCCTCGATTCAAGCGGCGAAAGCCTGCACCGCCGCGGCTACCGCCAAGAGAGTGTCGAGGCCCCGCTCAACGAAGTGCTGGCTGCCGGCATGATTCTCATGACGGGATGGAAGGGCGACTGCGACCTCATCGACCCCATGTGCGGCTCGGGCACGCTGGCCGTGGAGGCCGCACTCATTGCCCGCAATATCTCGCCGGGCGTGTTCCGCAAGGAATTTGCCTTTGAGAAATGGGTGGACTTTGACCAGAATCTCTTCGATTCCATCTACAACGACGACTCGCAAGAGCGTGAGTTCGAGCACCACATCTATGGCTACGACGTGGACATGAAGGCCGTAAATACGGCTCGTCTCAACGTGAGGGCCGCCGGCCTGTCCAAGGAGGTAACCATCGAACAGCAGGACTTCAAGGACTTCACCAAGCCCACCGAGAAGAGCATCATCGTGATGAACCCGCCTTACGGCGAGCGCATCTCCACGCCCAACCTGCTCGGCACCTACAAAATGATAGGCGAACGGCTGAAGCATGAGTTCGGCGGCAACGAGGCCTGGATACTGAGCTACCGCGAGGAATGCTTTGAACAGATAGGTCTGAAGCCCAGCATCAAGATTCCGGTGTTCAACGGCAGCCTGGAGTGCGAGTTCCGCAAATACGCGCTCTTCGACGGCAAGATGCGCGAATTCCGCCACGAAGGCGGCGTGGTGAAGACCGAAGAAGAGAAGCGCGAGATGGCGCAGAAGCACCGTTTCAAGAAGAACCGCGAGTTCAAGATGCGCCTGGAATCCAACGAATCCAACGAGGAGGGCGACATCCGCTCGTTCACTTTCCACTCGTTGAGCCACGACGACGCCGTGTTTGCCCGCCGCGAGCGCGAAGACCGCCGCGCCAGCTTCAAGGGACGCGAGGGCTTCAAGGGGGAGCGCGAGGGCTTCAGGGGCGGCCGGGACGGCTTCAAGGGCCGTGACGACTTCGGGGGCAGCCGCCGCGACGGAGGCTTCGGAGGCAGCCGCGGCGGCTTCAAGGGTCGGGACGACTTCAAGAACCGCCGCCGCGACGACGACTTCAAGGGCCGCGGCGGCAAGGGCTTCAAGGGAGGCGACCGCCACGGCGGCAGCAAATTTGGACGCGACAGACGCTTTGAAGATGAAGACTAACAGTTGGATGGTCAAGGCATTGATGGTCATGACGAGCATCATCGGGCCGGTAGCCCCCGCCGCCGCACAGGCCGGCGGCAAGCAGTTCACGCTGGAAGACTTGAACTTCGGCGGCACGAACTACCACAACATGACGCCCCGCAACCGCTGGACCACGTGGTGGGGCGACGAGCTGGTGCGGCTGGACGTGGAGCAGTGCTGCCTCGTGGACAAGAAGACGGGCCGGGAACGCACGCTCTTCACCCTCGACCAGATGAACAAATGGATGGGCACCGACGGCGAGAACCGGCTGCATGCCCTCTACCATGCCTCGTTCCCCTACCCCGGCAAGCCGCTCGTGATGGTGGAGGCCGGGGCGCAACGGGTGCTGGTGGACTTCAGAAAGCATGCCGTGGTGTTCAGTCAGAGCACGGCCGGTGCCGGGAACAGCGACTGGAACGCCGCCTCGCGCTTCATGGCCTACACCGAAGAGGGTGGCCATAATCTCTTTGTGCGCACAGCGACAACGGCCGGCGGCAACGGCGACCGGCAGCTCTCGACCGATGGTTCGCGCGACGTGCTCTACGGCACGAGCGTGCACCGCGACGAGTTTGGCTACGAGAAAGGCACTTTCTGGAGCCCCGACGGCAAGAAGCTGATGTTCACACGCATGGACCAGAGCATGGTGACCGACTATCCGCTGACCGACATTCCCGAGGTGGACTGGAAGCCCGCGCCCGGCCAGAGCCGCATCGCCACCCCCGCCCCCACCAAGTATCCCATGGCCGGCGAGCCGATGCACAAGGTGACCATCGGCGTGTACGACACCGCGACGGGACGCACAGCATACCTGCAAGGCGGCGACCCCACCGACCGTTACTTCACCAATCCCGCCTGGAGCCCCGACTCGAAGACGGTGTTTCTCTTCGAGCTGAACCGCGACCAGAACGACTGCCGGCTGGTGAGCTACGAGGCTGCCACGGGCAAACGGCTGGCCGAGCTCTGGTGCGAGACCGACGATAAGTATGTGGAGCCCCTGCACCCCATCCGGTTCCTGCCCTGGGACAGCAGTCTGTTTGTGCTGCAAAGCCAGCGCGACGGCTACAACCATCTCTACCTGTACCGCCGTGATGGCCGGCTCGTGAGCCAGCTCACCAGCGGCCCGTGGGTGGTGATGGAGGTGCTGGGATTCAACGAAAAGCAGCACGCGGTGGTCTATGCGTCCAACGAGTGCAGCCCCCTGCAGCGCAACACATGGATGGTCAATCTCAAGACGGGCCGCCGCACGCTGCTCGACAACGGCCGCGGATGGCACTCGGCCAGCCTGAGCGGCAGCGGCAGCTACCTTTGCGACAGCTACTCGGAACCCGACGTGCCACGCAATATAGACATCATCGACCTGGACTCGCACAAGTCCCGGCGATACTTCACGGCCGACGACCCCTGGCAGGGATACGCCGTTCCCGAATACAAGAGCGGAACCATCAAGGCGGCCGACGGGCAGACCGACCTGTATTACCGCATGGTGATGCCCGTGGGCTTCGACCCCACGAAGAAATATCCCACCATCGTCTACGTATATGGAGGCCCCCATGCCCACAACGTGGACGCCCGCTGGCACTGGGCCAGTCGGGGATGGGAGACCTACATGGCCCAGAAAGGCTACCTGCTCTTCATCCTCGACAACCGCGGAAGCGAGAACCGGGGCAAGGCTTTCGAGCAGGCCACGTTCCGCCATCTCGGCGACAACGAGGTGGCCGACCAGATGGAAGGGGTGAAGTTTCTGAAGTCGCTGCCCTACGTGGACGCCGACCGCATGGGCGTGCACGGCTGGAGTTTCGGCGGCTTCATGACCATCAACCTGATGACTACCCACCCCGACGTGTTCAAAGTGGGCGTGGCCGGCGGCCCGGTCATCGACTGGAAGTGGTACGAAGTGATGTACGGCGAGCGTTATATGGACACGCCGCAGACCAACCCCGAGGGCTACGCGGCCAGCAGTCTGCTGCCCAAGGCCAAGGAACTGAAAGGCCGACTGCAGGTCATCATCGGGCTGAACGACCCCGTGGTGGTGCCGCAGCATGCGTTCAGCTTCCTCAAAGCCTGCATCGGGGCCGGCACGCAGCCCGACTTCTTCGTCTATCCCGGCGAGCCCCACAACATGCGCGGACACCAGTCCACCCATCTGCACGAGCGCATCAGCCGGTATTTCGACGACAACCTGTAGCATTGAACATTGAACTTGAGACTCGTGCGACGGGTTGATTCCGGCACGGGAGGGCAAAGCTCAAAACTCAATGTTCAAGGTTCAAAGTAGAAAGTTCAAAGGAATAAAAGTTCAAAGACAATATGAGGATACTGCTTTTAGGAAGTGGCGGTCGGGAGCACGCACTGGCGTGGAAGATTGCCCAAAGTGAGAAATGCGAACAGCTGTACATCGCTCCGGGCAATGCCGGGACACAAGTTGCCGGCGAGAATGTGGCCATCGGCGTGAACGACTTCGAGCGTCTCAAGGACTTCACCCTGAGCCACCACGTGGACATGGTGGTCGTGGGCCCTGAAGACCCGTTGGTCAACGGCATTTACGATGCCTTCAGAGACGATGCACGGACGGCCGCCATCCCCGTCATCGGTCCGTCCAAAGCCGGTGCCATGCTCGAGGGAAGCAAGGATTTTGCCAAGGCTTTCATGAAACGCCACCACATCCCTACGGCTGCCTACGAGACGTTCGACGGCACCACCGTAGAGCAGGGCGTCAAGTTTCTGGAGACGCTCAAGGCTCCTTACGTGCTCAAGGCCGACGGACTGGCAGCCGGCAAGGGGGTGCTCATCGTGCCGACACTCGACGAAGCCAAGCGGGAGCTGCGCGAAATGCTCGGCGGCAGGTTTGGCAACGCGTCGGCCAAGGTGGTCATCGAGGAGTTCCTCTCGGGCATCGAGTGCTCGGTGTTTGTGCTGACCGACGGCCGTCACTATCAGATTCTGCCCGAGGCCAAGGACTACAAGCGCATCGGCGAACACGACACGGGACCGAACACGGGCGGCATGGGCAGCGTGAGCCCCGTGCCCTTTGCCACCCCCGAGTGGATGCAAAAGGTGGAAGACCGCATCATCCGGCCGACGGTGGACGGACTGGCAGCAGAAGGCATCAACTACAAAGGGTTTATTTTCTTTGGCCTGATTAATGTCGGGGGCGAGCCCATGGTCATCGAGTACAACTGCCGCATGGGAGACCCGGAGACCGAAAGCGTGATGCTCCGCCTGAAAAGCGACATCGTGGACCTGTTCGAGGGCGTGGCCGAAGGCCGTCTGGACACCCGCAAGGTGGAGTTCGACCCGCGTGCAGCCGTCTGCGTGATGCTGGTGAGCGGCGGTTATCCCGGGGCCTATAAGAAAGGTTATCCCATCAGCGGCATAGACCAAGTGGAGGGAAGCATCGTCTTCCATGCCGGCACAGCTCTGAAAAACGGGCAGGTGGTGACCCATGGCGGGCGTGTCATTGCAGTCTCGTCCTATGGACACGACAAGGAGGAGGCACTGCGCAAGAGCTTCTCCGAGGCCCAGAAAATTCAGTTCACCGACAAATATTTCAGAAGAGACATCGGTCAAGACTTGTAGACCGACCCCGCATGAACAAAAGAATACAGAACAGGATAGCACAATCACGCAGGACGCTTCCCGCCACGGCAGGCTATGCCGTGGCGGTCTGTCTGGCGGCAGGGCTTCTCACACGCCAGCTGTGGGTGCAGGTGTTGCTGCTGGTTGTCTCCGCCCTGATGATGGTGGAACTCAACAATGCCAACAGCCTCATCCGTATCTACAGCCGCACGGTGTCGTGTTCTTTTCTCGTGCTGACCACAACGGCGGCTTTCCTCCTGCCCTCCATGGGGGTGGGTGTGACGCAGCTTTCGTACATCGTCTTCTTCATTTTTCTGTTCCGGGCTTACCAGAATCAAACGGCCTCGGGGCAGGTGTTTTATGCCTTTATAGCCATCGGCGTGGCCAGCATGGCGTTTGTCCAGATTCTGTTTTTTGTCCCGGTGCTGTGGGTGTTGCTGGCCACCAATGTGCTGGCATTCAGTGGCCGCACCTTCTTTGCCTCCATTCTGGGACTGCTGACTCCCTATTGGTTTGTGGCGGCCTACAGGTTCTACACGGGCTGTCTCCAGGCTCTGGGCGACCATTTCGTCGGCTTGTTGCAGCTGGGCATGCCGCTCGACCTCTCCATACTCGACGAACACCGGCTGGTGACAGCCATATTCGTGCTTGTGCTGGCCCTTGTTGGCGGGGGACATTTCCTGCTCTACAGCTATCAAGACAAGATTCGCACGCGCATGATTTACGAGCTGTTCATCACGCTTACTGCATGCAGTTTCATCTTCATGATACTGCAACCGCAGCACTTCGACCCGCTCTTGGGCATGGCGATTGTCACCACCGCGCCTCTCATCGGGCACTATCTGGCCCTTGCCCACTCGCGTCTTTCCAACATCTGCTTCCTCGTCATCGTGACGCTGGCCGTGCTCATCACCGCCTATAATCTATGGATGCCATCACCGATCTTCTCATAAACTATGGCTACTGGGGCATGCTGCTGGCGGCCTTTTTCGCCGGCAGCTTTCTCCCATTCAGCAGTGAAGCCGTCATGTTGGGGCTGTTGGCCGCCGGCCTGGATGCCACGATGTTGGTGGTCTATGGCACGATAGGCAATGTGTTGGGCTCCCTGCTGAACTACGGCGTCGGCCGAATGGGCAAACTTGAGTGGATAGGACGCTACCTGCACGTCAGCCAGCAAAGCCTCGACCGGGCCTCGCGCTTCATGGCCGGGCACGGCGCATGGATGGGCTTCTTTGCTTTCCTGCCCATTCTGGGGTCGGCCATCACCATCACACTGGGGCTCATGCGGGCCAACTTGTTCATTTCGCTGGTGAGCATGACACTGGGCAAGATCTTCCGATACTACGTGCTCCTCTATGGTGCAAGCCTGTTCATGGGATAGTGTCTGCTGAACTTTTGGTTCCGCTTGTCTGCCATTCGCAATGATTCCCATGGACGATTGTGGGCACACGCGGGGGCTGCCCCTGCATTGCAGAGAGGCTGCAAAAATGGCTTTCGCTCAGGGACGAAACGCTAAACCGGCAAAAAAATGGCTTTCGCCCAAGGACAAAACGTTGAACCGGCAAAAAAAAGGCTTTCGCCCAACGACGAAACGCTGAACCGACAAAAAGATGGCTTTCGCCCCTGGGCGAAACGCTGAACCGGCAAAAAAATGGCTTTCGCCCAAGGACAAAACGTTGAACCGGCAAAAAAATGGCTTTCAGCAGGTGCTGAAAGCCATTTTTATGAGAGAGACCGTGTTTTGTTGATGATTCATCCAGCATTCAGAACTGCAACGTTCAACAACTTAAGACCCTCCGTGTAATTTTAAATTTTGAATTCTGAATTTAGAATTGAACATTAGTCCAGCGTCTTCAGCTGCTCGGCCACCTCGTTGTTGATACGCTGGGCAAAGTCCTGCATGGACATGGTGGCCTGTTCGCCACCGCCTTGCTTGCGCATGGACACGAGGCCTTCGGCCGCTTCCTTTTCGCCCACGACGAGCATATAGGGCACGCGCTTGAGCTCATTGTCGCGAATCTTGCGGCCAATCTTCTCATTGCGGTCGTCTATATAGGCCCGGATGTCGCGGGAATCAAAATAGGTCTTGAGCTTGAGGGCGTAATCGTTGTACTTCTCCGAGATGGGCAGGATGGCCACTTGGTCGGGCGTGAGCCAGAGGGGGAAGTGCCCTGCCGTGTGCTCTATGAGCACGGCAGTGAAGCGCTCGAGCGAGCCAAACGGGGCGCGGTGGATCATCACGGGCGTTTCCTTGGAATTGTCCTCGGCGGTGTACTCCAGCTTGAAACGCTGCGGCAGGTTATAGTCCACCTGAATGGTGCCCAGCTGCCAGCGCCGACCGATGGCGTCCTTGACCATAAAGTCGAGCTTCGGACCGTAGAAAGCGGCCTCACCAACCTCCTCGCTGGCCTTCATTCCCTTTTCGCGACAGGCCTCGCGGATGGCATTCTGGCTCTCCTCCCAGATGTCGTCAGAGCCGATGTACTTCTCGGTGTCCTTCGGGTCGCGCAGTGAAATCTGCGCCTCGTAGTTGTCGAAGCCGAATGTATTGAACACTTTCTGGATGATGTCGATATTGTTTTCAAACTCGCGCTTCACCTGTTCGCGCCGCACGAAGATGTGGGCATCGTCTTGAGTGAACGTGCGCACACGGGTGAGTCCGTGCAGCTCGCCGCTCTTTTCGTAGCGGAACACCGTGCCAAACTCGGCAATGCGCAGCGGCAGATCCTTGTACGAGCGGGGCTTGCGGGCGTACACCTCGCAGTGATGGGGGCAGTTCATCGGCTTGAGCATGTACTCCTCGTCCTCCTCGGGGGTGTGAATGGGCTGGAAAGCGTCCTTGCCATAGTGGGCGTAGTGGCCGGAGGTGATGTAGAGATTCTTGCCGCCAATGCCCGGCGTGATGACCTCCTGATAGTTGTAAGGCTTGAGCAACCGGCGCAGCATCTCCTGCAACCGCAGCCGCAACTGGGTGCCTTTGGGCAGCCAGATGGGCAAGCCCTTGCCCACGCGGTCGGAAAACATGAAGAGTTCCATCTCCTTACCTATCTTGCGATGGTCGCGTTTCTTGGCCTCCTCAAGCATCACAAGGTACTCGTCGAGCATCTTCTTCTTGGGGAAAGTGATGCCGTAGATGCGCGTCATCTGGTCGCGCTTGGCGTCGCCGCGCCAGAAAGCGCCGGCCACGCTCGTAATCTTGATGGCCTTGATGGGCCCCGTGCTCATGAGGTGAGGGCCACGACACAGGTCGGTGAAGCGGCCTTGGGTATAGGTAGAGATGGTGCCGTCTTCGAGATCCTGCTCAATATGCTCCACCTTATAGGCCTGCCCGTCGGCCTTGAACTCGGCCACGGCCTCGGCCTTGGGTACTTCGCGGCGCACCACCGGCTCGTTCTTTTTGGCCAGCTCGCGCATTTTCTCCTCTATTTTGGGGAAGTCGTTCTCGGAAATGACCTGTCCGTCGGCCGGCATGACATCGTAGAAGAAGCCATTGTCTATGGCCGGACCGAAGCCGAACTGAATGCCAGGATAGAGTTCCTGCAGGGCCTCGGCCAGCAAATGGGCGGAGGTGTGCCAGAACGTGTGCTTGCCTTCTTCGTCGTCAAACTTGTAGAGGGCGATGGTGGCATCGGCATTGATGGGGCGATTCAGTTCTGTAGTCTCGCCGTTGATCCCGCAAGATACAACGTCGCGGGCGAGAGCTGGCGAGATGCTCTCTGCGATTTGAAGACCCGTGACCCCCTGTTCGTATTCGCGGACAGAGCCGTCAGGAAATGTGATTTTAACCATATTACAAATTAGTTTTATTGAAATCGCCACAAAAGTACTATATATTTTCGGAACGGGGCCATGAAAGCGTGGTTTTTATTTCCCCTGTCGGGCCTATTTGTCCTTGGCTAGCCGCTTGGCCAGTGCATAGGCATCGTAGAGCCCCAGCTCGCCGGCCTTGCTCAGGTCGGCCAGTCCGGCCTGGGTGTGCCCGGCCTGACAGCGCACCACGCCCCGGTTGTAATACGCCTCGGCCAGACGCGGATCGATCTGGATAGCACGGGTATAGTCGTCGATGGCACGGTCGTAATGCTTGCCCTCAGCCATCAGATTGCCCCGGTCGAAGTACAGATAGGCATTCTTGGGGGCCAGTTTGAGGGCCTCGGCAAAGTCGCCCTCGGCCTGGGCAGCCTTCAAACTCACATTCTGTCCCTTGGAGGCGTCGTAGCTGTTCTGCATGGCCTGACACACGGCACGCTCCCATCGGCCGATGACCGAGCCGGGCTCGACAGCCAGATAGTCGTCCAAATCGGCCAGTGCATCGCTGTAGTTCTGGGCCTCGGCATAGGCCACGGCACGTTGCAGCAGGAGCGCGGTACGCACACGCTGGTCTTTCTCCACGCCGATGCCCTCGCTGAGGGCGTCGATGAGCTGGAAAATCTGCCGGGACTGCACGTCGGTGAGCTTCTCGCGGCTCTGGTTGCACGTGAGCGTGAGCCGGCGCAAGGGGTCGCGCTTGCTGTTGAAACCGTCCACCTCCGGGTCGTAGGCCTCATAGCCCCGCACGCCGTTGCCGTAGCTGAAATACGACAGCTGATACATGGGCAGCAAGGCTACGTCTACGTCGCGGTTCTGAATCGCGCCGCGATACTGGCTCTTGTACTCGTGCTCCACCCGCGGCTTGTCCTCCACAACAATGCTGCTGTATTTGTCCATGTCCACCTCAGACCGCTTGCGCATCTCCTTGATTTTCTTGTTGCTCCACCGCTGTTGTATGCCGACGCGCTTGTCCATCTGTGCCTTGAAAATGCGAAACTCGTCCATTTCGGCCTTGGCCGTCATGCCCAGCCGCCGGTAGCAGCGGGCGCGGCTACTCAATCCGGCCCAGAAGTTAGGAAACTGATCTATCACGGCGGTGTAGTCGCGGATGGCGGCCCGCAGGTCTCCCACCTTGTCGTTGAGCAGGGCACGGTTGTAGATGGCCATGAAATTCTGCGGCTCCATCCGGATGACGAAGTCGAAGTCGCTGATGGCCCGGTTGTCGTCGCCCAGTTGCACGCGGAGCAGTCCGCGGTTGTAGTGGGCCAGAAAGTTGTTGGGTTCCAGGTCGATGGCCATGTCATAATCAGCCATGGCCCCCCTGAGATTGTTGGTGTTGAGCCGTGCAAGAGCGCGGTTCACATAGTTGTTTGCCAATTTTGGCCGCAGGTGAATGGCCTTGCTCAGGCAAGTATCGGCCACGTGCCACTGGCGGCGGTTCAGGGCAATGTACGAGCGCGTGGTCCAGGCATCGGCATTGTAGGGGTCGACGGCCAGGCTTTTGGCCAGCCATGTGTCGGCCTGCGCGGTGTCGCGCTTGTTCAGATAGACCTCCGCTTTGAGCGAATAGCTGGTGGCTACGTTGGCCCAACGCTGGATAATTGTGTCAGCTTCGAGCAGCGCCTGGTCGTAGTCTTTCACGTTCAGACGGCAGATGGCCCGGTTGAGCCAGAAACTCGACACCAACGGATTCAGTCTGATGGCCTTGGTGTAGTCGCCGATGGCCTCCTCATATTTTTCCTGACGGATGCGCGAGATGGCGCGCAGGTCGAGTATCTGCTCAATATAGGGATTCAATTCTATGGCCTTGGTGGCATCCTGCTCAGCCCCCACGTAGTCATCCAAATAGAACTTGGCCACCGAACGGTCGTACCACGGCAGCCACAGATAGGGCTTCAGTGCCAGCACCTTGTTGAAATACTGGATGGAGAGCACATAATCTTCATAGTGCAAGGCCACCTCGCCGCTGGTAATCAGCCGGTCCACATTGTACTGGGCACCCGCCCTGACGGTGGCCAGTAACGCCATGAGCATGACGATGATGTTGCGCTTCATGCCTGCAAAAAAAGTAAAAGGAGGAAAGAAAAACTACTTACGACTGGACTTCACCCGATAGTTGCAGTGGAATTTGCCCTGCATGATGCCGCGCAGCTTGTTTCGGATGAGCTGCTTGCGCAGGGGTGTCACCCGGTCTACATACATCGTTCCCTCCAGGTGATCGAACTCATGCTGCATCACGCGGGCCAGATAGCCCTCCACCCATTCGTCGTGCGGCTGCAGTTCCTCGTCCAGATATTGCACATGAATGCGGGAGTAGCGTGTCACATTCTCGCTAAGTCCGGGGATGGAAAGGCAGCCCTCCTCCATGGTTTCCCGCTTCGACTTGGTGTCTACTTCCACTATATGGGCGTTGATGAACGCGTGTCGGTACCCGGCATACTCGGGCAAATCCTCTTTCAGCACATCCAGATCGATCACCACCACCCGGATGGACTTGCCCACCTGGGGGGCTGCCAGCCCCACGCCCGACGAGGCCTCGAGCGTCTCGTACATGTCGGCGATGAACTGTTTCAGGTCGGGATAGTCCGCGGGAATGTCCTGGGCCACCTTTCGCAGCACGGGTTGGCCGTAAGTATAGATAGGTAATATCATTTTCTTGAGTTCATGTAATCCTGAAGAATAATCGTGGCGCTAATCTCGTCTACAAGCCCTTTGTTCTCACGCCTGGCTTTCTTTTTGACTCCGCCCTCTATCATGGCCCGGTGGGCCAGCACCGAAGTGAAGCGCTCGTCATAATAATCGATGGGAATCGCGGGGTGGGCATTGCGCCATCTGCCCACAAAATTTTCCACCCTCGCCAGGTTCTCCGAGGGCTGCCCACTGGTCTGCATGGGCTTGCCGATAACAATTTGTTCGACCTCCTCCCGCACCACATACTGCGAGAGAAAGTCGAACAGGTCTTTGGTTTCCACTGTTGTCAGACCGTTGGCAATGAGTTGCAGGGGGTCGGTCACCGCCAGCCCCGTGCGTTTCTTGCCATAGTCTATGGATAGTATCCTTGCCAAATATGCAAAAGTCTTGTCGTTGTCTCGGCCCAAACCTTATTTCTTGAACAGCAACCAAGCGTCGCTCTTCGGATTGTACTGGCTGCCGCGGATGGCATCGCGGCTCTGCACGGCCTGTGCCTTGTCGGCATAGGTAGACGCAATGACGCGATACATGTTCAGACTGGAGTTATAAGCCACCTGGGCGTCGTAGCCGCCCTGCTTCAAAGTGTTCTGCATGCCCTCGGCATTGGCTTTCAGCGAGAACGAGCCCACCACCACACTGTAGGCCTGCAAACCGGCGCCGCTCACCACGGTCACGTCTTCAGTACGCACCGTGGCGTTGTTCACGTTGATGACCGTGGTCTGGCTGGCAGGTTTTTCCACCAACGGAGTCACTACCGGAGCCTCCTCCTGTGCGGGCCGGGAAGCCTGCGACTGTTCTTCTTGAGCCTTGGCTTTCTCGTAGGCTTTCTTGTAGGCGCTCTCCTGCGGTTTGCAACTGGTGAAAGCTAAAGCCACGCACAAGGCCATGCCCATTACCGATAATTTCTTCATTTCTCTGTATTTTAGTTGTTGATATTCGCTGTGCGAAATTACGAAAATATTCATAAACGCTGAAAACAAGGGCGCATAAAGTTTGTTAAATCAGGCAAATAGACACCTTTTAACAAAAAAAACCTTTCGCAACCCTTGCCGTTTTACGCGAAATCGCTATATTTGCAACAAGAACATTTCTTACTTTAACGAAAAGATTAAAATATGAAAGCAATCGGTTACATTGGGGCATTCTTTGGGGGTGCCATCGCCGGAGCGGCCTTAGGTCTGCTTCTGGCTCCGGAAAAGGGCGAAGAGACGCGCTGCAAAATCGCAGACGCAGTAGACGACTTCTGTAAGAAACACGACATCAAGCTCAACCGCAAAGATGCGAACGACTTGGTCGACGACATCAAAGATGCCGTAGAAGCTGCCGAGTAAGCTCCTATGTCGCAAGACGGGCACGGGCAGCGGCACGCCACTATCACAGCAGGGGGCCGCTGCCCGTCTTCCGTTTCATCCGTACTTTCGCTTTCTGCCGCCCGGCAGAGAGCCTCAACCATGAAGGTAAACCTCGTCAATTGTTATGTTTTCAAACGACCAGAATATAGAGACCATAGGCCAGCTTGTGGAAACCATCAAGCACTATGTGGGACTGAAAAGCGAATACATCAAGCTGGACATGGTGGAAAAGACGGTGCGCATCCTCACTGCCATCGCCATCATGGCCATACTCTGCGTGCTGCTTTCGCTCATGTTGATCTACCTGAGCTTCGCTGCAGCCTATGCCCTCATGCCGCTTGTTGGCGGCGTTGCGGCGTTTGCCATCATTGCATGCGCCTACTTGGCGATGCTCTTGTTGTGCCTCACCTTTCGCAAGCAATGGATAGAGCGCCCGCTTGTCAAGTTTCTCGCCTCGCTCCTGTTAAGCTAACCGTCAAGTCAATCCGGCCTTATGCTCACCAATCCTTCCTCTCCCGCCTCCTACAACACCATCGAAGAGATTCAGCTTCGCAAGTCACTCCTGCAGAAAGACATGCTGAAAGACGATGGCAAAATCCGCAACCAGTGGCACTCGCTCTTCAGTCCGCCCGCGGCTTTGAGCAAGAATGCGTCTCGTGCCAAGCGCATAAACAGCCTCCTCAACACGGGGGCGGGCCTCTTCGACGCCTTTATGCTTGGATGGAAACTATACCGAAAATTCAAGAGATAACGGCTAACAGATCTTAATTTAGGGGAGGTCAGCGCTAATAAATGTTACAAATACACTATATTCCGGCCATTTATTTGCAACTATGGACTAAACAACGTATCTTTCCTCTATAAAACCGAAAATAAAAGCCCTTCCAGGTAACTCAAACACCCGGAGTTCGCCACCTCGTTCCATATTGGTTGCGTACAGGCCCGTCTCCAGGCCTGCATAAACGATAATGATACTTTCCTCTTCGAGCTCCGGGCTCACACTGGGTTCCATCGCCGGCCATGTCGTGGGTTAATTTGCAAAGCGAGGTCGCGTGCCATCACAAAGATAATAGCCTTTCCATGACCGGTATATCGTGTCATCCGTTTTCGTCGGAAGTCCCGATTCTGTTGTCGAAGTCCTTGTATTGGACGTTCCGGCTGAGTATGTGCCATGCGCAGACAAGCATCTTGCGCGCAATGGCGACCTGTACTTTCATCCTGTTCTTTCTGCGGACTTGTGTCTGATGATAGGAGAAGCGGTTGAAGAAACAGCCTTGGGTGCGGCTCGCGCCCCAGGCGCATTGGATGAGGGTGCGGCGCAGGTAGCGGTTGCCATGGGTGATGCAGCGTGACTTTATGGTCTTGTTCGACTGGTCGTTGCGTGGTCTCAGGCCACTCCATGAAGTAAGATGGTTTGCCGTCTGGAAATGGCCCATGTCCGTTCCGATTTCTGCAATCAGTGAGGTGGCGGCCCTCATCTTTATTCCCGGTATGGTCTGTAGGTTCTGCAATGCGGCGGAGTATTCCCTTTCACAGACGGCCTGCATCTTGTCCATGCATTCCTGCTTATGTTGCCCGGCCATGTCTATCTCGGCCTTGAGCTGGCGCAGGATGTCCATGTCGCATTCCGTGACGCATCCCGTGAGCGAGGAGATGATGGTGTCCTTCCCGTGGCGATTGATGATACGGCCGTGAATCTCCTCCACAAGCACCTTGGGGTCGGTCACGCCCTCGCAGATCCTGTCTATGACGGACTTGTAGCTCTTGCTGTCCGTGTTGGACACGTAGTTGCCCAGCCGGATGTTGCACCGCTGGACGACGGCGTCGAGCTTGGCGAGCTTTCGGACAATCTCATCGTCAAGGTCGTAGATGCGCCTGTCATACTGGCGCAGCTGCTGGATGCGCTCGGGCGGGACGAAGCTGCCACGGACAAGTTCCTTCATCATGCACTCCGCTATCCACCGGGCATCCTTGACATCGCTCTTGTGGCCGGGAAGCTGCCTGATGAAGTAGGGGTTGATGAGCTTCAGCTTGAAGTGCGGCTCAAGCACACGCCATACAGGAATCCAATAGACACTCGTGCTTTCCATGCCGGCCTCCTCTACGTGATGTGTGAGCATCAGATCACGCATTTCCTGTAACTGGCAGGTCAGAACACCGAAAACTTTCTCAATAATTTCGCCTGTGCTGCTCAAAATACAAAGATAAATGCTATCTTTGTGCACGTCAAGGCCGCATACGATTCTCATAAGCCTACATTTTGAGGATTATTAATACCTCTCAAAGATAATACAAATTGTGCCACGAGCATGTGTTTAGGACAAGGAAATCTATGCTGGCCTTGACACTTCTACCGGTACAAGGGAAGCCGTCAGGGAATTTATTTTTGGTTTTTTATTACCACTGGCTTATAAATCACGATTTTTATGTAAATTTGCAATGTGTTTTTCATAGTATTAGATTTAAGGTTAACAAGGTTGGAGTACAGCGGTACTCCTTTTTTGTGCCCGCTCACATCGGACGGAAACAGCACTCCGGCAATTGCCTTTCCTTGAATCTACAACTCCATCCACTGCGCAGAAAGTATTAAATCCCGGCCTCGGGGCAAAGACATGTGTCGTGCCCGGCACAGACCCCACCGGGGGCTGCATGGACCGCCGGCTGGATTTCCCGGGGCGCTCAAGGCGTCGGGCGTATTCCGCCGGCAGCCGGCGGCGTTGCGTCCGCGGTTCAAACGCGTTGCGATTACGGGCAGAACGCAGCGCGTTTGGGCCGTAATCGCAACGCGATCTACGCTTCATCGCATCGCGTTTAACGGCTGAAGACAAAAGCCGGACAAGCCGCCGGGCAATCGTTCAGGCGATTGCACGGACAATACCAACGAAAAAAGGAGCGGCAAGCAGCGGAACCCGAAGTGCGGTTCCCGTGCTTGCCGCTCCCTGACAGGGTGGCGAACGGCGGCCCGTTACAGGCCGAGGCTGCGCTTGATGGCCTCCACCTTGTCGGCTCCCTGCCGGTCGAGCTCCACATACTGGTCGGCCGAGGTCATCGAAGCCTTGACTTCTATGTAGAACTTAATCTTCGGCTCGGTGCCCGACGGGCGCACGCTCACCTTGGTATCGTCGTCGCAGAACCACTGCAACACGTTGCTCGGCTCGGGCATGTCGAGCTTCGTGGTGCGGCCTTGGGCGTCTTTGGCCTCGAGCGTCTTATAGTCCTTCCACAGCACTACGCGGGAACCGCCGAGGTCTTGAGGCGGGTTATTGCGGAAGTTGACCATCATTTGCTGTATCTCCTCCGCGCCACTCTTGCCCGGGCGCTCCACATTAACGGTGAACTCCTTGGAGAAACCATACTCCATGTAGATGTCCATCAGGATGTCGTAGAGCGTCTTGCCGTGGTCTTTGGCATAGGCACAGATCTCCGCCAGCAGCGAGCAGGCCGACACGGCATCCTTGTCGCGCACGAAGTCCTCGGCCAGAAAGCCGTAGCTCTCTTCGCCGCCGCCGATGTATTGCTGCTTTCCTTCCGAGAGGCGAATCTCGTTGGCAATCCACTTGAAGCCCGTGTAGCAGTCGCGCATTTCGATGTGCTGCTTCTCGGCAATCTTGCGAATCACCTCCGTGGTCACGATGGTCTTCACGATGAAGTCCGTCGGTTTCATCTTGCCCGTGGCCTGGCGGTTGGTGATGATGTACCAAAGGAAGAGCAGACAAGTCTGGTTTCCGTTGATGAGCACCCACTCGCCCTTGTTGTTCTTGCAGGCCATGCCCACACGGTCGGCATCGGGGTCGCTGGCCATGAGGATGTCGGCGTCCAGCGCCTTGGCGTCGCGCAGACCCAGTGTGAGGGCTTCGGCAAACTCGGGGTTGGGGCGGTCCACGGTGGGGAAGTTGCCGTCCTTAATCATTTGCTCGGGCACACAGTGCACGTTGTCGAAGCCCCAGAAAGCCAGCGAGCGGGGAATCATGACGCGCCCGGCGCCGTGCAGCGGCGTGTAGACAATCTTGAGGTCGTGCTGGCGGCGGATGGTCTCGGGGTCAATGGAGATGGTACGAATCTGGCGCAGGTAGGGCTCATCGATGTCTTCGCCGATGATCTGGATCAGATTGGGGTTGCCTTCAAACTTCACATCGTCGATGTTCACCTTGTTCACCTCGTCGATGATGCCCTTGTCGTGGGGTGCCAGCACCTGTGCGCCGTCTTCCCAGTAGGCCTTGTAACCGTTGTACTCGCGGGGGTTGTGGCTGGCCGTGATGTTCACGCCGGCCTGTGCGCCGAGGTGACGTATGGCAAACGAGCACTCGGGCGTGGGGCGAAGATCGTCAAAGATATAGGCCTTGATGCCGTTGGCCGAGAAGATGCGGGCCACGGTCTCGGCATACAGACGGCTGTTGTTGCGGCAGTCGTGGCACACAACAGCCGAGATTTGCTGCTTGTCCTTAAAGTTTTTCTTCAGATAATTGGCAAAACCCTGCGTGGCCATGCCCACCACGTATATGTTCATGCGGTTGGTGCCGGCGCCCATGATGCCGCGAAGGCCGCCCGTGCCGAACTCCAGGTCGCGGTAGAAGCTCTCAATAAGGTCCGTTTTGTCGTTGTTGTCAAGCATGGCTTGCACCTGCCGGCGCGTCTCCTCGTCGAAAGCGGGCGACAACCACTGCCTGGCTTTTGCCTCACACTGGGCAATCAGCTCTGCGTTATTTTCCATAATGGTTGATGTTGAATGTTAATATTTAAGTGTTTACGGGCAAAGATAGTGATTATTTTCGGAAACAGGCCCACGCGTATGGATATTTTTTCGTAAATTTGCGCACGTTTACACCGGACACGCGCCCGGTTTGCCATTCAATCATTAACACCCTGCCAACCCTATGCTGTACTTCACAGGCCTGATTATTGCCGTCTGCACCTTTCTGATTATCGGATTCTTCCACCCCATTGTCATCAAGACCGAATACTATTTGGGCACCAAACCGTGGTGGCTTTTCCTGGTGGGAGGCGTCGTCTGCATCGTCTGTTCGCTGCTCATCGAGAATACCATTGTCTCGTCCATCGTGGGTGTGGTGGGTGCCAGCATGCTCTGGTCCATCGGCGAAATCTTTGCCCAGAAGAAACGTGTGGAGAAAGGTTGGTTCCCCATGAACCCCAAACGGCGCGACCAGTACCAGGCCATCAGCCCCGACGAAACGCTCTGTCCCGTACGTAAGGGCAAAACCATCTACAGCGATGAAGACAGTACTTATACTCATCGGCAGGACGGTCAATAAGCATTTTGCCGCCGGCATCGACGACTACGTGGGCCGCACGGCCCACTACATGCCGTTCGAGGTGAAAGTGATTCCCGAACTCAAGAACACCAAAAGCCTCACGGAAAGCCAGCAAAAAGAGCGCGAGGGCGAGCTTGCATTGAAGCTCCTGCAGCCCTCCGACACGTTGGTATTGCTCGACGAGCACGGGCAGGAGCTGCGGAGCGTGGAGTTTGCCGCATGGCTTCAGGCGCGGCAGAACACGGCCCGCCGGCTGGTCTTTCTCATTGGCGGCCCCTATGGCTTCTCGCCGGCCGTGTACGAGCGGGCCAACGAAAAGCTGTCGCTCTCGCGCATGACGTTCAGCCACCAGATGGTGAGGCTGGTCTTTGCCGAGCAAATCTATCGGGCATGCACCATCATGCGGGGAGAACCCTACCACCATGAGTAGGCAACGCTATATATAAAGAGGTGAGAGGCGGCAAGACGACGAGGGGAAAAACGAGGAACAGACAGAAACAAACAAAACAATCAAAAACAATCTATTTGAAAAAATGAAACGACAAATCCTTTTATCGCTGGTTTTCGCAGCCATGGCCATGGCTCCTGCCAAAGCCCAGCAGTGGCCGACGGCAAGCCGGGAAGCTAAGCCCGGGCTCCGCTGGTGGTGGCTGGGGTCGGCCGTAGACACGGCCAATCTGGGATGGAACCTGCGGCAATATGCCGCCCACGGCGTGGGAGCCGTAGAGATAACACCCATCTATGGCGTGCAGGGCAACGCGCAACACAACATCGATTACCTCTCCGACCGGTGGATGGAAATGCTGCGCCACTGCGAGACCCTGGGCAGCCGGCTTGGCATAGAGATAGACATGGCCACCGGAACGGGCTGGCCTTTCGGCGGCCCGTGGGTGCCCTTGGAGGAGAGCGCCTCCAAAATGGTCATCGAAAACGACACCGTAGACCGGAGAAGCTACAAGGCTTTACGCCGCACGCCCGGCGTGGACAAGGATGGGCAAACCCGCTTTGTGGGCCGCTATTACTTCCCCATCGGCAAGAAGAGCTGGCGCGTCATCAGCCTGTGGCAGCGGCTTGGCGTGATGAAAGTGAAGCGACCCGCGCCCGGCGGCAGTGGATGGGTGGTGGATCATTTCGACCGAACGGCCGTAGAACACTACCTGAACCACATTGCCGAGGCCTTTGAGCGCACGCATACTCCCTATCCCCACACCTTTTTCAACGACAGCTACGAGGTGTCCGAGGGCGACTACACCACCCGACTCTTCGATGAGTTCCGACGCAGGCGGGGCTATTCGCTCGAAGCCTGCATGGACAAGCTCGTCGACGGCGACCGCCAAGTGGTGGCCGACTACCGCGAGACGCTGGCCGACCTGCTGCTCGAGAACTTCACACAGACCTGGACTGCCTGGGCGCACAGCCATGGCGCCATCACCCGCAACCAGGCCCACGGCTCACCCGCCAACCTCATCGACTGCTATTCGGCCGTCGACATCCCGGAGATAGAGGGCTTCGGCCTTACCGACTTCGGCATTCGCGGGCTGCGCAGGGACGCTGGCATGACGCGAAAGAACGACTCCGACTTCTCCATGTACAAGTGGGCCTCGTCGGCTGCACACATCAACGGCAAGCCTTTCACGTCGAGCGAGACCTTCACCTGGCTGACGGAACACTTTCGTACTTCGCTCTCGCAGATGAAGCCCGACATGGACTTGATGTTCTGCGGCGGCGTGAACCACATGTTTTTCCACGGCACAGCCTATTCGCCCAGGGAGGCCGCGTGGCCCGGGTGGAAGTTCTACGCCTCGGTAGACATGAGTCCCACCAACACGATTTGGCGCGACGCGCCTTTCTTCATGGACTACATCACGCGCTGCCAGAGCTTCCTGCAGTGGGGGCGGCCCGACAATGACTTTCTGGTCTACGTGCCGGTGCGCGACCTCTGGAACATGCAGTCCAAGGGAAAACGGCTCATGCAGCTGGCCATTCACACCATGGGGCGGCTCGCCCCCGACTTCGTGCATGCCATTGACGAGCTGGATCGCATGGGCTACGACTGCGACTACGTGAGCGAACGCTACCTGCTCACCACCACTTTCACCGGCGGCATGCTGCAAACCGCCGCCGGCACGCGCTACAAAGCCCTGGTCATCCCCGGCAAGGACAACATTCTTACTCCCGCCGTGAACCGCCACATCGAGGCCCTACGCGCCCAGGGTGCACAGATTGTTGTGGGTGTCGAGGCCGCCGAGCTGGCCCGTGCAGCCCGCCCGGAGGAGCTGAAGACGCGGCTTGGGCTCAAGATGATTCGCCGGGCTAACGACAAGGGGCACCATTATTTCATCGCCAACCTCAGCAGCCGCGACGTTGATGGCGACGTGCGCCTGGCCGTGCCCTGCGCCCAAGCCCTGTGGTTCGACCCGATGAATGGCCGTCGCTACCGGGCCGACATGGGCAATGGGGCCGTGCATGTCAGCCTGCGCTCGGGCGAAAGCATGATTCTACAGACCTTTACCGATGGCGGGACGCTGCGCCTCGACGGCGACAGCAGCCGGCTGCCCGACGGCACTGCCCTCGCCAGCCGCAAGACCTTGTCTGCCGCCGACAAGGCCAAAGAGCTGCGCGGAGGCTGGACCCTGCGCTTCACCGAGGCCGAACCAAGCTGTGGCAAGACGTTCCATCTGGATGGCTTGCAAGGTTGGGAGACACTCGACGACACCACGCGCACGCTGCGGGGAACGGGCGTTTACGAATGTTCGGTGAGGTTGACCAAGCAGGAACTCGCCGCCAGCAACGACTGGATCATCGACCTGGGCGACGTGCGCGAGAGCGCGCGCCTCTACGTCAACGGCTCGTTCGTGGGCTGTGCCTGGGCCGTACCCTATACGCTTCAGTTCTCCAACAAATTCAAGCCCGGGCTCAACATCATCCGTATTGAGGTGACCAACCTGCCGGCCAACCGCATCAGCCAACTCGACCGCGAGGGCGTGGCCTGGCGACGGATGGAAGACATCAACGTGGTCGACATCAATTACAAGAAGACCAGCTACGCCAACTGGGCCCCGATGCCCTCTGGCCTCACCGCTCCCGTGACGCTCTATCAGTTGAAATCATCCTCAACCCATCAATAAAAAACAAACATGCAAAAACCAATCTGCACTCTTTTGACGCTGTTCCTGCTGGCCGCCCCGGCCATGGGACAGCGCACCGTCGAATATCTGAACGACGGATGGAAGTTCCATTGGGGACAGGCCGACCCGCAACACCTCAATACCGAGGGCTGGCGCACGGTGGACGTGCCCCACGATTTCCAGATAGAACAGCCGTGGGTGGCCCCCTCGGCCGACGAAAGGGAGAACAATTCCGACGGAGCCTCCAACTTCAAGAGCCGGCTTTCGGCCCGGGCTTTCAAAGAGATGGGCGAGGGCTGGTATGTCAAAACCATCACCCCCGATGCCGGTTGGCAGGGGCGGCGTGTGCTAATTGACTTTGAGGGCATCATGTATGTAGGCGACGTTTATCTCAATGGAGAGCGTGTGGGAGGAACCGACTACGGCTACGTGGGCTTCGAAATCGACCTCTCCCGTAAGCTGCGCTACGGCCAACCCAACACTATTGCCGTGCGGGCCTCGACCGGCAGCCCCACCGACTCGCGATGGTACACCGGCGGCGGCCTCTTCCGCAACGTGCATTTGGTCACCACTGACGCCCAGTTGTACTTTGCGCGCCACCCGCTTTACGTCACCACCACCGACAACCGAGAGGTGCATGTACAGGTAGAAGTGGCCAACTTGACCAAGTACAACTCCGTGAATCTGCAGTTGGAACTGATCGACAATACGGGGCGCACGGTTTACGCCAAACGGCAGGACATGCCCTACATGCGGCGGTACAAGACCAACGAACTGCGGTGGGAACCTGTTGTTGTAAGCGATGCCCATCTGTGGAACATCGACGATCCCTATCGCTACACGGCCCGCGTCACCTTATATAATCATGAGGGCCGGGCTGTCGACTGCGTGTCCACGCGTTTCGGCATCCGCAACTTTGAGATTGGTCCCGACTTTGGACTCAAGCTCAACGGCCGCAAGCTGCTGCTCAAGGGCATAGCCAACCACCACACTCTGGGTGCCCTTGGTGCCGCCGCTTATCCGCGCGCCATGGAGAAGCGGCTCAAACTGCTCAAGGACTTCGGGTTCAACCATGTCCGTACCAGCCACAATCCCTATTCCGAGAGTTTCCTCAATCTCTGCGATTCGCTGGGCTTTGTCGTCGTGGACGAGCTCTACGACAAGTGGTTGCAGCAGTACACGGGAGGTCGCACACCGTGGATGCAGCAGTGGCCTTACCAGTTGCCGGAGTGGATCAAGCGCGACCGCAACCACCCTTGCGTGGCTCTTTGGAGCCTCGGCAACGAGTTGCAGACCTACGCCAACCTGCCCTTCGACGACGGAGGAGTCACTCCTTATCGGATGCTCAAGGCCGTGCTCCAGCGTTACGACGACACACGCAAGGTCACTGTAGCCATGCACCCGCGCGGCCGTAACCTGCAAACCGACTCGCTGCCCTGCGACCTGGCCCTGCAAACCGACGTTCAGGCCTACAACTACCGCTACATGTACTTCCCCGGCGACGGCCGCAAGTTTCCCTGGATGACGTTCTACCAGAGCGAGGCCAACCTCTCGATGATGGGCCCCAACTTCTTCGGCATGGACCTCGACAAGGTGATTGGGCTGGCCTACTGGGGCATGATTGATTACCTGGGCGAGAGCATGGGCTGGCCACGAAAGGGCTGGACCGACGGCGTGTTCGACATCTCGCTTCAGCCCAAGCCCATGGCGTGGCTGCTTCGCTCTATGTTTAAGCCCGAGGAACCGGTCTGCCATATTGGCATTGTCGACAGCAAGGCGCGCCAAACCGAGTGGAACGGCATCGTCTTTTCCAACGACGGCATGAGCGACCACTGGAACCGCATCCCCGGTCAGCAGCTCACAGTCAAGGTGTTCACCAATGCACATCGCGTGGAACTCGTGGAAAACGGACATAAGATAGCCGAGCAAGCCAATACGGCCGACCCGCAGAAGCGCAACCAGCTGCAGTTTGACCAAGTGACCTACCAGCCCGGTTGGCTGGAGGCTGTGGCCTACGACGAGAAAGGGAAACGCGTGGCCAGCCACCGCATCGAGACTGCCGGCGAGATGAAACGGCTGAAAGCGGAGCCCGATGCCGAGGTCTGGCATGCCGACGGGCAGGATTTACAGCACGTGCGCATCACTGCATTGGACAGCCGCGGACGGCGGGCGGTCTCGGCCCAACAGCGGCTCACGTTCAGCGTGACGGGCGATGCGCGCATCGTGGCCGTGGACAATGGCAACAATGCCTCCGACGAACTGCATGCCGTTGCCGAGCGCAGCCTCTGCAACGGCTCTGCCCTCGTCATCCTCCGGGCCGGCAAAAAGGCCGGCAAGGTGGTGCTCACCATCCGAGATGACAAGGGAAAATCACAGAAGCTGGTGCTCAATACCGTTAAATAAATTGGGCGATGCGCTGCTCTTCGGAGAGCTGGCACACCAGCAACACGCCGTCGCGCTCGGCCACGATACAGTTGTCCAGCCCCTGCAACACCACCTTTCGCTCCTGCGATGTGTGTACCATGCAGTTGCGGCAGTCCACCAATTTGACGTCTTTCCCCACGACCGCGTTGCCGTAAAGGTCGTGGGGCGCATCCAAGAGCAGCGAGCTCCACGCTCCCAAATCGCTCCATCCGAAGCTGGCCGGGCAGACAAAAAACTCCTCTGCTTTCTCCAACACGGCGTGGTCCAGCGAGATCCCCTCGCAGTCGGCATAGACGCCGGCGACGGCTTCCCGCCCTTCCGGTGTGTCCAGCACGTCTTTCTGGCGTTCAAAAATACGGTTGATGCGCGGCGCATAGATGCGCAGTGCGTTCACGATGGTCTCCACGCTCCAGATAAAGATGCCCATGTTCCAATAGTAGTTGCCCTCCTGAATGTAGCGCGTTGCCGTGGCCAAGTCGGGCTTCTCATGGAACTGATCCACGCGGAACACCCCTTTGTTGCGCGCAGAATTAGAGCTCAGGTCGGCCTGGATATAGCCGTAACGGGTCTCCGGCCGCATGGGTTTCGTACCCACTGTAAGGATGGCATCCGTCTCGCTTGTAAAGGTGAGGCCGTTGCCAATGACGTGTTTAAAGGCTTCGACATCGGTCACCAGGTGGTCGGCCGGCGTCACCACGACATTGGCTTTAGGGTCTGCCATCTTGATGCACCAGCTCACATAGGCGATGCAGGGAGCCGTCCCCCGGCTGCAAGGCTCCAGCAGCACGTGGTCGGCCGGCACTTCGGGGAGCTGCGCCCGCACGAGTCCGGCATAGCGTTCATGGGTAACCACCCATACCCTGTCGGGCTCGAACAGCCCGCCGAAACGGTCGAGCGTCATTTGTATCAGCGTGCGCCCCGTGCCCAGCACATCGACAAACTGTTTGGGAGTTTCGGCAGTACTCACGGGCCAGAAACGGTCGCCCGCCCCACCTGCCATGATGACCAGATGATGATTCAAACGAGACATAGATCAGAAATTAAAGCAATGATAAGGGCAAAAATAACCAAAATAAATAGCATGAACAAGAAATTGCCCTTGCTTTTTCTCTTTTGGCATGAAATTAGCATGCAAGTCGGCATGGCGGGACGGCCGTCGCCGTTCTGATAGCTCCGGCTTATGGCAGTACAGTATATTCTCATTGGACTCATCCTCGTAGTGTGCACGGCATACGTGGCCCGCCGCGTATACCATGCCCTGACGCATGCCGGCGACCCCTGCCACGGTTGCCGGCTCAAGTCTTCGTGCGCACGCCACAAGCAGCCGAGGGAGCATCGGGCCATGAAAGAGCCGTGCACGGACCAGGCGCAGTAGGCCCGCATCCATGCCCAAACCCTGCCACGCACCGGCTTTTTACCGTTAAAACACCGTTATCTCGGGGATTTGTTGTACCTTTGCAGCCGATTTCAACAACGTTCAATCAGGTATTAAAACATTGAAATGATAACATTGACCAACCTCGCCATCCAGTTTGGCAAGCGAGTTCTCTACAAAGACGTAAACATCAAGTTCACACGCGGAAACATTTATGGTGTCATCGGCGCCAACGGAGCCGGCAAATCCACCCTGCTGCGCGCCATCAGCGGCGAGCTGGAACCCAACAAAGGCTCCGTGGAGCTGGGGCCGGGCGAGCGCCTCTCCGTGCTGGAACAGGACCACTTCAAATACGACGCCTACAGCGTGATGGACACCGTACTCATGGGTTACGAGGCCCTTTGGAACAACATGAACGAGCGCAACGCCCTCTACGGCAAGGCCGAGATAACCGAGGAAGACGGCAACCGCGCCGCCGAACTGGAGGAGAAGTTTGCCGAGATGAACGGATGGGAGGCCGAAAGCAACGCTGCACAGCTGCTGCAAAACCTGGGCATCATGGACGACCTGCACCAGAAACAGATGAGCGAACTCTCCAACAACGAGAAGGTGCGCGTGATGCTGGCCAAGGCTCTCTTTGGAAAACCAGACAACCTGCTGCTCGACGAGCCCACCAACGACCTCGATCTCGACACCGTGGAGTGGCTGGAGACCTATCTTGGAGAGATTGACGAGAGCCAGACGGTACTCGTAGTGAGCCACGACCGACACTTCCTCGACTCTGTTTCGACCCAGACCATCGACATCGACTTCGGCAAAGTAACCGTCTTTGCCGGCAATTACAGCTTCTGGTACGAGAGTTCGCAGCTGGCCCTGCGACAGGCGCAGAACCAGAAGATGAAGGCCGAAGAGAAGAAGAAACAGCTGGAAGAGTTCATCCGCCGCTTCTCGGCCAACGTGGCCAAAAGCCGTCAGACCACCTCGCGCAAGAAGATGTTGGAGAAGCTCAACGTGGACGAGATTCGCCCGTCGAGCCGCAAATATCCCGGCATCATCTTCCAGATGGAGCGCGAACCGGGCAACCAGATACTCGAAGTGCAGGGTCTCAAGGCCGTGGATACCGACGGAACGGTGCTCTTCGACCATGTGGACTTCAACATTGAAAAGGGAGAAAAGGTGGTGTTCCTGAGCCACAACCCCAAGGCCATGACCGCCCTTTTCGAGATTATCAACGGCAACCGCCAGGCCGACGCCGGCGAATACAAGTGGGGAGTAACCATCACCACGGCCTACCTGCCCCTGGACAACACCAAGTTTTTCGAGACCGACCTCAACCTCGTGGACTGGCTCAGCCAGTATGGCCCCGGCAACGAGGTGGCCATGAAAGCCTATCTGGGCCGCATGCTCTTCCGCCAGGAAGAGGTGGAGAAGCAGGTAAACGTGCTCTCGGGCGGCGAGAAAATGCGCTGCATGATTGCGCGCATGCAGCTGCAAAACGCCAACTGCCTCATTCTCGACACGCCCACCAATCACCTCGACTTGGAGAGCATTCAGGCGTTCAACAACAATTTGGTGGCGTTCAAGGGCAACATTCTCTTCGCGAGCCACGACCACGAGTTCATCCAGACCGTGTCCAACCGCATCATTGAACTCACGCCCGGCGGCACCATCGACAAGCTCATGCCCTACGACGAGTACATCTACGACGAACAAATCAAGGAGCAGAAGGCCCGCATGTATGGCAAGGCCTGACACCTTATTATATTATAGCAACCGCCCCACCCCGTTGGCGGCGTAAAGACGAGAGAGTGGCATGCTTTTTGCAGCCACTCTCTTAAATTCAATTCATCATATCATGGAAGAAACAAACAAAGCTGAAAGAAAGATAAAGGTGGAGGGCGACAACCTCGACCCCAAGGAACAGCAGGCCGAAGCATGCACCGCCCAGAACGACGACACACGCGACCAGAAGGCCGGCGACGAAGCCCAGGACGAGGCCCAGACCGATGGAGCGGAGACCGCAGCCGGGCAGTCGAAGGAATCCAAGACCCCGCTGGAGGAGGCACAAGAGCAGGTGGCCCGGCTGAAAGACCAGCTGCTGCGCACGGCCGCCGAGTTCGACAACTACAAAAAGCGCACGCTCAAGGAGAAGACCGAGCTGATACTCAACGGCGGGGCCAAGGCCATCACGGCCATCCTGCCCATACTCGACGACTTCGAGCGCGCCCTGGCCGACACCAGCGACGACCCCGCGGCCATCAAGGAAGGCACGCGCGTCATCTTCAACAAGTTCCTGAAGACGCTGGAAAGCCTGGGCGTGAAGAAGATGGAAGTGGACGGACGCGACTTCGACACCGACTATCACGAAGCCATTGCCATGGTGCCCGGCATGGGCGACGACAAGAAAGGCAAGGTAATTGACTGCGTGCAGACCGGCTACACCCTCAACGACAAGGTGATTCGCCACGCCAAGGTGGCCGTGGGGCAGTAGGCCCCGCCCCCATCGCAACGCTAAGCAACACACGCGCTAACTGAACATCCATGGCAGAGAAAAGAGATTACTACGAGGTATTGGGCGTCGCCAAGGACGCCTCGGAAGACGACATCAAGAAGGCCTACCGCAAGCTGGCCATCAAATACCACCCCGACCGCAACCCCGGCGACAAGACAGCCGAGGAGAAATTCAAGGAGGCCGCCGAGGCTTACGAGGTGCTGCACGACGCCCAGAAGCGTCAGCAGTACGACCAGTTCGGCTTCAACGGCCCGCAAGGCAGCGGATTCGGCGGGTTCGGCGGCGGTGCCGGCATGAACATGGACGACATTTTCTCCATGTTCGGCGACATCTTCGGCGGCCACGGCGGCGGGTTCGGCGGATTCGGGTTCGGCGGTGGCGGCGGCGATCAGCAGCGCGTCTACCGCGGCAGCGACCTGCGGCTCAAGGTGAAACTGTCGCTTCAGGACGTGGCCAGCGGCGTCACCAAGAAGTTCAAGGTGCGCAAGGACGTGGCGTGCAGCCACTGCCACGGCTCGGGCGCCGAGGGCGGCGCTGCGCCCGAGACCTGTCCCACCTGCCACGGAACGGGCATTGTGAGCCGCACGGTGCGCTCCATGTTCGGCATGATGACCACCCAGGCCGAGTGTCCCACCTGCCACGGCGAGGGCACCGTCATCAAGAACAAGTGCAAGGAGTGCAGCGGCACGGGCACCGTCAAGGGCGAAGAAGTGGTCGAAATCAACATTCCCGCCGGCGTGGAAGAGGGCATGGTGCTCAACGTGCACGGCAAAGGCAACGCCGGCGCCCACAACGGCATCAACGGCGACATACAAGTGCTGGTGGAGGAAGAGAAGAACGACACCTTCATCCGCGACAAGCAGGACGTGCTCTACAACCTGCTGCTCGACTTCCCCACGGCTGCCCTCGGCGGCGAAGTGGACGTGCCCACCATCGACGGCCGCAAAATCAAGCTCAAGGTAGACCCCGGCACTCAGCCCGGCAAGAGCGTGCGGCTGCGCGGCAAGGGCCTACCCGCCGTCAAGGGCTACGGCTCGGGCATGGGCGACCTCATTGTCAGCATGAGCGTCTATGTGCCCAAGACCCTCTCGCGCGACGAGCGCAAGGCCATCGAAAAACTGCGCGAGAGCGAGAATTTCCAGGGTGACAAGACCACCCGGCAGAGCATCTTCGACAAGCTCCGCAGCCATTTCAATTAACCATTAGCCCGTCATCGCACGATGATTCCGGTGAAATCGCAACGCGATTACCGCGTGTTCGCACTGCGATTTCACCGGAATTATCGTGCGGTTTCCATACCATCATGAACTATCCAGAGACTGTAGCCTATTTGTTCAGCAGCACCCTCGTATTCGAGCACGTGGGCGCCACGGCTTATAAAGAGGGCCTGGGCAACACCCTCGCGCTCGACTCGCACTTCGGCCACCCCCACCACGCCTACCCCACCATCCATGTTGCCGGCACCAACGGCAAGGGCTCGTGCTCGCACGCACTGGCCGCCATCCTGCAACAGGCCGGCTACCGCGTGGGGCTCTACACCTCGCCCCACCTCGTGGACTTCCGTGAGCGCATCCGCGTGAACGGCGAACCCATCAGCGAGGAGCGTGTCGTGACGTTCGTCGAACGGGAGCGCGGCTTCTTCGAGCCGCTGCATCCCTCGTTCTTCGAGCTCACCACGGCCCTGGCTTTCCTCTGGTTCAAGGAGCAAAAGGTGGACGTAGCCGTCATCGAGGTGGGGCTCGGCGGCCGGCTCGACTGCACCAACGTCATCACTCCCCTGCTCTCGGTCATCACCAACATCAGTCTGGACCACACCCAGTTTCTGGGCGACACGCTGGCCAAGATAGCCGGCGAGAAGGCCGGCATCATCAAGCACGGCGTGCCGGTAGTGGTAGGCGAGGCCGTGGCCGAGACGCGGCCCGTGTTCGAGCGGGCGGCTGCCGGCCGGCAGGCTCCCGTCGTCTTTGCCCAGAACAACCCCGAGGTGACGGCCTCAACAGCCGTCGCAACGGGCGGCCGCGACTACCAGACGCGCAGCTACGGCCCGCTGCACGGCGAGCTGGGCGGCGACTGCCAGACCCTCAACACCAACACGGTGCTGACGGCTGTCAGCGTGTTGCGGCGGCTCGAAGACAGGACAGGGCTGCACGTCTCGGCCGCCGACGTGCGCCGGGCGCTGCCCCGCATGGCCAGCCTCACCGGCCTGATGGGCCGCTGGCAACAGCTGCACGAGGCCCCGCGCGTGGTGTGCGACACCGGGCACAACGTGGGCGGCTGGCAGCTGCTGGCCCCGCAAATCGCGGCCCAGCCGTGCAGACAGCTGCGCATAGTGTTCGGCATGGTCGACGACAAGGACATAGACGCCGTGATGCGGCTGCTTCCCCGCAACGCCGTCTACTACTGGACACAGGCCGCCAACCACCGCGCCATACCCGCCCCGCGGGTGCAGGCCCTGGGCTCGGCCCACGGACTCCGCGGCCGCCAGTACCCCACGGTCGCCGCTGCCCTCCGGGCAGCCATGGCCGATGCCGCCCCCGACGATTTCGTCTTCATAGGCGGGTCGAGCTATGTCGTGGCTGACCTCCTGACGTTAAACTATTTTTAACACCGGCTCCACCGTTTTTTTCACGCTTTAGCTTGGATTTGTCTTTTATTTTTAGTTACTTTGCAGATACGTAAGACAACTAAAAACTTATTGTTTATGACGAACACAGCTGAAACGGAAAACAGCTGTGGCCTGAAGCGTGAAGACTTTCAGGCCACAGTAAACGGAAAGAAGACCGACCTCTTCATCCTGAAGAACAGTAAGGGAAACGAGGTGGCCATCACCAATTATGGCGGTGCGCTGGTAGCCATCATGGTGCCCGACAGAAACGGCAAGCGGGCCAACGTGATTCAAGGCCATGACAATATACAGGACGTCATCAACTCGCCGGAGCCTTATCTCTCCACGCTGATTGGACGTTACGGCAACCGCATTGCCAAGGGCCGCTTCACGCTGCATGGCAAAGAATACTTCGTACCGGTGAACAATGGGCCCAACGCCTTGCACGGCGGCAAGAAAGGATTCAACGCCCGCGTGTGGGATCCCGAGCTGATGAACGACCACACGCTCGTGCTCCACTACGTGGCCGCCTACGGTGAAGAGGGCTATTCGGGCGAGCTGAAGACTACCGTGGTCTACACTTGGACCGATGACGACGAGCTGCACATCGACTACATGGCCTCCACCAACAAGAAAACGGTCATCAATCTGACGAGCCACGGCTTCTTCTCGCTGAGCGGCATCGCCAACCCCACACCGACCATCGACAACCTGCTGTGCCAGATCAATGCCGACTATTACCTCCCCATCGACGACACTTCCATCCCCACGGGCGAAATTCGCTTCGTCAAAGGCACTCCGTTCGACTTTACCACGCCGAAGGAAGTGGGGCGCGACATTGACGCCGACGACGAGCAAATCAAGAACGGCGCTGGTTACGACCACTGCTATGTGCTGAACAAAAAGGAGGAAGGCGAGCTGAGCTTCGCCGCCAAAATCACTGAACCCGTGAGCGGCCGCACCATGGAGGTGTACACCACAGAGCCTGGCGTGCAGCTCTACACCGACAACTGGGCCGACGGCTACAAGGGCCAGCACGGAGCTACGTTCCCCCGTCGCTCGGGCATTTGCTTTGAGTGCCAGCACTTCCCCGACACACCCAACCACCCGTACTTCCCCTCGGTGGTGCTGAATCCGGGCGAGCAATACAAACAGAAAACCATCTATCGTTTCGGTGTGGAGTAGTATCGGGCAAAGCATAAGGGAGGGATGAGCAAGGCGTTGGCAGCCAACGGCTTGGCATCCGTCCCTTATTCCCTTTTTCTACTTGGAATGAATCAGTAAAAACCAATATCAAATGGAACAAAACCCAACCAGTCAACGACCGAACTATATGTTCGCACTCATCGTGGTGTTCATCGTCTGCTTCCTCATTGGATTCATCACAACGATGAACAACTCCATGATTTCCTTCTGCTCCAAAGCCTTCGACCTGACAGCCCAACAGGGGCAATACGTCAACACCGCCTTTTACGGGGCCTACCTGCTGAGCATTCCCTTTGCCATGCTCATGAGCAAAATCGGCTACAAAGGCACGCTCATTCTGGGCCTTGGAGTGGCCGGTGCAGGCTTCGTCATCAACTCCATTGGCATCGATTCGGCCATAGCCGCCGGCGCAAACGTCTATACGGTGTTCCTGGCCAGCATGTGCCTGGTGGCCTGTGGCGTGGTGATGTTGCAGAATGTGGCCAATCCTTACGTGATGGTGCTTGGCAGCCCGGAGAGGGGCGCTTTCCGCATGACGCTGAGCCAGGCCCTCAACTCCGTGGCCACCACGCTGGCTCCGCTGTTCATCACCTATGTCATCATCCGCGGACAGACCCCTGAGCCGAAAGCCGTTCCCGGCCCGTTCCTCGGCTTGGGCATCTTCACCATATTGATTTGCGGCATTCTGGTGTTCCTGAAACTGCCGAAAATCGACGAGGGCAAGCAGGCCGAGGAGGCCGGCGTGCACCGCGAGTACAAGAGCAGCGTGTTCAAATACCCGCACGTGTGGCTCGGCGCCCTGGGCATTTTCATGTACATGGGCGTGGAGATTGGCGTGCCGTCGATGCTGCCCTACAAGTTCCGCGACATGGTGGGCGAGGGCTCCGACTACACCGCCCTGGCCACCAGCTACCTGGCTTTCTACTGGGGAGGCATGATGGTGGGCCGTTTCCTCGGAGCCGCCATCCTGGCCAAGTTTGAGCCACGGAAGCTGCTTACGGCCTGTCTCTGCCTGGGCGCGCTGTGCATCGCCCTGAGCGTGGTGCTGCCGGGAATGGTGGGCATCTGGTGCATGATTGCCGCAGGCTTGTTCCATTCGGTGATGTGGCCGCTCATCTTCAACCTGGGTCTGCAAGAGCTTGGCCCCCACACCAAGTCGGCCACGGGCGTCATCAACACGGGTGTCATCGGTGCAGCCATCCTGATGCCCCTCATGGGCAAGCTGGTGGACAGCACGAGCGTCATCGTGGCTACCTGCTGCCTGTTCGTCTTCTACGCCTACATCATCTGGTTCTGCAACTGGGGATCGAAGACGGGACTCGCTCATCAACAAGACTAACCATTCACTTTTTAAACGATACAAATATGGATATAGAATTCGTAAGAAGCCGCTTCATCAAGCATTTCGACGGCAAGACGGGAAATATTTACGCATCTCCCGGCCGCATCAACCTCATTGGTGAGCACACCGACTATAACGGCGGGTTTGTGTTTCCGGGTGCCGTGCAGCAAGGCATCATGGCCGAGGTGCGCCCCAACGGGCAGAAGACCTGCAACGTTTACTCCATCGACTTGAAAGATATGGCCCACTTCACCCTTGACGACCCCCAGGGACCCAAGGCCACTTGGGCCCGCTTCATCTACGGCATCTGCCGTGAGATGATGGCGCTGGGCGTAGATGTGAAGCCGTTCAACGCCGCCTTTGCCGGCGACGTGCCCCTCGGCGCCGGCATGTCATCGAGTGCAGCCCTGGAGAGCTGCTTCGCCTATGCACTGAACGACCTCTTCGGCGACAACAAAGTGTCCAAGTGGGACATGGTGCTCGCCGGTCAGGCCACGGAGCACAAGTACATCGGCGTGAACTGTGGCATCATGGATCAGTTTGCCTCTGTGTTCGGACAGCAGGGCAAGCTCATGCGGCTCGACTGCCGAAGCCGCGAGTTCCAGTACTTCCCGTTCGAGCCGAAAGGCTATAAGCTGGTGCTGCTCAATTCCAAGGTGAAGCACGAACTCAAGGGCTCTCCCTACAACGACCGCCGCAATTCCTGCGAGAACGTGGTGAAGGCGCTGGCCGCACACTTCCCGGGAAAGACGTTCGAGACTCTGCGCGATGCCGACTGGGACGAGCTGGAGGCCGTAAAAGCTGAGGTGAGCCAGGAAGACTATACCCGCGCCCACTTTGTGCTCGGCGAGAAAGATCGCGTGCTGGCTGTCTGCGATGCACTGGAAAAAGGCGACTACGAGACGGTGGGAAAGAAGATGTATGAGACCCACTACGGCCTGAGCAAGGAGTACGAGGTGAGCTGCGAGGAGCTCGACTACCTGAACGACTTAGCCAAGGAGAACGGCGTGACGGGTAGCCGCATCATGGGCGGCGGCTTCGGTGGCTGCACCATCAACCTGGTGAAAGACGAAATCTACGACCGGTTTGTGGCCGATGCCAAGGCCAAGTTCAATGCCAAGTACGGTCATGAGCCCGCCGTAATCGAGGTGGTGATTGGCGATGGCTCACGCAAGATTTGCTAACTCCAAGCATCTCCCACGGCCTCGGCCGGCAAATCGGTTTTGCCCTTGCCGGCCGAGGCGAGGATTCCGACCCGCCATTGCATATTGCAGTGACGGGTTTTCCTGTATCCATTAGGGGCTCGGGCAGCTGCCTATCCTGCGTTCGAGAGAGTACTTCGCAAGGCCGCGGCACCCATCCGACCGCCCCATCGAAGCTGCTCTACCCTTGATTCACATCAAAAAGTGTGAAAAATACCCTTTTCGTGAAAAAAGAATGGGAAAGGCATACAACTTTCGAGGAAATGTTGTAACTTTACCACCAAATGACGAACTATCACTAACAATACCATCTATATGAAAAAAATGACACAAGCCATGTGCCTGGCCGGACTGGGAGTCCTGGTTTTGGCATCGTGCGCCGGTGGTGGCAATGCCGCCAAGGAAACCGTTTCGGGACTCGATCCCGCAGCCTTTGACACCACGCTGAACGGTAAGAAAGTGGAACTGATAACCCTCAAGAATGCACAGGGCATGGAAGTTTGCCTCACCAACTATGGCGGCCGCGTGGTCTCCATCTGCGTGCCCGACAAGGACGGAAAGCCCACCGACGTGGTGCTGGGCTATGACAACATCAGGCAGTATGCCGATACGGCAAACACCCCCTCGGACTACGGTTCAAGCGTGGGCCGCTATGCCAACCGCATCAAAGATGCTAAAATCAACGTGGCCGGCAAGGAATACAAGCTGCGCGCCAACGACAACGAGAACTGTCTGCACGGCGGGGGCAACACCGGCTGGCTGAATCAGGTGTACGACATTCAGGCCCTGACCGACAGTAGCGTGACTTTTGCCATCACGGCTCCCGATGGAGAGAACGGCTTCCCGGGCACCGTAAAAGCTACGGCTACCTATCTGGTGAAGAGCGACAACACACTCGACATGGTGTTTGAAGCCACGACCGACAAGGAGACGGTGGTGAACATGACCAACCATAGCTACTTCAACCTCAACGGAGACCCGTCGAAAGAGGGCATGGATCAAGTGATGTACATCAACGCCGACAAGTTCACCCCGGCCGATGCCAAGTATATTCCCACCGGCGAAATCAGGGACGTGACGGGCACTCCCATGGATTTCCGCAAGGCGCATGCCATTGGAGAGACCATCGTCGACACCACTTTCGACCAAATAAAGAACGCCACAGGCTACGACCATAACTGGTGCCTGAACACCTATAAGGACGGCAAGGGCGACGACACACAGGTGGCAGCCAGCCTCTACTCGCCCAAGACGGGCATCCTACTCGAGGTGTTTACCAACGAGCCGGGCATCCAGGTCTACACGGGCAACTTCCAGGGCACGGGCATTGCCTGCAAGCACGGCGTGAAATACCCCAAGCACGTGAGCGTGTGCTTCGAGAGTCAGAAGTATCCCGACAGCCCCACCAAGATAGCCAACAAGACCAAAGGCTGGGAGATTTCAAATCCTTATCTGAAGCCCGGACAGAAATACGTGTCTCACTTGGCTTACAAGTTCAGCGTGAAATAAAGTCCGACGTTGGAGCTGGAAGCAACCGACACAAGAAAGAAACCGAATCAAAATCCTAAATTACAAATAATTAATCACTTTCAACAACAATGAATTGGACATCGAATGAGTTTCTCTGGCTGGACTGGGCCGTGCTGGGCATCGGCCTGGTGGGAGTAATCTGGGCCGTGTGGCACGCCATCATGAAAGACAAGAAAGCCTCCGCGGGTGAAAATTCGTCGGACTATCTCTTTGGCAAGGGCGAGCCTTGGTATGTGATTGGCATGGCCATCTTTGCAGCAAATATCGGTTCGGAACACCTGGTCGGCCTGGCCGGCACGGGTGCCAAGGACGGTGTGGGCATGGCCCACTGGGAAATGCAGGGCTGGATGATTCTGATCCTGGGCTGGGTTTTCGTGCCTTTCTACGAACTGCTCATCACTAAACTGGGCAAGATCATCACCATGCCCGACTTCCTTAAATTCCGATACAACAATGCCACAGGCTACGGTCTGAGCATCATCACGCTGGTGGCCTACGTGCTCACCAAGGTGAGCGTGACGGCCTACACAGGCGGCATCTTCTTTGAGTACCTGCTGGGACTGAACTTCTGGGTGGGCGCCATCGGCCTGATAGCCGTTACCTGCGTGTTCACCGTCTTTGGAGGCATGAAAGGTGTCATGACACTCTCGTCCATTCAAACGCCTATTCTCATCATCGGCTCGTTCCTCGTACTCTTCCTTGGCCTGTCGGCCTTGGGTGGAGGAAGCATCGTTGAGGGCTGGGGAGCCATGATGGACAATGCCCGCGCCATGCACGACGGCTACGGCATCAACCATATGTTCCACACCGATCCGGGCGACCCGATGTACAAGGAATATCCTGGCTATGTGGTGTTCCTCGGTGCAAGCATCATCGGTTTCTGGTACTGGTGTACGGACCAGCACATCGTACAGCGTGTACTTGGCCAGACCAAGGGCGAGGATCCCGGCGTTGTCATCGCACGTGCCCGTCGTGGTACCATCGCCGCCGGCTTCTTCAAGATCCTCCCCTGCTTCATGTTCCTCATCCCGGGCATGGTTGCCGCTGCTCTGGCACAGAAGGGCAACGGGTTCGTCATGGGCGACACCGACGCCGCCTTTGCCCTCATGGTCAAGAACATCCTGCCCGTGGGCATCAAAGGCATCGTGACTATCGGTTTCGTCTGCGCCCTCGTAGCTTCGCTGGCTGCTTTCTTCAACAGCTGCGCCACACTCTTCACCGAGGACTTCTACAAGCCCATGAAGAAGAATATGAGCGAGGCACACTATGTGCTCATCGGCCGTATCGCCACGGTAGTGGTGGTGCTTCTGGGCTTGATTTGGATGCCGGTCATGATGAGTCTTGGCTCGCTCTACAGCTACCTGCAGGGCATTCAGTCGCTGCTGGCGCCGGCCATGGTGGCTGTGTTCACGCTGGGCATGTTCTCTAAAAAGATTACACCGGCCTCCGGTGCCTGGGGACTCTTCGGCGGATTCCTTGTGGGCATGCTCCGCCTGATGACCAACGTGGCCACCGATACTGGCAAGATGGCGGCCGACCAGATTAGCTTCTTGGGCCTGCCTACCGGCTTTTGGGAGAGCACGACCTGGTTCTGGCAGACCAACTGGCTCGTATTCGAGTGCTGGCTGCTCGTGTTCATTATAGTGCTCATGGTCGTGGTATCGTTCTTCACCAAGGCCCCCTCGCAAGAACAGGTGGATGCCATCACTTTCACGGGCAGTTACAAGAAGACCATCCGCGAGAGTTTCAGCATCTGGGACATCCTGGGCACGCTACTCGTGATTGGACTCTGCGCCGCATTCTACGCCTATTTCTGGTAAACACATCGGTTCGGGCCGGCAACACAACACGCCGGCCGGAACTCCTTTCAAGTCAAATCCACAATACATCAACACAATGACAAACTATTACAGCGAGCATTCCAAGGTGTGGGTCTCCGTAGACTGCATCATCTTCGGATTCGAGGCAGACAAACTCAAACTGCTCATTGGCAGACGCCAGATGGACCCCGGACGCGGCGAATGGTCGCTCTACGGTGGTTTCGTCGGGAACGACGAGAGCCTGTCCGAGGCTGCCAGCCGTGTGGTCTTTCAACTGACCGGACTCAAAAAGCTCTACTTGCGGCAGGTGGGTGCCTATGGCGCCATCGACCGTGACCCGGGCGAACGAGTAATTTCGGTGGCCTATTGTGCGCTCATCAATGTGAAAGACTACGACGACAAGCTGCGCGAGAAGTACAATTTGGAGTGGGTTTCGCTTCCAGACCTCCCACAACTCTATTCCGACCACAACCGTATGGTCAACGATGCCATCGGCCAACTGCGCCGCCGCATCAACACCGAGCCCATCAGTTTCAACCTGCTTCCCGACCTCTTCACGCTAACCCAGCTGCAGCATGTCTACGAAGCCGTGCTGGAAAACGAGATTGACAAGCGCAACTTCCGCAAGCGAATCAAGCAGATTGACTTCATCGAGAAGACCGAGCTCATCGACAAACTGACCTCCAAGCGCGGTGCCGCCCTCTACCGATTCAACCGCAGGGCCTACGACGAGGACCCGTCGTTCAAGCTGTAGCCCTCCCGGCTGACTCTCATCGAGAACCTTTAACAAATACACTATCCCTTTATACCATATTATATTTCATGCTCGAAGAATTAAAAGAAAAAGTATTCCGTGCCAACCTCGACCTGGTGAAACATGGACTCGTGCTCTTCACTTGGGGCAATGTCTCCGGCATAGACCGGGAGAAAGGCCTTGTTGTCATCAAGCCGTCGGGCGTCAGCTATGATGCCATGAAGGCCAGCGACATGGTGGTAGTTGACCTGCAGACTGGCAAAGTGGTGGAGGGCGACCTCAACCCATCCAGTGACACGCCCACCCATCTCGTCATCTACCGCAACTTCCCTGAGGTCGGAGGCGTGGTGCATACCCACTCCACCTATGCCACCGCCTGGGCTCAGGCCGGACTTGACATCCCCAACATCGGCACCACGCACGCCGACTACTTCCACGATTCCATCCCCTGCACGGATGCCATGACCGAAGACCAGATGGCCGAATACGAGTACAACACCGGCGTGGTCATCGTTGACCGCTTCCGCAAGGACGGCATCAACCCTGTGCACACACCGGGCGTGCTGGTGAAAAACCACGGCCCCTTCACTTGGGGAAAGAATGCCGACGAGGCCGTTTACCATGCCGTGGTGGCCGAGCAAGTGGCCAAGATGGCCTTTATATCGTTCTCTGTAAACCCCAAGACCACGATGAACCCGTTGCTTGTGGAGAAGCACTTCTCGCGCAAGCACGGTCCCAACGCCTATTACGGGCAAAAGAAGAAAGGCTGATGCCCGTGCGTTCTTCCACGCTTTCATCCCTGACATATTAACTTCAGCAAATATAATTTTCACTTAAAACATAAAAAACTATGATTGAAACATTTAAAGATTTTGAGGTTTGGTTTGTAACCGGCGCGCAGCTCCTCTATGGAGGCGATGCCGTGGTACAGGTAGACGGCCACTCCAAGGAGATGGTCGAGGGCCTCAACAACTCTGGCCTCCTGCCCATCAAGGTGGTTTATGCCGGCACTGCCAACAGTTCCAAGGAGGTGGCCGACGTAATGAGCCGCGCCAATGTGGACAAAAAGTGCGTGGGCGTGATTTGCTGGATGCACACTTTCTCACCTGCCAAGATGTGGATCAAGGGCATGCAGATCCTGCGCAAGCCGTTGCTCCACCTCCATTCACAGTATAATCAGCAGATTCCCTGGGACACGATGGACATGGATTTCATGAACCTCAACCAGAGTGCCCATGGTGATCGCGAGTATGCCCACATCCTCTCCCGTCTGCGCAAGCCCCGCAAGACCGTCATCGGCTACTGGAAAGACGAAAAGACCCTGAAGCATATTGCCGTATGGGAGCGCGTCTGCGCCGGCGTGGCCGATGCTCAAGACTGCCTCATCATCCGTTTCGGCGACCAGATGAACAACGTAGCCGTGACCGATGGAGACAAGGTTGCTTTCGAGCAAGTACTGGGTTACCATGTGGACTACGTACAGTTCTCCACCGTGCTGGAGTATTTCGACAAGGTGAAAGACGAGGAAGTTGACGCCCTCGTGCACGACGTGTACTTCAAGGAGTATGTCGTAGCCGATGCCCTGAAAGACAAGAGCACCGTGGAATACAAGAAGATTTGGAACTCCGCCAAGGCTGAACTCACTCTCCGCGCCGTGCTCAAGGCTTTCGGTGCCAAGGGTTTCACCACCAATTTCGACGATCTCGGCGACGTTGACGTCGAGAAGACCGGCCACGGATTCGACCAGATTCCGGGCCTTGCCTCACAGCGTCTGATGAGTGAGGGCTACGGCTTCGGCGCCGAGGGCGACTGGAAGGATGCCGCTCTCTATCGCACCACATGGTTCATGAGCCAAGGATTGCCTGGCGGCACCTCGTTCCTGGAGGACTATACGCTCAACTTCGACGGCGAGAACACATCCATCTTGCAGTCGCACATGCTGGAGGTTTGTCCCGCCATCTCCGAGGAGAAGCCCCGCCTGGAAGTGCACTTCCTCGGTATTGGCGTGCGCAAGACCCCAACGGCCCGTCTGGTGTTCACCACCAAGCAGGGCCATGGCATCACGGCAACCATAGTAGACATGGGCAACCGCTTCCGTCTCATTGCCAACGATGTGAATCTCATCAAGTCGAAGCCCCTGCCCAAGTTGCCCGTGGCCTCCGCCCTCTGGATTCCCGAACCCACTTTCGAGGTTGGCGTGGGCTGCTGGATGGAAGCTGGCGGCACCCATCATTCCTGCTTCAGCTTCTCGCTGACCGACGAGTATTGGCGCGACTTTGCAGAGATTGCCGACATCGAAGCCTGCATCATCAACAAGGACACCGACTACCAGCAGTTCCGCAAGGAGCTCCGCTGGAACGAGATCTACTACATGCTCAACAAGTCGTTGAGATAATCCATTCGTGGCCGGGGAGGACAGGACAGGAACATCCTGCGCTTCCTCTCCGGCCTGTCTTTTTCTCCATTCTCCATTACCAACTCCCTAACGCTTCTTTATTCATTATCTGAACCATCATGGATGCAAAATCAACCATCGCGGCCGGCAAGGCAATGCTGGGCATAGAGTTTGGCTCTACCCGTATCAAGGCCGTGCTCATCGACCAGGAAAACAAACCCATAGCCCAAGGCAGCCACACATGGGAAAACCAGCTTGTGGACGGCTTGTGGACTTACAGCATAGACAACATTTGGGCAGGACTGCAGGACTGCTACGCGCAACTGCGTGCCGACGTCCAAAGCCAGTACGGCGTTGAACTGGAGCAGCTGGCCTCCATCGGCATCAGCGCCATGATGCACGGGTACATGGCATTCGACGAGCAACAGCAAATTCTGGTACCGTTCCGTACTTGGCGCAACACCAATACCGGCAAGGCGGCCGCCGAACTCTCCGATCTTTTCAACTTCAACGTGCCCCTGCGTTGGAGCATTTCGCATCTCTACCAGTGTGTGCTCAATGAGGAGCCGCACGTCAAGGACATTCATTTCCTCACCACTTTGGCCGGATACATCCACTGGCAGCTCACGGGCCGGCGGGTGCTCGGCATCGGCGACGCCTCGGGCATGATTCCCATCGACCCTGAAACCAAGACTTACGATGCCGGGATGGTCGAGAAATTCAATCGCCTTGTGGCTCCCAAGGGCTTCGACTGGAAGCTCCTCGACATCCTGCCCCAAGTGCTTGTGGCTGGCGAAAATGCCGGCACACTGACAGCCGAGGGCGCACGTCGGCTTGACGTGTCGGGACATTTACAGGCCGGCACACCACTCTGTCCGCCCGAGGGCGACGCCGGAACGGGCATGGCCGCCACCAATGCCGTGAAACAGCGTACGGGCAATGTTTCGGCCGGCACCTCCTCGTTCTCCATGATTGTGCTGGAGAAGAACCTCTCCAAACCCTATAAGATGATCGACATTGTGACCACCCCCGACGGCAGTCCCGTCGCCATGGTGCACTGCAACAACTGCACCTCGGAGATTAACGACTGGGTGGGCCTTTTCCGCCAGTTCGAGGAACTCATGGGCATCAAGGTCGACATGAACGAGCTCTACACCCGCCTCTTCCAGGCTTCGCTCGACGGCGATGCCGACTGTGGCGGTCTGCTCTCCTACAACTATGTGTCGGGCGAGCCTGTTACCGAGCTCGAAGACGGCCGCCCTCTCTTTGTACGTGCAGCCAACGACAAGTTCTCGCTGGCCAACTTCATGCGCACCCAGCTCTATGCAGCCATCGGCGTGCTGAAGATTGGCAACGATGTGCTGTTCAAGGAGGAGAAAGTCGGCGTAGACCGCATCACCGGCCACGGCGGCTACTTCAAGACTCCCGGCGTGGGTCAGCGGTTCCTCGCTGCCGCTCTCAACTCTCCCATCTCGGTGATGGAGACTGCCGGCGAGGGTGGCGCCTGGGGCATTGCCCTGCTGGCTTCCTATCTGGTAAACAAGAAAGGCGCACAGTCGCTGGCCGACTTCCTCGACCAGCAGGTGTTTGCCGGCAACACCGGCACCGAGGTAAAGCCCACCCCCGAGGACGTGGCGGGCTTCGACGTCTATATTGAGAACTACAAAAAAGGCCTTGCCATCGAGCAGGCGGCTGTGGCCTACAAGGACGCTCACTAATCATATCCGCAACAAGACATGAAGAAAACCATCACAACCCTCTGCCTCTCGGCAGTCATCGCACTGCCCTCCATGGGGCAGGACGCCACCGCCACCATCCATGCCACCCAGGGCGTACACAAGATTCCCCGCGAAATCTACGGGCAGTTTGCCGAGCATCTTGGTTCCTGCATCTACGGCGGCCTGTGGGTGGGCCCCTACTCCCGGGTGCCCAACACGCAGGGCTACCGCAACGACGTGCTTCAGGCCCTGAAAGATCTCAAGGTGCCTGTGCTGCGCTGGCCCGGCGGCTGCTTTGCCGACGAGTATCACTGGATGGACGGTATCGGCCCGCGCGACCAGCGGCCCAAGATGCAGAACAACAACTGGGGCGGCACCATAGAGGACAATTCTTTCGGCACGCACGAGTTCCTGAACCTTTGCGAGCTGATTGGCGCAGAGCCTTACATCAGTGGCAATGTGGGCAGCGGCACCGTCGAGGAGCTGGCCAAGTGGGTGGAGTACATGACCAGCGACGGAGACACGCCGATGGCCAAGCTGCGCCGCAAGAACGGCCGCGAGAAATCATGGAACGTGAGATACCTTGGCGTGGGCAACGAGAGCTGGGGCTGCGGCGGCAACATGCGGCCGGAGTACTATGCCGACCTCTACCGTCGCTACTCGGTCTATTGCCGCAACTACGACGACCACCGGCTCTACAAGATTGCTTCGGGGGCCAGCGACTACGACTACAACTGGACCAAGGTGCTCATGGACAACGTGGGCAACCGCATGAACGGCCTCTCACTCCACTACTACACCGTCAAGGACTGGAGTAACCACAAGGGCTCGGCCACCAAATTCAGCAACCAGGAGTACTACTGGACCATCGGCAAGTGCCTGCAAATAGAGGACGTCATCAAACGTCACAGCGACATCATGGACCAGAAAGACCCGCAGAAGCGCATCGGACTGCTCGTCGACGAGTGGGGAACCTGGTGGGACGAGGAACCCGGCACCATCCGCGGGCACCTCTATCAGCAGAACACCATGCGCGATGCCATGGTTGCAGCCCTGTCGCTCAACGTGTTCCAGCGTCACACCGACCGCGTCAAGATGGCCAACATCGCCCAGGTGGTGAACGTGCTGCAGAGCATGATTCTCACCGATACCGTGGGCACGGGCCGCATGGTGCTCACCCCGACTTACCACGTGTTCCAGATGTACAAGGACTTTCAGGAGGCCACCTACCTGCCCATGGACGTAAAGACCGACTCCATCGACGTGGAGGGCGGCCACATGTACCAGATGAAAGCCGGCAAGATTCCCGCCGTATCCCTCTCGGCCGCCCGGAAAACCGACGGCACCATCGTCGTTTCACTGGTCAACCCCAGCCTCGACAAGGCCCAGCAGGTGGAGTTCACGCTTGAGGGTGCTTCGCCCAAAACAGCAAGCGGCAGCATCCTCTCCGGCAAGAACATGACCGATTACAACGACTTCGACAACCCCGGACGCATCCGCCCCACCCTCTTCAAGGACGTCAAAATCAAGAAGAACAACGTGCGGCTGACCGTTCCGGCCAAATCCATCATCGTTGTCACCCTCAAATAATCATTAATCATATCATAACAATGAACGACATTCAAGCAATGAACCACGCAGCCGACAACATCCGCATCCTGGCTGCTTCTATGGTCGAGAAAGCCAATTCCGGACATCCCGGCGGCGCCATGGGCGGTGCCGACTTCATCAATGTGCTCTTCGCCGAGTACTTGATCTACGACCCCAACGACCCCACATGGACCGGTCGCGACCGTTTCTTCCTCGACCCCGGCCACATGAGCCCCATGCTCTACGCGGGCCTGGCCCTGCGTGGCTTCTTCTCCATGGACGACCTCAAGCAGTTCCGCCAGTGGGGTTCGGTGACACCCGGCCACCCTGAACTCGACGTTGCACGCGGCATCGAGAACTCGTCGGGCCCGCTCGGACAGGGACACGCCATGGCTGCAGGTGCTGCCGTAGCCGAGAAGTTCCTGGAGGCGCGCCTCGGCCACACCATGATGCAGCACAAGGTTTACGCCTATATCAGCGACGGCGCCGTGGAGGAGGAAATCTCACAGGGCGTAGGACGCATTGCCGGCAACCTTGGGCTGAACAACCTCATCATGTTCTACGACTCCAACGACATACAGCTTTCCACCGAGACCAAGGTGGTAATGACCGAGGACACCAAGGCCAAGTACGAGGCTTGGGGCTGGAATGTGCTGGAGATCAACGGCAACGACGTGGCCCAGATTCGCAAGGCCCTCGACGCTGCCCTGCTGGAACAGGAGCGCCCCACACTCATCATCGGCAAGACCATCATGGGCAAGGGCGCCCTCAAGGCCGACGGCAGCAGCTACGAAGCCAGCATCAAGACCCACGGCGCACCCCTCGGAGGCGACGCCTATACCAACACCATCAGGCATCTTGGCGGCGACGTGGAGCATCCCTTTGTCGTATTCGAAGACGTCAAGGCCGTCTATGCCGCCCGCAAGGAAGAGCTGAAAGCCATCGTGGCAGCCCGCCGGGCCGAAGAGGCCGAGTGGCGCAAGGCCAATGCCGGCAAGGCAGCCCTCATGGACGAGTGGTTCTCGGGCAAGGCGCCCAAGATAGACTGGAGCAAGGTGGAGCAGAAAGAGGGTTCGGCCACACGCGCTGCCAGCGCAGCCTGCCTCACCGCACTTGCCGAGCAGGTGCCCAATATGATCTGCGCATCGGCCGACCTTTCTAACTCCGACAAGACCGACGGCTTCCTCAAGAAGACCACCAGCATCGTGCGGGGCGACTTCAGCGGAGCCTTCTTCCAGGCTGGAGTGAGCGAGCTCACCATGGCCGACATGTGCATCGGCATGATGCTCCACGGCGGTGTCATCGCTGCCTGCGGCACGTTCTTCGTGTTCTCCGACTACATGAAGCCGGCCGTGCGCATGGCTGCACTGATGCAAGTGCCCGTGAAATTCATCTGGACCCACGACGCTTTCCGCGTGGGCGAGGACGGCCCCACCCATGAGCCCGTGGAGCAGGAAGCCCAGATTCGCCTCATGGAGAAGATGAAGAACCATGCCGGACGCGACAGCGTGCGCGTGTTCCGCCCGGCCGACGCCGACGAGACTACCGTCTGCTGGAAGCTCGCCATGGAAAATGTAGACACGCCCACGGCTCTCATCCTCTCGCGCCAGGGCATTGCCAAGCTGCCCGTAGGCACCGACTACGAGCTGGCTGCCAAGGGAGCCTACGTCGTGGCCGGCTCCGACGAGAACCCCGACGTGATTCTTGTGGCCAGTGGCTCCGAGGTTTCCACCCTCGAGGCCGGCACCGAGGCCCTGCGTAAGGACGGCATCCGTGTGCGTGTGGTGAGTGCTCCCTCCGAGGGTCTCTTCCGCAACCAGAGCGCCGAGTACCAGGAAGCTGTGCTTCCTTTCGGCATCAAGAAGTTCGGCATGACGGCCGGGCTCCCCGTTACGCTCGAAGGACTCGTGGGCATAGGGCCCGACAGCAAGGTGTTCGGCATGACCAGCTTCGGCTTCTCGGCCCCCTACAAGGTGCTCGACGAGAAACTTGGCTACACCGGCGAGAACGTTTACAACCAGGTCAAGGCGTTCCTGGCCTAAAGGCAACCAAGGCGTTAAGGAGCCAAGAAGCCAAGGAGTGAGGACAAACGTGTCTTGATGCGTGACGTCTTAACTCCTTAACTACCTAACTCCTTAACTCCAAACCTTGCAAATCAGCTCATGGACATCAAGACCATAGGCTTGGCCAGCGACCATGCGGGCTACGCCCTGAAACAGTTTGTCAAGCAGTATCTCGACGAGAAGGGCCTCGCCTACAAGGACTATGGCACCTACTCGGAAGAGAGCTGCGACTATTCCGACTACGGACACGCCCTGGCCCGCGGCATCGAGCAGGGCGAAGTCTATCCGGGCATCGCCATCTGCGGCTCGGGCGAGGGCATCAGCATGACGCTCAACAAGCACCAGGGCATTCGTGCCGGCCTGAGTTGGATGCCGGAAATCGCCCACCTCATCCGCCAGCACAACGATGCCAACGTCCTCGTCATGCCGGGCCGCTTCATCGATGAGGCCATGGCACGCCGCATCATGGACGAGTTTCTGAACACCGACTTCGAGGGCGGGCGCCATCAGCGACGCATAGACAAGATGCCGGTCTGACGCCGCCGTCCACACACCAGCAGCCCCCATCCGCACCAAAAGCGGATGGGGGCTGCCGTTTTTCCGGGTCTGTTATGCCGTCAGAGCCTCGCCGGTTACACGTGCTTGCGCGAGAAGATGCTGAGATTGTCGGAGGCTTTGAACACCACCTTGTCGCGGGCCTCAATGGTTATCTTCTCGCCCGTGGCCGGATTCACGCCCTGCCGCTCGGCCACATGCTTCACGCTGAAGCGGCCGAAGTCGGGGATGGCAATCTCGTAGTCGCCCTCACACAGGTTGTCGGCCATCACGCCGAGGATGGCATTCACGTACTTGGCGGCATGGCTCTTCGAGAGTTCGGCCCGCTCCGCCACGGCATCAATCAATTGGGTTCTGTTCATTGTCTTTTGTTTTTTGGTTTGTATCTGTCTGCAAAGATACTGCTTTTTATCCGAAAACCGCCGCGCCGCAGTGCCGAAAAGCCGTTGCCGCCATACGAACGTGCCGCTGCCGCAGTGCAATCACGCCGCAATCGCCGGCCGTTTGCGCCATTTTCGCGATGCGATCACGCCGTTTTCACGCTGCGTTTGCGCCGTGTTCGCACCGCGTTTAACGCGTATTCTCGATACAAAATAAACCGAGCCATCAAGCCATACCCTGCCGACAGAGGTTGGTCATGCCGCCCATCGGCCTCCGTCGAACGCTTTCCGCAGAATGAATGCAATCTGAGGCAGCCGTGAAACGCCATGCACATATCCGTGAAATATGTGGAATCTGTGAGACTTTCTTCGTTGCGCAACCGTATGATGGCGCAAGATGTCTCACAGATTCCACAGATTTCACAGAGGCTGCACCATGAATGCGCATGGGGTTGACGTAGGGACCGTCCGCCGTGCCGGCCCGCACGCCCCAACGGGGCGTTGGTTTTTGGGGAAGAAAGCCGGCGGCAGGGCCTTAGCCCACAATGGTGAACTTGGCGAATTTCAGGAGCAGTTGCTTGCGGCCAGTGGTATCGAAGTCCACCGTGGCCTTGCGGTTCTCGCCCGTTCCCTCCACGCCGACCACCGTGCCACGGCCAAAACGCTGATGCTCGATGACCTGACCCGCATGGAGTCCGGCCCCCGTACCCGCCGAAGCAGAGGGGGCAGAACCCGCGCCGGCCGAAACCGGAGAGGCAGATCCTGGCTCGGCACGCCCGCCACCGGTCATGGCACGCGACACGCTCTGCCACTTCCCGCTCTGCCGGAGCTTCGCCTCAAACGACGAAGAGAACGGATTGACGGCCTGTTCGGGGCGGTGCGGAGCCGTCTCCTTAGGCTTAGGGTCGGCCATGAACTGCCCGGCCACAGGGCGGGAGTTCTGCATCCGCCCGCTCATGCGGCGGTATTCGCCTCCCCAGACCCTTGCCCCCGTATAGGGTTGGTCGGTCTCATAGTCGTCGTCCCAGGGGCGGCGGCGTGCAGGTTTGTCCTCGTCCCAAGGTCGACGGCGCGGCCGGTCTTCGCCAAAGGGATTGCCCCCGACGCGCCCGCCCTCCGTCTGGACGGTGACAAACTCCGGGTCAATGTCGTTGATAAACCGGCTCGGGTTGACAAAACTGTCCATCTTGCCATAAAGCCAGCGCGAGTGGGCCCAGGTGAGATAGCAGTGCTTCTCGGCCCGGGTGATGGCCACGTAGAGCAGTCGGCGCTCTTCCTCCAGCTCGCGGGGCGTGCTCACAGAGAGCGTGCTCGGGAAGATGTTCTCCTCCATGCCCACCACAAACACCGTGGGGAACTCCAGTCCCTTGGCCGCATGGATGGTCATCAGCGTCACTTTGTCGTCGGAGCCGTCGTCCGAATCCTGGTCGGTCATCAGCGAAACAGTGGCCAGATAGTCCTGCAACCGGGCCTCGTCGGCATGGTCGTCCTCGCGCTGGGCCTGCACAAAATCGGCCATTCCCGAAATCAGCGCGTCGATGTTCTGCCGCCGGCTGTCGCCCTCCACCGTCTTGTCAGCGGCCAGGTCGGCCTTGATGCCGCTCTCGACCATGATCTCGTCGCCCAAAGTCAGCGCGTCCGTGGTCTGTGCTTTCGCCATGAATCCGCTCATCAGCGCATGGAAGGCGGCCAGCTTGCCCAGCGTGCCACGGTTCACGTCCAGTCCGTATGCGGCCGGACGGGCAATCGTCTCCCACAGGCTCACCTCGTGTTGCTCGGCCGCACGGACAATCTTCTGCACCGTGGTGTCGCCGATTCCCCGCGCCGGATAGTTGATGATGCGGCGAAAAGCCTCCTCGTCGTTGGGGTTCACGGTCAGCCGGAAATAGGCTATCACGTCCTTTACCTCCTTGCGCTGGTAGAAGCTCAGCCCGCCATAGATGCGGTAGTGGCTGCCCATGCCCACCTCGGGTTTGCGCATTTCTTCCTCGAAGGTGCGGCTCTGCGCATTCGTGCGGTAGAGAATAGCAAAGTCGCTCCACCGGCACCCCTCCTGATTCTTGATGCGCCGAATCTCCCGGCACACCATGGCCGCCTCGCGCTTGTCGGATATGGTTTCCAGAATGGTCACCTTGTCGCCCTCCTCCTTACGGCTGTACACCTCCTTGGGAATCTGCCGCGAGTTGTGTTTCATCAGTGAATTGGCGGCCGCCACAATGAGCTGCGTGGACCGATAGTTCTGCTCCAGCTTGAACATCCGGGCGTCGGGATAGATGCGGTTGAAGTTCAAGATGTTGTCTATCTTTGCCCCACGGAAAGCGTAGATGCTCTGATAGTCGTCGCCCACCACGCAGATGCGGCCGTGGTCGCGGGTGAGCTTGGTCACAATCTGCTGCTGCACGTAGTTGGTGTCCTGGTATTCGTCCACAAAGACATACTGGAACCGCTCTGCATATTTCTGCCTCAACGGCTCATGGTCGCGCAGCATTTGGAAGGTGTTCACCAGCAAGTCGTCGAAGTCCATGGCGTTGGCCTGGCGCAGTCGCTGCTGGTACGATGCGTAGATTTTGAACGTCTCGGGCATGTTGTGATGCCTGTCGCGGGCCAGCAGGTCGCCGTCTTCGGCATACTGTTCGGGCATGCACAGCCGGTTTTTGGCCGCCGAGATGGCCGCATGGACGGAAGCCGGCTTGTAGGTCTTGTCCTCCAGCCCCATCGACTTCACGATGTTCTTGATGAGCGAACGCGAGTCACTCTCGTCGTAGATGGTGAAATCGCTGCGGTATCCAATGCTGTCGGCCTCCACACGGAGGATGCGCGAGAATACCGAATGGAACGTACCCATCTGCAAATAGCGGGCCCGCTCGCCACCGACCAGCTGTGCAATGCGCGACTGCATCTCGCGGGCGGCCTTGTTGGTAAAGGTGAGGGCCAGCACATTCCAGGGTTTCATGTCGTAGTGGGCCAGCAGCCAGGCTATCTTGTAGGTGAGCACACGCGTCTTGCCCGACCCTGCTCCGGCAATGACGAGCTGCGGGCCGTCGCAATAAGTCACGGCCGCGCGCTGGCTTTCGTTGAGCTGTTCGAGCAGTTGTTCTTCACTTTGCATATTTCTTGAGGATTGAATGAAGATGTCCGGGAGCCGAGTTGTCAAGTCGTCAGGAAGCCAGGCCCTTTGCCTCAACTCCCTAACTCCGTAACTTCTTAACTCCTTATTTATAGGTTCCACCCACGGCAGTGCGGGGGTCGTAGTCCTCGCCCTCCTTGGGGAAAGTGGGGATATAGCGCATGTTGGCCATGATTTGCCGCTGCCTCAGGCGCATGTAGCCGCTCGGATTCCGGGAGGAGAACCGGCGTGGGTTGGGCAGCGTGGCAGCGATGAGGGCGCAGTCGCCACGCGAGAGCTCGGCTGCCGTCTTGCCGAAGTTGTACTCGGCGCAGGCATCCACGCCATAAATGGCGTCGCCCATCTCGATGGAATTGAGATAAACTTCCATGATGCGCTGCTTGCTCCACAGCAGTTCGACCAGCGCCGTGAAGTAAACCTCGAAGCCTTTTCTCACCCACGATCGGCCGGGCCACAGGAATACGTTCTTCGCCGTCTGCTGCGAGATGGTGCTGGCACCGAACTTTTTGCCGCCCTTGTGCTTCAGATTGCGCTTGGCTGCACTGCCAATGGCGTTGAAATCGAAGCCATGGTGCAGCAGAAAACGGGAGTCCTCGCTGGCCATCACGGCCACGGGCATGTGCGGCGACACCTCGTCGAGCGGCACCCAATGGTGGTGCATCGTCAGGTTGCCGTTCTGCAGGCAGCGGATTACCATCAGGGGAGTCACATATACAGGGACAAAACGATAGGCCACCACGGCCAGTATGGTGGATGCAAAGAAGAGGCTCAAGGCCCAACGCACCATTTTTTTAACTATGAACATACCATTGAGCACGCTGATTCATGCCAAAAGGGGGATGTGGGCCGTGCCGGCCCGCATCCCCGATGAATGTTTGACGGAAGGATTGCCGCTGTTTACTGCAGCGTGCCGGCATTGGCGGCGTCCACCATTGCCTGGGAAGCATAGAGATAAACTTCCACCCGGCGGTTGGCCTGCGACACGGTCTTGTTCTCAATCTCGTCCTGGCTACCCTTGCCTTCAACGTTTTTCAGCTGCGACTTGCTCACGCCGCACGAGCTCAAATAGTCGGCCACGCTCTGCGCGCGCTTCTGGCTTAGGGGCACGTTGATGGCGTCGCCGCCCGACCGGTCGGTGTAGCCCAGGATGTCAACATGGCAGTCGGCGTTCTTCTTCAGCACGCCGGAGAACTTGGCCAAGTCGTTCTTGCTGTTGGTATTCAGCGTGGCTTTGTTGGTGGCAAAGAGGATGCCCGAGTCGAAAGTCACCTTGACGGCCTTCAGTCCGTTGGCATCTGTTACCTCCTCCACCTTGGCATTCTGCACCTCTGCAGCGGTCTCTTTGGCCACCTTGTCCATGTGCTTGCCGATGATGGCACCGGCGCCGGCACCCACGGCACCGCCGATAGCCGCACCCACGGCTGTGTTGCCGGCTATCTTTCCGATGATGCCGCCGAGCACCGTACCGGCACCTGTGCCGATAAGGGTGCCCGTACCCATCTTGGTTGAACAACTGCACACCGTGAGCATGCACAATCCTACTGTTGCAATCTTAACGCTTTTCATCTTGTTTATCCTTGTTATACTTGTTTTTTAACCTTGTTATGCTTGTAAATCCATCTGTTTCCGGGCCGCCGTCGGCCGGCCGTTTGCCTCGTCAAACTTCGTGCAAAGGTAGCTCTTTTTTCGGTAGGCGGGCCCGTTATCAAAGTTTTTTTAGTAACTTTGCGGCAAAATTAAACAATAGAAAGCATCGGGCCGGCGGGGAAATGCCTATGTCGCCGTAGGAATTTCCCTAAACCGTGGCACCGTGCCTACAGACAAATATTTTGAAAATGGCTAAAGAACTGAAAGACTTAACCAAGCGTGCCGACAATTACAGCCAGTGGTACAGCGACTTGGTGACCAAGGCAGACCTTGCCGAGGCGGCCCCCGTCCGCGGATGTATGATTATCAAACCCTACGGCTACGCCATCTGGGAGAAGATGCAGGCCCAGCTCGACAAGATGTTTAAAGCTACCGGCGTGCAGAATGCCTACTTCCCCTTGCTCATCCCCAAGGGCTTCTTCGCCAAGGAAGCCGAGCACGTAGCCGGCTTCGCCAAGGAGAGCGCCGTGGTGACCCACTACCGCCTCAAGTCCGCAGCAGACGGCAAAGGCATCGTGGTGGACCCCGAGGCCAAGCTCGAAGAGGAGCTCATCATCCGGCCCACATCGGAAACAATGATCTGGAACACCTACAAAAACTGGATACATTCCTACCGCGACCTGCCCATCCTGTGCAACCAATGGTGCAACGTGATGCGCTGGGAGATGCGCACGCGACCGTTCCTCCGCACCTCCGAATTCCTCTGGCAGGAGGGCCACACCGCCCACGCCACCTCCGAAGAGGCCCAGGCCGAGGCCCGGAAGATGCTCAAGGTGTATGCCGAATTTGCCGAGCAGTGGATGGGAGTACCCGTCGTACAGGGTGTGAAGAGCGAGTCCGAGCGCTTCGCCGGAGCCCTCGACACCTATACCATTGAGGCCATGATGCAGGACGGCAAGGCCCTGCAGAGCGGCACAAGCCACTTCCTGGGGCAGAACTTTGCCAAGAGTTTCGACGTGACTTTCCTCAACAAGGAGAACAAGCCCGAGTATGTATGGGCCACGAGCTGGGGCGTGTCCACCCGCCTCATGGGTGCCCTCATCATGGTTCACTCCGACGACAACGGCCTCGTGCTGCCGCCGAGGCTGGCCCCCATCCAGGTGGTCATCGTGCCCATCAGCAAGAATGCCGAGCAACTGGCGGCCATCACGGCCAAGCTGCAGCCCGTCATCGACAGGTTGCGGGAGCTGGGCATCAGCGTGAAATACGACGACTCGGACAACAAACGACCGGGCTTCAAGTTTGCCGACTACGAGCTCAAGGGCGTGCCCGTGCGCCTCGTCATGGGCGGCCGAGACCTGGAAGACAACACCATCGAGGTGATGCGGCGCGACACGCTCGAGAAAGAGAACGTGTCGTTCGACGGCATTGTGGAGCGCGTCGAGGCCTTACTCGACGACATTCAGCAGAACATCTTCGAGAAGGCACGCCGCTATCGCGACAGCCACATCTACGAATGCGACGACTACGAGGAGTTCAAGGAGCGCGTCAAGGGCGGCGGCTTCTTCCTCTGCCACTGGGACGGCACGGCCGAGACCGAGGCCAAGATCAAGGAAGACACCCAGGCCACCATCCGTTGCGTGCCTTTCGGCGTGGAGCAGACCCCCGGCACCGACATGGTGAGCGGCAAGCCCGCCAAGCATCGGGTCATCATCGCCCGCTCGTACTAAGCGGCGCGCCCACCGCCTTGGGCGCAATTATAAGGCATTTTACCTCATCCGGCGTAGGGCCGCGCGACGTGTCGCGCGGCCCTACGCCTTTTCTTTTTGCCCACGAGAACGTGGACGCCTTCTATCTGGAGTTCGACGACGAACGCTCGGGGGGCTTCGAGCCGCTGCGCCAAGTAGCCGAGGGCAAGAAAGTGGTACTCGGACTCGTCACCACCAAGTCGCCCCAGCTGGAAGACCCGCGGGCCGTCATTGCCCGTATCCACGAGGCTGCCCGCATCATCCCACTCGACCGGCTCTACCTGAGCCCCCAGTGCGGATTCGCCTCGTGCGAGATTGGCAACAAGCTCACCGAGGAAGAGCAGTGGGCCAAGATAGACCTCGTGCGGCAGATTGCCGCCGAAGTGTGGAAGTGAAAGGCTTCATCGCCCCGTCATTACGGCGTAACGGCACTCCCGTTGCGCCGTAAACGCATTGCGATTGCACCGCAAACACCGCGCGATTACGCCGCAAACGCGAGGGCTCCGCGGCGGGCCGGCAGGACGAAGTGTTAAAATTTGCACGATTTTGCGGCCCCGACGAACAGCGTAACCGATTTTTTCGTATCTTGCATTCCGTATTGTCAAACACCTAAACTAAGGACAAGTTATGAGAATTGGTATCCCCAAAGAGATTAAGCAGGGCGAGAACCGGGTGGGTATGACGCCTGCCGGCGTCAGCGAGTTGGTGGGCCACGGCCATCGTGTCTACGTGCAACACACGGCCGGCGAGGGCAGCGGATTCAGCGACAAGGACTATACCGACGTGGGAGCCGCCGTGCTGCCCACCATCGAAGCCGTGTACGAGGCGGCCGACATGATAGTGAAGGTGAAGGAACCCATCGAGCCCGAGTACCCGTTGGTGCGGCAGGGGCAGCTCGTGTTCACCTATTTCCACTTTGCCAGCGACCGTGCACTCACCGAGGCCATGCTGCACAGCAGGGCCGTGTGCCTGGCCTACGAGACGGTGCAGCTGCCCGACCGCTCGCTGCCCCTGCTGGTGCCCATGAGCGAGGTGGCCGGGCGCATGGCCGCCCTGAACGGCGCTTACTACCTGCAAAAGACCAAGGGCGGCAACGGCAAGCTCGTCGGCGGCGTGCCAGGAGTGGAGCCCGCCCGCGTGCTGGTGCTGGGCGGAGGCACCGTGGGCGAGGCGGCGGCCCGCATGGCAGCCGGCATGGGGGCCGCCGTGACCATCACCGACATCTCCCTGCCACGGCTGCGGCAGCTGGGCATGGAGCTGCCCGCCAACGTGCACACGCTCTATTCCAGCGAGCACAACATCCGCCAGCAGCTGCCCGCAACGGACATTGTGATCGGCTCCGTGCTGGTGCCGGGAGCCAAGGCCCCCCACCTCATCACGCGTGACATGCTGCGACAGATGCAGCCCGGCACGGTGCTCGTGGACGTGGCCATCGACCAAGGCGGCTGTTTCGAGACCTCACGACCCACCACCCACGGCCAGCCCGTCTACGAGGTAGACGGCATCGTGCACTATTGCGTGGCCAACATTCCCGGGGCCGTGCCCCACACGTCGACCATGGCCCTCACCAACGCCACGCTGCGCTACGCCCTGGCCCTGGCCGACAAGGGCTGGCAGCAGGCCTGCCACGACGACCCCGCGCTGGCCCTGGGCCTGAACCTGGTGGACGGACGGGTGACTTTCGAGGCCGTGGCCGAGGCCTGGGACCTGCCTTACCAGCCGCAGTAAGGCCCGCCCTGCGCCGCATGCGACGGCGACGGCGCGTTTTCCATGCGATTCCTTGGCCAATTCGGAATCTTTTTCTAAATTTGCCCGCACAACTTTAACGGACAATCGAAAATGGAACAGAACATCAACCCGGAGAAAAACATGGAGGAACGCCGTCGCGAGATGGAGGCCGAGATTGCGGCCAACGAGGCCGCCGACCGCGCATACCGCCGCCGACTCGTGCGCAATCTCATCATCATTGGCGTGGTCATCGTGACCGCCATCGGCGGTTACCTGGGTCTGCGGCCCCACGACGAGCCCGAGGTGTACTACACCGACGGCAGCATCGACTACGCCAAACAGGCCGACAAGCTACGCCGCACCAGCGGATTCAAGAGCGTGCAGGAGTTCCGCGGTGGCTATGCCATCGTGAGCGACGGCAAGAAATACGGCATCGTCGACGTGAAGGGCACCGTCGTCTGCCCCGTGAAGTACGAAGCCATCGAGTCCAACTACAGCGAGCACTACCCCGACCTCTGCGAAGTGCGCCTGGCCGGAAAGCTCGGACTGGTGGACAAGCAGGGGCGCGAGGTGGTGAAACCCATATACGACGACATCGGTCCACTCAACGGTTCGTCCATGCAGGTGACGCTGGGCAAGGAGCAATTCTACATCGACACCGAGGGCAACCGCGTTGAACTTTAAACAAAAACGACCATGGACTACCTACCCCACGACCCAGCCATCCTGGTGTCGAGCATCAATATGCTGCTGCGCGACGAGGAATTCTCCTCGCTCGAGGAGCTCTGCTACAACTTTGACCGCAATCCCCGCGAGCTGAAAACCTATCTGCGCCGCCACGGCTACGTGTACAGCGAGAAACAGCACCAGTTCAGACCAGAGGGCTACAACCGGTGAGCCCCACATAGGGAGCACGCTGGGACGGCCTCTTTGGAACGCACGCAGAGACGCGGAGACAGCGGAGCACTCCGCGCTTCTCCCACAACCTTTGGCAAGAAAACTCTAAAAACTCCGCGACTTTGCGAGAGAGCTCATCATCGAGAACCCACGCAGAGACGGCATTTGCTCGCACGCAGAGACGCGGAGGCGGCGGAGCTCTCCGCGCTTCTCCCACAACCTCTGGCAAAAAAACTCAAAAAACTCTGCGCCTCCGCGTGAGAACTCATCATCGAGACCCCACGCAGAGACGGCATTTGCTCGCACGCAGAGACAAGGAGACGGCGGAGCACTCCGCGCTTCTCCCACAACCTCTGGCAAGAAAAACTCTAAAACTCTGCGCCTCCGCGTGCCCCCAACGAAAGGATAGCACGCAGAGCCGCAGAGTTTTTAGAGATAGAGTTCGGCAAAGAACGCCAATTTTTAGAAAAGTCCTCCTTAAACTCTGCGGCTCTGCGTGCACCAAAGGACAGCCCTGCGTGCGCCAAGCAGCAGACTCCTACACGCGGAGACGCAGAGTTTTTTGAGGTCAAACGATAGCTACGAGCGGCAAAGATCAAGAAAATACCGGTGCACCCGCGTGTCGTCTCCCAACTCGGGGTGGAACGCGGTGACTACTTGACGGCCCTCGCGGGCGGCCACGATGTGGCCGTCTACAGAGGCCAGCTCCGTTGCTCCCGGGCCCAGCTCCGTGATATAGGGCGCACGGATAAACGTCATGGGGATGCGCCCGACACCCCGGAACTCGCCCTCGGTGGCAAAGCTGCCCAGCTGACGGCCATAGGCATTGCGGCGCACGCGGATGTGCATGGTGTCCAGATGGCCGGCGTCAAGCATGATGAGCCCGGCGCAGGTGCCCAGAACGGGCAGCCCGCCCCGGATGGCCGCACGCACAGGCTCGCAGAGATCCAGGTCGCGGATGATGCGCAGCATGGCCGTGCTCTCGCCCCCGGGAATCACAAGACCGTCGCAAGGCCGCTGCCAGTCGGCCCGGTTGCGCACGAGAAACGGCTCCGCCCCCAGGCGGGCGAGCATCTGGCAGTGCTCGGCAAAGGCCCCCTGCAGGGCCAGTACGGCAATGCTCATTGTCCGCGCTCGGCCATGAGGAGCTGAATCTCGCTCTCGTTGATACCCACCATAGCCTCTCCCAGATCTTCGCTCAGGGCGGCCAGCATCTCGGGGTTGTCGTAATTGGTGACCGCTTTCACGATGGCCTGTGCCCGCTTCTCGGGGTCGCCGCTCTTGAAGATGCCGCTACCCACAAACACGCCCTCGGCCCCCAGCTGCATCATCAGGGCCGCATCAGCCGGTGTGGCCACGCCCCCGGCTGCAAAGTTGACCACGGGCAGACGGCCGTTGTCGTGCACGTAGAGGGCCAGTTCGTAGGGCACAGCCAGCTGCTTGGCCGCCTCATAGAGCTCGTCGGACGAGAGAGAGACGAGACGACGGATGTCTCCCTGCATGCGGCGCAGATGGCGCACGGCCTGTATCACGTCGCCCGTGCCGGGCTCGCCCTTGGTACGAATCATCGTGGCCCCCTCGCCGATGCGGCGCAAGGCCTCGCCCAAGTCGCGCGCACCACAGACAAAGGGCACACGGAACTGCCGCTTGTCGATGTGGAATACGTCGTCGGCAGGCGAGAGAACCTCGCTTTCGTCGATGTAATCTATTTCGATGGCCTCCAGGATTTGCGCCTCTACGAAGTGGCCGATGCGGCACTTGGCCATCACCGGAATGGTCACGGCCTCCTGGATGCCACGTATCATCTTGGGGTCGCTCATGCGCGACACGCCGCCGGCCGCACGGATGTCGGCCGGTATGCGCTCCAGCGCCATCACGGCACAAGCGCCGGCAGCCTCGGCAATGCGGGCCTGCTGGGGAGTGGTCACGTCCATAATCACACCGCCCTTGAGCATCTGGGCCAGGTTGCGGTTCAGGGTTGTTCTGTCTTCCATTCTGCGTTTTCTTTAAAAGTTTGCGGCCGCAAAGCTATGCACAAAAAAGGGAACGGCCAAGCGGCCGTTCCCATACCGAAACGTATTGCACCGAAAATCACAAGTGTTCCGAGCCGTTGCGGAAGCTGCGGGGAGCGCATCCATGGCTCTCGCTGAAGAAGCGACTGAAGGCCGCCGGCGACGAGAAGCCGAGCTGACGGGCCACCTCGGCTATGGTGAGCCGCGAGCCGAGGAGCAGGGCCGAGGCCTCCTGGGCCAGATAGTCGTCGACCACTTGCTTGGGCGACTTGCCCACAACGCGGCGCGTCACCTGCGAGAGATAGCGCGGCGTGATGGCCAGCCGCTCGGCGTAGAACGAGACGGTGTGCGACGTGCGGTAGTAGTCGGCCACGAGTGTCATCAGCGCATTGTAGAGGTCGGCCGGCCGCTGGCTGGCTGTGTGCCCCTCCACGGCATAGACCACCCGGCTGTGCACATAGGCGTGGGCCTGGGTCACGGCCGTCGGCACGTCGTCGCCCAGGGCCAGACGGGTGGCAATGGCCGAGGAGAGAGCGCCGCCCACGCCGTGGCGCTGCCAGCCGTCTGTGTTTTGCGAAGAGAAGAAACGGGGGTGGCCGTCGGCCAGGAGCAGGGCCGTGAGCCGGCGGGCCGTCTGGTGGCCGCCGCGCAGCAGCACCGCCCCCGCCCCCATGTCCGTCAGGGCCTCGGCGGCCCGCAGCATGTCGTCATCGGTGGCAATGGGGCGGCCCAGCAGCAGTTCGGCCTCGTTGCAGCGCAGCAACAGGATGGCGGCTTCGGGAATAAGCCACCGCCGCAGGGCCGCCAAAGCCTCATCGTCGAGCAGCCGTTCGCCCCGCGACGACACGATGCCGGGCACAAGCACCAGCTGCCGACAGCCTGCCAACTCGGCGCGCAGGGCCCGGATGGTACGGGCGTCGCGCACCATGCCCACCTTGGCCACATGCGGGTGGCGGGCCTCGACGACGGCCCTCGTCTGGCCCACCACGAGGTCGCAGGGCAGGTCCATGATGGTCTGGATGCCGCGACCATCCTGGACGGTGACCGAGGTGACGGCCGTCAGAGCCTCGCCACCCATGGCGGCAATGGTGCGAATGTCGGCCTGGATGCCGGTCCCGCCGGTGTTGTCAGACCCCGTAATGGTGAGCACCGCCGGCCGCAAGGTCGCGGAATGTATGGATGTTGTGGACATAATCGGTCGTAAACATAAGGATTCAGGGGTGCAAAGATAAGGCTTTATGCCGGCATTCCCTTGGGCGGTGCACAAAAAAACCGATTTTTTAACGCATACATTTTTGCCCCGCAGAGAACTGCGAATGCACAGTTTTTCGTAACTTTGCCCGCGCAAACAACGACAAGGGCGGATGCGGGAGGCCGCGGCCCACGGACCAAACAAAAACAAACATGTGTGGAATAGTAGGATATATAGGTACGCGCGAGGCCTATGACATATTGATTCAGGGACTGCACCGGCTGGAATACCGGGGCTACGACTCGGCCGGCGTGGCGCTCATCAACCGGAAAGACGAGCTCCATGTCTACAAAGCCAAGGGCAAAGTGAGCGACTTGGAGACGGCGGCGGCCGACAAGGACTGCTCGGGGGTGGTGGGTATAGCCCACACCCGATGGGCCACCCACGGCGAACCTTCCGTGCGCAACGCCCATCCCCACGTGTCCGAGTCGGGCAATCTGGCGATGGTGCACAACGGCATCATCGAGAACTTTGCCCTGCTGCGCGACCAGCTGCAGGCCCGCGGCTTCCACTTCCAGAGCGACACCGACACCGAGGTGCTGGTGCAACTCGTTGAGTATGCCCAGAAGAGGCACCGGTGCCCGCTGGCCGAGGCCGTGCGCCATGCCCTGCGCAAGTGCATCGGCGCCTATGCCATCGTGGTGATCGACCGCCGCGACCCGTCGACTGTCGTGGCCGCACGCAAGGGCTCGCCCATGGTCATCGGCATCGGCAAGGACTCGTCGGAGTTCTTCATCGCCTCGGACGTGACGCCCATTGCCGGGTACACGCAGGATGTGGTCTACGTGGACGACGAGCAGATTGCCGTGTGCCAGCCGGGCAAGCCACTGGAGATCATCGACCTGAAAAACAAGCCAGTGGACGTGAACGTGAAGCAAATCGACGTCGATCTCGACATGCTCGACAAGGGAGGATTCCCCCATTACATGCTCAAAGAGATATTCGACCAGCCCCGTTGCCTGCACGACTGCATGAGCGGACGGCTACTCGGCGAGGACGTTATCCTGAGCGCGGTGCGCAACAACCGCGCCCGACTGCTCTCGGCCACGCGCTTGGTCATCGTGGCCTGCGGCACGAGCTGGCATGCCGGACTCATTGCCAAGCAGCTCATCGAGCACTTCTGCAAGATCCCTGTAGAGATAGACTATGCCTCAGAGTTCCGTTATCGCGACCCGGTCATCTATTCCTCGGACGTGGTCATCGCCATTTCCCAGAGCGGAGAGACGGCCGACACGCTGGCCGCCATCAAACTGGCCAAAGAGCGCGGGGCCTTTATCTTCGGCATTGTCAACGCCGTGGGCTCGAGCATTGCCCGCGAGACCGAGACGGGTGTCTACATCCACGTGGGGCCGGAAATCGGCGTTGCCTCGACCAAGGCCTTTACCGGACAGCTCACCTGCCTGACGCTGCTCACGCTTGCACTGGCACATGCCAAGGGCACCATAGCCCACGACGAGCTGGCAGAACTGACCCAAGAGCTGGCTCGCATCCCTGAAAAGATTGAGCTGACGCTCACCCGCAACGACCAGATACAGCAGCTCGCGCGTACCTATACCTATGCCACCAACTTTCTCTACCTGGGCCGGGGATGGAACTACCCCGTGGCCTTGGAAGGTGCACTGAAGCTCAAGGAGATCAGCTACATCCATGCCGAAGGCTATCCGGCCGCCGAGATGAAGCATGGGCCCATTGCTCTGGTGGACAACATGATGCCGGTGCTCTTCATTGCCACCCATCACGAGGGCTATGAAAAGATTATCTCGAACATGCAGGAGGTGAAAGCCCGCGGCGGACGCATCATTGCCGTGGTGACAGAAGGCGACACCGAGGTGTCGAAAATTGCCGACCAGTGCATCAGCGTGCCGCAGACGTTGGCCCCGCTGGCCCCGCTGCTCTCGGTGATTCCGTTGCAGCTGCTGGCCTACCACATCGCTGTGGAGAAAGGACTCAACGTGGACATGCCCCGAAATCTGGCCAAAAGTGTCACTGTAGAATAAGCCGACAACCATGAATTATTTCATTCTCATCAACAACGTACAGCAGGGGCCCTTCACCCTCGAGGAGCTCCGGCAACGCGGCCTCACGGCCGACACGCTGGTGTGGGCCCAAGGCATGAGCCAATGGACTCCCGCCTGGCAAGTAGAAGAACTGCGCAGCCTCGTCCAAGGCGCGGACGGCACTCCCACCCCGCCGCCCCCTCCTTTCAATCCTGCGAAAACGGCTGCTTCACAGCCCGCTCCAAATCCCACGCCGCAGCCGGAAGACGGCACACCCGAACCACAGCGCGACGTGCACAAAGCCTTGAAATGGGCTGGTGTAGGGCTGCTAGCCCTGTTCGTTCTCTTGGGCGTCACCCGGCCAAACAAGGCTGAACACCAACAGGTCATCAACGAAAACCTGATGAAAGCTCTGGCCAAGAGCACACAAGCAGACGATGCTGACCCGGTGACAAAGGGGTGGAGCATGCTCGGGCAAATGGTGGCCAGGCCATTGGTAAACGAGATGCTCACGCAGATGTTGGATTACCACAACTACGTTTTCTTCTCCACCACCACCATTCAAGTTGGCAAGAACAAGACCATCACCACGTCCTACGGACTGTTGGGGAAGGTGTTTACCGCAGACGAAGAGAAGATTGCCTCGGCTGTGTCGTCGGTTACGGGTTTCGATCAGTCGCAGACAGATGAAAAAGAAAGGGGCAGCCATGACGACAATAACAGCCAGGCAGCCGAACAACCCGGCCGCAACGATAGGCAAACATCCAATGCCGACACCACCTCGCTCAGCAAACAGATAGGAGACGCCATCATCGACCATGTGGGCAAACAAGTGAAAAAAGAGGTGAGCGAGCACACCGACAGCACCACTTCGAGCGGTATCAGAGCCCTGATAGACGACATCATCCGGTTTTTCAAGGGCGAATGACCCTGCCGGGCGGCTTTGCCGCTCCTCGAAAGACAAGGAAATGCAAGGCCAGGCACAAAAAAAAGCCATATTGTTTGGCCGTTCCCGGGAAAACAGCTACCTTTGCATCACGCAAGTTAGAAATAACAAAGACGATAGGGGTATAGCCCAGTTGGTTTAGAGCGCTGCAGTCACATTGCAGAGGTCATCGGTTCGAGCCCGATTATCCCTACCTATCAAGCATTCGGGCGGTTGAGTTTCAACCGCCCGTTTTTGGGTTTATCAAATCATGGCTTCACTATGAAACAGGCTATTCTGGCCCTGCTGCTCACCGCCCTCCCGCCCCTCGCCGCCCTCGCCCAGCGCAACGAGGTGAAAAGTGCACGCGTGGCCACACTGCAGGTAACGGCGGGCAACAACTGGCAGGACATCCCCCTCATTACCCTGGGACAGGAGACTCCCATCGTCATCGCCTTTGACGACCTGACCCACGACTACCACAGATATACCTATCGGCTGGAACACTGCGAGGCCGACTGGAGTGTGTCGGAGGAGCTGTTTGCCAGCGACTACTGTGCAGGATTTGCCGAAGGCAACACCATCGACGACTACAGCCCCTCGGTGAACACCAACCAGCTCTACACACATTACCGGTTGCAGATTCCCAACGACCGCTGCCGGCTGAAGATGAGCGGCAACTACAAGGTCACCGTCTACGACGAAGATGCCGGCAACAGCGAGATGCTCACGGCTTGCTTCATGGTGGTGGAGCCGCAGATGAAAGTGGGCATGGCCGTGACAACCAATACAGACCGTGACCTGAACGGCCGGCACCAGCAAGTGGCAATGACCGTAGGCTACGGCAACTTGCGCGTGACCAACCCCGTTACACAGGTGAAGACGGTGGTGATGCAGAACGGACGATGGGACAATGCCGTGGTGAACAGCAAGCCGCAATATGTAATGAACGACGGACTGCGCTGGGATCACAACCGCGACTTCATCTTCAATGCCGGCAATGAATACCACAAATTCGAAATGCTCGACATGAATCACACCACGCTCGGACTGGAAAGCCTCGACTGGGACGGGCAGATGTACCATGCACGCGTGTGGACCGACGAGCCGCGCCCCAGCTACATCTACGACGAAGATGCCGACGGAGCTTTCTGCATCCGCAACTCAGACAACGACGGCAACGACGTACTCTCGGAATATGCAATGGTGCATTTCCGGCTGAAGTCGCCGCAGCTGCCGGGCGAGGTGTATCTCAACGGGGCCTGGACCAACGACCGAATGCTGCCTCCGTACCGGATGCAATGGGACGATGCACAGCAGATTTACGAGGGTGCCGTATGGCTCAAGCAGGGCTACTACAGCTATCAATACCTGCTGCTGCAGGCCGACGGCACCACGGTGCCTGTGCCCTCGGAGGGCAATTTCTACCAGACGGAGAACCGCTATCAGGCTCTGGTCTACTTCCGCGAGGCCGGTGGGCGCACCGACCGGCTGGTGGGCTATGGCCAATGCCGGGCAAACAGCCAGCCCAACCACTGACCCGGACGGCTGCCCAAGCCTTCGGCACTGCTCCCGGCAGCAGTCTTACAGGATGCTTCAAGGCCGTCGGCCAGCGGCGTGGAGTCCGTCTACAAAGATGGTGTAGGGCGACTCCACACCGAACAGGTATTGCGGACGATAGCCGCCAAGGTCTACGACTATCTTCTCGAAGACGATGCCCGGATCCTTCGGATGGAGTGTCAGCGTATGGACGGTCTGATTGCCAAGCGGCAGTTCCACCACGCAATCCACGACACGACGGGCTACCGTGGGGTAGAACTTGGTATAGACGTTTTCCGGCTGCTCGTTCAAATCGCGATTAAAGTTCACTTCACGACTCTTGCCATCGAGGTTCACGACGAACACCAACCCGCCTTGGTTCAGATAATCGAGCGTTGACTTCACGATGACATGCACTTTCACCGTGGGCACATGCGACACCGTGCTGAAACGATAGGCCAGCGTTGAGCGGCCCGTACCCACTGTATAGGGCATCAAGGCTATGCCATCCTCGCTGCGTCCCACGTAGGGCAACACCGTCCATTGCCCGCCCCCGTCGGCGTTGGCCTCCTGATAGTGGACGGCTTCCATCACCACTTGGCTGTCGCGCTCGGCAAAACTGTATGCCCCCCACCCGTCATTCTCTATCCGATAGACGCTGGGGCAGATGTCCTTGGCAAAGTTATCGTTCCAGCTGGTATAGCCGATGTGCTTCTGTGTCATCATTCCTTTCCACTTGCCTCCGGCAATATCATGGTTGTAGGCGGCACAAAGCATCGAGTCACGACGGAAAGCCGCCTCCACGCGGTCGGCCCACAGATTGGCCGACGGGTCGCCCAAGGCGTAACGTGCATGGTTCATGGCCTGAGCGTAATACATCTGATAAAGGTTACTCATGGCCTGTACCGGGAAGAGTATCAGCTCCCGATAGCTGTCCTGCTGCTCCGGACGCAGCGACACAAACTGGCGCAAGGCATCAGCTTCCAGCCGCATATAGTCATCGGCCACTCGCTGCCACTCGCCCGACTCCAGGTTATAGGTTCTTGCATCCAGCATCTCTGCCGTGCACCGACCGGCATACTTGCCTTGCAAATTCAGAATGCGGGCAGCCTCGACAGCCGCCTCTCTTCCCCAAGCCGCCTCGCAGAAGTCGCGCGTGTGCGCCAAAACTCCCTGCACATCGTAACGTTCCGGGTTCCAAGCCATGTCGAGGAAGAACTGGATGGGATACTCCATGGGCTTCAGATCGCCCACATTCAGTATCCACATCTGGCGGATGCCATACTGGGCAGCCAGCTGCAACTGTTCCCACATGTTCTGCGTAGGAGTCACGTTAAGCCACTTGGTGTTGCGCGGCGCCCCCACATAGTCTACATGGTAATATAGTCCCCAGCCATCCCTACGGTTGCGTTCCTTGACCGAGGGCACCCGACGCACGTTGCCCCAATTGTCATCACAGAGCAGCAACGTCACGTCGTCGGGCACCCGCATGCCCTTGTCGTAGTAATCGAGCACCTCTTTATAAAGAGCCCACACCTGCGGAGTCTCCTGCGCCGGGCGGCCCGTTACGTCGGCAATGATGCGTCGCTGGTTGTCCACCACATGTTGCAGCAGCCGCGTGTCGGCCTCCTCGCTCATGGCAGCATCGCCGTCACCACGCATGCCGATGGTCACCACATCCTCCGTGCCCTTCATGCGCTCAAAGCCTTCACGGAAGAACCGATTCAGATTTTTCTCATTCGTCGCATAGTTCCACGCCCCCCACAAACTGCGCTGACTGGCGTATTCCTGATGGTTGCGCGCCATCGGCTCGTGATGCGACGTGCCCATGACGATGCCCATCTCGTCGGCAGTCTTCGTGTTGAGTGGGTCGTCTGCATAGAAAGCCCAGGCCCACATGGCCGGCCACATGAAGTTTGCTTTCAGTCGCAGCAGCAATTCAAAGCACCGTGCATAGAATTCGTGTCCGCCACGGCGCGTCTTAAACATGTGCTGCACCCATGAAGTGAGGCACGGCGCCTCATCGTTGATGAAGATTCCACGGTAGCGCACAGCAGGCTCACCGTCGGTATAGGTACCCCGCAAGGCATAAATACTGTCATGGTGCACCGTGGGCACATCGGCCCACCAGTACCAAGGCGACACGCCAATCTGCCGGCTCAGCTCGTAAATGCCATAGATAGTGCCGCGCCGGTCGCTGCCCGCAATGACCAGTTGCTGCCCCACAAGGGTGATGATATATTTCTCTGTCTTTCCCTGCAAGGCCTTGCCGTCGATCCCTCCCTGACGTGCCATTCTGTCTATCACCCGGCTGTGTCCCAGCGTGCCCGCCACGATAGTCGCCCCATCACCTCGGTCAGCGACCGATACCGTGGCATCATGGCCGGTCACCCGCCCAAAATCGAGTGCCAGATTACGGGCTGCCAGCAGCACGCCTTTCTGGTCGGCCGCATCCACCCAAATGGTGGGCCGGGACAAATCCACGTCGCCAGCCTTGAAGCTGACCAGACGGTCGGCTGCCCAGAGCGTGTTAGAACACAAGCCCAATTGGGCCAAAAGCGAAAGGAGTGAAAGGAAGAGGCATTTCATACCGTGTCTCATGGTCTTATGGTTTCGGCGTTGTTTTCTTTGTTGAATGTTGACACCGTGAGCCGTTGGAGCGGCCATCAGCAGGGCGGCTGCCAGATTTCCAAACCGTGTCATGTCTATTCGATGGGTTGATGGGAGAAAGTTTGAAAATAGTCCAGGCATGTCTCACGCCACTCCCGAGCGTCGTTCAGCTGCACCTGCAGCAGTCCGTCCACCTGTTGCCAACACTCGGCATCGACATAGGGGCGCGTCGAGCTGCGCCAAAAGTCACGATACACCTCCACCATCGACACGCCCAGCCGGTATTTGCAGCAGAGTTCCTGCCACAGAGTGTTGCCCGACTGCATGCGGTAGTCCCAGGGCACATGGTGGAACCACAGCAGCAACTGTTCGGGACAGGTCTCCAGCCGTTCGTACTGCGTAGCATAGGGCTCGCGGTATTGGGCCGTGGCTCCGCTGCCGGTGGCCACGGTTCGGTCAAAGCCAATGCCGGCCGAGTCGGCCCGGTGGTAGTACACGGGACACCACTCCCGCGGATAACTGGCCTTGAAGCCACCGGGCTCCGGCCCATAGTGATGGTCGAACTTGAAGAGATGGTGCAGTCCCAAGGGCATCATATAGTTCACGCAAGCCTCGCGCGAAGTCATCATCATCATGCCCACAGGAGCGAGGAAGCGTGCGTCCGCCGTGTGAAAGGTCTGCCTCAACCACTCGTCTGCAATGGCTTCGGCCGAGAGTTCGGGGTTCCAGGCCAGCCTCCCGAAGGCATACCAGTTGGCTTGTGAGAAAGGGTGCCCGCACCAATTGGCCGTGTCGCCGACGTTGGCCACGCCGGCAACACCCTTTAACCGCGACGGCTTCACCTGCTCAAAGAACTCTTTCCACATCGGTGCCAGATACACCAGATGCCTTGACTGGCCCAGGTATTCCTGTGTAATCTGCAGCTCTGCCAGCTGCGATGTACGCTCCATCCGGTCGAAGATGGGGGCATAGGGCTCACGTGGCTGGAAGTCGAGCGGCCCGTTTTTCGACTGCAACATCACGTTGTCGCGAAACAGTCCGTCCAGTCCGGCAAATTCCGAGACGGCCTGCTTCACACGATCCTCATGCCTGTGACCTGCGCCGTAGACAAACGAACGCCACACCACCTTTCCCCCGTAAGGGGCCAGCGCATCGGCCAGCATGTTGGCTCCTTCGGCATGCGTGCGGTGGTAATCGCCCGGACCAGGCTGTCCCTCGCTGTTGGCCTTGACCAGAAACCCGCCAAAATCGGGCATCAGGGCATAGATTTCGGCTGCCTTCCGCTGCCACCAGCGTCGCACACGGGCGTTCTGCGGGTCGGCCGTGCGCGTGTCACCCAAGGCCATTGGCGAGGCAAAGTTCACAGACAGATACACGCGAATACCATAGGGACGCAGCAAATCGGCCACCACCTGCACCTTGTCCAGATAGATTCTGCTAAGCATCTTCGGACTGGCATTCACGTTGTTGAGCACCACGGCGTTGATGCCCACCGAGGCATTGGCCTGGGCGTAGAGGCAGAGACGGGCCCGCAGACTGTCGCTCATCCGGCCGGCGGCCATCTGCTCCCACTTCCAAATGCTCCGTCCGGCATAGCCGCGCTCCACACTCCCGTCGGGATTGTCCCAGTGGTCGAGCATGCGCAGGGTCAGGGCCGGACGCTCCATGCAGTCATAAGGGCCGGTCTCCGCCTGTGTGTTCTGGCGGCGCAGCAGGGCGTAGGCTCCGTAGAGCAACCCCACCGCACTGCTGGCCGTGACCGTGGCCGGGCGCGGGCCCTGCAGCCGGAAGCCGTCGCCCAGGCGCGCCGCCGTGTCGAGCACCAGCGTGACATCCGAACCACGATAGCCGTCGGCCAGTGCCTCACGGGCCAAGGCCACCGTGGTCTCCGTCGCATGCGGAGCCGTAGGCCCGATCCCCCGCACCTTCACCCGGCAGGGAGAGTCCGGAGCGGTGCCGCCCAGCCACAGCAGACGGCCGTCGTCGGCCCGGCTCCAGAGCGTCCAGGCCAGCAGTCCGAACAGCAGTCCGGCGCGTTTCATCCAAGCGTTCACAGGTTTACTGATTCTTGGTGGTGGCATAGAGGCCGATACAGGCCCCGATGAATCCGCCACTCCGGTGGGTACTCAGGTTCACGGCATCCACGCCGCGGGCCAGCAAACTCCACGCCTCGTCGCCGTCCACGGCGTACCAAAAGTCGTAGTAGCGGCCGCGGCCCTCTATCTTCAACTTCACGGCCTTGTCGGGAACAAAGGCCGAAGCGATGAGCGTCCTGCCCTTTTCCGTGCGGTAGAGGGCCAGGGCCGTGCGGCCGTCCAGCCAGGTCTTGCCAAACACAAAGTTGTATTCCTCGTTCTGCAACAGGGCGAATCCGGCCAGCCCGGCGTCTGTCCGCGGCGAGAAGTCCACCCGCGTCTCGGCCGTGAACGCCGTGTGCTGCTGGCGCACCCACAGTGCCGACAGGCTCTCGCGCTCGGACACGCTTGCGGGCAGGGCGTTGATGGCGAGGCCTTCATTGCCCAATTTCCAGAAGTCCGAGGGGTTGCGCAGGAAGAACCAACGGCTGTCCAGCGTGTCGGCAGCAAAGCCGTCGGCATAGCCGAAGTTGCCCGACACCAAGTCTTCGCGCTGGCGGTTCACCGTCTTGAGCCGCGTCTGGATGCCCCGCATGTCGTTCACGGTGGCAATGGCCTTGCCTTTCTCCAGTATCATGGGCCAGCCGTCCTTCCACGTCACGGGCAGCAGATAGGTGTCGCGGCCGGTGTTGTAGAAGTCTTTCTCATAGGGGCGGCAGGCCAGGAATACGGCCCACCACTGTCCGGTCTGGTCTTCCACCAGGTCGGCATGCCCGGCCGAGGTCACCCTTTCGGGGCGGTCGGGGTCGAGTCCCTGCCGCTGGGTCAGGATGGGATTGTGTGGACACTCCTCCCAGGGGCCCTGCGGCTGCCTGGCCCGCAGCACCACCTCGCTGTGCCAGTCGCCCGTACCGCCCTCGGCACACATCAGATAGTAGTGGCCGCCCCGCCTGAAGAGGTGCGGGCCTTCTATCCATATCGGATTCTTCTGCACGTGGGTGCCTCCGCGCAGTATCTCCTTGAAGTCGCCCTTGATGGAATCTCCTTTCACGTCGAACTCGAACAGGCGGATGGCCCGCTGCCCGCTGTACTCGGTCTGGCCGGTCACCGGCGCATTGTGCACGATGTAGCCCTTGCCGTTGTCGTCGAAGAAGAAGCTGGGGTCAATGCCGTCTACCTTGGGCAGATAGATGGGTTCGCTCCATCCCCGGGCGGGGTTCTTGCTCTTCACATAGAAGTTTCCGCGGCCCACGTTGGTGGTAATCATGTAGAAAGTCTTGTTCTTCCGGTTGTAACTGATGGCCGGCGCGTAGATGCCGCCCGACACACGCTGCCCGTCCAACGGCAACTGCGACGGCCGGTCGAGCACATGTCCCAGCAGTTTCCAGTTCACCAGGTCCTTGCTTACCGACAGGGGCACGCCCGGAAAGAACGAAAACGAGGAGTTGACCAGGTAATAGTTGTCGCCCACCCGGCACACCGAGGGGTCGGGATAGAAGCCCAGCCGCACGGGGTTGAGATACTGGCCGGTCGCGTCCAGCGGCTTGTCGAACCGGGCATCACGGCCCTGATAGCTGAAGTATTTGAAATGCGCCGTTTGTCCTGCAGCCGCGGCCGAGAAGGCGGCCGCCATGAGTAGGGTTAGGAATCTTGCAGACTTCATGAGTTGATGGTTTGGTGTCATGGTCATGTTTGGATGTTTTTGGTGGTGCAAAGATAAGGAAAAGCCGCCTCAACGGGCCAGCCGCATGTTTTCTTTTGTTTTCTATTTGTCTCATCCGACAGGAAACACCGCATTTGCACCGCCTCCCCCAACAACAGCGCCGACAGCCCGCTGTCTGCGAGTCGCCGGCGCCCGTCGGAGGCCCCACGGTCGTAGGGCCGGTCTGTCCTATCCTATTTTTTCAGCACTTTTTTGGTCAGCACGCGGCCGTCGCTCAAGGTCTGCTTCACGATGGTCACGCCCGTGGCCGTGCCGGCATTGAGCTTGCGGCCCGAGAGGTCGAAGTATTCCTCCCTGGTTACGCCGGCACCGCCGTTGTCCACCACGCCGCGAATGCCCGTGGCATAGTCGTAGCCCGGGGCCGACCCCTTGAGCACGAGCAGCACACCGTCGAAGAACGAGCGCGTGTCTGCGCCGCAGGTGAACTTCAATTTCAGCTGGCCGTCGGTCACCACCACGTCTTTGATGGCGCAATACTTGCCGTTGTCGAGCGAGGGCTCCACGCTGGCCGCGGCCTGGGGCACCATCACACTGTCGTCCTTGGCCGAGGTAACGGCATGGAAGTAGATGTCGGTGTTGCCGCTTCCACGCTCCAAAGCCCGTGCGAAGACATTGTAGGTGCCGGCCGGCAAGTCGGTAATCTGCTGTTCGGCCGTGTAGCCGAAGCCCCACGAGGCAATCATCGAGTTGGCCACGTCGCAGGTGCCTTTGGCATACTTGTACTGGGCGTTGCCACCCCATGGGTAGTGGTAGACGAAGCCTCCTGTCCAGCCTTCGCCCGGCGTGATGGTCCAGCCCGGCGTGTTCTCGGAGTTCACCACACCGGCCACATCGCCCGGAGCAGTGACATAGATGTCGGGATTGTTCACGAATACCGAGCAGTTGAAACTGTCCACATAGTTCTCCAGCGTGGTCTCGTCGGTCTTCTCGGCGAAGAGCGTGTTGTTGGGGTCCTTGAGTTGGGCATAGAGTCCCTGCCTGATGGCGTCTTTCACCTGCTGCTTCACGTCGGCATCGTCGGTGAGTGCACGGTTTACAGCTGCTGCGAGCTCGTCGGTGGCGGAGCCGAGTTTCTGGGCCACGGCTAGCCCGCTGACCATGGAAGCCGTGAGCGTCTCTACCACGCGGCCGATGTTGGTGGCGGCAGCGGTCGAGGTTTTCAGCTCGTCGATGGCGGTCTTCAGCTCGTCGTTGTCGGTCAGCACCTTGCCTTCGTACTTGGCAATTGCGGCCACCACGTTGGCGTAAGAGCTGTGGTTCTCAAACTTGGTGCCGGTGCGCATGTCGCGGGCTTTCTGGGCAGCCTCCACCATCGGGTCGTAGGTGTCGCAGAGCACGCGGTGGTCTTTCAGGGCCGTGGCAGCCATGGTGAGGCGTGCCGTGACGGCCTTGTAGACCGACGGAGCCGTGTAGACCTTGCCGTCGATCTCCTCGACGGCGGCCTTCAGCGCGTCGAAGTCCGTGCCGGCATAGCGTTCGGCCTTATTCTCGTCCAGTGCGGCCTTGGCCAATGCCAGGGCATTGTTGAGCTGTGTGGTCTCTTCCACGCCCATCACATTGGGCAGATACTGCAACCGCACGTTGCCCAGCAACACCTCCACCCATGCTCCCTGCTTGCCGTCGGCATCGGTGGCGGGTGTCCATTTCAGCTTGTAGTTGCCCGTGGCCTTGGGTTGCAGGCTGACCTCGACGCGTGTCGAGCCCGAGACGGTGCCCTTGGAGCCGTTCATGTTGGGCAGTGCGGCATCCACGCGGCTCAGGGCGTCGCTGCCGTCGGGGCCGATGAGCTGGAACTTTACATAGGGCGCACCCTTCCAGGCGGCAACGTTGTAGGCCAGCTTGTACTTCTTGCCGGCTTCGAGTTTCACCTCGTAGCCCTCGGTCTCGCCATAGATGCCGCAGCCACCGTCGTCGGCCGCCGCCGTGCGCAGATAGAGCGCACCCACGAAGTCGCCGCCCTCGCCAAACTTGAAACTGCGCGGGCCGCTGCCGGGATTGGTGCCCTGGGGCACCGCGGTGGCTCCGTTATAGACCGACCAGCCCATGGGGATGGTGCCCTCGCCCTTGGCCGCAATGGCTTGGGTGATGCTGTCGGCCATCACGTAGTAGGCGGTGTCGTTGGGGTCTCCGCTCACTTGGCCGAAGCTGAGCTCCAGCGTAACCTTGGTAAATACGGCCTCGTCGAGCATGGCTTCGGGGTAGACTCTGGTTACCGTCAGGTCGTGCTGCCCAGCCGTGAGGTCGCCGCTGCCCGTGCGGGTAAAGGTAAAGTCGGTGGCAAAGCCCTCGTTGGGCGTCACGGTGAGCCTCTCGCCGTCCAGCGTGGCCTCGATGCGGGAGGCATCGGCTTTCTTGTTGAAGCTCATCTTGAACTCCTTTTGGACCACCGGCAGGTTGAAGCTGCCCTGTTCGGGGTCGGCGGTTTTCATCACGGGCAGGTCGTAAGCCGAGCTGTTGATGTCGGTAATGTTGGCGTCCAGCGCGCCGGTCTCGCCCGCAAAATTGGGCACCACGCCCTCGGGGGCCATGTCGCCGCTGTACTTCAGCTGGTAGGCCGCATCGGTGGGATTGCTGAAACTCACCTCGATCCGCTCGTTGCCGGTCTGCGGATACCGGTCGTCGAGGAACACGTAGAGGTAGCCGTCTTGATGCAGTTCGGTGGTGAGCACCTTCACTTCGCTGCCGTCCATCCTCACGGTGCAGGTGCCCTCGGGCAGCACCAGCTTGTCCACGCCGGCGGCGGCAAGCAGTTCTTTGTTGTTGGTGGCAAAGCCAAAGTCCACGCGTATCACGTCGTAGTTGAAGGTGACGGCCCTCACGCCGGCCTTCTCCACCGTCACGCCGTCGAGATAGAAGTCGCCGGGATTGTAGACGCTCAGGGCCAGGAAGAACTTGTCCTTGGCCTCGGCCGCCATCTCCCTGTTCCTGTTGGCCTTGTAATAAGCGGCTTGGGTGGCTGCGTCCTTGTAATAGAACATGTGCGTGAACTTCGTGAAACCGTTCTCGTCGAAGCCCGTGTCGTTGTAGCGGAACTCCTTGCCGCCGGGCGAAATAAAGGGCAGGTCGTCGTCCTCGACGCCCTGCATGAGCTTGCAGTCCACCTTGGTGCCCTTGTCGCTTGTGCCGTCCAGGTTGTAGGTTTTGGAGCCCTGCACGTAGTAGGTCACGCGATACGTGGTGTTTTCTTCGATGGGCAGGTTGCGGAATTTCACCGAGCGCTGCCACGTGGTGCCCTCCGCCGCGTCGCTGTTGTAGAAATGCAGCGAGCCGGCGCCCTCGCTCTTGGCGGCGGTGCTTAGGTCCCACTTGTCTCCTTCGAGCTGGTTGATAAACTCATAATAGCCCACGTCGGTGGCCGTCTTGGTCTGCTCGGCGTTGAATCCCTCGCTGACCAGCGCCTGTGCGCGCAGTCCGGCGGGTATCATGGCCAGCAAGCCCAAACTGAGTAATAGTTCTTTCTTCATAAACCTCTGGGTCTTTGTTGTTGATGATTAGGTCTTTATAAAACTGTTGCAAAGGTAATGAACGGAGGGTGTTACGGGCTTTTCGATTTGTTTCAGATGATTTTGTTTTTGTAGATTCTCCCTGCGGGGGCCTTGGCAGCCGCATGACGTGCACGCCAAAGCGGGGATATGCCACAAGAAACAAGCCGTATTCGCACGGCCATTACGGCGCAATCGCACAGCCGTCACGGCGTAATCGCGCGGCCGTTACGGCGCAATTGTACCACCGAAAAGGCCCCGTCGCGGAGGTTGCGCGACGGGGCCGAACGGGCACGCGGGCCTCCTGCAACGGGCGGGAGGCCCCGGGGCGGCTACTTGCCGCCTTTCCGGACGATGTATTCCGAGGGCGACATGCCGAAGTGTTTCTTGAAGACGGTGGAGAAATGGGCCTGGTTGGAGAAGCCCACCTCGAGCGACACCTGGGCGATGTTGAGCTTCTGCTCGCACAGCAGACGGGCCGCCTGCTCGAGACGGATGTTGCGAATGAACTCCGACGTGGGGATGCCGGTCATGTCCTTGAGCTTGCGGTGCAGCTGGGCGCGGCTCACCCCCACCTCGCGGGTGAGCATATCGACGTTGAATTCGGGATTGTCCATGTTCTCGTTGATGCTCTTCATGATGCGGTCCATGAGCTGCTCGTCGTTGCCCTCGACCTGGATGTCGACCACTCTGTCCCTCTGCTGCTGGGCGCCGGAGAACTTGCCGCGCAGACGCAGCACGTTGTTCACCAGGTTGTTGATGGTGACGTGCAGCTCTTCGAGGCTGAAGGGCTTGGCCATGTAGGCGTCGGCCCCCTTCTTGAGACCCTCCAGACGGTGCTGCACGTCGCTCTTCGAGGTGAGCATGATAACCGGCACGTCGCTGATGTTGCTGTTGGTCTTTATCATGCGCAACAGGGTGAGGCCGTCCATTTCGGGCATCATCACGTCGGAGACCACGCAGTCGAAATGCTCCGTGAGCAGCAGTTTCAGGGCTTCCTTGCCGTTGGCCGCCGTCTCGAACTTATAGTATTCGCCCAGCTCCCGAGCCACGTAGAGGCGTATCTCGGGGTCGTCGTCGACGATGAGCACCCGGTAGTTTCCCGTGCGTTTCCTGCCGCTTTTCTCCGGCATGGGGGGCTCCTCCTTGGGCTTGAGCTCCTCGGCCGTGAAGTGGCTGTTGCCCAGCGGTATGCGCACGCAGAACACACTGCCCGGCGCGCCGGTGCGATTGGCTGCATGAATGGTGCCGTGGTGCATCTGCACCACCATCTTGCAGAGGTTCAATCCGATGCCCGTTCCCTCGACATGCGCGCTGCCCTTGCCCACGCCTTGGAAGAAACGGTCGAAGATGCGGTCTATATTGCCCTCCTTGATGCCCACGCCGCTGTCGACGACTTCCAGCCGGGCATAGTGGGCCAGCGGCGTGCCGGCCTCGCCGTCGTGGCCCTCGCTGAGGCGCAGGGTGACGATGCCGCCGTCATAAGTGTACTTGAAGGCGTTGGCAAGCAGGTTGCTCGCCACCTTGTCGAACTGCTGGCGGTCCACCCAAGCCATGAGGCTACCCTCGGGATGCTCGTAGCGGAACTCCATGTTGCGCTCGCGGGCCGCAAACTCGAACATCTTGGCCACGCCGCCCACAAAGGCCACGAGGTCGGTTTCCTGGCAGTGCAGGTGCATCTGTTTCTTGTCCATTTTGCGCAGGTCGAGTATCTGGTTCACGAGCGAAAGAATGCGGTTGGCGTTGCGTTCGATGAGGCTCAGCTCCTCGCGGGCCGCGCCATCCAGCCCCTCGCGCTTCATAAGCGAGTGGAGCGGACCCATGATAAGTGTGAGCGGCGAGCGGATGTCGTGGGTGGCATTGATGAGGGTCTTCATCTTGTCTTCCTCAAACTGGTGGGTCTTACGCCGGTTATAGTAGAACAGGGCCAGGTAGGCGAAGGCGCCGATGAGCAGCAGATAGACCATCCAGGCCAGTGTGGAGCTATACCACGGCGAGCGGATGACCACCGTAAACACCTTGACCGGCGAGAGCATGCCATAGTCGGACGCGCGCACCTCGATGCTGTAGGAGCCCGGTTCCATGTGGTTGAAGGCCACGCTGTTCACGCCCTCGCCCGTGTGCTGCCACTTGCTGGCACCGTTGATGCGGTAGTAATAGGTGATGTTCTCGGCATTGTTGTAGTTGAGCAACGAGAACTCCATGACGAAACTGTCGTCCTGATAGGACAGCGTGAAGTGGTTGTTGTCGAAGACCGGGCCGTCGGCAATCTGCGAACCATACGACAGGGTGGAGCCGCTGATGGGCTCGCCGTTGATGAGGAAGTTGGTGAGGTGAATCTCGCCGAGCGTCCATTTGGCCCGGTCGAGGTCGGCGGGGCGGAACACGGTGAGGCCCGAGCCGGTGACAAAATAGACGCGCCCGTCGGGGCCTTTGGCTTCGGTGTTCGACACATACTCGCGCGACGACAGCCCGTTGCCGTGGACATAGCCCACAAACTTGCGGCGGCGGCGCTGGTACTGCCAGATGCCCATCGACGTGGCACACCAGAAATCGCCGTTGGGTTCCACCACGATGCTGCGCCAGGCCTCGTCCCTCAAGGTCTCCGCACCGGGGAACGGCAGCATGCGGCGGCGGCGCACGTCGAGCAGGTAGAGGCCTTTCCCGGTGCCCACCACCATGTTGCCGTCGGTGTTGCGGGCCAGCGCGGTGACAGATGTACCCGCGAAGAAGTCGGGCGGCAACAGGCGGAAGCTACCCATGCGCGTGTTGTAGGCCGAGAGGCCCGACGACGTGCCGAGCCATATCATGCCGTCGGCGGTGGGCAGCATGCAGTGTATCCAGTCGTTGCAGAGGCTGCCATCGGGGCTGCCCTTCTGGAACATGGAGTAATGACGCACGGCCCGGGTGTCGGGGTTGTAGACGCCGAAGCCCTTGCCGAAAGTGGAGAAATAGAGATTGCCGTCGCTGCCTTCGACCACCTGGTTCACGAAATCGCCATCCGACGGTGCCACGAGCTGCGAGCCGCCGGTGGCCGGATTGTAGCTGTAGAGCCCGCGCCCGGCCCCCAGCCAGTAGCGGCCCTTGCGGTCGCGGCAGATGGAATAGGCGTTGGCCGGCGAGGCCGGGTGGGCCGTGATGCGGCCCTCACGGTTGAAACCAATGACTCCATTGTTCTGCACCACCGTCCACACCGTGCCCCCGTCGCCGAAGCAGACCGACGAAACCGACGAGCCCACGGGATGCCCCTGGGCGGCAAAATCCCAGTTGGAAAAGATGGCTTTGTGGTCGGGAATCATGAGTACGCCCTTCTTCTGGCAGCCCACCCAGAGGTTGTTGGTGCGGTCGACAAAGAGGGCATAGACGTTGGCCGTGTTCAGATTGAAGGATGAAATGGGATTGGCCACGCGCTGGGCCTTGCGCTGCCCCTTGGGCACGATGAAGAGACCGGAGCCAAGCGTGCCGATGTAGAGGTTGCCCCAATGGTCAGTCGCCATCGACTTGTAGGTGGCATGAGCCGCCAGCATCTCGCTCACGTCGATGGGGCACTCGGCCAGCCGGCCGTTCTTGACGAAGAACAGACTGCTGCGAGTGGCAATGAGCACGCCCCCGGCATAGCCAATGAAGGCTTCGACCTTGCCCTGACCCAGCCTGCGCTCGACAATGCGGCCGCTGCGATCGCGGCAGGTGAACACGTTGTTGGCTCCGCCCCGCCAGAAATTACCCTGCCCGTCAATGAAGATGCGGCTGTAATAATGGTCCTCGGCCTTGCTGGCATAGCCGTGGACTGGTGTCAGCCGGTGGTTCTGCTCGTCCACGGAAAAGAGGCCGTAGCCGGCCGTGCCCACCAGCAACCGGCCATCGGGGAGTTGCACCATGCTGCTGATGCGTGGCTGATGAGGCTCGGCGTAGGGCTGGAAGTCGTCGGAGTGGGGCTCGTAGCGCATGAGGCCGTCACCGGTTCCCACCCACAGGTTGCCCTGCCGGTCGACAAACAGGCATGACACGGCATTGCTCATCAACGAGCGCGGATTGGACGAATTGTGCAGGTAACTGGTGAAACGGTAGCCGTCGAACTTGTTCAGTCCACGGTCGCTCGCAATCCATATCTGGCCGGCACGGTCTTGAATGATTTGGGTAATGAGATTACTGGAGACCCGGTCTGAATCATAGAAATATCCTGACTGGGCCTGCAAGCGCTGACCGACGACGGCCAGGACAAAGAGCCATAATAAAAAGATTCTCCTCATCAGGTGAAAAGGTTAGGCGGCATGGTTTTACCGATGCAAATTTACACAAAATATGACAGCATTCTGCACGTCCGCCCCTTTTTCCACGCCGACGAGGGCTTTTCCTTGCCAAAAATCAGTCATTGCTCACCTTTTGGATGGCGCCGTCCTCGTCGTAGTACAGCTCCTGCACCTTGAGCGAACGCAGCCAAGTGGTACCACGGCTGGGCACGCAGTCGTGATAGAACAGGTACCAACAGCCCCTGAACTCGACTATAGAGTGGTGTGTGGTCCAGCCCACCACGGGATCGAGAATCACGCCCCGGTAGGTGAAAGGGCCATAAGGGTTGTCGCCTGTGGCGTAGCAAAGCAGATGGCTGTCGCCCGTGGAGTAGGAGTAGTAGTAGCGACCCCGATATTTGTGCATCCAGCTGGCCTCGAAGAAGCGTTGCGGGTCGTCGGCCCGCAACGGACGGCCTTGGGCATCGACGACGGGCACGGGGCGCGGAGCCTCGGCAAACTGCAGACAGTCGTCGGTGAGACGGGCCACCCGGCCGGGCAGGGCGGGCTCATCGCCCTCGGGCAACCGCTCGGCCTTAAGCATCTTGTTGTCGCGATACCACTGGAGCTGGCCGCCCCAGATGCCGCCGAAATAGACATAAACGGCCCCGTCGTCGTCCTTGAAGGCACAAGGGTCAATGCTGTAGGAGCCGCGAATGGGGTCGGGCTGGGGAACGAAGGGGCCCTCGGGGCGGTCGGCTACGGCCACACCGAGATGGAAAACATCGTTCTTATCCTTGCACGAAAAGACGAGATGGTACCTGCCGTTCTTCTCCACCACGTCGTTGTCCCACATCTGACGGCCGGCCCAGGGCACCTGCTCGAGCGAGAGAATACAGCCATGGTCGGTCACGGGACCCTGTTCCACCTGGTCGAGCGAGAGCACATGGTAGTCGCGCATCTCGAAGTGACCGCCGTCGTCGTCCTCGGCAGAGCCGCTGTCCCTGTCGTGGGAGGGGTAGATATAGATGCGGTTGTTAAACACGTTGGCCGAGGGATCGGCCATATAGTCCTCGGGAAAAAGATAACGGGGATGATTCATAAGAATAAGGGTTTGGCGTTATTTGAAGAGGTTGACAATCTGATCCACCACCGGTTTGGCCCTGCCTTGGCGGTCGAAGAGCAGCCCATAATTGGTGCGTCCACGGATGGGCCAGTCGTTGAGCCAGGAGCCGCCATCGGTGAGTCCCCACAGTGTGACGCGCTCTATCTGGCTGGCATGGCGGCGGTAGATGCGGAAGAAGTCCATCCAGCGTGCGTCGATCTGCCGCTGCACGTCGGCCGGGACTCCGTCGGCATAGGGGTTCATCGGCTGCTGGAACGCGTAATTCTGCTCTATGCCGGCCCCTCCGAAATTCCGGGGAGAGGGCAGCACGTTGAGGTCGAGTTCGCTCAAGCTCACCTTAACACCGCAGGCTGCAAAGCTGTCGATGCTGGCCTCATAGTCGGCCAGGTCGGGATAATCGAGTCCCTGGTGGCTCTGCATGCCCACGGCATCGATGCGCAGCCCCTCGGACTGGAGGTGACGCACGAGGCGGCACACGGCCGTCCGTTTGCCAGGCTTGGCCATGGAGTAGTCGTTGTAGTAGAGTTCGGCATCGGGGTCGGCCTCATGGGCCGTGCGGAAGGCAATGTCGATGAACTCGGGACCGATGATATTATAATAAGGTGACCGGCGGAACTCGCCATTGTCCTCGACGGCCTCGTTCACCACGTCCCAGCCATAGACCTTGCCTTTGTAGCGGCCCACCATGGTGCGGATGTGGGTCTGCATACGGCGAATCAGTTCGTCACGCGAGACGACGGTGCCGTCGGCATGCTTGAAAAACCAGTCGGGAGCCTGCGAGTGCCACACCAGACAATGGCCGATGAGGCGCAACCCGTGCTTCTCGGCATAGCTCACCACGGCATCGGCATCCGTGAAATCGTAGACTCCCTCGCGGGGGGTGACCTCGCCGCCCTTGAAGCAGTTCTCGGCCACAATGGTGTTGAAATGTCGGTCGACCAGCGCATCGGCCTGCGCGTCGCCGCCGGCCGTAATGCGGGTGTTGAGGGCCACGCCCACCTGAAAGTAAGGGCCGAGGGCGTCTTTCAGCCCCGGCTGTTGGGCCTGAGCGGCCAGGCCGGCCCAGAAAGCCGACAAGAGCATGAGTTTATTCTTCATTGGAAACAGAATGTTTGACGGATGATTGAACTGAGACGGCAGAGGGTGTGGGTGCCCCTGCGCCCGATGTGTAACGGCCGGCACCCAGCAGCCGAATCCAGCGGCGGCCGGAGAGTTCGGACTGCATCCGCTCATTGTAGACCTTGGTGATGGGGCTGCGGTGCAACGCCCACACGCCCACGGCCAGCGAGAGTGCCGGCACAAGGCTCGACGTGAGCCGGATGCCCGTCTCGGCCATCTCGCTCTGCACAAGCACGGCCCCCGAGCCGTCGCCCGACGCATAGCCGAAAACAGAGAGCAGGAACCCCGTGAGCACGCCGCCGAAGCCCAGCCCCAGCTTGAGCGAGAACGTCATGCCGGAGAAGCAAAGCCCCGTGGATCGGCGGTTGGAGAGATACTCCACATGGTCGGCCACGTCGCCCATCATGGCCCAGAGCAAAGGAATGGTGGGGGCGTAGGCCAGACTGCGCAGCAGGTTGAGCACAAACATGAGGGGCACGTCGGTCTTCTGGGGAATCCAAAACAGGGCTGTAAACAGGGCCGTGAGCAACAGGCAGACGGTGACCACCTCTTTCTTGCCATAGCGGCGGGCCAGATATTGCGACAGGCAGAGGATGCCCAACAACTGGACGAGAGCGGCCGAAATGTTGAAGACGGAGAAGCCCACGCTGTAGGCATAATGCCTGTCCACCTGCATGCCCAACACATTCAAGAAGTCGGCCAGCGACTTGTGGTCTACGGCATAACGGAAATAAAAGCTCATGGCCGAGTTCCACATGGCCAAGGCAATGAACAGAAAGAACGTGAGCAGCACCACGGCACGCCACGAAGCATCGGAGATGGTGTCGCGCAGATCCTCACGCAGGCTTGTCTGCTGCAAGGGCGGCGGCGAGACACGCTCGCGCGTAATGCGGAAGGTGGCCATGAGACAGCAGAACGACAATACGGAAAAGAGCCCCACCGTGAGCAGCCAGCCCTGTTGCCGGTTGGCACCACCCAGATGGTCGACAAGGGGCAGCGTGGCCCCCTGTACCACAATCTGGCCGATGGTCACGGCCACAAAACGGTAGGTGTTGAGCGAGGTGCGCTCGCCGATGTCGCTCGTCATGACACCGCCCAGCGAGCAGTAGGGCGTATTGACCATCGAGTAACACGACATGAGCAGCACATAGCTCACCGTGGCATAGATGGCTACAAGGGCCTTGTCGGCAATGCCGGGATTCCAGAAAGCCAGCACGTAGAACACGCAGAACGGCAATGCCGTCCAGAGTATCCACGGCCGGTACTTGCCCCAGCGCGTGCTGGTCTTGTCGGAGAGAATGCCCACGGCCGGATCGACAAAGGCATCGGCCACGCGGGCTATGAGGAGCACGGTGCCAGCTACAAGTCCTTCGAGACCGAACACGTCGGTATAGAACATCAGCTGGAACATCAGCATCATCTGGAAAACGAGATTGGCAGCGGCATCGCCCATGGCGTAGCCTATCTTCTCGCGGGCCGGTAGTTTCTGTTGGTTTACGGGCATAAGCAGAGATTGAAGCAAAAACGAAACAGTGGAGTTCGGGAGAAATACTTAGGGTTCGACGGTAATTTGGAATGGCGAGGCGGGCAGACCCTCGGGATTGTAGAGGTTGGCCTGTTCGGGGTTGTTCTTCCAAGCATAGCGCACGGCCGTGGGCCGGGACACGGTACCCAAGGCAATGACCACCGTATTGCCCGATACGCGGGCCTCCACATTGTGGAACCGCCCGTCTTCGCTCCGCAGCTCAAATTCGCTCAAAGTGTCGGCCGGGCGCAGTTTCTGGTCGAAACGTACCACCACATACGGTTGGGACTGCCCCCCTACTCCACGGCTCATCAGCCGAGCCGCCACTGGCTGGGGCGACAAGGCTGCGTGCCTGTTGCCGCGCAGCCGGTCAAGGGCCAAAGCCACGCGGTCGGCCAGCTCTCGCTTGCGCAAGGGGTGGATGTCGTTGGCCTCGCCCAAGTCTATGGCCACGGCCAGTGCGGCATGGGGGTCTTCGAGGGCAGAGAGTCGCTGGGCCTCGCGCAACTCGGCCCATCCCGACTCCTGCGGCTGGGAACTGGGAGCCATGAAATTGGCCAGTTGTACAATGACTACAGACAGACTGGAGTCGGCAAACTGAGTGCGCCAGTCGCCTTTGAGCTTACGCAGCATCGTGCGGTATTCGCCGGCACGGTCGGTATTGGATTCACCCTGATACCACACCACGCCTGCCAGCGCATAAGGAATGAGCGGATGGAGCATGCTGTTGTGCATCACGGTGGGCAGGTATTGCGTGGTGACATCCTGCTGCGGACAGGCGGGCATGCGGGCTCCGATGTGGCTGCGCCACTGCTCGGAGAGCTGAAGCACGTCGTCGGGAGTGAACTCAAGCTGGTATTTCTTGCCCCGCGTGAAAGCGGGGGTGCCCGTCTTGTTGACAAAACGAACGGCAATCACATTGTCGCCCTCGTGCAGCAAACCGGCCGGCACGGCATAGCGACGCGGTGGATACTGGTAATAGGTGACACCCACGCGCCGGCCATTGACGTAGGTGTGGTCGGCATCATAGAGCATGCCCAGCACAAGCAAGGCCGGCCGGCCGGCGTGGGCAGCATCAATATGGACATGCTGGCGCATCCAGACTGATCCCACGACACCTCGGCCATCCACCTGGGCCCAGTCGCGGGCATACTGGTTGGCGGCGGGCCATGTGCCGTCGTCGAAATCAAGTCCCGTCCAGCCTTGGTGCATGCCAGGGTCGGTCTCATCGAGCAACTGCTGCCAACGGTCGTTCATCAACTGGTTGGCACGTGTCTGAGAAGCCACATAGTCGGGGGTGTAAAGCGAGGTGCGGGCCGTGTACTGCGGAAAGTCGCGCTGTAACGAGTCGGCCGGGAGCCAAGCCTCGATGGGTGTTCCGCCCCAGCTGTTGCAGATGATGCCCTGCGGAATGCCTGTCTCGGATTGCAGTCGACGACCCAAGAAATAGCCCAGAGCCGAGAAATCACGGGAGCTGGCGGGCGTGAGCGTCTGCCAGCCCGAGGTTTTAAAATCGGTTTGCGGCCCACTGACGGAGGCAACCTGATCGACCCGCAACAGACGCACGCGGTCGTTGGCATAATCTTCGGTGAACCCAGGATACTGGGGCTGTACACGGCTCACGGGGAGGTCCATGTTGGACTGACCCGTGCAGAGCCAGACATCGCCGATAAGAATATCGTCGAGTTGACAGTGCGCGAAGGTCATGGTGTAAGGGCCACCGGCCTTCATGGCGGGCAAATCCACGCGCCACCGCCCCTTGGCATCGGCCCGAACGACATAGGATTTCTTGTTGAACACAATGGTGAACTGCTCGCCGGGCGATGCCGTGCCCCACACCGGAACAGGCTTGGAACGCTGCAATACCATGCCGCTCTGGAAGATGCGGGCCGGAACGACCTCGGCTTGTACCCCACAGGCCAAGAGACAGCAGAAGAGAAGAAGGAGCGTTTTTTTCATCGTACCACTACTTGATGTCCTTGATGGATGTATATGCCGCGCTGTGGGCGGGCCACACGCTGGCCCTGCAGATTGTACCACGCATCGTCGACCATGCGCGGCATACAGACTGGCTCCGAGATGCCTGTGGCAGAACGGTCGATGCGGAAAATGAACGTGGAGAAGCTGCGTGCCGGAATAGGAAGACTGAACCGCTGGGTGGGAGCCTCGACAAGCAGTGTCTCGGTGATGCCAATATGGCCCTCGGTAGAGGTGATGCGCTCGCCGGAGATTGCTTTATAGGGCAATACGAGATTGAGCGTGAGGGGGCGTGGCAGCGTGTCAATGGCATTGACGATGAGCGAATCGCCCTTGATGAAAGCCGATGACTCGAAGGTTTGGGCCTCCTTGTTGATGCTACTGTTACGGTCGAGCATGGTGGCCCCCACAAGGTGCCGGGCAAACTGCCCCATGATGCGGCCACGGTCGAGCACCTTGCCATAGGTGTTGCCAGGCTGAATGGTAGTCTCACCGCTACCAATGAAACTGTAATGGGACACCATGTACCAGTAGACATAGGCCGAGCCACCGGCCAGCATCGTTTCGTTGACATCCTCGGCAAAAAGCAGTTGCTCGTGCCAAGTGGGAAGGTCGCGAACCTTGGTGTCCGACTGGCTGTCGCCGTCGGTGTCGGCCCGCGGATCTACGATGTGCTCTGTCATCCATGCGCCGATGCCGTAGGGGGCGGCCATGGCAGCCGCATGTTTCATGTATTTGAACGGAGCATGACCATAAGTGTGGCCGCCCAGCAGGTCAATGTACTGTCGAGCTTCGGAATCGTTGAGCGTGGGCGCATAATAATTGGGCGTGTAGCCCAGGGCCTCACCACTCATCAGCTTGACTCCAGACGATTTGTCGAAACGGGAACCATACTCGCGAACCAGCGTATCAAGTTCCTGCGGAGTGTAGTAGCAACCGCTGTAATCAGGATGCCAGTCGGGCTCGTTCTGGATAGACACTACGTCGACCGGGGCCCCATTGTTGCGCATATAGCGCATGAAAGTGTTGAGCCAAGGGAAGAAATCCTTGTACTTGTCGCGGCGGAGCTTGCCGATGGTACCGTCGGCGAGCTGGCCGCGTGCACTGTTATTGGTCTTGAAACTGGCGGGAGGACTCCAAGGTGCGGCAAAGATGATAGCCCCATACTGTCGGGCACGTTTTACGGCTGGCAGGAACCCGTGCCAGTCGTAGGGCGTGTCCCAAGGAGTGGTGACATCGCCAATGGTATTGGGCGACACCTCCATGCGAAGGATGTTGAGCCCCACCTCGGAGTCGGGACCGTAGAGCTTGTCAATGACACTGACATCATTGATGGGGGCCATAGGGCCGCTCATCGCGGCCGCACCAAATCCGGTGATGGTGTGTAGACGGCCGGAGCTGACCGTAATGTTGACCGTCTGGGCCATAGCTGGCAAAGCGGCCATGCCCATCAACAGGCCAAGGAGGTTTTGTATGCGTTTCATGATTCGTTCTTGTTGTTCGATCTTAGGATGGGATTAGTTCTTGGGCAGATACCAGTTGGAAGGGGTCATGAGCAGTTGAAAGAGCGACTCGTCGCGTTGTCCGGCACGCAGACTCACGGGTGTGGCCAGATAGGCCGGTTCACCACGGCGCAGGGCCACCCGCATGAGGTCGTAGAAGCGGCAGCCCTCGAAAGCTGTTTCAAGGGCCAGCTCACGCATAATCATATCCTCGACAAGAGGAACCTGCCAGTTTACTGTGTCGGCCCGGCTGGCCAGCGTAGTCTCGGGCTGAGGCAACACATAGTGGGCATTGGCGTCGCTGTCACCACAACCACGACTGTGAATGCCTTGGGTGTTGTTCCGAGTGAACACGGTCTGGGAAAAGCTAAGCAACGTACCGGCAGCCTTACGCTCCACAGAGTCTACATAATTGTCGATGGCCTCGGGGTACAGCCCATACTTCAGTACGGCCATGGCCGACTGCGGATAGCCCGCACGGTTGAGTGCCTCGGCAAAATGAAGGTAAACTACCGTGCGACGATAGGTGGTAATACCATTGTTGTTGAGCTTGCGCAGTATCTGAATGTCGGAGGAGTAACGTGAATGGGCTCCCTGAAGCTCAACCCGATGGATATAGCTTGCAAAGAAACGGAGGTCGCCGACAGCATCGGAACTAAGCAGATTGACCTTGGGTACATAAATGGTGTCACGGTGGGAGTCCATACCCTCATACACCATGCAATAGTCTTCGGCAGCACTCAGCTCGCGCAGACGGGCAGATGGCCTGGCCTGGAAGTAGGAATAGTTTTCCGAAATGGAGTTGTAGATAGTGGCCAGCCCGCTCTTGACCCCATTGAAGACCGAAGACTCCATGGGGATATACGACAGCACCTCGCCGCCGCTTGAAGACTGTATGTCTGTGGTATAGCCATTTACAACACCCTTGTACGATGTATCTCCCCATCTTGCCCCACTGGTTCCGGTGACAATCTCTTGACCCTGTCTGGTAAGATAGTCGTGGTAATACTGTGCTGCCTCCTGATAGCGACCGACCCAAAGACAGAGGTCGCCGAGCAAAGCACGCACAGGAATGAAGAACCTGGACGACTCCTGCGCAGAGATACTGCCATAGGCCGGCAGCTCAGTATCGACTTCTGGCGCAAGGTCGGAGATGAAGTAGTTGCAAATAGCCGGGATGTCGGACGGTGACTTGGCCATGGCCTCACGGGCCTCAGACTCCGTAAGGACGGGGTCGGTGAGCAAAGGAATGGCACCATAGACCTGGGCCGCCTGCAGATAAGTCCAAGCACGGAAAGCCTTTACTGCGGCATACTCACGGGCAAAGACACTGCGATTGCGCTTGCGCAGCGTGGTATCGACATGGTGCAGGAAATAGTTGCAGTTGTTGATGACTGCATAGTAATCGCTGATACTGTTGTAGGGATTGGTGGCCGGAACGATGCAGGAAGCAATGGCCTTGAGATCGGCAGAGGCCTTGGCCGTGGGTTCCATGAGGTCGGCACGCAGCTCGCCCAGCAACACAGTGCGGTCTGCAATCTTCTGCATCTGGTGCAGGATGCCCATGACACTGTAGACGGAGTCCTCGGGGGTGTCGAGTTTGTTGTCTTCGGCAAACTCTACAAGGTCTGAATGGGTGTTGAGCATGTCAGAGCACGAGGACAAACCCAGCAGAAGCAAGAGGGCCAGGAAAGAGATATGACGTTTCATCATGATATGTTTGGTTGAAAGTTATGGCACTATGGCCTTACAAATTGATCTTGACACCCATCGAGAAACTGCGCCCATGACCCAAGAGCCCACGGTCGATGCCCTGACTGAGCACGCTACCCGAGAGAATGTTGTCGGGGTCAGAGCCCAGGTAATGGGTCAGCGTGAAGAGGTTGCCGACACTGGCCCAGAGCGTGAGTCCCTTGAGATACTGGTAGTCCATGGGCCATGTGTAGCTGAGCGTCACGGTGCGCAGACTCAGGTAGGAACCATCCTCGATCCAGCGATCACTGAAGCGACTGTTGCCCATCGGGTCAGAATAGTTCACACGAGGAATGGACGTGTGCTGCCCTTCGGTGGTCCAACGCTGGTTCATGGCCGTGGTCTGATTGTAGAAATAGCTGCCTCCCTCGATGACGGAACGCTGATAGTTGTAGATGTCGTTTCCCAAAGAATAGTTGGCTATGGCTGTAAGATTCCAACGTTTCCAGCTAATCGATGTGGTGAGATTGCCATAGAAGTCGGGGTTGGGGTCGCCAATGACTTGCCGATCCTTGGCATTGATTTCATGATTGCCGTCTACATCGACAAAGTGCATGTCGCCCGCCCGAAAAGCCTGCCTGTTGCCACTCTCGTCAAGGAGGTAGAGACCGGCTGCATCGGCTTCGGCCTGGGTAGAGAAGACACCGGCTGTCTTGTAACCGTAGAACACACCCACGGGCATCCCTACCTGCGACAGCACCGTGGCTCCATAGAGCGAAGTCTCCACGGGGACATTGTCATTGGGAAGGGCGGTGAGCTTGTTCTTGTAATGGCCCACACTGGCAGACAGTTCCCACTTCACGTTTTTCTCGTTGAGCATACGCCAGGAGGCACTGACATCGAAGCCCACATTTTCGAGCTTGCCACCGTTGGTCCAGTTCTGCTTGATACCACTGGTCCAAGCCAGACGGCCCAGCGTGAGCAGGTCACTTGTCCAGCTCTTGTAGGCATGGATGCCCAGAGAGAGACGATTGTTGAAGAAGTTGCCCGTGAGACCGGCGGTAAACCGACGGGTAGTCTCCCACTTCAGCTCATCGTTGCCGATGTTGCCAATGGACTTGCCATCGACACTTCTGCCCAACATGTTGTTGGCCACGAAGTAAGTACGAGAAGCCGTGTAGTCGATGTCGTCGTTTCCTGTCACATCGAAGCCCACATTGAGTTTCAGGTAATTGACAGCACCACGGGTGTCAAACCACCTTTCATTGCTGAGTACCCAGGCTGCCTCGACACTGGGAAAGAGACCCCACACGGTGCCAAAAAGATTCAGTCCTGCTGCAGCACTGCCAAAACGGCTGGAAGCCTCGGCCGACAGCGTGGCCGCGAGATAGTAGCGCTCAGCAAAGTTATAGTCGGCATTGGCATACCAAGTGATGTCACGGATCTTGTTGTCGGCCCCCTCGGTCGACTTGTACTGCAGGGAAGTACTCATGTTGGGGGTTTTGTCGTTGCCTGTATTGTAGCCACGCTGTACATTGAGCTTGTAGTTGCTGGAGAGATAGCGCACACCACCGAAGACGTTCAGACTGTGGGCCCCGAAGCGATTGTCCCACGCCAGACGCGTATCGCTCTGAATACTGTTCTGGCGGCCGGCCAGACTCTCTGCCATGTTGTTGACATAGCTGTTGGACATGCTCTTCACTCTGAACGCCGGAACGCCGGTGAGCGGCAGGTAATAGTTCTCGTTGGTATTGAGCAAGGTGAAGCAAAAGTGCTCGCTCAGAGAAAGATGGCGATTGAACTGATAGCGCGGCGTAGCACTCAGGGTGATGAAACGATTGCCGAAAGTATTGCGGTTCTTGCCCTCGCCAAATTCCAAAATGCTGTTGGGATTGGCCAGAGAAACATCCGAACCGTACACTTCGGAGAGATAGTCGTCGGCAGCGGAGAGATAATTGCTCCGGTGACCACTGACATCATAGGCGTAGGGCGAGAGGAACGGAGCCTTGATGAGACCCAGGAAACCCGGCGAAGTGATGGTGGAACCCGTGACATCGCTGGGGATGCCGTCGTCGCGCAGGTTGCGGTTGACGTCGCTGTAACTGGCATCGAACCTGAGGTCAAGATTCTTAAGCACAGAGATGTCGGTGTTGAGACGCATGTTGAACCGCGAGAAGTCGTTGTTTTTCAGTGTGCTGTTAGCCATGCTATAACCTACAGACAGGTTGTAGCTGGCCACTTCGTCGCCGCCCTGTACATTGATGCCATAGTTGCTGGAGAAGCTGTTGCGATAGACCTCGTTCTTCCAGTTGGTCTGGTTGTGATAGGGCTTGTAATAATAATAGGTGGGATCTGTATTGACAAAACGCAACGCCGACACGTCATCGGTCTGGTTGCCCAGCAATTCAGTGGCGTAAATGCGGTAGTCCTCAGCTCCCAGCATCTCGGGAAGGCGTGGCGTGAGCTCGTAACGTCCGTTGACGGTTACGTCTATCTTGGTAGCCATACTGTTGTTGCGCTTGGTATTGATGAGGATAACACCATTGGCTCCTTTGGCTCCATAGATGGCTGTTCCATTCTTCAGTACCGTCACTTTCTCAATATCGTTCACATTGAAATTGGAGAGGATATTGTTGAAATAGCCGTCGTGAAGCATGCCGCTGCCGTATTGCAGGTCAGTGATGACGCCGTCGACCACAACCAGCGGCTGGGCGTTGCTCTGGAAAGAATTGAGACCTCCGATAAACATCACATAGCCCACGCCCTCGTTGCCGCCCCGCGACATGGTTCGCACGTCGGCACCCAGCCGCTGATGAATGAGTGGATCGATGCTCTCTTCGGCATTATTTTCAAATCCTGTCACTGTCTTATCAACGGTGGCCACGGTGCGACGACTGTAGTTGCCGCTGAAGCTGTCGCTGTAAAGAAGCCCGTTCACTTGATTGAAATGGCGGCCAATGGGCACCTGCTGCACCTGATAGCCCACACCCATCATCGTTACCGAGGAGACATAAGCCGGGAGCTGCAAGCTGTACTCACCCTTTCCGTTGGTCATGGCCGTGAGCCGGTTGTTGCCATAAGCCTCTATGCGCACACCGGGGACGGGCGTACCGCTGGCGGCATCGGTCACAACGCCGCTGATGGTGATGCTGTCTCTCTGTGCCATTGCAGACGCAACTGCAAACAGCAGGGCTCCTGTCAGTATTTGTTTTTTCATCGTTTAATCTTCTTTTGAGGTTGAAGGACGTAAGTAGATGCAGTCCAGATACATCTCGCGAGAGTATCTGGAGGTCTCACGGGCCAGGATGGAACAGCGGAGCTGTACGCTCACCTTGAGGTTGTCCTGGTCGAAGTTGCAGGCTGGGAACGTGAAACCCTTGGCCAGAACCACGGTGTCGACCCGCGCCGGGTCGGTGGTGAACTGCACGTTGCCGCAATTATAGGTTTGGGGCACGCCAGCCGTGTCGACATAGTTGATGTTGGCCCGGAACTTGCAGGGACGCAGATTGGTCTGGTTGGGGTTGTAGACTGTCTGCGGCAGGATGATGGCACAGATGTCATAAGTCCCCGACAGCGTGTTGTCGACACGGAAAGTGACCGTCCAGTTGGAAGTGGCCGTCTGGGGCAGAATGTCGAGATAGGCATTCTTCGACACAGAGTCGGCCGACACGGAACGGGTGTTGTAGGTGCAACTGGTATAAGACGTGATGTAGCCCGTGCGCTCACCCTCTGTGCGCAGCACCTTGAAGAAAGTCTGCTCGGGCGTAAAAGGCCAGTCGGAGGTCTGATACAACGTACCGTTGCTGCAGGCTACCGGCGTGGCCCCTGACAGGATGCCGCCGTCCATCGGCCTGTAGAAGACATGGTACTCCGGGGTGAGCACATTGTACTGCACCGACTTCAACGAGTCGCGCCAAGAGGGCTGGATGTTCATGTTGAAGATGGCGTCTTCGAGCAATGAACGATTGGTCCAATAATGCTGCACGGAGTCGCGCTTGTCCACTGTCTTGTCGTATACAAAGTACTGGCGGGCCATGGCATAGGCCTTGTTCCAGCCTGTCTGTGTGGGAGCAACCATCCAATAACTGGAGTCTTCGGCTGCAAGGAGCCCTATCTGCTGCAGCATGGTATTGCGCTCATGGATAACGGAATCCACATAAACGGGCACCCCATCGACAAGACCGCTTGAGATAGAGGCATCCTCGTCGAAATAGTCTTCGTTGTAGACGCGCAGGAAATCGCCTACTGGCTGATAGTCAGGCCGATCGGTCATAGCCTCATAGAGGTTGTACTGGTAAGGCATCCGGGCTCCGAGCACATGCAGCGTGCCGTTTTTGGCGTGGACGTTGCCCGTAGCGATGGGGGTGCCCTCTACGTCGCCGGCCGACAGACTGACGTGCTTGCCATTGAGCAGCCGCACCTCACTGCCGGTACCAACGGCCGAATTGGGAGAAGCGGCGATGTGGTTGCGGATGAAGAACTTCTCTACCGTGGAGTCACCACGGTTGGTCTGCACAAGGCTGAGCAGCGAATCCTTGTTGAACGTACCGTTGACCGGCGCAAAAACCGTGAACGACTGTCCGCCATCGAGCAACTGGGCATAGCTCACCGACGTGCGGCGATGGTGGCGGAAGATGCGGGACTGCTGCAGCACTTCGCAGAAATCGCTGAGCTGGGGGTTGGCCTGCAGGCTGGCCCACAGCGACTCGCTGCTGGTGGTGTCTGCCTTGCCGTCGTAATGGTCGGCCCAGTCGCTGCACGCCGTCAGCAGGGCGCCGGCTGCAGCCATGAGGGCTATATGTCTAAATGAGAATGTCATAATCACAATTCATAATTCATTATTTCATTTCAAAATACCAATCAACCGTGACTAATGCCGGTCTTCGCCCCTGGGACTGTTGTAGATGCTGGACGGACAAAGCTCGATATAGTCGAAGGAGAGGTAGCACTTCGGGTCGTCGAGCACTTGGCGGAAGCGCAGCCAGTAGGTCTTCTCCGAATCCAGATAGGTGGTTGTCAGGACGCGGCGCAGGTTCTCCACATTCTCACGGAACACATTGCCACCGCTGGAGCGATAGCTGTCCATGCCCTTCATATAGCCACGGTTGTGCATGGCTTTGTCGTTGGCGGTGTTCTCGTCGTTGTCCTCGCCATCCGACACCCAACCAATGTTGGGAGCCACACCGTAGATACGCAAGTCGATGGGAATGCCGCAAGGCTCATTGTTCAGATAGACCTGCACCACACCGCGCTCCGTGCCCACGGTATAGCCCATGCGGATTTCATAGGTGCCGCTCGGCACGGGCGGCAGCTTCATCGTCACATCATAGATGCCCATGAGGCAAATGGCATTGCCCTCGTAGGAGTGCCAGCCCAGTTCATTGCTGTGTACGCCGATAAAAGTCTCGTCGCTCACCTTCCAGTCCTGAATGTAGGCATGCTTGAAGGCCGTAAGATAGTTCTCGCCAAAGTGGCCGCGGGCACCGGCATTCATAAAGTCGGGGCTCATGGTGGTGCCGTCCACACGGATGCGTGTGTTGAGCACTTTGTCGCGAACGTCGGGAGAATAGACTAAAATGTCATCGATGAAATGGTAAATGCCATTCAGGGCGTTCTGGTCGGCATGGCCCGACTCTGACGGAGACAGCACCTTGACACCACGGATGGAGAAATTGTTTTGCAGCCCTTTGCGATTGATGAACAATCCAGCCGACGGACCGCTAAAGCGCATGATGGTGCCGGGACACATGGTCTCATAATAATCTTCAGGGTCGAGCACTGACGTGACACAGCACTGCTCACGAATCTCGCCGGAGCTCACCCAGTCGCTATAGTTGCCCAGGCGATTGATCAGATGGTAGGAAATGAATCGGTTGAGCGGATTCCGACGGTTGGTCCAGTCATCATCGTACCGGCCGGCATCCACAGGATAGGTCTGGTCGTACACCCTCTTGGCATAAGCCTTGAGGTCGTCCAGACTGTGGATGTTGTGCAGGGCAAAGATGGAGTCGGTCTCGACAAAGGCCGAGAACTTGAAATAACGCTTCTCGGGCCAGTAGGCCTGGGTGGGGCGGCCACCGTACATGGTGGGCACACCATCGACTACCGAGTCGAGACTGATCGTATAACTCTCGTCAAGATACTTGGAGATGGAGTCTTTCATGCCCGTGAGATGCAGAGCCTCACTGAAGAGGCGAAGTTCCGGGTTCTCGTCGATGAGGTCGGGCAGAAACAGGTTGCTGGCACCCAGCACATGGTCGATGGTGTGCACCACGCCGTTGGTCACAGAGTCGTCACGCTCGGTTATCTTGGCCGTCTTGTTGACGAAGAATACCAAAGCATTGCCATGCGCGACATCGGAGTCTGAAGAAATGGTGATGTAACGGTCGTTCATGTTCATCTCTGGCAGGGCTGCATCGCTCACGTCGGTCGTGAAATAGGCTCCCCGCTTCACGATGTGCGTGCGGGCAATGGTATCGCACTGGGCTTGGGGAATCTGGTCCACACTGGTCCATCCGTTCTGTTTCAGAAACTGGTCCACGGCTGCATTGGTAGGTGCAAAGAGCGTGAACTTGCCATAGGTGGAGAGCAACGTATAGTAGTTGGCACGGTTGAGGATGGCCTCAAACTGGCTGTAGGTGTCCTGGCGCGAGGAGATAAATCCCGCAGCCGTCAGTTTCACCGATGTATAATAAGTGGTAGGCATCTCCTCATCAGAGCAGCTCTGGAAAAGGAAGCCCAGCGTCAGCGTCAGGACGACGGCCAACAGGGAGAATGCGATTTGCTTGGTCGTTTTCATATCACACAAAACTTCTATTAGTGAGACAACTGGGAATTGTCGCCCGTATTGTAGGCCGAATTCTGGACGAGGCGCGGATTCATCTTGATTTCATCCTCATAGTAAGGCCAATAAATAATGTTCGGGTCGGCGAGCTTGATGCGGATGGCATTCACGTTGTCCACATACTTATTGACAACATAGCTCACCAGCCGACGCGTGTCGCCGTCGCGACGTGCCATGCGCACCAAGTCGAACCAGCGCTTGCCCTCGAACATCAGTTCGCGCTGACGCTCGTCGAGCACCAGTTCTTCCATCTGCTGCCGACTCTGGTAGTTGCCGGCCACAAGCGTATCCGTCACACTGGAGGTATAAGCATTCTTGGCACGCTTGTTCACGGCATTGACCAACGAGAAGGCCTTGGCAAAATGGGCCTCGCCTTTCTGTACCTCAGCCTCGGCTTTCATCAGCATGATGTCGGTCATGCGATAAACGATCCAGTTGCTGTAAGCGTTGCTGCGGCGCGAGAAACTCAGGCGCAGGTCGGCCTCGCCGGTGACATTATTGGTATTCATCGACACTGACTGACGCACGTATTTGGTAATGGCATAGCGCGACGACACGTGCTGCATGTTCTCATACACCCGGCAATCGTTGTGGGTGAAGAGCTTGTTGTTGCCGATGGCCGCATCCTTATAGAGGAAGTCGGGGGCACTCAGCTGGCCGATCATCGTGGAGCTGCTGCCATAAAAGTTCCGTATCCAGTTGTTGTTTACGGCCTGATTCTCGTTGAAATACAGCTCAAACACGCTCTCAAAACAGCTTCCTCGCCCGAAGATTGCACCGTAAGCGCTGCCCGAAAGCACGCTTCCCGTAGGCCTTTCCATTAGTAAAGGATAGCCGTTGAAGAGATAAAGGTCAGACACCTTGCCGGCATCCTCACTGCGCATGTCGTCATACTGCCGGCGCTTGTAGGCCAGTATCTGGTCGCAACAGTCTATGCACTTGTCCCAATCGCCCCTCCACAGATACATGTCGGCGAGCAGCGCATAGACGGCCCAGCGCGTAATCCTGGACGAGTTGTAGTAGGCCTTGACATTGTCGTCGGTGTAGTACCGGCGCACGGCGTAGTCCTTGACACTCTCCAGATCGGCTATCAGGGAGTCGAGCACCACACCGAACTTGGATGCAGGAAACTGATACACGCCCGTGTCGTCAATGCTCGGCCGTGTGCTATAGGGCACATCGCGGAAAGTACGGATGAGATAGAAATAGCACAAGGCGCGGATGGCACTTGCCTCGGCAATGTTGGCACGCATCTCGGCCAGCGTATAGTTGGGGTCCTTGGCCTGTACCAAGGGGGCATAGTGGCACACGGTGTTGCAGCGGTTGATGGTCTGATAGAAAGAGAGCCAGTCGGTGTAGCTGTTGGTAGGCAGAAGATTCTCCTTCAGCAGGTCGGTCAGTTGGGCGTTCGGCGCCGAGCCGGCCGTCATGTTATCGGAACGCACCTCGCCCCATAAGCCCATGCGCGTCAAGCAGTCGTTGCTCTCCAACGACTCATAGCAACTGTTGAGCACACTGGTCACGTCTGACTTCTGCGTCCAGAAGTTTTCCAGCACAACATCATTGAGCGGCAATGTGTCGAGGAAAGAGTTGCACGAGGTCAGCCCCAGTGCCGACAAGCCAGCCACCAGCACCCTTGCCGGCATGGTCCGCAGGCCGCCAAGACGCTTGTTGATGGATTGAACTATCGATAATGCTTTCATATCTTATAGATTGTCTTATTGCATTTGTAAGGTTTAGAGTCCAATGGTGATGCCACCGGTGAACGAACGTGCCCGGGGGGTCTGCGCATTGTCGTAGACGATGCCGTAGCTGCCATAGTTCACTTCTGGGTCGGCACCGCTGTACCTGGTCAGGCAAAACAGGTTGTTGGCCGAGACATAGAAACTCAGACGGGAGAGTCCGATACGTCTCAAGGTCTTGGACGAGAAACTGTAGGACACTTGGCTGTAGTTCAGTCGGAGAAACGATCCATCCTCGACGAACCTGTCGCTGCCCAGCCAGTTGTAACCGCTCTGATACAGGGCACGCGGTACATCGGTCATGTCGCCCTCCACACGCCAACGCCAGTCCACGGCCCGGCTCTGGTTGTCGTTGCTGTACATGTTCTCGGCATTCATGCGGGCCATGTTGATGATCTTGTTGCCCCAACGGAAATTGAATTGGTTGTTCCAAGTGAAACGGCCGACATTGATCTTAAATCCAAAGCCACCTGTAATCTTCGGCAGCGACGAACCCAAGTAGATAATGTCCAGTTCATTGATGGTACCGTCGTGGTTGATGTCTTCATACATAGCGTCACCACCCCTGAACTCATACTGCGAGTTGGTGCCGTAGCCGAAAGTCATGGGCTTGGTCTGTCCTTTCTCGTCGAGCACCACATTGCCGTAGACATCGCGTACCACAGGTGCATTGGGGCCACTTACGCCACTCACTTCGTCCCGAGTATAGTCGGTGTACTGGTAAACACCTTTGTAACGGAATCCGTAGATGGAGCCGAAGGCCCGGTTCAACTCCACGTGTGTGAGATAAGAACCGTTGCGATAGTTGAACTCCTTGTTCATATTGTTGAGCACCGTCTCGTCCATCTTCGTAATCTTGTTCCTGTTGTTGGCAAACGTAATGTTGAAGTCCAGAGAGAAAGGACCGGCTTTTACAATCTTGTTGCCATTGACATTGAACTCCCAACCCACATTCTTCATGTTGCCCACATTCTGATAAGACAGGGCCGTGAAACCCGAAGAGTGCGGAATGCCGCGGTTGACCATCAGTAGATCACTGGTGTTCTGTACATAGAACTCCACGTTGCCACTAATCTTGTCGTTGAAGAAACCGAAGTCCAGACCGAGGTTGTAGGTCTCCTTCTGCTCCCACTTCAAGTTCTTCAGCTGAATATTGCTGGGGTAGACGGAGCCTTCGCCTAGATAGCCTTGGCCGTTGGTGTACTTGCTTAGATAAAGGTATTCGCCATTGGGCTGGTTGCCCACAATGCCCCATCCAGGACGAAGCGACAGCATGCTGAACCAAGGCATCGACTTCTTGAACCATGGCTCCTTGCTGATGTTCCATCTGATGGACAGTGCCGGAAAGTTGCCCCATCGCTGCGACGGGCCAAATTTCGTGGAACCGTCACGACGCACGGAGAGATCGGCCATGTAGCGGCCCTTGTAAGCATAGTGGGCCGAGAACGTGAAGTAGACACTGCGCCAACGACTGGCCGAGGTGTTGAACTGACTGATGATGCCGGCCGCCCCGGTGTCGGTGATGGTTCCTGTGGGCAGTCCATACTCGCCTGTAGTCTGGGCATTGCTGTTGCCGTCGGTCATCTGACCGCGAAGCATCACCATCAGCGAGTGGTCCCGATTGCTGAAATGCGGCGTGTAGGTCATTGTGTGCGTCGTGGTAATACCCAGACTCTTATTGGAAACGGCAGTCGAGAGATTCTGGTTTTTGTTGCTCCATCCACGCGTATTCATGGCTGCCGGCAGGAAAGTATCGTTGTATTTGTTGAAGATATTGAAAACGACTTTGCCCTCGTAGGTGAGCCGGCTCTTGTTCTCATTGGTGCCGAGCAACTCATAGTTGATCTTGAACTCCGGCTCGATGTTGTAGCTTGATTCGCGGTTGGTGGCCAGATTGGCAATGGCTACCGGATTGAACTGGCCCACCAGATTGTTCAGTTCTGAGCTCACCGTCGGCAATATATGATAATAGGTGTCGAGGTTGCGGCCCTGTCTGTCTTGCTCGAAGATGGAAAGATTGGGCATGCGCTTGTACGAAATGGCCAGCAGGTCGGTATAATTACGGTCATTGCTCGTATAGGTAAAGGCGATGTTGGTCTGAATTTTGATGCGGTCGCTCACAAAATAGTCCAGTGCCACACGCGACGTGAAACGATTGAGCAACTGCTTGATGATACTGCCCGACTGGTGATCGTAACCGGCCGTCACGCGGAAGTTGGCCTTCTCGCCGCCACCGGCCAGCGACACATAGTGTTGCTGTTGCCAGCCTGTCTGCTTCACGGCTTTCACCCAGTCGGTATTGTTGTTATACATCTCGTACTCCGAATAGCTGGGATCATAGTTGAACTCCACGATATTGCTGGCAGCATCGCTCAGTTTGGGATTGAAGTAGGCCTCTTTCATCAGCATGGTGTACTGGTCGCCGGTAAGCATTTTATAGCCTTCGGGCTGGTAGGTTCCTGTCAGCCGATAGCTATAGGTCACTTGGGTACGGCCACGTGCACCCCGTTTGGTCTTGATTTCAATCACACCATTGGCCCCCTGCGAGCCCCAGATGGCCGTAGCTGCGGCATCCTTGAGCACAGAGATGTTCTCGATATCCTCGGGATTCACGTTGAGCAGCTCGGCAAATTTCTCATCATTGGCTCCGTTCACATCAAACTTGCTGTCGGTCTCCCACACGTTGCCGTCGACCACTATCAGGGGTTCGCCGCTCATGTTGACCGAACTCACACCACGCAGACGCATGGACGTGCCCGCTCCCAAATTGCCCGAATTGGCCACAATGTCAAGTCCGGCAATACGTCCTTGCAGAGCCTCGTCGATGGTGCTCACGCCCAGTCCCTCAAATTCCTTGGCACTAATAGACTGCTGGGCTGTAGAAATTTCGTCCACAGGGATGTTCAACCCAGAGCCGCCGGAACGCCGACGGGCACTCACCACCACCTCGGGAATGGTCTTCTCGTCTTCCAGCACCACAATGTATTCGGTCTTGTTCAGTTCCAGCGTCTGTGTCTTGGTTCCGACAAAAGAGATGCGCAGCCTGTTTTTGGGATTCTGAATTTTCAGCGAGAAGTTACCGTTGATGTCGGTTTGCGTAGACGATACGATACGCTTCGAAGCATCTATCTCTACCACATTGGCCAGCATCACCGGGCCGAAACTGTCATTCACTGTACCGGTGACAATCTGGCCCGCCTCCTGAGCATTCATTTGTCCCAATGACAGCAGGCCTGCCATGGCAAGTGCGGATATTCGTTGAATGCTTGTCCTTTTCATATCTCGATTATATTTATTTTGCATAGAATAGCGGGCCGTCGATGAGATGCACCACGGCCGAAGAGCTGGTCTCTATCTGTGTGGCACGTGCGGCATCGCTGCTGTTATACTGATACTCCTTGGCCATACGGTTGTAGAGCTTGCCGTTGGAGGTGAGCACGTGGCGCTTGTTGCCCCGGGCATCGGTCACCGTGATGCCGTTGGCATCGGAATTGACGTGCAGCTTGTAGAAACTGTCGTTTGTGGGGTCGAAAGAGGCCGTTTCGTAATCGCCACTCATGGCCTGTGCTCCGATAAAGATGGCATTGTCCTGAATATGATAGCGCAGGAAGTTTACGATAGCTGTCGAGTCGGCAGTCTTCTTGCCCATGTTGCTCGCAGCCTCATCGGCTTCCACGTCCTGCCATGTGGGCAGCTTGCCACTGGCGATGAGCTCCTCGAGGGATTTGTTGGTTGGCACATACACCGTATAGTGATAGGTGTTGAACACACTGATGTTCGTGCCTCCGCAGGCATTGCGCCCATTGTGAATAGTCTCGAAAAGTCCGCTGCCATCCATCAGCTCCAGAAACTTGCTGTACTCGTCATGCTGGGACAGAATGTCGCGCACCGTCATGCGGGTACACATGATGGGCTGATTGTTGAGCACATAACTACGGCCGTTTTGTTGGTCATAGATGTCGTTCACGGCCGTACCCTCGTCTTCATTCACTTGCCAGCTGCCCGATACGGTCATACCGTTTTTTCCGGCCGCAACATGGTCCACCCTGATTTCAGAGCCTCCCATCGTGCGGTAGTAAGTGTGGCCGTCGGTCACGTCGCCCACCACAATGTGGTTTTCAAGAATATCCTGCAACCGATCCACCACCTGCTCGTAGGAAGCGCACCCGATGGAGTCGCCCACCTCGCCGGTCAGTGTGTCATAGTTCCAGATGCTGGCCCACACGCGGTCGTTGTCGTCCGGCTTCGACCCGTCGTAGTGGAATCTGAAGAGTTGCGTCGAACTCTTGCCATAGGAACAAGGGTCTACATACTCCAACAGTGACTTGTTGTTGGGGATGAAGAAGCTATAGGTGGAGTTCAGCGAGTTCAGATAGACATTGTACTGGCACTTGTACACACCCCAACGCATGATGTTCATGGTCTGATTGATGAAAGCCGGGAACAGTACGCTTACGTAGGTGGTCGGCGAAAACACCTTATTAGTAAGATAAACGGCACCATTGCAGCCCAGCCACACGCTGTCCACATCACTCCGTTTCACGCCCATAGGGTCGTTGGCATCGTTCATAATGCTACCAAACTTGCTCGGCACGCTCGACACGAATGATGAAATCATATTGTTGTTGATGAGTTCGGCCACCACATAATCGGGCACGCGTTCCCACGATCCATAGTAGTCTTTCAGCACACGGCCGGCTCCATGGTTCCAGTAGTCGGTCATGGCCGCATTGCTGGGCACCATCATCAGTCCCATGTCCTGCTCCAGAGCCACGCTCTGCGACGAGCTGGTGGCTTCACCGGAATAGTAGGTATTCCACTCGGGGTCGAACTTCAACTGCTCCACCGGACCATTGTCGGGCGAGACATTGACGGGCTGCCCCTGCTGGCTCTTCACCGAGAAGAAGCGCTTTTGGAATACGGAATCCACACTCTGATTATAGAGGCGATTGTAGTTTTCCGTGGCCGCCTGACTATAATAAGGTGCACAAAACCGCTCCAGCAACGCATTGAATTCCGACACTTGGCTCTTGCTTCGAATAAGTGGCCATATTCTTCAATGGTGTCATCACATCCTGCACCTTGTGAACGAATCCGTTGGAGCACTTGATGTTCTGCTCTGCGATCTGTACACCGTTCACACTCGCATCGCCACTTTGCCGACGGGTCGTGTTGTTGTAGATGAAATTATAGTCTTCGTTGGTAATATTGTTGTTCACCAAATGCCGCTCAATGAAGTGAATCATTGGCACTGCCGACATGTCTTCCAGACACACCACCTGCCCCAATTCACGATAACGAGACCAATAAGGATTGTTGGGCATGTCAGCTGTCTTTAGCACGGGGACGCTGTCGTACACCGTCCCTGATGACAGCCGCCGCATGCAGTCGCCCTCTACAGGCCCCTCGGTACTGGAGAGGTTATTGATCTGGAAGCTGTTGTTAATCATCGCACCGTAGAGTAACATCTTCTTCTGCGAGACAGTGAGTGCGTCATAACTCTTCACTCCAAAACTGTTGTTCTGAAAAAAGCGATCGAAGGCGGCATCGTCGGCCACAAAGAGGGTTTTCGACCCCGTGCGGGCCAAAACCTCGGCATAGCCCAAATCGTCGATCATCCGTACCGTATAGGTATAATTACCGGCATCCTTCAGATAATCATAGATAGACTGCCCCAGCCAGGAGGGCATCCTTGTGTCAAGGTCGTACTGCGAACACGACACCCCGCCCAGGCTACATGTTGCCAGTAGCAGACTCATTCTAGAGACCCTGGCCAAGACTCTCCTCAGCTTCCGCTTCAAAGATTGTTTAGTTGTCATGATATACTTGTGATTTGATGATTCGTTTATGGGTGATATTTTGGTTTAGAGGCAGTGCAAAGGTATGGAGATTTCGTTCAAAGCCCTATCCGTTGGGTTCACATCCCTTTCGTACATGTCTCATCGTTTCTCCCAGTGTTTCATATCTTTTTCATTTTGTCTCAAAACCATTGTTCCGACTGTATTCAAAGGTATCCACGTCTACAAACCCACCTACTTGCCGAGTGGCGAAATTAAAGATGGCTGCGCGTGTTCCCATGAAGAACCGACGATAATCAAACTGCATCTTGAAACGGTCTATGGCCGTGTGCCATGTCTGCCCGTCGGTACTGTATTGCAATCGGGCCAAATCCTGTCCCAAGGTAAAATCTGCCTGAAGTCTGAGCCATACAAGGGGGCTGTCCAGAGGCACCCGCATATCGTCTTCACGCTGCACGCCGGTCACCCGATGGTCTTTGGCTTCCATCTTCACCGACTGCCTACTGCCCACCAGTTCCCAACCTGTCACTGTCTTCTCTATGGCCAACAGGGCGGCATCACTCTGAAACACGGAGAGACCAGCCACGTCACCTTCACGCATCTGAGACACATCCATCCTTACCGCAGCCTCACAACCCGGCCCCTCCAGCCGTTGGCTGATGGTGTTGGGTGCCACAAAGAGATTTTCGGACAAGCGCGAAGTCTTTAACCGCAACCACCCCGGCCGCTCGGAGAGCGACCAGGCCGTGTCCACTGGATTATGGTTCCACTGCCAGTCAAGCCCCAGCGTCGGACCGTCGAAAGTATCGCTGCCGGCAATCCGTCCGTCGGTATAGCCCTGTACGGGTTTATCCATCACCTCGGGCACCCGTCCAAGACTGTCTCCCAACAGCGGCCAACCCTGTTCCCAACGGCAGGGCACGAGTGTCATCACGCGTCCCACTCCGCCGCGATCCTGAAATATCATGCCATACCATCGCCCATCGGGCGTATCGACAATGGTGCCCTGTCCCACGCCTCCGAATCCGCCAAACGAGGTGTCAAGTACCGTGCGCTTTTCATAAGGGCCTCGGATATAGTCAGCCCGATAGCACACCTCGCGGCGAACCCGGCCCTTGGGCCAGGAAATCATCAACAGATAGTAACGTCCCTCGTGCTTCACCACACGCGAACCCTCAAGCAGGTTGTCCTCCTCTCCGTCACGCTCGAATAGACGCACGTGTGAATTGGGCTTCACTGACCGCAGATCAGTCGTCAGCTCCACCATGTCTCCCGTGGCATAGAACACATATGCACGGCCGTCGTCATCGAAAAAGAGCGTAGCATCATGAAAGTGGGGCAACCGGCTCACCTGATGCCAAGGCCCCTCGGCACGCTCGGCCGTCAAGATATAGGTCTCTCCACCTGGCTGGTCATTGGGCGAGAATAAGGCATAGAACCGCCCATTGTAATACTTCAGCGACGTGGCCCACTGTCCCCGTCCATACACCGTTCCGCCCACCATATTATATTTAGGCGAGTCCGTCAACCTGTCGAAGAGATAGCCCACAGTAGTCCAGTTCACCAAATCACGCGATTTCATGATGGGGCCCCCTGGCATGAGATGCATCGTAGTGGTGACCATATAGAAGTCACTGTCTACCCGAATGACATCCGGATCAGGCACGTCCGCCCACAACACAGGATTGGAGAACTGCTGCTGTCCCATGGCCAAGGTGCAGGCCAGCAAGGCAAGAAGTAGCGCGATAGTTTTCTTCATGTCGGTATATTCGTATGAGCAGCCTTGGTTGTACTGCCTTGGTTTTAGCGACAACAAAGGTAGCCGATTCCTCACAGAGCCTTTTTCCTTAACGTCTCCTTATGTTATAGATACGCAACCGCCATTGAACATCAGTAGTCTTTTGAGACATTTGGAAAAAAGACAGCCACAAAAAGAAAAGCTACAAAACAATACTATTAGGATATTTTGCTTATCTTTGCCCCCAGAAACCAATCTCCATTTAAAAACCACAACCATGAACAACCGGCAATATCTTCTGGGCTTCGACATCGGGTCGAGCAGTGTCAAAGCTTCCCTCGTCGATGCAGAGACGGGTGCCACGGCCGCCACGGCTTTCTTTCCCAAGCATGAGGCTCCCATCAAGGCCGTCAAAGCCGGATGGGCAGAACAAGACCCACACATGTGGTGGACTAATGCTTGTCTGGCTCTCAAGAAAGTTATGGCACAGACCGGAGCCCGTGGCAAAGACGTGAAAGCCATCGGCATCTCTTATCAAATGCACGGGTTGGTATGCGTAGACCGAAACCAACGCGTGCTGCGCGATGCCATCATCTGGTGCGACTCGCGTGCCGTGCCCTATGGCGAGCGTGCATTCCGTGATTTGGGCAGCGACCGCTGTCTGGGACACTTGCTCAACTCGCCAGGCAACTTCACTGCCGCCAAACTGGCATGGGTCAAGGAGAACGAACCCGACATCTATGCCCGTATCGACAAAGTGATGCTGCCCGGTGACTACATGGCCATGAGGCTCACCGGCGAGGTCAACACTACCATCAGCGGCCTCAGCGAAGGCATGTTTTGGGACTTTGCCGATCGGAGACCCGCCCAGTTCCTACTCGACTATTATGGTATATCTTCCTCACTGCTGCCCACTGTGGTTCCGACTTTTGCCGTGCAGTGCAGCGTAAGCCGCGAGGCTGCCGACGAACTGGGGCTCTGCGAGGGCACCCCCGTATCTTACCGTGCCGGAGACCAACCCAACAATGCGCTTTCGCTCAACGTGTTCAATCCCGGCGAGATAGCATCCACGGCCGGCACCTCCGGTGTAGTCTATGGCGTGCTGGGCGAAACGGGTTACGATTCCAAAAGCCGCGTCAACACCTTTGCCCATGTCAACTATAGCCCAGATGTAACGCGTCTAGGCGTGCTGCTCTGCATCAATGGTACAGGTATCCTCAACGCCTGGACCCACCGTAATGTGACCCCCGATCTGGACTATACCGATATGAATGCCTTGGCCGCCACCGTGCCGGTGGGCAGCGAGGGTGTGAGTATCATACCTTTTGGTAACGGCACCGAGCGTGTGCTTGAGAACCGCAAAACAGATTGCTCCATCCACGGCCTCGATTTCAACCGCCACACGAGGGCTCATGTAGTGCGTGCCGCCCAAGAGGGCATCGTCTTCTCGTTCTGCTACGGCATGGAAGTGATGCGCCAGATGGGCATGGACATCCGCAAAATCCACGCCGGGCGGGCCAACATGTTCTTAAGTCCTATCTTTCGCGATGCGCTGGCTGCCACCAGCGGGGCTGCCATCGAGCTCTACGAGACCGATGGATCAGCTGGAGCAGCCCGAGGTGCAGGCATGGGCTGTGGCATCTACAGAGACCACAACGAGGCTTTCTCTACCCTACAACGACTGGCCGTCATCGAGCCCGACAGCCATAAAGCCGCACAATATCATGAGGCTTACGAGCGTTGGAAAGCTGTATTGGCCAACGAATCTTTCTTTTAACTAAAAATAAAAACAACTATGACAAAAGAGTATTTCCCCGAAATTGGCAAGATTCCATTTGAGGGTACCGAGAGCAAGACCCCCATGGCTTTCCACTACTACGAGCCCGAACGCGTAGTCAAAGGCAAAAAAATGAAAGACTGGCTCAAGTTTGCCATGGCTTGGTGGCATACGCTGGGACAGGCCAGTGGCGATCAGTTTGGCGGGCAGACCCGCAACTATGCCTGGGATGCCGATGCTAACCCTGTGCAGCGTGCCAAGGATAAGGTGGATGCCGGCTTTGAAATCATGACCAAACTGGGCATCGAATATTTCTGTTTCCATGACGTCGACCTCGTAGACCCCGACGACGACATCGACCGCTATGAAGCCAACATGGCTGCCGTCACCGACTATCTGAAAGAAAAGATGGCTGCCGACCCCACAAAAAAACTGCTTTGGGGCACGGCCAACGTCTTCAGTGACAAGCGTTATATGAATGGGGCAGCCACCAATCCCAACTTTGATGTCGTGGCCCGCGCCGCCGTACAAATCAAGAATGCAATTGATGCTACCATCAAACTCGGCGGTCAGAACTATGTGTTCTGGGGTGGCCGCGAAGGATACATGAGTCTGCTCAACACCCAGATGCAGCGTGAGAAGAATCATCTGGCCCGCATGCTCACCGCTGCTCGCGACTATGCACGCACCCAGGGCTTCAAGGGCACGTTCCTCATCGAGCCTAAGCCATGCGAGCCCACCAAGCACCAATACGACGTGGACACGGAGACCGTCATCGGATTCCTGCGCGCCAACGGCCTCGACAAAGACTTCAAAGTGAACATCGAGGTGAATCATGCCACATTGGCGGGTCACACTTTCGAGCACGAACTGGCTGTGGCTGTGGACAACGGCATGCTGGGCAGCATTGATGCCAACCGCGGTGATGCGCAGAATGGCTGGGATACCGACCAGTTCCCCATCGACAACTTCGAGCTCACACAAGCCATGATGCAGATTATCCGCAACGGCGGACTGGGCAACGGCGGCAGTAACTTCGATGCCAAGATTCGCCGCAACTCCACCGATCCAGAAGACATCTTCCTGGCCCACATCAGTGGCATGGATGCCATGGCCCGTGCTCTGCTCAATGCAGCAGCCATCCTTGACGAGAGCGAGCTGCCCCAGATGCTGTGCGACCGCTATGCCAGTTTTGACGAGGGACAGGGCAAGGCCTTTGAAGAGGGCCGGTTGAGTCTCGAAGACCTTGTAGATTATGCCAAGCAGAACGGTGAGCCCCGTCAAATCAGTGGCAAACAAGAACTCTACGAGACCATCGTCGCCCTGTATAGTAAGTAGGTCTCGTCACAGCCCTGCGTACAGGGAGAAAAGGATGTACTTATGGGGAATGTGCCCGCACCGCCAACAAAGCGGGCAGGTGCATTCCCCACTTTGCTTTATCGTGCAGATGGTTTTCCTGTCCGCAGCTACTTGGAAATGGTGAGCAGCACGTCGCCTACATGGAGCTTAAGTTGTCCGTTGGGAACAATGAAGCTGTCACCACGCTTGACAAGCATCACCAGATGCCCCTCGGGAAATCCTACGTCGGCCAGATGTTCGCCACGGACCAACAGTTCGGGCGTGACGGCCTGCTCATTAAGTTGCGGCCCCAACTCCTCCGGAATCTCAATGCCAAATTCGCTTGCAGGCTTCTCCTGCTCGCAGTCCAGTCCCAGCCGCCGCGCCGCCCACGAAATGGTGGTACCCTGCAACGACAGCGACAGCAGGGTGATGAAGAACACTATGTTGAACAGCAGATTGCCGTCTTCAAGGCCAGCCATCATCGGATAGGTAGCAAAGATGATAGGCACCGCGCCACGCAGGCCCACCCACGAAAGGAATAGCTTGGCCCGCACGGGCAGCCGACGGAAAGGAAGCAGGCAAATAAAGACCGACAGCGGGCGAGATACCAGCATCATAAACAGTCCGATGGCCAGCCCGATATAGGCTATCTGCCACACCTCTGAGGGATTGACAAGCAGTCCCAGCGTGAGAAACATCACGATTTGAAGCAACCATGTGAGCCCGTCCATGAAAGTGGTCATCTCCCGACGATATGACAAACGGCGGTTTCCCACCACAAGTCCAGCCACGTAGACAGCCAGATACCCGTTGCCGTGGAGCATGTCTGTGAATGTGTAGATGATGAGAATGAAGCTCAGCAACAGCACAGGATAGAGCGATGGATTAGGCAGGTTGATGCGGTTGACCACCCACGAACAGACACGTCCGAGCCCCCAACCCAGCAGTCCGCCCAGGAAAAACTGCACCAGGAGGTTGCCCAGCAGATGAAGTGTTGAAAACTCGGCACCTGTAGCCGCTACTTCAACCAGTGCCAGCGTGAGCATATAGGCCATGGGATCATTGCTGCCACTCTCCAGTTCGAGGATGGGACGAAGCCGATGCTTCAGTCCGATGCCTTGTGTGCGCAGCAGGTTGAAAACCGAAGCCGAGTCTGTGGACGACATCGTGGCGGCAAGAAGCATGGAAAGCACCAGCGACAAATGAATGTCGAGACCTGTGGCCCGGGAGAGGAAAAAGACAAAAAGTCCAGTCAGCGCCGTCGTAAGCACCACGCCAAGCGAGGCCAGCAATACGCCGGGAGCCAAGATAGGGTGCACGTCGTGCATCTTGGTATCCATACCCCCAGTGAAAAGAATCACACTGAGCGAAAGCATGCCGATGAACTGAGCATCCGCCACCTGATTGAATGCAATGCCCAGCCCCTCGCTGCCAAAGGCCATGCCCGTGAATAGAAAGAGCAACAGCGTAGGAACCCCAAAGCGGTAACCGGTCTTGCTGATGAGGATACTCACAAAAACAAGGACGGAACCCAGAAAGATAATGTTCTCAACCGTAAATACCATATTAGTGCAAAATTACGAAGAATAAGCCAGTTATCTCAGCCAAAGGGTTTGGAAAAATATTCAATAAACGTTATTAATCCATAAATAACAGATAGAGAAATAACAACCTATTGATATTTTACTTATTTTTATTTCGATTTTGGAGGAATAATAAGAAACGCTTCTCTCAGGGCGTTTAAAATGTTTGTGTGTAAGAATGAGACAATTAAAGATTCAGAAAAGCATCACCAATCGCTCCAGCGAGGCTTTGGACAAGTATCTGGTAGAGATTGGTCGGGCTCCTCTTATCACAATTGATGAGGAGATAGACTTGGCACAGAAAATCAAGAAAGGCGGCCGCGAGGGTGAAAAAGCCAAAGAAAAACTTGTCACAGCTAACTTGCGCTTCGTAGTGTCTGTAGCCAAACAATACCAACATCAAGGGCTGTCACTCACCGACCTTATCGACGAGGGCAACATCGGGCTTATCAAAGCTGCACAGAAGTTTGACGAGACCCGTGGCTTCAAATTTATCTCCTACGCCGTGTGGTGGATTCGGCAGAGCATCCTGCAGGCCATTGCCGAGCAGAGCCGCATCGTGCGACTACCACTCAACCAAGTGGGTTCACTGAGCAAAATCAACCATGAAATCAACCGCTTCGAGCAGGTACACGAGAGGCACCCAAGCATGCAGGAAATATCGGATGCCACTAATATAGAGGTGGAAAAGATTGGGCAGAGCATGATGGCCGACGGTCACCATGTGAGCATAGACGCGCCGTTTCAGGAAGGTGAAGACAATTCGATGGTCGACGTGATGGCCAGCGGCGACGACAGTCGCACGGACAAGAGCGTAGATCACGAGAGCATGGCCCAGGAATTGAACACGGTACTGGAGAGCGTGCTCAAGGAGCGCGAGGTGATTATCCTGCGCGAGTGCTTCGGCATAGGCTGCAACGAATTAGGACTGGAGGAGATTGGCGACCAGCTTGGACTCACGCGCGAACGCGTGCGACAGATTCGTGAGAAGAGCATTGCCAAGCTGCGCGAAAGCGGCCACGTGAAGATTCTGATGAAATATCTGGGCTGAACACAGCATCAATAGAAGCTAAGACCCATTTGTTGTGCTGCTTCAACTTCTCTGATATGGGCAAGTTGTGAGTATTGGACGACCAGTTCAACGACTACGGGGTGATCTTTTTCAAGTAATTTTAGGTTGGCATGCAGCCGCAGGGCTGTACACAAAAAGAAGCCTCCCCTGAAAGTCTTCCTTAGACTTTCAGGGGGCGTCTTGTTATGAGCTGCATGCTCTGGCTTCGCTCAAAGTGAGCTGATGAATGCTGAAAGGCGTGGCATGCCCGCCTCGGCCAGCTGATAGAGACGGAACTGGTTGTGGGCACGCTCAAGATTGTGGCCGGGATGCGTGGTCTTGTAGTAGGTATCGCCGTTGAGATAGTCGGCGAGGAAGCGCACGCACTGCATATAGGGGAAGAGGGCCATGGCAAAGGGCAGGTGGGTACGCTCGGTGGCCGTCAGGAAAGAGCGCGTGGACTCGATGTAGCCACGAGTGAAACTCTCAATGACATCCCAGCGCAGGGCCACGTGCGACTCGTCGGGGTCGTCCTCGACGGTGGCATTGGCAGCCGTCCGCAGGAAGTCTCCATAGTCAGAGAACACGAAACTCGGCATGACGGTATCAAGATCTATGACGCAGAGCACGCCGCCGCCCTCGTCAAAGAGCACGTTGCCCACCTTGGAGTCGCAGTGACAAATACGCTTGGGCAGGAGTCCGGCGGCATGCAGCCGCTCGGCCAGACACATGTCTTCGGCGTGGGCCAACAGACTGTCCACGAGCGTGCGCACACCGGCAAGCCGACCATGGGCATCGCGTGCCACGGCATCGCGCAACTGGTCGAGGCGAAGCCTCATGTTGTGAAAGTCGGGAATGGTCTCGCCAAGCGGCTCGTCCAAGTCGGCCAGCATGCTCTCGAACCCACCGAAAGCCCTACCCGCATCGTAGGCATTAGGCGGCGTGACGGCATCGAAGCTCTGCGTGCGGGGAATGAAAATGGACACGCGCCAGTAGTCACCCTCTGGGGTATGGTGCCAGGTGGCACCCTCACGTGTGCTGACAAAGTGCAGCACCTTGCGGTCAATGTCTTTCTCCCCACGCGCCTCCAACCGGGCACGGATATGGGCCGTGACGGCCTCGATGTTGTGCTGCAGCAGGGCTACGTCTGTAAAGACCGCATGATTGATGCGCTGGAGCACGTAGTCGGGGCAGTCTTTCTCGACCGTAGATACCTTAAAAGTGTCGTTGATGAGTCCACTGCCGAGGGTTGTCACGGCAATGGGTGTGCCATTTAGGATGAAGTGTGAAAGGATTTCGTTTGTTCGGTCTGTATTCATTGTTGCTGTTTTTAGTTGGACACATTCTGGCAGGCCCCCGCACGATGCTCCGAAGCGCCTACTCGAGCATCAGCTCGCCGAAGCAGTCGGGGCGGTGGAAATCGGGGGCCGGGGCCGCAATGGGGTTCCAAGAGAGAAAATGGGGCGTGGGCAGCAGGTCACCACACTTGTAGAAATTGGCCCTCAGACGAGTGCCGCCGTCGAACGACACCCCGCCCAAGAAAAAGGCAGAGGCGGGAACGACAAGGGCCAGCTCCCACTCGGTGTGGGCCAGCCGCGCGTCGAACGGCTCCATGCCCAGCGAAGACCAGCGGCCCACGGTGTCGAGCACGTGCTGCGGGGCATGGGTACGCCCCTCGCGGCTTGCACCGGCACCGATGAGCATGCGGCCCGCACAGTTCACCTCTATATTATAGTAGATGCCACCCTCTGCAGACTGGCAGAAGAACTCGCAGCACGAATCCTCCCAGATACGCTCGTCATCATGCCGGGCAACAGCCCTCACGCTGTCTTCGACAATGTGGTAATGCAGCAGAATAGCACGGTCGGTGCGGGCCACACGGAACCTCACCGCAGGACAATAGGAGAACTCCGGCCAGTTGACGCAGCCTATCGTTTGCCACGCCAGCCGGGCACCGTCCATGAGCTCCGGCAGTCCGGCCGCCTCGGGCAGTCCGGTCGCAAGAGCCGGTACAACAAGTGTTTTCATTGGATAAGTATGATTGAAGATAAAGCCGCAAAAGGCAGCTTCAAGTTATTCCGCATTTGGATCGAAGAGATGGTCGGCTTCCTCGATCTCGTCGTCGTCGAACCATTGGGCGAGCTTGGCCCGCGCCTTGGCTTTCACGTCCTCCGACACCTCGCCCCAAACCTTGTGGAGCACGTAGACGAGCACGGCCAAATCATCGCTCAGTCCCGCAATGGGGATGGCATCGGGCATCACGTCGAGCGGACTGATGAGATAGCCCAAGGCACCGATGATGATGGCTTTCTCTTTCAGCGACACCTTGTCGCTCTCCAGTGTATAGAAGAGTATCAGGGCCGCATACACAAACTTGGCGCCGGCACGCTTGGCCACGCGCGATATTTTCTCTACAAATCCATTGGCCGTGAACTTGTTTTTGTAGGCCATGAAGTCGGGTAATTCAATCTTATTCATACGTAGTCTCATGATGAGGGGTTCATGATGTCTCCGGGTGACGGGCCGCACCGCCGCTCATGCCCACCGTTCTATAGCCTCGGTCAGGGCGGCCGCCTCGGGATTGTCGGCCTTGAGCCGGCCCAGCCGGCGGCGTTTCAGCAGCACGCGCACGCCTTTCAGCAACAGGGCCACGGCCACGCCGACGACAATGCCCACCAGCAGCGACGTGGTCTCTGAGCGCCAAGGCAGGCTGTCCAGCGGGAAAGCACTGATTACGATGACTGGTACCAGAGCCACGATGCCATAGAAAGTCTGCTGTGCGCGCTGCGTCCCTTCGCTGTCGAGAATGGACTGATAATCGAAGAGGTAGCTGTCCAGTTGCTCACGTGTGACGTGGCTGGCCTCCAGCGTGGGAAAGTCGGGCTCGTTGCCGTGACGCTCCATCGTGCGGATAATGCGGTGCTCGAAGTCGTCCAGAATGTTGGGTTGCAAATCTTTCATATCCTATAAACTCCCGCCGAGGGCTTTTATTATATGACGAAAAAGATAAAAAAGCAAGGCAGCGCCCTGATAAGCCGGGTTCTGTATCCTCCTTGAGAAGGAGCTCTGTCATTTATCTACGATGCAGGTCGCCCTGCACCTCAAGCGTTCTACCCTCCATCGTTCCACTCGAAGTGGCTCGGGCAGGCAACCCTGACATGACGATGGTTTACATGAACTTGCAGCCTCCAGCCGGCACGGCACGACGGTCGCCCGCCGCCCGGTGGTCTCTTACACCACCTTCTCACCCTTGCCATCCGCGGGGGATGGCGGTCATTCTCTTCTGCCTGCGCCTACTGTCACCAATAGCTTCTATTTTCGGAAGTGGAGCGCCTTGTGCTGCCCGGACTTTCCTCCCGCATCCCGAGGGATGCCGGCGACAGAGCCGGGGCACTGCCTTACCGATTGCAAAAGTAGCAAATAATTCTGAGAACGGGCCATTCTTCCCCAAGTTTTGCAAGTTTTTAAACGAATGTAAAAAGCCGGTCGGCACGGCTTAATAGCCGTTAAGTGTTAAAATCAAAGTGTTAAAATCGGATAAAGGTATAGGACAGAATGGCATATTGACGATTTTTGCGCCTATATTTGCAAGCGAATTAAACCAAAAGCGGACAAACAATAAAATCATAACATGAACATGAAAAAGTATTCCTATTATTTGCTTGCAGCCCTCTGCGTCGTTGCAGTGGCATTCTCTGCAGGCTCGTTCATCAAAGTCCAGGCAGCCGCCAACGAGACGGCGCAGAGCGGACAGCCCGTAGACCTGACCTATGCCACCGACAAGGCCCTGCCCGCCGTGGTTCATATCAAGTATGTGCAAAACTCCAAGACGCAGACCGTGGAAGTGCAGAGCGACCCGTTCTCCGACTTTTTCTCTGACCCTTTCGGCTTCTTCGGCAATCCGCAGGGACAGGGCAATGGTGGCAAGCAACGGCGGCAGGTGCGCACCCCGAAGAAAGAAGCCACGGGCTCGGGTGTCATCATCAGCAGCGACGGCTACATCGTGACCAACAACCACGTGGTGAACGGGGCCGACGAGCTCACCGTAACCCTGGAAGACAACCGTGAGTTCAACGCCCGCATTATCGGCACAGACCCCACGACCGACCTGGCACTCATCAAGATAGACGGCAAGAACCTCCCCACCCTGCCCATTGGCGACTCTGACAAAATCCGTGTGGGCGAATGGGTGATTGCCGTGGGCAACCCCTTCGGATTCAACAACACCGTGACGGCCGGCATCATCAGCGCCAAGGCCCGCACGCTGGGACAGAACGGTGTGGAGAGCTTTATCCAGACCGACGCCGCCATCAACCGCGGCAACTCGGGCGGCGCACTGGTCAACACACGCGGCGAACTCATCGGCATCAACGCCATGCTCTACTCCGAAACCGGCTCCTACTCGGGCTATGGCTTCGCCATTCCCACCAGCATCATGAACAAAGTGGTGGCCGATCTCAAGGAATACGGCACCGTGCAGCGGGCCTATCTGGGCATCAAGGGCAGCGACGTGCTCAACTATATCAACAGCCAAAAGGATGAAAACAAGGAGGCACCCGACCTCGGAACCAACGAAGGCGTGTACGTTGCCGAGGTCGAAGACAACGGTGCAGCTGCAGAAGCTGGCCTGCAGAAAGGCGACGTCATCACTGCCATAGACGGCAAGAACATCAGCAAGATGGCCGAACTGCAAGAGGTTATCAACAGCAAGCGACCCGGCGACAAGGCTACCATCACCTGGTTGCGCAACAAGAAGAAGATGAGCAAGACCGTCACCGTGAAGAACCGGCAGGGCAACACCCGCGTGATGAAGACGGCCGACCTCGACGTGCTCGGCGCCAAGGTTCTCCCCGTGAGCGAAAGTCTGAAGAAGCAGCTGGGCATCAGCTACGGCCTTCAGGTGAAGGACGTGAAGAGCGGAGCCTTCAAACAGGGTGGCATCAGCGACGGCTTCATCATCCTCACAGCCAACGACGAGCCCATGAAGACCATCTCAGATCTGCAGGAAGCCGTGAAATCGGCATCGACCAGCAAGACTCCCGTGCTCTTCATCACCGGCATCTGGCCCTCGGGCAAGACCGACTACAAAGCCATCAAAGTGGGCGAGGAATAGGCCCTCTGCCGACAAACTCATCATGGAGGCGGGACATTCACAACGAGTGTTCCGCCTTTTTTCTTCTTTTTTCGGCCAAAAACCGGGTATCGTCACAAGTTTTTCGTACCTTTGCACCTTGAAAGCCCCATCCGTCATGCACTCAATCCCAGCAAAATGAATTGGAAGAAATATTTGCTCACCATGGTTGTCGCCCTGCTTGCTCTGGACGCATCGGCAGCCGAAAAGACCCAAACGGTCTACATGTACGGCTTTGCCGCCTCGTTCAACGACTCCACAGTCTACTTCACCGACATTCAGCAGATAGACTCCGCCAGCGTGGAGAGCCGCACTCATTTCCTTTACAGCCGCAACGACTACTCCTATCAGCTGCGCGACTATCTGGCCGCCAACGGCTTCAAGAACGCCACCTGCGTCACCGCCTTTGCCTTGACGCGCAAGGAAGCCGATAAAAAATACCTCGCCCTGCGCAAGCGTTACCTCAGCGGCGGCCGCTACACCATCAAGTATATTCCGGCATCCGACTTCCGGTTCCAGCCCATCCCGGCTTCCAACGGGGCGGGCGAGTAATCCCTGCCATGACCGGAACGCCACACGCCCACCTCTTCCGCATCGCCGATTTCAACGTGCGTCTTGTCTTCAAAGACGGCGAATGCAACGGCATGCACCTGCTTCCCTCGTTCGAGCCGTTCCGTACAGAGCGGTTCGACAGCACCGATCTGCTCTTCCAACTCACCATTGCCGACACACTGCGGCCGCGGCCCAAGCGCGAGCGCGAGCACATCCGCGTCTTCGACACAGGCAACGGCAACACCGTGGTGGACCGTCTGTCCAACGGCGGCTACCAGTATATCATCAGAGACATCTCGGGCACCGACTGTGCCTTGCTCATCACCAACAAGGACTTCAGCGACTGCCAATGTGCCCTGAACGGCAGCTACAATATGCGCTGCTTCGGCCTGAACAATGCGCTCATGCTCGTCTTCGCCTTTGCCGCCAGCCGCGAGCAGGCCGTGCTCATCCATGCCTCGCTGGTGCGGCAGAACGGCTACGGCTATGCTTTCATTGCCAAAAGCGGCACGGGCAAGTCCACACAGGTGAGCCTCTGGCTGCGCCACCTGCCCGGTTGCGACCTCATGAACGACGACAATCCCATTATCCGCATCATCGACGGCACGCCCTACATCTACGGCGGGCCGTGGAGCGGCAAGACGCCCTGCTACCGCAACGTGAAGGCCCGGCTCGGCGCCATCACCCGCATAGACCGTGCCCCGGCCAACTCCATCGACAAGCTGTCGCCCGTGGATGCCTTTGCCTCGGTGCTGCCGGCCTGTTCGTCCATGAAGTGGGACCCCGACATCTACAACCGCATCTGCGATACCCTCACCCGACTGGTCGAAACCACAGGCATCTACACCCTGCACTGTCTGCCCAATCAAGAAGCCGCCATCCTATGCAATCAAGCCATCCGAAGAACGTAGCCCTGCCCAGGCGGGAGCTGCAATTCCCCAATGCCCAACTGCTACCCGAGATTGTGCGGCTCATGGAAGAGGGACACACCGTGACCCTGCGGCTGCGCGGCTTCTCCATGCGCCCCTTTCTCGAGGACAACCGCGACAAAGCCCTCTTGACGCTCGCCGTGCATCCGCGCGTGGGCGACCCCGTACTGGCCGAGATTGGCGAGGGACGCTACGTGTTCCACCGCATTGTCCGCATCGAGGGCGAGCTCGTCACGCTGCGCGGCGACGGCAACATCGGCACCGAGCAATGCCTGCTCCACAACGTGAAAGGGGCTGCCATCGGGTTCTACCGCAAGGGGCGCGACACGCTCGAGCGCACCGACGGCCTCAAGTGGAGGCTCTACTCCTGGCTGTGGATGCACCTGCTGCCCGTGCGACGCTACCTCCTGGGAGCCTACCGGCGGCTGTGGCTGCCCCTCTTCGGCCCCATGTAAACACACGAATAAACCCGGATAAAAACACGAATACACTGGGGGCGGACACACGACGGCCATCGGCGGCCCCGTGAAAACAGACCGACCCCACTATAAAGACCAAGATATGAAAGCAAAAAAAGGATTCAACATCCGCAACATCTGTGGCCACAACATCATCGTGGCCGAGGGCAAGGAGAATATGGATTTCAGCAATATCATCAGCATGAACGAGAGCTCGGCCCTGCTCTGGAACGCCATTCAGGACAAAGACTTCACCGTAGACGATCTGGCAGAGCTGCTGATGGACAACTACCAGATAGACGACGACACCCCGCTGCCCCGCGAACAGGCACTGGCCGACGCAGAGACGGTGGTGGGCCAGTGGCGCACGGCCGGCATCCTTCTGGACTGATTCAGCGGGCCGAACCCAGGCTTACCTGCAAGGGGCGGGCCAGCATTTGCAGCGTCTGGCGCACGCGCAAGTCCCATTCGGCCTGTGTGCGCACGTCGTACTCACTCCACGCACTGCCAAAATAATAGGTGTAGCGTTCGCCGTTGCGCAACCCTTTCTTCACCCCCACAGCATGGCCCTCGTCGCTGCCCGAGGCGCGGGCATAGAGCAACCGGCGCGTCTGCGCCCCCTCGGGAAAGAGCACGCCGATGTAGAGCTGGCCGCCGTAGCGGTCGGGACGGTCGGTAGGGTCGGCATACTGCACGTAGTCGCGGCCAGTCACCACGCTCTCGCGCCCCGCTGTATGGATGACAAAACCGGCAGCCAGGTCGCGCGGGCGCGACAATCCCTCGTACCACACGGTCATGCGGTTGAAGTTTGACCCTTTGTCCAGGCTGATGATGCGATGCTCCGTCACCAGCGTATCGCCGCCAACGCGCGTGGGCGCATAGGTCAGCTCCACGGTGAAGCGCAGCGGCCCGTTGTCCAATATCTTGTAACGCTGGTAACAATAAGGCAGCACCAGGCTGTCGCCCAGCATCAACGCCGGCGTGCCGCAGCCCATTGTGGGGCCCACGCCATAGCAGTCCATGCCGTTGCCATGGTCCAGATGGAACGAGGTGTGCAGGTCGATATCCCTGTTTTTGCGCCCGTTCTCGGCGTTGGCCCATCCCGTCACGTTGCCCTCATAGTCCTTGTAATACCGCTGGGCCATGTCGAGTTCCTTGGAATTCTTGGTCCACACGTCTATGCCAAAGCTGCGTTCGCCCGTTCGTTGCAGGGCGGGCCCATAGACGCGATAGGCCCCGCGGTCGTTTTCCCAGCCTATGTCGTCCTTGCGCAGGGGGTACATCCGCCCGCTCACCCAGCTGCGCATAGGCTCCGGTGTGCCCGGGGCCACGGTGTAGACGGTGCGCCCGTGAGGTTTCACGGGGGCGTCGATGAGCAGCCGCCCGTCGTGGGTAATCTGCCAGGCCACCTGCTGCCCCATCGGGTTGCGCACCACAAACGGCTCGCCCTCGGCCAGTCCCAACCGCCGGCGCAGACTGTCGAGGCCTATCTCTATGAGTTCCTGCCGCTGGAAGTCCAGCGGATTGACAGCCGTCACCGTCACCTCGGCGGCACGGCCCGGGGCCGGCAGCATGGCCAGCCACAGGGCAAAAAGCAGGGTTCGCATCATTTGTTTGCTTTAAGATGGTCCACGAACCACGCGGTGATCTGGCGCAACAGATGGTTGCGCGTGTTGCCGCCATGGATGCCGTGGCTGCGGTTGGTGTAGTAGTTCTCCTTGAAATCCTTGTCGGCTTGCACCAGCGCCTCGGCATACTCGAAGGTGTTCTGCGGGTGCACGTTGTCGTCGGCCATGCCGTGGCAGAGCAGCAGGGCCCCACTGAGCCGCGCGGCGCGGCTGATGGCGTTGTCGGCATAGCCGTCGGGATTCTCCTTGGGCGTGCGCATGTAGCGCTCGGTGTACACCGTGTCGTAGAAGCGGTAGCTGGTGGGCGGCGCCACGGCCACGCCGGCCTTGAACACCGGTCGCCCCTCGCTCATGCTCATCAGCGTGCAGAATCCGCCGTAGGACCAGCCCCAGATGCCGATGTTGTCCTTGTCCACGTAGGGCTGCCGGCCCAGATAGAGTGCGGTCTCCACCTGGTCGCGGGCCTCGAGCAGGCCGAGACGCTGATACGTGCACTTCTCAAACTCGGCCCCACGACCGCCCGTTCCGCGGCCGTCCACGCACACCACGATGAAGCCTTGCTGGGCCAGATACTCGTCGTAGGCGCCGCCCTGACCCATCGAACCCACGTTCCACGAGTCGACCACCTGCTGGCTGCCCGGCCCGCTGTACTGGAACATGATGACGGGATACTTCTTCGAGGCGTCGAATCCGGCCGGTTTGAGCATCCATCCGTCCAGCTTCACGCCCTCCGAAGTGGTGAAGCTGAACAGCTCTTTCTGCCCCCAGCCATACTGCCGCATCCTGGCCTTGAGCGCGGCATTGTCCACCAGTGTGGACACCACCTTGCCGTTCTGGCTGCGCGTAGTATATATATAAGGTGTGTTGCGGTCGCTCCATGTGTTGATGAAATACTTCAGATCGGCCGAGAAAATGGCCGAGTTCCATCCGGCCCGGTCGGTCAGCCGCTCGGTCTTGCCGTTCTTGTGAGCCACGTAGACCTGCCTGTCGTGCGGCCCGAGAGCCGCTGCCTGATAGTACACGTCGCCGTTGGCCTCGTCACAGCCATAGACCGCCGTGATGTCGAAGTCGCCGTTTCCAATCTTGCGCAGCAGCTGCCCGTTCATGTTGTACAGGTAGAGGCGCATGTGGCCGTCGCGGTCAGAGGGCATGAGAATGTAGTCCTTGCCCATGCGGATGCCCGCCATGGCCTCCTCCTTGACGTAGCGGGGCACGCTCTCCCTGACGAGCAACCGGGCCACGGTGCTGCGTGGATTCACGCCGTAGAGGCTCAGCACGTCCTGGTGTCGGTTCATGGTGTAGACCACAATACGGTCGGCACTGGCCGTGGGCAGTATGCGAGGCATGTATCCCTCGGCGTCGAGGGGCACGTCGAGACGCTGCGCACGGCGGGTCTTGATGTCGTAGCTCCAGGCCGAAACGCGCGAGTTGGCCTCGCCGGCCTTGGGATATTTATAGCTGTAGATGCCGGGATACACGGCGTTCTCCGTGTGGGTGGGGTCCATGCCCTGGTAGATTTGCAGGCTGTATTCCCTGACGTCCGTCTCGTCGTAGCGCAGCCAGCAGATCATGGTGCCGTCGGCATTGAACGTCAGGGCGTGGCTGAAAGAGAACTCTTCCTCGTTCACCCAGTCGGGGATGCCGTTGATGACGGCGTTGGTGCGGCCGTCCTTGGTCACCTGGCTCTCGCTGTTGTCGTAGAGCAGTTTCACGAGGAAGATGTTGTTGTCGCGCACGAAAGCCACCTGATTGCCGTCGGGCGACCACACGGGGGCCTGTTGCGGGCCGCCGTCGGACAGGCGTTCCAGCTTGCGGCTCTGGATGGTATAGATGTAGAACACGGCCTTGTACGAACGTCGGTACACGGGTTGCGTCTTCGTGCGGATGAGCATACGGCGGCCGTCGGGCGACATCACATAGCCGTCGAAAGCCTCTATTCTCTCGCCCTGCGTGCGGTTCACGTCGAAGAGTACGGCCGTCTGGGCACCCGTCTTGAACGAGTATTGCACAATCTGCGTGCCGTCCTTCGAGATGCGTGCATACTGGTCGGTGCCGTCCAGGGGGCTGATGCCACTGATACTTTCGGCGGCAAAGGCGCCCTGGGTAATCGACTTCAGGTCGAGCTTGTCGGCAGCCAGCGTGGCCGACGCGGCCAGGAGCAAGGCTGTACACATGGTGATAATCTTCTTCATGGGTGAGCGTATATCGGTTGTGCACGGGGCCGTCGTGCCCCGCACCTGCTGCAAAGTTAGCCAAAAATGCTTAACACGCCAAGGCTTCGGCAGAATAATCGGTGCGTGGGCGGCAGATTTATGGGGCGGCAGCAACCGTGGTTCCGTCGGCGGTCGCCCACGGGTCGGCCGGCGTCTGCGGCGCAATGGCGTTGCGTCCACGGTGCAATCGCATCGCGTTTTCACCGTTTTGGCCGCGCGATAACGGCGTAATCGCACGGCCGTTGCGCCGCTATTTGCCACGGGCCGCACGGTGCTCACGGACGTTTCGCAAGGCTTTTCTCACAGATTACACAAGTTTCACAGCTGGCGTGCGTAGAATTTTCTCACAGATTCCACAGATTTCACAGATGCTGCGCGGGGATTGGCATCTGTGAAATCTGTGGAATCTGTGAGAAAATTCTACGCGAAGCATCTGTGAAATCTGTGCCATCTGTGAGAAGTAAGGGGCCGGCACGGAGGCCGGCACGCATGTTTGGCACAAACGTTCACCGCCCGCCGCGACGGTTTTTCCAAGAATTCTTCGTAATTTTGCAAGAATAAACCACAGGCTTCGCAATTATGGACGAGAACTATATCGAGATTAAAGGCGCACGGGTGAACAATCTGAAGAACATCAGCCTACGCATTCCCCGCAACCGATTTGTCACCATCACCGGCGTTTCAGGCTCGGGCAAGTCGTCGCTGGCGTTCGACACGCTCTATGCCGAGGGCCAGCGGCGCTACGTGGAGAGCCTGTCGAGCTATGCCCGGCAGTTCCTGGGCCGCATGAGCAAGCCCGAGTGCGACTTCATCAAGGGGCTGCCGCCGGCCATTGCCATCGAGCAGAAGGTGATAGCACGCAACCCAAGATCGACGGTGGGCACGTCGACCGAGATTTACGAGTACCTGCGGCTGCTCTATGCACGCATCGGCCGCACGTTCTCGCCCGTGTCGGGGCAGGAGGTGAAGAAGCACTCCACGGAGGATATACTGCAACAAGTGCTCCAGTATTCCGACGGAACCCGATTCATGATTCTGGCTCCGCTCGTCGTGGCCGACGGCCGCTCGACGGAACAGCAACTGGAGATGTACCTGCAGGAAGGCTTCAGCCGCATCATGCTGGACGGCGAGGTGGTGCGCATCGAGGACGTGATGGGCCAGCCGCTGTCGGCCCAAGGGCTCTACCTGGTGATAGACCGCATGAGCGTGTCGCACGAGAAAGACGCCATCGCCCGCGTCGTGGACTCGTCCGAGACGGCCCTCTACGAGGGCCGCGGGGCGTGCCGGCTGGTCTTCCTGCCCTCGAACATCGGCTACGATTTCTCGTCCAAGTTCGAGGCCGACGGCATTCAATTCGAGGAGCCCAACGACAACATGTTCTCCTTCAACTCGCCGCTGGGCGCGTGTCCCACGTGCGAAGGCTTCGGCAGCGTCATAGGCATTGACGAGAAACTCGTCATTCCCAACTCCACGCTCTCGGTCTACGACGGCTGCGTGCAGTGCTGGCACGGCGACAAGATGAAGATGTGGCAGGACGAGTTTTGCCGCAGGGCGCAGCTCAACGACTTTCCCATCTTCAAGCCTTACTACGAGCTCTCGCAGCGCGAAAAGGACATGCTGTGGCACGGTTTGCCCACTGACATGAAGAAGAATGGCGGGCGGAGGGCCGACAGCGTGTGCATCGACGCCTTCTTCCAAATGGTCAAAGAGAACCAGTACAAGATACAATACCGCGTGATGATGAGCCGGTACCGCGGCAAGACCGTGTGTCCCGACTGCCGGGGCACGCGGCTGAAGAAAGAGGCCACGTGGGTGAAGGTGGGCGGACGCAGCATCACCGACCTGGTGGAAATGCCCGTAGCCAATCTGCGCGAGTGGTTCGACCAGTTGCAGCTCACCGAGCACGAGGGGCAGATGGCCCGGCGGCTGCTCGTCGAGATACGCTCGCGCCTCGAATTCCTGTGCGAGGTGGGGCTGGGCTATCTCACACTCAACCGCCGCAGCAACACGCTCTCGGGCGGCGAGAGCCAGCGCATCAACCTCGCCACCTCGCTGGGTTCGTCGCTCGTGGGCAGCCTCTACATCCTCGACGAACCGAGCATCGGCCTCCACATCCGCGACACCCGGCGACTCATCGGCGTGCTGCGCAAGCTGCAGCAGCTGGGCAACACGGTGGTCGTAGTGGAGCACGACGAGGAGATTATCCGCGAGGCCGACTGGCTTGTCGACATCGGTCCCGACGCCGGCACCCACGGCGGCGAGATTGTCTACGAGGGCAGCCTGCCCGAAAGCCTGCGCCGCGGCGACACGACGGACAATGACACGATACTGGCTTCACACCCACGAAGCTACACCATACGCTATCTCACGGGGGCCGAGACCATCGGCGTGCCCACATCGCGACGGCCCTGGAACCGCTCGATCAGGCTCAACGGCTGTCGCATGAACAACCTGCGCGGCATCAGTGTGGAGTTTCCGCTCAACGTGATGACCGTGGTCACGGGCGTGTCGGGCTCGGGCAAGTCGAGTCTGGTCAAGGGCATTCTCTACCCCGCTCTCAAGCGGAGCTTCGACGAGGTGTGCGACGCACCGGGCGAGTTTCTCTCCCTCGAGGGCGACGGCGACGGCGTGCGCCACGTGGAATTTGTAGACCAAAATCCCATCGGCAAGAGCACACGCTCCAACCCCGCCACCTATCTCAAGGCCTATGATGCCATTCGCCAGCTCTATGCCGACCAGCCCTTGGCCCGGCAGATGGGCTTCACGGCACAGTATTTCTCGTTCAATGCCGAGGGCGGCCGCTGCGAGGAGTGCAAGGGCGCGGGCTTCATCACGGTGGAAATGCAGTTCATGGCCGACCTCACGCTGGAGTGCGAGGCCTGCCACGGACAGCGGTTCAAGCAGGATATTCTCGATGTTCGCTTCGAGGGCAAGAACATTAGCGACGTGCTCAACATGACCGTCTCCGAGGCCCTGGCCTTCTTTGGCAAGCACAAGCAGCGCGCCATCGTGTCCCGCCTGCAGCCGCTCGAGGACGTGGGACTGGGCTACATCAAGCTGGGACAGAACTCCTCGACCATCTCGGGCGGCGAGAACCAGCGCGTGAAACTGGCCTACTTCATCGGGCAGGACAAGCAGGAGCCGAGCCTTTTCATCTTCGACGAGCCCACCACGGGCCTCCACTTCCACGACATCGCCCGGCTGCTCAAGGCCTTCGAGGCCCTGATTGAGCGCGGCCACACGGTGCTCGTCATCGAACACAACATGGATGTCGTCAAGTGTGCCGACTGGGTGATCGACCTTGGCCCCGACGGCGGCAACCGGGGCGGCAACGTGGTGTGCACCGGCACGCCCGAGACGGTGGCCCGGTGCCCGCAGAGCATCACAGGGCAATACCTCAAACGCGAGCTGAAATGATTTCCATCCTCATCCCTGCGTTCAACGACGACTGCACGGAGCTGGCCGCCGGGCTGGCCCGCCAGGCCGAGGCCATCGGCGGGCTGCAGTGGGAACTCCTCGTGGGCGACGACGCCTCGACCGATGCCGGCGTGGTGGCGCGCCTCGAATCCATTGGCCGCCGCGCCCACTGCCGCTACATCCGGCAGGAGCAGAACGCGGGGCGCGCCGCCATTCGCAACCGCCTGGCCCGCGAGGCCCGGGGCGAATGGCTGCTCTATGTCGATGCCGACCTCGTGGTGGTGGACGACAACCATCTGCGCAAGCTGGTGGAGGCCGGCCGGCATGCGGCCGCATGCTACGGCGGCTACCGCGTGCTGCCCGGCCCTGCGGGCAACCTGCGCCACCGCTACGAACGCGCGGCGGCACCCGTCCACACGGCCGCACGCCGCCGGCGCACGCCCTATCTCGACTTCAAGGTGTCCAACAGCCTGATACGGCGCGACGTGATGCTGCGCCATCCGCTCGACGAACGGTTTCGCAAATATGGGTATGAGGATGTGTTGCTGGGCAAGCAACTGCAGACGGCAGGGGTCGGCGTGGCCCACATCGACGCGCCCGTCGGCTTCGCGCGCTACGAAGACAATGCCCGGTTTGTACGGAAAACGGAGGAGGGCATCGAGACTTTGCACCGGTTTCGGGCCGACCTGGACGGCTTCTCCCCGCTTCTGCAAATGGCAGAAACGCTGCGCCGCATGCGACTGGCCGGGCCTTTTCTGTTTGTTTATCGTTTGTTGGGGCAGCGATGGCGGCGCAATCTGGTGTCAGACGCGCCCTCGCTACAGCTGTTCAAATGCTACAAACTGGGCTATTTGCTCAGTCTGATGGCTGCCGCCGAAGACTAATCATTCTTTTTCGGCACGAGGCAGGGCCGAAAGATGCACCCTCCACCTGCCCCCGCGAAAGACCGCCGGCAACCGGTAGACAGCCTTTTCCACCAGTCGTCCCGAGCGGCCGAGGGTGTCGATGCCCACAAAATGCCTCACCCGCACCTCCACCAGGGCCATGCTGTCGGCCGGATAACTGATGTCACCCAGCTCGCAACCGGCCCCTTCGTCCATGCCGCGCAGCAGGTCCACCTCCTCTTGATGCACCTGTGAGGCGGCATAAGCCAGCCATGGACGCGACTCTTCGGTGGCAAACGCCGCCGCACGCTTGAGATTCCAATTGAAATAGGCCACGGCGAAAGAGTCCACTTCCGTCCGCAGCCGGCTTTCACTGCTCTCCCGGCAACCGCCGGCCAGCAGTGCCGCCAACACCAAAATCCACACCGTGCACACCGTGCTCCAGGCGCCGGCACCCGTCGAAATCATCTGTTTCATGGCTTGTCGCTTTTGCTTTCACTGCAAAGTTAACCAAATTTTGACAAGAAGAAATGTCCTTAAACTTTTTTGTACATAAAAACTTGACCATATCCTCGCTTTTCCATACCTTTGTAGAAAATTTGAGGTAAAATGCTGCAATATATATCATTCGGCAGTGGAAGCAGTGGTAATTGCAGCTTCCTGTTCACGGAGACAGACGGTCTCCTCATTGATGCTGGCGTTGGAGTACGCGCGTTGAAGAAGTATTTTAAAAACTACGGAATATCATTTGACAGAGTTAAACACGTTCTTATCACCCACGACCACGCCGATCACGTGCGGGCAGTAGGCAGTCTCAGCAAGGAGTTTGGGCTGCCGGTGTATGCCACTCACAAGGTTCACGTGGGCATAGAAAAGAACTGGTGCGTGCGCAGCAAGGTGCCTGTAGAGCGAGTAAAAATCATCGAACACGGCGTGTCTTTCCACTTGGGCGAGTTCCAAATCACGCCCTTTGCCATTCCGCACGACAGCTCAGACAATGTGGGCTACTGCATTCAGCACCAAGGCGCCACCTTTGTGCTACTCACAGACGTGGGCCATCTCACCGACGAAATCAAGAGTTTCATCGGCCGTGCCAACTATCTGGTCATCGAGGCTGACTACGAACGCGAGATGCTCGACCGCGGTCCCTACCCCGAACGCCTGAAAGACCGCATCCGCGGCCCCCTCGGCCACATGAGCAACGAGGACTGCGCCATGGCCATTGCCGAGAATGCCACGGTGGGTTTAAGCCATGTTTGGCTCTGCCATCTGAGCGATGAGAACAACCATCCCGACTTGGCCGAAAAGACCGTGAAGCAGATTCTGCGCGCCCACGGCATCGTGGCAGGCAACGAAAACGGTGCCGACTTCCGGCTTGACGTGCTGAAACGCAAGACCCCCTCCGAGATTTTCCGCCTGTTATAGCCGCCGATCCCTCTCGCTGCTGCCGCGGCGCGGCTTTTCTTTTGCCGTTTGTGGTAAAAGAAAGGACTGCCGGAGCGACGCGTCAGAACGGCATGCCGACGGCAAAATGGAAGGCAAAGTCGCGGCTGAGCCGCGGATGCAGCAAGGGCCAGTGCTCGCGCCGGCTGTCGTAAGCGGGATTCACGGCCTTCATGCCCATGTCGAAACGAATCAAAAAATAATTGAAATTGAGCCTAATGCCCAGGCCGTAGGCCGCGGCTATCTGCTTGTAGAAGCGGTCGAAACGGAACTGTCCGCCCGGCTGATCGGCGTAGTTGCGCAGCGTCCAGATGTTGCCGGCATCCACAAACACCGCCGCATTGAACTTCCAGAACAGGTAGGTGCGGTACTCGGCATTGAGGTCAAGCTTGACGTCGCCCGTCTGATTGATGAAGTCGATGCGGCCGCCCGTGCCGCGATAGCTGCCCGGCCCCAGCCCGCGCACGCTCCATCCGCGCACACTGTTGGCCCCTCCCGAGAAGTAACGCTTCTCGAAAGGCAGGATGGTGCTGTTGCCATAGGGCCACGCAATGCCCAGGTCTCCGTGCACGGCCAGCGTGTTGTGGCGGTCGAAGCGGAAGAGATGGGTGTAGTCTGCATCGAACTTTACGTACTGCGCAAAGGCTATATTAAATAAGGTGTACCGTCCGTTGGCATTGCGTTTCAGCCCTACGGCCCCCGCCACGCCATGGAGCAGGTTGCCTGCAGTTTCCACATTTGCCCTCACGGCATCGGTGCCGTCGCTGTAGGTTATGCCGAAACCCAGCTTCATGATGAACAGGTCCTCGTAGTTGTAGCGCAGGATGGCGTTGCGGTTGGAAACGCTGTCCAGGTAGTCGTGCTTGAAGGTTTCGCTGATCCAAGGCATGTAGACGTAGTTCAGATCGAGCACGTCGAGCCGGTAGGTGGTGTGGTGATGGGGCTCGGCCCAACGGTAGCGCCAGGCCGTGGAAAAGACCCGACGGTGGAACTCGGGCCGGTTCTGCAGGTCCCACGACACCGAGAGCTCCGAGGTGGCATTGCTTCGCCGGCGGAAGGTGTTGGAGAGAAAGGGGGCGATGAAGCGCGGAAACGACAGCTTGGTTTCCACGCTATACTCCTCGTAGTCCTCGTCGCGGTAGCCCTCCAGCCCCGTGATGGCCTCGAAAGCCCCGCGCAGCTCCACGCTCAGCAGCTCCGAACCGCGGAAGATGTTGCGGTTCTCATAGGTGAGCGAGGCCGCCGCACCGAGGTCGCCCGCGGTGTTGGTGCCCTCGGGACGGAACGAGAGCGAGTGGGGCTTGTTGGTGCTCAGCTGGATGTCGCAGTCGAGCAACGCCGTGTCGGTACGCTCGCGGAAACGGATGTTGGTGTACCTCACGGCCTGCATCTTGCCGAAGTTGTTGTAGGTTTTTTGCAGGGCCGACGCGCTGAAAGGCCGGCCCTGCTGCAGGGCGGTGCCGTTTTCGAGCACGCGCCGGCGCAGCTGCACGGCATTGTTCCCGTCGGCCAGATAGCGGATGTCGCCGATGGTGTAGCGCGGATGGAGCGTGTCGGGCTGAGCGCCCGACGCGCGGTATTTCAGCAGGTGCAGCGTCACGTCCACCTCATTACTGTGGGCGGCCGAGTCGACGCTGTACTGGATGAAGTCCTTGTGGAAGCGATAGTAGCCCGAATCCATGAGGAGAGCCGTGAGGCGTCGGCGCTCCTCGTCGAGCCGGGCCGCGGTGAACCTCTCGCCGGACTGCAGCCGTTCGTCGCGGTAGTTCTTGCGCCGGAGGGCCCGCAAACGGTCATTGGCCAGCACGCGGGCAATGGCCGAGTCCTGAATGTCGTAGGAAACGCGGCGGATAGCATAGGGTTCACCGGGGTGAAGACGGTAGATGGCCTTCAGCTTTTTGCCGCGCGTGCGCGTGTCGAGGGTCACGGATGCGTGCATGTAGCCCATGTTCTGCAGGGCCGTGCGCAGGTCGGCCACGGAGAGGCGGGCCTGCACACTGTCGAAGATCATGGGCTCCTCGCCTATCCTCCGCAGCGTGCGGTTGATCCATTTGGTGGTGTCGCGACCGGCAAGATCGTAGGTACCCAAGGGTATCTTGAACATGGAAAACCACTTGGTGTTGCCCTGTTGGCGCACGTAGGGTAGCAGCGACGAGAGGTCTATGCGGCGGTCGTCGTTCTTCAGCTCCACGCTCTCGAGCAGATAACTCCGCTCGGGCACGAACTTGGTGGAGCTGCACGCGGCCAGCAGAACCGCCCCGAGCAGGAGGAAGAAAGCATGCGACGTTTTCAATTATCTCTTATTTTACCGTGCAAAGATAGTGTTTTTTATCTGAGATGGCACAGATTAACACCGGTTTTTCGCCTATTTCCAAACTTATTCTTTACCTTTGCAGCATGATCAGCAAGGCCAGGATGAAGTTTGTACGCGCGCTGGAGCACAAGAAAGCGCGCCGGCAGGAAGGCCTCTTTGTGGCCGAAGGCCCCAAGGTGGTGGGCGACTTGCTGACCCGTTTCTGCCCGCACATGCTCATCGCCACCCCCGAGTGGCTCCATGACCACCGCCACAAAGCCGACGCGTGGCAGGGGGCCGAGCTGTGCGACGTGACCGAGGACGAGCTGCGCAGGACGTCGTTCCTGCAACATCCGCAGCAGGTCATCGGCGTGTTTCCCATGCCCGAGCCCGCTGCCGAAACGGCCGACTGCCCACCCACGCACGAGCTCTGCCTGGCCCTCGACGGCGTGCAGGACCCCGGAAACCTGGGCACCATCATCCGCATGGCCGACTGGTTTGGCATCGAACACATCTATTGCTCGGAAGAAACGGCCGACGCCTACAACCCCAAGGCGGTGCAGGCCACGATGGGCAGCATAGCCCGCGTGGAGCTTTGCTACACCGATCTGCCGGCGTTCATCGGCCGGCTGCCGACCGACTGCCCCGTCTACGGCACGCTGCTCGACGGCACCGACATCTACCGCGAGCCGCTCTCGCCCACGGGCCTCATCGTGATGGGCAACGAGGGCAACGGCATTTCCCCGGCCGTGCGCCGGCTGGTGACGCGCCGACTGCTCATTCCCAACTACCCGCCCACCCGCGAAACGGCCGACAGCCTGAACGTGGCCATCGCCACGGCACTGGTGTGCGGCGAGTTCAGACGACGGTGCCCGTAGCCCCGCGGCCACGCAGCACCCCACCTCATAACCCCTCAACAAATCAACCCACAACCCTTATGGAAACAGAATTGTACAAGCGGCGCAGCGTCAGCAGCTGCATCAAGGCCGCGTTCGACCTCTTCAGCACCAACGCTTGGAGCATTCTCCGCAAGACGTGGAAGCCCGCACTGGTGCTCTCGTTGCTGCTCAGCCTCACCACGGTGCTCGCTTCTCCGCAGGCCCTTTTGGCCACCGGCCTCCACATGGCCGAGCATCCCACGCTGCTTTATGCCGCCATGCTCGGCTCTGTGCTGCTGGTGCTCGTCGCCTACATTTGGTTCCTGGCCGCCGTCATGGGGCTGCTCAACGGGCAGTCCATGGACACAAACCTGCCCCGCATGGCCCGCCTCGTCCTCACTATGACAGGCCTTGGCATCGCCCTGACCCTTGCCACGCTCGGCATCAGCTTCGGCATCGGCTTCTCCACGGGCGGCCACGACCAGCTGGGCAAGCTGGCCTTGGGCGGCGTCATCGCCTACGGGCTGATGTTCGTAGAGCTGCTTGTGCTGCTGCCCCTTGCCTACTCGAGCATGAAATACTGCATGGAGCCGCAGCAGCGCGTCAGCACCGTCTTCGGCCGCCCGCTGCTCACGGGCTTCCGCCACTGGGGCTACCTCTTCCTCACAGCCCTGCTTGTGGCCATCATCACGCTGATACTGAGCTGCATTTTCATGCTGCCCCTCGCCATTCTCTACCTTGCCGGCATGGTCAACACCAGCGGCATGCTCCTCGGCGACCCGAGTCTTCTGCCGGCCTGGTTCGGCCCGTTGAACTTCGTTGTCGGGGCCATGTGCCAGTTTGCAGACTGTTATGTCATGGTGTGGGTGCTGATGGTGTTCCACTATGCCTATGGCCACATCGAAACCCTCCATTGTCCCGCCCCGGCCCTCTGACCCCACAGCCATGCAACGCATCCTATTCATCGACCGCGACGGCACCCTCATCGAGGAGCCCGAAGACGAGCAGATCGACTCCTTTGCCAAGCTGCGGTTCATGCCCGGCGTGTTCCGCAACCTGGGTTTCATCCGCCAGCACCTCGACTTCAGGCTGGTGATGGTGAGCAACCAGGACGGACTGGGCACGCCGTCGTTTCCCGAAGACACGTTCTGGCCGGTGCACAACTTCATGCTCCAGACGCTGCAGGGCGAGGGCGTCACGTTCGACGACGTGCTCATCGACCGCCACTTCCCCGCCGACAACTCGCCCATGCGCAAGCCCGGCACCGGCATGCTCACGGCCTACACCGGCAACCCGGCCTACGACCTGGCCGGGAGCTGGGTCATCGGCGACCGCGAGACCGACGCCGAGCTGGCCCGCAACCTGGGCTGCCGCGCCCTCATCCTGGGGCGCGACGGGCTCACGTGGGACAAGATTGCCGAGCTGCTCTTTGCCGGAGAGCGCGTGGCCGAGGTGCGCCGCACCACCAAGGAGACCGACATCCACGTGCGCATCAACCTCGACGGCGCGGGCCACACGCAGGTGAAGACCGGCCTGGGATTCTTCGACCACATGCTCGAGCAGATAGGCAAGCACGGCATGATGGACCTCACCATCGAGACGCGGGGCGACCTCTGGGTGGACGAGCACCACACCATCGAGGACACAGCCATCGCCCTGGGCGAGTGCCTGCTGCGCGCCCTGGGCGACAAGCGCGGCATCGAACGCTATGGTTACAGCCTGCCCATGGACGACTGCCTCTGCCAAGTGGCCCTCGACTTCGGCGGACGGCCGTGGCTCGTGTGGGACGCCGACTTCCATCGGGAGATGGTTGGCGGGATGCCCACGGAGATGTTTCTCCACTTTTTCAAGAGCCTGAGCGACTCGGCGCGCATGAATCTCAACGTCAAGGCCGAGGGACAAAACGAGCATCACAAGATAGAGGGCATCTTCAAGGCCCTGGCCCGGAGCCTGAAAATGGCCGTCAGACGCGACATCTACCACTACGAACTGCCATCCACCAAGGGCACGCTGTGAGGCGGCGGACAAATAATTGGCAGAAAACATCGGATAAAATTTGGCGGTGTGGGATTTTATCTGTACTTTTGCAACCGCAAACCGATAGCCGTTTCGGTGCGGAAAGGGTGCCTTGTCCGAACGGTCAGGTAACGGTCTGCAAAACCGTTCAAGGCGGTTCGACTCCGCCAGGCACCTCTCTTCCAATCGGGAAGACGCAACGATGCGTCTTCCCGATTTCCGTTTTTCGCCCGCCGCCACCGCGCCGTCAGTCTGCGGGCTCTTCCTCCCCGTCCTCCTTTTTCCTCTTCACCGCACGGACGTCACGGCGTAAGATAATTATTAAAATGTATCTAATTGAAAATAAAGAAGTTACCTTGTTGGTATAACTAAACAGGTAACGATTTGGAAACGAGCGAAATGCTTTGTGTCGCTGTTTTCTGCTAAAGAAAGAACGCTTGTTATTCTGTTTGCAAAGATAATACTTTGCTTGCGAATAACAAGCGTTTTTGACGAAATATTCTCTTTTCTGCGCTTTTGGTTGATTGTTTGGCTGGCTGTGGGTTATATACCTCTTCCTCTTTTCTTCTTTCTGTTGGCTTGATTTCTGAGTCTGCGCTGCCATGTAGTTTCGGCATAGTCATCGCCCTGTGCAGTTGGTGTAATCAAATCGCCCAATCCTTCCACCACTTCATCGGCTGCGCTAATGGCTGCGTCTGCCATTGTACCGATAACCTGTGCAATCTGCGGAGTTTTTTCTGTTGTTTGTGGCATATATGAACGACTTTTAGGTACAAGTTGATAACCTGCATCAGGTTGCTCTTTCTTTTCTGTTGCCTCTTGTATCGTTTGGTGTGGTTTCTTCTTTTCTTCCTTGTTGGTTGCTTCAAAGTTCTTCTGCAAGGAATGGTAGCCAAACTCCCTGCCGATTTCGGAAGCCTTGAATTTATGTTCTCCGTATGAGAACTTCAAGCCATAGACTTTGCCCTGCTTGTTTTTCATGCGCTCTATGGCTATCCCGTTTTTGTTTAACTCGTAGAGGGACATGGAATGCCCTGTGATGCCTGTGCCTTTATACTTGTCAAGCAGGGTATAGCAAATATTCTGTACCTGCTGTTTCGTTTGCTCTCTCGTCGGATTAGATTTTTCCTTTTGGTGTTTCCTTTCCGCCTTGACCTCCTTTGCGATGGTCAAGCCTTTCTCCCTGCTGATTTCCTCCGCTACCCTCGCTGCTCTGTTGCTTACAAAGGTGGTATCATAGACCTCTCCATAAAGGCTGATACGATTGGCAATGATATGGATATGCCTGTTGTCGGTGTCCTTGTGCGTTACAGCCACCCATTGGTGGTCGTCAAGTCCCATTCGCTTGGCAAACTGATGGGCTATCCACATAAGTTCGGACACAGGCAGTTTTTTCTCGTCCTGTGGTGCTATTCCGATTTCAATGCGGAGGAACTTGTTCCTGCAACGGCTGTTGTAGTCGCTGACCACTTTCATTTCCTCATGGATAGTCTTTGGCTCCCTGCTGCAAAGATTGTGGAAGGCAAGCCTATAACCGAGTTTGCGCTCTCTAAAAATATAATCCAAAGCTGTGCTTCCGTGGGCTATCGCCTTACATTTTCCTATCATCTCTTGTCATATTTAAGACCTTATATATATCATCATCTATACGAAAATGAGGGTCGTAAAACCGCTTAAATGCTTCTTTGGCACATAAGGAAAGGTTCTTTGTGATGAGTACCCACCTTTCATCCTTGACCTTGATGAGATTGGAAACCTGCCCATAGAACCTTCCTGTATGCTGGAGAATGGCAATGGCTTCCCTCTCATTGTCGGTCATCTTGGGAACGGCTGTAACTTCTCCGTTAAGGAGTATCTCACGGCAGTAATCCGAGAACTTTCGTCCTGTGTTTTCCGCCTTTGATTTGATACGCTGCTTTTCCTCTAATGTGCATCTTACCTTGATGAACTCTGTCTTGTTCATCCTCGTTTCTTCCTTGCCTCGTTGCTGCCATTTGGCAGGTTTTCCTTTGTATCCATTCATATAAGTTTCCTTGAAAGTTAATCATTGTAGATGATTCGTTGTTTCTTAATTTCTGAACACTGACCGATGAGAACGGAGTGATTACGGTCTAATCTCCCCGATAGTCTGACGAGGGGAGCAGGGCGCAGTTTGTGGGTACAAACTGACGTCTTACAATGTCAGCTAACGAAACGTTTACGCATAAAGCGTTTTGTCGTCCAAAAATGAATGCTATGCATTCAGAAGATTAACTGCGTTCGTGGCATTCCCACCGTTCAATGTGTTCAGTAAAAATCTATTGTTGGTACTACCCTAAAACGGTCGAGGATTTTGAGTGAAAGGGACATCCTTTTACTCGATAGTCCTTGACCGTTTTTCTGTTGTTTACAGCTTCCTCCATTTTTCTATATCTTCTCCGTATTCTTCCAAATGAATGCGCACGATATTCTCCACGAAACTTGAGAGGTTGCTGCCCCTGTCACCCAACCTGCGTACGATGAAGTCGGCAGGTTCCTGTGTCTCCCTGCTCAGATAGACCGCTTTTCTCTCACTTAGCTTTGTCGGAACAAGGAACGCTTGCTTGTATGCTTCGAGTGTCTCCTTTCTCATCTTGGCACTGATGCGTCGTTGAATAGTTGCATGCTCTGTATGCAGTACAGGCTCGGATGGCGTGGCATGCTCTATGGCATGTTCTGTTTCTTGTTGTTGTTGCTCTTGAATAGTTTTCATTCCCTTTTCCCGGAATTCAGAGACAGATTGTTCACTTGAATTTTCAGCTTGGCTCATACCAAAAGTTTTTCCTATGAAACGATCTATTTCTTCCATGTTTCTTCTTTCCTTTTTCATCACTCTATCTTATTTTAAGTTTGACTTGTTTTATTTTGTTGCTTGTATTTTGAGATTTCTCATGCTCACGGACACGGCTGATATGAAAATCGTTGAGGTCTTTGAAGTCTCTATAATACACTGCCATATCTTCTACCTTAAAACCTGCGTTTACAAATTCCTGTACTGCTCTCTGCCCTGCATAGTCATTGTCAAGAAAAGTACGAACGGAGGTTATATTCCTCTCGTTCAGGTAGTGAATACTTCTTGCTACATTACTCACGGAATTCATCACGAGACATTGGTTGGTTACTTCCCCTTTCATTGAAAGAAAAGAGAGAAAGTCCATAAATCCCTCGAACAGACAGACGGGCTGTGCCTTGTCCTCAAATATCGGAGTGATGTCCTTCGGGGCAATCGTTCCCTTGAACAAATGATTGTCCCGTAGTTCATAACCACCCGAAGAATTAGCAAAGCCGATAGCTTCATATCTTCTTCCCCTTACCTCGTAACTGATACATTTGAGAAAGGGTTTTGCCTTTTCCAAATCAATGCAGCGTTCCTTTTTGAGGTACTCCTGCAAATGCGGCGGCAAGGTGTCTGATAGGCATATCAGTCTCCTTGTACCGCTTGCTGTTACATTCTCTATTTGATTTGGGCTGATGGATATTTCTCTCTTTGGAGAATTGGAGCTGTACGCTGTATGCTCTAAAGCGTTCTGCCCCAAACGGCAGATGGCTTCCGAGAGCGTGCAGTCCTCCAAGCGCATATAAAGGTCGATGATGCTTCCGCCCCTGCCTTCGGCATAGTCTATCCAAAGGTTCTTTTCCGTGTCCACCTTGAAACTCGGATGTGTTTCCTCCCTGAGTGGTGAGCGGTACATGGCATAGGTAGGTGTTTTACGGACAGGCCTGACACCCTTCTTTTCGAGATACTCCACAATGGAATATCGCTTGATAAGTGATAAATCTTCTTCTTTCATTGTTTTGATACTTTAATGGGTTGAATGATAATTATTTATGCTTGTCTGTTTTATGGGTTTATCTTTTCCAAAGTTTCCCCTCCAAACTTTTTCATCTTTCTTCTTACTACATACCATTTTATGATAAGTAATTGATAATCAGTATTACTTTGTAGTATAGGACAATACTACACATTCTACTACATTTGGCTACTACAAGTTTGAAGGAGCGGGCAGGGCAAGATTTTCCTAATCTTGTAGACATAGATGGGGCTACCACCGTTTCTTCATTTGCTCACCTTTATGTATCCTGCTTTCTTCAAGGCTTCGCCCATACGCTTGGCAACAAGTGGCTGGTGGGTATAAACACCCAGATAGGTGAGTATCTCCGTAGTGGTCATTAACGAATAGTTTTCATCTTCCGCTGGTTTCTCGAAGCAACGCAACAAGAGCTCCATTTCTGCAGTCTGTACTTGAAAGTCCTCACTCTCTCTGTATAGTTCGGCAATCTCTTCATCATCAAACCAATAGCGGAAACCTGACTTTAACAGGGCTTTGGCTTCAGCATAGACATTGTCCATTGAAATACGCTTGGCTTTCTCTATGTCTATGGATAGAACTTCAAAGGGCAGAAACCTTCTGCTGCCTGTCGGGTCTGTAAGAAAGTCATTGCCGTTCACTGATGCCACAAAGCTTGCCAAGTGGGGATGCTCCTCCACGTACTTGTCATACGGCATACGGTACTTGACCATCGGACAGGTGATGAGGTTTTTCAGCTCATTCTCGTCCCGCTTATTGAGGGCTTTGAGCTGGTCATCTATATTTACGATAAGGTTCTGACCGATATAAGTGAGTGTGTCTTTCTCCTGCGGGTATATCTTGCCTGTGTAGCTATAGCCATGCAATGCAGGGGGACAGAGCAAATTCAAGAATGTAGTTTTGAACTTGCCCTGCTCGCCTGTCAGCACGAGGCAGGTATGGTTACGGCATTCACGGTCGTCCATGGCATTGGCGACCACTGCCACAAGCCATTTGGTAAGATACGGCAACCATTTGTTAGAATTACGGACAACAACGCAGCTGGCCAAATCGGAAATTGCTTTCACTGAAAATCTATCCTCAAGGTTCAAGAAAGGTGGAATAGCGTGAATGAATTGTGAGTCAGTCAGTTCTGATTTTTAAGTCTTTCAACGCAAAACCTCGAAAAGACGGGGTTATACCAACTTCGGACAGAGCAGCGTTACCAAAACATTACCACCTCCTTTGCAAGTGAGGATTGGGAAAAGCGGTAACGAACAGTGCAAAATCCGACCTGAATTTCGGGGATTACCTCCTGCAGAGGTACTTCGATGAAAGGAAACAGGCAAATAAATTGCGGACTGTTTCTTTACTGGAAAAGCCACTCTACTTTGACCCCTTTGGCCAAACAGGATTGCTCACCTTGGCCATAATATGATTGACCCTTTTGGCCAAAATAACATTAACCACTTAGTACAAGTGTCGTTAGAGTTTTTTATGTAGATTTGGGAACCCGAGTCCTGGTGTAAGGGGTAATAATAAAATCTATGCAAATGAACAAGAGAATCAAGAACATTTTAAGATGTTATGCGGCAGGGATGGGTATCAAGGAAACGGCATCCACGTTCCATACTTCCCGTAACACTGTCCGCAAGTATGTCCGCCTGTTCCTTTCAAGTGGGAAAAGCATCGATCAGCTTCTCTCCCTTTCCGAGGAGCAGTTGCATGAGATGTTTGTCGGTACGGAATCCCGACGTCGGTAGCCTTCTTCCAAAAGGATTGAATTGGAGGCTTTGCTTCCCGGATATGTATCCCGCCTGACACGCAAAGGGAAGAGTGTCAGAAAACTGTTTAAGGAGTATCATGCTGAATATCCTGACGGTCTTCAGCTGTCTTCCTTCAAGCGGGCAGTCCGCCAGTACAAGTTCCGCATCAAGGTCGTCGGCCATGTCGAGCACTATGCCGCAGACCAGATGTATGTTGATTTTGCCGGTGACAGGCTTGAAGTTGTCGATGAGATGACAGGCGAGACGAAGAAGGCCGAAGTCTTTGTTGCCATCCTTCCGTTCAGTCATTACACCTACTGTGAGGCCGTATGGTCGCAGCGCAAGGAAGACCTGATCAAGGGATGCGAGAATGCCATGCTGTATTTCGAAGGGGCTCCGGCGGCAATAGTCCCCGACAATCTGAAGGCGGCCGTCACACGAAGCGACCGCAACGAGCCCGTCATCAATGACGATTTCGCCGCTTTTGCCGAGCATTACGGCTGTGCGGTCTATCCCGCCCGTGTACGCCACCCCAAGGACAAGGCCCTTGTTGAAAACGCAGTGAAGCTTCTCTACCGTTCCGTTTACCTGGACATAGAGGGAATGACTTTCTCCAGTCTGGACGATCTCAATGCCGCTATCCATGTTTCCCTGCACGATTTCAATGAAAAGGTGATGGCCGGCCGGGAGGCGTCACGCAAGGAGATGTTCCTGCGCGGTGAGAAGGACTACCTCCGCCCGCTTCCACTGAAACGCTACGTCATGAAAGAGAAAAGGCTGATGACCGTCGGCAGGAACTCCTACGTATCGCTGTTCAAGCACCATTACAGTGTTCCCAAGGAACATGTGGGGAAACGCGTGACGATCCTCTACGATGCCGACACGGTGGAAATCTACTGTGGCATGAACCTTGTCGCCGCCCATGACCGCAGTGACGTCCCCTACGCTTATTCATGGAAAAAGGAGCACTACCTGCCGGGACATTACGGCCCTTATGACAAGGACTTGGAGGAACTCTTCCGGCGTGCCTCGGAAATGGACAACACCGTATTGAACTATCTTCGGGAAGTGGAGCGGCTCATGCAGTATCCTCCCAAAGCGTTCAGAGCCTGCCGGGGCATACTGACGCTGGAGAAAAAGTACGGGCGTGACCGTCTGGTCGCGGCCTGCGCCTGCGCAAACCAGAAGCTGCAATACGGATATCAGGCCTTACGCGAGGTGCTTGAACTGGGAGAAGACGCGGATTTCCTTCCCGATGAGGACGGAAGGGTACAGCCCCTCGGGGCTTCCCCTGCGCCACCGACCCACAAGAACATACGCGGACGTGAATATTACAGAAAAGACAAACAAGAATTATAAAGTTCGGATTTATGGAAACAAACAACAAGACAGCTCCTGTTACAGGACAGCAGGATCAGAATGCCATATCGCTTGATTTGATGAACCGCATGAAGCTGCATGGTATGGCGGAGGAGGCCTTCAGGGAAAGCCTTGCCGGCACCACGCCGCAGGCCATGACGGCGGACACTTTCCTTTCCATGCTTCTTGCACGAGAATGGGACCATTGTGCCCAGGCTGCCATAGCACGGCTTACCAGGAATGCGGCATTCCGTTACAAGGCCTGTCTTGAAGATATAGACTATGCCACGAACCGGGGGCTGGAGCGCAATCAGATGGAACGCCTCGCCACCCTGGATTTCGTGAACAAAGGGCAGAACCTTTTCGTCACAGGATCTTCCGGTACGGGAAAAAGCTTTCTGCATGTGCCCTCGGCCACGAGGCGTGCATAAGGGGATTCCGCACTTTCTATGCCAATGCCCCAAAACTGCTCGGGGCACTGAAAGTGGCCAAAATCAAGGGTACACTCGAGGCAGAACTCAAGAAGATCGAGCGGTGCCAGCTGCTTATCCTTGATGACCTGTTCCTTGTGCATCTTGACGCCAGGGAACGGCCCATACTGCTCGAAATTATCGAAGACAGGCATGAACGGAAATCCATCATCATAACCTCACAGTACCCTGCGTCCAACTGGTATGACATGGTGGGGGACCCGACAATAGCAGATGCCATTCTTGACCGTATCATTCATACGGCGCATACCATAGAATTATATGGCGAAAGCATGCGTAAGTTAAGGGCTAAGAAAAGCCAGAGTATCTAAAAGGGTAAAATAAAATTGACCCCTGCACCAGAACTTTACAAGGGGCAATCATGTTGTGGCCAACAGGAGCAAATTCTACTTGGCCAAAGGGGGCAAAGTAGAGTGGCTTTTCCACAGGTACAGACAAGCGTGTCGGCGCATATTTCAATCTCTATTTCCATTCGGTCTTTTCCCGGTGAATTGAATAGATGTTCTTCTACAAACGATAGTAACGTCAATGGAGGAATAAAACAAATACCAGTCCTCATTTGGCAAGAGAGTGTGAAATCGGCGAGAGCCCCGCACTTCTTTTCCAAATTCAGGTAGTCTTTAAGGATTTTAATTTCGGAATTGAGTGGTACAACCGGATTGCTGCAATCGTATAGGCGATAGCGTACAATCCGGCTCAGTGTCAATAATAGCGGAGATACTTCCGGAGGTTCGGTCAGGCATAGTGCAGCTGCTTTTTTCAATTTAGCCAAAAGAAATTCCGATCCGATATTGTTTCTCAAATTTTCCAACTCAACGGTTAGCCTGCGAGTTCCGATTTGTTCCTCCATCTCAGTCATTTGAATCCAATGTTTGTAAAAGACGATTACAGTAATACTCGTCACCGACAATGTCAGTACCGAGAAATCGGAGAAGAAATCGACTGCTTTATTGCGTCCGTCAGAAAAAAAAGAATATGGACCGAAAGATATTTGATACTTAAAATGAATGTAATACTCCAAGCCGATATTCGCTATCACGAATGTGAATATTGCAGCGAGCAAGACAGCTGCATATTGCACATACCTTTCTTGTTGTAGCAATTTAGGAATGAAGATGCACATATTCAGATATATCAGCAACAGATAAGCTACTATATGCGCAAATATAATACCACAAACATCTCCGCCTCGAATCTGTTCTCCATAGGTGATAAAAATTTGGTTTGCGGAGATAATGGAGATGATAAGCAGGAAATGGCGAGTCCATCTGTATCTCTTCTCCATAAGAAAATCATATAATACGCTTTGTTTCTTTCTCTCTTGCATATATATCTACTATTACTTTTTTGCCAAGTCTTCCATTATTTCAAAACACAATGCGTCTACATTTTTCGCATGAGGATGCAGAAAAGAAACATTGGAAAGAATAATGACTCCACTCTTTTCATTCATATCGAATACCATAGAGGAAGAAAAACCGCCCGTACCACCATTGTGCCAATATAAATCGTTTCCGTTATCTGCCTTTACGATATGCCATCCAAGTGCTACGCTAAGTTTGTCGTTTACTTTGCAGTGTCCTAGGATTAGTTGACAACTTTGGTTCTTAATTTAATTCTTCTTTGACAAGTTTATTTGTTAAGTTCAAATACGCTTGTCGCCGTCTTTTCTTAACTACATAATTAGTTGACAGTTGTCTTCTAATTGCAAAATTAATCTTTATTTTCTAGTTGCGGTTGTTTCTACCTCCTTCTTTTATTGTTGGACTTAATAATGTGTGCCGATGAAGTTATGCCGTCAACCTTGCGACTTCTTCCAAGGGCGTTCTCATCTGCAGGCTCTGATGTGGTCTGAACGTGTTGTATAGTTCGATGGCTTTCTTTGTGAGGCGCCTGACCTGCTGCAGACTTTTGTCTTCTGTACTGAAGAGCCAACCATTCTTGAGCGTATTGTTCATTCTCTCGGCCAGGGCGTTGTGCAATGGGTCTCCGGTTTGTGTCATACTGATTTGTATACCAAGAGATTTGAGTTTGTTGACATAGGCGTTGCAGCAGTATTGCACGCCACGGTCGGAATGGTGTATGAGCTGCGAGAGCTCGACGTTATACTTTCTGTAGCAGTCGATGGCCATAGAGAGGGCTTTCATCGGACCTTGGCTCTCAAGGGTCGGATGCAGACACCAGCCCACGATCAGACGTGAGGCTGCATCGGTTACTAAGGAGAGATAAGCCCAGCCTGAAGAGGTTGCTACGTAGGTGATATCCGTAACGCACAGCTGACCGAAACGGGTAGGATGTAGCTTGGGCGTTGTGTTGAGAAGGTCTTCATAGATGTGGTAGTTGTGATTGGGGTTGGTCGTTCTTGGGCGTTTGCGACGGCGAAGGCACAGACCATTAGAGCGGAAGAGCTCATAGCATTGGTCGCGCCCGATGGTAAACTTATCTGCATACTTGCGACGGCATAGCTCGTAAAGGATGCGTATGCCGGCCTTGGGTAAAGAGCTGCGGAGCTCCTGCGCATAGAACACGATGCTGCTGCGCAGGACGTCTAACTCCAAAGAACGATCCACATGGCGGTAATATCCTTGTCTGCTTATGCCAAGATAACCACAGAGTAAACTGACAGGATGGTTTACCAGAGCCTGTCTTTCTTCTCCCTGCGACAAGGTCTTGATTACTTGGCATCGGAGTTTTTCGTATGCGGATGTTGTATTTCTTCTCGGCAAGGTCGATCATCGTCTTGTTGGCCAAACCATAAAGTTTTTCAACGGCCAGTTCTTTCTCAAGACGTTTGATTTCTTTTGCATGAGCCTTGCGCTCGCGTAATAGCTGCGCTTGAAGTTCTTCGAGCGTACCGGGGATATCTTCTTTTTTCATAAGATCTGCGAGTGACGAGACGTCGGGTGAGCCATATTCTGTATAAATACGATGGAAAGTGCTTAAAGGGATGCCAAGACGAGAAGAGAACTCTTGCAAGGTTAAGCCACTTGTTACATACTGATGTAATAACAGTATTTTCTCTGATTCATTGTAATGAGACATAAATTTTTACTCCTTTGTGATTGAGAAGGTGTCAACTTATTCAGTACACTACATACTGTGATCCGGAGAGACGGCTTCCATACTCAGCCCTAAAAATCGAGAAAACGTCACCGAGTCGTTGACACGCTCTTCCAAGGCACAGTCACTCAATCCATACCATGTCTGTAAAAGAAGCATTTTGAAAAGCAGGATAACATCATAGGCCGGAGCTCCTGCCGCATTTTGCCGCTTAGTGTACTTCTTGTTGATCAGCGTGCGAATAGGACGCCAATCGATAAGCCTGTCGACTTGATTCAAAAATACATTCTGAGCTTTCCTGCATCTCTTCTCTAACATGACGTCTGCAAATGAGACTTCGTCGTTGGTTGATTTTCCTTGTCTTGCCATAATTTTGTGTCATCTTATAGTGCTAATATACAAAATAAAACGCTAATATACAATAGGATAAGTGGTAAAATAGACCGCTTTATTGTGCAAAGGTCTCTTAAATGATTATATTGCCACTCTGTATCCAATCAAATCCATTTGCTTCGAGTATTTGCCTTATCTCATAGTATAGGCGTTGTTGGATGGCTCACCGTACAGCTCTTTAAGGCCTGCTATGACCATATCGAAACTTAATGTGAACATATCATGCGGGGTTAAAGAGTTCCTCACGTCCAAAGAATATCACTCCGTTATCTGTCTTTGCTGATACAACGACACCAACGAACGGATTATCTTTGATATCAATAACTTTTCCATCCACCCAGTCGTCCTTCATAGTGAGATCAGGCGAAATGTGTACTAAATCTCTAATTTTCATTTTATTGACACTTTTAACATTTATAGTGCAAATATAAATAATTCCAAGTTTTTATGCCAATTATTTCCAATAAAATTACTTTAATCTGCCTACGCAGGGGCAACCAGCAAGTGCGAATTCTTCAAACACGTTTTGTAATTTTGCACTTGCTGATTGACTCTACGAAAAACACGAAAACACATCTCTTTTCAGTTGGTTTGCCAGAGCATAAGCTCTTTCGTTACAACCATATACGTAAAAGAATTTTTGATCCATTCGTATTTTTCGTTGTAAAAATATCATTCTTAATTGAAAGAACAGTGAGTGGCAGAGTTCGGGTTCTAATTTTATTTTACCATACGCTTGACAACACGTCCATCAGAAGACTGAATAATGTGAAGTCCTTTGTCATGTTTGCTTATCTTTCTACCACACACGTCGAAGTGTACTTTATCTATGTTCAACTCATAGACAGACTGCTTCGCAATTCCAGAGGTTGTGATGTCAAGGATTTCGTACATTTTACCTAACGCCACTTTTTTTGTGGTAAAAGCATCTTTAAATTTGTCAATCAAGTCTTTTTCTACATAGACTTTGAGTTTTACGGTCTTAGGCGTAAATACGTACTGGCCGAACTCAGGTATGGCTGAACCAGTAAACTGCACGACAGAAAGTTTCTTGTTGTTTTTGAATGCATAATTTCCTATTCCACCAATTGCCCCTTTGAAGTCAACAGTTTGCAACTCGGCACAGTCGCTGAATGTCGACTCTCCAATGGAAAGATTAGAGGCAAGTGAAGTAAGTTGCTCAATCCCAGCATGCTCAAAAGCATATTTGCCCACGTTGGTGAGTCCTTCCGGAAGACTGATATTCTTCAGGTTTTGGGCATAAGCAAAGGCATACTCGTCTATTTCTGCAACACTTCCAGGTATCTCAAACGAAGTTGCACTGCTGCCTGCAGGATACAGTTGTATTGATATTTTATCGGCATCGTAAAGCACTCCATTGCTGGCATAATAATAGTCGTTATCTTCTGCCACCGTGTACGCCGTAACAGCAGTATTGTAGAAAGCTTTGTCCTCTATATCTAACAATGATTGAGGAAATTCGGAAAGGGTAGCAAGCGAGGTGCAATTCTCGAAAGCTTGTGCGCCAATTTTCTCCAACTGTGATGGAAAAGTCACCGAAGTAAGTGATTTGCATCCAGCAAAGGCACACTTACTTATTTCCTTGAGCGAGTTGGGAAGCGCTATTGAGGCTAATCTGCTACAATCTTTAAAGGCATTCTCCCTCATCGTAGCGACGCTTTGCGGAATGATGCATTCCGTAAGCGAAGTGCAACCGCTAAAAGCGTGTTGTTCTATACTCTTTGTATTTGTAGGCAATTTTAGTGTTATAAGTGCCTGGCATTGGTAGAACATGTAGGCACTCACCTCGTCATCATAGGCAGATGAGTAGTATTTGGTAGACATACCTCTCTTTACCTGATAATAATTGCCACCGTTGGCAACAATTTTAGCCATAGAGAGGTCAAGTGTGGAAAGTTTCCCCTCTGTAGGTTTCCCCTCTATGTCCCGCCCAGCCATCTCGCGAAGGCACAAGATATCGGCACCATTAATACTACCCGATACGGTAAGATCTGTAATGGAGAACTTTTCGGACGGGGTGATTTGTTTTGAAAGTTCACCGGGCTTTTCAACTTTTATTACTTTCTGCGCATGAGACGCACTAAACACCAGTAACAACGCCAAGGTTGTTATGCTTTTTCTAATTGTTGAGATTTGCATGTTGTATTGTAATATTTGATTAATAATTTGAATACGTCTTTCTATTGCCAACAGTTATATAGGATAGATGGCAAACATAGATAGAAAATTAGATATATTATTTTTTCTCGTAAGGTATTACAAATTTAAATCCACGCCCGGCAAGTACAACATGGTTCGCCCTGACCTCCTGGACGTATAATTTGTATTTGCCCTCTTTTAGAGAGCTGAACTCGTCTGGATAGCGAAAACCGAGCTCAACATCAACATAGGAGCCTTGCTGAGGATTTATGATAGCAGGCGTAATCTTGATGGTTTTCTTGGAGGCTGTTGGGTTGGCCTCATTAAATATCCATACACCCACACCTTTGCGATGTACCACCAACGTGTTGCGCATCAAAGCGCTTAAACTTCTCGACGTGGTGCTGTATACTCCCGACTCATCAGACTCGCCCTTGCATCGCACTTCTACTTTAATCGTTTTGGTTTGGTGATCCTGCCCTGTGATGTGGAGATAAGCGTCGCCCTCGCAATAGGTATCTATTTCTATGATGTTGGTCTTGGCGTTCCACTTAACCTTCTTCAGAACACGCATAGGGTCTTCCACACTCATTTGTGCCATGCCGCCTCCACCATTGACGCTTACTGATCGGCTCTCATCCCGAGGGAACAATCGTATGACATCCTCGGTAGAGGTAATGTTGGGCACTATAACATTTATATCCAACTTGCGACACTCATCTCCCGACCAAACAGAGGCATACGTTTCACCCTCTAAAATACCAGTAACACGTAATGTATCCTCGTTGATGCTGACGGTAGCCAACTTTGAGTTGTTGACATTGCACTTGTATTTACCTGTCCCACCCTTTAAGATTAACATGCGGGTCGTGTGCGTAAACACATCAATAGATGATAAGTTGTTATCCCCTATCAATATTTTAGACGGTTCTAAATCCGACTCATTGTGGCATGCGGTTAACGACATGCCAAGTATTATCACTGATAGCCAAATATATATATGCTTCATGTTGATTAGCTTATTTCACATTTAAGTTATATTCCAAGGTCCAAGCCTTGCCATCACTCTCAATGATGTCCACAACCAATATATGTTTACCCGTTTTGTTGAAAACCAATTTGTATCCGTCGACAGGGACGAAGGCAATGCCGTCAAGCGTATATTTAATTTGAGCGTTGACATCATACAAATCGTTGAAAAACAGCTCTATGCTTCGTGGGCAATCACCATAGTTCTTGATTTGATAGATGTAGGGAATGCGATTTTCATCCTCCCTGCTTGTCATCATTAATTCTGTGGTAATGTTTTTTTTTACCACTTTCGACTTCTTTCCGTTAGGCATAATCGTCTGCACGCCTATTTCGTAGGTAGTGTTAGGCTGCAGTTTTTGCAAGATATAGTCGGTGGCGCTTATTGTAGACACCTGTCTTCCATTGAGTAAAATATTGTATTTGATGCCACTGCCTTGCACAGGATGCCACGATATAAAAATTTCGCGTTGTTGTGCAGAAACCTTTACCTCGTAAGGCATCGGTACATCCTCGGTAACAGTACTACTTTTTATTTTCTTAAAAACTACATCGTCAATCAATAGATAGTTATTGGCATCGGTATTTTCTTCTTTCATTTCAAAACAAAATCCCGCGCAATCCACTCCTTGCGGAGCGACAAAATCAATAGTTTTTTGTTTCCATTCAGTAGGGGAGGCATCTGTGATCATATCCCTTGATGTTTTCTTTGCAGTCGTTTTAACTTTGCGCTTTTCTTTGCACCATATCACGGTGGAAACACAATTGGCACGCTGTAACGTACCTTTATACCAATAGGTAAGGCGATAAGTTGCTCCGCCCTCAATGTTCATATAATAATAGTTGTTTTCTCGGTCAATTATAGAAAGCGTATGCGGGATTGCTACCAACTTGACAGCGTGGCTGCCACCATGCGCTTGATTTGATTTTTCAATACTACCCACTGAAAAATACCAACACACAGGTTTCTCATAGATACCGGCGGTGCGCCACTCTTCAAACCCACCGTTCAATATCAAGTTGGGATGTGTTTGAGCTGTTACGTCTAACGTACAACATAGGAACGCCAACAATAATAGTTTATATAAATTCATAGTTTTACTTTTTTCTTATAAGAGTTATCGCATATATGCTTATCATTTTATGCGCTGCTTGATTTGCGCTACAGTATAGGCAATGGATCCAGGGATAGTGGAATCGCCTTCCAGACGCTGCTTATCCCACAATCCAGAGTTTTGGGTAAGTGCATCTAAAAGCGTTTGTATCTCATCAAAGGTATATAATGGTTTCCCTTCTGTATTCACGGCAAACTGCAACGAGAACACGGCACCATATGCACGTGACAGGAATACCAGGGCATTGCTTATGTCCTCGTGTAAATTCGCATTTGTCACTTCGCCTGACAATAACTGTATGGCATGCACGGCGACCACCTTAGACAGTTCTTGCCTAATGGTATGAAGACATGTTCTCATCTCGTCAAACCTATACTCGGTCATGGCCAATCGTCCAGCTGCAAAAGCGTTGTAAAGTTTAATACGACTTCCCTTTAACGCACTGTGCTCATTTTTTTGCACAATGAGCAACCAGTATTGGTAATAACCATAAGCTAAGTCCCAATGATGTTCCAGTTCTGTGTAATTATGTCCGTTTACCAGATTAGAAGCTGCTTGATCTTTCAAAAGCTGTTGGTCGTTGTATAACTCAGGGTTAAGGTGTACATTCAGGATTTTATCCAAATAAATGCTTCCCCTAATCATCTCATAGTACACTTCCGCCACGGCTACACCTTTGGCATTAACAAACGCTAAGTTTTCATCGCCAATATTATAGCCTAAGTATCCTCCTTTGCCCATTTGTGCCTTGGTGTTGCGTATATCAGCAGGGCGAGGGTAGCCATAACCACTTAATGCTCTCGATTCATCGAATAATTGTTGAAAAGTAGCGAGAATGCGCTCCCTGTCAACACTGTGAACTGTAGATTTAGCTATTTCATCAAATGGTGCTTTTCCATACACCCCTTGCTTAAAATATTCGTTCATCCGCTCTTGCTGTACGACACTTGATATACGAGCTTCTTTCATAAACGAGTGATATACAATATCAGCAGGCTCTTTTAATAGCTCACACTCTAATGTATTAACACTGCTTTCATCATTCCTGACAAACTTATATTCCGGGTCAGGCCATGTAGGCATGATGTACGATGACTCAATGGTTTCGTCTTGCCATGTTGTGCATGATGTTATGGAGGAACACAGTGCCAACCACAGCATGAACATACAAAAAAAAATGTTAGGTTTATTTTTCATAGTTTTATCCCTTTATCTTTATGGCAATATGATATATCCACAAAATGGATTTTTAATTAAATTGATACCCTCTTCATTTTGAAATTGCTCTACATGTAAAGGACGCACAATGGTAAGTCCATCATTGGATACTGCCGAAATAGTGGCGCGCACTGATGAGTTGCTTGGACCTCCGCCCTTTACTTGCAAAAACATGGGGAAACCTGACATGGCTTGAAAAGTAATTTTTTGCTCCTCTCCATTTTTAAGCAATTTTACCTCGCTATCATCAAAACCATAACCTTTTGTGAAAATGGTTTTCAACGTCTTGTCAGCATCAATGTATCTAATAGTATAAGTCGAGGAAAGTTCACCATCAGGCACCAAGCTGCCTTGTAATTCCTTTTCAAAAAAAGAACAGATCAGGGTTACCGTATAAGTACGCTTCTCACCGCTAATCTCAACTCCCGGGTAGATGTAGCTATGCTCATTCATATCGATGCTTGCTAATTGCAAGGCTTGATCATCGTACGATATCTTTGGTTTTTCTATTCCCTTAAATGGAAATAATTTGTCGTAATCTTCATCGGCATCGTCGTTTACGGCAGGTGAACATGCTGAGAATAATATCATGGCAAAGACAAAGAGTATTATATATAATTTCATTTTCATACCGTTCGTTGTTATCTGTTTATATTTTATTCATTGGTAGGAATATCTTGAATAACCGCTTTTAAGCCTGTTATTTTTCCTTCCGGGTGCAAATGCTTACTTACTAACCTAATGCTTTTCCATTCCGGATTATACACTTCTACCAATTCGGCTTCGAAATGGTTGCCAACACGTTGAAAGTCGGCAAACACCTGTTTGTTGTTTAACCGCAACCCTGCTCTAAAAGTAATACCCTTAGACGTGCCACAATACCCAGAACCCAACACGGAAAATTCTTTAGGTGGATAGTCTGGGATAGGATTAGGTTTCGTCACCTCCATAAATAGATAATATCTTTGTTTCTCAGTGGTGGCCACGCGTCCACCGTTTCTGCCGAGATAGTAATCGCTCTGAAAGTAAACACGGCCACCTCTGTGTATATATAACTGTGGATTTTTCATTCGCTCAAACACTCGTCTGTTATCGTATGCTTGTTTTACTGCATCGGCAAACTCATGCACATCTTGCAAGGGCTTCATCAGAATATATTCGCATGCTGGCTTAAGGTATGAGGCTGTTTTGAATACCAGTAACCCATCTTCATCACGTCCTTGGTATAACCAGTCGCATGCGCCTCCATAACTATCATTAACCAGCTTGTGTATATAGTTTGTGGTAAGAAAAGTAAGTTGGGTGCAACTATTTGCCCCTATTTTGTATTCGCCCATTATGGAAGTAGTAACACTTTTGGGGTCAAAGTCGGCACGCATCTCTACTTTCCCATGTTGTAAAAAACGCATGGTAAAACAAACACCTCCATAACCATATCTATCGGTACCGTATTGGTATTCGGCTTTTATTTTATCACTGATATTAGAAAACAGCAAAGAGTCTGTTTTAGGGAAATACATAACCAACCATCCTGCTTTGTTGTTAACCAGCTCAGTGTTCAACGCCTCAATGGCTCGCCTCTTGCGCTGGGTAGGTGTGTTCACAAATTCTCTTTCTTCATCATGGCAGCTGTAGAAAACGCAACCAAGTATAGTGAGGAGTATGTATGAAAGATACTTCATCTTATTTTGTATTTAGATATTTATTCAAGGTCCTGACACTCTTAAGTTGCAATGTGAGCAATTTAACGTGCCAGTTATTCCAAGCATACTGCTCGACAAACATTTTTTTTGCCATAAAATCATGATAGGCACGATCGGCCTCTTGTTCATAGCGTTTATTCACCTCGGGGTCAGAGTCTTCGTCTGGCGTACGTGCTTCATCTTCTGCTTGTTTAAGTCTTGCAGGTGTAGATGTCAAGATAACGCTTAACATCTCTGCCATGTCGTCCTCAGGATTTAGCATGGAAAGATAGGTGTAAAATCCACGTTTGTTGGCATATCCCACTAACCCAATATCGTTGTTCGCACCATTTATCTCGGAGAGAAGCTGAGTGTCGGTGATATATTTTCCTTCACTGATGGTAGCAAATTTAGCCCTATTGTATGGCATCTGCTCTAACACTCGTTTCATCATCTGGTGATATACGCTACGAACAAGTCTATGAACTTTCTGCTTGTCATTTGCATCAAAATCATTAACATGGTATATACTCATCTCTACCGGCTGTGACGCAATGTTGTACATGCGCTCAACACCATTCTTGTCTGGGTTTCCACCACCATATAAAGTAATGCGTACTGGCAAACAGTAGTTAAGCAGGCAGCCTTTGCCTTCTATTTGAATACTCCTAAAGGTATCAAAGCACAAAGAGCTAATAGCGTTAAGAACTTGTTTTATGTTTGTAGTGTCAGGAGGATACACATAGACTCCTTTCTGACTATTATTTTTTTGCCACTGATATACCACCTCTGGCCCATACACCTTGGTAAAATGCTGTTCTATCCATTGTGCCGTTTGCGTTTGAGTGGCATTGCTGTCCACAACACTGTCATCTGATAGCGTGTCATGTTGGCAAGACGTTGCCAGTAATGCCCATAGGCCTATATATGCTAAGAAATATTTCTGTATATTCATTTTGTTGCGTTATAAATTACCTACCATGTTTATCTAATGGGTTCTTTGCGTTCACGGGGATTAGGAGCCAGTCCTCTGTTTTGTGCCTCTATGGGGATTTGCAAGACTTTTCGTGGGTCGTCTTTCTCTAAGGGGAAATAATATTTAGACTTTGTGTTACGCTTCACGCTCAAATGAAACCTTCTAATGTCTAACCAGCGTAGCCCCTCAGCAAAAAACTCTTTTTGCCTGAAATCGGCAAATAACTTTACCAATGCAAGCTGTTTTAATGTCATGCCATAGAAGGGGGTGTATACATCATAATTATTCTCACTTGTACGCATATAAATATCCCTTTCAACAGTAGGCATAAAGCCAAACTTACCCTGCATATATTGCAGGTAATCATTAATGGCTTTATCATACTGTTTTAGCATAGCATAGGCTTCCATTCGATTAAGCAAAGCTTCGTCTGCAGTAAACAACACATTGCTCACGTAAATTCCCCGAGGTCTTAATCCAATGCTTTCAGTGGTAGACAGCTCATCAAACTTGGCGATATACTTACCATTTACTATAGGTGATGGTGAATAAACAAAAGGATATGTGCCGTCAAAGGTCATTTTAGAGAAATCGCCTCCGCCTTCGATACCTCTTTTGTTGAATATTTCGTCAACAGTTTGTTTGGTAGCTCCATAACGATCAGTGGACATTTGTCTCGCCCACCGAGACTCGGTGGTACAAATCAATAAGTTGGCGGGCTCGTCGGGAGATGTGTAGAGTGTAAACAAACGCTGACGTTTAAACTCAAATTGCCGTGAATATCCAATCCAATGCCTTAACGTGGTTTTGGGGTCAGCGCCTAACACATAATTAGCATATTCTACTACTTTTTTCCATTCACCTTTCATTAGATAAAAACGAGAGGCGAACGTGTAAGCCGCTTTTTTGTTGAAGTGATATTTAGGTTGCTTATAATATCTGTCAGTGACTAAGGTGACACCACGCTTCAAGTCGCTCTCAATGCTATCATATACTTCGTTGACAGTACCTCTGTTATAATTTGTCAGCGCATGTTTCTCGGGTTTGGTAACATAAGGTATACCAGGAGATTGCTCTGCATTGCCATAAGGCTCTGCCCAGATATTGACCAGCATGAAGTGAAGGTAAGCCCTGAGCAAAAATGCCTCGCCATATAAAGCCTTGACACGTTCAGTCTTCGGATATTTTTTGAGCAGCTCCAAAGCCTTGTTGGCCTGCGCAATCCCTTTATAACAACTATTCCAATAATTTAAGGGTGTGTCAATGTCTTCTTGGGTATCATCTTCCCAATAAAACATTTCTTCGTTCAGTTGTGTATGTGTGCCATTTGCTCTGATGTCTACATTATCAGTACGAGGCTCTAAAAAAGGAATGTAGCTTGCCTCTGGATAAGCTCCTGCAAGTAATTGGGCAATTCCTTCTTCATTGTCTATGTTTACATCAATGTCCGAATCGGGAATTTTGTCCAAAAAATCGTTACAGCCACATAGAGCTAAAGTGGCAAAGATCAAGACATATTTATATAGATAGTATTTCATTTTAAAAGCCCACATTTAAAGTAAAAGTATATTGTCGAGGCGTAGGCAGTGAAACGCCTCCAGTTTGATAATATTCGGGATCTTGTCCATGTAGTTTAGAATCGGCATAAATCAATAGTGGATTTGTAACATTTAAGCGAATACTTCCACTTTTTAGGCCTACCGCTTTCATCCAACTTGGTTTCAAATAATAGGATAGAGCAATATTTTTTAGTCTGACAAAGCTACCGTCGGCCACACGCAATTGCGAGTAGTTGTAGGTGTTGTATGCTTTTTCTATATTTTCCATTCCTATCACGTCTATTATCTCCTTCGAAGGCAGTGTAGGCACATCAGTATGATATTCATCGCCGGGATTAAGCCAACGATTGAGATAATTTTTGGAAAATACATTCAAATCAGCAAACTGTGTATCAAATGTTGGATTTAGTCTAATCTTGTTGCCTGCCTGCATTGTTATGAAGCAAGAAAATTCCCAGTTGCGCCATTTCACGGTATTTGCCAGTCCGCCCATTATATTAGGCTCAATAGGACCGTGATACAATAAATAAGTTTTAGTGTATTGTGTATCATTGAAGTCTGCTCCTACTATATCTTTCAACTCGTTTTTTGGTAATGGATAGCGTCCAAAATTAAAGTTTGGTAGCCCATTTTTGTCCAATCGTTGGAAGTTAAACGAGAACAGCGAGCCTTTAGGATAACCAACTACGTTGCCACGACCTCTACCTGCCACCATGTCAAATGCGTTTGGTGAATTGAGCATGCGGGTTATTTGTTGATGAATGGCACTGAATGTAAGATCTGTTGTCCATTTCCATGCATTGGTATTCACGTTGATGGTATGCAATCCGAATTCAATACCACGAGCAACCATGTCACCAAAGTTGGCATATTTATAATATTGCCCACCAACTCCAGATGTTCGTACCAAGTCTATCAAATCGAATGTATTGCGCTGGTATACATCTACTGTGGTCGAAATGCGATTTTTCAGGAACGCCACCTCTGCACCAATATTCAGTTCGTACATTTTTTCCCAGGTAAGATCTCTGTTTTCCAACGAAAGCAAATTTAATTTATTTTCTCTGTCATTTAGATTTAACCTATGGACTATACCACCTCTATAGATAGCCGATGCATTAGCTGCCGCTTCGTTCATTTTGGCTGTTAATCCATAACTTATACGAAATGCCAATTTTGAAATGACATCATTGCCTTGCATAAAATTCTCCTTATCCACGTTCCATTTGGCTCCAACATTCCATGTTGGTAACCATAAAGTAGTTGTCCCCCTTCCTGCTGCGTTAGAGCCTTCAATATTCACCACTGTATTAAAAATGTACTTGCCCTGATAGCCATAGGTGGCATTGCCTGAGAATGTTATGCCTCGCTCGTCTCTATTACGCAATGCAAAATAAGGGGTGTTTTCTTGAAACATTTTCTCAAAAATACCAGGTGCGCTTTGCACCTCATTACCGCGTTGATAACTAATGCCATATCCCTGAAAAGAATTCGTAGTTTGCTGCAGAGTCCTTATTTCACCAAAAGCAAATCCTTTCAGGTCATGTGACCCTTTTTGCTTGTCGTAATCAACAGCTATGCGTGCCAGCATACTTTGCATGTTAGCATTGTTTAGGAAAAGTACGCCACCTTGTTGTATGCCAGGTTTAGGCAGGAGTTCTGGATGATAGATGTCTTTTACAAGGTATATATTTTGTTTTGCCACCCATGGTGTTTCACAAGCACGGTAAGCTCCTATCATGTTGGATTTTTCACCTATTTCATGTCGTCTACTTGTATGTGCTCTTCTGTATGAAAACATTGCTTTAAGGTTAAGAGCATCAGTAAACTTATAGGTCGCTTCGGTTTGCAACTTAAAGTCGACCACCTGTATTTTTAATTGATTGTTATCATACTCGTTCAATATGTTAAAAGGAGCCCAGTTGTTACGATAATATTCGCGTTGCCCATACTCATCATAGGGACGAAGCGTTCGGCTTGTTCCTAAAGCGTATGCAAACGGGTTGATGTCAAAATCACGTTCAAATGCTCCCGATATGGTGTTTTTTTTCTGTGGCAAGGTGCCTGGCGCATTTTGCATGCGCATATTGGCTTGTAACGATAACTTGGCAGTAAGGCGGTTGGTTATGTAAAAGGTGTTCTTAATGTTGGTTGTCAGTCGCTGCACCTGATCAGCGATAGTCCAACCAGCATCGTGATAATAGCCTATTGAGGCATAAGATGCTACATTTTTTCCACCTACCGACAAACTTACAGTATGGTTTGTCATCAGGTTGTTTGTAAACAAAAGCCTAAACCAATCCGTATTGGCATATTCTCTTTGTCGTAAGAAGTCTTGTCGAGCTTCATAAGTGTTTGGCAGTATCCAGTTATGAGATTTCTCATCATAAGTGGTGAGCTGTTTGTACATTTGATGATAAACCCCGCCTCTACGTCCATATAATGATGTAGCTGGATCAAAATATCCTTTTTCTTGCATTTCCTGATACAGAGCCATCGTCTCTTGAGAGTTTAGCAAATCGAAGTGACTGTAATCTGGACGTGGGCGCCATGTATTTTCTGTTGTATAATTAATTTGCAATGGCATTTCTCTTTTACCACTTTTTGTCGTAATTACAATAACGCCATTGGCAGCCCGCGCACCGTATACTGATGTGGCTGAGGCATCTTTTAGTACTTGAATATCTTGTATGTCAGCAGGATTAAGCCCTGCTACTGCCGAACTAATGAGCGTAACAGCATCGCCAGACGCCAAGGCTTCGGGAGAAACATGTACCATGTCCTCGTAAACTGCACCATCTATTACCCACAATGGCTGAACATTTCCCATGATGGAAGCACCTCCGCGAATATTGATGCGTGGTGCAGCGCCAAATGTTCCGGATATGTTTTGAATGGACAATCCAGGCACGCGACCCTCCAACATGCGCGAGACATCGCCAATACCTTCGAGTTTGATGTCGGTCATCTTCACTGCTGTGGCAGCACCCGTGTAAACACGGTTTCTTATGTTTTGGTATCCTGTTACGACAACTTCGTCAATCATGCTGCTATTACTCTGCAACACTATTTTTAAAGATGTTGCCTTAATACTTCCCCTATAGTCATGCATGCCTATAAACGAGACAGTAATGGTTTGCCCCTCTGCACCCTTGATCTTAAAATTCCCATCTATGTCCGTAACCGTCTTTTGCTTGTTTTCTACAATACCAACAACCGCCCCTACGATGGGTTCACCTTGTGTATCTGTAACAGAGCCTGTTACCCACCCATTTTCTTGTGCCATGAGCCTTGATAATGAGCATAGCATGACAAATAGGCATAGTATTCTTTTTATAGTTATGGATTGTATATATACAGATTTTCTCATTTTTATATTATATTATTAGTGGTGTGCCATTTTATCAAAGTTTCCACTGTATGCCCCCATAAATACCAAAAGGTAAGCCTGCCCTGACACCAGATGGGTGCCGTGAAACCATATACACTTTGTTGGTAAGGTTGACAATGTTCATAGTAAGGTCTACACTTTTCATTACATGTATCTTGGCGGTAGCGTCTATAATAAAGTTGGCTGGAATTTTTTCACGTTGAGCTATCTTGCCCTGTCCCGGGACCGTACGCATGTCGCCATTGTATCGCATGTTAAAGTTTACGTCAGCCCATTTGCTTTCCATGCCTATCTGACCGTTAAGTGCATGACGAAAGATATAAGGGATTTCATCGCCGTACAAAACATGTCCCCACGATGCACTTGTAAACGAGTTTTTCATCTTTGTATCTGTAAAGGTATAAGATAGTTGCATGGGGAGTTGGATTTTCCAATGGGTAGGTAATGGCTGGCATTGTAAAAGCAGTTCTACTCCTCGTACCAATGCCCGTCCTACGTTAAACTGGTCTAAGGTGCCTAATCCGCCTTGTGCGGCAAGGTCGCTGCCCAACATGTTAGAATAGTTGTTGTTGAAACCTATCAGTTCTCCTTTGAACCATTGATTAGCATAGCGCAAACCAGCCTCTATATTGATACTGCTCTCGGCTCTTTGTCCAAGGGAAGCACTGGGTGGTGCAAAACCTTTATGTATTCCTGAGAATAATGACAGCTGGGGCATTAACTTACAGTTGATCCCTATTCCTGGCATAATTGCTCTTGCGCTATTTGGTACTTCTATACGCACCATACCCGTACGTCGCCAATCGGCTTTAGTATAATCGCGATTTAAAATCTTTACATCTTCATAACGAATTCCTGCGGTAAAGGTAAACATACCTTTTGCCCATTTTGCCAAAGTATAAGCCGATAAGGCATGCGCTGTGGTAATGCGGTTAGCTTGACTGCCTGGAAGCCCTCTTAAAAAAAGCTCCATGCGACCATTATTCATAGAGTATCCATCGTCTTGCTGGTAGCGATCCTCACTGTCGGCATGGTAACGCATGCCAATCTCTGCAGTGAAGTATCCACCGTATAGCATTGTTTTATATTCCCCTTTTATCTGAATACCACGCGAATGGTACTTACGGTGGTTAGCACGCAGCATTAGTGCCTCTCCTATATAGTTAGCCTTACCTGCAACAATATCGAAGTACGATTGGTTGGTAATAGGGTCGGCAAGTACATCGCCTATCGAACGACGTTCAGTCTTGGTGTAGCCAGTACGCACCTCGTTAAGCTTGTACCAGTTTCTGAAAAAATAATTGTAATAGGCTTGCGTGGTTATACTCCATGAGCGAACACCTTTCATGATGTATGTGGCAGAAAACTGGGAGTGGCGTGTCACCAAATTATCTTTTTGTGCTCCCGCATATCTAAAATATGGTTTAAAGGCAAAGTCCTGATCAGTAAGCCCAAGATATGTTTCGTCGGAAGTTTCGTTAGCAAATCCATACTTTAGTTCTAATCTGTGATTTATGCCATCTTCTTTGTTTGTGCGCACCATCCACTTAGCTATTACGTCATTGCGCTTAAATCCTGTACGCTCGTCAGGGTCATCATGTCTGAAACCGCGAGCCTGATAGCGCAAATATTCTATGAGAAAGCCCGTATGCTTAAAGCTTTTACCTATGGCCGTTTGTAGTTTTAGACTACCAAAACTACCTGCCGACATGCTGCACTTTATTAATCTGTCCTGCGGGATGGGGGTTGACACTAGGTTAATGGCACCTCCTGTTGTAAATGGTCCATATTGTACCTGACTGCTACCTTTTAATACTTCTATGGCATACATACGTGCCGCATTAGGAAAGTAATAGGCTGCAGGGGCTGCGTATGGTGCAGGAGCAGCCAATATACCATCTTCCATTAGCGTGATACGTTCACTACGCTCGGCTTGTGTTCCTCGTAAACTGATGTTGGGACGCAATCCAAAACCATCTTCTTCATAAATATTTACTCCAGGTACGCTTTTCAGCATACGATTTATATCGGTATAATCAAACTTGGCCAATTCTTTGGGTGAAAGGTAATAAGCCGAACCAGTACGGTTACGTGCTTCAAACTGGCTGCCTAACATCTGGTTGGCTCTTACTACTACTTCATTGATTTGATGTAAAGAGTCGGTCATGGCATTAGACGTTTTAGGTGTGCCTACGACTTTTTGGGCATACCCAATCCATGGAGTCAGTGTGACAAGCAGAGACAGCATTTTTATTTTAACATACATGTGGGGACAAATCTATTCTTTTATTGCACTAATTTTTCCTCTTCAAATACCTGTATATAAATGATATGTGAGATTTATTTCTTATAATGGGTATTTTCGGATGCAAAATTACAATGTTCAAAAACATCACACAATACCTATTATTGGGTATTTTATGTATATAAAGCTGCTATCTTCCTCTCTTTGGAAGATCTTGGATTTCTGATAATATTCTTGCACTTGGTTTTGACTTTCAGAAATATTTTATCACATCTAACTTACTCGTATTCCTTGAAATATAGAAAACTCAATTTTTCTACGAAAGAATCAACTACCAAATCTAAATCTGCAATTTTATGAAATTTATAAACAAGCAAGTGTATATATTCACTTGCGAAACTTCAGTTTTTTATTTTATCTTTCTTCTTATAATAGTTGGATTTTTTACCCATAAGTCAACTATTAGTTTACCTGTAAGAAAAAAAACAACCAATTAACTGTATTTATGGAAAAGCCACTCTACTTTGACCCTTTTGGCCAAACAGGATTGCTCACCTTGGCCATAATATGATTGACCCTTTTGGCCAAAATAACATTAACCACTTAGTACAAGTGTCGTTAGAGTTTTTTATGTAGATTTGGGAACCCGAGTCCTGGTGTAAGGGGTAATAATAAAATCTATGCAAATGAACAAGAGAATCAAGAACATTTTAAGATGTTATGCGGCAGGGATGGGTATCAAGGAAACGGCATCCACGTTCCATACTTCCCGTAACACTGTCCGCAAGTATGTCCGCCTGTTCCTTTCAAGTGGGAAAAGCATCGATCAGCTTCTCTCCCTTTCCGAGGAGCAGTTGCATGAGATGTTTGTCGGTACGGAATCCCGACGTCGGTAGCCTTCTTCCAAAAGGATTGAATTGGAGGCTTTGCTTCCCGGATATGTATCCCGCCTGACACGCAAAGGGATGAGTGTCAGAAAACTGTTTAAGGAGTATCATGCTGAATATCCTGACGGTCTTCAGCTGTCTTCCTTCAAGCGGGCAGTCCGCCAGTACAAGTTCCACATCAAGGTCGTCGGCCATGTCGAGCACTATGCCGCAGACCAGATGTATGTTGATTTTGCCGGTGACAGGCTTGAAGTTGTCGATGAGATGACAGGCGAGACGAAGAAGGCCGAAGTCTTTGTTGCCATCCTTCCGTTCAGTCATTACACCTACTGTGAGGCCGTATGGTCGCAGCGCAAGGAAGACCTGATCAAGGGATGCGAGAATGCCATGCTGTATTTCGAAGGGGCTCCGGCGGCAATAGTCCCCGACAATCTGAAGGCGGCCGTCACACGAAGCGACCGCAACGAGCCCGTCATCAATGACGATTTCGCCGCTTTTGCCGAGCATTACGGCTGTGCGGTCTATCCCGCCCGTGTACGCCACCCCAAGGACAAGGCCCTTGTTGAAAACGCAGTGAAGCTTCTCTACCGTTCCGTTTACCTGGACATAGAGGGAATGACTTTCTCCAGTCTGGACGATCTCAATGCCGCTATCCATGTTTCCCTGCACGATTTCAATGAAAAGGTGATGGCCGGCCGGGAGGCGTCACGCAAGGAGATGTTCCTGCGCGGTGAGAAGGACTACCTCCGCCCGCTTCCACTGAAACGCTACGTCATGAAAGAGAAAAAGCTGATGACTGTCGGCAGGAACTCCTACGTATCGCTGTTCAAGCACCATTACAGTGTTCCCAAGGAACATGTGGGGAAACGCGTGACGATCCTCTACGATGCCGACACGGTGGAAATCTACTGTGGCATGAACCTTGTCGCCGCCCATGACCGCTGTGACGTCCCCTACGCTTATTCATGGAAAAAGGAGCACAACCTGCCGGGACATTACGGCCCTTATGACAAGGACTTGGAGGAACTCTTCCGGCGTGCCTCGGAAATGGACAATATCGTATTGAATTATCTCCGGGAAGTGGAGCGGCTCATGCAGTATCCTCCAAAAGCGTTCAGATCCTGCCGGGGCATACATTTTCGCGAAGAATCACTCAGATACGGGGTACAATTGATAAAAAATGGCAAAAGGAGGCTTTCGTAGGGGTACGATGAACGAAAAACGGCGAAAATCGGCTTTCCGCCACGGGGGAAAATCAAAAATCAGCGAAAATCGGCTTTCCGCCACGGGGGAAAATCAAAAATCAGCGAAAATCGGCTTTCCGCCACGGGGGAAAATCAAAAAACGGCGAAAAACGGCTTTCCCAACATTGGGAAGAATAAAAAATGCCATTGGCTGCATTTCCCAACTCCCGGAAAGACGAAAAACCCCGAAAGTCTTTTATCTGACTTTCGGGGTTCGGTTCATTTTGACACATCCTCTTGCCGGCACCACTCCACAGTCCATGACCGCGGCTACCTTCCTTTCCATGCTCCTTGCACGTGAATGGGATTACCGTGCCCAGGCTGCCATAGTGCAGCTTACCAGGAATGCGGCGTTCCGATACAAGGCCTGTCTCGGACAGATTGACTATGCCACGAACCGGGGCCTTGAGCGCAATCAGATGGAACGCCTCGCCACCCTGGATTTCGTGAACAAAGGGCAGAACCTTTTCGTCACAGGATCTTCCGGTACGGGAAAAAGCTTTCTGCATGTGCCCTCGGCCACGAGGCGTGCATAAGGGGATTCCGCACTTTCTATGCCAATGCCCCAAAACTGCTCGGGGCACTGAAAGTGGCCAAAATCAAGGGTACACTCGAGGCAGAACTCAAGAAGATCGAGCGGTGCCAGCTGCTTATCCTTGATGACCTGTTCCTTGTGCATCTTGACGCCAGGGAACGGCCCATACTGCTCGAAATTATCGAAGACAGGCATGAACGGAAATCCATCATCATAACCTCACAGTACCCTGCGTCCAACTGGTATGACATGGTGGGGGACCCGACAATAGCAGATGCCATTCTTGACCGTATCATTCATACGGCGCATACCATAGAATTATATGGCGAAAGCATGCGTAAGTTAAGGGCTAAGAAAAGCCAGAGTATCTAAAAGGGTAAAATAAAATTGACCCCTGCACCAGAACTTTACAAGGGGCAATCATGTTGTGGCCAACAGGAGCAAATTCTACTTGGCCAAAAGGGGCAAAGTAGAGTGGCTTTTCCACAAATCATCTATTTTACGACTACCTTACATCCGTTCACGATGTAGTTGTTCTTGGGCTTGCCGTCATTTGTCGGGACATTTACCCAGGGTTGGGCAAGACTGTCGTCATTTGTCATTTTCACTTTGCTGATAAAGTCTTTTATTTTCGGGAGTGCATCTCCTCGTTGGTGGATGCACTCCCGATAAAAATGAGCGGAACTTGCTTTAATTGTCCCATATCGAAGATGAAGAACTTTCCTCTTCATCGAGGAAATCCTGCTGTTTGGAGCAGGCGGGTCCGGTAGCGGGGTCATCGTCAATCCCCACGCTGGTGGAACCGGCGAGGATATGGTTTTCCAATTCGATAATAGAGACTTTGATGGCTGGTTTTATATACTTTTTCATTATTCTTGTTTTTTATTTCTTATTTATTTCAGAATCACCTTGCGTCCGCCTACGATGTACACGCCTGCGGGCAGTCGGTGGCGTGCGGCGGCGTCGAGGCGGTCGGCCACGCGTCGGCCTTGCAGGTCATACACCGGACCGTCGGCTCTGCCCCTCGCGTCGTTCGTAGCGCCACCGATGCCGGTGGTCTCGCCGTCGATGACGATGGAGAGCTGCTTGGCGCCCGCGCCCTTCGGACAAGTGACATAAGCGCGATAAGCGGGAACCGTAGCGGCGGGGTTGTCGGTCGTTACCTTATGGAACTTGCCGTCATCCTGGAGGATGTAAGCGTTGGCGGCTGCTGCCGTGGCGTTGTCCACGCCGGTTACCGTGCCCACGAATTTGTACTTGCCGGCCGGGGTCGTCAGCTTATCGTCATTGAAGGCTTTCACCTCTATGTTCTCACCACCGAGCTGTGGCACACCGTCGACAGTAATCAGGTAAGGCTTATAGGCTTCGAGCTTATCCTTCGCTTCCGCGAAATAGACTGCGCTGCCATTGCCGCCCGAGATGGTGTAAGCCTTGAAACCTTGTACAGACAACTCGTAGGGCAGGCAAAGGGTGGCTTTCTGCGCGCCATTGAAGTTGCGCTCGTAGGTAACGGTGGCGGCAGTGAAGTCGAGCCCGATGGGCATTGCCGTGCCGTCGGTGAGGCGGAAGTCGTCGCACACCCAGCTGTTGTTCTCCTTATTATAATATACGTAGTTCGCCTCTGCCTTGCCGGTCTCGCGGTAGGGGCTCGGCTCCTCGCCCAACGGCTGCGCCCAGTAGCACTGGTCGGTACGGTCGGCTTGCAGCAGCTTCGCCACTTCGCCGCTCTTGAGTTGCTCGGCGGTTACCCTGTCGCCCTGTACCTCGCCGCAGGCGTTCAGGTAGTAACAGTTGTTGATGCGCGTAAAGCCGGTGCCCTCGTTCAGCTCAAAATCCGAGCTGAAGGTGTGGCTAGTTTTGTCGTGGTCGAGGGCGTTGCTCGTGCCGAGGTAGAGGCAGTTGTTCAGCGTGCAGGCGGCATCTTTGTGCCTATGAGCTATAAATCCGGATATAGTTCTACTTGTACCGCCATTCAGGTCGGACGTGGCGTGGAAGTTTCCCTTGACTAAGCAGTCGTTAATGGTGATATGGGCAGTGTCATCCGGCCATTGAAGTATGCCTGCCAATGAGATTCTCCCCTTGAGGTCCACCTCGCTGACACAGCCCGAAATGGTGGTGTTGCCATAAGCATAATTAATCAATCCGGATAACTGGCTATCGTAACTGCTTGACGTAATCTTCCCTTGGGTGCGCAGGTTGCGGATGGTGGCGTCCTTCACATTCTTGAAGGGGGCTATCTCGTTTCTGGAGCCGGCATCCCAGGAGAAAGAGAGCGTGTGTCCCTGTCCGTCGAACGTGCCGGAGTAAACGTTGGGCAAATAATAGCCCAGCATCAGGATTTCCTCGCCGAGGTTGACATCCTGCGTCAGCTTGGCATCGACGGCGGTCTGTCCTTCGTTCACAAGTTCGCGGAACGCCCTCCAGTCTTCCTTCGAGGCGATGTCGTAGCAGTCTTTTTCGGTGAGGGTTACGGTCACGGTGCGGTCGGCGTCGACGGTGGTTGAGCCGTTGAAGCCGCCGGCAAAGGCGATGGTGTAATAATGGTGCGGGTTATAGCCCGTGCCCATGAAGTCTTTTATGGTGGGCAGGCTGACGGTCTTGCCGCTGTTGGCGTAGCGCGTGGCGCGCACCTCGTTGTTGTAGGTGAATGCCACCTGATATACTTTCTTTGCCGAGTTGTCGAAGGCGATGAGCCGCGGCTCGTTGTCGGTGCCGAGCGTCTGTCCCCAGAACTGCGTGTCTCTGCCGTTCTGCAACTTATAAGCCACCGCACCATTCTTCAATTGCTCCTCGGTTACCTGCGTGCCTTGCACCCTGCCGCAGGCGTTGAGGTAGTAGCAGTTGGTGGCGTTGGCACCAAAGGCGAAGGTGTTGCCGGCGGTGGCGTTGTTCGTGCCGATGTAGAGGCAGTTGGTCAGGGTATTGCCCCCATAAATATCATATATAAAGCCTACCATCTGTTTCTTGCCATCCTCTGTCGTGGCGGTGAGGTCGCCCTTGACGACGCAGTCGGTCATAGTAACCTTTGCATTGCTGTTCACCCTATAAATCATGCCTGCCAAGCCGTGTGCTCCCTTGATATCCACCTCGCTGACGCAGTCCGAGACGGTGGTATTGCCATAGACGGAGTAAATCAATCCGGCCAATCCGTAATTGCCCTGAATCTTCCCTTTGGTGCGCAGGTTCTTGATGGTGGCGCCATCCACATAGCCGAAGGGGGCTTTTAGGCCTGCATTGTCAGCAGCCCAGTTGACCGTGAGCGTATGTCCCTGTCCGTCGAACGTGCCGGAATACTTGTGAACGCCACCTATCGTTTTGAAGTCCCCTCCGAGGTCGACGTCCGCCGTCATCTTGGCGTCGACGGCGTTCTGTCCGTCGTAGACGATGTTGCTGAACTCTATCCAGTTGTCCTTCGAGGCGATTTCGTAGTAGTCCTTTTCGGTGAGGTTGATGGCCACGGTGCGGTCGGCGTCGACGGTGGTTGAGCCGTTGAAGCCTTCGGCAAAGGCGAGGGTGTAATAATGGTGCTCGTTGTAGTCGCTGCCCATGAGGCCCTGCGCGGTAAAGGTGGGCATGTCGCCGTAGATGGCGTTGTTGCGGGTGGCGTAGCGCGTGGCCTTCACCTCGTTGTTGTAGGCGAAGTCCACCTTATATATATGTTTCGCCTCGTCGGTGGTGGGCATCGGCTCGTTGTCGGTGCCGAGCTTCTGTCCCCAGAACTGCGTGTCCCTGCCGTTCTGCAGCAGATGCGCCACCTCGCCGTTTTTCAGTTGCTCTTCGGTAATCTGCGTGCCTTGCGCCGTGCCGCAAGGGTTCAGATAGTAGCAGTTATTGAGGTTGGCGTTATTGCAAAAGGTACGCGCCCATTGACTGTCGGCGTTGTTGGTGCCGATGTAGAGGCAGTTGTTGAGCGTGCATTTGTCATACTGTCTTTTTACAAACCCAACGATGTCTTTATTTCCTTCCCTATTCATGCTTTTCATGTCGCCCTTTACGATACAGTCGTTAATGGTAACGTTGGCAGGATCGAAGACTACGGAAATCAAGCCTGACATTCTGCCGTCTTTATATTTGTTCGTGATTTGCAGATTACTGACGCATCCCGAAATGGTGGAATTGCCCTTCGCCGAATAAATCAATCCGCCCACCTCGTCAGCATTCGCCGTAATCTTTCCCTCGAGGCGCAGATTTTTTATGGTGCAGTCTTTCACGTAATTAAAAACACCTACCTTTTGATCATTGCCGCTGTCCCAGTTCATCGTGAGCGTGTGCCCTTGCCCGTCGAACGTGCCGAAGTAAGGGTGGTAGTAATCGCCCACCATTTTGAAGTAGACGCCGAGGTCGATGTCGGCGGTCAGTTTGGCGTCAAGTCCGTTCTCGCCCTTGATCACGAGGTTGCTGAATGTATTCCATTCGTCTGCCGACCCGATTTCGTAAGCATCCTTTTCGGTGATGCTGACAGTCACCTGCTTGTCGCCCGTGACGGTGGTGTTTTCGTTGAAGTTGTCGGTAAAGGCGATGGTGTAATAATGGTGCTCGTTGTAGCTGCTGCCCACGATGTCTCTCGTGGTGGGCAGGCTGACGGTCTTGCCGCTGTTGGCATAGCGGGTGGCTTTCACCTGGTCCTTGTAGGTGAAGTTCACCTGATATACTTTCTTTGCCGAGTTGTCGAAGGCGATGAGCTGCGGCTCGTTGTTCGTGCCGATGGTTTGTCCCCACACCTGCTCGTTTCTGCTCTTTTGCAACTGATAAGCCACCTCGCCGTTCTTGAGCTGGTCTGTGGTTACCTTCGTGCCCTGTGCCTTGCCGCAGGGGTTGAGGTAGTGGCAGTTGTCCGTCGTGGCGTTATAAGCAAAGGTATTGGTTCTTTCTCCGTTGTTTTCCACATTGTTCGTGCCGGCGTAGAGGCAGTTGGTCAGCGTGCAGGTGCCGTTCTGGCTATATACGAATCCGCCCATGCCTCTTCTGCCTGCACCGCTGGCATTGATACTGCCCTTGACAAGGCAGTCGGTGATAGTAATATTGCCACTGCTGCCTATATAGGAAATCATGCCTGCTGCTCCGCATCTGTCGTTGGTATAGCTGCTCGTGATGTTCACATTGCTGACGCAGTTGGAGACGCTGGTTTTGCCATACGCTTCATCAATCAATCCTGACAAATAGTAACTGCTCGACTTGATCGTCCCTTGGGTGCGCAGGTTCTTGATGGTGGCGCCATCCACTTTCTTGAAGGGGGCTATGTCGGAGGTCGCGCCACTATCCCAGTTGAGCGTCAGCGTATGGTTCTGCCCGTCGAACGTACCGGAATACTTATGATCGTAAGTTCCCACCATCGTGATGTCCGAGCCGAGGTCGATGTCGGCTTCGAGACGGGCATTGAGATTAGTCACGCCCTCGTCGTTGACCAGATGAGCGAATACCTTCCATTCGTTGAGGTCTTTGATGAGCATGGTATTAGCCCCCTTGTCCGTGCGTATTACTGTGAATGTTTGCCTAAGAGAAGACTCCGCGTAAAGGTTGTTCTCCCGCTGATTCATGGTAACGGTTACAGTGCCAGCGGTACGTTCAAAGAAGCATCTTCCTATCGTTTTCTCAATCGACAGCACGTCGGAATTAGTGCATTCGACGTTAAACCCGTCATTACCCCTGTTGTAAGGTATACCACTTTCCGTCGTAAAGTCCGAATAATCATATAAGTTATAGATTGCGTTGGCGTATCCATCACCCTGGTAATACAACACCTTAGGCCGCGGTACCTGGTAGTTGAAGGTTACTCGGTCGCGCTTCACGTTGATCGTCGTGCCGCACTGCGCTTTGGCAAACTTTTCATTGCTGGGGAAAATGGCGGTGAGGCCTACCGTTCCGGGGCGCTTTAACTTTAGACTTCCGTCATTGTTGACATCCGCAATTTCATTGTTGTCCACATAGTACTCTATATTGCCGTCGTACTCACCCTTGTCGAGGTTGGCCATAAACGAATTCGATACGGTGTATACGTCATAGCTGTCTTTTTCGAATCTCACCTTGGGTACCTTGACGTAACCCACAATGATGTCGCGCACCTTGAACTGTCCCCAACGGGAATTGTTGTGGGTGTAGATGTTGACACTTCTTGCCGAGGCATCATAATTGTAGACGACGATATTGTTGTCGTCGTCGTTGAGATTATTCTGATTGGCTCCGCTTATCCCCGAGTTCGAGATGGCATTCCTCTCGAAGTAATAGTCGTAGCCCGATGTAACGCTGCTGATGCGCTTGATGCCATTGGATTCGTCATAGTCTTCTCCACCCTCCGTATCGCGCAGGATGATCCAGCGGATGGCATAGCCGTCGTCAACCTCTACGTTGATGCGGGAACCCTTTGCCAGTTCATAGATGGCACTGTTGCCCGTTCCGCCGGTGGTATGGCAATTGCTAAACCAGACTTCCACCTTCCCTTTTCGGAGTGTCGTTACCTTCTGGTGCTTGCCTAACTCGCGTGAGCGGAATGTCTCATAGCCCTCACGCCCATAATCTGTTGCCCACGCCGGCGCCGCCAGCACCAGGACGAACAGGAAGAGGCATAGCCTTTGGATGATGTTTGTTGTCTTTGTTTTCATTTTCATTTTACTGAATATCTAAAATTGAAATTAAAATATTTTTATCTTCTTGTTTTCTCACGTCACATTCCTGCCGACTGAATTTCGCATGCCGGATGGTTCTTTTCCGAGCAATTCCGCAAGAAACATTTGTGCGAAAACAGCAAAAGGCCATGCAAAAATAAGAAAAAGAGAATTGTGATTTTTAAAATTTATAAGAGAAAGACCATTTTAGTTATATCATTATACCTTAAAAACCTTAATATCCCCTTAAAAACACTTAATGAAAGCTTGGAAAAGAGAAAGTAAAAACGTATCTTTGCATCCGTCATAAAAAGTAAAAACGACAAACATGAGCACTCGTTATCTCACTGAAAAGGTTTCGGCATTTCTGCAGTCGCGCGCCGGAAACACCGTCGAGCAGCACCGCGTCACCGTGTATTTGCTGCACTCGGTTCTCGTTGTGACCATCATATTGCTGCAGTTCATGGGGTTGGGCGGTTCGCACGACCGGCTTCCGCTTTCCATGAGCGCCATACACCTTGCGGTGTGCCTCCTTTCGCTGTCGCTCTATCTCACGCGGCGGCTGACGCTTTCCCAGGCTTTTTCACTCACGGCACTCGTGGCACAGTGTGCCATCGCCGTGCGCTTCTTTTATTTCTCCAGCGTCCGTCCCGACCATTTTCTGCAACTCATCCTCGTCAATCAGATAGTGTCATTGCTGGCTATCTTCTTCCTTGTGATGGGCTTTGTCCGGCTTACCCCCTTTATCGTCTCCACCATCAGTATGATCAGCTACGGTTGTGTGGCCATCTTTCTTCAAGAGCCTTCGCTTTGGCGGCTGTTCAGCTTCTTCCTCTTCGTGCAGTATTTCCTCTGTGTGCTGGGCGAACTGTTGCGGCGCAACGTGATGAGCGTGTCGAAAGAGAATGCCAGCCTGCAATACGGCAGGACAGCACTGTTGAGGGCCGTGAGGCTCAACGCGCAGGAGATAGAGGGTTATCTGCGGATGAGCAGCCACCGCAATCCGTCGGCTGACGACGTGGACCGTCTCTTCGCCATGCTCACGCCCGTTTCGCAGCTCAACCTCGTCAACGCCGTGCGTCTGCACCTGAAGAACCACTTGGCGGACGACTGCGACCTCGCCCAGCTCTTCCCTTGTCTCACTAAATCAGAAACGGACGTGTGCCGTCTTATCCTTGAGGGCAAGAAAGGCCGGGAAATCTGCCTGCTGCTCAACAAAACGGAAAACAACATCAACGTGACGCGCAACCATATCCGCAAGAAGCTCAATGTGCCCACTGACCAGGACTTGCGAAAGTTTCTCGTAAATTTATTGATCGAAAAAGGATATTTGAACAAGGGGGAAAGGAAAAGATAAGTTCCTCCGCCGGAAACGTTCATATATATGCCATTATCCGCTTTCCATAACAAATCGGGTAATAGATTGTGAAGGGCAAGAAGATTGCCAATGCCGAAATGACCGGTGCATGGGAACTTGCCCTTGCTGCCATCAAGGCAGGGCAGATGTCTGCGGATAAGTTTTCACAGAGCATCAACTCATACGTGGCAACATTTGTGATCTTTCAACTGAAGAAAGTCCAGGTAAGTTCTTATATTCTTATAGTCATCCATTTTCATCTTTTTTCATATTTACTAAATGGACAATTAAAATACGAATTTGTAGACACAGAGATTGAGAGAAATCTTGTTTATAACACATCTTAACACTTTATCCTCTTGGTAAGAATGCTTCCATAGAACCTTCAGAGGTAGAAAAGAAAGAGGTGCCTATATTGCTCACCCAGCCAGAATTAGAATTGGAAAGATCATTTGATATAAACAGGGAAGAACCGATGTAATAGATAACTCCCAGGTAAGTCCAAAATTTTAGAAGCATTCATATTATAACAATTTTCATTGGAAAGTTCACCAAAAGCTCACCGATAGAAATAAAAAAGGAGTTGCATTGCTGCAACTCCTTGACTCTCAATGTAGCGGGGGTAGGTAATCAACCCGATTTTTGCACCCCAAAACAAGAGAAAACAAAGGAAAAGAAAAGCTATTAAATCATTGAATATCAAATATTTCTGAATAATCAACCTTTGTTGCTTGTTTTCTGATGTTTTCACTTAAAAGCACTTATTTTGCTGTAATTTGCACCCTATTTGCACCCCGTTGATTATCTATAATATCCTGTAAATATGGGATTTCTTGATGATGCCTTGTCGTGATTTGCACCCCAAGCGGTCTAATTAGAGTTAAAAAGGTTGTGAAAAGGGAATATTTTAGAGTGGGAAGTGTACCAAATGAAAGTAATTAGCTATATTTGCAACAGAAAGAAAACAAAAGAATATAGCAATATGAAGCCAAAAGCATGGAACACAAAGACTGATAACCCCAAGTTAGGTTATAAAGAGTTGGCAGATGGACGGCACAGCCTCTATTTGCTTTATAACTATGGTTACAACAGCGATAACGGCAAGACGGCAAGGAAAAAGGAGTTTTTGAAGCTATATTTGATGAGCACCCCAAGGACACCGACAGAACGCCAACAGAACAAGGACGTTTTGGAACTCGCCCAGAAGATTAAGCAAGAGCGGGGACAACAATTTCTAAATGACAGGGAGGGTTACAGGCTACAACAGAAGGGTATTAACCTGTTTGTGTACTTTGCCAACTTCATAGAGCAAAGCGGGGTAGCCGATAAACACGTTTTACAGGGAGCATTAAAGAACTTTCAAGACTTTATTAGCGAGACACACCCAGAATTTAGCAATAGGATAGAGCCTAAGAACCTAAGCCGTGAAATGATGGAACGCTTTGCCCACTACATAGAGGACGTACACACAGGAGAGGGCATTAGGACATATTGGCAGCGGTTCAAACGTCTTATTAATTATGCTGTTGAAAAAGGTGTTATCAAGAAAAGCCCGTGTTTGAGGATAAAGGTAATGAACACCAACGATATATTAGGCAAGGATATTCTAAGCCGTGAGGAATTGCAGCAGCTGTTTGCCACCCATTACCCAAAGGAGAGTGAGACCATTAGGCGGGCTTTTGCCCTTACCTGTTTCACGGGTATAAGACATTGTGATTTGGCTACCCTTACTTATGGCAACATAGATTACTCCAACCGCCTTATGACATTCAGACAAAGCAAGGTGCAGCACGATAGTAGCGTTAGCGGTGTGCCTATCCCCTTAAACGATACATTGCTTGCTATTATAGGAGAAAAGCCAGAGGAGGCAAAGGATAGCGATTTAATCTTTGCTTTACCGTCTATTGAAGCGAGTAATAAAGCTCTAAGGCATTGGACTAAGAGGGCGGGCATAGATAAGCATATTACATGGCATTGTGGAAAGCATAGAGAAATTCGTAAATATCAAATAACCAATAGATTAGTTTGATTATCAATAAGGGATGGTAGCGATAAGGAAACCAGCAAACTTCTATACTCTACCTTATTTTGCCATTTCAAAGAATCACTTTGTCTGTTGCAAATTTACATAAAAATCGTGATTTATAAGCCAGTGGTAATAAAAAACCAAAAATAAATTCCCTGACGGCTTCCCTTGTACCGGTAGAAGTGTCAAGGCCAGCATAGATTTCCTTGTCCTAAACACATGCTCGTGGCACAATTTGTATTATCTTTGAGAGGTATTAATAATCCTCAAAATGTAGGCTTATGAGAATCGTATGCGGCCTTGACGTGCACAAAGATAGCATTTATCTTTGTATTTTGAGCAGCACAGGCGAAATTATTGAGAAAGTTTTCGGTGTTCTGACCTGCCAGTTACAGGAAATGCGTGATCTGATGCTCACACATCACGTAGAGGAGGCCGGCATGGAAAGCACGAGTGTCTATTGGATTCCTGTATGGCGTGTGCTTGAGCCGCACTTCAAGCTGAAGCTCATCAACCCCTACTTCATCAGGCAGCTTCCCGGCCACAAGAGCGATGTCAAGGATGCCCGGTGGATAGCGGAGTGCATGATGAAGGAACTTGTCCGTGGCAGCTTCGTCCCGCCCGAGCGCATCCAGCAGCTGCGCCAGTATGACAGGCGCATCTACGACCTTGACGATGAGATTGTCCGAAAGCTCGCCAAGCTCGACGCCGTCGTCCAGCGGTGCAACATCCGGCTGGGCAACTACGTGTCCAACACGGACAGCAAGAGCTACAAGTCCGTCATAGACAGGATCTGCGAGGGCGTGACCGACCCCAAGGTGCTTGTGGAGGAGATTCACGGCCGTATCATCAATCGCCACGGGAAGGACACCATCATCTCCTCGCTCACGGGATGCGTCACGGAATGCGACATGGACATCCTGCGCCAGCTCAAGGCCGAGATAGACATGGCCGGGCAACATAAGCAGGAATGCATGGACAAGATGCAGGCCGTCTGTGAAAGGGAATACTCCGCCGCATTGCAGAACCTACAGACCATACCGGGAATAAAGATGAGGGCCGCCACCTCACTGATTGCAGAAATCGGAACGGACATGGGCCATTTCCAGACGGCAAACCATCTTACTTCATGGAGTGGCCTGAGACCACGCAACGACCAGTCGAACAAGACCATAAAGTCACGCTGCATCACCCATGGCAACCGCTACCTGCGCCGCACCCTCATCCAATGCGCCTGGGGCGCGAGCCGCACCCAAGGCTGTTTCTTCAACCGCTTCTCCTATCATCAGACACAAGTCCGCAGAAAGAACAGGATGAAAGTACAGGTCGCCATTGCGCGCAAGATGCTTGTCTGCGCATGGCACATACTCAGCCGGAACGTCCAATACAAGGACTTCGACAACAGAATCGGGACTTCCGACGAAAACGGATGACACGATATACCGGTCATGGAAAGGCTATTATCTTTGTGATGGCACGCGACCTCGCTTTGCAAATTAACCCACGACATGGCCGGCGATGGAACCCAGTGTGAGCCCGGAGCTCGAAGAGGAAAGTATCATTATCGTTTATGCAGGCCTGGAGACGGGCCTGTACGCAACCAATATGGAACGAGGTGGCGAACTCCGGGTGTTTGAGTTACCTGGAAGGGCTTTTATTTTCGGTTTTATAGAGGAAAGATACAAAGATTTGATGAGATTGTCCTTGCATATTATATATTATTTATAGAAATAATGTTTTGTGCTCATATCAGTCCGGCACAGGGACTATCTCAGAAAAGATAAGTCTGAATTCCTTTAATGGTCGAACTTCATTAACGGTGCAGAAAGACATAAAATAAAGAATGTTTTGAAATAATATTAATAATAATAAATTAACATTAATATTTAAGCGCGATTTGTTAATGGCGCATTAATGCGTAAAATCGTAGAACATTGATTTACAACATATTATATATAATTTCACACTTGATAATTATGTAAACGAATGTAAAACGTAATTTGTACGTTTTAGAAACTTCGTCTATATTTGCAATGGATAAATAACTGAACACCTAATTATTAAAATAAAAACTTAAACGATGTCTGAAGTTAAAAGAAAAAACATGAGATGTTCGCAAGGTAGCTTGCTACTAACGGGTGCACTACTACTTGGTGTAATGAATATCCATGCTGAAAGAGTTAAGAGTCTCTCTTTAGAGAAAAAAGATTCTGTAGTAACTAACAATTCCAACGTGAATGGAAAAGAGGTGAAGGGACGCAATGTAATGTTAGGCGCAGGTGACAGCTCCACGCCACGCACGCTGAACATTGGTCTGCCTTTTTCGGGCGACATTCTCATCAATGAGAACGACTTGCCCGTGGTTTATACCTTCTGGACACAGATACCTACGACCTGTTGGCGCTATGATTCCTCGCTTGGAGCCATGGGAGTGATGTCTTTTTCAGAGGGCGCACTGCAATATGGTAAGGTGGGTTACATCGTAACTTCCTCCGATCGCGAGCCCGGACGCAAGTTCCGCGGCTATGGTGGCGTGAACTTCTCGAGCGAAGGCAATGCAGCTTACGACCTGAACATCAGTACGCCGATAGGCAAGGGCTGGGGAATTTCGCTCTCGGCCAGCGAGATTTACAACCATGGATCATTCGATAACCTTCAGTTTGCCAACTGGCAAGACCGCTATGAAAGCTTCAAAGCCGGTGTTTACAAGAAGTATGAGCGTGGTCAGGTGGGCTTGCTTTATAAGTATGCCATGGCCCGTCCCATCACAGGTTCATACACTCCGTATCGCTATTTGGGCAATGGAAAGACCGAAGGTTTCAACGGTTTCGACCCCGGAAGGGACTCTTACATCGTTGGAAACGGCTTGTTCCCTTACATTGATTTCTATACGGGAAAAGAACGAATGGCAAGAATGGGTGCAGATTCAGTGTCTCGGAACGTAAGCCACGCGTTCTATCTCTACGGTAACCATCGCTTTGGGGAAGACTATAAGCTGAAGTGGTCGATGATGTACATGCACTCCGAGGTCGCCCTCACGATGCAGTATCCCATCAGCATGAATATCTATGATAAAGCCGATGATGCTTTCGGCGGAGCCAAGCTCTATCTGCCGAATTCGGTTGTACCTTATGAAGGTGCGGTGCAGATGATTGCATCACAATACTACCCCCAAGTGGGCATCAACCAGTTCATGTCGAAAGGTGAACTGACCAAGTCTTTCGGGCAACACAACATGCGTCTTGGCCTGACCTATATGTATTACAACGCTCCCATACTGCAACAGACCGGCACCTACGTGCAAACAGTGGAGAACAACCCACGTTTGCTTTCTTTCGTTCCTGCTTATCCTGGAGTTAACCAGACTTTCTGCCTTGGTGGGACTGGTTCTTATTCGCGTGCGTTCACCAGTAAGACGGCACTTTATCTAGCAGACGACTTCCGCTTGAACAGAATTTTCAGTGGAGGTGTAAGTGCTCGGTTGGAAATGCAAACAGGAAAAAGCCATGCTTTCCCTTACCCAAACAAGAACTATAGCGATTATGGGGCTATCAAGACAGCACATCCCGATGCTATTGAAGACTTTGTGCACAAGACAAGTGGAAAGATTAATTATGTCTTAACAGGAAATATTCTTGCACAAATCACAAAGCCTTTTGGCTTGATGGCAGAAGCTACATTTAATCGTTATTATTCACCCTATACGGATTATGCTGAGAAAAATTCATTTGGTGCTCCTATGGATGCAAATTATCCTTTGCGTAATAAATCATTCGATCACTTTGAGAGTGTGATGTATGCGGGTGGCGGGTTCTACTTTAATATTGGACAGTATATCAATCTCGTATCTAAACTCACATATATCAAGAAGAGTAATATTGTTACCTCAGAAAACTTATACACAACGAGTGGACAATATAATATCTATCCCATCACTTATGATATCAATACCTTTGGGTGGACTACAGACATTATGTCATCAGTGGGTAACTTCAATATGCATGCCTTGCTCACATTGCAGAACCCCAAATACAATAACTATGCTTATTCTACACCAGATGGTTCTGCAAGCTACAGCTATGATGACAAAATTATCCCCACTTTATCAAAAGTGCTCATAGAACTTGACCCCAGCTATTATCTGTGTAACCGCGACGTGAGAGTATGGGCCAGTGCGCGCTATTTCGGCAAGCAATACGGCAATAAGACAAACACCATATCTTATAAGGGCTGGTGGGAAACGTTCTTAGGTGTTGATTGGAAGGTCAACCGTAACCTCAGCTTGAAAGGCCAAGTGCGCAATCTGCTGAACCAAAAAGGCGTACAAGGCTCCCTTGTTGGTGGCGAACAGATTACCAATGAAAGCCAAATGATCGGCAAAGGTTTCGTGGCTGAGCAGATACGTCCACGTTGCGTAGAGGTCTCAGCAAGCTTTAATTTCTAACAATAATATTAATAACTAACAACAAGAAGCTATGAAAAAAGTAGTATTGATGCTGCTCGTGATGATGATGACCATGAGCGCGTTCGCACAGACCGCGAGTAAGGCAGACAAGACCGGTGAAGAATTCTTCCTCGGTAAGTGGGAACTCTTGGTAGAAGGACTCCCTACGGGTGATGCCAAGATGCTATTGGTGGTAGAAAAAACCGCAGATGGCAAGTATAAAGGGACTATCGGAGGTACTGACGGAAGTGGAATATCACCGCTTACCAAGGTGGTTATCGAGCCAAAGACCATGACCGTGAACTTCAATGGACAGGGTTTTGATGTGCCTCTTTACCTTGACAAGGATAAAGGTGAGACCGTCACGGGAAGCATGAACGACATGTTTGATGTTACCGGCAAGCCTTTTGTTGAAAAGAAATAACGTTTGGGCAGGCCTATTCCTATCCCTAATTTCGTTAACACAAAAGCTGCAGGTAACTAAAATAGGGTTACCTGCAGCTTTAGATTATCGTCTAATGCTTTTGATATGAACAAGTTTTTCTCCATTCTTACCATTTCGGGCCTGCTGTCAGCCTCTGTTATGGCTGCCGATTCATGGTTTCACCCGACGAGTTTCAGTTCAGTGGCGTTCCGAAACCCTTCATTGGAGTATGCTCCTTACACGCGTTGGTGGTGGCCGGGCAATGATGTTACGCCGCAAGAACTGGAAAGAGAAATCCGACTCTTTGCCGAACAGCATCTCGGTGGTGTCGAAATACAACCCATGTCTCTTGTTATGCCCTGCAAAGGGAAGGGGCGTGCCGACCGTATCATGAGCTATGACACACCAGCCTACTATAAGAACCTTGCTGTGGTGATGCAAACTGCAAAGCAATATGGGCTCACTGTGGATCTCACCGATGGCAGTGGGTGGCCTGCCGGCGGTGCGCATATCACGGAACAAGAGAACAATCAGACGTTAGAAGTGGGCATTGCAGACCTCATTCCCGGCAACTATATGCCCGTATCCGTCCCCCGTGCGCAGCGAGGAGACCGTCCGTCGGCCCGGCTTGTGGCTGTAGTGATTGCCAAAACAACCGGAAAAGCCGATTCAACCTTGCTGCTCGATAGAAACAGTGTGAAAGATATTACGGCGGAAGTGAAAGACGGAAAGGTCGTTACTGCCGTGAAAGACCAAGGTTATAAACTGCTTGCTTTCTGGCAGATGGCCGACATGGAGAAGCCAATGCTGATGGCAAGCCGCGATGTAGGCTTTGCCATGAACCATTTCGACAGTACGGTTGTGGCCAAGAACTATGAACATTACCTCGGTAAACGAACCGGATTAGAACCTTATATGGGCCATCCGCTCCGTGCACTCTTTAATGACAGCTACGAGTTCCGTGCCAATCGCCACTTCGCCGATGACTTTATCGACACATTCAAGAAGAACCGCGGCTATAATCCCGTGCCCTTTCTTCCTGCCAACATTTGGTATGGCTATAACAACATGTATGAACGAATGGCACATCCCGGGAATCAACCACTGTTTGCCTTCGATGACAACGATTGGCGGCTGCGCTATGACTACGATCTCACCCTCAGTGATTTGCTACGACAACATCTTTTAAAAGGATCGACACGTTGGTTGGAAAGCCGGGGCATGTTGCACCGCACGCAAACCTATGGACTCAGCATGGATATGATAGGAGCTACCAGCAATGTCTCCATTCCCGAGACTGAAACGATGATTTTTTCAAAGGCTTGTGAAGCAGGTTATAAAATCATTTCGTCAGGTGCTCATCTTTATAATCGCCCAATTATCAGTTGTGAGACCGCCGTTTTCTTTAACCGTGTTTTCTTAACCACGCCTCAGAAGCTGAAGATCACGGTGGATAAAGTGCTCACAAGCGGTGTCAATCAAATCATCTGGCACGGAACCCCCTATAGTTACTTCCCCGATGGCTATCCCAAAGAAGGCTGGTATCCGTTTTTTAATAGTTCGTTAGGCGTGAACTTCTCGACGTTCTTCAGTGAACAGAATCCCTTTTGGGCCGACTTCCGCGACATCAACAGCTATGCCCAACGTGCACAATACCTGCTTCGATGCGGTAAACCACAGGCCGATGTGTTGATTTACTATCCTTTCTTGAAGTTCCCTGAAGATGCCTATAACCCTAAAGAGCTGCTTATCGGGGGCTGTCTTCCCGAAACGGAGCCCGAACTGGATAAGGATGACAGCAGGCCTTTCAATTCTGAGACCGAATCTAAATGGTTGAAGCAATTATGGCCGCTTATTGACAAACTCAATGCCCGAGGTATCACTTGGGATTGGGTGAATGACGAGTCATTGCAGGCCGCACAGGTGGCTTCTGACAGCACAATCGCTATTCGGGGCAACCGCTATCAGGGGCTTATCCTCTATCATCTGCCTTACATGCAACTTGAAACTGCACTACAACTGCCTCGCTTGGCGGCCGCCGGAGCACGCATCATCGCTGCCGGGGCATTGCCAAAACAGCAGCCTTCTTACCATGATTGGCAGAAAGCCGACAGTACTTTGTACATGGCTATGCGTAATCTGGCGACCCAACCCACAGTGAAAGATGGTGCAGAAGGACTTGCCTTGTTGCCTGTTCCTTTGGAAAGTAAATCCCCGACGGACTGTTTCCGACAGACACGCCGCATTCAGGAAGATGGCAATATCCTGCAGATGTATTGGAACGAAAGCCAGCAATGGCAGACACTGGAAGTCAGAAACCACACAACGCACAAGCATTTTTATTGGCTGAATGCCGAAGATGGCAGCATGACACCGGCCAGATTAGATGCCAATCAGGCGCTGCATCATACCTTTGCACCACTTTCTACGGCCTTCCTGTTAAGCAGTGACAAGCAGATGAAGATGGAAACAAGCGTAAATCCTACGGCGAAAGTCGCCGCAGACTTCTCTCCCAAGCGAGCAAAACTCGTCTGTGAGCTGCCGAGATGGACCATTCATATCGATAGCTTGGATAGGAATGAGTCTGCCCAGGGGGCCGTTTCGGCCTACACACGTACGGACTATGCGTTGTGTGATTGGCGCACAGACAGTGTGTTATGCTACAATGCGCGTCCCTGTATCTATACATTGACAACGAAATTACCCATCAATCGCAAGAAACATTACGTCCTCGACTTGGGTCAGGTGTATCATGTTGCCTCGTTGTCCATCAATGGTCATGAGGTAGGTAAACGCATTTATGCTCCTTATATTTTTGACATTACACCTTATCTTCGCCGCGGTGAAAACACTTTCCAAGTGACCCTCAAGCCTTCGTTCTACAATGCATTGGTGAAACGTGGGCTCAACGGCGACCGACTCTTCAAACTGTTGAAGAAGAACGGAGGGCTTGCGGCCGAAGGACTGGCTGGTCCTGTGCGGCTTTATGAGCAACCTTGAGGCCATTTCCTCAACATCACACATGACATTCTTTTCCATATCAAAACTTATCTTTATTAAATATGAACATCAAAACCACCTTTCGCTTCGCACTCGTTGCCTTCTGTGCAATGACATTCCGGGGCGCATCAGCCGACAATCTTCCCCAATTGGGCAAGTCTCCCATTAAAGACGTCATCAAAGCAATGACGATTGAAGAGAAATTAGAATTCATTCATGGCACGGGTATGTTGGTATCCAACACCAATGGCCCTGTGGCCGGCAGCATAGGTGGTGTGGTTCCCGGTGCAGCTGGTACCACTTTTGCCATTCCCCGACTGGGCATTCCCGCTATTGTCATGGCCGATGGCCCGGCCGGATTGCGAATTGACACCCTGCGTGCGAGCGATTCACAACGCTATTATACCACCGCATTCCCCACAGGTACCATCGTTGCCTCGACATGGAACCCACAGCTTGCCCGCAAGATGGGTGAAGCCATGGGCGAAGAAGTGAGGGATTACGGCGTTGATATCCTGTTGGCGCCTGGTGTTAATATCCAGCGTAACCCGCTTTGTGGGCGAAACTATGAATACTTCTCCGAAGATCCGCTGCTGTCGGGCATCATGGGAGCGGCCATTGTTCAGGGTATTCAGAGCAACGGCGTGGGCGCGAGCCTCAAACACTTTGCCGTCAACAATCAAGAGACAAGCCGTTCTTCTGTCGATGCCGTCATTTCGCAACGTGTCCTCCGTGAAATCTATTTGAGAGGCTTCGAAATTGCAGTTAAAAAATCGTTGCCTTGGACGGTCATGAGTGCCTATAACAAAATCAATGGCACTTACTGTTCGGAGAATCCATGGCTGCTTACCGATGTGTTGCGCAGTCAGTGGGGCTTTAAGGGCATGGTGACGACCGACTGGTTTGCCGGACGCAACTATGCCAACCAGCTCAAGGCAGGTAATGATTTGCTCATGCCAGGGCGAAAAGCCGAGACAAAACGCATCAAGGCTGCATTGGAAAGCGGGCAGATTACAGAGGCCGACATCGACAAGAACGTGGAACGCATTCTGCAATTAATCCTCAAGTGCCCTGCTTTCAAGCATTACCAGTATTCCAATCACACCAATCTGAAAGCGCATGCAGCCATGGCTCGGCAGGTTGCCGAGGAGGGAATAGTGCTGTTGAAGAACGATGCTCAAACGCTACCCTTGCCAAAAGGTCGTCTCACCCTGTTGGGAAATTCAGCTTTCGACACTTATATCGGTGGCACAGGAAGCGGTGAAGTGGCCAAAGCCTACGCCATATCGGTTGCCCAAGGCCTTGAAATTGCCGGCTATAAGATTGAAAAAACGCTTTTCAATACCTATGTCCGACACATCTCAGATGAGAAAGCCAAGCTGCCAAAACGCACGAACATACTGCAGAAAATCGATAATCTGCCCGAGAAAACATGGACAGAAAGCGAGCTGAAACAGATGGCATCGTCCTCTGAAGCGGCCTTGATTACCATCGGACGCAATGCCGGTGAGGGGGCAGACCGCAAGGTTGAGACCGACTATCTGTTGAGTGATGCAGAGCAAAACCTCATCTCCAACACCGCAAAGGCCTTTCATGCGCAAGGCAAGAAAGTCATCGTCGTGCTCAACATCGATGGTGTTGTCGACGTGACTTCATGGCGCGACCAAGCTGATGCCATTCTTGTTGCTTGGTTGCCCGGGCAGGAAGGAGGCCGTGCATTGGCTTCTGTCGTGACCGGAGAGAAGACACCTTCGGGCAAACTTGCGCAGACTTTCCCCGTGCGCTACAGCGATGTGCCTTCCGCAACGGCTTTCCCGGGCGTGCCAATCAGCTATCCTGACAGCACAATCTACAATGAAGGCATCTATGTGGGCTATCGTTATTACACCTCAAAGGGCGTTCCTACGGCCTATCCTTTCGGTTATGGACTGAGCTATACCACGTTTGCCGTGAAGCAGCTCAAGCTGAACAGCAACGCATTCAAGGACAAACTCACGGCCACGGTCACGGTAACGAATACCGGAAAGAGGCCGGGAAAAGAGGTCGTGCAGCTTTATCTTAGTGCCCCGGTGATAAAGATTGACAAGCCACGAATGGAATTAAAGGGCTTCATCAAGACGCGTTTGCTCCGTCCGGGAGAGGCTCAAACGCTCTCATTCACGCTCTTTCCCGAAGACCTTGCCTCATTCTCTGAGCAAAACCAAGCTTGGGTGGCCGACAAGGGAAGCTATACCGTCAACATAGGCAATTCGTCTGAGCACATCATGCAGCGTGCTTCGTTCGTGCTTAACCGTCAAATCAACATCAAACCCTAATGAAAAAGCAAAATATTTTCCTGACCGGAGCCACCGGACACATGGGACATGAAGGCCTGAAACAACTCGTCAGGCATCTCGATATCTACAACCTGACCTTGCTCGTGCTCCCCACCGAGCACGACCGAAAGGTCATTGCACCTTATGAGCAGCTGGAAGGTGTGCGCGTGGTCTACGGAGATCTCACCGCCTACGCCGACGTATTGAAATGCGTCAATGGCGCAGATGTCGTGCTCCATGTGGGAGGATTGGTCTCTCCGGCGGCCGATTATCACCCCGAACGCACGCTCGAAGTGAACGTTACAGCTGTAAAAAACATCATCAAAGCCATTAAGGCGCAGCCCGATCCCGACAACATCAAACTCGTTTATATCGGAACCGTGGCCGAAACCGGTGGCCGTAATGCGCCCATTCATTGGGGACGGGCAGGCGACCCCATCAAAATCAGCGTCTATGACTTCTATGCCTTGTCGAAAGTTTTGGCCGAACGCGAGGTCATTGAAGCAGGTCTTAAGTACTGGGTCTCGATGCGTCAGACCGGAATTCTCTATCCCGAAATGCTCAACAACCTTGACCCCATCATGTTTCATGAGCCACTCAACGGCGTATTTGAATGGGTTACGGCCGAAGATTCAGGCCGACTCTTGGCCAATGTCTGCGATCCCGATGTACCGGAAGCGTTCTGGAGACATGTATATAATATAGGTGGAGGAGCCGAATACCGCACGGTGAACTGGCAATTTATGAACATGTGCTTCGGAGCCTTGGGCATGGGACGCATTGAAAAGCTGTTCGAACCGCGCTGGTTTGCCACACGCAACTTCCATGGACAGTGGTTTTCAGACTCCGATAAGCTGGAAGTCTACCTGCATTTTCGCACGGGAAGCGTCGCAGACTTTATCAGTGAGATGAAAGAAAAAGCCCCGATGAGCACGAAATTTGCCCGTTTTGTGCCGTCATGGGCCATTAAAAACATGGTTTTCAAGCCCGTTGCCAACAAGCCGTTCAGCACACTTTTCTGGCTGAAACACAATGTTGAAGACCGCATTCACGCCTTCTTCGGCAGCCGGGAAGCATGGCAACAGATACCGGGTTGGGAGCAATTCGCCTTGGAAAAGCCTTCGATGGAGATGCAATTGCTTGACCATGGCTATGATGAAAGCAAGCCCGAGGCCGAGTTGGACATTGAGGACATGCGTCAGGCTGCCCTCTTCCGCGGAGGAGAATGTCTCTCCGAGACCATGACAAAGGGCGATATGGCTACCAAACTCACATGGCGTTCGGCCCAAGGAGACGTGTTCGAAGCCTCCCCGGCACTGGTGCTGCTGGCCGGACATTGGAGTCCCAAGACCCTTCCCATGCCTTGGAACTATGACGACGAGGCTCGCCTTAATCCCTTCTTTGCACAGGTTTGGTATCCACATCACGATAAAACCGAACACCATGTCTATGACGAGCGCATCCTTAAAGATGAAAGTTACGCAGCAACCTAAACCGAACGACCATGCAACATCAGCCATTTCACCGTGCAATCTCAGCCATATTAGCGTGCAATTTCAGCCATTTTGCCGCGCAATATGACCCATATGGCACGGCAATTGCAGGGAGATGGTAACCCGAACATCGCATGACCGTTCTGCAGCATCACCCATTCATAAAACCATCACCTATGAGAACAACCTTTCTTGCATGCCTCTTTTTGGCGTTGTCAACATTTACCTATGCCGCATCAGAGGTGAATCCCGAACTGCAACAGAAGCGATGGCGCGCCTATTGGATTGCCGCTCCCGGCGCATCGCCCCAAGGATACGGTGTTTACCACTTCCGTAAGCAACTCCATCTTGACGAAAAGCCCGGACATTATCGCGTACATGTCTCGGCAGACAACCGCTATCAGCTGTTTGTCAACGGTACGATAGTATCCTTGGGACCGGCACAGAGCGACCTGTTTCACTGGAACTATGAGACCGTAGACATTGCTCCTTGGCTGCAAAGTGGTGACAACACAATTGCTGCCACGGTGTGGAACTACGGCACGGACGGTCCGTTGGCCCAGATTTCGCTGCGCACGGCATTCATTCTTCAGGGCGACACCCAGGAAGAGGCTGCCGTGAACACCAATCCTTCGTGGCTTGTGACCGAAGATAAAGGCTGCCAAGCACTGAAACCCACCGTGCTGGGCTACTTCGTTGCGCCTTATGGCGAGGTCATCGACATGACCAAGGCCGAGAAAGGTTGGCAGTTGAACGGCTATGATGCCACGGGTTGGAAGCCGGCAGAACCCCTCATGGCTGGCTCTCCCAAGGGCTTCATGGCTACCGATGGCACAGGTTGGATGCTTGTTCCCTCGCCGTTGCCGCAAATGGAACGTTCGTTGCAACGCTTGTCGGCCGTAAGGAAGACCGAAGGCGTGAGAGTGACGAAGGCATTCCTCTTTGGAAAGGCTCCCATTACCATTCCGTCACACACGCGTGCCGTCATTCTTTTCGATAACGGACAGAATACCAATGCCTATGTTCATTTGGATTTCAGCAAAGGAAAGCTGGCCACGATGGCACTCACCTATGCCGAGTCGCTCTATGACACGAAAACACTGGAGAAAGGCCACCGCAATGCCGTTGAAGGGAAAGTCATTTTCGGTGTGAAAGACAGCATCATTGCGGCCGGAGATGAGCAGGCTTCGTATGCATCGCTCAATTGGAAGACCTTCCGCTACCTGCAGTTGAGTGTCGAGACCCAAGAAGAGCCCCTCGTTCTCAACGACCTTTACGGCATATATACGGGCTTTCCGTTCCAAAGGAGGGCCACCTTCGCTTCTTCCGACCCTGCGTTGGCGAAGATGTTTGATATCGGTTGGCGCACAGCAAGGCTCTGTGCGATGGAAACCTACATGGATTGTCCCTATTATGAACGGCTGCAATACCTCGGAGATACGCGCTTGCAGATGCTCGTTTCTTATTATAATACGGGCAATGACACGCTTGCCCGCAAGGCTATCTGCGACATCGATAACTCCCGTCTTGCTGAAGGTGTAACCGAAGGACGCTACCCTACGCGAGGAACGAACGTCATTTCGCCCTTCTCACTCATGTGGATTGGCATGCTGCATGACTATTATATGTATCGTCCCGACAGTGCTTTCGTCAGTCAACACCTGCCGGGAATGCGCCAAGTACTCTCGTTCTTCATACAGCACACTGGGAAAGACGGCTCTCTGAAAGACCTTCCTTATTGGAACTTCATGGATTGGGTGGAGCGTCAACGCCAATGGAAGATGGGTGTTCCGCCCAAAGGAAAAGACGGTTGCTCGGCTATTCTCGACCTTCTTTTGCTGCGTGCCTATCAATGGGCAACCGATTTGGAGGCCCATCTCGGCAATCAGGGTATGGCTGATGGCTATCGACAGCGTGCCGATATGCTGGCAAATACGATTCAACGCAAGTATTGGGATACCAACAAACAGTGTTATGCAGACGTCAGCAACAAGAAATGCTTCTCGCAACACGCGCAGGCACTCGCCATTCTCTGCGGTTTGGTGAAAGGAAAACAGGCTGAACAATTGGCCGAATGCATGCTGCGTGACTCCACCATGGCCGAAGCAAGCATCTATTTCAAGTATTATGTCAACCGCGCCCTTGCCAAAGCAGGACTCGGCGATACCTATCTTGACGGGCTCGGTATATGGAACGACTACATGAAACTCGGCATGACGACATGGGGAGAAGACTCAAAATTGATGAATACCCGCAGCGATTGTCATGCTTGGAGTGCCAGTCCGAACATCGAACTGCTGCGCACGGTGCTCGGTATCGATACCGATGCGCCCGGTTTCGCCAAGGTTCGCATCGCACCCCACCTCGGTCGTCTCACGCAAGCCTCGGGGTCGGTTCCCCATCCCTTGGGCATGATACGCGTTGCCTATCAGAAGAAGGGGAAAGACTGGAGTGCACAAATCGTACTGCCCAAAGGTGTGACGGGGAAACTTCTTTGGAGGGGGAGAACTATCGTATTGACGGAAAGTGTAAACAATATTAAGTAAGTTAACGTATGAAGAAGCTATTAATTAATTTCATCGTATTGATAGTAATACCTTGCTCAACAATGGCACAATACCGAGAATTGCCTGCCATTCGGCTCTATTCAGGTAAGGCCCCTGGTACCGAGAATCGTAGAGAAAACAATGAAATTATTATCCGAAATGGTAAGGATACGGTGATATATAATGTTGAAACACCCACCATCACACCTTTTCTTCCTGCACATGGGAAATCAAAGGGTATGGCTATGGTTGTATGCCCAGGTGGTGGTTACCAACTACTTGCTTTTACGAAAGAGGGAACTAGGGTTTGCCGTTGGTTAGCTGAGCATGGCATTACAGCCTTTCTTCTGAAATATCGAATAGATTACATGTTCGACAGCAAAGAAGAGTATACTCAAAAAATGAAGGCTGACATGGAGCTTATGTCAGGACAGAATAGTACAGTCGATCCCACAAAGAGTGCTACCGCTCTGTTGGCGAGGAAGTTCGATCAGCCACATGACAAACCTACGAACATAGACTTTGCTGCTGATGATGCCCGAAGTGCACTTTCCTATATTCGACGTCATGCAGATGAATATGGTATTCATCCCGGCCATTTAGGATTAATGGGGTTCTCTGCCGGCGCACGGATTACATGGAATGTGGTATATAACCATACCCTTGAAAGCCGTCCAGATGTCATAGCACCTATTTATTGCAGTGTTAATCAGAAACAGTTACCCGCAGACCCTGTACCTTTCTTTGCAGCCGCACCGCAAGTAGATATTTATCCCGATCCTACGGCATACAATCTATATAAGTTGTGGTACGACGCCCGTATTCCTGCTGAGTTGCATTATTTCGCTAATACGAGTCATGGATTTGGATTGTCGTGGCGTAAGAGTGCAACAAACATTTGGATTAAAATGTTCTATAATTTTCTAATCAATACAGGTTTCATTAACGACTCGTATTTGGAATAAGAATTATTTATGACTCACCAATAATCTTCTATCGAATATGTACAAATCATTTGCCTTTTTTATTCTTTTAGCTTGTTGTTTCTCCAGTTGTCACAGTGATGACGAGATTGCAGAGACACCTCTCCCTTCGCAAATAGACGGGAAATACGTCGTAGAGTTCAACTATGAACTTCCAGATATCATGAAGCGGGACACGCTCCTCGTCAAACCGGGAGCTGTTATGCCTATAAGTGAGAGTCGACAGCCAGTGCGTGAAGGCTACCGCTTTGCGGGTTGGTATACTTCTCATGAAGGTCAACCTCATCAGGAATGGCACTTTGGTTATAAGATGGGTGGAGTGACGATGCAGGAAAAGCTTGATTCTATGCCTGTGAGACAATCCATACGCCTCTATGCCCGATGGGTGAAACCTAAGCATATCCGTTCTGCAGAAGAGTTCTACAATATACGAAATGACCTCAAAGGATGGTATGTGTTAGATAATGACATCAATCTCGGTACGTATGCTGATTGGGAACCTATCGGCACGTATGAAAGCGATTGTGAAATGGCTGATGGAGAATGGTGGTGCAAGGCTTTCAAGGGAATACTTGATGGACAAGGCCATACGATCCGTAATCTGAATCTTACTACAGCAACACCTGCGATGAAAGCTCTTTTTGGAGCTATAGCTAATGGCGAGGTGAAGCATGTAAAACTGCAAGACTGCCATATCAGGCTCGCGGCCCCATCGGCATATGTAGCCCCATTGGTTGCTGTTCTCAAGCAAGATGCCGGTCGAATTGGGGCTATTGTGGACTGTTTGGTTGACCAAGCCGACATACAAGTAGATTTTACGATGGAGAAGTCGATATTCTCTTCTGTTACAGGACTTGTCGCAGGTGTTTGGAATGGGAAAATAGAAGACTGTAAGGTTGGAGGTAATCTATGTGTCAATGTCTCTGGAAGTGGAGAAGGCGGTGAATTATATGTCGGTGGTATCCTTGGCGAGGGCTACAGTGACACAAAAGGCTGTTCTTCATCTATGAATCTTGCAGCGCATGTTACGGCAGTTGCCCCGATAAAGATTTCAATGGGAGGGCTACAAGCTTCGGCTACGAATGTCTCCAACAGCATTTCAACCGGAAAGATTACACTTATGGGTAATCGTGCCATAAAGGAGAGCTATGTTGGCGGCCTTATTGGTAGTGAACGCTATGGCACTGTTAAGAATTGTGCTGCACAAAACGATATAAGTCTTAGTAATTGCGTCGTTAAGATTGGAGGAATCATAGGAGAATTCAACAAGACTTACGGAATGATCGGTACAGCCTTTGGAGTGACTAAAACGCTTGTGAGCAACAGTTATGCGTCGGGAAAGATACACATAGACAATCTTCCAAATCTTTCTTGGGGACATATCTGCGGAGATGGACAACCCGCACCTTTACAAAGTTGGTATGGGCCTGGCATGAGTTATGAACTGACGAATAACGGCTACGTTTCTCAACTGCTCACTGGTGCAAATGACGACGCTTTACCCTCATTACACGGATATTCAAGTGTATTGCTAATGTACGGTGATGCGCTGAAAGATGTCCTTAACAAAGATAATGCGACCAGTCCTTGGAGATATATAGAAGGAGGCTTGCCTGTTCCTGTTAAAGAATAACTGAAGTTAAGTTTTATCAGTGAGTACATTACACAGAATTTACCAACTTATTAATATAAAAAAACTCTTATGAAACATTGCTTTTTTACACTCTTTGCCTGTATCTGTATGACTATAGGAGTTTATGCACAAAATTCACTATTGGTATGCACCCATATCGAATCTGGAGACATAGAGGGGGTAGTGGAAGATAGTGTGGCGATATACAAGGCAATACCCTATGCCGCTCCACCTGTCGGCAATCTCCGATGGAAGGCACCGCAACCTGTAAAGCCATGGAACGGTGTGAAAAAGATGACAGCCTATGGACCTTGGCCACCACAGTTATCACGTCGAGAGGGTAAGGTTAAGATGAGTGAAGATTGCTTGTACCTCTCTGTCACTACACCTGCAAAGAGTACTGGCGAACATCTACCGGTGATGGTATGGATACATGGTGGTGGATTCCAAACCGAATGGTATGGGGCAACCAATTGGAGTAATCTAGCGAAGTGCGGACTTGTCATCGTCAATATCGAATACCGTACAGGTGCCATTGGTTTCATGGCCCACCCTGAACTGACAAAGGAAAATCCCAATAAACATAGTGGCAACTATGGGCTGCTTGATCAGATTTATGCCTTGCAGTGGGTTCAACGAAACATCAGTCAGTTTGGTGGTGACCCCTCAAAAGTTACAATTTTCGGAGAATCGGCTGGTGCTATCAGTGTGAGTATACTATGTGCCTCGCCCTTGGCTAAGGGACTGTTTCGCGCAGCTATCTGCCAGAGCGGAGCCAATTTCTATCCTACTGCTGATAAGCGTGTGTGGCATGTCACGAACCACACCATGAAAGGAGCAGAACAGCAAGGACTGGAGTTCCAAAAACACCTGAAGGCAAAGTCGCTTAAAGAATTACGGAAAATCCCTGCCAATCAGCTTGTCGGTGATAGTGTGGGATTCTATGGCTTTTGGCCCTGTGTAGACGACTATGTTATCGTAGGGGATCAACGCAAACTCTATGACGAAGGTAAATATAATGATGTGCCCGTCATATTGATGAGCAATTCTGATGAGGGGGTGATGTTCACTCAGGAATGGGAACCCAAAGACTATGAGAAGTTCATCCGAGAAAAATATACATTCGCCGCTGATAGTGTATTGGCTCTCTATCCCGGACAAACCAGACTTGAGACTTATGATAGTTTTTCTGATATATGGCGTGATGCAGCCTATGGCTGGCCGGAATATGCCTGGGCTACCCGACAGAGTAAGACAGGCAAGAGTCCCGTTTATACTGCTTATCTCTCGCAATGGACACGAACGAGTTATGTCGGTTCACGCAGGCGTCGTGGAGTATCGCATGTTGATGAGCTATTCTACCTTAACAATAAGTTTTCACATTTGAACCGAAAAGGTAAATTCAATGTTGAGGAATATTTAGGACGAATAATGCAAGACTATTGGGTGAATTTTGCAAAAACGGGAAATCCCAATGCTTTGGGCCTACCCTATTGGACACCATTCGAAGAGGGAAAGCCCACTACCATGGAGTTCAACCGTGGAGCCCATCTCATAGATGTGCCTAACAAATTGTATATTGATTTTTGGGATCACTTCTTCAGTAATTGGAAATAGCAGCTGTTTGGTATCATTCTGATGATGGAAAAATAATAAATAACGACCACATATGTATAACAGACTTTTTTTAACTTTAATGGTTTTAGTACAAGCATTAAGTATAAGCGCTCAAAACAACGTTAAAGTTAAGGTGGCAGAGGGAATCTTAGTTGGTACAGATGCTTCGGGTATTAAGATTTTCAAAGGCATTCCTTTCGCTGCTCCTCCCATAGGAGACCTACGTTGGCGTGAGCCGCAGCCTGTCACAGGTTGGAAGGGAGAAAGACAAGCTATAGACTTTGGACCCAATCCCATGCAGGAGGCGATTTTTGGTGATATGAATTTTGGAACGAAATCCATGAGCGAAGACTGCCTCTACTTGAACGTGTGGACACCTGCTAAGACCATGAAAGAGCGATTGCCCGTATTGATTTATTTTAATGGAGGCGGATTGATGGCTGGTAGTGGTAGCGAACCCCGGTATGCAGGTGAGAAGATGGCACGCATGGGCATTGTTTCTGTGACAGCCAATTATCGGGAAGGCATCTTTGGCTTCTTATCGTTACCAGAATTATCAAAAGAAAATCAATGGCATGGCAGTGGCAACTATGGGCTCATGGATCAAGCTGCCGCCATACGATGGGTTAAGCGCAATATTGCAGCTTTCGGTGGTGATCCAAATCGAATTACCATTGCAGGCGAGTCTGCCGGTTCTATCTCTGTAAGCGCATTGATGGCATCGCCCATGAGTAAAAAGCTTTTTGCGCAGGCCATAGGGTCCAGTGGCTCAATCTTAGCCTTCCGACCACTGCCCACTTTACAAGAGGCTGAGGAGGATGGGACTAAACTGATGAAGAAAATAGGCTGTCATTTGCTTAGCGAATTACGTGCAATGCCCGCAGAAGAGCTGATGAAAAAAGCCCATATTCGGAAAATGCCCATACCTTGTATTGATGGAATGTTCTTTACTGAGCAGCCCGAGAAGACTTTTGCCAAGGGAAGTCAGGCACAAGTGCCCCTACTTTTAGGTGGAAACAATCAGGAAATGACACTTTTTGTCAGCAACATAGAACAGGCCAAAGAATTTGCACGACGTACCTTCGGTGACGCAACAGATGAAATTTTCCCACGCTATGGTATTAAGACAGAAGCCGACCTGAAAGGTCGTCAGGGTATAGACTTAGCTTCCGATCTCTTTCTTGACTTTTCAACTTGGCACTGGGGGCACATGCATGCCAAAACGGGTGGCCGGCCTGTTTACCGGTACCGTTACTGTCATCCGCGTCCACCCATGAAAGATAAAGGAAAAGTGGCAGGTCTGGCTGGTGGGGTGCAGAATGTAGCCGAAGGACAGGTAGAAAGTCAACGTGACAAGGGAGCGGTACATTCAGCCGACATCGAATATGCTATGGGAACCCTACCCACCAATCTCGTCTACAATTGGCAACCAGAAGATTATATAATGTCTGATATCTTCAATGGCTACTACGTCAATTATATTAAGACAGGGAACCCCAATGGTCTTGGTCTTCCTGAGTGGCCTTTGGTCAACGGAAAGGTGCCAGAGCCAATCCTTCAGCTTGATGTCAATGTCTCTGTGGAGCAGGACATGCAACGTGAGAATCGCTATAAAACAATACTGCAACACGTGTGTAAAGAACAGATTCCAAAGTAACAGCTATGCGAAAAATAATAATATCCTTATTGTTGTCCATCTGCCTATATGCCGTAGGACAATCGAAATTATCAAATTATAACCGGCAAGCAGAAGCTTTGTGCCGACAGTTAACGTTGTCTGAGAAAATCTCTCTCTTATTAGACGATTCGCCCGCCATTCCCCAGCTGAATATCCCAGCCTTTCAATGGTGGAACGAAGCATTGCACGGCGTAGCTCGCAATGGGGTGGCAACTGTTTTTCCACAGACCATCGGTATGGCGGCAGCCTTCGATGACGAACTGCTACAGCAAGTATTCACGGCCGTGAGCGATGAAGCTCGGGCAAAAGCTGAACGGGCCAAGGCCTTAGGACATGTACGTCGATATCAAGGATTGTCATTTTGGACTCCCAACATCAACATTTTCCGTGATCCGCGTTGGGGAAGGGGGCAGGAAACCTATGGCGAAGACCCTTACCTTACAGGACGTATGGGGTTGGCTGTTGTCAGAGGACTACAAGGACCAGATACGGCAAGCTACTATAAGACTTTAGCATGTGCAAAACACTTTGCTGTTCATAGCGGGCCTGAAAGTTTACGACATGAAATGAATATCGAAAACCTAAGTCCGAGAGACCTTTGGGAGACCTATCTCCCTGCTTTCAAGTCGTTGGTAACCAAGGGACAAGTGGCAGAAGTGATGTGCGCCTATCAGCGTTTTGATGGGCAGCCTTGCTGTGGCAATAGCCGTTTGCTCCAGCATATTTTGCGTGATGAGTGGAATTTCAAGGGGCTGGTGGTGAGTGACTGCGGTGCCATCAGTGATTTCTGGATACCTGGCCGGCATGGTGTGGCAAAAGATGCTGTAGAGGCATCTGCCCAAGCACAGAGAGCTGGTACCGATGTTGAATGTGGCAGCAATTATCACAGTCTGGAAGAGGCCGTAAAAGCAGGAGTTCTCAAAGAGAGTGATATTGATCGCAGTGTGATCAGGGTCTTAGAGGCACGTCTTGCGCTGGGCGATATCTCTCCCTCGGCTGATGTACCGTGGAAAACCATTCCTTATGCTGTGGTCGACTGTCCTGCCCACCGCCAACTTGCATTGCGTATGGCCCGCGAGTCGATGGTGCTATTGCAGAACAAGCACCATACATTGCCCTTGTCTACGCATGACAAAATCCTTGTCGTAGGTGAAAATGCTGTGGATTCCATGATGCTGTGGGCAAACTACAACGGAACCCCAAGCCATACAATGACTATACTTGATGGTATTCGGCAGTTGGCAGAGCATGTAGAGTTTATGCCTGGTTGTGGCCTGTTAACCAATGAAGTTTCTGAAAGCCGTATGAATCAGTTCTATCATGGGGAAGGAGAACAGGGTATGCAGGTTTCTTACTGGAATAACGAAGACCAAGAGGGCGAGGCTGTAGCACAAGCTGTTTTTACGCATTCTATCAATCAAGACAATGGAGGTGCAACAACCTTTGCCCCGGGGGTTAACCTTACACATTTCAGTGCGCGCTATACAGGTATATTAAAGGTGCATCAGACCGAAGAGCTTCTGATTAAGGTAAGCGGAGATGATATGTTTCGAGTTTCTGTCAATGGAAAGAAGGTCATCAATAAATGGCGCAGTCGTGATCGCAATCAGATAGCCGAATATACGTTGCATGCAGAGGCTGGGAAGAACTATGATATCGTTGTGGAATATGTCCAATGCAAAGGCAATGCAACATTTCATTTCGATGTAGTACATAAACAACCATTCGACTTACATCAGCTGATAGAGAAAGCACGACAGGCAGACGCCGTTGTCTTTGTCGGTGGACTGTCACCTCGACTGGAAGGTGAGGAGATGAAAGTCGATTTACCTGGGTTCTCGGGTGGTGATAGGACATCGATAGAACTGCCTGTTGCCCAGAGAGAAGCTATCCAAGCATTGAGTGTCGCAAGAAAGCCTATCGTTATGGTCAACTGCTCGGGCAGTGCGATTGCCTTAGAGCCTGAGACTAAAAATTGTGATGCCATCTTGCAAGCTTGGTATCCCGGCGAAGAGGGGGGCAGGGCCGTTGCTGACGTGCTTTTTGGTAAGGTAAATCCTTCGGGAAAACTACCTGTAACGTTTTATCGTCATGATGATCAGCTACCACCATTTAATGACTATAATATGCGTGGTCGTACCTATCGTTATTTCACAGGCAAGCCCCTTTTCCCCTTTGGATACGGACTAAGTTATACTACATTCCGCATTGGGCAACCTGTGTGCAAAGGGCGCACCCTCAAGGTTAAGGTTAGTAATACCGGACTGCGTGAAGGTACGGAAACAGTGCAAGTCTATATCAAACGCAATGCGGATAGCGATGGGCCGGTCAAGAGTCTTTGTGACTTTCAGAAAGTCAGTTTGAAGGCAGGCGAGAGCAAGGAGGTGACTTTTACGCTTCAAGATAACGCCTTTGAATGTTGGGATCCACTGTCGAACACCATGCGTGTCATGAGTGGCAGGTACACCCTCTATATCGGGAATTCAAGTGCGGCAAAAGCTTCATGCCAGATGCTATGGAGAGAAGGCCTGTAACTTCGCTAAGACTTATATACAAGCGATATCTTCTTGTGGTTTTTATGAGATTTATCTTTGCTTGGTTTTCTGTGGTATTAACAGTGCCAGAGAAATAATTTTAATGGTTTAAAGGAGAACAGCCGACAGTTTCACGAAAGTATTTTCCGGAAAAGAAGTGGAGAACTACACTGTCCCTATCGCAGAGAACAACTCTGCACAGAAATTTTCTTGTCACAACAGAATATAATAACAATTCAATAACCAAATTAAAATGGATATAAAAGAGCGACAGTTCCCTGATTCGTAAAGTACATGATACTTTGAATAATAAAGGGATAAGTATCTGTTAAAATATAACGGGCAGTTTTTTGAAAAAGGTTTCCTGCCTTTATTGTCCAACAACAAAATTATTTGAATGAAACGATTAGTAAACACTCCTTCTTTCGTGGCGATAGCCTTGGGAGAAGCACAATCAAGGTATCCGCCCCAATCTACTACGGATACATTCATTGACGAGATTATCACATTGGTAAGGAATGAGACGAATTACGAAGCGTTGTTTCGTACGTTGTGTTACACCCGTTTCCAACTGAAACGCTTACAAGAGACGTGTCATACAGAGAACGAGATGGGGGAAAAATGTATCAGAATTGCTTTCCGTCATTGATACGGAGTTAAGACTTTTGACAATTCGCATGCAAGGAATAGTTTGCGGTGCCAACACAATTCCACAATACGAGTCTGGTAAGAGGTTCAATTGGACGGGAAAGATTACGGACTTGGTAGAACTTATTTACGGACTCGCAGAAATGTCTTGCATCAACGACGGCAAGGCAAGTATCAAAGAGCTCTGTGCGTTTTTTTATGACCTGTTTGGTGTAGACGGCAAAGATGGCTATCGGCTCTATGCTGACATCAAAGAACGGAAGAGTGACAGTCGTACATATTTCCTTGACCAAATGGCAAAATCCCTAAATAAACGGATGGATAAAGATGAAGAGTTGCAAGCTGGAAAAGCCACTCTACTTTGCCCCCTTTGGCCAAGTAGAATTTGCTCCTGTTGGCCACAACATGATTGCCCCTTGTAAAGTCCTGGTGCAGGGGTCAATTTTATTTTACCCTTTTAGATTCTCTGGCTTTTCTTAGCCCTTAACTTACGCATGCTTTCGCCATATAATTCTATGGTATGCGCCGTATGAATGATACGGTCAAGAATGGCATCTGCTATTGTCGGGTCCCCCACCATGTCATACCAGTTGGACGCAGGGTACTGTGAGGTTATGATGATGGATTTCCGTTCATGCCTGTCTTCGATAATTTCGAGCAGTATGGGCCGTTCCCTGGCGTCAAGATGCACAAGGAACAGGTCATCAAGGATAAGCAGCTGGCACCGCTCGATCTTCTTGAGTTCTGCCTCGAGTGTACCCTTGATTTTGGCCACTTTCAGTGCCCCGAGCAGTTTTGGGGCATTGGCATAGAAAGTGCGGAATCCCCTTATGCACGCCTCGTGGCCGAGGGCACATGCAGAAAGCTTTTTCCCGTACCGGAAGATCCTGTGACGAAAAGGTTCTGCCCTTTGTTCACGAAATCCAGGGTGGCGAGGCGTTCCATCTGATTGCGCTCCAGCCCCCGGTTCGTGGCATAGTCTATATCTTCAAGACAGGCCTTGTAACGGAATGCCGCATTCCTGGTAAGCCGTGCTATGGCAGCCTGGGCACAATGGTCCCATTCTCGTGCAAGAAGCATGGAAAGGAAAGTGTCCGCCGTCATGGCCTGCGGCGTGGTGCCGGCAAGGCTTTCCCTGAAGGCCTCCTCCGCCATACCATGCAGCTTCATGCGGTTCATCAAATCAAGCGATATGGCATTCTGATCCTGCTGTCCTGTAACAGGAGCTGTCTTGTTGTTTGTTTCCATAAATCCGAACTTTATAATTCTTGTTTGTCTTTTCTGTAATATTCACGTCCGCGTATGTTCTTGTGGGTCGGTGGCGCAGGGGAAGCCCCGAGGGGCTGTACCCTTCCGTCCTCATCGGGAAGGAAATCCGCGTCTTCTCCCAGTTCAAGCACCTCGCGTAAGGCCTGATATCCGTATTGCAGCTTCTGGTTTGCGCAGGCGCAGGCCGCCACCAGACGGTCACGCCCGTACTTTTTCTCCAGCGTCAGTATGCCCCGGCAGGCTCTGAACGCTTTGGGAGGATACTGCATGAGCCGCTCCACTTCCCGAAGATAGTTCAATACGGTGTTGTCCATTTCCGAGGCACGCCGGAAGAGTTCCTCCAAGTCCTTGTCATAAGGGCCGTAATGTCCCGGCAGGTAGTGCTCCTTTTTCCATGAATAAGCGTAGGGGACGTCACTGCGGTCATGGGCGGCGACAAGGTTCATGCCACAGTAGATTTCCACCGTGTCGGCATCGTAGAGGATCGTCACGCGTTTCCCCACATGTTCCTTGGGAACACTGTAATGGTGCTTGAACAGCGATACGTAGGAGTTCCTGCCGACGGTCATCAGCTTTTTCTCTTTCATGACGTAGCGTTTCAGTGGAAGCGGGCGGAGGTAGTCCTTCTCACCGCGCAGGAACATCTCCTTGCGTGACGCCTCCCGGCCGGCCATCACCTTTTCATTGAAATCGTGCAGGGAAACATGGATAGCGGCATTGAGATCGTCCAGGCTGGAGAAAGTCATTCCCTCTATGTCCAGGTAAACGGAACGGTAGAGAAGCTTCACTGCGTTTTCAACAAGGGCCTTGTCCTTGGGGTGGCGTACACGGGCGGGATAGACCGCACAGCCGTAATGCTCGGCAAAAGCGGCGAAATCGTCATTGATGACGGGCTCGTTGCGGTCGCTTCGGGTGACGGCCGCCTTCAGATTGTCGGGGACTATTGCCGCCGGAGCCCCTTCGAAATACAGCATGGCATTCTCGCATCCCTTGATCAGGTCTTCCTTGCGCTGCGACCATACGGCCTCACAGTAGGTGTAATGACTGAACGGAAGGATGGCAACAAAGACTTCGGCCTTCTTCGTCTCGCCTGTCATCTCATCGACAACTTCAAGCCTGTCACCGGCAAAATCAACATACATCTGGTCTGCGGCATAGTGCTCGACATGGCCGACGACCTTGATGTGGAACTTGTACTGGCGGACTGCCCGCTTGAAGGAAGACAGCTGAAGACCGTCAGGATATTCAGCATGATACTCCTTAAACAGTTTTCTGACACTCTTCCCTTTGCGTGTCAGGCGGGATACATATCCGGGAAGCAAAGCCTCCAATTCAATCCTTTTGGAAGAAGGCTACCGACGTCGGGATTCCGTACCGACAAACATCTCATGCAACTGCTCCTCGGAAAGGGAGAGAAGCTGATCGATGCTTTTCCCACTTGAAAGGAACAGACGGACATAATTGCGGACAGTGTTACGGGAAGTATGGAACGTGGATGCCGTTTCCTTGATACCCATCCCTGCCGCATAACATCTTAAAATGTTCTTGATTCTCTTGTTCATTTGCATAGATTTTATTATTACCCCTTACACCAGGACTCGGGTTCCCAAATCTACATAAAAAACTCTAACAACACTTGTACTAAGTGGTTAATGTTATTTTGGCCAAAAGGGTCAATCATATTATGGCCAAGGTGAGCAATCCTGTTTGGCCAAAGGGGTCAAAGTAGAGTGGCTTTTCCAATTTATTGCAAAATACTTATTTTTGGGTATTGCGGTGTTTTTATATCTTTGCTACTTTTGCAAAATAAACATTGCAACTATGCGAATACACAATATTTATATAGTAAGAGCGCAAATGGGCTCGTTCAATCTATCGCACCGTTCGATTACGAAACGGTGCGATTTTTTTATGAACAAAACAGAACTTCGTTCATTATTTAAAGTTTTCATGGGGGTATGCAGAAACTGAAAGACGACATTCGGCTGCGTATCGTTGCCGTGGCGCGAGAGGAGTTCATCGCTCACGGCGCACGCAGCACGTCTATCCGCACGGTGGCGCGGCGTGCGGGCATTGCTGCTGGCAACGTGTATAACTACTTCCGCAGCAAGGACGAGCTGTTCTGTGAGGTGTTGCGGCCGCTGCTCAACGAGCTGAACCGCTACATTCTGTCGCACAACGAGGAGCGGCACCTCTGCATCGAGGTGTTCGACGCACTCGATTTTCAGAACGAATACATCGGCACAATGAAGAAAATGGTGAAGCTTTACCGCCCCGAACTGCGCCTGCTGTTGTTCAATGCCGAAGGCACATCGCTTGCTGGGTACAAGGAAAGGATAGTTAAGCACCAAATGAAAGTTGGTTCGGAATACCTGCGACTGATGAAAGCGCGCTATCCGCACATCAACATCAACATCTCGCCCTTCTTCCTGCACATTGCGAGTTCTATGTGGGTGAACATCTTCTGCGAACTTGTGGAGCACGAGGACTACGACGAAAGCGAGGTGAACAGTGCGCTTCGGCAGTATACTGCCTACAGCATGGCAGGGTGGAAGGAACTAATGAAACCCTAAGAACCGCTACTATCGTTGCCCCTCTGCTGCTGTTTCCGACCGCTACAGGGCACACCGAAAACCGTAAGAACAATAACTTTTCAATACATATAAATAGCTATGATAAAAATACTGAAACGCTTAGGACGTTACATGGGAGGGCGCAAGCCGTTGCTGCCCTGCTCGGTTGTGCTGTCTGCAGTGAACGGACTGCTGTCGCTCGTACCCTTTATTTTCCTGTGGTTGGTGGTGCGCACGCTGCTCACTGCCGACGGAGACCTTGCCGATACGCCCGTATGGGACTATGCCATTGCGGCTTTCGTGGTGTCGGTGGCGAATGTTCTGCTCTATTTTGCCGCCCTCATGCTCTCGCATCTTTCCGCTTTCCGCATCGAAACCAATATGCGGCGCACTGCCATGGAACGGCTGATGCGTGTTCCGTTGGGCTTTTTCGACACGCAGAACACGGGGCGCATGCGCAAGATAATAGACGAGGATTCGAGCCAGACCCACACTTTCGTGGCACACATACTGCCCGATGTGGCAGGCAGCGTGGTGGCTCCGATAGGCATCATAGTGCTTCTGCTTGCCGTAGACTGGCAGTTGGGCATTGCCGCAATGGTGCCGATAGTGTGCGCCTTCGGCATCATGGGCTACATGATGAACCCTAAGAACAACGACTTCCAGCGTATGTACCTCGACGCACAGGAGAAAATGAGTGCCGAAGCCGTGGAATACGTGCGCGGAATACCCGTCGTGAAGGTCTTCCAACAGACGGTGTTCTCGTTCAAACGCTTTCACGACAGCATCATCAACTACCGCGACCTCGTCATCAGGTACACCCTTCTGTGGCGCATGCCTATGTCTGCCTACACCATAGCCATCAATGCTTTCGCCTTTCTGCTTGTGCCTACGGGCATCATACTGATAGGGCACGGCGGCGAGACTGCCATCATCGTTTCCGATATGGTGCTGTATGTGCTCATCGCACCCATCATTGCAGCCAACGTAATGAAAGCCATGCACCTCAGTCAGAACCTCTTTCTGGCAAACGAAGCGGTAGACCGATTGGAGAAACTCACCGCCACGCCGCCGCTTCCAGAGAGTTCCGAGCCCGAGAAAGCGGCAGCCTTCGACGTCAGCTTGCGCAATGTGTCGTTCCGATACGAAGCGGCGGAGCACGATGCCGTAAGCCACATCGACCTCGACATACCGCAAGGCAAGACCGTTGCGCTGGTGGGAGCGTCCGGAAGCGGCAAGACAACCATCGCAAGGCTCATTCCACGCTTCTGGGACGTGCGCGAAGGCAGTTTGAAAATAGGCGGTGTGGACGTTCGGCACATGGATAAGGCAGTGCTGATGCGCAACGTGTCGTTCGTGTTTCAGAACACCCGACTGTTCAAGACCTCCATTTTGGAGAACATACGCTACGGCAATCCCGATGCAACCATCGAGCAGGTGAACCGTGCCGTAGACCTCTCGCAGAGTCGGGAAATCATCGAGCGGCTGCCACAGGGGCTGGACACCGTGATAGGAGCGGAGGGAACATACCTCTCTGGTGGCGAACAGCAGCGCATAGTGCTTGCCCGTGCCATTCTGAAAGATGCGCCCATCGTGGTGCTCGACGAGGCTACAGCCTTTGCCGACCCCGAAAACGAGCACCTTATCAGGCAGGCATTTGCCCACCTGACTTGCGGAAAAACCGTGCTCATGATAGCCCACCGACTGACCACCGTGCAAGATGCCGACAACATTGTCGTGGTGGACAAGGGCAGAATAGCCGAACAGGGCACCCACCAACAGCTCATGGAGCAAGCCACATTATATTATAAGATGTGGAACGAATACCAAAAGTCGGTGGCATGGAAACTATAAACCTAAACAGAAAGGATACAAGACAATGATAAAATATCTTCAACAACGGTTCGCCCTCACCGAAAAAGGAGCGAAAGACTTGCGGAAAGGCATCGCCTTCTCTACATTGATGAACCTCGCATTGATGCTGCCGCCCACCTATTTGTTCTTCTTCCTCATGGAGTACATCGACGCCAAGCCCTCCACCGAGCCGCACACGCTGTGGTTCTATGTGCTTGTGGCTTTGCTCTTGGCAGTGCTTATGTTCTTCATAGCCCTCCGACAGTACGACAGCACCTACACCACCGTCTACAACGAGAGTGCGCAACGCCGCATCGGAGTGGCGGAAAAACTGCGCCGACTGCCCCTCGCTTTCTTCGGCGAGCGCAACCTTTCCGACCTCACCTCTACCGTGATGGAAGACTGCACGATGCTCGAGCAAACCTTCTCGCACGCTGTTCCCCAGCTGTTTGCGTCGGCTCTGAGCGTCGTCATCATCGGCGTGGGCATGTTCTCCTACAACTGGCACTTGGCTTTAGCCCTCTTTTGGGTCGTTCCGCTCGCCGTAACCACACTGCTGCTGTCGCGCCGTCAGCTCCACAAAGCCTTCGTCCAGCACTATAAAGTGAAGCGTGGCGTAACCGAACAGATACAGGAAGGGCTTGAATGTATGCAGGAAATAAGGTCGTACAGTGGCGAACAGGCATACTGCCGCAGCTTCGACAAGCGGCTGAAGGGCTACGAACACGAGCTTGTGCGCGGCGAACTCGTGGCAGGAGTCTTCCTCAACCTCGCCGGAATGCTGCTCAAGCTCGGCATGCCCACCGTTATACTGGTGGGAGCGTGGCTGTTGCAGCAGGGCGAAGTGTCGGTATTCACCTACTTGGCTTACCTCTTGGCATCGGCAATGGTCTACAATCCCATTATCGAAGTGTGCAACTACCTTGCCCTTCTCTCCTTCCTCGACGTGCGCATCAACCGTATGAAGGAAATAGAAGGCATGCCCACGCAGGAGGGAAGTGCAGCCGCACAACTCGAAAACTACGACATCGAGTTCCGCAACGTAAGTTTTGCCTACGAAACCGAGAAGCAAGTGCTGCACAATGTCTCGTTCACGGCACGCCAAGGCACTGTTACCGCCCTCGTAGGGCCGTCGGGTGGGGGCAAAAGCACTACTGCCAAGCTCTCCGCACGCTTTTGGGACATCGACGACGGACAAATTCTTGTGGGTGGAAACGACATCTCGAAGATTGACCCTGAAACGCTGCTGAAACACTATTCCATTGTTTTTCAGGACGTATTGCTGTTCAATGCCTCTATTGCCGACAATATCCGAATCGGCAAGCGCAACGCCACCGACGAGGAAGTGCGCCACGCCGCCCGACTGGCGCAGTGCGACGACTTCATCAGCCGAATGCCGCAAGGCTACGATACCGTCATCGGCGAAAACGGCGAAACCCTTTCGGGTGGCGAACGGCAACGCATTTCCATTGCCCGTGCCTTGCTGAAGAATGCCCCAATCATACTTCTCGACGAAGCCACCGCAAGCCTTGACGCCGAGAACGAGACGAAAATACAAGCGGGAATTTCCGAACTGGTGTGCAACAAGACCGTTATCATCATCGCCCACCGTATGCGCACCGTCCGCAATGCCGACCACATCGTGGTGCTTAGCGGCGGTACGGTGAGCGAGCAGGGAACGCCCGACGAGTTGTTGGCTCGCAACGGCGAGTTCGCCCAAATGGTTCGTCTGCAACAGGAAAAACGGCAATAATACCTCTACACCAATCGCTCGCAAAGGATTATGGCAAACAGCAACAGCCTATGGCTTACGACGCGTATGGCGACCGTGCAAATTGGACGCGTTTATCCAATAAGTTGGACAAACAAGTCCAATGAGCTGGACAAATTAGTCTAATTAGTTGGACAAATTGATCCAATGACATAAGTATTAAAGGTTTCCGGCGACCGTTCTGAGGTAGTAATAACGACCGTTCAGAGATAGTAATAACAACAAAGATAAAACAACAATGAAAATCGTAAAAATCAACCGTAAATTCAAGCGGTTGGCAGACTGGATACTTTGCCACCGGCTTGTGGTCGGTGCGTTGTTCGCAGTCATCGTCGCCTTCTCGTTTGTGGGAGCGAAGCGCATCGTGATGAAAACTTCGTTCGACGACTATTTCGTGAGCGACGACCCGATGCTACTCAAAACCAACGAGTTCAAGTCTATCTTCGGCAACGACTACTATGTGGCGGTGCTGGTGAAAAACAAGGACATCTTCTCCCAACGCAGCCTGACGCTCATTCGCGAACTGAGCAACGAACTGAAAGACAGCCTGTCGTATGCCGACAAGGTAACGTCGCTCACCGATATTGAGTTTGCCGTAGGTACGGAGGAGGGTATGACCATCGAACAGATTGTCCCCGACGAGATTCCGTCTGATACCGCTTCGCTGAACGTAATCCGGCAGAAAGCGTACAGCAAACCGTATTTGGCAAAGAAGATGGTGTCAAACGACGGCACGATGACGTGGATTATGGTGAAACTGCGGCCGTTCCCCGAAGACAGCGTGTGGAAGAAGACGAGCGACATTGCGCCCGATATGATTACGGGCAAAGAAGCGGGACACATCATCGGCAAGGCGAAATACGCCGAACTGTCGCCCAACGCTGCGGGAATGCCCTATCTGGGCTACGAGAAATTCGTTTATCTCAAAAGCGAACTGGGGCGGCTGTTCCTCTTTGCCTTCATCATCTCCATCGTTGTGATGCTCATCGTAACCCGTTCGCTGCGCGGCGTTGTTGCACCACTGCTCACGTCCGTGTTCGGACTGCTCATCAGTTTCGGCATCATCGGCTGGACGGGCATTTACATCGACATGACCACAACAATGATTGCCGTGATACTGACTTTTGCCTGCTCCATCGCCTACAACATTCACCTGTACAATTTCTTCAAGACGCAGTTTGTAGAAACAGGCAAGCGCAGGGAATCCATCAAGGAAGCCGTAGGCGAAACCGGTTGGGGCGTGTTGCTGTCGGGACTTACCACCATGGCTGCCATGATGACGTTCCTGTCCATGAAGATAGTACCGATGCGAGCCATCGGCATCAACACCTCGCTCTGTCTGCTTGCCGTGCTGCTCACCTGCCTGCTGCTCACGCCCATCCTGTTGTCGTTCGGCAAGGACCGCAAGCCTGCCGCCGATATGTCGAAGAGTTTTGAAGGATATATCGGCAAACGATTCGAACAGTTCGGCAGTTTCGTGATGCGCAGGCATCGTTCCATTGTCGTTTCGTCGGTTGTGCTGACCATCTTCTGCGGTATCGGACTCTTCTCCATCGAGCCTGCGTTCGACATCGAAAAGACGATGGGGCGGAAGATTCCATACGTAAAGAAATTCCTCGACCTCTGCGAAACCAAACTCGGTTCGATATATTCCTATGACCTTATGATTACCTTGCCGCACGACAACGACGCCAAGAAGCCGGAGAATTTGCAGAAACTCGACCGACTAGCGGAGATTGCGGGTGGCTACAAGCTGACGAAACGCCACAATTCCATCACCGACATCGTGAAGGACATGAACTGCACGCTCAACGGCAACAAGCAGCAGTTCTATCGTATTCCGGACAACGCCGATATGGTGGCGCAGTTGCTGTTGCTCTATGAGAATGCGGGCGGTACGGAGTCGGAATACTGGATGGATTACGACTACAAGCGGCTGCGGTTGCAGTTGGAGATGAAAGACTACAACTCCAACGAGGCGGAAAAGGAAATGAACGACTTGCAGGCGGAGGCGCGCAAACTCTTTCCCGGCGCACACGTCTCGGTGGTGGGCAGCATACCGCAGTTCACCGTGATGCAGCAGTATGTGGAGCGCGGACAGATGTGGTCGATGCTGTTGTCGGTCTTGGTCATCGGCGTTATCCTCGTGCTTGTCTTCGGCAACTGGAAAGTGGGGCTCGTTGGGATGATACCGAACATTGCCCCCGCCATCATCGTGGGCGGGATGATGGGTTGGTTGGGCTATCCGCTCGATATGATGACAGCCTCGCTCATTCCGATGGTCTTGGGTATTGCCGTCGATGACACCATTCACTTCATCAACCACAGCCATGTGGCATATGACAGGTGCGGCAATTATGCAGAAGCCATCAACCGAACCTTCCGCACCGAAGGACTCGCCATCGTCATGTCCACAGTCGTCATCTCGGCTACGTTTACAGGCTTCGTCTTCTCCGACGGCACACAGATGCGCAATTGGGGCATTCTGGCTGTAGCCGGTATGATGTCGGCCCTGCTGGCAGATCTCTTTCTCGCGCCAATTCTTTTCAAGTATCTCCGTGTATTCGGGAATGATCGACAGGCTTCCTCGGGCGCGGCAAATGAACTTCCTAAGGAATGAGAAACGGGCTTCCCAAGGAACGGCAGATGGACTTCCCAGGGAACGACAAACGGACTTCTCGGGGAACGACAAACGGACTTCCCGGGGAACGACAAACGGACTTCCCAGGGAACGACAAACGGACTTCCCAAGGAACGACGGATGGACTTCCCAGGGAACGACAAATGAATTTCCTTGATAACAACAAAACACCATAAAATATAACGATATGAAAACAAAACATTTCACATTGCTGCTCATCGCCATACTGGCGGTTTGCAGCGCGCAGGCAGCAGGACTGTCGGGCAGAGACATCATGCAGAAAGTAAGAAACCGCGCAGACGGCGACACACGTTATGCCACCATCGAAATGACGCTCATTCAGAAGAGCGGCCATAAGCGTGTGAGGAAACTCGAATCATGGGCAATGGACATAGGCAATGATACGAAGAAAATCATGTTCTTCACCTATCCCGGCGACGTGAAGGGTACGGGATTCCTCACTTGGGACTACGACAATACCGCCAAGGTGGACGATAAGTGGCTCTATCTTCCGGCAATGAAAAAGACGAGGCGCATCAGTGGGAAGTCGTCGAAAACCGATTATTTCATGGGCAGCGACTTTACCTACAACGATATGAGCGCCCGCAGCGTGGACGAAGAGAAGCATACGCTTCTGCGCGAAGAAATGTTGGGCGGTCAAAAATGTTGGGTGGTAGAGTCGGTACCCAACGACAAGGATGAGATTTACACACGCCGCGTCACCTGGGTTCGGCAGGACTGCCTGATGGCGGTAAAGGCGGAATATTACGATAAGCTGAACAAGCTGCACCGTAGGCTCACGATTTCCAACATAAATAAAGTGCAGGGCTTCTGGACGATGCACCTTATGCAGATGGAGAATGTACAGACGGGACACAAAACCATTATCCGTATGGACAATCAGAAGTTCAACATAAAGCTGTCGCCTAACCTTTTCACTGTTTCCCAACTGGAGAAAGGACTCTGATATGAAACTATTTATGCTCTTGCTTGTGCCGATACTCTCGGCGCAGGCAGCGGCCCAAATCGATAATACATTGCCAGCCGATAGCGACACCATCGGTTCGGCATGCACTCCGCAGGAAACGGTCGAAGCATCGGACGCTAACGCTTTTCAGGTGCAGGTGAAAGGTTTTCTTGATACCTACCATGCCGTCAGGACGGAGGGACGTGCCGACTGGATGGCTTCGCGGACTCGGGCGCGGGGAGAACTCAAACTCGAGAAAGGGGCGGCTTCGCTCTTCCTATCCCTGAACGCCACCTACAACGGAATATTGAAAGAACGCACAGGACTGGAATTGCGCGAGGCTTATCTCTCTTATGCAAAGGGCAACTTCGACCTGCGCGTCGGGCGGCAGATTGTCGTATGGGGCGTGGCGGATGCACTGCGCGTTACCGATTGCGTGTCGCCGTTCGACTATACTGAGTTTCTCGCACAAGACTACGACGACATTCGCATGCCCGTCAATGGGCTGCGTGCAAAATACACAAGAGGTTCGGTCACCCTTGAAGCCGTGTGCAATCCTGTGGTAGACTTCTTCGTGTTGCCGACAGACGAGCGCAATCCGTGGGCAATCCGCCTACCGTCTGCACCACTGCCTTACACCACCGACTTGGAAAGCGGCAAGCCGGAGAAGAAAATCAAGAATATGGAGTTTGGCGGACGGGTAAGCGTCAATCTCAGCGGAATAGACTTCTCCGTGAGTGCCTTGCGGACGTGGAACAAGCTGCCTGCCCTTTGCCCTGCCCTGTCGGGCGATGGAAGGACGCTCCACATCAACGGACAGTACCGCCGTATGACGATGTTGGGTGCCGACTGCTCATTGCCCGTCGGTCAGTTTGTCCTCCGCGCCGAAGTCGCCGAGTACATAGGCGAGGCACAAGGAAGCGGCTTGGGGCAAAATGCCGTGCGGCGCAACACGCTCAACGCCCTTGCAGGGGTAGACTGGTATCCGGGTAACGACTGGAACATCAGCGTACAGTATTATCATAAATACACATCGGGCAATCTCGCAGCGCTCTCCGTCTATCGCAATGCCGGGCTTGCCACAGCAAGACTCTCAAAGGAACTGCTGCACAACACGCTGAAACTCTCCACCTTTGCCTACATCGACGTGGCAAGCGGCGGCATCTTCAACCGCCTTTCCGCCTCCTATTCTCTCAACGACGATATAGAACTAACCGCCGGCTACGACTATTTCCATGCCAACAAAGGCAAGTTTGCCATGTATGGTAAGAACTCCGAAGCGTGGGTGAAGATGAAGTATAGTTTCTGATTCCATTTTAATACATGAAATGATTATACTCAAAATAAAAATAACATGTGAAAGTACGTAAAGAAGAAAAGTAGAATGTAGTCATAGGGTAGTAATGCTTGTCTTTCTCTAACTACATTCTAACTTTCTTTCTATCACAATTTTATATCTTTTGTAGTTATGTCGTAGATTGATATCGATGAAATAGAAAAGTGTATCAATTGATACTGCCATTGCAGGTATATCTGCTCCCTCACAGGTATAGGGCGTTGCAGTTCTCGACAGATGTATTTCCTGAACAAGTGTACTTCCGTGCTGTCCAATTGATAAGACAAAGCGATGATGATTGAAAGCGGATAAAGCGGAGCATAACCTCGCAGCCGTCCGTTCACGTAGACTTCCTGCTCCCCTGTATCCCTTTCGTCGGGTTGCAGGGGAGAGACTTTTAGTAGAAGTTGCAGACGATAATTGAGCTTCCTCCATGTTACACTAAAGAAATCCACCAGTTCACTCTCTGTCATTGCTATTTCGCCTTTGCCTTTGCGAGTGATTTGCATATTATCGCCCCACTCGAAATAGCTTCGCTCTCTTTTTGTTTGATGGTGATTGACATTCATACGGTTTCCTCCTTCGTTTCTTTTGTCTGATGTTTCCTTATCAACCTGTCCATGTCCTCCGAAATCTTATTGTCCGTCACCTGTGCGTAGATTTGAGTACTGGATATAGAGGCGTGCCCCATCATCTTGGCAATGCTTTCGATAGGTATTCCTGCACTTAAACTCATCGTGCCGAACGTGTGCCTTGCCATGTGCGAGGTAAAGGGAAAAGAAATACCTGCCCGTAATCGCAAGGCTTTGAGACAAGACTGATAAGTGGGATATTTGATATGGGGGATCAGTGTTTCCCTTTCATCGCTGTGCATTTTCTCTATTAACCGAACAGCTTCGGGCAATAACTTGATACGACAAAGCACGCCCGTCTTTTGTCTGTTGAACTTCAACCACAAACTGCCTGCATCATCACGAACAAGATGCTTCTTGCTTAGTTCCATCAAATCACAATAGGTTGCACCAGTATAACAGGCGAAGAGAAACACATCACGAGCAGTTCCCATTTCTTTTTCCAATTCATCAAAGCAGAGTGCCTTCAACTTGTCCAATGCTTCTTTGTCAAGAGCTTTAGGTGCTTTCTTGTCTCCTCGTTCTATATGTACTTTATCAAACAGAAGCGTATCAGCCAACCCCTCACGATAAGCCAACCTGCAGACGGTCTTCAAATCGGCAGCAACTCTGAAGAATGTGCTTTGCTGATGACCGAGTTCGCCAAGACAAAATGCTTGTAATTCGTAGATAAAGTTTTCTGTCAGCTGCGAGAAAACCAAGTCCGAAACATGATACTTCCTCTGAATGAACTCCTGCAATCGTTTCCGAGTGGAATGATAGGCAGACATAGACTCTTCCTTGATGTCTATACCGATATGGCTTTCTTTCTCCTTGATGAGCATATCCAACCTTTCGATGAGCATACATCTTGCCTGTACGCTGCCTTGAAACTGTTCCTTTACATCAGTTGCATCAAATGGCTGTCCTTTGGCAATTAGCGACTGATAGGTAGATTGAATGGAAAGCAACAAGTTCTCCAACCTTCCGTTAATCTCCACCGCCTCACGGCTTTTGCCGTCCATCCTGCTCTCACGTGAATTCCATAAGCCGGGATTGCAGGAGAGTTTACAACTAAACTGGGCAATGGAGCGTCCAATGGTAATACGCCCCATAATCGGAGCTTTCCCCGACTTGTCCAAACCGCTCTTTTTAAGGTAGAGCAACACTTTCATCTTTTCTTTTTCCATACGCTTTAATATTTGTGGGTAAAGTTACCCGAATTAAAGCGTTCCTCACTTACGCAGAAAACTGCCGACCAAAGCAACAGCCACACGAGCTAAAATAATTCAGTTACCGAATACTGCACCATCGTTACCAACATCAAAATAGGGTAACACTCTGGTAACTGAACTTCTGCCTAAATCTGCATATTTCTGCCCTTTACAAACAGAGCAACATCATGCTAATTTGTGCATTCCATCCTCATTATCAGTTAGTTTGCGCCAACTCCTATATTTCTTCATTTTCATTGATTAGTTACGAGCGAATCGCACGGCCGTTACGCCGTAATCACGATGCCGTTACGGTGCAAACGTACGGCCGTTACGGTGCAATCGCGCGGCCATTGCGCCGCAGGGCAAAACGCCTCACGGGGTCAAGCGCAAAAGAAGAAGAAAGAAAAAGGGAGAGGGAAAGGCACTGTCGCAGGGCCCGGCCGCCGTGCCGGCCCCTGCGGCGGGCACTTGCCGCATGCCGGTAAACCGGCGTGCCTCACACGGCCGTGTGGTCGTCGATGAAACGCTGCACCTCGTCCCTGTACGTTTCGCTGATGGGAACGAAGGCGCAACCAAAGGCAATGCGACTGCGGTCAATGAGATTGATCTTGCTTCGGTTGACAATGTAGGAGCGATGCACACGCATGAACGTGTCGATGGGCAGGATATGGTCCAAGTGTTTCATGTTGAGTAGGCTCGTCACCTCTGTTTGCCCGTCGGGTGTGGGGCGTTCGAGCACAAACTTGACATAGTCTTTCAGGCCCTCGATGTAGAGAATATTGTCGAACGGCAGCTTGAGAATCTTGTAGTCGCTGCGCACAAAGAGGAAGCGGTCTGCGCCCACGGACGAGGCGCTGTCCGACCTGCCGCCAAGCACGAGGGCCTTGTGGGCCACGGCGAGAAAGCGGTCATAGGCGATGGGCTTGAGCAAATACCCGATGGCATTGGCCTTGTAGCTCTCGATGGCATACTGTGCAAAGGCCGTGGTGAACACCACGCGGGTCTGCCGGGGCAGGAGCGTGGCCAGCTCTACACCGTTGAGTTCGGGCATCTGAATGTCGAGAAAGGCCACGTCGATGGCGTTAGTATGGATGTCGCGGATGGCATCCACCGCACTGTTGTAGGCACCGACAAGATGAAGAAAAGGCGTTCGCGAAACGTAGCTGGCCAGCAAATCGGCGGCCAGCGGCTCATCATCGATGACGATACAGTTCAATGTCATAAAGCGTAATTTTTGATTGGTATTCCTTATTGTCGTGCACAGGCCCGTAGGTCCACCGGTAGCCTCCGCCGTATTCCAGGTCGAGACGGCGGCGGATATACGAGAGCCCCACTCCGTGGCCGCTGCGGTTGGAGGCCGGCTTGGGGTAGTTGCTGTTGGCCACACAGAGCACATAGTCGTCTCCTTCCATGTAAATGCGGATGGAAACAAAGCTCGGCTCGCTGGCCGACACGCCGTGCTTGAAAGCGTTTTCCACGAGGGCGATGCCCACATTGGGGGCTACGGTGAGCTTGCAGTCGGGCGGCAGCTCGTAGCTTGTGGTGACGCGCACGTTGCTGCGCAGCCGCAGCCGCATGAGGTTGATGTAGTCGTTGATGAACTCTATCTCGCTGTGGATGCCGACGCGGGGCCTCTGATTGTCGTAGAGCACATGGCGCAGCATGTTGCCCAGACTCTCCACGGCCGACTGTGCCTTGTCCTTATCAAACGCGATAAGGGCGTAGATATTATTCAAAGTGTTGAGCAAAAAGTGCGGGTGAATCTCTGCACGCAGCACCTTGAGTTCGGCCTCGATGCGCGCCTTTTCGGCCATGCGCCGCTGCACCTCGGCCGTGCGCCACCGCTCCGTCATCCTGACGGCCGTGGCCGCCCCCCAAGAGGCGAAGAGCATAAAGGCATTCTTGAACATCATGAGCAGGGGCAGGTTGTACCGCCGCCGGCCATCCGACCCGGAAAGGGGGGCAGCGGCACTGTCCCAGCCGGGTGCTGCGTTCCACAGATGGATGCCATAGACCAGCGCGCACACCATCACGATGTTGACTGCAAAGAAAGCAACCCGGCGGTTGTGGAAGTAGAGCTTCGGGATGAGCACGTAGTAGTTGAAGAGATAGGTGGACAGCATGAGGCTGGGCACGATGAGATAGCGGAGGTAGCTCCGCCAGTTGTGGTCGGTTGTGTCGGTATAAAGCAGCGGCGACAGGAAGATCATCAACCACATGGCGATACCAAACCGCGTCCAGTTGGGCTTGACAGTTGCACTCATGACATAGGGATCGGGGATGGACAAAAGGGCGGAGGGCCGCTATTCATAGCGGATGGCTTCGATGGGATCGAGCCGGGCGGCCTTCTTGGCCGGGTACCAGCCAAAGAACACACCGGTGAAAGTGCAGACGGCAAAGCTCATGGCGATGGTCCACAGCTCGATGTAGATGGGCCAGTGGGCCAGCAGCCTCACGGCGTAACTGGCGCCCACGCCCAACGCCACGCCGATAATGCCGCCCGTGACACTGAGCAGAATGGCCTCGATGAGGAACTGGTTGAGGATGTCTACGCCGCGCGCCCCCACGCTCATGCGCAGTCCTATCTCGCGGGTGCGCTCGGTAACGCTGACGTACATGATGTTCATGATGCCGATGCCACCCACGATAAGCGAGATGCCGGCCACGCAGCCCAGCAGGATAGTCATCATGTTGGTGGTGGAATTCATCATCGTCGAGAGCTCCTCCTGCGAGCGGATGGTTGAAGTCGTCGGCGTCGGCCGCAGCCTCGTCGGTGGCTTCCTTGAGCTTGTGGTTGCGTCGCAGGATGGCGGTCATCTCCTCGGTGGCCTTGTCGGTCACGTCTTCCGTGATGGCCGAGGCCTGTATCTCGCTCAGATAATTCTGGGCCAGGATGCGCTTCATCACCGTGGTATAGGGCGCGAGCACCAGGTTGTCCTGGTCCATGCCCATGGAGTTGTAGCCTTTTTTCTTGAGCACACCGATGACGCGGAACGGGATGGAGTTGAACCGAATGACGCGGCCGATGGGGTCGCTGCCGTCGGGAAAGAGATAGTCGACGACCGTCTTGCCGAGGATGCACACCTTGGCGCTCGACTTGATGTCCTGCTGTGTGAACACCTCGCCGTCGCTCACGCTGAGCTGTCGAATGCCGAGATACTCCTGATTGACCCCATAAATGGTGGACTGCGTATTGTTGTTGCCGTAGATGAACTGGCCGCTGCTGCTCACAACAGGGCTTATCGCCTTGATATAAGCGCACCCGTCCTTGAGCGTCTGGTAGTCGGTGAGCTTGAGAGTCTCCATCGACGAGGCGTCTTGACGCACTCCTCCGCGCATGTCGGCCCCCGGATGAATCATAATCATGTTGGAGCCCATCTCGGCAATGTTGGCTTGAATGCTGCGCTTCGAGCCTTGACCGATGGCCAGCATGGTGATGACGGAGGCCACGCCAATGATGATGCCGAGGGCCGTAAGGAACGATCGCATCTTGTTGGCAAGGATGGCGCGGAGCGCTATCTTGAACAAATTGGTATAATTCATGGGTAAGGGTGTCCTATTCGTCGGTGTTGGCCGGCAGGGCGGCAAGGCCCTCGGCGGCACTCTGAATGTTGTGGTTATAGGCATCGCTCATCACACGGCCGTCGCGCAGCTGGATGTTGCGGCTGGAATAGTGGGCAATGTCGGGGTTGTGGGTGACGAAAATGATGGTGCGCCCCTGGGCATGGAGCTTCTGGAAGAGCACCAATATCTCGAAAGAAGTGCGTGTATCGAGGTTGCCCGTGGCCTCGTCGGCCAGAATGACGGCCGGATTGTTGACCAGTGCACGGGCTATGGCCACGCGCTGCATCTGGCCGCCGGACATCTGGTTCGACTTATGGTAGAGGCGACTGCCCAGTCCAACGGCCTCGAGGGCCTCGACGGCGCGGTCGTGCCGCTCCTGAGCCGAGACACCGGCATTGTACATCAGAGGCAACTCCACGTTCTCCACGCTGGTGGTTTTGGGCAGCAAGTTGTAGTTTTGAAAGATAAATCCTATCTTGCGGTTGCGGAGAACGGCCCGCTGCGACTTGCTCATGGTGCGCACCGAAACGCCGTCGAGATAGTACTCGCCCGTGGTAGGGGTGTCGAGGCAACCCAGTTGATTGAGCAGTGTGGACTTGCCCGAGCCCGACTTTCCCATGATGGTGACAAACTCTCCCTCGAAGATTTTGAACGACACGCCGCGCAGGGCATGCACGGTTTCGTCGCCCACGAGGAAGTCGCGCCTCACGTCTTGCAGCTCGATGACCACCTTTCGGTCTTCGGTTTGGGGCCGCGGCTGCGGTTGTTGCTGTACCTGAACAGACATAAGCTATCTTCTTTCGCGGTTACTTCTTCTTGTTTCCGCCCGGCCGGCCCGGCGCAAAGGGGCTCGATTCCGAGGCTTGTCCGCCGTCGGCGGAGGCTTCGTCGCCGGCAGACTTCACGCTGACGCCGGCAGACTTCACGCTGACGCCGGCAGACTTCACGCTGACGCCGGTGATGACCCGCTGTCCCTGGCGGATGCCGCCGAGTATCTGGGTGTGCGTGCCGTCGGTGATGCCGATGCCGACGCTGTGTGCCACCACGGTGTTTCCCTCGAGCGTCCACACCTTGTTCTTGGCGTTGGGAGCGTCTTTAATCTTCCGTTGGCCCACGGTCTCCTTTTCGGGGGTGTAGCGCAAGGCCTTGCTGGGCACGCTGAGCACGCCTTTGCTCTCCTGGGTATAGATGGTGACGTTGGCCGTGAGCCCCGGCTTGAGCTTGAGGTCGGCGTTGGGAGCGCTGATGACCACCTCGTAGGTCACCACATTGTTGTTGGTGGTGGCCTCTTGGCGCACCTGCTTCACGGTGCCGGCAAAGGTGTCGTCGGGGTAGGCGTCGACGGTGAAGGCCACGCGTTCGCCCACCTTGACGTTGCCGATGTCGGCCTCGTCCACGTTGGCCACCACCTGCATGTTGGTCAGATCCTGGGCAATGGTGAACAGTTCAGGCGTGCTGAAGCTGGCGGCCACCGTCTGTCCCTCCTCCACGCTCTTGGAAAGCACCACGCCGTCGATGGGCGAAGTGATGGTGGCGTAGCCCAGATTGGTCTGCGCCTTCTGCACATTCTCCCGGGCTGTGGCCACTTGTTCGCGGGCCTGCTGGTAGGACAGGCGGGCCTGGTCGTAGTCGTTGGCGGCGATGAGCCCCTTTTTATAGAGGGCGGCATAGCGGGTGAAGTTGGCCGGTAGTCCAGCGTGCTCCGGGCACTGGCCAGATTGGCCTTGGCGGTGTTGAGTTCACTCATGAGATTGGTCTTGTCGAGCTCGGCAATGACCTGTCCTTTCTTCACCACGCTGTTGTAGTCGACGTAGAGCTTGCTCACGATGCCCGACACCTGGGTGCCCACGGTGACCGACGTCACCGGCTCGATGGTGCCCGTGGCCGTGATGCTGTTCTCGATGTTGGCCGGCCCCACAGCCTCGGTGGCAAACTCAACCTCCTCTTTCTCCTTGTTGCCGGAGAGCAGGAAAGCGGCTGCGGCCGCAACCACGATGACGGCCACGATGACCCAAATCTTACTTATCTTTTTCATAAAGGCTGTGTGCAATGTTATCTTGATACGGTGCCCGAGGGCTATTTCAGCGTTCCGTCCTGATAGAACTTGAGCAGGTCGATGTTGAGTATCGTGAGATACTTGGCCTGAAGCTCGGCCTGTTGGGCCTTGGCCAAGGCGTCCTTGCCGTTCATCAGCTCGATGACATTCTTCAGGTTCTGGCGGAACTGCTCGCTCAGCAGCTCATAACTGGCCTGCGCACTCTCGGTGCTCACGCGGGCACTCTTGAACTGCGCCTGGTTGTTGACGGCCTGGAGCCAGAAGTTCTCGATGGTGGAATAGAGCGTGGTCTGCCGATCTTTGAGGTCGAGGGCATACGATTGCTTGGACAATATGGCCTTGTTGACGGCCGTGCGGGCCTGCCGGTTGTCGAAGATGGGCACACTCACGGTGAATCCGCCGCCCACGGCGAAGTTGTTTTTGAGCTGCGTGCCCCAGGCGCGGCTGTTCATCGAGGTGGTGTTGGTGCTCAGACCGGCATTGAGCGACACGGTGGGGAGCCGCTGGGCACGGGCCGCCTTGATTTGCAGGTCGCCGCCCTCGATGGCGAGTAGGGCGTTCTTGATTTCGGGGCGGTTGTTCAGCGCCGTCTCGTAGACGCCCGTCACGCCCGGAATTTCCTGCAGGGCCATGGCGTCGGTGGCCTCCGGAACGGTCACGTCGAACTCCTCCTGGTCGGTGATTTGGAGCAGTTGTTTGAGCTGCCGCTTATAGTCCTTGAGACTGCTCTCGGCCTGCACGAGTGCGTATTCGTCCTGGGCACGCTGAGCCGTGAGCTGGGCCAGGTCGGCCTTGCTCATGCTGCCCACCTTGACAAACTCCTGTCCGCGGGCCTCGTTCTTCCGCGAGGTCTCGAGCGTGGCCCGGTTCACCTCAACGGCATCCCGCGAATAGAGTATCTGCACATAGAGCTGTGCTATCTGCTCCTGGATGCTGTTGGCCGTGGTTGCACTGTCCAGAGCGGCCCGGTCGGCGGTCAGCCTGTCCATCTTCACCTGGTTGCGGTTGCGCCCGCCGTTCCAAACGGTCCAGCTTCCGCTCACGCTGTACGACCCGTTGTAGTAGGCCTTGTCCACGTTGGTCTGCACTTTGTCGCCGGCAATGGTGTAGCTTCCCGTCTCGGGCCATGGGTTGTAGGTGACGTTTTGCGAGGTCGAGGCCGAGAGCGAAGGCAGCAAGGCGGCCTGGCTCAGCTTGAGATCCTCGATGGCGCTCAGGTGCTGGACGCGCGTTTTCTGAAGCGAAATGTTGTTTTGCAGGGCGTAGGCAATGCACTCTTGCAACGACCACTGCCTGGCACCGGCCGTGAGCGGTGCACCGAGCAGCAGGAGAGTCATGGCAGATGCCATAAGCGTTTTATTCATAAACTGGCAATTTGGTGATTAATCGAATTGTAAACGTTGGACTGAAACCGAGGCAAAAAGTTTATAAAGTCCGCCGATTATTAACAAAAGTTAGGGGAAATGTCACATTCGGCAACATTTCCCCACGTGGATGGCTGGCAAGGCAGCAGGATGAAAAGACGGGACAACGCGAGGGCTCCCAACCGCCGTGCAGCGGCCGCGACGGCCCGGAGCGTCAGCCGAAGTCGTACAGACGGGCGATGTACTTGCCCAGAATGTCGAACTCCAGGTTCACCACGCTGCCCACTTCGATGTCCCGAAAGTTGGTGTGCTCGCGCGTATAGGGGATGATGGCCACCTTGAACGTGTCGTCGGTGGGCTCGCAGACGGTGAGCGACACACCGTTGACCGTCACCGAGCCCTTGTCCACCGTGAAGTATCCGCGGCGGGCCATGGCCCGGTCGAGCGGGTAGCGGAAGGTGAAATAGGTGGAGCCGTCGGCGTCGGCCATGGCCACACAGGTGGCCGTCTCGTCGACATGGCCCTGCACGATGTGGCCGTCGAGCCGCCCGTTCATCAGCATCGACCGCTCCACGTTCACGCGGTCGCCCACCCGGAGGCGGCCCAGGTTGGAACGGTCGAGCGTCTCCTTCATCGCCGTGACGGTGTAGGCGTCGCCCTCGATGGCCACCACGGTGAGGCAAACGCCGTTGTGGGCGATGCTCTGGTCTATCTGAAGCTCCCCCGTGAACGAGCATTTCAGCGTGAAGTCCACGTTGCCTTGATACTTCTTGATGGCGACAACGGTGGCCATCTCTTCTACGATTCCGCTAAACATGTCCTGTAGTTTTAAAAGGGAGAACCGAGTGCCGGCACGGCGGCCGCCCTCAATTCTCCCTGATTGAAAAGGGGATCGTAACGATGATGTGATGAAAACTCCAGCTTAAAAAGTTGTGAGCGCTCTCCGTCTTTGTAATCCACCGGCTTTACAGCTGGGCACTTGGTGCTTGATGTGGCCCGCCATTGGCAAGAGAAGCATGCTCTGTTTTCAACGTAATTTGATGAGTATCCCGATCGAATCGATACAATCCCCCAAACGGTTTCTCCTTTATTCTGTTGCAAATATACGGATTTCCAGTTTGACCGCCAAACAATTTCGTGGTTTTTTGCAGGGCGGTGGTGGAAAAAGCACGGTGCGGACGCATGGGCATTGCGGCGTAATCGCGGGGCCGTTACGGCGCAATCGCCCCGCGATTCCACCGTTTTTCTCTGGCGTTTACGCCGTCATGAAAAACGGATTGTCCCCACACGCCATGTCCGCGCCAAGGCGTTTCACTTTCCAAACATGCGGGTATCGCCACGAATCACACGGATTTTCATGGATGCTGCGCAAGGCTTTTCTCACAGATTCCACGGATTTCGCAGATACTTCGCAGGGGTATTTCTCACAGATTCCACAGATTTCACAGATGCCAATCACCGCGCAGCATCTGTGAAATCTGTGGAATCTGTGAGAAAATTCTACGCAAAGTATCTGTGAAATCTGTGCCATCCGTGAGAAAAACGAAACAATAACGGCCAGCCGAAGACGTTCTACATACAACATGAGAAAGGTACACCTATTTATATTAGGGCTGCTGGCCACCGCCCTGCACGGCCTTGCGCAGTCCCCGGCCGCGCCCCACCCCATCGTGACCGTGCTGCCGCAACGCGCCTTCCCCAAGACCATTCCGCCGGGAAACTACAGCGGCATCGCGTGGTTGGGCGGCGAACGCTATGCCGTGGTGAGCGACAAGAGCGAGGAAGACGGCTTCTTCGTCTTTGAAATCAAGACCGACTCGCTGACGGGCGAGCTGCTGTCGGCCCGCAACACGGGGTTCCACGGCTGCGGACTGCCCAACCGCGACGACGAGGGCATAGCCTACTGCCCACAGCAGGAAACCGTATGGATCAGCGGCGAGGCCGACAACCACCTGCGCGAATACACGCTCGACGGACGGCGCACGGGGCGCGACATCGCACCGACCGGCGTCTACCGGCACCTCGGCGCAAACCTCGGACTGGAGGCGCTGACCTACCACGCCGCATCGCGCACGCTGTGGACCTGCAACGAGAGCGACACGGTGTTCATCCAATCCTACGACAGTCTGCTCCGCCCGAGGCAGTGCCTGCGCTACCGACTGGACGCGCCCGTGGGCGATGCACGCAAGGCACACTCCCATGCCCACGGCATAGGCACGCTCTGTGCGCTCGACGACGGCAGTCTGCTGCTGCTCGAACGCGAGTTCTGGGTGCCCCGGTCCAAGCTGGGGGCCTTTGTCAACTGCAAGCTGTTCCACCTCACGCCGCCCCCGGCGAAGCAGGGCAACGGGCCCGCGGCCCCCATGGACGCACCCGAAAAAACACAGGTGGCCGAGTGGTGCACACGCCTCACGCTGGCCGGCCGCAGCCTGGCCAACTACGAAGGGATGTGCCTCGGGCCCACGCTGGCCGACGGCTCACGCGTCATTGTGCTGGTGGCCGACTCTCAGAATCAGTATGGAGGGGTGCTGAAGGACTGGATAAAGACGCTTCGGCTGGCGCCGCAGCAGACGTCTGCCGCTCGTCGGGCCCTGTCTGCGGGGCGGCCGTAGGCCCTGCAGGACCCGCCGGCGTGCCGGGGCTCACCGGGCGCAGACGGCCGTAATCGTCGAAACCGTAGCGGCGTCCGATTTCGAGCGTGATCCAAAGCGAGGCCGTCGAGGCGGCCAGCACGGCCACAAAGAGCAACAACTGGAATGCCACGGCCGTGCCTACGTCCACTCCGGCCAGCACCAGTGCCAGCAGAAGTGACGGGGCCGAGAGGGTGACCATGCCGCTCATCTGCTTCAGCAGCGGGTAGAGGGCGGCCTGAAAGCTGCGCCGCACAAAGTGGCGCAGGGCCTCGCGGTGGGTTCCGCCGTTGCCCAGCAGGTAATGGTAGAGCTGCGCATGGTGCTGCAAACCCATGTAGTAAGTGTGCAGACCCCTGGCATTCAGGCCGATGATGCCGCCGATAACCAAGGCCAGCACAGGAATGAAAAGGCGCGTATCGAAGACTTGCCGCTGTCCCAGCACCAGAAAGACCATGTAGAGGCTGACAAACAGCACGGCCGGCAGCGTGCCGACCACGACGGGCAGCAGCAGGCGGGCCATGCCGAGACGGGCGTGCCGGACGGTAATCGCCGCCGAGGCCAGCAGCACGGCCACGCCGATGAGGAGGGTGAGCGGCACGCTGTTCCAGCGCATCAGCAGGTGGATGAGCCCGCCCAGCGCACCCACCATCAAGGCCATGCGCCCCAGCGACACCAGCAAGCGGCGCATGCGGCGCGCATCCACCGTCCAGACTACGTACAAAGGGATGGCCAGCAACAGCAGTCCCAAGGCAAAACCGAGCAAAGAAATTTCCATCGTTCAGAGTTTTATCATTTTGTCGAAAGCTGTCGGCGTGCCCCCGTCGGCCTCCGCACCGCTGCCGTGCAGCGGCTCGCGGCAGGTGCACACCACCTCGGCGCCGTCGGCCGTGAGCTGGTGGAGCAGGGCCTGCACGGCGGGCGTCTGCGGAATTTCGTCGAGCAACACCATGGGCCGCCCCAGCAAGGGGAGCATGGACAGCAGCACAAGTTGCAGCTGCGGGCGGGTGAGCGTCTGCGTCGCGCGGTCGTAACAACGCTCGTCCACGCCGAGCTGCCGCCACCAGGCCATGAGTGCCGGCCGGTCGAACGCCCGGACGCGGTTCACCTTCAGGGCAAAGAGCTGGCGGCAGAGCTCGGCCACGGTGAGCGTGTTCCAGGGAGGCTGTTGCGGCACATAGGCCATCAGCTGCCGGAAATAGCTGCCGGAGCCCGGCGTGACAAGCTCGCCGTCTACCGTGATATAGCCGGCAGCCAAGGGGGCCAGCCCCATGACGGCCATCAGCAAGCGGGTCTTGCCGGAGCCCCCGGGGCCCGACAGGCATACCGTCTCGCCCCCATTCACCACCAAGGAAAAGGGAGCCGACTGCGTGCCGTCGGCAAGACCGACGCAGACATTCTTGAATTCGAGCATCGCTTGTTTGTTTTTCGACCTGCATTCGGCAAGTCCGCCGCACAGCGCAAAGCCGCCGGCGGCCGGGTTACCTTTAAGGATGGAGAGGCTGTGCCAACCAAACGTTGGGCACAGCCTCTCGTGAAGTGTTTGCCGTTGGGAGCGGGCGGCTTACTGGTTGCCCTTCAGCAGCTTCTCCATCTCGACCGTGCGGGGGTCGTTGGCGGCGTAAACCAGATAGTAACACTGGTAGAGCGGATAGGCCCAGTTGGCCTTTTCGCGGTTGGGATCCAGGTTCTTGGCCTGCTCCAGATAGCCCATCGACTTGGTGTAGAGCTCCTTCTGTGCAGCGCGGTTGCCGTCGATCTGGCTGGCTTTGGCGTTGATCGAGAAGCCCAGATAGGTGAGCACCACGGGGTTGGTGCCGTCCAGCTCTACGGCTTTGGTCAGTGCTTCGATGCACTCGTCCCAGTCGGGCTTGTCGGCTGTGGAGTTGCGGTTCATCAGTGTCTGGCCTTTCAGCGCCCACGCCGTGAAGTTGTTGGGCTCGCGTTTCAGCTTGTCGGCCACCACGGCATCGAGTTCAGCCATCATGCCCAGGCCGCTGTACATGTTGCAGAGCGTGCCGAACGCCATCTCGTTGGTCGGCTCGCTCTGGTAGAGGGCCTTGATCTGCTCCACGTATTTCAGCGAGTCGGCATGCGTCTTGAGGTTGCGCTGGGCAATGGCAAACTTGAAAGTCTCGGCCTGCTTACGCATGGCGGTGTCCTGCATGGCAATGTCTGCATACTTCACGGCCTTGTCATACTGCTGGGCCTGATTGGCATACTGCGCCGTATAGTAAGCCACTTGGCCGAGGAACTGGGCCTCGTTGGCCTTGGAAGCCTGGAAGATGGGGTTGTCGTCGGTATCGAGGAATGTGCCCCAATACTTCAGCACGCCCTCCTCCTTGCCGTTCTGGGCAGAGTGATTGCCGGCGGTCACGAGCTGCATGCGGGCGTTGGCAATGAGCGGCGTCAGGGAGCTGGCATACTTAGCCTTGACCTTTCCTTTCTCGTCGGGCATGGCATCGTACTTCAAGCACTCCAGACCGTCCACCGTGGCATGGTAGGCAGCCTCGTAGAAGCCCAGTGTGTCGTAGGGCGTCTCCTTGCTCTTGGTGAGCTGGGCCTGCATGTTTGCAGCCTGCACGGCGTTCTCCTTGTCGAACTTGGCCAGCGCGAGCTTCGTCAGATGTTCGTAGGCTTTGGCCTTCTCTTGCGGGCTGGCCAGCTGGTCAAGACTGCTCTTCAGCAACTGCGTTGCCTCGGCATAGTCCTTGATTTTAAGGATGGCCTTCAGCGGTTCGCTGTCTCCGGCAAATGCAGCCGACGTGCCAAGCATCATCAATGCTGCAATCATTAACTTCTTCATAAGTCTATTATTTAAAAGGTTTGTCTGTTACTTCTCTTTCTTTACTTCTCGAAATCGATCATCTCGTCGGGTTCCACCTCGGGCTCGGCCGTGTCTTCGCCGGAGCCGGCAGCGGTGGCCGCACTCTCGGGAGCGTTGGTGGCCTGGGCAAACTGCTCGTTCTTCTCCTGCATGGCCTGGCGGTTCTCGGCCTCGACGGTGGCTTCGAGCTCGGAGCTCATCACCTTGCACACGCTGGCAATGATGTCGTTTTTCTTGGCAAGATTGATAAGACGCACGCCCTGCGTGGCCCGGCCCATGACGCGAATGTCCGAAACGGCCATGCGAATCACGATGCCGCTCTTGTTGATAATCATCAGGTCGTTGTCGTCGGTCACGTTCTTGATGGCCACCAGACGGCCGGTCTTCTCGGTCACGGCCATGGTCTTCACGCCCTTGCCGCCGCGGTTGGTTTTGCGGTAGTCTTCCACACCCGAGCGTTTGCCGTAGCCATTCTCGCTCACTACCATGACGCTCTCGCTCTCGGCATCGTTCACTACAACCATGCCCACCACGGCATCGTCGTCGCCGTCGAGCCTCATGCCGCGCACTCCGGTCGATACACGTCCCATCGTGCGGATGGCCCGCTCGTCGAAGCGCACGGCGCGGCCGTTGCGATTGGCCATGACAAGCTCGTTCTCGCCATTGGTCAGGCGCACGTCCACCACCTCATCGCCCTCGACAATATTGATGGCAATCACGCCGTTGGCCCGCGGACGGGAGTATTCCTTCAGTGAGGTCTTCTTCACCGTACCGTTCTTTGTGGCAAACACCACGTAGTGGCTGTTCACGAACTCCTCGTTCTCCAGCCCACGGCCGCGCAGCCGCAGGAAAGCGTTCACCGAGTCGTCGGGCTCGATGTTGAGCAGGTTCTGGATGGCACGGCCCTTGGAGGTCTTGTCGCCCTCAGGGATGTCGTAGCAGTGGAGCCAGTAGCAACGGCCTTTTTTTGAGAAGAAAAGCATCGTCTGGTGCATCGTGGCGGGATAGATATACTCTGTGAAGTCTTTCTCACGGGTGTGGGCACCTTTCGAGCCCACGCCGCCACGGGCCTGCTCGCGGAAATCGCTCAGCGGCGTGCGCTTGATATATCCCAGGTGGCTCACGGTGATGACCACAGGGTCGTTGGGGTAGAAATCTTCGGCGTTGAACTCGTGCTCGTCGAGGATGAGCTGCGTGCGACGCTCGTCTCCGTACTTCTCCTTGACCTCCTGCAGCTCCTGCTTCATCACGGCCTTGCACTTCTCGGGGTCGTCGAGGATGCTCTGCAGATACTCCACCTGGGCGGTAACCTCCTCGTATTCGGCGCGCAACTGGTCCATGCGAAGGCCCGTGAGCTGCGAGAGACGCATGTCGACGATGGCCTTCGACTGCAGGTTGTCGAGCTCGAAACGCTTCTCCAGGTTGACCTGGGCGTCGGCCGGGGTCTTGCTGGCACGGATAATATGTACCACTTCATCGATGTTGTCACAGGCAATGAGCAGTCCCTCGAGGATGTGCAAACGCTCCTGCGCCTTCCGTAGGTCGTACTGCGTGCGGCGGATGGTCACCTCGTGGCGGTGCTCAATGAAGTAGCTGATGCACTCGCGCAGCGACAACAGTTTCGGGCGCAACTGCGAATGGTCGTGCTTGTTGGGCACCAGGGCGATGCAGTTCACCGAGAACGAGCTCTGTAGCGCCGTCATCTTGAACAGCTTGTTCAGGATGACCTTGGCATTGACATCGCGTTTCAGGTCCACGACGATGCGCATGCCCTGACGGCCGGTCTCGTCGTTCACGTTGGCAATGCCCTCGAGCTTGCCCTCCTTCACCAGGTCGGCGATGTACTCGATGAGCTGCTGCTTGTTCACGCCATAGGGTATTTCGGTCACCACAATCTTGTCGTGGCTGTCGTCGCTCTCTATTTCGGCCTTGGCTCTCATCACTATTCGGCCGCGGCCTGTCTCGTAGGCGTCCTTCACGCCCTGCTGGCCGTAGATGTAAGCACCCGTGGGAAAGTCGGGTGCGGGGATGAACTGCATCAGCCCGTCGGTGTCAATCTCGGGATTGTCGATGAACGCACAGCAGCCGTCTATCACCTCGCCCAGATTGTGCGTGGGGATATTCGTGGCCATGCCGACGGCAATACCGTTGCCGCCGTTGACGAGCAAGTTGGGGATTTTGGTGGGCATTACGGACGGTTCCTTCAGCGTATCGTCGAAGTTGTTGTCCATATCCACGGTGTCCTTTTCGATGTCATCCATGATGTGCTCGCCCATCTTCGACAGGCGGCACTCGGTGTATCGCATGGCAGCGGGCGAGTCGCCGTCCACGCTGCCGAAGTTACCCTGGCCGTCGACCAGCTTGTAACGCATGTTCCACTCCTGACCCATGCGCACCAGTGCACCGTAGACAGAACTGTCGCCATGGGGATGATACTTACCCAGCACGTCGCCCACGACGCGCGCGCACTTCTTGTAAGGTTTGTCACTGGTATTGCCCAAGCCCAGCATGCCGTAGAGGATGCGGCGGTGCACAGGCTTGAAACCGTCTCGAACATCGGGAAGCGCGCGGGCCACAATCACCGACATGGAGTAGTCGATGTAGGAAGTCTTCATCTCTTCCTCGATGTTAATCTTCATGATCCGGTCTTGATCAATTGTCTGATTCTCGTCCATTGAATAGCTTATAGTTTTTTATCAAAATTCCTTCAGAGGGCATTTTTTTGCGTTTTAAGCCGTTAACACCCCGCTTTCAAGGCGTAAAAGTACGAAGTTTCCCCGACATGGCAAAACTTTCAAAACGAAAAAAACGCTGTAAACGCAAGATAATCGGGCCGCCAACAGCCCGGACCTACGAGCCTATCCCATCAGCACATAGGCAAAACAATGGCAAAATTCGGCACCCAACACATAGAGCAGCAGCAGGGGCATGAGCCAGTTGCCGGCAGCACAGAGGCACTGACACACGTCGTACACGCTGTGCAGCCGGCCGCTCAACAGTCCGTAGCTCACGGCCGTGGTGGCTCCCATGAAAGCCAACACGGGAAGCAGGCTCACCGAGAAACTGCTGGGAAACAGCTCTCCGGTCACACTAAGCAGCACGGCATGGGGCAAGGCCGTGAGCAAGAGCATGACCGCACATTCTATCAGCAACAGCAATCCCGCAGCCCTCAAGGCGTAGCGTTGCTGGCCGGTGGGCTGTGGCCGACGGGGCAGCAACGTGTGACACAGGGTTTTCCACAGCCCGCTCTCGCCCACTGCACCCACGGCCATTGCCATGACGATGAGGTTGACCAGCAGCGGACTGCCCAGCTTGAATGCGAAATTGCCGAAGAACCAGCGAATGCCGGCCGCACTGAGCAGGGAGCGCACCGACATTTCGGGCATGGCTGCGGCCAGCAGCCACGACGCCAGGATGAGGGCCACCTGGCCCGCACCCAGCAGCAACGTCAGCCTGTAGACCCACGTCCGCCAAGTCACCCCCCAGTGCTGGCCGAATGCCGACTGGTGTCTGTCGCGCTCTTCTGTCCCCATCACCTTATATATATAGGTACGGTCATTCTTCAATCTTCGTCAGGATGCAGGTTGTCCACATCGAGAATGCGCAGCTCCAACGCCCGCACCACGAGACGTGTGGCGTTCACCCCCACTCCGCCGCGGCCGTCGGGAAAGAGTTTCTGCGCCAGCTCGTTCTGCCGTTTCTCCAGACTTTTCACACCGAACGGCATGCCGCGCAGGTTCGTGATCTGCTCTTTCGTGAAGCCAAGAGCCAGATGCCGCAGGAACCGCTCGTCGTATTCGTCTATCTCATAGTTGATAAGCGCCTCTTGTCGCATCAGTTCATTGTTCACGCTGTGCTTGAAGCGGCTCACGATTTTCTCCAGGATAGGCTGGTTGAACACCAGCCGCTTGCCGTCCATCACACTGGCCACATCGCCCCGTGTGAGCAGTTCCCCGCTCTTCAGGATGATGCCGTCGCAACCAGCGTCGAGCGCATCCACCCACAGTTTCTCGTTCAGAATCTCGCCGGTGAAAATCAAAATCTTCACCTCGGGGTGGGTCTCCTTGGTGTGTCGGCATATCTCTACACCCACGGTGGTGGAGCCACCGAGGCCGAGATCGAGCAGCACCAGGTCGGGAATCTGCTCTTTCATGAGTCGCAAGAAGCTCTGCTCCGAGTCGGCCGTGCCGATGATATGGGCCTCGGGAATGTCGTTACGGATGATGCCCTCCGTGCCTTTCAGCTCCAGCGGCACGTCCTCGACGATAATGATATTGAAGTCTTTCATGGCGTTTCTTATTGTTTAATCAATATATGGTTGGTTCGGCGCACCGCCTCCAGGCAGCGCACAGGCATGGTGACAATCACCACGGGGCCCGTCTGGCCCACTTCGGCCCGGATGCCACAGCCGCGCAGACCGGTGGCTTCGCCCATCTCACGCACGATTTGACGGCAGAGCAGGAACTTCAGATCGGCCGTATAGGGCGTGAAGAGCAGTCTGCACTGTTCGTCATTCAGCGTGCAACCGTCCATCTGCACTTGTATATCAACGTATCGGTCGCGTGTTTCTGATACCGCAGCCTCGGGTTTTTCGCCGTTGTTGAGCTTCTTTAAGATTTCAAAAAGATAGGCCGTCATGTCGTCATCCAGCCGCGCGGCGGGAATCTGCCGCATAGCTTGCTGCGAAAGAATCTGGTAAAGCTCCTGATAGTAGCCGGCCAACTCCGCGATGCCGGCCAGATGTGCGTCGGTTCCATCGATGAGTTGGCGGATGCGTGAGGGGTAGTACATCGTCTCGTGTTTCAGTGTAGAGAGGCAGTTGTCCAGTACGCTGTTCGACACATGCAGCCTGTCGGTGTCCATCTGAAGCCGGCGCAGGTTGTCCTCGGCCAGCTCAATGGTGGTTTCCTGACTGGCCGCACTGTCTATCGAGAGCTGCAGGGCATTGTGTATCTGCCTCACAATGACGCTCAGGTTCTCCTGCTGCTCGTCCGAAAGGTCGAACTTTCGGAAGTCGCCCAGCCGGTCGATGCCCTGCAGTTTTTCGGCATCTCCAACGTCCTTGAGCAGCAAACGGTTCATGGCATTGATATGATCGATGCAGAAACTATAGTTCAACCGATGGCGATAGTACAGGAAATAATAGGCCGGAAAGATGATAACGAGCAGCAACGACAGTAGTATCACAGCCACGGTCTTGTTGTTTTCGCTGCGCTGCATGGTGCGCACATACTCGGGCAACGTAGTGTCGGCACTCACTTCGCGGAAGAGTCGGGTGTACACTCTGTTGTTTTCCTGGTACACGTCCCACCGATGCAGGGCCAGAGCAGCCACGGCAGCCTCGTTGCTGATGTCGAGAAGGGTCACCGTGTCCGTAGGCGCCAGGTACTTGCGACAGCTGTCTGCCCACTGCAGCGTGCGCTCATAGGTGCCGTTGATATTGGAAAAGTAGGCACTGTCGGCATACTGCGAGGCCCTGCCGACCAGCGGACGTGCCGGCTTGGCCGCCGTCTCGCCGCCATGGGTCAGCGTTCCTGCCATCGCCAGCACCACGCACAAGCGGGCCACGCCACGGGGCAACCTGAAGTAAAAACGCGAGCCGCAGCCCACCTCGCTCTCGGCCTTGAGGGTGCATACACTGAAGATACGGCTCATCTTCTTGTATTTCTCGATGATGCCATTACAGTTTTTCAGTCCGAATCCATGCCCTCCCGTATAGGTGCGGTCGAAGACATGGGCCAGCTGTTCGCCGCTCATGCCGCGGCCGTTGTCGGTCACGCTCACCTCCACATAGTCGTCCGTCTCCGTGGCGCCCACGCTCACCGTCCCGCCCTCGGGCGTAAACTTGCGGGCGTTGTCGGCCATGGTGTTAATCATGAAAAGCGTGAGCGTCTTGTCTGCCTTCACCACACTCTGCGTGGGCTCCACGTTGAGCGTGATGCCTTTCAGCTGATAGTTCATGCGGGCGCGCGCCACAATGTCGAAGAGCGACTGCAGATCGAAGTTCTCTATCTTGAGGCTCACCTCGCCTTGCCGCATCTGTATCCAGCGCGTCAGCACATTGTTGTAGTCGTTGATGCTCTCTGTAAGCTCGGCGATATACTGATAGCGTTGCCGCCTCACCCCGGGCGCATCGGTTCCGGCCTGCAGCCGCGCCACCTCGTTCATCATGCGGTCGATGAAAGGCATCACGCTGTTCACCAGCTGAATTTTGGCCCGCTGCTCCAGGTTGCGGCGTTTGTTCTGCTTCAGGTGCAGCCGCACCACGTCGGTCTGCTCCTGTATCTCATTGTAACGTTCCTGCACACCGGCGGCTTTCTGCTCGTTCTGCCGCCGCCATTCGGTCAGCGGCTCGAGCAAAGTGCCGAGGGAAAAGCGGGCATCGCTGCGTCGGCGCATTAGGTCGAACACATAGAGCAACGCCGTGACCACGGCTATCATCAGGATGACAGCCACAAGCATGCCGTTGAGCTGGCGCGCCGACTCGTCGAGCTGACTGGCACGCGCCTCCAGTTGCCGGTCCTGGCGGGTCTGTTCCTGCAGGTCGAGGTAGATGTTGCGGTTGCGATCGCTGTTCACCTTGTCGTTCACTGCCGAATAGACCAGGCTAAGCTGCTCGCGGATGGAGGCCACCAAGTCGGGAGCCTGACGGATGGCTTTGTTCGTGTTCAGCGCACGTTGCAGACAGAGCAAGGCCGAACGGTAGTCATGAATCTGCCAATAGCATTCGGCCAACGTGCGGTTGGCCCCGGCCGTCTGGTAGACATCGCCGTAGCGGCGGAACAGGTCGAGCGACCGTTGTGCCAGGTTGCCGGCCAGCAAGGCCTCGGGCATGCCGTCGGTATTGATGAGCCGAATGGCGGGCAGGTTGTTGCGTATGAGTTGCGAGCGTTGGGGCTCGGCTTGCAGATGCTCGCTCATAGCCTGCATGGCCTGGGCTTTCCAGAAGGGATAGTCGGCCTGAACGGAGAGCGTATAACAGTGCACCAGATATTCAAACTCGGCCTGGGCGGTCTCCTCGGGAGTGGTCTCACTGAGGATGCCGCCGGCTCCAATGTTGTACCAATAGCACAGCAACTGGGCCGTGTCCTGCTGTATTTCACCAAAGGGATCTATCTCTTCCAGGGCGTCCACCGAGGTCTTGACTTGCCCCACATAGTAAAAATAGGAGGAGGCCACGATGGCAAACTCCGAGCGCGCATAGACCATCCGCCGCATCTGGTGGGGCGTGAGGCGGTCGGGCTCATCGTCGAAGCGTCGCAGACGACGCATGGCCCGCTCGCGATAGGCATAGAAATCCTTGTTGCGCGACCGTCGCTGGCAGAGCCTCATCATCTGAATGTCGGCCACAAGCAGCTCCACCTGGTTGTCGGTGGTGCCGGCAACCTGCTCCAGCAGCCGCTCGGCCTGTGCATACTGCATCTTGGCAAGACACACAAAGGCAAGGTGATTCAGGGCCTCGGCCGCCCCCGCATCGTAGTCGGCGGCAAGGCTCAGACTGCGACGGGCGTAGGCCTGCGTGGAATCAAGGTTGCGGTAGTGGAAGTCGTAGGCCCGCTCGTTCAGCCGATCCACGCGTGCCGCCTGGCGGTCGCCACAGCCCACCATAACCCAGCAGACGGCCAGCATCAACATGCCGACCGTCCACTTCAGAATCCTGTGTCGCGGAATACGGGTCATCGTACGGTTACGACGCGCCCGTTCAGCCGCGGGCCTCGCGGATATAGCCCAGCGCTTCCACACACTTGTCGGTAATGGCCTTCCAGTTGCGGGCAGCCACCACCTCCTTGGGGAAGAGCTTTGACCCCATGCCCACGCAGAGCACGCCGGCCTTGATCCACTCGGTGAGGTTCTCCCTGTCGGGCGAAACGGCGCCGGTCACCATGATGTTGCTCCAGCGCAGCGGGGCCAGCACGTTCTTGACAAACGACGGCCCGCCCACGTTGCCCGCGGGGAACACTTTCGTCACGTCGCAGCCCAGAGCCTGGGCATGGCTGATTTCGCTCACCGTGCCGCAGCCCGGCGAATAGGGCACCAGCCGGCGGTTGCACACGGGAGCTATCTCGGGGTTGAAGTTGGGGCCCACGATGAAGTTGGCGCCCAGCTGCAGATAGAGCGAAGCCGTGCCGGCATCGATCACTGTGCCGGCTCCCAGGATGAGCTCGGGGCACTCCTTGTCGGCCCATTTCACCAGTTCGCCGAAGATTTCGTGGGCGAAGTCACCGCGGTTGGTGAACTCGAACACGCGCACGCCGCCCTCGTAACAGGCCTTGATAACATTCTTACACACGTCAACGTCCTTGTTGAAGAACACGGGTACCATGCCCGTTTCCTTCATGGCGGTCATCACCTGGACTTTGTTAAACTTTGCCATTTTATGCTGTTTATAGGTTGATTCTCTTATCGCTGCACGCGACCGTTGGCATTGCCGCCGGCCAGACTCTCCACCTCTGCCTCGCTCACGAGGTTGAAATCACCGGGAATCGTGTGCTTCAGAGCCGAGGCAGCCACGGCAAACTCCAGGGCTTCGCCCTGCGTGGACTTGGTGAGCAGCCCATGGATGAGGCCGCCCGAGAACGAGTCGCCGCCGCCCACACGGTCGATGATGGGGTCGATGTCGTAGCGCTTGCTCTCGTAAAAGTCCTTGCCGTTATAGATAAGAGCCTTCCAGCCATTGTGCGTGGCCGAGAACGATTCGCGGAGCGTGGACACCACATACTTGAAGCCGAACTCCTTCATCATGCCCTTGAAGATGTTGTAATAGCCGCTGGCATCGGTCTTTCCGCCCTCAACGTCGGCGTCGGGCTTGAAGCCCAAACAGAGCTGTGCATCCTCTTCATTGCCGATGCACACGTCCACATACTTCATGAGCGGACGCATCACCGAGATGGCTTTCTCCGAAGTCCAGAGCTTCTTGCGGAAGTTCAGGTCCACCGACACCGTCACGCCGTGGCGCTTGGCAGCCTCGCAAGCCAGGCGGGTGAGCTCGGCAGCCTTGTCCGACACGGCCGGCGTGATGCCGCTCCAGTGGAACCACTGCGCGCCGTCCATGATGGCGTCGAAGTCAAAATCTGAAGCATCGGCCTCGGCAATGGCGCTGTGCGCCCGGTCGTAAATCACCTTTGAGGGGCGCATCGAGGCCCCCGTCTCGGCATAGTAGAGGCCCACACGGTCGCCGCCGCGGGCGATAAACCGGGTGTCCACCCCATAGCGGCGCAGGGCATTCACGGCAATCTGGCCAATCTCATGGCTCGGTAGCTTGCTCACAAAGTAGGTCTCGTGGCCATAATTGGCCACACTCACGGCCACATTGGCCTCGCCACCGCCGGGAATGATGCGGAAATGGTCGGTCTGGATGAAACGATCGCTGCCCTCCGGGGACAAGCGCAGCATAATTTCGCCTAATGTTACGATTTTAGCCATGTTCTTAACGATTTAAATTTTATTGTTTGTTGTGTATAGATTATTCCTTTCGTTTGTCCGGGCAAATATAAAGAGAAATTTCCAAAACGGGAAACAAATCGGCAAAAAACATGGTTTTTCAACAAATAATTCCTGTGCACGTCGATACAATTCAACTTTTATGCTTATTTTTGCATGGTAATTTCGACCCAACGATGACAGACAAAATCAGAATCAAGGACATTGCCCAGAGAGCCGGCGTGTCGGTGGGGACGGTGGACCGAGTGCTCCACGAGCGTCCCAATGTGTCGTCCAAGGCCCGTGCCCGCGTGGAGGCCGCACTCAAGGAGGTGAACTATCAGCCCAACATGTACGCCTCCGCCTTGGCCTACAACCGCTCGTACACATTCATTGTGCTCATTCCCCGGCACGAGCAGGTGGCCTACTGGGAAGAGATAGAAGAGGGCGTCAAGATGGCCCAAGAGGCCCGACGCGACTTCCACGTCAAGGCCGAAATCATGTATTACGAGCAATTCGACGAGCAATCGTTCCTCGACACCACCCGCGATTGCCTGGAGGCCCAGCCCGACGGAGTGGTCATTGTGCCCTCGGATCTGGAGGTGACGCGGCGCTTCACCGACCAAATGCACGAGCGGGGCATCCCCTTTGTGATGCTCGACTCCTACATGCCCGACCTGAAACCCCTGGCTTTCTTCGGACAAGACTCGTTTTCGAGCGGCTACTTCGCCGCACGCATGCTCATGCTCATTGCCGGCCAAGAGACCGCCATCGCTATCGTAAAGCTCACCAGCAACGGGCGCGTGGTGAGCAAGCAGCAGGACAACCGCGAGGTGGGCTTCCGCCACTACATGCACGACCACTTCCCCAGCGTCGCCATCATTGAGCTGGAACTGCCGCTCAACGGCACGCGGCAGCTCCACAACAGCATGCTGGAGGAGTTCTTCGTAGCCCGTCCCGACATTCACCATTGCATCACTTTGGGCTCCAAGGCCCACGTTGTGGGCGAGTTTCTGCTGCGCACCAACCGCCGCGACGTGCAGATTATGGGCTACGACATGGTGGGCAAGAACGCCGAGTGCCTGCGTCAGGGCAGCGTGTCGTTCCTCATTGCGCAGCACGCTTACCAGCAGGGCTACTCGTGTGTGGACACGCTTTTCAGGGCCATCGTGCTCAAAAAGAAAGTGCAGCCCGTGAACTACATGCCCATTGAGCTGCTCACCCGGGAGAACGTGGACTTCTACCGGCGCACGCAACTGTAAACACAGAGAGAGTGACCGGGGCCTGGCCCCCGGCACCCCAAACACGGAAAGAGGCAACGCCGCCCGGCGGAAGCGGGACGAATGAAAGGATGAGGCCCCGAGAGGATGAAAGGAAGAACTGACCATGACTCATCAACAAGCGAACAAACAACTATGAACGAATCAACATTTATCAAAATCAATCCCGCAGACAACGTGGTGGTGTGCCTGCGCCCGGTGAGGCAGGGCGAGACGCTCGACGTGGACGGGCGCCGCGTGGAGGTGCTCCAGGACACACCGGCCGGCCACAAAGTGCTGCTTGCCGACGTGAAAGCCGGCACCGACATCATCAAGTACGGCTACCCCATAGGCCATGCCCGCGAAGACCTGCGCCGCGGACAGTGGGTGAACGAGACCAATCTCAAGACCAATCTCTCGGGCACACTCGACTACGAGTACCGCCCCGTGAACGAGGAACTGCGCATTCCCCACGAAGACCTCTGCTTTAAAGGCTACCGCCGCAGCAGCGGAGAGGTGGGCGTGCGCAACGAGATATGGATTGTGCCCACCGTGGGCTGCGTCAACGGCATCGCCGAGCGGCTGGTGCGCCGGCTCACGGCCGAGACCCGTCTGGAGGGCATCGATGCCGTGCACGCCTGGCACCACAACTACGGCTGCTCGCAGTTGAGCGGCGACCACGAGAACACACGCAAGGTGTTGCGCGACATCTGCCTGCACCCCAACGCCGGCGGCGTGCTCGTGCTCTCGCTGGGATGCGAGAACAACCAGCCCGACCAGTTCATGGAACTGCTGGGCAACTACGACCGCGACCGCGTGAAACTGCTCGTCACACAGAAAGTTGACGGCGACGAAACGGAGGCCGCCATGCAGCTGCTGCGCGAGCTCTACGCCCGGGCACGGCAAGACCGCCGCGAGGACGTGCCCCTGAGCGAGTTGCGCGTGGGCCTGAAGTGCGGCGGAAGCGACGGCTTCAGCGGCATCACGGCCAATCCGCTCGTGGGCGAATTTTCCGATTACCTCGTGGCGCAGGGCGGCACAACCATCCTCACCGAGGTGCCCGAGATGTTCGGTGCCGAGACCATCCTCATGAATCGGTGCAAGACTCCCGAGCTGTTTCGCCAGACGGTGGAGCTCGTCAACGACTTCAAGGAATACTTTCTCTCCCACGGCGAGCCCGTGGGAGAGAACCCCTCGCCGGGCAACAAGGCGGGCGGCATCTCCACGCTGGAGGACAAAGCCCTGGGCTGCACCCAGAAATGCGGGCGCGCGCAGGTGAGCGGCGTACTGGGTTACGGCGACCGGCTGCAACACCACGGCCTGAACCTGCTCTCGGCTCCGGGCAACGACCTCGTGGCCTCCACGGCCCTGGCGGCCGCCGGCTGCCAGCTGGTGCTCTTCACCACAGGCCGCGGCACACCCTTCGGCACCTTTGTGCCCACGATGAAAATCTCGACCAACAACGACCTCTACGCCCGCAAACCCAACTGGATAGACTTCAACGCCGGCCAACTGCTGCGCGGCATGCCCATGGCCGAACTGAACCGGAGGTTCATCCAGAAAGTCATTGCCGTGGCCAGCGGAGAGAAGACCCGCAACGAGGAGAACGAGTACAGCGAGATCGCCATCTTCAAGAACGGCGTGACGCTGTAGGGCCACCGCGCCGCCCGGGCCACAGGCACGCATCGCCACGGCGACGCAGACGTGCAACCAACACGCCGCAATCGCAACGCGGCAACGGCGTAATCGCGAGACCGTTACGCCGCAATCGCAGCGCGGCGACGGCGCAATCGCGAGGCCGCTGCGGCGCAATCGCGAGGCCGCTGCGGCGCAACCGCACGGCGACCCTGCGGCCCCCGCCGCCGCACGGGGTACCCTACACCGGGGCGCAAGCCCCCGCAGACAACAACAAGAGACATGAACAAAGGCTTGCTCGCGCTCTCGCCGCTGATGGTTTTCATCGGGCTTTACCTGGCCCTGGCCGTTGCGGCGGGCGACTTCTACAAAGTGCCGATGACCGTTATCTTCATGATGGCCAGCATCTATGCCGTGGCCATCTCCGGTGGCTTCCCGCTGAAGAAGCGCATCGGCATCTACACACGCGGCGCCAGCTCGGACAGTTTGATGCTCATGCTCTGGATCTACGTGCTGGCCGGAGCCTTTGCCGCCTCGGCCAAGAGCATGGGAGCCATCGACGCCACGGTGGGGCTGGCTCTCCATGTGCTGCCTGCCAGCCTCATCCTGCCGGGGCTCTTCGTGGCCGCCTGCTTCATCTCGCTCTCCATCGGAACGAGCGTAGGCACCGTGGTGGCCCTGGTGCCCATCGCCGCCGGCATGGCCCACCAAACGGGAGGCAACGCCGCCCTGCTCACGGCTGTCATCGTGGGCGGGGCCTATTTCGGCGACAACCTCTCGTTTATCTCCGACACCACCGTGGTGGCCACCCAGACGCAGGGCTGCAAGATGAGCGACAAGTTCCGCGCCAACACCCTCATCGTGGCTCCGGCGGCCCTGCTGGTGCTGGCCGTATATGCGGTGATGGGGCGGGGCATGACGGCTCCGGGACTGCTGCCGCCCGTCGAAGTGTGGAAGGTGGTGCCCTATCTGGTGGTGCTTGTAGCCGCCGTGGCCGGCATGAACGTGATGGCCGTGCTCGTGCTCGGCCTGGTGCTCTGCGGGGCCATAGGCATCCATGGGGGCAGCTACGGCCTCTTCGGGTGGCTCGGGGCCATGGGCCAGGGCATCGCGGGCATGGGCGAACTCATCATCGTGGCCATGATGGCGGGCGGCATGCTCGAGATGATTCGCGAGGCGGGAGGCATAGACTACATCATCGGCAGGCTCACGGCCCACGTCCACGGCAAGCGCGGCGCCGAGCTGTCCATCGCTGCACTGGTGGGCTTGGTCAACGTGTGCACGGCCAACAACACCGTGGCTATACTCACCGTGGGCAACATTGCCCGGCAGATAGGCGACCGCTACGGCGTGGACAAGCGCAAGTGCGCCAGCATTCTCGACACCTGTTCGTGCACGGTGCAGGGCCTCATCCCCTACGGCGTGCAGATGCTGCTGGCCGCAGGACTGGCCAGCCTGAACCCCGTCCAGATTATTCCCTACCTCTACTACCCCATGGCCATCGGCGCGGCAACGCTGCTGGCCATCGTGCTGAGGTATCCCAAGCAATATTCCTGACCCATGAACATCATCATGCGCAACTTCTTCCGCCTGCTGCGCTCGGGGGCGCTCAACGAGTACGAGCCGCTGGAGCCGATGTCGGCTTTCAAGTGGGACCGGCTGTTCCAGATGGTGCGCGTGCAGCATGTGGAGCATGCAGCCCAGCGCGGCGTGCGCAACCATCAGTACGACGAGCGGATGAACATACCCCGGCGGCTCGTCGACGAGCATGCCGCCACGCCCGACAGCTCGGAGCCGCCACGCCTGAGCAACGGGCTGCTCAACCGCCGGCTGCGGCGCATCGTGGAGGCCGAGCGCCACGCCATCGACACCAACGTGGGGTCGCTGGAGGTGCTGCGCATCATCGTGGGCAACGTTTCGACCATGCTCAACCGCGGCACCATGCTCAGTGGACTCATCCAACTGGGCAGCTACCTGCGCAACAAGGGCGACAAAGTGGACTTCGTGAAGCTCGACGACTGGCTGCGACGGCTCCACATCCGGCGCATGGCACAGCTGCAGGGCAGCATGCTCATGGCCGTGTTCGGCTTCGACATAGACGAGTTGCCCTTTGTGACGCACGAGGAGCCGGCGGCCAACAAGCTGGTGCTGCGCTCTGTGGTGCACACGGCCAGCGACACGGCGGAGGAGTGGCACTTCCGACAGAGCCGGTCGGGATTCGTGCAAAACAACTCGGGACTGCTGCGACGCAACCTGCGCCGCAGCCTACGCTACCTCACCTACGCCCCCATCGAGACCGTGAGCAACTATCTCAACAACTTCGCCCGCTCGCTGCAAGAAATCGAAGAGTAGAGCAAACAGAGGCCGGCGCGAGAGAGTGGACTCACGCAGAGACGCAGAGTTGAAAGAGGAAAGGTGTAAAAACTCCGCGACTCCGCGGACTCCGCGTGAAAGCAAGAAAGGGCGCGCTCACACGCAGAGACGAGGAGTAAAAGGAGCCAAGACCTAAAAACTCCGCGACTCCGCGGACTCCGCGTGAAGACGAGAGACGGCACACTCATACACAGAGACGCAGAGTTGAAAGAGGAAAGCTGTGAAAACTCCGCGGCTCGGCGGGCTCGGCGTGAAGACAAGAGGGGTTAAAAATCTTATAAAAAACGGCGTGCATGCGGCAGTCTTGATAGTTTTGGCTAACTTTGCAGTATGAAGCGCATTCTCTATTTCATGCTCAACATACTGCTCCTCACCCTCTTGTCGCCCTCGACGGCCGCGGCACAGAGCGACCGTGTGGAGTGCGAGGACACCTGTTCACACATTCACGGCATTGACCTGAGCCACTACCAGGGCAACGTGTTCTGGGAAACCGTGGGCGAATCGAAGATGGCTTATGTCTATCTCAAGGCCACGGAGGGGGGCAATCGCATCGACGAAAAATACAAGCAAAACATAGACTTGGCCCACCGCTACGGGCTCAAGGTGGGGTCGTATCACTTCTACCGGCCCAGAATACCCCAGCAGACACAGCTCGAAAACTTCATGACCCAGTGCCGGCCCGACGACCAGGACCTGCTGCCCATGGTCGATGTGGAGACGCGCAGCGGGCTCGGCGTGGAGGAATTTCGCGACTCGCTGTTCACCTTTCTCCGGCTCATGGAACAAGCCTACAAGCAGAAGCCGCTCATTTATACCGGCGCCAACTTCTACGACCACTACCTGCTGGGGCTGCTCGGCGACTACAAAGTGATGATTGCACAGTACACCGAGCGGGAGCCCACGCTGAAAGACGACCTCGACTTCGTGCTCTGGCAATACACGGGAAAGGGTCGCCTGAACGGCATCAACGGCTACGTGGACAAGAGCCGCTTCATGGGCGACCACAAGTTGCGCGAGATACGCTTCCGCCACCGGTAAGGAAACGTAGACATCCAAACGAACAAATCATTATCTATAGTTATCATGGCGATTATCAAATGTCCAGAGTGTGGACGACAAATCAGTGACAAGGCTCCCGCATGTCCCAACTGCGGCGTGCAGATTGCGGGCAAGATCATCCGGTGCCCACAGTGTGGCGATGTGTATTTCAATGACCAGGAGGTGTGCCCCAACTGCCACCACCAGACGCGTGTCTCCGACCAGACGGGCCACAGCGACGCACCCGCACCCCACGACGACCAGCCCGCACAGCCGCAGCAACCCCGCAAGAAAGGGCACGCCGCCATCATCGCCGGCTTCGTCTTCGCCCTGCTGGTATGTGCCATCTGCTTCTATTTCTACAACAACGCCAAGACCTCGAAGGAGGAAGAGGCCTACGAGTTTGCCATGAAGAGCGACGACCCGCTGGTGTTGCAGACTTATCTGGACACCAACCTCGACGCACCCGAGGCCCACCGCGACGCCATCACGGCACGGCTGGAGCAGCTCAAACAGCAGGACAACGACTGGACCAACGCCGTGGTCTCGGGTTCCAAGGCGGCTTTGGAGGACTATCTGATGAAGCATCCCGACTCCGAGCACAAGCTCGAGGCCCAGCACAAGATTGATTCCATAGACTGGAGCGACGCCAGCAACGAAAACACGATGGGGGCCATGAACCTCTACCTCACGCAACATCCCAACGGCGAACACGTGGACGAGGCCAACACGGCCATCAAGAAGCTGAAGGCCAACACCGTGCAGCCCGAGGAGAAATCCATGGTGGCCGCCATCCTGCGCCACTTCTTCCAGAGCATCAACTCGCGCAGCGAGAGCGACCTGCAGGCCACCGTGGCCCCGCTGCTCACCAACTTTCTGGGCAAGACCGACGCCACCAAGGCCGACGTGCTGACGTTCATGAACAAAATCTACAAGGACGACATCACCAACATGAACTGGCGACTGAACAACGACTACAAGATAGACAAAAAAGAGGTGGGCGACGAACAGTACGAATATACCGTGAACTTCTCGGCACGGCAGACCATGGAACGCACCGACGCCAGCAAAGAAAAGGAGGCCAACTACCGCGTTAAGGCCACCATCAGCCCCGACGGGCTCATCTCGGCCATGTCGATGACCAAGATTCTGGAATAAGGCAGCCTATTCAGCCGTCTCCACTTCCTCTTTCCCGCCGATGGCGAGCTGCTTGAGGTCGTAGTAAGTGCCGTTGTAGATGTTCAGGTCCACATTCCCCTTGATGCCTGGCAGTACGCCCGTGTCGGTGTGCTGCCAGAATTTCCACTTCCCCTTGTACTCCACTTTGTCCACGTAGTAGTGGGCTATCCAGTAGGGATAGTCGTCGAATACGGGTGCGCTGAGGTAGCTTTCCTTAAATTTATAATAGGTGTAGATGATGGGCTTCACATGGTATTTGTCCTCGACAATGTGAAGCCAAGTGAGCACGTCGCGCTGAAAATCCTCCACGTTCTGGTTCTTGGGCTTGTGCTCGATGTCGAGCACGGGAGGCAGATCACCGTCTTCGAGGTGCACCTGCTTCAGAAAATGATAGGCCTGCGAACGGGCCGACGAGCTGTTGGTCCAGAAGTGATACACGCCGCGGACGAAGCCATACTCGCGCGCCTGGTAGAAGTTGTCGTTGAAGTTGGGGTCTATCCGCGAGGAGCCCTCGGTGGCCTTGATGAAGATGAAACGCAGCGGACTGCCGTTGATGACGGCATTTGAGCTCAGCACTTCCCAGTCGATGTCGCCTTGATAGTGGGAGATGTCGATGCCGTGAATCTCGTAACCCGCAGGATATTTGGCGTCGCCGTAGAGCGCGCGCCAGCGGAAACCCGTGGGGCCGACAAAAAAATAGTAGAATATCCATACGTAGAAAGCCATCACGCCTACGCCTCCGAAGATCCAAGTCCAGCTAATCCGCTTTCTGAACAGAGAGGGATGGAACAGGGAAGCCAGCGGGCGGACATGTCGTTGCGGGACACGACGGCGGTGCTGGCCAGGCGACTTACGATGGCGTGTGGGCTTCCTGTTGCTCATGATGACCGGTTGATGGATAGGGATTGGGAAAGGGACACGCCATCCGTGCACGCACGACGGAGTGTCCCTTTCAGTGTCAAGCGGGGCGGCAGCCGGGTTCGCGGCCCGGCTGCCGCCCGTGGTGTGGCTTACTTCTTGGCCTCGTTCTCCAAGGCCAGCGTGCGGGTCTCACGGTCGCAAACCTCAGAAGGGCCCCAGTACTGGATAGGACCGGGATAGACAAAACAGGTCTCACGGGCCCATTCGTCGCGTTTCTCGGCAAACTTTTTAAAGGGGGCACCGTCGAGTTCCACGAGGGCCTTGCGAATCACGGGCTTCATCTCACCGTTGCGGCGCTCCATGTTCATCATCATCGTGATGGGCACACCGCCGGCCTTCCAGTCCTCGGCGGGAGCCGAGAGGTTCTGCACGATGGCCATGTAACCCGTCTTGCCGTTGGCAATGAGGTTGGCGGCGCTCACGCCGAGAGCGTAGCAGTAGTCGGCATCGAAGTTGGAGGGGGCTGCGCAGCGGCCCTCATAGCCGAAGAAGTGGTGCTGCGAGGCGAAGCTGCCCTTGTACTTTCCTTCCTTCTTCCACTCGTCGAGCTTGGCTCCCACCATGTTGGAAAGCAGCTTTTCAGTCTCGATAAGCGACACCTGCACATTGCCGTGGGGGTCGCGATCGAGCGAAAGCTGACGGGCCACATCCTCGGGCAGGGTGGCGAATGTGTCGGCATTCTCCTTGCTCAGATGGGCCAGGATGTAGGCGTGCTGGGCGTCCTTGTCAAGATCCTTGTAGTCGGAACCGTGGGCGGCAAGCAGGTCGTTGAGCTCGTCGATGAGGCGGCCGATGGCCGGAATGAACTCGATGAGGCCCTCGGGAACGAGCACCACGCCGAAGTTGTTGCCGGCCTCGGCACGCTGGGCCACGGCCGTGGCAATCTGTTCCACAATCTGGTTGAGCGTCATGTCCTCTTTCTCAATCTCCTCGGACACGAGGCAGATGTTGGGTTGGGTCTGCAAAGCGCACTCCAGCGCAATGTGGGAGGCCGAGCGGCCCATGAGTTTCACGAAGTGCCAGTACTTGCGGGCAGAGTTGGCATCGCGCTCGATGTTGCCAATAAGCTCGGCATACACCTTGGTAGCCGTGTCGAAACCGAAGCTCGTCTCAATCTGGGCGTTCTTCAGGTCGCCGTCAATCGTCTTGGGGCAACCGATGACTTGGATGCCGTAGTTCTTGGCAGCATAGTACTCGGCCAGCACACAGGCATTGGTATTGGAGTCGTCGCCGCCGATGATAACCACGGCCTTGATGCCAAGCTCGCGGATAATTTCCAAGCCTTTCTCGAACTGCTCCTCTTTCTCCAGCTTGGTGCGGCCGGAGCCAATCATGTCAAAACCACCGGTGTTGCGGTACTTGTCCACATAGTCGGACGTCAATTCGATGTAGTCATGATCCACCAAACCGCCGGGGCCCATGAGGAAACCGTACACCTTGTTGTTGGCGTTCTGTCTCTTCACAGCGTCGAAGATGCCGCAGATGACGTTGTGACCGCCGGGAGCCTGACCGCCGGAGAGGATGATGCCGACGTTCATCTCACGGGCCGCATACTCCTCGCCGGGCACGAACTCTATGATGGGCATGCCATACGTGTTGGGGAAAAGCTTCTTGATTTCATCCTGATCGCCAACGCTCTGCGTGGCTGCACCTTCCTTAACCTTAACGGCTCCCTGCAACCCTTTCGGGAGTTTGGGCTGATACTGAGCACGCGCTTTCTGCAAAAGACTCGTTTTCATGTTCTGTGATTTATGATTTAATGAATAGTATATCCTACTGCAAAAGTACGCTTTTTCCGTTGAATATGGAAAGAAAAGAGAAAGAAAACCCCTTTTTCACAATATTTTTAAAGGCCTGTGCTTGCATATCCGCTTTTTTATTTATCTTTGGACATCGAATCAAAGAACATCAATTCACAAGCTATGGCAAAGAAAAGAGACTTGAAGCACTTGATAGACGGCATTTGCAGCGACTTGTTCGCAGAGGCTGTCGCCGCTTCCCTTTACGGCGCAGCGGACAATAAGGACAACCGGGAAAGCCTGCTCTCGGGTATTATCGTCATGCGCAACGACTTCGTGAGGCGCATCTCGCACCCCGAACCCGGCATGTCGCCCAAGGTTTACTACCACCAACTCACGACGGACTTCGACCATCAGGTGGCCGATGTGATTGACCAGATCGGCAATTTAGGATAACTCCGCACGGGCTGCACGCCTGGCAGCGACTTAATCAAGACATTATGTTCAAGCAGTTTTGTAACTGGCTTCTGTTCAAACACTGGGGATGGAAGGCGGAAGTTACTGTCGGCCACCCCGACAAATTCATCATTTGCCTGGCCCCGCACACCAGCAACTGGGACTTTCTTATCGGTCAACTCTACATGCGGTCACGAGGATTGAAAATCAATTTCCTGATGAAGAAGGAATGGTTTTTCTGGCCGTTGGGGCCTGTTTTCCGGCGCATGGGCGGCATTCCTGTGTTTCGTTCGCGCCATTCCAGCATGACCGACAACCTCGCCGACACCGCACAGCAACGCAAAGAGTTCAAGCTTTGCATCACGCCGGAGGGCACAAGGTCGCTCAATCCCGAGTGGAAGAAGGGCTTCTATTTCATCGCTTTGAAGGCCCAGATTCCCGTGCTGCTCTACGGAGTGGACTATGAACGGAAGCTCATTCGGTGTACCCGGAGCTTCGTTCCCACAGGCGACATCGAGCAGGAAATGCGCGAGACAAAACTGTATTTCAAGGATTTCAAGGGCAAGAACCCCGAGAAATTCACCATTGGCGAGCTATAACCATCATGCGGAAAATAGGATTGGCGGGCTGCCTCCTGGTTTTTGCCATCGGCGGGTGGGCCCAAAACTCCGTCTTGCGCCACAAGATGGAGAAGGCTCTCAACGACTATTTCCTGACCTACACGGCGCGGAATACGGACTTCGGCCAGCAGCCGCGGCTCCAGTCGCTGACCATCGACGACAAGATGCGCCGTGTGACGGTGGCCACCAGCGATGCCTTCGCACAGCAGGAATTCACCAACAAGCAGGTGGGCAGAATCTACAAGCACGTGAAGCACGCCCTCGTGAAGCCTTATAGCGGCTACGAACTCCGTGTGACGACCAACGGCATGCTCATCGAACAGTATGTGCCCGGCCATGTGTTGAGCGATGCCGACGGACACGCGCTCTGGGGACGCACCGACTACGACGGCCGGCCCTGGGTGTCAAACGCCTCTGCACCGACACGCTTCACCCACGGCTTGTACAACCGCCACCTCACCGTCTGGGCCTCGCACGGCCGTTATTACGACAACAAGAAAGCACTCTGGAAGTGGCAGCGACCCATCATCTTCGGCACGACAGAGGACCTTTTCACCCAGACCATCGTCGTGCCTTACCTCATTCCGATGCTCGAAAAGGCCGGGGCCGTGGTGTTCACGCCACGCGAACGCGACTGGCAGGCGTGGGAATACATCGTCGATCCCGACGGCGGCCTCAACACTTTGCCCAACGATTACCGGGAATACGCCGAAAGCGGCGCGTGGAGTTACACCCCCGCGTCGGGCTTCGCGGCCCATGCCGGCAGCTATCTGGACGGCGAAAATCCCTTTGCCGCCGGGCGTTCCAGGCAAATCAAGACCACCAAGAAAGACGGCAAGGCCTACGCAAAATGGCAACCCAACTTCATCAAGGCGGGCCGATACGCCGTCTACGTGAGCTACCAGACGGTGCCTGGAAGCGTGGACGACGCCCACTACACCGTGTTCCACAAGGGCCAGGCCACCGAGTTCCGCGTCAATCAGCAGATGGGTGGCGGCACGTGGGTCTACTTGGGGACTTTCGATTTCGGCGAGGGCGACCACATAGACAACTGTGTGATGCTCACCAACCAGAGCCGGCACCACGGCGTGGTGACGGCCGATGCCGTGCGATTTGGCGGCGGCATAGGCAATATTGAGCGCGGCGGCACCACAAGCGGCTACCCGCGCGCCATCGAGGGAGCCCGTTACTGGGCCCAGTGGGCGGGGGCGCCCTATACCGTTTACGGCGGTCGCAACGGCACGGATGACTATGCCGACGACATCAACACCCGCTCGCGCATGCTCAATTGGCTGGCCGGAGGCTCCGTCTTTGTGCCCACTTTGTCGGGCAAGAAAGTGCCCATGGAACTGTCGCTGGCCGTTCACAGCGATGCCGGCTACGCCAAGGACGGCGTGGGACTTGTCGGTTCTCTGGCCATCTGCACCACTGACTTCAACGACGGCCGACTCGACGCCGGCATCTCGCGCACGGCGTCAAAGCTCTTCGCCGAGGAGCTGCTCTCGGGCGTGACACGCGACCTAAGCTACCAGTACAAGAGCTGGGCGCGCCGCTATCTATGGGATCGCAACTACTCGGAGACCCGTTTGCCCGAAGTGCCGGCGGCCATTCTGGAAACGATGTCGCACCAAAATTTCCCCGACATGCTGCTTGGACAAGACCCGCATTTCAAGTTCACGCTGGCCCGTTCCATCTATAAAACCATTGCCCGCTACGTCAACGGCATGCACGGCCACGCCACGGTGATAGCCCCGCTGGCCCCCACTGCCGTGAGTGTGGAGCTGGCAAGGAACGAGGCGCAACTGTCGTGGACCATGCAACCCGACCGGCAGGAACCCACGGCCACCCCCACCTATTATATATTGTACACAGCCATCGGCAACGGAGGGTTCGACAACGGCCGCAAGGTGAAAGGCACCACCGCCACCGTCGACCTGCAACCGGGCATACCCTACCACTTCAAGGTGTCGGCGGCCAACCGCGGCGGCGAGAGCTTCGCCTCGGAGGTGGTGTCGGCTTGCGTGCAGCCGGGTGCCACACAGACGGTGCTGGTGGTCAACGGCTTCCAGCGGCTCTCGGCCCCGGCCGTGGTCAACAACGACACGCAGCAGGGCTTCGACCTCGATGCCGACCCTGGCGTGACACGCGGTGTGACGGCCGGCTGGTGCGGCTTGCAGAGCGACTTCGACCGTGCCCACATGGGCATCGAGGGCGAAGGAGGCCTTGGCTACGGCGGCAACGAGCTGGCCGGCAAGTTCATTGCGGGCAACGACTTCAACTATACCATGGCCCATGCCACAGCCATCGCCTCGGCCCGCAAGTACAATGTGGCCAGCTGCTCCTCGCGGGCTGTGGAGACCGGCAAGGTGCGGCTGGAACGCTATGCGGCCGTCGACCTGATACTCGGCCTGCAACGCTACATGCCCGATGCGCTGGCCTACGACAAGACGTTCCCCGCACAGCTCCAGTCCAAGCTCTCGGCCTACACTGCCGGGGGCGGCTGCGTGCTGGCCAGCGGAGCCTACATTGGTACCGACATGAGCAGTGAGACCGATGCCGCCTGGCTCGCACAGACGCTTAAGGCCAGCCCCGGCACGTCCATCAAGACCGATTCCATCAGTGGAGCCAACGGTCTGGGCCTCACGTTCGACTTCTTCCGACTGCTCAACGCCGACCACTACGCCGCCACTCGTGCCAACGTGCTGCAGCCCTCGGGCGGCGCCGTCTGCGCCATGCAGTACAGCAACGGCCTTACTGCAGCCACGGCCTACGACGGGCCGCGCGGCCGCACTTTCGTCATGGGCTTCCCATTTGAGTGCATCACCGACCCCGCCATGCGCAACCGCCTCATGCAGGGCATCATGAACTATCTCCTGAAATAACTTTCAACAAACACCGACACTTATGAAAATTCAAGCCAACCACTCCGGAACCAGAAGCATTGAGGTGAGCGAGGCCCACCTCCAGACCATAGACAAGTACTCGTTGCTGCGCAATCTCATCGACAGCAACGGCATCATCGACGAGGACGTGCTCGACAAACTGAAGCTCAACGTGCGCTCCATGCTCGGGTCGGAAGCCGGCAAGGACAAACAGTTGCTCGACCTCTGCCTCGATGTTATCTACAACAACAACATGAAAGCCTTCGGGTTGCACCAGCTTATCCTGCTCTATATCGACTGGAAACGCAACCAGGAGACCGAGGAGGAGGCCGACCCGCAGGAGGTAAGCGACTGATGCGGCAACACCAACTCACAGATTTCCTACCCACTACACGCAAGGAATGCGAGCTGAGAGGATGGGATGAACTCGACGTCATCCTGTTCTCGGGCGACGCATATGTAGACCATCCCTCGTTTGGGGCGGCCGTCATCGGGCGCATTCTCGAAGCCCAGGGCTACCGGGTGGCCATTGTTCCACAGCCCGACTGGCACGGCGACTACCGCGACTTCAAGAAGTTGGGGCGGCCGCGACTGTTTTTTGCCGTGAGTCCGGGCAACATGGACTCCATGGTCAACCACTACACGGCCAACCGCCGGCTACGCCATGAAGACGCCTACAGCCCCGACTCGCGCCACGACATGCGCCCCGACTATCCCTCCATTGTCTACACCCGCATCCTGAAACAGCTCTTCCCCGACGTTCCCGTGGTTCTGGGCGGCATTGAGGCTTCCCTGCGCCGCCTCACCCACTACGACTACTGGCAGGACCGGCTGCACAAGTGCATCCTCTGCGACAGCGGTGCCGACATCATCCTCTATGGCATGGGCGAGAAGAATACCGTGCAGCTCTGCTGCGAACTGGAGGAGGGACGGCCCATCCGCGCTATCCGCGACATTCCCCAAACGGTCTTCCTCTGCCCCGAAGCAGAGATTCCCGGCGGCATCACCGACCAGGACATCGTGCTCCACTCCCACGAGGAATGCCTGCGCAACAAGCGTGCACAGGCCGAGAACTTCCGCCACATCGAGGAAGAATCCAACAAGATGCACGCCCAACGACTGCTCCAAGCCGTCGACCATGTATATACCGTGGTGAATCCTCCCTACCCTCCCATGACCACCGAGGAGGTGGACGCCACCTACGAACTGCCCTACACCCGCCTGCCCCACCCCAAATACAAGGGCAAGACCATCCCGGCCTACGAGATGATCAAGTTCTCCATCAACATGCACCGGGGCTGTTTCGGCGGCTGCTCTTTCTGCACCATCTCGGCCCATCAGGGCAAGTTCGTGGCCTGCCGCTCCAAGGAGAGCATCGTGCGCGAGGCCAAGTTGGTGACCCAGATGCCCGACTTCAAGGGCTATATCTCCGACTTGGGCGGCCCGTCGGCCAATATGTACGGCATGCACGGCCGCAACCTCAAGGCCTGCGAGCACTGCAAACGGCCCTCGTGCATCAATCCCGAGATCTGTCCCAACCTCAACACCGACCACAGCCAGCTGCTCGAGGTCTACCGTGCCGTGGACGCACTGCCCGGCGTGAAGAAGAGTTTCATCGGCAGCGGCGTGCGCTACGACCTCATCCTGCACCGCAGCAAGGACGAGAAGTCCAACCAGGCAGCCATGGCCTACGCCCGCGAGCTCATCACCCACCACGTGAGCGGCCGCCTCAAAGTGGCCCCAGAGCACACGTCCGGCCGCGTGCTCGCACTCATGCGCAAGCCCTCGTTCAAGCAGTTCTACGAGTTCAAGCGCATCTTCGACCGCATCAACCGCGAGGAAGGACTCAACCAGCAGCTCATCCCCTACTTCATCAGCAGCCACCCCGGCTGCAAGGAGGAGGACATGGCCGAGCTCGCCGTGCTCACCAAGAACCTGAACTTCCACCTCGAACAGGTGCAGGACTTCACGCCAACACCCATGACCGTGAGCACCGAAGCCTGGTATTCGGGCTTCGATCCCTATACGCTCGAACCCGTGTTCTGCGCCAAGACTCCACGCGAGAAACTGGCCCAGCGGCAGTTCTTCTTCTGGTACAAGCCCGAGGAGCGGCGCAACATCGAGCACGAGCTCAAGCGCATCGGCCGCCCCGATCTCATCAAACAACTCTACGACGGCGTACCTTTCCGCGGCCGCGTCAACTACGACGCCAAGGCTGCGGGCAGCTCTCCCGAGCCCGCCGGCCGCCGACAAGGCCGACAGGGCAACGCCAAGCCAGGCCATGCCCCGCGCCAAGGGCGGGCGAACCAGACGGGCGGGCAGGGCCGCAAGTCGTTCAACCCCAATTTCCAACCCAACCCACGCCGCCGCAAGTGAACGTCATCGAACAGTGCCTCATCGGCAAACACACACCCGAAGACTGCGAAGACGGCATCGTCCTTACGCCCCACTTCGCGGCAGTCATCGACGGCAGCACCAGCAAGTCGCCCTCACGCGTGCGCCCCGACATGCGCAACGGCCGCTATGCCATGCTGCTCGTGGCCGACTTCATCCGCCGCATGCCGGCCGACGCCTCGCTGGCCGACTGTTGCCTCAGCCTCACAGCCCAGCTGCGAGCCCATTATCCCGAGTCGCCGGGCGGCCCGGAGGCCATCCCGCCCCACGAGCGGCTCTGCGCCAGCGCGGTGATTTTCAGCCGGGTGCACCGCGAAGTGTGGATGGTGGGCGACTGCCAGTGCATGGTGGCAGACCGGTTCTTCGACAATCCCAAGCCCGGCGAGGCCGCGCTGGCAGCCCGCCGTGCAGCCTGTTTCCACCAATGTTATTACGACGAAGACCACATGCTCGACGGCATGAACATCGTCCACGACTACGCCCGCGACATGATTCTGCCCGACCTCATCCGGAGCATGCAGCAGCAGAACGTGGCCTACGCCGTCATCGACGGCACCCCCATCCACATGCCCGGCGTGCGCACCATCCCCGTGCCGGAGCCGCCGACCGAGGTGGTACTGGCCTCCGACGGCTATCCCCAGCTCTGCCCCACGCTGGCCGAGAGCGAGGCCGCGCTGCGCCGCCAGCTCGACGACGACCCGTTCTGCATCCGCACTTTCAAGGCCACCAAGGGCCGCATGGTGGGCAACCAGTCGTTCGACGACCGCGCCTACCTGCGCCTCGGCGTGTAAAGGCACGCCGCCACAGCCGCCCAAGCCGGCCGCACACTTTCATCCAAACGGGCAGGTATATATATAAAGAGGTGTACCTTCCCACGGAAGCATCAACACATCCATGACCAACAACCCATCCCACAGATACTTTCTCTGGCTGAGCTTCGACGGCACGGCCTATCACGGCTGGCAGATCCAGCCCAACGGCATGTCAGTGCAAGAGAAAGTTCAGCAGTGCCTCTCCACCCTGTTGCGCCAGCCCATCGAGGTGACGGGGGCCGGACGAACCGATGCCGGCGTGCACGCCAGGCAGATGGCGTGCCACTTCGACACGCTCCAACCCCTCGACACCATCCAGCTGGCCTACCGCCTCAACCGCATGCTGCCGCGCGACATCAGCTGCTGCCGCGCCGAGGCCGTGCCCGCCGACCGGCACGCCCGCTTCTCGGCCACCCGCCGCACCTACCGCTACTTCATCCACACCGGCCGCGACCCGTTCCTGCGCCACTTCTCGGTGGAGATGCACTGGCAGCTCGACTTCGCACTGATGAACGAGGCGGCCGCCTGGCTCGCCACCGTGACCGACTTCCGCGCGTTCTGCAAGGCCAACGCCGACAACAAGACCACGCGCTGCCAGGTCTCCTGCGCCCGCTGGGTGCAGACGGCCCCCACCACCTGGTATTTCGAGATTGCGGCCAACCGCTTCCTGCGCAACATGGTGCGGGCCGTGGTGGGTACGCTGGTCGATGTGGGCCGCCACCGCCTCTCGCTCGACGACTTTCGCCGCGTTGTCCTCGCCGGCACACGCTCCGATGCCGGCGAGTCGATGCCCGCCCACGGCCTCTTCCTCTGGGAAATAGCCTATTAATCGACAGAAAAGTCGTACCTTTGCACCCGTAAAAAGATGATGTTCATCGGATAATCAGTTCTGACATGTGGTTGTTTTTAGCATTTCTCTCGGCAGCGTTGCTGGGATTCTACGATTCGTTCAAGAAAAAGTCGCTGCAGGGAAACGCCGTCATCCCGGTGTTGTTTCTCAACACAGTCTTCTCCTCGCTCATCTTCCTGCCATTCATTTTGTTCTCGGCCACGGGCACTGCACTCGACGGTTCCATCTTCCACGTGGCCTCGGGCGGCTGGGAAATGCACCGCTACATCGTGCTCAAGAGCCTCATCGTGCTCTCCAGCTGGGTGTTCGGCTACTTCGGCATGAAGCATTTGCCGCTCACTATCGTGGGTCCCATCAATGCCACGCGGCCGGTGATGGTGCTCGTGGGCGCACTGCTGGTCTTCGGCGAACAGCTCAACGGCTGGCAGTGGATGGGTGTGTTGCTGGCCGTGCTGTCGTTCTTCATGCTCAGCCGATCGGGGCGCCGGGAGGGCATCGACTTCAAACACAACCGCTGGATAGGCGCCATCGTGCTGGCAGCGGTGCTCGGAGCCGTGAGCGGCATCTACGACAAGTACCTCATGGCCTCGCCGGCCAACGGCGGTGTAGGGCTCGACCGCATGGCCGTGCAGTCGTGGTACAACCTGTACCAGATGGGCATGATGCTCGTGATGATGGCCGTTCTGTGGTGGCCCACCCACAAGCGCACCACCCCTTTCCACTGGGACTGGACCATTATCGGCATCAGTGTGTTCCTGAGTGCGGCCGACTTCGTCTACTTCTACTCGCTCAGCCTCGACGGTGCCATGATTTCCATCGTGTCGATGATTCGTCGCGGCAGCGTCATTGTGAGCTTCCTCTTCGGCGCTGCCGTGTTTCATGAGCGCAACCTCAAGTCCAAAGCCGTCGACCTGGCCCTGGTGTTGCTCGGCATGGTGTTCCTCTACATTGGCAGCAGGGGCTGATACACGGCCGGCCTACAACGTGCACCAAGCCCCGTGCCACCCTTTCCTTCCTCCGTCGCCACACGGCCCGAGCGACCCGGCCCCGTCGCAAGCCATCGGCGCCAACCGTCTGGACGCTCGCACCCACAGCCGCCACGCGCAAAAAATTATTGATAGGTTTCGCCCCTTTTCCTTTGCAATCTGAAACGAAAGTCGTATCTTTGCGGCCGAATCGTCATTCAGAATCGTAATCTCCATAGTTCACACTGCACGCATGGCACGCAATATTTTCAGAGGATTGGGCATTGCCCTCATCACCCCGTTCACTCCCGAAGGCGACGTAGACTACCCCGCACTGAAGCGGCTGGTGGAATATCAGCTCGACAACGGGGCCGACTTTCTCTGCATTCTCGCCACCACGGCCGAGACTCCCTGCCTTACCCGCGACGAGAAAGACCGCATCACGGCCCTCATCAAGGAGGTGGTGCACGGGCGCATTCCTATCTTGAAGTACTGCGGCGGCAACAATACAGCGGCCGTCATCGAGGAGCTGAAGTCCACCGACTGGAGCGGCATCGACGGCATCCTGAGCATCTGCCCCTACTACAACAAGCCCTCGCAGGAGGGCCTCTACCAGCACTTCAAGGCCATTGCCGCCGTGAGCCCGCTGCCCCTCGTGCTCTACAACGTGCCCGGGCGCACGGGCGTCAACATGAAAGCGGCCACCACCGTGCGCATCGCCCGCGACTGCTCCAACGTCGTGGCCATCAAGGAGGCCTCGGGAAGCCTGGAGCAAGTGGACGAGATCATCAAGAACAAGCCCGACCACTTCGAGGTGATCAGCGGCGACGACGCCCTCACGTTCTCGATGGTGGCCAGCGGTGCGGCCGGCGTTATCTCGGTCATCGGCAACGCCCTGCCCAAGGAGTTCTCGCGCATGATTCGGCTGGAGTTCAACGGCGAGTACGACCCCGCCCGCAAAATCCACCACATGTTCACCGAGCTTTACAGCCTGCTCTTCGTCGACGGCAACCCCGCCGGCGTGAAAGCCCTGCTCAACGACATGGGCTTCATCGAGAACCGGCTGCGCCTGCCCCTCGTGCCCACCAAGATTGAGACCAAGCAAAAGATGGCCGACATCCTGCGGGAGCTGCGCTTCTAATCCCCCGCGCCGGGCATTTTCCCCTCCCCTTGATCCATACCGAAAGCCGTAACGCACAGCGCGTTACGGCTTTTGTTGTGTCCAGCGGCGGCCGTTTGCGTTGCCACCGCCCTGTTGCCGCGGAAGCATGACGGTGTAAACGCCAGAGAAAAACGGTGTAATCGCGGGGCCGTTACCCGTTTTTCGCAGGGCTGTTACGGTGTAATCGCGAGGCCGTTGCGCCGTTTTCGCATGGGCAGGTATCGTAGAAAGGGGCACCAGCAACTTCTTTTTCTCACAGATTCCACAGATTTTGCAGATGCTGCGCGTGGAATCTGTGAGAAAAGCCTTGCAAAACTTCTGTGAAAAAACGTGCCATCTGTGAGAAAACCCACCGCGCAGCCCGTACTGAAACACGGGTATTGCCCGTAGGGGCCGGCCTCCGCACCGGCCCGCATGCCCGTCAGGGCATTCACGTGGCTGCCTGTTCCGGCCCCCCGCTCCGCTCCGCGGCCTCGCGTACCGACTGCCGATACTGGCGGGGCGAGATGCCGACGACCTTGGAAAACAGGCGGGAGAAGTAGTAATTGTCGTCTATACCCACCTTGCCGCTGATTTGAACGATCTTCATGTCGGTGGTTTCCAGCAGCCGACAGGCCTCCTGCACCTTCATCAGATTGAAATAGTTGAGCGGCGAGTGACCCGTGTTGTTCTTGAAGATGAGCGAGAACTGCGACACCGAATAGCCGATGTAGCGGGCCAACGATGGGAGCGAGAGCCGCTTTTCGATGTTCTCTCCCATGTATTTGATGGCCGCCTGGATGACGTCGCCCTCGGCCACGCGGTCGCCTTGCTTGTGGTATTTGCGGAAGAGGGGCAGGAAACGGAACGTGGCCAGATAGGCGTGCAGCAGGGCCGCGGCGTAGCGCAGGTTGTCCGTGGAGTAGCCGTCTGAGAGCGTCAGAAAGATTTCCTCGAACAACATGATGCGGTCGGCGATGCGCGATGTCGGCCCCGGACGGACGTCGCGCGGCCCCTGGCAGTCGCCCGCCAGCTCGGCAGCCAGGTCGCCGGCAAAGTGTATCCAGTAGATGGTCCACGGGTCGTCGTTGTTCGAGGCATAGGTGTGCGGGCGGCCGGCAGGGATGATGAAGTACTGGTCGGCGTGCACCTCGTGCTGCGTGCCGCCCACGCGGTACCAGCCGCTGCCGCACGTGCAGTGGATGAGGATGTGCTGGCCGATGGGTGTGGTGCGCTCGCGGTAGTGGTGCATGGCGTGGGGATAATGGCCCATGTCGGTGATGTGGAGCTGGCGCAACACGGCATCGTCCTGGGCGGCATGGCGTACAATGGCGGGCAGCACGAGGGAACGCTCGCCCTCGAACCCCTCTCCGATTCTAAGCATAGGCGCTGGTCTTGGGTGGATTTGACGGTGTAAAGGTAGCCAAAAAACGGAAAACTACGCACGTGGCATCGGAATTTTGTCTATTTTTTCTCCCCGGCCCGTCTATTTTCCGGCCGGGCGGATTGTGCTACCTTTGCACGCAGAAACCCTGACTAAAAACATTTGGCATCATGACAGCAACCCTGAACAAGCGATTTGTCTACTTCATCTGCACCGTGTCGGCCATGGGCGGCCTGCTCTTTGGCTACGACTGGGTGGTCATCGGCGGGGCCAAGCCTTTCTACGAGCTCTATTTCGGCATTGCCGACAACGCCTCGATGCAGGGCCTGGCCATGACGGTGGCCCTCGTAGGGTGCATGGGTGGGGCCATGCTCTGCGGCACACTGGCCGACCGTATCGGGCGCAAACGGCTGCTCGTCGCCGCGTCGGTCATCTTCCTGCTCTCGTCGCTGGCCGTGGGTGCAGCCCGCAGCTTCGGGTTCTTCCTCGTGGCCCGGCTGGTGAGCGGCGTGGGCATCGGGCTGGCGTCGGGCCTCTCGCCCATGTACATTGCCGAGGTGGCGCCCTCCGCGATACGCGGCAAGCTGGTGTCGCTCAACCAGCTCACCATCGTGCTCGGCATCTTGGCAGCCCAGCTTACCAACTGGCTCATCGCCGATGCGATACCTGCCGGCTCCACGGCTACCCAGATAGCCGCCTCGTGGAACGGGCTGACGGCTTGGCGATGGATGTTCTGGGCCGCCATAGTGCCCTCGGGCGTGTTCTTCGTGCTGGCTTTCCTCATCCCCGAAAGTCCGCGCTGGCTCACCATGAAAGGCCGTGAGCGGCAGGCCCTCGGCATCCTGACGCGCATCGGCGGAGGGGTCTATGCCGAGGCCGAGCTCCGTGCCGTGAGGGAGGCCAACGCCGCCGATGCCTCGCAGGGAGGGCTGCGCCTGCTGCTGAGCCGCCCCTACAGGCGGGTGCTCGTCATCGGGCTGGTGGTGGCTTTCTTCCAGCAGTGGTGCGGCACCAACGTCATCTTCAACTATGCCCAGGAGATATTTCTGGCCGCCGGATACGAGATTGGCGACGTGCTTTTCAACATCGTGGTGACGGGTATAGCCAATGTAGCCTTCACCATCGTGGCCATTTTCACCGTGGATCGCTGGGGGCGCAAGGCGCTGATGATGCTCGGCGCGGGCGGCCTCTGCGGCATTTACCTCACGCTCGGCACGTGCTACTACCTCCAGGCATCGGGCTTTTTCATGATTGTGCTCGTGGTGGCGGCCATCGCCTGCTACGCCATGACGCTGGGTCCATGCACTTGGGTGCTGCTCTCCGAGATATTCCCCAACCGGGTGCGCGCCGTGGCCGTGGCCACAAGCACCTTTGCCCTGTGGGTGGGCAGCAGCACATTGACCTACACTTTCCCCCTGCTCAATCGGGCACTGGGCAGCTACGGCACGTTCTGGATCTACAGCGCGGTGTGCCTGGCCGGCTTCATCTTCATGGCCCGCATGCTTCCCGAGACCAAGGGCAGGAGCCTGGAGCAGCTCGAACACGAGCTGGTGGACTGAACATCAGAAAACAAACCAACAACGATATGGCAAACGTAAAGGCATGGCGGGAGGTGGTAACCCTCCCGACCTACGAGATCGGCGAAGCCGAGAAGAACCCCATCTTCCTCGAAAAACGCGTGTATCAGGGGTCGAGCGGCGTGGTATATCCCTACCCCGTGGTCGAAAAAATCAGCGATTCGCCCATCGACCACGACTGGAACGCCGTGTGGCTGGAGAACGAATACATCAAGGTGATGATACTTCCCGAGCTCGGCGGCCGCGTGCAGATGGCCTACGACAAGGTGAAGGGCCGCCACTTTGTGTACTACAATCACGTTGTCAAGCCGGCCCTTGTGGGCCTCACCGGCCCGTGGATCAGCGGTGGCATCGAGTTCAACTGGCCCCAGCACCACCGCCCCAGCACCTATCTGCCCGTCGATTCAGACATCGAAGAGCATGCCGACGGGGCCGTGACGGTGTGGGTGAACGAGTACGAACGCATGTTTCATCAGAAAGGAGCCGCAGGCTTCACCCTGCGGCCGGGCTGCGCCTATCTGGAAATCCAGGGGCGGCTCTACAACGGAACGCCCGTGCCGCAGACCTTCCTGTGGTGGGCCAACCCGGCAGTGGCCGTGAATGAACACTATCAAAGCGTGTTCCCGCAGGACGTAAACGCCGTGTTCGACCATGGCAAGCGCGCCGTGAGCAGCTTTCCCGTCGCCACGGGCACCTACTACAAGATGGACTATTCGGCCGGCGTGGACATCTCCAACTACAAGAATATCAAGGTGCCCACGTCGTACATGGCCGTCAATTCCAAGTTCGACTTCGAGGGAGGATACGAAAACGACACCCGCGGCGGCATGCTGCACGTGGCTAATCACCACTTCTCGCCGGGCAAAAAACAGTGGACTTGGGGCAACGGCGACTTCGGAAGGGCCTGGGATCGCAACCTCACCGACGCCGACGGACCCTACATTGAGCTCATGGCGGGCGTGTTCACCGAGAACCAACCCGACTTCACCTGGCTCATGCCCTACGAGGAAAAGCGCTTCACGCAGTACTTCATGCCCTACCGCGAACTGGGCGTGGTGAAGCAAGCCTCGCGCGACCTCGTGATGAACATCGACCGCAACGCCAACGGCACCGTGTGGTTCAAGCTCTATGCCACGAGCCTACGGCAGGTGCACGTGGTGTTGCAGGGCGACGACGGCACCGTCTACTACGACCGGCAGACGGAGCTTTCGCCCGAGAACATCCTCTGCGAGACGGTCGATGTGCAGGGCTGCTCGCTCTCTGCACTCACCCTTCGCGCCGGCCGGCTGGTGTGGCATACCGAGCCCGACGAGCTGCGACCCATCCCCCAGGCCGCCCAACCCGCCCTGTTGCCCGCCGAGGTGAAGACCGTGGAACAGCTCTACCTCACAGGGCTGCACCTCGAACAATACCGCCACGCCACCTACAACCCCGTGGATTACTATGAGGAGGGACTGCGTCGAGACCCCGAAGACTACCGGTGCAACAATGCGTTGGGGCTGTGGTATCTGCGCAAAGGCCGGTTCGGCAAGGCTGAACCGTACCTGCGCAAGGCCGTGGACGTGCTCACAAAACGCAATCCAAACCCCTACGACGGCGAGCCCATCTACAACCTTGCACTGGCCCTACGCTGGCAGGGACGCACGGCAGAGGCCTACGACCTGTTCTGGAAGTCCACCTGGAATGCCGCCTGGCAGGATGCCGGCTTCCTGAATTGCGCCCGCATTTCCGTGGAGCAGCAGCGGCTTGAAGACGCTCTCGGGGAGGTGGACAGCTGTCTGGCGCGCAACGCCTACAACCACAAGGCCCGCGCGCTGAAGGTTGCCGTGCTGCGTCTCATGGGGCGCACGGTCGAGGCCCTCGGCCTGGCCCGCGAGAGTGTGGCCATGGATCGGTTCAACTATGGCTGCCGCTACGAGGAGTTCCTGCTCACGGGCGACGGGCAGCTGCACCGCAGCCTGGCCGCGTTGATGCACGGCATGCCCAACAACTACGACGAGCTGGCCCTCGACTACTGCGCTGCAGGCCTCACCGCCGAGGCCCGCGCGGTGTGGCAGTGGGCCATCGACGAGGGAGCTGCCACGCCCATGACCCACTACTACATGGGTTGGGCGGGCGACGCCGACGCCTTTGCAAGGGGCGAACGGGCCTGTCCCGACTACTGTTTCCCCAACCGCACGGAAGACATTCTGGCCCTACAGGCCGCCCTGCGGCACAACAGCCGCGACGCCCGCGCCCACTACTATCTGGGCTGTCTCTACTATGCCAACCGGCAATACGGCCCAGCCCACGACCACTGGACGCGCTCCGCCGAGCTCGACCCGTCGCTGCCCACAGTGTGGCGCAACCTGGCTCTCTACGCCTACAACAAGGCGGGGCAGTCCGAACAGGCCCGCACATACATGGAACGGGCCTTTGACCTGAACCCCACCGACGCGCGCATCCTGATGGAACTCGACCAGCTCTACAAGCGGATGGGCCTCGACCCGGCCTGGCGGCTGGGGCAGCTGCAACGCCATCCCGCCCTCATCGCGCAGCGCGACGACCTGATTCTCGAAGAGGCCACCCTGCTCAATCAGACCGGCCGGCACGCCGACGCCCTCGAACGGATAGACCATCACCGCTTCCATGCCTGGGAAGGGGGCGAGGGTCGGGTGAGCGGACAGTACCAGTTGGCCCGTTTGGAGCTGGGCAAGCAGGCCCTCGCGGCCCGGCGATACGACGATGCACTCGGGCTACTTGCCGAGTGTCTCGTCTACCCGCCCCACCTGGGCGAGGGCCGGTTGGAGGGCGCACAGGAGAACGACTTCTACTTCTTCATGGGCGTGGCCCATGCTGCCAAGGGCGAAGACAGCAAGGCCCGCTCCTGCTGGGAGCGGGCCACGGAGGGGCCTCGGGAGCCTGCCGCCGCCATGTACTACAACGACGCGCGGCCCGACAAGATATTCTACCAGGGACTGGCACTGCTCCGGCTGGGCCGCACGGACGAGGCGCGGGGGCGGTTCCACCGGCTCGTCGACTACGGCAAACAGCATCTCTTCGACCGCGTGGTGATGGATTACTTCGCCGTGTCGCTGCCCGACCTGCAAATTTGGGAGGGTTCGCTCGACCTGGCCAACGAGCTGCACTGCAAGTATATGCTGGCCCTGGGCTACTACGGACTGGGCGACCGCACCCACGCCATGCGCTATCTGGAGGAGGCCTCGCGGCTGGACGCCAACCATCTGGGCCTCTTTTCCTTCCGCACGCTGGTGGCGTTGCAGCTGGCCTGACCGCCGGGCACGCGGCCGGAGCGGCATGTCCGCCCGGCCGCCGCTACTCGCCCCAGGGATTGTCGGCCCATTCTTCATCGAAGCCCACGGCTCCCCAGCGCTTGCCGCCGGCAATGCCGGGGCCGTCGCCGGGCGTAGTATGCACGTGCACGTCGCCGGTTTTCTTGTATCCGCCGTCCTCCGTGCCGATGTCGTAACGGGCCCTTCCACTCACGCACACCATCTGTTCGAGTTCCACGTGTATGATTTCCGTCTCTGGACGCTGGTAAGTCCGCTGCTGTTTGTTGGCTTTCATATTCTTCTTTTCACTACGTATTTCTTTCCATTAACAATATAAAATCCCTTGGGCAACCCATCCAGGAAACTGCCGGCACGCACCAGCCGGCCGTCCGGCCCATACACTCCGCGGGGCGCGGAGGCCGCCGTGCGTGGGGCGGCAGCGTGCAGGGGAGTGATGCCGGTGGGCGTGTCATCGCCCGTTTCGGCCCCGTACACGCTCTGGGCCTTGGCCAGGGCCCCGTCATCGGCCGACGCAAGCACGCACGCAAAACCGGGCGTCCACGTGCCGCCCGCGGCCGATGTCCACTTGTAGAACGCGTTGGGCCACTGGCTCTCGTCGTCGCCCGAGTAATAATAATAGCTGTACTGCTGCAGCGACTTGCCCTGCGCGTAGTTGCCGCGGAACGTGTAGGCCACGCCGTCGCACGTCTGCACCACCGTCTCGCCGTCGAGGGCGGCGTCGGTCTGGGGCTTCTTCTGTATGCCCACGATGGTGGTTTTCACGCCCGGCGTGCTGCCGGCGTGGATGGCCGGATGGATCATGTAGGGATGATGTGCCCGTGTAACCGTGACGGGCGTGGTGAAATGCAGGGTGATATACTTCCTGCCGGCACCCTCCATTTCAGAGCTCACCGCGGAAAATTCCACCACCTCCAACCCGGCTCCGTAGGCACTTTTGAGCTGGGCGGCGGTCATGTCGAAGGGCAGGCACATGGTGTACCACTTGTCGCGCACGCGCACCGAGTCGACTGTAATCTTCTTGCCCAGCGTCGAGTCGGTCAGCATGAAGTTCTTCCAACCGGCATAATCGCCATGAAGCCCCTCGAAATAGTCGGAGTGCTTCACGGGCAACCGGTTGCCGTCGGCGTCGAACACCCAGTGGTTCAGCTCCGGATGGTTGCCGTAGGGCGAGCTGCTGTAGCCCGCCGTGCCTATCACTTTGACGTATTCGTTGGTGTAATCGTCGTAGGCCTCACGCTTGAAATGCAGCCGTGTAACCACTTTCATGTTGCCGTCCTCGGGCGTATAGAGATCCCTGGTCACGCCCGTTTGCCCGTCGGTACAGGTGCCAGCCTGGTACTTGTAGGTGATGTTGTCGGTGAAAGCACCCTCGGCACACTTGGTGTGGTTGCCCAGCACGTAGACATCGGCCAGGTTGTAGTTGTTCTCAAAGGTGGCTGTCTCGATCTGTTCCACGCCCTCGGGGATGGTGATGCTGCGCAGTTCCGCGCACTGGGCAAAGGCTTTTGTGCGGATGACGCGCAGCGAATTGGGCAGCCGTATGGCCTCGATGCCGGCCCCGAGAAACGCACCCGCGCCTATCTCGGTGACGCCTTCGGGCAGCACAATGTTCTTTAAACCCGTGCAGCGGTCAAAGGCTTGGGTGCCGATGACGATGCTCGTCGAGCCGTAATGAAAGTCTACAGTCGTCAGGTTGGGGTTGCCCTGAAAGCACAGGTTGCCGATGTGGATGCTGCTGCGGGCGCCAAACACCACCTTTTTCAGCGACTTGTTGTGAAAGGCCTGCTGGGCCACGGTGAGGCCGATGGCGGCATTGTCGGGGATGACGACCTCCTCGATTTGGCACCGGGAGCCGTCGCTGAATGTGGTGGGAATGGACGATGTAGTGGCCGGATAGGTCACTTTCTTCATCGACGTGAGCCAAGCCAGGCCCCGAAGGTCGTTGTCCGACTGCAGCTCGGCCTCAGAGAGGTCAAGCTCCCGAAGCACAAAATGCTGGTAACCGCCGTAGCTCTCGCCATAGAGGCGGTAGAGGTCGGCCTGTGTCATGCGCACGCCGGGGGCCGTCGCAACTTTCAATTTCCGAGCCGTGAGCGCCCCCGAGGCGGCCAGGAAAGCCGTGGGCTGCGCCGCGGCATACTGTCCTGTGAACTCGGCATCCAGGTCGCCCGCCGCATTCAGCGTCAGGGTCACGGTGCCGTCGCCGGCTGTGGCAACAGCCAGCTTGGCCTGTGCAAACTGTGTCACGAGGATGCACAGCATGGCAAGCAAAGTAATTCTTCTCATGTTTTCCTATTGATCTATATTTGTACAATGTTTCATGCCCGCCGGTCAACACGCCGGCGTTAAGAATATCTCTTCGTCTTTGGGTGGCTGCAAAGTTACGAAGACGCGGCCGACAAGGGATTTCCAAAAAGTTAGAAAAGATTTCCTTTTCTTTAAATTCCACGTAAAGCCCCTTTGAACTCAAGGTCATTTTGCCTATCTTTCCTCTATAAAACCGAAAATAAAAGCCCTTCCAGGTAACTCAAACACCCGGAGTTCGCCACCTCGTTCCATATTGGTTGCGTACAGGCCCGTCTCCAGGCCTGCATAAACGATAATGATACTTTCCTCTTCGAGCTCCGGGCTCACACTGGGTTCCATCGCCGGCCATGTCGTGGGTTAATTTGCAAAGCGAGGTCGCGTGCCATCACAAAGATAATAGCCTTTCCATGACCGGTATATCGTGTCATCCGTTTTCGTCGGAAGTCCCGATTCTGTTGTCGAAGTCCTTGTATTGGACGTTCCGGCTGAGTATGTGCCATGCGCAGACAAGCATCTTGCGCGCAATGGCGACCTGTACTTTCATCCTGTTCTTTCTGCGGACTTGTGTCTGATGATAGGAGAAGCGGTTGAAGAAACAGCCTTGGGTGCGGCTCGCGCCCCAGGCGCATTGGATGAGGGTGCGGCGCAGGTAGCGGTTGCCATGGGTGATGCAGCGTGACTTTATGGTCTTGTTCGACTGGTCGTTGCGTGGTCTCAGGCCACTCCATGAAGTAAGATGGTTTGCCGTCTGGAAATGGCCCATGTCCGTTCCGATTTCTGCAATCAGTGAGGTGGCGGCCCTCATCTTTATTCCCGGTATGGTCTGTAGGTTCTGCAATGCGGCGGAGTATTCCCTTTCACAGACGGCCTGCATCTTGTCCATGCATTCCTGCTTATGTTGCCCGGCCATGTCTATCTCGGCCTTGAGCTGGCGCAGGATGTCCATGTCGCATTCCGTGACGCATCCCGTGAGCGAGGAGATGATGGTGTCCTTCCCGTGGCGATTGATGATACGGCCGTGAATCTCCTCCACAAGCACCTTGGGGTCGGTCACGCCCTCGCAGATCCTGTCTATGACGGACTTGTAGCTCTTGCTGTCCGTGTTGGACACGTAGTTGCCCAGCCGGATGTTGCACCGCTGGACGACGGCGTCGAGCTTGGCGAGCTTTCGGACAATCTCATCGTCAAGGTCGTAGATGCGCCTGTCATACTGGCGCAGCTGCTGGATGCGCTCGGGCGGGACGAAGCTGCCACGGACAAGTTCCTTCATCATGCACTCCGCTATCCACCGGGCATCCTTGACATCGCTCTTGTGGCCGGGAAGCTGCCTGATGAAGTAGGGGTTGATGAGCTTCAGCTTGAAGTGCGGCTCAAGCACACGCCATACAGGAATCCAATAGACACTCGTGCTTTCCATGCCGGCCTCCTCTACGTGATGTGTGAGCATCAGATCACGCATTTCCTGTAACTGGCAGGTCAGAACACCGAAAACTTTCTCAATAATTTCGCCTGTGCTGCTCAAAATACAAAGATAAATGCTATCTTTGTGCACGTCAAGGCCGCATACGATTCTCATAAGCCTACATTTTGAGGATTATTAATACCTCTCAAAGATAATACAAATTGTGCCACGAGCATGTGTTTAGGACAAGGAAATCTATGCTGGCCTTGACACTTCTACCGGTACAAGGGAAGCCGTCAGGGAATTTATTTTTGGTTTTTTATTACCACTGGCTTATAAATCACGATTTTTATGTAAATTTGCCAACGACTTATCTGCCAATCATGACTAAAAACGAAATCGAGGTGGTGCCTTTCGGCGCATTCCGCGAGCTTATGGAGCACCCGGGCCCGGTAAGCAGCGGACTGTCGTGCGCCTGCGACGACTACGGCGTGACGCTGGGCGCACCCCATTTGTTCCGTTCCGTGTTCGGCCGTTCCCACTATGTACGCATGGATTGCATGCGCATGGGCATCGTCAAGGAGGGGTTCTGCAGCCTGATGGTCAACGGCAAGACGTACCGTTGCCAGCCCGGCGACTTGATTTATATCAATTGGGGGGGGGTATTGGGCCCTGATATATTTTCCCGAGGAGTTGTTTTCGAGGGCATGGCGGCCCGCGAAGACTATCTCCGGACTCTTTTTTCCGGCGGCGTTCCTTTGCTCCTTAGCGATGCGAATTTCCACTTCCGGCTGAGCCTCAATCCCGTCGAACGGGAAGCTCTGGGGCAATATCTCCACACCCTCTACCTGCTCACCGGCGACCCGCAGACCAGTGCTTCGTGTGCGCAGCTCATCGGGTCGCTGCTGCGCTACGTCGAGCTGCTGTACAGGCGGCACACACCCGGGCAGACCAACGCCGCGACGGGCGACAGCCTGTGTCTGCTCGACCGCTTCCTCTCGCTGGTCGACTGCCATGTGGCGCGCGAGCACAAGCTCGCCTTCTACGCCTCGGAGCTGTGCACCACCCCCACCTATCTCGACACGCGCATCGTGCAAATCAGCGGCGAAACGCCCAAGGAGTGGATAGACCGGGCCCTCTCGCTCAAGGCCAAGACAGCCCTGCGCTGCTCCGCGACGCCCATCAAGACCATTGTGAACGACCTTGGTTTCCCCTCATCGAGTGCTTTCTGCAAGTTCTTCAAGCGCACGACCGGCACCACGCCCATGGCCTACCGGCGCAGCAGCCGGCTGTCCCAGCAAAGCCCCGAGCCGCGGTAAAATCGCCAAGGCACGGGGTTTCGGCATGGAATCAACGCCATTTCGTTACCCATGATACAGGATTTCCATGTAAAATCAATACCATTTCATTTTCCATGGCACGGGGTATTGCCGTGCGTGCCGGCCTCCGTGTCGGCCCGCACGCCCGAAAGGGCGTTCACCCGCACGACACAACAGCCCCGCGACAACGCCGTAATCGCAACGCGATGACGCCGCAATCGGCGGGCGACGACGGCGCAATCGCGCGACGATTGCGCCGTCATGGTATCGCGAAAAACCGTTGCCGCATGGGCCAAGCACGCATGCGGCACAAAGAGCTACCGCCCCAACAGGCGGCGCAGCGAGAAATAAAGCTCTTCCTCAAGCCGGAAGAGACACCACGACAACGAGTCGGCAGCACGGCCGGCAGCCCCTCTTTCGCCCTGCAGCCCCGGCCCGGAGGCCCACCGCAGGGGCGCATAGCCGAACTTGCGGCGCAGCCGAGGCCGCAGCCGCCACGTCTCGATGCCGGCCCACGCCTCGCGAATCTGCCGCAGGCCGCGGGCCGCAGCCGCGGCCCCGAGCCGGCGGCGGTGGCTGTGGTAGAACCAGTAGAGGTCCACCACATTGAGCCAACGGTGGTTCTCGTAGATGGAGAGCAGCTCGGACGGCACGCCCAACTGCCGCAGCTGCCGCGCCATGCTGAGGTTGGCCGCCAGATAGTCGAACCGCCGCGGGCTCACCTGGTGGGACACCGAAGCGGCGTGCTGCCGATAGAAATAGGTGCCGTCGCAGAGCCGCACCTCGCGCGAGGCCAGATAGTGCAGCCGCGTGGTGTTGTCGTCGCTGAAAGCATGGGCCGACTCGTCGTAGGGATAGCGGCGGTGAATGTCGGTGCGAACCATGTAAACGCCGTGGATGGCCCAGGTGAGCGACCGCTCGAAGGCCTCCCGACCGGTGAGCACTCGGAAAGGCTGCATGGGGTATTCCTCCTGACGCGAGGGGCTGTAATAATATAAGGTGTGGAAGAGCACGCAGTCGGTGAGCGGATGGCGGTCGAACACGGCCACGGCGCGGGCCAGGCAGTCGGCGGCCATCCAGTCGTCGCTGTCCAGAAAACACACCAGCCGCCCCCGGGCCCGCCGCAGCCCGATGTTGCGTGCGCGCGCCTGTCCGCCGTTGTCGTCGAGGTGCACCACCTCGATACGCGCGTCGCGACGGGCATAGTCGTCGAGGATGGCGGGGGAGCCGTCAGTCGAGGCGTCGTCCACGCACACCACCTGCACGCCCGCCAGCGTCTGCGCCAGCAGCGAGTCAAGGCACTGGGGCAGGTAGGTCGCCGTGTTGTAAACGGCCACGAGCACGGTTACCTGGCAGGGGGTCATCGGCGGCGGATTTTGCGCATGAGGGCCGCCCAGAGGTTGGCTTTGCCATGCAGAATCTTGACCGAAACGGCCAGCGCCACCCCGCCGAGCAGCAGCCCCGCTGCCCAGTAGGCCGGCCCGTGCACGAAGAGCGTTACGCCGTAGGCCGCCACGCCGAGCGGAATTTGCAGCAGCGCGTAGCGGCGTACCGACGGCGCCACGCGGTAGCCGTAGCGTCCGTGGGCGTAGCCGTAGACCACGGCCAGGTTGAGCACGCCGGCTGCCACCAGCCCCGCGCCCGTGCCCACGAGGCCCAGCCAGCGGTAGCCCACGATGACGAGCACGACGAAAGCCACGTCGTAGACCGCCTCGAGCAGCAGGTAGCTGCGCGAGTCGCTGCGCGAAAGCGCGATGTATTCCACGGGCAATGTCATGGCACGCAGGTACATGGCCAGCACCGTCAGCTGCACCATGCCCAGCACCGGCATGAACTTGCCGCTGTAGAGCAGGGGCAGCAATACGGGCAGGGCCACCATGAAAAACACCAGCATGGGCGAGACGAGCAGCAGGAGCACCTCGGTCTGGTGGTTCACCATCTCGTTGAGCCGCGGCCCGCAGTGGGCGATGCCCGAGAGCCGGGGGAAGTAGTCGGTCTCCATAGCCGAGAAAACCATGCCGGCATAGGTCATCGTCATGACGAAGCCGGCATTGTAGAGCCCCACGACGGCGAGGTCGCCCGTGGTGTTCAGATACGACCGCACCAGAAACTCGGCCCCGCTGCCCAGCACGCCGGCCGCCACGAAGGCCAGTCCCAGCGACACCATGCTCCCCCCCTCGCGCAGACGGCTGCGCGAGAATCGGAACGCCGGGCGGCACAGCCGGTAGGAGCATGCCACCGTGGCCACGCACTGAATGAGGGCCAGCAGCACCAGCGAGGGCACGATGCCGGCCTGCCCGAAGAAGTAGTAGATGGGGACGGAACAGAGCAGGGCCAGCACGATGTTACACACGGAGACGGCGGCAAGAGCCCGCAATTGGCGCATGCCCTTGAGGATGGCGGCCTCCCCGCCCGTGACAGCCAGCAGACCCACAACGGGCGAGAGCAGCACGAAGTGGAGCGTGTGGTCGCCCCAGTCGAAGGTCCAGCGGTCGAGAAGCGGGCTGAACAAGATGCAGACCGCCATGCCGAGCAGGGCCGTGAGCAGCTCCCACAGCCTGACCAGACCCACGGCACGCTGCACGCGCAGCGGCGAGCCGGAGTCGAAGGCCTCGGAAACATTCTTCACGGCACTCATCGGAAGACCCAGGTTGGTGGAGTCGGACACGAGCTTGATGGTGGAGTTGAAGAGCGAAACAAGGCCCATACCGTCGGGTCCCAGTATCATGGCCACCAGCTTGGTACGCACCACACTGACCAGAATATTGAGCCCTTGCACGCCGCCGAAGAGGCTCGTGTACTTCAGAATGTGCGAATACGAATCGCCCTTCTCCCGTTTTTCCATCCTATTTTAAACGAAAAAGGCAAAGTTTTATTATCTTTGCAGCATGAAACTCAGCATTGTCATCCCCGTCTTTCAGGCGGCCGCCACACTGCCGCGCTGCCTCGAAAGCATCATCGGCCAGTCGTACCGCAACTGGCAGCTCATCCTCGTCGACGACGCTTCGACCGACGGCAGCCGCAAGCTCTGCGATAAATATGCCGCCAAGGACGCCCGCATACAAGCCATTCACCTCAAGAAAAACAGCGGCCTCAGCGCGGCGCGCAATGCCGGACTGGCCAAGGCCCGGGGCGAATACCTGACGTTTGTCGACGCCGACGACTTCCTGGGCGAGGACACGCTGGCCCTGCTCATGGAGATACTGGGCGTGCATCCCGACTACGACCTGCTGGAATACCCCATCTATGAGCACTACGGCGGCCCCGGCCAGCGCATGCTGCGGCTGCGCCGCGCCGAGTACACCGACATGCGGGCCTACTGGCTTCGGGGCGAGGCCTACCGTCACAGCTACGCCTGCAACAAGGTGTACCGCCGCGAACTGTTCGACGGCGTGCAGTTCCCCGTGGGCCGCACGTTCGAGGATGTGGCCACGCTGCCCCAGGTGCTGCGCAAGTGCCGGCTCGTGGCCACCACCGACACGGGCCTCTATTACTACACCTACAACCCCACAACCATCACCCGCCGCGCCACCGGCAAGGACTACGGCTGGCTGCTCGAGGCCCATCTGCGGGCCATCCGCACGCTGCGGCTGCGCGCCACCAAGGCCCCGGTGTGGAACGATTACTACGCTGCGCTGGTCAATATCCAACTTGACGTGATGGAGCGCACCGGCCGCAAGCCCATCCTGAACCCGCGCCTCAACCTGCAACCCACGCGTCTGAAGACCCGCGTGCTGAAGCTCACGGGCTTCGGCCCGCTGGCCCAGGCCTCGCGACTCTTCCACCGGCTGCACAGGCGCAAGGACTGAACTGCCCTGCGCCACCCGCCCTCATGCCCACAACGCCCATGGAACCCATTGCCCCGAAGCCGCTCGTCAGCTTCATCATCACCGCCTACGACCTGCCCGCCGAGATGCTCTGCACCTGCGTGGACAGCATCCTGAAACTCTCGCTCAACCGCGACGAGCGCGAGATCATCGTCGTGGACGACGGCTCCAAACGGCCCGCCATCGACGACCTGCAGGGCTGTTGGGACGAGCTGACCTACCTGCGGCAAGCCAACCAGGGCCTCTCGGCCGCCCGCAACCACGGTCTGCAATGCGCCACGGGCGCCTACGTGCAGTTTGTCGACGGCGACGACTATCTGCTTCCCGCACCCTACGAGCACTGTCTCGACATAGCCCGCTACCAGAATCCCGACGTGGTGATGTTTCTCGAAACGGAGAAAGCCCACCCGGAGACGCCGTTCCTCTACGACGGGCCGGTGAGCGGCGCGGCCTATATGCACCAGAACAATCTGCGCTCGTCGGCCTGCGGCTACCTCTTCCGCCGGGCCATCCTGGGCTCGCTGCGCTTCACGCCGGGCCTGTTGCACGAGGACGAGGAGTTCACGCCCCTGCTGTTGCTGCGGGCCGAACGCGTGTTTTCCACACCGGCCGAGGCCTACTTCTACCGGCGGCGCGAGGCGTCGATCATGAGCCGGACGGACCATCGCCACATCGCCCGCCGTCTCAGCGACATCACCGACATCATTCTCCACTTGCAGGACGTGGCCCAACACGCGCCCGAGATAGACCGCGTGGCCCTGAACCGCCGCATCGCCCAGCTCTCGATGGACTATCTCTACAACACCATCCGCCTCACCCACAGCCGCCACCAGCTGGCCGAGGCCATCGGGAAACTGCGCCGGCACGGCCTCTTTCCCCTGCCCGATAAGGCCTATACGCGCAAGTACACGCTGTTTCGCCGGCTCATCGGCACGCGCATGGGCCGGCAGCTACTGCTGCTCACCATCAGATAACCGCCGCCTCCACCCACGATGAAGATACTGCTCCTCGGCGAATACAGCAACGTGCACGCCACGCTGGCCCGCGGCCTACGCCGGCTGGGCCACAAGGTGACGGTGGCCAGCAACGGCGATTTCTGGAAAGACTATCCGCGAGACATCGACCTGGCCCGCCCCTCGGGCCGCTGGGGCGGCGTGCGGCTCGCGGCGCGGCTTGCGGCACGGCTGTCCCGGCTGCGGGGTTACGACGTGGTGCAGCTCATCAATCCCATGTTTGCCGAGCTGCAGGCGGCCCGGCTGCACCCCGTCTACCGCTGGTTGCGGCGGCACAACGGCCGCGTGGTGCTGGGTGCCTTCGGCATGGACTACTACTGGGTGCACGAGAACCTGACGCGGCGGCCGCTGCGTTACAGCGACTTCAACCTGGGCGACACGCTGCGCCACGACGCGGCGGCTGAGAAAGAAAAACACGACTGGCTCGGCACCGACAAGGAGCGGCTCAACCGCATGATGGCCCTCGACAGCGACGCCATCGTGGCCGGACTCTACGAATACTGGGCGTGCTACGCGCCCCTCTTCCCCGGGAAGACGCGCTTCATCCCCTATCCCATCGACATGACCGGCCGCCCCGAGCCCGGCCCGCGGCCCAAGGACGCGCCGGTAAGGCTGTTCATCGGCATCAGCCGCGGCCGCAGCGCCTACAAGGGCACCGACGTGATGCTGGCCGCGGCACGCGCCGTCGAGGCCCGCTACCCCGGGCGCACGCAGCTGCGCGTGGCCGAGGGCGTGCCCTTTGCCCGGTACGTAGAGCTGATGGATGGGGCCGACGCCATCCTCGACCAGCTCTACAGCTACACGCCCTCCATGAACCCCTTGGAGGCCATGAGCCGCGGCATCATCTGCGTGGGAGGCGGCGAACCCGAGAACTATGACATCCTGAACGAGCACGAACTACGCCCCATCATCAACGTGCAGCCCAGCTACGACAGCGTGTACCGCGAGCTCGAAGCCCTCGTGCTCCACCCCGAACGCATCGACCGGCTGCGCCGACAGAGCTGGGCCTACGTGGCCCGGCACCACGACCACCTGAAAGTGGCCCGCCAATACGAGGAACTCTACCGCCAAATCAGCGAAAAAGATGGGAATTTAAAATAGAGATTCGCTTGCAAATTACAAATTAATCACTACTTTTGCACCACATAACGCATATCCAAAATGAAAGAGAAAAAGGCTATCACACTTAAAACATTGACCAAGAGCAACGTATGGGATGTTCAGGAGAACGATGTCTTCCGCATGTGGGAAGCGGCCGAAAAGGATGCCGACCTGAAAGACAACATGCGCCGGTACACCGATACCATTCGCAGTGCTTTCGAGGTGGAGGAGGTGAAAATCGACAAGCCGGAGGTCATCAAGAAGTACGAGCAGCGCGGTTTCAAGATTGGAAGCATACGGGTGGACGAGAACACGCGGCAGAAAATCGCCATCAAGAAGCGGCCCATCATGCGCGTGACCGACCTGACCTACGAGAACATCCACCACATTTCGGCCGCCAAGCTCATCGAAGTGCTGGGCCGCAACTTCGGCGGCGGCTGGGAATCGCTTTCACAAAGCACGCAGGACATCATCCTCTCGGGCTTCGACATCTCCACCACCACCTTGCCCAAGGATCGTCTGCACAAGAGCGGAGGTCTCTACGAGCGTAAGGTAAACGACGGCTACGAGGTGCTGGAGATTGCCAAAGGACTATGGACCGAGGCCATCTTCGCCAAGGAGAAGCCCGAACTGGAACCCCTTCAGGAACTGCCGGACGACCCCGACAAGGACGACTCCTTGGAGGACACGCTGGCCGACGAGGGCGAAGACCTGCCCGAAGAGGAGGATTTCAAGGTCGAGGAAGAGGAGGAGGACGACACCTTCGACGACGACAAACTCACCGAAGAAAGCTACCGCACCACTTACGACACCGACCCCGAGGATCTGAACTACGAGGCCGAGGAGATTAGTGACGAGAACGATTATTAGGCCGCCGACCGGCTCCGGAGCCACCGCCGCCTCCGGGCCGCAATGCCAACGAGAGCTACGGGGCGGCCCATGCCCCACCCATCAAAAAGGGCAGGACTCGCACGAGTCCTGCCCTTTTATTATACTCACTTTCATTTGGAGCTTGATTGTGGGGCCACGCCTCACGGTGAAACCCAACGCTCTTGCTTCAATTGTTACCTGAATATCCAACAATCTTGTTTACCTTAGCCAATAACCTATTGCCTGTAACAATCTAATCTACCTAAAACTAAAACCTAAATCAAACTAATAACCTAAAAAACCTAATAATCTTGTTTACCTTTTGACAATGCAAAGATACGGCAAAATCAGCCTCATTCCAAATATATCCCATCCCTTTTAACCACTTTTTCGCATTGTGTGTACGTGCACAACAGTTGTTAACAGATAGCAGACATCAATAAATATTCGTTGACACATGACTCCTGTCTTCCCACAAAGTGTTCTACATGGCCTGCCCATCTTTGTCTGACAACCTATTTTACAATACCTGAAATAATGAATATCACATTTGTAACCTTAGTGATGAAAGGACAAATATGAATGAAAAAGGGCGCAAGATTTGCCTTGCAGCAAACCTTGCGCCCCATCTAAATTATGATGCAAGCTCTGAAAAGAAACTTACTTACACCTTTGCAGGAGACTTACTTGAAGTCTTTAAATATCGGAAGCCCGTATTTACGCTCGTTGTAGGCGACACTTATTCTCTGTTTGTTGACCCCTAAACAGTAGGCTAAGTTGTTTCCAAAATTTAGCGTGCGGGTCTTAGACCAATAAAGAGTTCCCTCTCCGAAATCAGACGCTTTTCCCTCCAAGTAAAGGCCGATAGGCGCAAGATGGAAGTAGCCGGAAAGCTCATCCTTAAAGAGAGGGTCGTGAGAAATGTTGTGATTTATCACCTGATCATTATAACTTGTGACGAAGCGATAATCTACATTATCAGGGGCTTTGTATTGCATTTGGTCTGGAGTAGTGCCGTATGCATCACCAATAGTTTTCAGTCTCTTGATCCACATCCTTCCGGCATACAAATGTCCCATCGATGTCCAGAGTTCGTTATCCCAGTGCGGAGCCCCTCTCATGACCAACCAAGCCATCTGGTTCACGTTGGCACAATCTTTGGCAGACTGCTCTGCCCAGTGGTTAGTCGGAGTGTTGTACCATCTTACAGGAGATTGGGTTGCGCTTTTGGGATAACTTTCGTAATAGCCGCCATTAATCGTAGGCTGCCAAGCACTGAATCCGTGCCAATAGGTCGATCTGGCATCCCACATATAGTACTCGTTCTTGTCGAAGTCCTCAAGATCCAGATTAGCTGTAACATCATATATCTTTCCAGGCTCACAGTTCATATTCTCTATATACTTGGTGACAGTGCCTTCCAAGTTATTATAAGTTACAACGCCATTCTCTATTTTCTTTGGACTGTGCGTAGTATTTCTAAACCAATAACGTACAATGAGCGTGTGCGTACCCGGTGCAATAACTATGTAGCAGCCTTTGCCGATGTCTGTTTGTTCATTGTTGACAACAAAACCGTCACTGCCACCCGTGGTGAGCGTTATTGTCTTGGATCCATTGGAAGTGGGGGCATTGGAAAGTTCGCCGTTGCTGAAATTATAGACACCCGCAATGTTATCTTTTGCAATGACTTCTATCTTGGTCAGCTTGCTCTTCTTAATCATATAATGAGAAGTTCGGGGCAGGAAGCAGAGATAAGATGCCTTGTGCTTGAGGGTAAAAGTAAATGAGTCCCCACTGCCCGAGGCAGTCCCTACTCCACAATCACCCGACTTGCCGGCATGGCTGAAGTCGTTGGCAGCCGATTGTGCCTGGTTTGCGGCAATCGTCACAGTAGTGCCTGTACCGTTGTCACCGGTGTAGTGGACGTCACAGCCATTGTTGAATGAGCCCGAAACATTAAATCTGCCGCGTGTCTTTTTGTCATTGAACGTGCCTTCATTACTCTGCTTCCATTCTCCGGAGGTGTTCTTTACCCAAACCTTGTCACCTGTAGACCAGTAGGCCGTGGCACCTTTTTTATATTCATGGGTAATGGAAGTGCGGGTGGCAGGAGAATCGGCGGCACGTGTGGGCAACACGCCGTCCCCTATGAAAGTCACGTTGCTGGTAGCGGTATTTTCACCGCCTTGTTTTTCTCCCTGCACAGCGTCGTTGCCGGCACATCCTGCCAGTGTGACTGCTGTGAGCAGAATGGTCATATTTAAGAATAAATGGCTTGCTTTCATGTCTTATTCACTTTACATTTACAAATATCCTCAATCTTCCCAAGCATTTATACGCTGAGGTTGCTCTTCGTCATCGTCAGAGAAAAAGCCCCGTTTAGCATCGCCGTAATCACCGTCTCCCTGTCCGATGTGCTCGTGGTCTCCACTGAATTCCATCATGCTCTCTTCTTCCACATAGATATTTTCTACTATCGGGCAGACATATATCCGTCTTCCTAATTTCGTCCGATTTATTTCCATCATGTTTTTAAAGAATAAATTATGCTTATATATCTCTTGGTTTACTTATCAAAAAAGGAGATCTTGATAGATTCCTTTGTTTATAGGGACGGCAACTGTTCCACGCACGAAAAGGTCTTTGGGGTTTCTACGTCTCCCTCACGCTCACCTTTGCGTTATCTTGTAAAGCTGACACCGGGTACTACTCACTCGTTAATATCATGTTGTCTTCCCATAAAGCGTCTGCAAAATTACGTCAATTTTCTGAAATCAGCAAATAGAACTTAAAAAAATTGTAGATCCTACACAAACAAGAACCTGTGACGGCACGCTGCATGCGTGCCGTCACAGGTCTAAGCAACAAGGAGAAAGGGTGTCAGCACACTTTCTCCAGCTTCTTCATCATCGAGAAAATGAAGACGAACGAGGCCAGACAGAGGGCCACAAGCACGCTCCACACCATGGTGAGCGGCAGTGCCTTCCAGAGGTAGGCCGGAATCTGAACCAGGAAGTTGCCGATGGCCGTGGCGCCAAACCAGCAGCCCATCATCACGCCCTGGTACTTCTGTGGGGCCACCTTGGACACGAAGCTGATGCCCATGGGCGAGAGCAGCAGCTCGGCAAAGGTGAGCACGAGGTAGGTGCTGACGAGCCACATGGGCGAAACACGCTGTTCATCGGTGAGCGTATAGCTAAGACCCACGGAGGCCAGAATCATCACCACGTAGCCGGCGCCGGCCACAAGCATGCCGTAGCCTATCTTGCGGGGAGCCGAGGGCTCCTTGCCGCGCGCGGCCAGCCAGCCGAAGAGGGCCATGCTGAGCGGCGTGAGACCCACGACAAACGCCGGGTTGAACTGCTGGAAGATGGGGGCCGAGACCTCCACCGACCCGCCGTCGGCCATCAGCGCACCGTATTTGTAGCCGATGAAACAGGCAGAGGCAATGATGACGAGGGCAGCAATCGTTCGCCCGCGGACGGTCTTGCTCTGGAAAGCAGCCACGGCGGCATAGATATTGACAATGACAGCCACCACGTTGGTCACGTCGAAGAGCATGGCCGTCCAGCCCGTGGCGCTGGTCTGGGTGAAGTCGCGGGCGAAGTAAGTAAGCGTGAGACCGTTCTGGTGGAACGCCATCCAGAAGAAGATGACCACGGCAAAGACCAGGAACAGAGCCACCAGCCGGCTGCGCGTGTCGGCCTTGTCCTCGGCCGTCTCTGGCTTGGCCTCATCGGCCTTGACCGTTGCCGTGGCCTTGGCGGCGGTGTTGTCCACGTGGGCAAAGGTGCGGCGGAAGCCGTAATAGATGGCGATGGAGATCACCAGCGACACGCAGGCCACGCCAAAGGCATAGTGATAGGCCGTCTGTTCACTGGCGTGGAACGAAGTGCGAGCCCAGGCCATGAGCTTCAATGCGGCCGTGGGGGCAAAGAGGGCGCCAATGTTGATGGCCATGTAGAAGATGGAGAAGCCCGAGTCGCGCTGCCCGGCATAGCGGGCATCATCGTAGAGCTTACCCACCATCACCTGCAGGTTGCCCTTGAAGAGGCTCGTTCCAATGCTAATCATGAGCAGGGCCGCCACCATGATGGCCACGGCGGGCATGCCGGCTCCGGCGGGCACGGCCATGAGCAGATAGCCCAGGAACATGACCACGATGCCGATGGTGACGCAGCGGCCGAAGCCTATCTTGTCGGCCGCGGCGCCGCCCACGATGGGCAGGAAGTAGACCAACATGAGGAATGTGGAGTAGACCGTGCCGGCCAGTCCCTCGTTCCAGCCGAAGTTGGACTGCAGGAAGAGCACGAAGATGGCCAGCATGGTGTAGTAGCCGAAGCGTTCGCCCGTGTTGGCCAAGGCCAGTGCAAAGAGGCCTTTGGGTTGGTTTTCAAACATAAGAGATGGGATTTGTATTGGTGGATAATAGTTAAAGCCAGTGATTCGGGCGGCCTATCGCGCGCCGAGATAGCGGGTAATGTCAAAAAGATAGGTCATCTTCACAGTGACGGTGCCGAAGTTGCTCGACCCGAAAAAGTCGCGTTTGGAGTCGCCGTAGATGTTGCCCAGCCCGTAGTAGTAGCGTGCTTCGAGCAGCAGATGGCCCAGTCGGGGATGGCTATACTCGATGCCCGCGCCGGCAGCGATGCCGTAGTCAAACTTGTTTTCCACGGCCATCGTGTCCTGTGCCACGATGGTATTGGCCCGGTCGGTCATGTTGCGGTGGTTCCAGTCGAAGCTGCTCTTGGTGCTCTCGCCGAGATATACGCCGAACTGCGGGCCGGCGTTGACGAAGAAGTTCACGCCGCGCGTCTCGCGTCCCCAGGCCAGATGGGCCATGACGGGCACCTGCACGTAGTTGATGGTGCGGCTGTAGGTCTCGGCCTGCCCCGTCACGCTGTTGATGACGGGCTGGTCGTCGAGGGTGCGGATGTCCTCGTTCCATCCCATTTGGGCATAGTTCAGCTCGGCGGCGATGGAGGCTATCGTGGAGAAATACTTCTCCACGGTGTAGCGCATGGCCAGTCCGCCAGTGATGCCGCCCTGCATCTGCTGCACCACTTTGGGCGTGAAGCGGATGGTCGTCATGTTGTATCCGCCATTGAAGCCCACGGAGAACGTGTTGCGGTGCTCGCCTATCTGGGCCCGTGCGCCCACGGGCAGCAACAGCAGCAACAGGGAGAAGAGGGTCTTGTTCATAGGGTAAGGGGTTGGAGGGTCAGTAGGCCACCGACTCGATGCGCCCGGAGGGGGTGTAGTGGATGAGCTGGAAATACTCGTTCTGCATGCCCGCGGTGCTCACCTGCTTGAACAGGAGCGGGCTCTGCAGGGGCAGGTAGCTGCTCTGTCCGCGGGTGCCCCGGAAAGCCTTGCCGAGCGAGGCCAGCCCGCGCACGAAGAACTGGGCGTGGTCGTAGCCCGTGACGGCAAAGCGCGGCAGGGCATACTGCATGTCGGCATGGAACCAACGGCGGTAGCTCTGCTCGAGCTGACGCGTGCGGGCGTCGAGAGCGTTGTAATAAAAAGAGGTGGGGATGTAGGTGTCGAAACGGAAGAACCGCTCCAGATTGTTCTCGGTGTACATGAGCCATTCCGTGTAGCCAAAGAGTGAGATACGCAGTGCGGGCTGTGCATTTTTCAGGCTCTCGAGCTTGGCCATGGCCACGGAGAGCTGGGGCGAACGGCCGCTGTTGAGTATCACCACGTTGGGCTGGGTCTTGCTGAAGGCCTTGGCAAAGAGGGCTTCGCTGCTGTTCAGGTTGGTGATGGAGTAGGCCACGTTCTTGTTGGCCAGCCTGTTGCGCAGGGCAAAGGTGAACACCCCCTTGCGCGAAGTGGTGTCGTTGCAGTCGACGAACACGGGATGGGCGTCGGGAAAACGCTTCAGAAAGGCCTCGATGGCACTGTTGTTGAGCTTATCGGGCGATTCCCACACCTGGAAAATCTGCCGGTAACGGGCCACGTCATCGCCGCTGATCGAGAACGGAATGACGAGGCGGATGTCGCGGGCCTTGCAAAATTCGGCCAGCGGGCGCACCTGATGGGTGTAGAGCGGCCCGAAAATAATGTCGCACTGGGCGGCGGCGGGGTCGCGCGTTGTCTGGCTGATGTCGGCGTCGATGCTCACATTCCATGCGTGCACGTCGGTGGAAATGCCGGCTTGGCGCAGGCTGTCGCAGGCCATGAGAAAGCCTCGATAGTATTCCACCATGCGGCGGCCGTCGCCGTCTACCTGGTGCAAGGGCAGCATCACGCCCACGCGCACGGTCTTCGCCTGGGTGGCCACAGGCTGCGACGTGGGGTTGGCGGCAACGGTCTGCGCCGCCGCGGGCTTGGCAAAGGGGATGAAGATATAGTCGCCTTTCTTCAGCGCATAGCCCTCGACTTTCATTTCCGGGTTGGCCTCCATCAGCTCGGGGATGGTGATGCCGTAGTTCTTGGCAATGCCAAAGAGCGTGTCCTTTTTCTTCACCTTGTACATCTCGCGCCACTTGCCCGCCTGGGCCCAAGCCCCAGCGGCGGCCAGCAGGGCCAGCACGAGCATGCCGTATCTCAATATTTTTTTCATTTTTGTTGGTCTTGTGCTGTCTGTTCAGTCAGTCATTGCGGCATGGACGCCGCGCGTTCGCCGCGTCCCGGCCCCATTCCTACACTCTTGCAAAAATACAAAAAATATCGCATCGGTCTGACATAAACCCGTAAAAAACTCGTAGCACCCCATCTTTTCGCCGCAAACGGCTGGCCTTTCGGGTGGAAATCAGTAACTTTGCAGGAAAAGGAAAGGAAGAACATGAACATCAAGACCTGCCTGGCGGCCCTCTGCCTGATGGTTCAGGGCGCGGCGGCGCAGACTGCCCCGTCGCCCACTCTCTCGCCCACGGCCACCTATACCGACGCCGACGGCAACGCGCACACCGAGACCAACATCTCCGAGTCGGCCCCGCTGGCTGTCACGTTCAAGTCGGGCGTGGAGAATGCCGACGGCTGGACGGCCCACTACGAGTGGCACTTCTACAAGGATGCACTGCGCGACCGGCCCTATCTTGTGCGCTACGAAGAGGAGACCAGCTATACCTTCACCGAGGCCGGAGCCCACCACGTGGAGCTGTGGGCCACGTTCGTGCAGGGCACCGACACCGTGGCCTACGCCAATGAGTACTGGCAATCGGAGGGCTCGCCCCTAAGCATCTCCATCGCCGAGAGCAAGCTCGAGATGCCCAATGCCTTTTCACCCAACGGCGATGGCATCAACGACGTCTACAAAGCCAAGTCGGGTTATCAGAGTCTGGTGGAGTTTCAGGCCACCATCTTCAACCGCTGGGGCCAGAAGCTCTACTCCTGGAACGACCCTGCGGGCGGATGGGACGGCAAGTTCAATGGGCAGGACGTGAAGCAGGGCGTGTACTACGTGCTCGTGAAAGCCCGCGGAGCCGACGGCCGCAAGTTCAACATCCGCCGCGATGTCAACCTGCTGCGCGGATATACAGAGACCACTAAGGGAGAATAGCAGGCATGGAGCGTGACTCCTCAAAGAGGAGACGTGTCCTAAAGAGCAGCCCAGCCGCTGAAGATAAATAAGAAAGCAAGATGATTTCGACCCAACAAGACAAGCTAAAAAGTACAACTGACACCCTGCAAAAAGGATATATCTCTATCAAGAGCACAGAACACCACAACATTGACCCGGGGCAGCCGCTTCCCTCTCCCAATGGAGAAAGAAAGGGGGAGGCCCCTACCTCACTGTCAGAAGACCGTATTGAGGTCTTCGGCGCACGCGTGCACAACCTCAAGAACATTGACGTACAGATACCCCGCAACTCGCTGACGGTCATCACCGGCCTGTCGGGGTCGGGCAAGTCGTCGCTGGCTTTCGACACGATCTTTGCCGAGGGGCAGCGACGATACATCGAGACGTTCTCGGCCTATGCCCGCAATTTCCTGGGCAACATGGAGCGGCCCGACGTGGATAAAATATCAGGACTGAGCCCGGTTATCAGCATTGAGCAGAAGACCACCAACAAAAACCCACGCTCTACCGTGGGCACTACAACCGAGATTTACGACTACCTGCGTCTGCTCTACGCACGCGCCGGAACGGCCTACAGCTATCTGAGCGGCGAGAAAATGGTGAAATACACCGAGGAAAAGGTGCTCGACATGATTCTGACCGACTACACCGACCGCGCCATCTACATCCTGGCCCCACTCGTGCGCCAGCGCAAGGGCCACTATCGAGAGCTTTTCGAAAGCATGCGGCGCAAGGGATACCTCTACATGCGCGTGGACGGCGAGGTGAAAGAAATCACGCGCGGCATGAAAGTGGACCGCTACAAGAACCACAACATCGAAGTGGTGGTGGACAAGCTGAAAGTGCAGGGCAAAGACGATGAGCGGCTCAAGCGCAGCGTGCAGGTAGCCATGAAGCAGGGAGACGGCACGCTGATGATTATGGACAAGGAGACCGCGCAGACGCGCAACTTCTCCAAACGCCTCATGGACCCGGCCACAGGCCTGTCGTATGGCGAGCCGGCACCCAACATCTTCTCGTTCAACTCGCCCGAAGGGGCCTGTCCCCACTGCAAGGGACTGGGCTTCGTAAACCAGATTGACCTGAAAAAGGTGGTGCCCGACGACACGCTGAGCGTACGAGAGGGGGCCATCGCGCCGCTGGGCAAATACAAGAACCAGATGATATTCTGGCAGCTCGAGGCCATCCTCAAGAACTACGACTGCGACCTGAAGACCCCGTTCAAGGACATTCCGCAGGAGGCCGTGGACGAGATGATGAACGGCACGCTCGAGGATGTGCGCATCGACAAGGACGTGGTGCACACCAGCAGCGACTACTTCGTGGCTTTCGACGGCGTGGTGAAATACTTGCAGACGGTCATGGAGACCGACGACTCGGCAGCCAGCCAGAAGTGGGCGGCCCAGTTCCTGGCTGAGACGGAATGCCCGCAGTGCCACGGCATGCGGCTGAAAAAGGAGTCGCTCTCCTACCGCGTGTGGGACAAGAACATCTCCGAAGTGGCCAGTCTCGACATGGCCGACCTGAAAGACTGGCTCGACCACGCCGAGGAGCACCTCGACATGCAGCAGCAAAAGATAGCCCACGAAATCGTGAAGGAGCTGCGCACACGCGTCAATTTCCTGCTCGAAGTGGGTTTGGACTACCTCGCACTCAACCGGCAGTCGGCCACGCTCTCGGGCGGCGAGAGCCAGCGCATACGGCTGGCCACGCAGATTGGCTCGCAGCTGGTGAACGTGCTCTACATTCTCGACGAGCCGAGCATCGGACTGCATCAGCGCGACAACCAGCGGCTCATCAACTCGCTCAAGGAACTGCGCGACCTGGGCAACACGGTCATCGTGGTGGAACACGACGAGGACATGATGCGGGCAGCCGACTGGATTGTCGACATCGGGCCGCGCGCCGGCCGCAAGGGCGGCGAGGTGGTGTTCCAGGGAACGCCGGCCGACATGCTGAAGACCCGCACCATCACCGCCCAATACCTGAACGGCGAGCGCGCCATCGAGATTCCGGCGCAGCGCCGCGAGGGCAACGGCAAGTGCATCCGGCTGTGCGGAGCGCGGGGCAACAACCTGAAAGGGGTGGACGTGAACTTCCCCCTGGGCAAGCTCATCGTGGTGACCGGCGTGTCGGGCTCGGGCAAGTCTACCCTCATCAACGAGACGCTACAGCCCATTCTGTCGCAGCATTTCTACCGCTCGCTCAAGAAACCGATGGCCTACGACAGCGTGGAGGGGCTCGACCTGATAGACAAAGTGGTGAGCGTGGACCAGAGCCCCATCGGCCGGACGCCGCGTTCCAACCCCGCCACCTACACCGGCGTGTTCAGCGACATCCGCACGCTCTTCGTGGGATTGCCCGAAGCCAAGATCCGCGGCTACAAGCCGGGGCGCTTCTCGTTCAACGTGAAAGGCGGCCGTTGCGAGGCCTGCGGCGGCAACGGCTACAAGACCATTGAGATGAATTTCCTGCCCAACGTGATGGTTCCCTGCGAGGTTTGCCACGGCAAACGCTACAACCGGGAGACGTTGGAGGTGCGCTTCAAGGGCAAATCCATAGCCGATGTGCTCGACATGACCATCAACCAGGCCGTGGAATTCTTTGAGAACGTACCCACCATCCTGCCCAAAATCAAGGCCATGCAGGAGGTGGGACTGGGCTACATCAAGCTCGGCCAGAGCTCCACCACCCTCTCGGGCGGCGAGAGCCAGCGCGTGAAGCTGGCCACAGAGCTGAGCAAGCGCGACACGGGCAAGACGCTCTACATCCTCGACGAACCCACCACGGGCCTGCACTTCGAGGACATCCGCATCCTGATGGACGTGCTCGAGAAGCTGGTGAACCGCGGCAACACGGTAGTCATCATCGAGCACAACCTCGACGTCATCAAGCTGGCCGACCATCTGATCGACATCGGACCGCAGGGCGGGCGCGGCGGCGGGCGCGTGCTCGGCACGGGCACACCCGAACAGGTGGCGCAGAGCACCGAGGGCTTCACACCGAAATATCTCAAACAAGTGCTGGAAAAAACCAAACGGGGCAAGGCATAAGCCTTGCCCCATACTTGTCAACAGGCGCACGCACCGGCGTGCACCTCTACACCGATTGGGTGGCGGACAATTCCGTCACCCTTATTTTTTCCAATGCCTCGCGGCCCGTCCGGAGGGCGGCCAGCAGCCGCGCTTCCACTTCTGAGCCGGGCATGGCAGGGTCGGAGCCCGCGGCGGGCAGCACGCCCACCAACGCAGCCAGGGCCTTGCCCACCGTCATGCCCGACGTGTCGCCGCCCGGCACATAGCCCAGCACCGCGCCGTCAAGTCCCGACAGGCCCGCATCGGCCGGCCCGCGACCGCCGCCCCGAGGCCCCACGGCCACGCCATAGACCAGTCCGGCCGCCGTCAGCCGTCCCACACACGCACCGACGCGGCCGGGCGAATAGCCCGTGGCCCGCCCGATAAGGCCGGGCGTGGCCGGCGAGAGTCCCTGCTGCTGCCGGCGGCAAACCACGCCCAACACCACGAGGCACTGCATCAGCCGGGCAGCCACGGAGGGCTCGGCGGCATCTTCATGGAGGCCCAGCTTGAGCAGCTGGTTGGCGTGGCCCAGCTCGGCAAAGCCGATGCAGATGTACCACGAGGCCTGCAGCCAAATCATGAAGAGCGGCAGCGCGGCCAACGATCCGTAGATGATGCTGTAGCCGGTAAGCAGCACTTGGATGTGCACATAGACGGCCTGCAGCCCCGTGATGGCCAGACTGGCCAGCAGTGCGGGGAACCAAACCTGGCCGAAAAGCACGCGCGTGTTGGGGATAACCATGTAGAGCGCGAGGAAGAAAGCCCACAGCAGCACCATGGGCAACGCCAGGCCGAAGAGCATGCGCATGGCCGGCGTGAGAATCTGGAACTCGGGCAGCCAGCCCGCCACCGAGTGGAAGAACAGCATCACGCCCGAGTAGAAGATGATGACGATGGGCACCAGGAAGATGATGGCCGTGTAGTCCACCACCTTGCGCCCCATGCTGCGCTCGATGCGCACGTGCCAGATGTTGTTGAACACCTCTTCCACGTTCTCGAACAGCGACACCACGCTCCACATCATCAGCAGCAAACCGATGCCAATGATGATTCCCGTGTGGGTGTAATCGATGTACTGGCGGGCCAGCTGCACGATAGCCTCGCCCACCTGGGGCTGGCTGGCAAACACCTCGCGGCACCAGCCGGCGATGCTCTCCTCGAAGCCGAAGCCGCGGCCTACGGCAAAAATGACGGCGAACACGGGGATGATGGCCATCATTGTGTTGAACGTGAGCTGGGCCGCAAACTCCCAATGGCGTTTCACGAAGAGCTCCTTATAGACCATGTAGAGCCGCTGCAGCAGATAGGCGCGCGGCTCCTCGGCGGCCCTGATGCGGCGGGAGTCTTTCATCTCCCGCCGGCACCGGGCCACGAACCGGGTCAACTGGCGATAGGCTGGGCGGCTCATGGGCTACGGTATCAGCGCACCACCTTCTTGCCGCCCACGATGTAGATGCCGCGGGGCAGACCTTCCAGACTCTTGGCATGGCGGCGCACCAGCCGTCCGTCGAGGGTATAGACGTTGTCGGCAGGGGTTGCCGCGCGCGGCTGCACGTCGCGGATGCCCGCCACCACGTCGGCCGTCAGGCTGCCATAGTAGTACAGACGGAAGTTGTCGAAGATGGTCCAGTACATGTTGTCGCTGGAGCCGCAGCGGATGCCGAGCCGCAGACTGGCGTCGTCGGCCTCGAGGTCGGCGAACACCTCATTGTCGTAGAGGCCACGACCGAAGTAGGCACTGGCCGACTGCATGTCGTTGGGGATGTAGGTGGCGGGCGTGGAGGCCAGCGTCGACTCGCTGCCCACACCCAGCTTGGCCGTCTGGGCGTCGGCCACGGCCTGTTTCACCTTGACGCTCTTGGGGCCGAGATAGAGGTAGGTCGTCACCTTGTCGGTGCCCGCGGCATAGGCCGTGTAGGCGTCAGCAGCCGATCCCGGCCGCTGGAAAGCCTGGGCCTTGAGCTGATAGCAGCCGGCGGGCAGGTGCGCAAGGGTCTGGCTGAAGTTGAAAGTAGACTGATAAAACTCTGCGGCCGAGTGTCCGAGTGCCGGCGTTCCGCTCCATCCGTCGAGCTTGTCCATGCCCGCATTCTGAATCATGAACGTGAGGTCGAAAGGTTGGGCCATGCTCTTCGGCGTGGCATTGGCCAGGAAGTCGAAGCCGGCCGAGCGGGCCTCGCCAAGCAAGGCCGCCAGCTGGGCCGACGTGGTGGCCGTTGCCTGTTGGGCCTCGACGGCGGCCAGGCGGTCGTCGAGAGCCTGATCGGTGCCGGGAGCGTCCTCGGTATGGGGCGTGGCGCGCAGCTTCTTCACGAGGGCCACATAGTCTGTCAGCTGGCGGGCATAGCCTGTCATGGCCAGCGTCTCCAGCTCGCCCATCTGGCTCTGGTCGAGCACCAGCCAGCGTTGGGCCGTGGCGCTGTTGGCCAGACTGTAGGTAGAGGTGCCGACGTCAGAGCCGTTTCTGGCGCTCATGGCGTTGGGACTCTCCGCGCCTGTGTTGCGAATGATCCAGTAGCCGCGCAGCTTACTGCCCTGAAGCACGTCCTTGCGGCTGCGCATCAGGTGGAACAGCATGTTGGCCGTGGGCGTGGCAGCCGTCGTCGTGGTGATGGCGGCGGTGGCGGGCACATAGGTCAGATAGCGGCCGGTGCCCACATTGCGGAAGGCGTAGAAGCTCCGGGCGGGGTCGAAAGTGACGTTCCAGGCCGCACTGTCATTGGCTGCAGCCTCCTCGCCCGCCAGTTCGCGCAGGGCCACGGAGCCGTCTGCACGCTCCACCATATAGGCCGAGTAGAGACCGTTGTCGGGCGATTCGTTCTTGAGATAATAGCGTGTGTCGTCTTCCTGGTCGAGGCTGTAGGCCGGCGTGGCAAAGCCGCCCGAGGGGGGAAGGCCGTCTTCGCCGAAGGCCTGTACCAGCAGCGATTGGATGATGTAGAGGGCATCGGAGCCGTCGTCCTCGAAAGCACCGTTGATGCCGTAGGGCCAGAAGTGCATGTTGTCGCCGTTGACGGTGGCCGTTTCGCTGTTGTCCCAGAAGCGCAGCACCTCCGTGGCACGGTCGCCGAGCCACAGTCCACGGTTGCCGTTGGAGCGCATCTCGCCGTCCCACCAGGGGTTGTGGGTGCCCACTCCCACGCCGTGGGCCATCTCGTGGAGCATGGTGCCGGTGCGCTGATAGCTCGTGTTGGAGCCCACGCGGATGTAGCCGCCGTAGGAGCAGTCGGCCGTGGGCGTGCCGGGATTGTGGCCCACATTGAACGTCACGCCCTGGATGGACGTGAGGTTGTTCCACCAGTTCACGGCGGCTTTCATGGCTGCATCGATGCGCGTGCGGGCCTCGGCGTCGCCACCATCGCGCATGGTATAGCCCAGCCGGCCCTTGGGAATGGTGTAGAATTTAATGACATCGCCATAGCCCACCTGCTTGCCTCGCGTGATGGCATAGGCGCGCATGTAGTAGCGCGTGGCGGGCGTGAGGCCCTGAATCCAGTAGATGGAGCCTTTGTGGTTCAGAAAATTGGTGGTGCGGCTGTCGTTGATGGTGGGTTCGGGACTGGTGCTCCAGCAGAAGCCCTGCTCCACCACGTCCTTGCCGCTGACCGTGAGCCGCCCGAAAGCCATCGTGGCGCCGCGGGCAAAACGCTTGTTGGTGGTCACCGTGGGTTTCTCGCCCGTGGGGCTGGCCCAGGAGAAAATCTCGACGGCTTCGGCCAGCTGCATGAGGGCCTCGTTCACGTCGGCCAGCGTGGCCGAGGCGTTGTCGTGCACGGCCTGGGCCGCTGCAATGGCTGCCCGGAACGTGGCGGCCGCCTCGCCCGTGGCCTCGCCCAGCCGGGCCGTGGCCGCTGCGATGTCGGCGGCAAGGGCCTGTTTCTTCAGGTCCACGTCGGCCGAGCCCATGGGTGTGGTGCGCAACAGGCGCACGTAGTCCAGCGACACCTTGGCCAGATTGCCGCTGCCCTTGTTCACCGTGGCCAGGAAACCCACCTGGATGCGGCCCTTGGTGGGGGCGGTGAGGGTGAACGAGAGCGTGTCGGGTGTCCACACGCGCACGGCAAATTCGGTGAGGGCCGACTGCACGGCCGGGCCGCTGGCCGGAATCCAAGCCACGAGCGAGCCGCCGGGCGTCTTGTCGCCGCCGTTATAGAAAGCCGAGGCCAGCTTGTAACTGCCGGCCGGAAGCGTCACCTCCTGGTAGAATTTCAGCATCTGGCCCCAGCCGGTGCTCAAGGCGAGCACGCCGCCGGCGGTCGTGCCGTCGTGGGCCGTGGCGGGCACGGCAGCCCCGTTAAAGGTCTTGGCCGTGCCTATCTGGTAGGTGCCGGTGATGGTGTAGTCCACGGAAATGTCCTTGGTCCATCCCGCGACATCGCGGATTTCCTGGGCCACGTTGCCGGTTTCGCCCACAGCATAGTCGTAGCCCGAGTCGAAGTCGTAGTTGTTGAGATAGGCCTCGGAAACGTCGTACAGACCCTGGGCATGGAGCGACGTACCGCCGCATGCGCAGAGCATGGTGAGGAGTAAAGTTCTAAAAGTCATACTATTGTTGGGTTAGATATTGCTGTAGGCCGATAGGCGGAGGCGCCGCGGGGCGATGCTGCGGGCTTTGCCGAGCCGTGCTGCGGGCTGCATGGAGCGGTGCCGAAAGCTACACAAGACACAGCTGCGGGTCGCGTAGAGCCGTGCTGTGGGCTACATGGGGCGGTGTCGTGGACTGCAATGCCGAAATATTACATGGCAAAAATACAATAAAAAAGCGTGCCCTCCAAGGATTTGCACCATTTTTTATGCCGCAAAGCAGACGGAAAGGCCGCGAATCCTTAGACACAACAACAAAGCAACCTCTTGCCGACCGACAAGTTTTCTCACAGATTGCACCGCCTATAAAGTCCTATAATATCCTATACCATCCTATAAATTCAGCCCAAATCGCCCACCGCAGGGGCCAGGCCTCACGGCAAAAATCACATACAGTCAGGATGAAAACCACACAACGGCAAAATGAATGCCCCGCAAACGCAGGACGACGACGGCGCAAACGCCATGCGATTACGCCGTGGCGGCCGGGCGAATACGGCATAAACGCAAAGCCGCGGCGGCATAGTGGTACGAGGGCTGCAAAGCAAAGGTCAGGGCACCGCGAAACAATGGAAGAACGCCAGCAGGGCGAATCGCACACGACCACGCTTGGGCGGGCGCATAAAAAAGCCCGTCCCGCCTCTGCGACAGAGACGGGACAGGCTGACAAAAGCGCAGCAAGGCGCGGCGGACTACATGCCGGCCAGCGTAGCTGCGTGGATCCAGTTGTAGACATAACTGCACACACCGAAAGCCACGATGCCGAGCGTGCAGACGGCCAAGGCCAGCTTGGTGTTGCTGTGGCTCCGGAATGCGGGCAGCGGATGGTCGTTGTGCTTGATGAACATGGCTTTCACGATGAGCAGATAGTAGTAAAGACTGACCACGGTGTTGACCAAGGCGATGAACACCACGGCGTAGATGGTGGCGCCAAGAGTGGTGGACACCTGCGCGCCGTCGACGGCAGCCATGAACGCGAAGAACTTGGAGAACATGCCGGCAAACGGCGGAATGCCGCCCAACGAGAACAGTGCGATCGTCATCAGAAACGCCAAACGCGGGTTGGTCTGGTAGAAACCATTGTAGTCGTCCATGTCAACGGTGCCGCCGTTGTGCTCCTCCACCGAGGCGATGATGGAGAAGACGGCCAGGTTGGCCACCACATAGATGAGCACGTAATAGCTCAAGGCCGTCACGCCCATGGCTGTGTCGCCCACCACGGCCAACATGATGTAGCCGGCTTGGGAGATAGAACTGAAGGCCATGAACCGCTTGAGGTCTTTCTGGTGGATGGCGAAGAGGTTGGCAATGGTGATGGAAAGCACGATGACAATCATGAGCATGTACTGCCAATACTCCACCATCGGGGCGAAAACCTTCATCAGCACAGCGCAGAGCGCAAAGGCGGCGGCGCCCTTGGACACGACGCTCAGATAGCCGGTGACGGCCGTAGGCGCACCCTGATAGGTGTCGGCCGTCCAGAAATGGAACGGCACGAGCGAAATCTTGAAGCCCAAGCCGCTGAAGAAGAACACCATGCCCGCGATGGTGAGCGGGGTGGCCGAGAGCTTGAGCACGACGTCGTCGAAGTAGAGCGTGCCGGTGGCGCCATAGAGAAAACTGATGCCGTAGAGCATCACGCCACTGGAGAACGTGGCCGTGAGGATGAACTTGGCGCCGGCTTCGGCCGAGTAGTGGCGGTACTTATCGAACGCCACGAGGCACGCCATGGGCACGGAAGCCATTTCCAAACCGAGGAAAAAGAGCAGGAAATGGTTGGCGCTCACCATCATGTTCATGCCCAGCAGGGTGGCGATGACGAGCTCATAGAACTCGCCCTCCTTGAAGCTGGTGTCGTCGCGCTGCAGCCACTCGCGCGCCTGCACCACAACGATGAGGGTGCCGAAGGCCAGGATGGTCTTGATGACACCGATGGCAGGGCCCGTGGCATACATGCCGCCAAAGGTGGTGGCGGCCTCCGTGGGAAAGATGTTGATGAGGATGTGGGCCACGAACATCACGCACACCAGCGGGTTGAACCAGCGGCGGTCGGCGGGCACGCCGGACTTGGGTGCCGTGAAAAGGTCGGCCAGAAAGACGATAACCAGCATGGCCATCAGCGTGACCTCGGGTATCATGTGGAGGAATTGACTATAATCGATATGCATAATTCTGTTTTTGGAGGTTACATACCTGCGAGAGAGCCGGTTGTCATGATGTGGTTCACCATCGGGCCTACGGCGTCATTGATGATGTTCTGTGCCCAGAGGGGGAACGTGCCCAGGCCGGCCACGCAGAAAATAAGGCCCGCCACGGCGATGCGCTCGTCCCAGGAGGCGTCCGTAAGCTTGTAATAGTCCTGGTCGGGCACCTGCTGATAGAGTATCTTGCCCACCACGCGGAGGATGTAGACGGCGGTGACCACGATGGAGGTACAGGCAATGATGGTGCAGGTGCGGTGGAACAGGTCGTTGACCTGGAACGAACCGACGAAGATATTCATCTCGGCCACGAAGCCGGAGAACAGCGGAAGGCCCAGGTTGGCCAGGCCGGCCACCACGTAAGCCACGGCCAGGAACGGCATGATTTTCATCAATCCGCCCAGCCGGCGCACGTCGCGCGTGCCGCAGCGGTGGTAAATCATACCGATGACGGCAAAGAAAAGGGCCGTCATGAGACCGTGGGACAGCATCTGAAGGATGGCGCCGGTGCAGGCCGTCTGCGTCATCATGCAGAGGGCGAAGAGCACCATGCCGCAGTGAGACACGGAGGAGTAGGCGTTGATATACTTCAGGTCGGTCTGCACACAGGCCGAGAGGGCGCCGTAGACCACGGAAATGGTGGTGAGAATGAGGAAAATCCACGAGAGCTCACGGGCGGCGTCGGGCAGCAGGAACATGGCGATGCGGAAGCATCCGTAGCCGCCGAGCTTCATGAGCACGCCGGCATGGAGCATGGACACGGCCGTGGGGGCCGAGGCATGACCGTCGGGTGACCAGGTGTGGAACGGGAACAGGGCACCGAGAATACCAAAACCGATGAAGATGAACGGGAAGAAAATCTTCTGCACGGCCAGGGGGATGGCGTGGCTCTGGGCAATGGCCGCCACGTCCATGGTATAGGTTCCGCTGAACTGCCCGTTGTAGAAGTAGATGCCCAAGATGCCGATGATGAGCAGGGCAGAGCCTCCCATAAGCATCAGCGTGAGCTTCATGGCCGAGTATTCCTTGGGCCCGGTGCCCCAAACGCCGATGAGCAGGTACATGGGGATGAGGGCAACCTCGTAGAACATGAACATCGTGAAGAGGTCTTCAGAGATAAAGAAGCCGAACACACCCGTGGAAAGCAGCGTGAACCAGAGGAAATACTCTTTCTGCATGGGGTGCTGCTGCCAGGAGGCAAACGTGCCGGTGAACACGATGATGGCGGAGAGCAGAATCATCACTACGGCAATACCGTCCACGCCCGTGCGGTAATAGATATGGAGAGACTCGAACCAAGGCACGGCGTCGCCGAAGAGGAATGGGTATTGTTCGGCGGGCATCGTCGCGCGGGCTCCGAGGAAAGCAAAGACCAGATAGATGGACAGGCCGAGCAACGCCACCGAGCCGACAGCCATGATACCGCGTACCTGACTGTCGTTGCGGGCCACCCAGAGGCCAAGCAACATCAGAACGGGTATCACTACAAATAATGTAAGAAATGTCATTTTACGTTATGATCCTTAATTGATGATACTGTTAGCTAAGCATGCAAAGCAGGATGATGGTCAGGGCAACGCTGCCCGTGAGGAACCATGCGGCGTACTGGCGCACGTCTCCGCTCTGCCAAGGGCGTATAGTTTCGCCTGCTTCCTGCGTGGCCCACGCCGAGAAGTTGAACATGCCGTCGATGACGTGGCGGTCGAACCAGGCTATGGGGATGGAGAAGCAGCGGAAAACCACCTTGTGTGTAAAGAACTGCCAGGCGTCGTCGATGTAGAAACGGTTGAGGGCTGCCCTGTGCAGACGCGGCATGCGCCGCTGCAACATGTCGGATGCAGGGTTCTCACCGCTCTTGTACATCCACCACGACAAGGACAGGCCTATGGTGGCGGCCAGCAGACTGAACCATGCAGTGGAGCCCCACTGGAAGTGCTGGAGGGCAATATCCTCCGCGTGGCCGTCGCCGGAAACGAAGTGACCAAAGGGAATCCAGCCGGCCAGGCAGGAAACGACGGCCAGGAACACCAGCGGGCCCCACATGATGAAGGGCACCTCGGCGGGACGACGACGGTGGTCGGGGTCCTGCTCATAGTAGGACTTGCCCCAGAAGATGACGAAATAGAGACGGAACATGTAGAAAGAAGTCATGCCCGACACAAGCGTCATGAACCAACCCAGCCACGGTGCAAAGTGGAAACAGGCGTCCACGATCTCGTCTTTCGAGAAGAAACCGGCCAGTGGGAAGAAGCCGCTGATGGCTATTGTGCCGATGAGGAAACAGATGTTGGTGATGGGCATGTACTTGTGAAGGCCGCCCATATACTCCTTGAAGTTGGACCCTATAATCACAATGATGGCGCCGGAACAGAGGAACAGCAGGGCCTTGAACATGGCATGGGTGAAGAGATGGAACATGCTGGCCATGTAGCCAAGCCCGCCTTCACCCTCAACGGCGGTGCACACGCCGAGCGCCACAAGCATGTAGGCAATCTGGGAAATGGTCGAGAAAGCCAGGCCGCGCTTGATGTCGGACTGGGTGCAGGCCACAGCGGCGGCATAGAAAGCGGTGAACGCGGCGATGTAGGCCACGTAGTGGAGTGCCTCTGGAGCGTACTGCACCCAGATGGGGAACAGTGCAGCCACCTGGTAGACACCGGCCACCACCATCGTGGCGGCGTGGATGAGCGCACTGACGGGCGTGGGACCCTCCATGGCGTCGGGCAGCCAGATGTGAAGCGGGAACATGGCCGACTTGCCGGCGCCGCCGATAAACATGAAGAACAAGGCCGTGGGCAGAATCCAAGCAGCGTGTGGAAGTCTGTCGGCCAGCGAGGCGTCGGCGTTCAGGTCGAAGTTGAACGTTCCCACATAGTAGCTGAAGAAGAGGATGCCGATAAGGAAGAACAGGTCGGCAAAACGCGTCACAATGAAGGCCTTCTTCGAGGCATGCACGGCCGTGTGCTTGGGATAGTAGAAGCCGATGAGCAGGTAAGAGCACACGCCCACAAGCTCCCAGAACATGTACATCTGGAAAATGTTGGTGGCAACGACGAGTCCAAGCATCGACATGGTGAAGAGCGAGAGGAACGCATAGAAGCGCTGGAAGCCCTTTTCATAGCCTTCCTTGACGTAGTGCTCGTCGCGCTCAGCCATGTAGCCGAAGCTGTAGATGTGGACCATAGAGCTCACAGTGGTGATCACAATGAGCATCATGACGCTGATGGGCGTGAGGCGGAAGCCGATGTTGAACGTCAGCAAATCGGTGAACTTCAGCCAGGTGACGTCGAAGACGGTGACCGTCGGGTAGAGGCCGTCGGTTCCACGGCCGATGGCAAAGAAATATTCATAAGCCGTGTAGAGGCTCATCGCCCAAAGGGCGAGAAGCACCACGGTGCCAATGACGCCGGCTACCGGCTTCTTCATATACTTGCCGCCGAGTCCGAGCAAAAGAAAACTCAGCAGCGGGAGAAGAAGTATCAGGAACGAATAACTGTATTCCATGGTGTGATGAAGCAGTGTTGTTTAGAATTTCATATTTTCAATGCTGTTCACCTGGTCGCTGTGGTAGTTGCGGTAAACATTGATGATGATGGCGAGGGCCACAGCCGTCTCTGCCGCACTCACGCCGATGGAGAACAGTGTGAAGAACATTCCTTCAAACTGGCCGGGGAACAGGAAGCGGTTGAAGACGGCGAAGTTGAGGTCTACGGCGTTCAGCACAAGCTCAATGGAAATGAGCATCGCAATCAAGTTGCGGCGCGTCACGAAACCAAATACGCCAATAAAAAACAGCAGGGCACTCAGACCCAACAGACATTCTACGGGAACGATCATTTCTTGTCCTCCTTTCTTGCAATCATAATACCACCGATGATACAGGCCAGCAGGAACACTGAGATGAACTCGAATGGCAACACATACTGATATTTTTCGCTGCCCACAAGGGCGGTACCTACCTGATCCATGGAGACCTCCGCGTCGGGGGCCTGCATGAAAAGGTTGACGAAGCGGGTCTTGAGGAATACCACGGCCACCGTGCCCAGGCCAACTAGCGAGAGCAAGGCTCCCTGGAACACGCGCGTGCCCTTGAAACGCTCCACCAAGCCCTGCAGCGTCTGCTTGGAAACCAGGTTGATGGCGAAGATATACATCATTGTAATGCCACCGGCATAAATGCTAATCTGGGCGGCACCAAGGAATGTATAGTCGAGAAGGAAATAGAGGCCGGCGACCCCAAAAAGCACAAACAGCAGGAAAGTAGCCGCCCGCATAATCTGGGTTGTCATCACCGACAGAACCGCTGAGCCAAGAATGACTACAGCGAGAATACAGAATACTACGATATTTGCCATAATCTTTACTTGGTTTTAGTATTGAACTTACCGATGGTGAGCGGTGCGCCGCCATCAATCAGACCGGGCAGCGAGCCGCCTTGATAGACTTCCTTGTCCAGATGAAGCACCAGTTTGGAACGGTCGAACACGGCGTTCTCGAAGTCGTTGGTGAACTCAATGGCATCGAAATTGCAGGCGTTGACGCACAGTTCGCAGAACATGCAGTCGCCCAAATCGTACTGATAGTCGTCCAGCTGCTTCTTCTTGCGGCCCGTCTCGGCGTTGGTCTCCATGTGAGCCAGAATCTTAATGGTGTCGTTGGGGCAGGCTTTCTCGCACATGGTGCAGGCCGTACACTTGTAGGCACCGTTCTCATCGCGCTTGAAGACAAGTCTGCCGCGGTGACGCTTGGCCACGTGGAGCGTGGTCTTGCGGTTCTCAGGATATTGCTCCGTCGACTTGGGCGTGAAGTATTCCTTCAGCGTCGTCTTCAGGCCAACAGCCAGCGTCTTCATGCCGTCCGCAATTTCCTGGAAATAAGTTTTATTATTGTTAGACATGTTACCTTATACCTTTATTTATATAAGCAGTTTTACTTCACGTACCAGCCCAGTGCCACGCACACGGTCATCAAGACCAGATTGAGCAGCGACAGCGGCATGAGGTACTTCCATTCGAGCTTCAGAATCTGGTCAATGCGCAGACGGGGGAACGTCCAGCGAATCCACATCAGCAGCCAGACCACTGCGAAGGTCTTGCCAAAGAACCACACGAAGCCGGGGATATAGTTCATCACCGTGTCGAAAGCAGCCACGCCGATGTTCAGCGGGGCCCAGCCGCCCAGGAAGACGGTGGAGGCGATTCCTGCAATGACAAAGAGATTGAGATATTCGGCCAGGTAATAGAAGCCAAATCCCATGCCGGAGTACTCGGTGTGGTAACCGGCCGTCAGCTCGCTCTCGGCCTCAGCCATGTCGAACGGACCACGGTTGGCCTCGGCATTGCCGGCTACAAGGAACACGAGAAAGGCAATGATGGCAGGGATGTGGCCCTTGACAATCAGCCAATTCCAGGGCCCTGTCTGCTCGGCCACGATGCTGCTCACCTGCATGGTGCCCGTCAGGGCAACGGCTGCAATGAGGCAAAGGCCGAGCGAGAGCTCATAAGAAATCATCTGTACGGCTCCGCGCATGGCCGACACCACGGAATACTTGTTGTTGCTACCCCATCCGGCAATGAAGATGCCCAGCACGCCAATCGACGAGATGGCCGTGATGAGGAACACGCCAACGTTGAAATCGAGGATGCCGGCCCCCTTGTTCCAGGGAAGGAACGAGAAAGTGCCGACCGAAGCGATTATCACAAGGAACGGGGCGAGGTAATAGAGGAACTTGTCGGCCTTGTCAACCGCGAAGATTTCCTTTATCAGCATCTTCACCACATCGGCGAATACCTGGAAGATGCCCCACGGGCCCACGCGCATTGGGCCGAGTCGGCACTGGAAGTAGGCACACACCTTGCGCTCCATGAAAATCAGAGCGATGGCGATAAGAGCGTAAGCCGTGAGAATCAACACGCCCACAACCACGCACTCTATCAGGATTGACAGGAAGTCGCCCAGGCCGAGTGTCTGGCGCAGAAGACTGTCAAACCAAGTTGTTACTATGCTAAAGTCAAACATTGAAGAGGAATGTTTTAATCTTTTTATCTGTTAATTCTATAAACTCTACCGGTCGAGGTCGGGAATCACAAAGTCGACAGCAGCACCCGTGGCCACGAGGTCGGCTATCTTCTGCCCTTTCAGCATCCTGTCGAAAGCACCGGCAATGGTGAGGCCCATCGGGCGCATCTTCACGCGGTAAGGGCTCTTGTCACCCCGGCTGTCGAGATAAACGCCGAACTCGCCGGCTCCACCCTCCACCGAGAAGTACCACTGGCCCTCGGGAACCTTGATGATTGGCTTCTGCTTGATGTAGAAGTCGCCCTCGGGGATGTTGTCGATCAACTGCTCGATAATGTCGAGACTCTGATAGAGCTCATGGATATGAATCATGTAGCGGTCCATGGAGTCGCCATGGATACCCACGATTTCCTTAAACTCCACCTTATTATATAAGGCATACGGATGGTTCTTGCGCACGTCGTTGTGCCAGCCAGAGGCGCGTCCGGCGGGGCCGGTGACGCCGTAATTGATGCTGTCGGCCATGTCGAGCGGGCCCACACTCTCCAGCCGCTGGTGAGTAATCACGTTGTCGCCAAACACGTCGAGATACTCCTGCACCATCGGACGCAGGTACTTGCACAGGGTCTTGGTGTTCTGTACGAAGTTTGGATCGATGTCGGCCTGCAGGCCACCGATGCGGTAATAGTTCTGAATGAGCCGGCCGCCGGTGGTTTCCTCCATCACGTTGAGCACGTGCTCACGGTCGCGCATGCAGTAGAGAAAAGCCGTCAGCGCACTCAAATCCTGCGCACAGGTGCCAAGGAACAGCAGGTGATTGTCGATGCGCTGCAACTCGTCCATGATGGTGCGGACGTAGAGAATGCGGTCGCTGAGCTCGACGCCCATGGCTTCTTCTATCACGCCCACCAGTGCATGGCGGTGGTGCATGGCGCAGAGATAGTTCAGACGGTCGGTCAGAGCCAGTGTCTGCGGGTAGGTCATGCTCTCCATCATCTTCTCCATACCGCGGTGGATATAGCCCAAATGCGGATAAACATGCTTGATTGTCTCGCCGTCCACCACTGTCTGCAAGCGCAGCACGCCGTGGGTGGACGGGTGATTGGGGCCGAAGTTGATGACGAAGTCGTCCTCGTCGAAGAGGCGGTGGCGGGTCTCCACCAGGCGTCCCTCGTCGTCCAGGTTCCACTCCGACGTCCAGTCGGTCTCGGGTTCGTCGGTCATGGGGAATCGGTTGGCCTCGGGACTCATGTCGAAATCCTTGCGCAAGGGGTAGCCTGTGAAGTCATTACGCATGAAGAGGCGGCGCATGTCGGGATGCCCCAGGAACTTAATGCCGAGGAAGTCGAACACCTCACGCTCCAGCAGGTCGGCGTCGGCCCAAAGCCGGATGACCGACGGAACCACGTATTCCTCGCCCACCTGCTTGGCCAGCTGCTTCACCGAGGTGCGCTCGTGTGTCTGTGTATTCTCCAGAATATAGATGCACCCCAGTCCCTCTTCGGGGCCGAAGTCTTCGCCTACAATGGTAACCAGGTAGTCGAAATGCTTCTCTTCCTTCAGCCTGCCCATTTCCCGGGCAAAGCTGTCAAAGCCGAATTCTTTGTTTTCGAGTTTCATTCTCTTTCAATATCTTTATATTCCGATTACCTTATTTATTCTCAGAGTCAGGCTCTGCGGCAGGTGCAGCAGCGGCGGGAGCGGCTGTCTGGGCCGGGGTTTCCTTGTCGGCAACCGGGGCGGCGGCGGGAGCAGCCGTCTTCAGTTCCTCGAGTTCCTTGCCCAGCTGTTCCACCTCTTCCTCGGTGGGAATGCCGGAAACGATGATGGGAGCCTTGTGACCGATCTTGGCCGACGAGAAGTTCTCGTTGCTCATGCCGTGCAGACCGCCGAGGGCCAGGCTCTCCTCTTTCTCGTCGCGGGTCATCTTGTGGTTGGCTCCGCCGAAGAATTTCTCCACCTTTATCTTGCGCTGCAACTGCATCATGCCATAGATGATGGCCTCGGGACGCGGCGGACATCCGGGGATGTACACGTCCACGGGCACCAGTTCGTCGATGCCCCGCACCACGCTGTAGCTCTTTTTGAACGGGCCTCCGCTGATGGTGCATCCACCTACGGCCACCACATACTTGGGTTCGGCCATTTCGTCGTACAGGCGTTTGAACACCGGGGCCATCTTGTTGGTGATGGTACCGGCGCACATAATGAGGTCGGCCTGGCGCGGCGAGTTGCGCGTCACCTCCCATCCGAAGCGTGCCATGTCGTAACGGGCGCAGCCGATGGCCATGAACTCAATGCCGCAGCACGACGTGCCAAAGGTCAGCGACCACGGCGAATTGCTGCGGCCCCAGTTGATGGCTGCGTCCAGCGAGCCCAGAATCACGTTGGCTCCACCGTCGTTCAGCTCCTGGGCTATCTTCTCCAAGGAGTCGTTATCCTTGAATTCATCAAAAGGAATGCTCTTGATCGACGCTCTTTTACTTACTTCCATTCCAGCGCTCCTTTCCGCCAAGCGTATGCCAGGCCAAATACCAATACCAGCAAGAAGAAACCGATGCTCACGAGGGCCATCGCTCCAAACTGTCTCACGACCACCGCCCAGGGGTAAAGGAACACGGTCTCGATGTCGAACATCAGGAAGAGGATGGCAAAGAGATAGTATCCCACGTGCATCGGCAGCCACGAACTGCCGCGTGTGGGGATGCCACACTCGAAAGGCTCACCCTTTACCGGATTGTAAGAGCGCGGTCCGATGAGCTTGGCGATGACAAAAGCAGCCACCACAAGCGTTACAGCCGTCAGCAAAACGGTAATCAACAAAGTGAAATTCATAAAAAATATAACGTTATTTTAGATATAATTCGCTAAGCGAGCACAAAGTTAGTAAATCTTCGGCTAACTTTTCAACCATTTAACAAAAAACTTCGGGCACAGTACACATATTTATACATACGGCTCGTGCAGCTGCCGCCGGCCGCTGGGGTCAAAAGCTAAAAGAATGGCCGGCAAGGCATTATTTTCAAAACGCTTGCGCACTTATCAGCCAAACTTTTTATAACTTTGCAGTCCCAATCACGCCGTTTACGCGTCACGTATATGGGAAAAAGGCTCGCATTCACGGCGTCGGCCCCGCCGTTCCCGCAGCCCTCGCCGGCCACGGCGGGAACCGCTCCCCGCAACACGACCCGCATGCCATGCAAGATGAAACATGAACAGATGAAAGAACAACAACCCATACTCATCGCCGGCCCCTGTGTCATCGAGTCGGCCGAGCTGCTCGACACCGTGGCCTCGCGCCTGACGGCCATCAACCGCCGCCTGGGCACCGACATCATCTTCAAGGCCTCGTTCGACAAGGCCAACCGCACCTCGCTCCACTCGTTCCGCGGGCCGGGCCTGGAGCGCGGCCTGCAGATGCTCGCCGACGTGCGCCAACGCCATCAACTGCGCATCACCACCGACATTCACGAGGCCTGGCAGGCCAAGGCCGCCGGCGAAGTGTGCGACGTGCTCCAGATTCCGGCCTTTCTCTGCCGCCAGACCGACCTGCTCGTAGCCGCCGCACGCACGGGCCGCATCGTCAACATCAAGAAGGCACAGTTCCTCTCGGGCCGCGACATGGTGTATCCCGTACAGAAAGCACGCGAGAGCGGCGCCCGCGAAGTGTGGCTCACCGAGCGCGGCAACTGCTTCGGATACAACAATCTCGTGGTCGATTTCCGCAACATCCCCGACATGCTCGAGCTGGTGCCCACCGTCGTCATGGACTGCACCCACAGCGTGCAGCGGCCCTCGGCCGGCGACGGCAAGACCGTGGGCGACCGCAAGTTTGTGCCCGCCATGGCCTTGGCCGCCAAGGCTTTCGGGGCCACGGGCTTCTTCTTCGAGGTGCACCCCGACCCCGACCGCGGCCTCTCCGACGCTGCCAACATGCTCGAACTCGACAAACTCGAATCCCTGATTTCCCAACTGCTATGACCGAACATTCCTCCGAAGAGCGGCTCAAGCTCTCCCGTCAGTATGCCGAACGCTGCTTGCGCGACGAGGCCCAGGCCGTGCTCGACCTCATTCCCCAGCTCGACAACAACTTCGAGCGGGCTGTCTCGCTGATGTATCACTGCCGCGGCAAGGTCATTGTCACCGGTGTGGGCAAGAGCGGCAACGTGGGAGCCAAGATCGCGGCCACGCTGGCCTCCACCGGTACGCCGGCTTTCTTCATCAACCCGCTCGACGCTTACCACGGCGATCTGGGCGTGATGACGCCCGACGACGTGGTGCTGGCCATCAGCAACTCGGGGCAGACCGACGAGTTGCTGCGCTTCGTGCCCATCCTGCTCCACATGAATGTGCCCCTCATCGGCATGAGCCGCAACCCCCAATCCCTGCTCGCCAAGTACTCGGCAGCCCATATACAGGTGCACGTGGACCACGAAGCCTGCCCGCTAAACCTGGCTCCAACCTCGTCGACTACGGCCGCATTGGCCATGGGCGACGCGCTTGCCGTGGCCCTGATGCAGGTGCGCGACTTCCGTCCGCTCGACTTCGCACAGTTCCATCCGGGCGGCGAACTCGGCAAGCGACTGCTTACCACGGCCGAGGATGTGATGCGCACCGACGACCTGCCCATCGTTCCCGAGGGCACGCATCTGGGCGAAGCCATCATCCATGTGTCCAAGGGCAAGCTTGGTCTGGGCGTGTCGCTCGATGCCGACGGCCGCGTGGCCGGCATCATTACCGACGGCGACATCCGCCGCGCCATGGAGCAGTGGCAGGCCCAGTTCTTCGACCACACCGTGTCGGACATCATGACACGCACCCCGAAAATCGTGGCCACCACCACCAAAATCACCGAGATACAGCGCATCATGCACCATTACAAGATCCACTCCGTCCTGGTGTGCAACAGCGACAGGCACCTGCTCGGCATCGTCGACAGCTACGCCACAACGTTGCTAAACCAATGAGCATGAAGCGTCCTGTCCGTCATCGCCGCCACATCCTCGCACCCCTCTTCTTTCTCCTCCTCGCCGTCGTCGGCCCGGCAGCCCGCGCCCAGACCAGCGACTCGCTCATGGCCCGCCACCTGCGGGCGTGTGGCGTGAGCTTTTCCCACGACAACAGCGTCGCCCTGCTCGCCACCGGGCAGCAGAAATTCGACGATCTTTTTGCCGCCATCCGCCAGGCACGCTCGTCGGTGCACCTCGAATACTTCAACTTCCGCAACGACTCCATCGCCTCGATGCTCTTCGACCTGCTGGCCCGCAAGGCGGCCGAGGGGGTGGAAGTGCGCGCCCTCTTCGACGCTTTCGGCAACCGCAGCAACAACCGCCCGCTGCTCAAGCGCCACCTGCGCGACATCCGCCGCCGCGGCATCGAGATTTACGCGTTCGACCCCATACGCTTCCCCTGGGTCAATCATGCCTTTGCCCGCGACCACCGCAAGATAGTAGTCATCGACGGCAAGATAGCCTACACCGGCGGCATGAACGTGGCCGACTACTACATCAACGGCACGCCGCAGGTGGGCTCCTGGCACGACATGCACTGCCGAATCCAAGGCACTGAGGTGAACACCCTGCAGGCCATCTTCCTGCGCACGTGGAACCGGGTCACCGGGCAGCGCGTCCACGGCCCGCAATACTTCTGCGGGCTGGGCCTTGACGGCTATTTCCACGGACTCCGGCCCGACACTTGCGCCACGGCGGGCCGCAAAATGGTGGGCATCATCAACCGCGAGCCCCGCACGAGCAACCGCATCATCCGCGAGTTCTACACCAACGCCATCCGCTTTGCACGCGACAGCATCAAGATCATCAACCCCTACTTCACCCTCAACGGCCCCATCCGCCGGGCCCTGCGCGACGCTGCACGCCGCGGCGTCAAGGTAGAAATCATGCTGTCTGTCAGGAGCGACATCCCCCTCACGCCCGACTGCGGCTTCTACAACGCCCACCGGCTCATGCGGCAGGGCTGCACCGTTTGGCTCTACAAGCCGGGCTTCCACCACACCAAGGTCATCATGGTCGATGGCCGATTCTGCACTGTGGGCTCGGCCAACCTCAACGCACGCAGCCTCGCCTGGGACTATGAGGAGAACGCCGTCATCCTCGATCGCTGTACCACGCACGAGCTGGACCGCCTCTTCGACAGCGAGAAACACGACTCCTTCCGCCTCACCGAGGAGTCGTGGAGGCAGTGGCGCACGCGCGGGCAACGGTTCACGGGCTGGCTGGCCCACCTGCTGGCCCCGTTCCTCTGACCCCCGACGGCCCTCCGCCCCACCCCCGAGCGGTCTCCACGACGCGCCCAATGGGCCACGACGGGCCAGGACACGGAAAGTTTTTCAGAAAAAACGCCACAAACGTTTGGCCATTACAGAAAAAGGCACTACCTTTGCACACGCAAAAACGAAATGGGCGTCCTTAGCTCAGCTGGTAGAGCAACTGACTCTTAATCAGTGGGTCTAGGGTTCGAGTCCCTAAGGACGCACCATCGTTGGCTCCTGACCCAAGCCGTTTCGTTCGCGCACGCGTCCTTAGCTCAGCTGGTAGAGCAACTGACTCTTAATCAGTGGGTCTAGGGTTCGAGTCCCTAAGGACGCACAAAGGCCCGAGGCATCATTGCCTCGGGTCTTTTTTTTGACAGGGCCACATGTCGGGCATCGAGCTGCGCCAAATAGGTTAAGACAGAACAACAGATGGGACATCGGGCTGTGCAGAAAGGGTTTGGACAGAACAACAGATAGGACACATGGCTGCGCCGTATAGGCCCTCGCCCTGCGGCAACGGCAGGGAGGCTGCGCGACAAAGCCGCAAACGCCACGCGATAAAGCCGTAAACACGGGGCGACAAAGCCGCAAACGCCATGCGATTGCGGCGCAACGGCGGGGCGACAACGGCGGTTTGGCAAAAGGGCGAGCCGGCGGCGGCGCAAATTTAACACCCCGGAGGCCCTGCGTTCCATATTTTTTGCCTATATTTGCAACGCCTTATCCAAAGGCAAACCATACGCTACTTGAACTAAAGACACATGCCAAGCCTATACCTCCGTCTCCTCATGGCCCTGCTGGCCCTGAACGCAATGGCCGCGCGAGCCGGCGAATGGCCCGCCGTGCAGCTGCCCGTCATCGCCGCCACGCGCTCTTTCTGCATCACCGACTGCGGTGCCACCACGGCCGCAACCGACAATACCACGGCCATCCAGGCCGCCCTCGATGCCACCATCACGGGCACCCCCACCGCCATCTTCCGGCCCACGGCTGCCCGCCAGCCCCTGCCCCACCTTTATAATATAAGGGGCCAACGGCTCCCCGCCGCATCGGGCAAGCTCGGCCAGGCCCAGCTGCGGCGTGGTGTCTACATCAGCAACGGCAAGAAATACGTCAAGAACTAAACCCTTCACCATGCACACCAAACACATTCTGGGCTCGCTGCTGCTGACCGTGCTGCCCCTTGGCGCCGCGGCGCAGTACCGCTCGCAGGTGTGGTGCCCCGACAACGGCGACGGCACCTACACCAATCCCGTCATCAACGCCGACTACAGCGACCCTGACGTGGTGGCCGTGGGCGACGACTATTACCTCACGTCGAGCTCCTTCAGCTGCACGCCCGGACTGCCGGTGCTCCATTCCCGCGACCTGGTCAACTGGGAAATCATCGGCCATGCCCTCGACCGCGTGCTGCCCGACAGCATGTTCTCCGGCCGCCCCCAGCACGGCAACGGCGTGTGGGCGCCCAGCATCCGCCATCACAACGGCCGGTTCTACATCTACTGGGGCGACCCCGACAACGGCGTCTTCATGGTCAGGGCCACCCATCCGGCCGGTCCCTGGGAGCCGCCCGTGCTGGTCATCCCCGGCAAAGGCATCATCGACACTACGCCGCTCTGGGACGACGACGGCCGCTGCTACCTCGTCAACGCGTGGGCCAACAGCCGCAGCCGCTTCGCCTCGGTCATCACCGTGCGCGAGCTCAACGCCGAGGGCACCCGCGCCATCGGCCGGCCCGTCATCGTGTTCGACGGCAACGGCACCGAGAACCACACCTGCGAGGGCCCCAAATTCTACAAGCGCGACGGCTGGTATTGGATTATGTGTCCGGCCGGCGGCGTGCCCACGGGCTTCCAGCTGGCCATGCGCGCCCGCTCGCCTTTCGGCCCCTACGAGGTGCGCAAGGTGCTGGCCCAGGGCGACAGCCCCGTCAACGGGCCCCATCAAGGCGCGTGGGTGCACACGAAATACGGCGAAGACTGGTTCCTGCACTTCCAGGACAAGGGGCCCTACGGCCGCGTGGTGCACCTGCAGCCCGTGACCTGGCGCGACAACTGGCCCGTCATGGGCCGCGTGCCAGCCCGTGGCTATTGCGGCACACCCTGCCTCACACACCGCATGCCCAAGGCTGCCGCCCACACGATAACCAACCCGGCGGAGAGCGATGAGTTCAACGAGCCGCGCCTTTCGCCCCAATGGCAGTGGCAGGCCAACTACGACGCCACTTTCGGCATGCCCACCGCACTGGGCTTTTTCCGCCTCTACACCCACAAGAGCGACCTGCCGCTCTGGCACACGCCCAGCCTGCTGCTCCAGAAGACGCCGGCCGACCGCTTCACGGCCACGGCCCGGCTCAAGCTCGTGGGCAAGGCCGAGGGGCAGATGGGAGGCCTCGTCATGATGGGCCTCGACTACTCGGCACTCGTCGTCAGGCGCGTGGCCGACCGCTTCGAGCTGCGGCAAATCACCTGCCACAACGCCGACAAGGGCGAGCCGGAGACCGTCTGCACGCTTGCCACGCTCCCCCCGACCGGGCGGGACGAGACCGACTACCAGTTTGCCATCCACGAAGACATCTACATGCGCATGAACGTCTGCGACGGCCGTCTGCAGTTTGCCTACAGCCGCGACGGCCGCCGCTTCACCCCCGTGGGCGAGCCTTTCGCCATGCGCGAGGGCAAGTGGGTGGGGGCTCGCATGGGCTTTGTGGCTCAGGAGCCCGCCGGAAATGCCAACCGCGGGTGGGTCGACGCCGACTGGTTCCGCGTGACCCCGTTAGAAAATGCCGCGAACAAGAAAGACCGCAAGCAAGCCCCTTGAGCCGCTGCCGGCCTATCCGTTCCCTGCTGCAACAACAAGTCCCAATCCCACGATAAAGAGCACGAACATCGCCGTAAGCAGATAGTTGGCCACAGCCGGGGCGCCTTTATACTCTTTCCATATAAATACGCCCCAGATGGCAGCTATCATCGGGGCGCCTTGCCCAAGCGCATAAGAGATGGCGGGGCCCGCCTGCCCTGATGCGATGTAGCTAAAGGCTGAGCCCAAAGCCCAAATGGCGCCCCCAAGCATGCCGGTAAGGTGAGTGCCCGCACTGCCCTTGAAGTACTCACGATAGGAAACTGGCGAGCCCACAAACGGGTATTTCATGACAATTGTATTGAAGACGACGTTGCTAACCAGCACGCCCAGGGAGAAGATGAATATGGCCGAATAGGGAGTAAACATGCCTGCCTGAGGGCTCTTGAAGTTCTCCATGTCCATGCCTTTTACCACAAATCGGAAGAAGAGCGACATCAATACGCCGGCCAGAAGGGCCAAGACGATTCCTTTTTTATTGGCAGAAGCGGCTTCGCCCTTTGCCATGCTGGTCTTGCCTGAAGCCACTCCGTTGCAAATGATGGCAAGTACTATCAGGACGATGCCTCCAAAAAGCAGCAATGGATTGCCGGCCGGAACACCCAAATAATTGATGACAACGCCCAACACCAAAGCTATGCCCACGCCAAGCGGAAAGGCTGTTGCCATGCCCGCGAGGGACACCGAGGCAGACAAGAGTATGTTGGAGGCATTGAAGACAACGCCGCCTAAGACGATCCAACTGAAATTTTCAGCCTCTCCTTGGGCCAAATCGATCATGAACGACCGACCTTCCTCGCCCGTAGACCCCATAGTAAGACCTAAAAGCAGGGCAAAGAGCACCATTCCAAGCACATAGTCCCAATAGAAAAGTTCATAACGCCAGCTTTTGGAAGCCAGTTTCTGGGTGTTTCCCCAAGAGCCCCAGCAAATCATGGTGACAAAACAAAAGATGATTGCCAAAAAGTAATTGTCAACAATAAACATAGTTTTTGCTCATTTTTTAATTATACATAAATTCTTTGAACGATATACAGCAGCCATTCTTTCCACTGAACAGAAGCCTTTGCCATGGACGAACGGTATTCATGCTCCTTTTCATTGGAACGTAGCCAGATGTGGAGTTCACTCCATGAAGCATAGCTCCGGGCATCTGCCGGCTCATGGATCCATAGTTTCGGATAGCGTTCGCAGCCCTCCATGGCAGAAATGGCCGTCTTCTCAGAGACTGTTCCTCCCTGGTTGATAACGACAGCAGCAAACAGGTTCTCTTGTTTCAAGCCATCAAAGAACGCTCTTCCCTGACCGTTCATCAGGATGAGGCCGCGCATACGCTGGGATTTTCGGATGCACCTGACATGCTTTTCCGTAGACAGCACTGCCTCATTGGAAAAGCTGCCGTTCAGGAAAGCGACTACGATTTGTGGCAACAGCCCTTGACGCATCAGCTCATCAACAGTGTCGAGACATTGCCGTTGCTCCTCGCCGGTGGTTCCGCTGATATAGACAACAGGGTATTTGCGATAGAGTGTACTCGTGTCAGAAGGCAGCCAAACCGTAGCCTCTGGAATGTAAATCTGCTTTCTGGCCAAACAAGTTTCCATGAAAGAACGGGGGCTATCCAATCCCTCATACTTTTGTCCGCTGAAACGCGACGAGAGATAACTGAATGCAGAAGGCAAAGCAGCATTCCAGACTGCGAAATCATGCCCTCCATGGCGGACGTTCCAATAATGCTGGAAGCCTTTTTCCAAAAGTAATCTGTGAAGCATTTCGTTGCTCCTGCAGAGAGTTCTTTCCTTGTCTCCCACATCGATGAAAATACCTCTATCCTTCAACCTGCTGTTCTTCGAGTTCCGAACAAGATGCAGAGGTGAATGAGTTTTATAGTACGGGGTGATTCGAGCTTTGCCTTGAGCTCCTATCCCACCGAAGATTTTTCCCCACTGTTCATCCCATGCAGACTGTGGATTTTCCAACATATACTGTTCGTCCGTCCGGATGGATGGGGAGAAAGCAACGGCAGAACCGAGAACACCATCGTTGCGAAGGGCCAGCGACAACGCGCCGGCACCTCCCATGGAAAAGCCCATCACTGCCTGATGGGCGGCATCCGGCATGGTTCTGTAATGTTCGTCGATAAATGGTTTCAGTTCATGGATGAAGAATTCCTCATAAGGCTGACGCCCATCATAGCTGTCAACATAATAAGAAAGGTAGCCGTCAGGAATAACAATGATGAAAGGAAGAATCTGCTCCGCCTTTACCATATTGTCCATTACCGTGGCTACATGTCCATATTCCATCCAAGTGGAGCAATCGCCACCAATGCCATGCAACATGTAGACAACAGGATAACGATTGTTGTTTGCGCTGTATCCTGCTGGGAGAACAATAGAATATGCAACGTCCTTTCCCAGAATCTCACTTTGAAGACAGAGGGCCTCTTTCTCCATGGGCCGCTGTGCTGCTGAAGTGAATGGCATGCCGAATACGAATGCCATGAAAAACAAGAGGATTTTCTTATTCATTTACTTTCCAATTCACAGTATTACACATTCATTGTCATTCGGTCTTTTTCCAAGTATTCAAGTCCTTGCACTGAATCGCATAGTCTGGATGCGGATTGAGCCATGTCACGATCATAAAGTGTCTGCCGTCGGTGAGGTCATAATTCCAATAGATGTCATACTTGCGCTTGATGTAATCAAAAGGCATTTCAACTTCGGGCATTTCAATACCATCAATGGATATTCCAAGTCGTGCTATGTAATTGCTCGCATCTTTACCATCCCGACGAACCAAGCCTTGCAGCACAACCGCACATCCCGTGAAGGTGAAAGTGCGCTGTGTACCGAGATCAAACTTGAGAATTTGCCTCTCCAAGGGTTCAAGACCCTCAAAACTTTCCTCTTTTGCTACTTCCATTGGCTGCTGCACTTCAAAGATATAGTTTCCCTTTCTTACCTTTCCTCCATTGGCGATTACTACGTCTTTTAGAAGTTTCAAGTTAATGTCATAAACGGAGTTGAGGGAAATATGGGTATAAGGAAAGTCAATGTCGCCACAGCGGTCTATGGCTGCTTTCCATTTGTCAGGGATTTGGCTCCACCCCTTGATGACACCAAGGATGCCTGCCGCCGTAGCAGGGTTACAGTCGGAATCCTGACCGCAGCGAGTCGAAATGTCAATGGTCTTGTCAAAGTCCCCATCACCATAGAGGAGACCCATAACACAATATGCGCCATTAATAACAGCATCAATGTCAAAAGCATTATATACCCCCTCCGGACAGCCTATGTCAAAAGAATAATTGCGCTCGACTTCGAGCCAGCAACGCTTCCAGTCATCAGGATATTGCTGGTGATAGCGAACAACATCCTCTATGCAACGCCGATATTTACATTCGGAAGGAAGCGACTTTAGGGATGAGGAGACAATCTCTTCAATATCATCGCAGACAAAGGCATAGGTGTACATTGCCGACATAAACACTCCACCATAATATCCATCACCATAGTTCATGATGTGGCCGATACGATCAGCAAAGCGTGCTGCAGCATTAGGCATCCCTGGACAAATCATTCCGATAAAGTCAGATTCTATTTGAAAATCAATATCGTCTGCATGCGGATTATTTTTCCAATGGCCAGAAGCAGGTGGCATTATACCATGAAGAATGTTGTATCGGGCTGCCTGATTGGCGTGCCACAGCTTGTAGTTGGCATTTGCAAATGCTTTGGCATATGATTCTGCGGGTGCATCAATGCCTTCGTGCTGCATCACCTCAAGAAAAGTCAGGTCCATGTAGATGTCATCGTACAGTCCGGGATCTTGTTCAAAGATGTCCTTACAATAGTCATCATACCAGATGATGGGGGTTTTGTCATTAATAAAAGCTCCCTTGTATTTGAATTCGGTTGGGCCTCCATAAGTGCAGCCAATGGTCTGCCCGGCCCACCCTCCTTTGATTTTATCAAGAAGCGTTTGTTCTGTCAAAGTTATCATCTGTCCAAAGGGAATAGCCGCGGTCATGTTCGTAATGCACATGAGCAACATGCCCACCAGAATATTGTACTTGTTGCTTGTCTTCATTTTCTTGTCTTTTTCTTTCCGTTGTAATAAAACCTATCCGTGAGTTCGTTGGCAGAATAATAAACTATATCGTTGATACGAATGACATAGTCTTTTCTATGATTTCTCCACTTCATCACGACCTGATGATGACCTTCCTGAAGAAGATATTTCCAGGCTGGCTCTACCTTTCTCTCTGTATTTTTCATCGGCAGGAGGGATACTTGGTCGAGGTTCCCGTCTATCCATACTTCTATTTCTGCAACATAGTCATCATCAGGTTCCGCGAGTCCGAACACCTCAGAACCGATGTGACGGATGGAAACACGATTGATATAGTCTTCATTGATATGCTTAAGACTACAGATGTTGCCCCAGATGACGAACCCATTACCATCGAAGTCAAACTCATATTCATCGTGCATGAAGCAGTCCTTGCGATCGCGGCATACGGGATACATCCCCGTGAAATTCTGCTCCAAAGGTAACACCTTAGCTTTGGAAAGAGGTATCTCCACCATATTGTCCATGATTTTGCCTCCTTGCCGTTTAATCATTTGCAGGGCAAGCTCGTAGCTCTGTCTGTAGGATTTGGAGAGAGACAAGTCTGTCCCCTGGAAACACAGGCCTTCAATCTCTTTGAGCGGCGAGAGCCAGAATTCAGGGATATGGCTGTAACCCAACACAACCCCCAGTACTCCAGCAGCCGTAGAAGGATTACAATCGGAATCTTGACCCAATCGCGCGGCAATATCCAATGTACGAGTGTAATCTCCATTGCCATAGAGCATCGCCAAGACTACAAATGCAGAATTTAGTTTGGCGTCAATATTGAAATTAAGGAAAACCCCTTTGGGACAGCCTATATCATGATTCCAATGCTCCTGTAGATAGAACCAGCAGTCTTTCCAATTATCTGGGTGTGCTGCATGGTATTTGCGTACATCATTAATACACTGATAAAAAGTACTTTGCTTTGGAATCGGCTCCAGAGCATTGTCGATGATCTTGCCTATGTCATTGAGATAAAACGCGCTACAGTAAAGCCCGGCAACAAATGCGCCCCCATAAAAGCCATCGCCACTATTCATGATATGCCCCACACGGTCTGCAATGTCAAGAGCCATTGGCATGAGGCCTGGCGACATGAGCCCGATAAAATCCGCCTCTATTTGGAAATCCAAATCGTCCGCATGCGGATTATTCATCCAAAAACCGGATTCCGGAGGTTCCAAGCCATTCTTTATATTATAACGTCCCATCTGGTTTGCATGAGCCAGATGGTATTTTGCCGAAGCAAAACGCTGTGCAAGCTGTGTGGACGTACAGTCTATCCCGAGCTCTGCAAAGGCATCGGTGAAAGTGCAGTCATTATACACATCATCGAAGAGCCCTGGCTTTTTTCCCCACCAATATTTGATATACCCCTCTCCCCATGGAATAGGCTGATAGTCCTGGATATAGCTTCCCGTAAACTTAAACTCTGTCGGTGCGCCGAACACTACACCGATAGTCTGCCCTGCCCATCCTCCTTTGATCTTGTCCATTAGCTCGGAAGTGGTTAGAGCCTTTACATTCGCTGCCGTCATGGAAAGAGAGAAGATGAGAGAAAATACAGCGACGAATAGTTTCTCCATTGTTTTCATCTATATATAAATTATCTATTTATTTTGCCTCATGAACCTCAATCTCTGTGACCGAGATAAAGGATGAAACATTCTTGGTGTATTTTTCCCAATGGGTCTGTACCTTGTCATCGAAGACTATACGTATGCCTCGGGTCATGACCGGTTCAAATTCCAGAATGTAGGAAGCGTAATGAGGTTGGAAGAATACTATATCTGTATCAGGCAACTTGGGGGAAGAGCTGAGGCCCTTAACATTTCTCCAGTGTCCATCTTGATCCTGATACTGAACAAACAAATCGGAAAACCAGCCACCAAACTCTTCAAGACAACCTCCATTAAAAGTAAGCATTCCGATATTGTGAGGCTTATTCCAGCCATATCCGAAGTAATCCATCTTGGGATTGTTACTTTTCGCAGCAAGCGAATAAAATACAGAGTGCTCACCCCTTGTACGACCATCATTGATGGCCTTTATATCAAGGGCATAGATTGGATATCCAAAAGTTGTCCAACAGGAGTCGAGAACATTCATATTGACTTTGCGTACTGTAGTGTAGATTGTATCTGCCATAGGTGCAATATTAGGAGACTTCACAAGAATATCAAAGTTTTTCTCCAATGTATGATTACCATCCGACAAAGATAATTTTACAGGATAATGGCCGGGTACTTCGGGAATACCCAACAATTGCCCCCCATTGAAAATAATGCCATTGGGTAGCTTTCCGCTAACAAGTTTCCAGTGATATGCCTGGTTACTGCAACAGGCGAAGCTGTATTTAGACTCCTGGCCTTGCTCAAGCACAGGTTTGGGTCCAGTACAGAATTCCAAAGGAATGACAAACTTGGCATTGGCATTGATTTTGAGTTTGTTGCCTTTCAATTTTCCCCCCATAGCTATGGAAAGCTTGATGGCCTGACGATAGGTTCTGCTGATAATATCGTCTATCGAAGCATCGGGCATATCGTAGCGTGTGACATTTATATATCTGTCGTTGAAAGGTTTGGACCATCCCTTGATCGGTTTTGTGAGATTAGCAGGAATGGATGATGCTCCGTACATTACTCCCATAAGACCACTGATGGTGGCAGCCTGGTTGTCACAGTCAAATCCCATGGCACAGCAAAGATCGAGCGTGCGCTGGAAATCACCGTTCCCATAGAGCATGGCAAGAATGGCACAACAACCATTTAAATTAGCGTTCCAAATGGTCTTGGTCATAGGATCCTCGTTGATGTAGAATTCCTCCGCCATCTTAGCACGTGCCGTCTGCCATGAGTTAGGATATTGCTTATGGAGAGCTATCATCTTGCGAACACCACGCGCAAAGCGTCCATTGACAGGCAGATACTTCAAACCCTCGTCAATGAGTTTACGTATGTCGTTGCAGAAGAAAGCTTTGGCAAACATGGCACCATACATTATCGTAGGTTCTATTGCCCACGAATCACTGGTTATACGAGCTGCCCAGTCACTTTTGGCCGCGGCATAATCTACCATGCCTGGTGCAGTGTACCCCCATATCTCGTTGATGAGCTGCGGATCTATCTGGTACCAGTGGGGATTGTATTCTTGCATACCCGTAAAGGGCGGTGTGTATCCATAGTGCATCAGACCCAGAGCTGCCCTGTTGGCAAGCCATACTCTGTCACGAATATGATGCATCCACAATTGGCGCATTTGTTCGTAGGTGGGTTCGATACCGTATTTTTCCATCCCCATCAAATAGAGATATTCCACGTCAGTATCGTCATCCGAGAAAGCCCCATCATATTTCGCAAGTTTATCCATATTCTTGGTGTAACCAAAGGGGAAGCGCGCCTCGTTGCCAGGCTCGTCTATAAACTTGTTTTCAAAAGGGAGCCCATAAATATTTCCGACCATCTGTCCTATCCAGGCTCCGGCAATCTTATCCTTGAGCTGGGATAAAGAAATCTGTTGCCCATGTCCCGTGGCATGGAACAGAATCACAGGTATAAGAAGTGAAAGAAATCTTTTATGTTTCATAGTCGTAGTATTTTCTATTTATCATATCCGTCGTTCTGTACTAAATTCGGGTTAGCATTCAATACATCTGTTGGAATAGGGAACAGAAGTCGGAAAGTTTCAGCCGACTGATCAGGATGTGCCCAATATTTCTTCAGATAGGTGCCAAAGCGTATCATATCCTCATGACGCCATCCTTCCCATGCCAGTTCTCGTCCACGTTCATTGTAGAGTTCCGATAAAGTAATATCTTTTTCTGTATAGATATTGAGTCCTGCTCGTGTACGGATTTTCGATAATTCCTGCAATACAACAGGACTTTTGCCCTGACGCAATAAAGCTTCTTCATACATGAGGATAACATCAGCATAACGGAAGATGGCAAAGTCATTATTCTGCGAAGCATTACCACCTGTAAGGGTACCATCGGTCTGATAAGGCCATTTCACGCAGCGTGCCCCCTCGTCATCAGAACGGCCACCATTCTTATTATAATATTTGTCCTCATCAAAATAAGGCTTATAGGTAAATGGATAACCCTCGCCGCCAACAAGCCAACACATATCGCGACGCTTGTCTTTCTCATCGTAAGTCTGATAAAAATCTGGCTCGCAGATAAAGCCATCCCAAGCATCGGAAATTTTGAAATATGATGCTGACTTTCCGTCAAGCGTGAGTACATAAATGATTAAACCTGTATCCCAACTACTGGTATAAATATTGTCATAGGGGATTACAAATATATTTTCCTTTGATGCAGCATTGTCAATAGCAAAGTTAGCTACATAATCATCCTCAATTGCATAGTGACCGGAATTTATAATGGCTTTACATTGTTCCTCTGCCTTGTCGTAGGCTTTATGCCTTTCGCCAAACCACGTAGCTGCATTCAGATAGAGTTTGGCTAACAAACAGCGAGCAGCACCCTGTGTAATACGCCCATAGTTAGACGAAGCAGGCGAGGCATCCAAGAAATCCATGTTGTCATTGATCTCTGTGATGAGGAAATCATATATTTCCCTGCGACTCTTTTGCTTAGGATAATCAGTATCTGTATAATCGATAGTGAAAGGCACATTGCCCCAATTAGAAATAGCTTCATAATAGAAAAACGCGCGTAGTACTTTCATTTCGGCAATAAGTTTATCCTTTCCTGACACCTCAACAGAAGTCTGCTCGGTCTCAAAAATAATCTCATTACATGCCGCTATGCCATTGAACAAGAAATCCCATCCTTTCTTCACTAATTTATTGGCAGGAGGAATCATATTAGTCTGTAGTTCTTCATACCGTCCATTAGAATACCAGCTACCACCATGGGCCGGTACTGCACATTCGTCAGAAGTTTGCAACAATAGGGTCCACAGACTCTGCTCTTGGTTGTATGCCTGCAACTTTGTGTAGGCCCTTCCTGCATTGGCCACCAGTTCCTCCTCGGTTTTGAAGAAGTTGTTCATGTCAATGTTAGAATATACATGCTCGTCAAGATTATCGCAACTAGACATGGCAAGAGCCATTATGCCAGATGTAAATAATATATATAGCTTTTTCATTTCTATAATTCTTTAAAATTCAACTTTAACTCCAAAGGTAAATTGCGTTGTGCGAGGATAATAGTTTAAGTATTCAATGCCTGGCTCCAGACCGGAAAGGGCAACTTCTGGATCTACGCCCTTATATTTGGTAATACAGAATACATTCTGTGCTGTTAGAGCAAGGCGTAGGCTATGTATAAATTTAGATTTGAAATCAAGGTTATAACCCAACGATACATAGTCGAGTTTTAAGAATGATGCACTTTCTATATACTTTGATGAATACTTATAGGTAGTACTTGTAAATTCCTTGCAATCAAGCCATTTCTCAGAAATATTACGAAGTCCGAGACTACTTAGGTTGGCATATTCCATGGCATAGTTGTTGAGAATATCGCCGCCAATGGAAGCCCGCAGGGAGAAACCAAGATCAAATTTCTTGTAGCGGAAATTATTGCTCCATCCCATCTGGAAGTCAGGATAGGCGTTTCCTATTTTCTCCCACTGTTCCTCTGGAACTGACCCATCACTTCCTTGTCCCTTGAGGATGTCGTTGCCGTTAGCGTCAATTCCCGTCCATACAGGACCATAGAATGTTCCCAGCGATTCTCTTTCTATTAAGCGTTGGGTATAACATGCACCACTGGTTGACCAACCAACCTTATATGTTCCGTTTTCAAATTCTTTATTAGTGAATTTCTTCAGTTTATTGCTATTATGTGAAAGAGTATAGGTCATGTTCCATTCGAAGTCCTTGACTCGGACTGGTATTACGCTGAGAGTTATCTCAATACCATTGTTACTGATTTCACCCACATTGGTAAATATCGTATCATAAACATAAGGAGGTGTTGGAACGGTATAAGAATACAACAAATTAGTAGTCAGCCTGTGATAAAAGTCTATCGTACCAGAGATACGGCCATCAAAGAAACCAAAGTCAAGACCTACATTGAATTCGTTTTTTCTTTCCCATTGCAGGTCAGGATTGGCATTGCTAGCCGGCTGATAGGTATGTATCCAGCGTCCATTGTAATAACAATAGCCTGCTACGGACATCAACATTAATGATTTATAATTAGAAAAATCTTGGTTTCCTGTAACACCATAACCTATGCGTAATTTGAGGTCGTTCATCCATTTGGCATCTTTCATAAAAGATTCTTTATTGATACGCCATCCTGCACTGACAGCAGGGAACCATCCCCATTTATTGTTGTTTCCAAAACGTGAAGAACCGTCACGACGCATCGAGAAAGACAGAAGATAACGGTCATCATAGTTGTACATGATTCGGCCAAAATAAGCAATATAAGTGTTGTCTTCTTTATACGAATTCATAGAGGCTTTACCTTGTGACAAATAGGCACCTGCACCAATATTGTTCCAAAGATAGTCATCCACATCAAAGTATGAGTTCTCCATTCCAGAAGTACTGTTCTTCTGATATTGATATTCATAGCCTAACAGTGCTTGTACTGTATGTTTGCCAAACTCTTGGAAGTAGTTTAGTGTTGACTGGAACTGGGTGTCGTCATACTGGACGTTTGAGATTTTGGCTAATCCATTGGTGCCTATGTAGCTTGGATAATAGTGCGAATAATACGTATTTTCAGTTGATTTCTCACGGTCATACGAAAGGAAATTATCCCATTTCAGCCCAGGAACACATTTGATGTTAAGGGAGGCACGTAGATTACCACCATAGTTATCGTCTTCGTTCTCCATCGAACATTCATTGATCATTGCCACAGGATTGTAATATTGCATGGCAACAGTACGGCTATATCCACCAGCTTCCGTATTGGATGCGTCATAGACAGGTGTCGTCGGATTATGCGTAAAAGCCTGTTGAAAAGCAGAAGTACTGGAAGGATAATATCTGCGGTGAGCAATACGGATGTTATAATCCATATCTAACCAGCTATCGAGAAGCGACTGACGGATATTGCTTGAAATGATCATCTTCTCATTATAATTCTTTCTCTGCAAACCTTGTTGATATTGATAGTTAATATTAGTATGATGAGAGAACTTTTCTGTACCGCCCGAAAGAGCTACAGAGTGACTATGTCCTATCGGTGTACGAGTAATTTCCTTGAACCAGTCTGTATTGTCTTTGCCAATATATTCTGTAAGTTCTGGGCGATAATTTTTGATTACTTCCCTATAATCCGTTGCTGATAAAGGTTTAGCCCTGCGATTTACTACTCCCAAGGAGAATTGCGCTTCGTAGCTCACTTGGGTGGTGCCGGCATGAGCTCGTTTGGTTGTCACAATGATTACGCCGTTTGTACCGCGTGTGCCGTATATGGCAGCAGCAGAGCCATCCTTCAGAATATCAATCGATTCAACTTCTTCATAATTGATATTGCGTATGTCTGCGCCTGCAACACCGTCAATGATAACCAGCGGCCCTTGTCCAGCCGATAGAGTATTGGTACCACGCAACAGTATTTCATATTTAGCATTGGGATCTCCACCATTGGCATTCACTACAGAAAGTCCAGCAACCTTTCCTTGTAGCAGTCCCATAGCATTGGTAAAAATTCCTTTATTCAAGGATTTGGCCTTTAAACTGGCAACAGATCCCGTAACCTCTTTTTTGGTAGTAAATCCATAGCCAATCACTACAATCTCATTCAGATTCTGATTGTCTTCCTGCAATGTAATAGTATAGTTATTCCTACCAGAAACTTCCTGAGTGTGGAAACCTATATAAGATATGACAAGTGTCTCTGTTGGATCAGCCATAAGAGAGAACTTGCCGTTTAGATCAGTAGTAGTACCCCTTTGAGTACCTTTGACAATAATGGATACGCCTATGGTAGGATCACCATTGGCATCAGTTACAGTTCCCGTTATTTCCTGGCAGAAGGCATGGACCGAAATCATAGAGAACAGCATAAAAGTAAGAATGTGTCTGTACATAATAGTATTGTTTATGAGTTATTTTATCTCGTACCTATAGGGTATTGATGATTGCGCACCCATGCGTGTCACTGATATAGCTGAAGCATGGCAGGCAAAACGTGTACCCTCTTCCAATGACATGTTTTCCGAGAGAGCTACAGCCAAAGCTCCGCAGAACGTATCTCCTGCCGCAGTGGTATCTACTGCTTCCACCTTGTCTGATGGAACTACCGTAATTTCATGGTTTGCTATCATGGCGCCACGTGAACCAAGAGTGACAATAACTTTCTTACAGCCTGCTTCTTGAATCTTTTTTGCTGCCCTCTCGGCTTCTTCCAAGCTTTGCACCTCAATACCGGAAATAATCGAAGCCTCGGTCTCATTGGGAACAATGAGGTCGATATTGGATAGAAAGCCCGCGGGGAATCCCTGGCTCGGCGCAGGCGCAGGATTAAGTATCACTTTTTTTCCATGGGCATGCGCAATCTCTGCAGCCTTTACTACGGATTCCATTGGTATTTCCAACTGAAGGACTAAAATGTCAGAAGCTTTAATAACTTCTGTGAGACTTTCAATATCTTTAGAAGTAAGTGCATCGTTAGTACTCTCTGCTACAACAATGCAGTTTTCCCCTTTGCTGTCCACATTAATCAAAGCTACCCCAGAATTTCCCTCTGGATCCTCAAGAATATGAGACACATCAATACCCTCTTCCTTAAATAATTCGCGGGCTTTCTTGCCAAAAGTGTCCCTACCAACTTTGCACACAAACGTTACGTTACCACCCAGCCGGGAGGCTGCAACAGCTTGGTTGGCCCCCTTTCCTCCAGGATTCATCATGAATTTTCCTCCAAGCAATGTTTCGCCCGGTTTAGGCAATCGATCAGATTTAATCACCATATCGGTGTTACTGCTTCCTATCACAAGTATTCTTCTCATTATTATAGATTTTAGATATTTAGTTATTATAAATCTGATATTGAACAGATAGCACAAACGTTTGTGCAAATATATGAAAATATCAATTAGTTGCTCGTTTTTTAACCTACATTAACTCTGTGTTTCAGAAGAAGTCATGCGTTGTCTATGAATTATAAATTAGAATTAGTAAATTTGTACTCTATACTTTTAACAAGATGAAAGAAACTCTTGAATCTCTTTCCAAACGGCTTGATTTGTCTAAAACTACTATCTCCAGGGCACTGTCAGGCAAGGGTGAACAATACCGCATCAACCCGGATACGGTTACCAAAATTATTGAAGAAGCACAAAAATGTGGCTACAGGCCCAATTTCGCTGCACAAATGTTGCGCAAAAAGGCATCTTATACCATCGCTTTAGTCATACCTAACATTGTAAATCCTTTTTTTGCAAACATTGCAGGTGTAATCATCGAAGAGGCAAAAGAAAAAGGGTATTTCATCAATGTTATGAATACCTTTGAAAACGAAGACATAGAGATGGAGTCCATCGAGAATGCCTACTCGCACAATATGGACGGAATCATCCTTGTTCCAACTGGCAGCAACGGCAAACGGCTGAAGGCGGCATACCAACCATCAGTCCCACTGATTCTTATTGATCGATATTTTGCCGACACCACTTTACCTTATGTTTCCACGAACAACTATGAAGGCGGCTATCGAGCAACCCGATTACTGCTTGAAGCTGGGCACAGAAACATCTTGTGCCTGGCAGGAGAAAGCAATTCCATCACCACGAAAGAGCGTGTACGTGGCTATCAAGATGCCATGAAAGAATTTGGGAATGAGGGAAACATCAATGTCAAAGGAAAAGATTTCTCGCTGATGAATGGATATATTGAAACACAAATATGTCTGGCGTCAGATTACCAACCAACGGCCATTTTTTCCACCAGCAACACCATTCTTCTGGGAGCCATGAAAGCGCTGAAAGAAAATAAAAGACATATACCAGAACAAGTCTCAATGGTTTCTTTCGATGACAACATCTTCTTAGACTACCTTGAGCCTGCCATAACGCGTGTAATCCAACCTATACAAGAAATAGGAATCATCGCATTTGACATGATACAGGATGAAATAGAAAAGAAAGTAAAAGCCAACAGGCAGATTCTACTGAGTCCTGAACTTATCATACGCAACTCTGTGAGAATACTTTAGCTTGGCTTCGATATGAAAGTTGTCAGATTTTGCCCGAATTTCACTGACTGCCCACATTCCTCTCGACAATCAATTATTTGAGACGTTTCCGTGTTTTTTCTCATAAAAATCGTATGAATCTAAAATAAAATTCGTATGTTTGCACGCAGATAAAAACCCTACGAAACTGCTACGACCATGATATATATTGACCTGAAAACAACCGCGACCCACCGGCTCAGCTTCTATCTCGCCATGGAGGAATACGTAGCCCGCAGCGTCTATGCGGGCGAGGACTGCTTTTTCATGTGGCAAGTGGAGCCCACTGTCATCTTCGGACGCAACCAAGTGGCTGAGAACGAGGTGGATCTGGCCTACTGCCGCACCGAGGGCATCGACGTGTTCAGGCGCAAGAGCGGTGGCGGATGCGTGTATGCCGACATGAGCAACGTGATGCTCTCCTACATCACGCGCGAGGACGACCTCACCGAGGCCTTCGACCATTACCTTGCTCTGCTCACCGCGGCCCTGCAGCGCATCGGCATTCCTGCCGTGCGCAACGACCATAATGACGTGATGCTGGGCGGCCATAAAATATCAGGCAACGCCATTTGGCACCTCCCCGGCCGCACCATTGCCCACGGCACGTTGCTCTACGACACGCGCATGGAGCACATGACACGCGCCATCACGCCCGGCAAACAGAAGCTCGACAAGAACGGTGTGCAGAGCGTGGCCCAGCGCATCACCCTGCTCAAGGACTACACTACGCTCTCGCTCGAAGACATCAAACGGAGCCTGCGCAACACCATCTGCGACAAAACCCACTGCCTCACCGAGGCCGACGAGGACGGCATCCGCCTCATCGAACGCGAATACCTCGACCCGCAGTTCATCTACGGCAAGTAGACGCACCGGCACGAAGCAACAATCCAAACCTGTCCCTATATGAACAAACGAACCTGTCTCTACGAGCGCCACCAGGCCATGGGTGCGCTCATCCAGCCCTTTGGCGGATTCGACATGCCCATACAGTATTCATCCATCATCGACGAGCACCAGGCCGTGCGCCGGCACTGCGGCGTGTTCGACGTGTCGCACATGGGCGAGGTGGTGGTGCGCGGCCGCGACGCCGAGCGATACGTGAACCACATCTTCACCAACGACGTGTCGGGCGCCCCCCTCTACCAGATTTTCTACGGCATGATGCTCTATCCCGGCGGCGGCACCGTGGATGATTTGCTGGTCTACAAGATGGGCAACGAGGAGTTTTTTATCGTTATCAATGCAGCCAATATCGACAAAGACGTGGAGTGGATGCGCCGCCATGCCGAGGGGTTTGACGTGGTGCTCGACCACGCTTCCGACCGCTACGGCCAGCTGGCCGTGCAGGGACCTGAGGCCGAAGAGGTGATGGAGCAGGTGCTTGCACTGCCCTGCCGCGAGCTCTCGTTCTACACGGCGAAGACCCTTGAGGCCGCGGGCGAGACCGTTATCGTGAGCCGAACAGGCTACACGGGCGAGGACGGGTTCGAGATCTATGGCTCCCACGCTTTCATTGTGGCCCAGTGGGATCGGCTCATGGACAGCCACCGATGCACGCCCTGCGGCCTGGGCTGCCGCGACACGCTGCGCTTCGAGGTGGGGTTGCCGCTCTACGGCGACGAGCTCTCGCCCGACATCTCGCCCGTCATGGCGGGTCTCGGCATGTTCTGCAAGCTCGACAAGCCTGAGTTTATCGGCCGCGAAGCCCTCGTGCGGCAGAAAGCCGAGGGCGTGGCCCGCCGTCTGCGCGGCATCGAGATCGACGACCGCGCTGTGCCGCGCCACGGCTACAAGGTGATGGCCGACGGCCAGGAGGTGGGCGAGGTGACCACCGGCTACCGCCTTATCTCCGTGGACAAGAGCTGTGCCGTGGCCTTAGTGGACAGCCGTCTGCAGCTCGGCGACCGCGTGGAGGTGCAAATCCGCAAGAAGCTCTTCCCCGGCACCATCGTCAAAAAGAAGTTCTACGAGAAGCATTACAAGAAGTAACAGCCCACCCCCACCTACCCCATAACAGCCCATCACCCTTATAACAGCCTATCCCCACCTATCACCTCCTGTCAGGTATAGGTGTAGGGGCCGGCCTACGGGCCGCCCCGCACGCTTGAAACAAGCGTTCGCCATCCCCCGACAACAACCCTATTTTAAACCTAAAAATACATCATCATGACTTATTACAGCGAATCACACGAATACGTGCGCGTGGAAGGAGAGTTTGGATACATCGGAATCACCGACTATGCACAGAAAGCTTTGGGCAACATTGTCTACGTAGACATGCCCGAAGTGGACGACGAGGTGACGGCCGGAGAGGACTTCGGCGCCGTGGAGAGCGTGAAGGCCGCCAGTGACCTCACCTCGCCCGTGAGCGGAACAGTGGTCGAAGTGAACGACGCGCTGGCCGACCGCCCCGCCCTCATCAACGAGGACGCCGCCGCCAACTGGCTCATCAAGGTGAAGCTCGCCGACCTTTCGGAGCTCGACGCCCTGATGAACGAGGAGGATTATCTGGCCACCGTGCAGTAACCCCAACCGCCAAACGCCTATGTTCAAGTATTTTCCACACACCGATGCCGACATCCAGCGCATGTTGGCAGTGGTGGGCGTGGGCTCGATGGACGAGCTCTACGCCGACGTGCCACGGGAGGTGAGGCTGCAAGGCGCCTACGACCTGCCCGCCGCCATGAGCGAGACGGAGGTGCGCCGCTTCTTCGACGGCCTGTGTGCAGCCAACAGCGTGAAGACCTGCTTTGCTGGAGCCGGCGTCTACGACCATTATATCCCGGCTGTAATACCCCAGATTGTGAGCCGCTCGGAGTATCTCACGAGCTACACGCCCTACCAAGCCGAGATCTCGCAAGGCACATTACACTACATCTTTGAGTACCAGACGATGATGGCACGGCTCACCGGAATGGACGTGTCCAACGCCTCGATGTACGACGGCGCCACGGCCACGGCCGAGGCTGCGATGATGGCTTGCGGCATCGCCCGCAAGTCAAGGCGCGTGCTCGTGGCCGAGACGATAGACCCGAAAGTGATGCAAGTGGTGCAGACCTATGCCCGCTTCCATGGCATCCGGCTCGACATCATTCCCCAGCACAACGGCGCCGCCGACCTTTCCACCCTGCCCTCGCTGCTGGCCCAGGAGCCCACGGCGGGCGTTATCGTGCAGCAACCCAACCGTTACGGCATCATCGAGGACTTCGACGATGCGGCCGACGCCTGCCATGCGGCCAAGGCCCTGTTCATCGTCAACAGCGTGGCGGCCGACCTGGCCCTGCTCAAGACCCCCGGAGAATGGGGAGCCGACATCGCCGTGGGCGAGGCCCAGAGCCTCGGACTGCCCATGGCCTGGGGCGGTCCTTACCTGGGTTATCTCTGCACCACGGAGAAACACATGCGCAAGATGCCGGGGCGCATCGTGGGGCAGACCGTCGATCAGGACGGCCGGCGCGCCTACGTGCTCACCCTGCAGGCCCGCGAACAGCACATCCGACGGCAGAAAGCCATGTCCAACATCTGCTCCAACGAGAGCCTCATGGCCCTCTGGGCCACCATCTACATGGCCCTCATGGGCAAGCAGGGACTGCGCGAGGCGGCCCAGGCAGGCTGCGACGGCGCCCACTACCTGCACCGTGCGCTGCTGTCCACGGGCCGCTTCAGCGAGGCTTTCCCCGGCCGCGAGTTTTTCAACGAGTTCTGCCTGCGCTACGACGGCGACCTCGAGGCCCTGCAACAGCGGTGGCTCGACGCCGGTTTCTTCGGCGGCGTGCGCGTGGCCGACGACGTGGTGATGCTGGCCGTCACCGAGCAACGCACCCGCCAAGAGGCCGACACGCTCGTGGGCCTCGTGCCCGAGGCCGCACCGGCACCACATATATAAATAAGGAGGAGCACTATGAACAACAAACTATATTCGCATCTCATCTTCGAGCTCGGCCGTCCGGGATGCGTGGGCTACAGTCTGCCCGCGTCGGAATTTCCCCGCCACGAGCTGCCCGCCAAGGCATGCCGCGGGCGGGCAGCCAGTCTGCCCGAGTGCGACGAGCCCACCGTCGTGAGGCATTACACCAACCACAGCGGCAACAACTTCGGCGTGGACAACGGCTTCTACCCGCTGGGGTCGTGCACGATGAAGTACAATCCCAAGATCAACGACGAGACGGCCGCCCGCCGCGAGTTCCAAAACCTGCACCCGCTGCAGCCCGACGCCACCGTGCAGGGTGCGCTACAAGCCGAGAAACTGCTGTGCCGGTTGCTGGCGGCAGTGACAGGAATGGACGCCTTCACGCTGAAGCCCTGCGCCGGCGCCCACGGCGAGCTCACGGGGCTGATGGTGATTCGCGCCTACCACGAGAGCCGGGGCGACACGGGCCGCACCAAGGTGCTCGTGCCCGATTCGGCCCATGGCACCAACCCTGCCTCGGCAGCCGTGTGCGGACTGGAGGTGGTCGAGGTGAAAAGTCTGCCCGACGGCACCGTCGACACGGCCGACCTCGAGACCAAACTCGACGACACCGTGGCGGCTATGATGATGACCAACCCCAACACGCTGGGCCTTTTCGAGCACCGCATCGTGCACATCGTGGAGCGCGTGCACGCCTGTGGCGGACTGATGTACTACGACGGGGCCAACCTGAACCCGCTGCTCGGCGTGTGCCGGCCGGGCGACATGGGCTTCGACGTGCTGCACGTGAACCTGCACAAGACCTTTTCCACGCCCCATGGAGGCGGCGGACCGGGCAGCGGGCCCGTGGGCGTGCGCCGCGATCTGGAGCCCTTCTTCCCCACGGTGAACCCCTACCACGGCAACTTCCTCGTGGAGCTGCGCGCCCTGGCCTACCTGCTCACGCTGGGCCGGGAGCACATCGGGCAGGTGGGGCCGCTGGCCACGCTCAACGCCAGCTACATCAAGGAGAGCCTGCGCGACGTCTACGAGCTGCCCATCGGCGGGCTGTGCAAGCACGAGTTCGTGTTCGACGGCCTGCGCGACAAGTCGACCGGCGTCACCACAATGGACGTGGCGAAGCGCCTGCTCGACTTCGGCTTCCATGCCCCGACCATCTATTTCCCCATGTTGTTCCACGAGGCGATGATGATTGAGCCCACCGAGAACGAGAGTCTGGAGACCATCGACCGCTTCATCGCCGTCATGCGGCAGATAGCCCGCGAGGCCATCGAGTCGCCCGAGGTGGTGAAGACGGCCCCGCACACGGCCCCCATCTCGCGCGTGGACGACGTGCTGGCGGCCCGCGAGCCCGTGCTCACCTATCCCGAAACCCAACCCACAGAACCATGAACACCGACATTCTCATCATCGGCAGCGGCCCGGGCGGCTACGAAACGGCGGCCTACGCCGCACGTCTGGGCCGCGAGGTGACCGTCGTGGAGGAGCGGCTGGCCGGCGGCACTTGCCTCAACTGCGGCTGCATTCCCACCAAATCGCTCGTGCACGACGCCCGGCTGGCCGTCGCTGCCACCGACAAGGCGGCCCGCTTTGCCGCCGCCATGGCCCGCAAGGACAGCGTGGTGGAGACCCTGCGGCAGGGTGTGGAGGGACTGTTGCAGCAGCCCGGCATCCGGCTCGTCAGGGGCCATGCCCGGTTCGTCGCCGACCGCACCGTCTGCGTGGGCCCCGAGCACATCGAGGCCCGCCACGTCATCATCGCCACGGGCTCCGAGGCACGCATGCCCCCCGTGCCCGGACTGGGCGCGGGAGAGCGGAGCCCACGCGTGGTCACCTCCGAGCAATTGCTCTCCCGCCAAGAGCTTCCCGCCTCGCTTTGCATCATCGGAGCCGGCGTCATCGGCCTGGAAATGGCCTCGGTGTTTGCCGCCTTCGGCTGCGAGGTCACGGTGGTGGAGTATCTCAAGGAGTGCCTGCCCACCATGGACGGAGAGCTGGCTCGCCGTCTGCGCAAGGCGCTCGACAAGCAGGGCATACGCTTCTGCATGGGGGCTGCGGTGCAGCGTGTCGAGGGCGACAACGTGGTATGGCTCGATGCCAAGAAGCAGACGGAGGTGCGGCTGCGGGCCGACGCCATCCTCGTGGCCACGGGCCGGCGGCCCCGCACCGAGGGGCTCGGGCTGGAGTGCACGGCCATCGGCGTCACTCCGGCCGGCATCACCACCGACGACAACCTGCAGACCACCGTGCCGGGCATCTATGCCGTGGGCGACGTGAACGGCCGGCAGATGCTGGCCCACGCCGCAACGTTCCAAGGAATGCGCGCTGTAAACCACATCATGGGCCGTCGGGACGCGATACGGCTCGACGTGATGCCGGCCGCCGTGTTCACCCAACCCGAGGCCGCCGCCGTGGGACTCACCGAGGAAGCGTGCAAGGAGGCGGGGCTGGACTACGCCTGCCACAAGGCCGTCTACCGGGCCAACGGACGGGCACAGGCCACCGAACAGACTGAGGGGCTGGCCAAAATCATCTGCGATGCCGACGACCGCATCATCGGATGCCACGTGCTCGGGGCCGACGCGGCCGCCTTGGTGCAGGAGGTGGCGGCCCTGATGAGCCTCGGCATCACCCGCCAACGGCTGGCCGACATCGTACACATCCACCCCACGCTCAACGAAATCCTGCTCGATGCCGCCCGGCATTGAGGGTTTCCAATACCCTTTCGCACCGCCCGCTCACCCGTTTTGTACACTGCATTCATGTGTTTTGCCGATTGGGTTCGGGTGTCTTGTCCGCTCGATGGCGCGTGCATGCAGATGCCTATCCGTGGGCATCTGTGCGCTTCTGTGGCCTAAAATAATGGGCGTGGCACCGTCCCCGGCCAACCATCGTGCCGCAAAGGCCAAACCATTGCGGCGTAATCGCAACGCGGCGACGGCGTAAACGCAACGCGGCGACGGCGTAAACGCAACGCGGCGACGGCGTAAACGCAGGGCGATTACGCCATAATCGCCTTGCCATAATCCCTGCTTTCACATGCCACAACCCTGCTTTCGGCCTTGCCGGAACCCTCACAACAGGTTCCGGCAAGGCCGAAAACGTTAAAAAGGGGGCTTTCTCCCTGATTGTTTCACTATTTTCGTATCTTTGCAAAACCCGTCAAAAACGGGAGGAACGCCCACGGCAAAAGGGCCCACGACCCGTTACGGGCGAGAAAGATTCCCGTCAACACCGAGAAGGCATGCACCATCTGAAACAACTCTTATGCACCATTGGCTTCGTCTGCGCCCTGCTGCCCGCCCGCGCCCAGATGAAGTGGAACCAGCAATACCAGCTTTATTTCGACCAGTACAAGGACTTGGCCATCGAGGAAATGCTGCGCTACCGCATCCCGGCAAGCATCACTCTGGCCCAAGGCGTGTTTGAAAGCCGGGCCGGACTGAGCGACCTGGCCACGCGGGGAAACAACCATTTCGGCATCAAGTGCCATGGCTGGACGGGCCGCACCATCGCGCAGGACGACGATGCCGTGGGCGAATGCTTCCGCGCCTACGACAATGCACGCCAGAGCTACGAGGACCACAGCCGCTTCCTCTCGGGCAATGCGCGCTACGCCCGCCTGTTCAGCCTCAGCCCCGGCGACTACCGCGGCTGGGCGCAGGGCCTGAAAGACTGCGGCTACGCCACCAACCCGCGCTACGCCCAGAAGCTCATCGAGATTATAGAACTGTACGGTCTGCACCAGTACGACCAGGCACGGTCCTACGACAAGTTCCTGGCACGGCGGTCGGGCATAGACCAACCGGCCCAGAGCGGCGGCCGCCTGCACCCCATCAAGATATACAACAAGAACTATTACATGGTGGCACGCGAGGGCGACACGTTCAAGTCCATCGGCAAGGAGACCGATCTCTCGGGCCGAAGGATTGCCAGATACAACGAGCGCGGCTACAAGGACGTGCTGCACGAGGGCGACATCATCTATCTGAAAAAGAAACAGAAGCGGGCCGACAAGGCGTTCAAGCGTAGGCCGCACACCGTCCGGCCGGGCGAGAGCATGTACTCCATTGCCCAGCTGTACGGCATCAGACTGAAGAGCCTGTACAAGAAAAACCACCTCACGCCCGACTATCAGATACGCGTGGGCGACCGGCTGCGCGTGTATTGAGCCACCCGCCGCAACGCCGGCAGCCCGGAGGCCGCAACCCCCGAACTCCACTTTGACAGACCATCAACCCATCACACCACACCAACCACCCATGAGAAAGCTCATCCTCTGCATGGCCATGCTGCTCCTGACAACCGTCGGGGCCACGGCGCAAGACTTCGACCGCTACTTCCAGGACAAGACCTTGCGCATCGACTACATCTTCTCCGGCGACCGCAACACCCAGCATCTGGCCCTCGACGAGCTGATGGTGGAGCCCCGCTGGTACGGCAAACGCAGACGGCTCGCCGAGGTGCCCGTGGAGGGCAACGGGCAGATCACCGTGCGCGACCACCGCACGGGCCGGGTGATCTACCGCAACTCGTTCTCCACTCTCTTCCAGGAATGGCAGCAAGAACCCGAAGCCCTGCACACCACCAAGGCGTTCGAGAACGTGTTTCTGGTGCCCATGCCCAGAGATACGGCCGACGTAACCGTCGACTTGCGCGACAACCGGCGGCAGGTGTGCGCCCGGCTCACCCACCAGGTGGTGCCCACCGACATCCTGATACGCCCCATCGGGCAGCACGGCGTCACGCCCTACGAGTTGCTGCAACAGGCTGCCGACACCGCCAACTGCATCCACCTGGCCTATCTGGCCGAGGGTTATCGGGCCGAGGAGATGGGCGCTTTCATCGCCGATGCGCGGGCCGCCATGGAGGCATTGTTCGAGCACGAGCCCTTCAAGAGCTCGCGCAGCAGGTTCAACATTGTGGCCGTGAAGTCGCCGTCGGCCGAGAGCGGCGCCAGCAACCCCGGCAAGGGCATCTGGAAAAACACGGCCCTCCACTCCCACTGGTACACCAATTACAGCGAGCGGTACCTCACCACGTCGCGCCTCAAGGACATGCACGACTTGCTGGCCGGCACGCCTTACGAGCACATTCTGGTGCTGGTCAACTCCGACGGCTACGGCGGCGGCGGCATTCTCAACTCCTACATCCTCTCGACCACCCGCAACGCGTGGGCCAAGCCCGTGGTGGTGCACGAGTTTGGACACAGCTTTGCCGGGCTGGCCGACGAGTATGCCTACGACGCCGAGCCCGTGGACCTCTACCCGCTCGACGTGGAACCCTGGGAAAAGAATATCACCACGCGCGTGGACTTCCGCGACAAGTGGGAAAATCTGCTCGGCAAAGACAAGGCGGCGGGCTTCTACGAGGGGGCCGGCTACAAGCTCAAGGGCGTCTACCGGGCCTATGAAGACTGCCGCATGCGCACCAACGAGACACCCGAGTTCTGCCCCGCCTGCCGCCAAGCCCTGCAGGCGCTCATCGACTTCTACACCCGATAAGCCCATGCACAGCCAGTGCCGCCGGCTGCGTGCCGCCCTCGTGGCAGCGGTTCTGCTGCTGTCTGCCGCCGTCCCGGCCCGGGCACAGACGGCAGACAGCGAGCAGCTGGGCCGTGCCATCGACTATTTTCAAAGCGGCAAGTACCACGAGGCACGCCTCATTCTCCAGCGGCTCGACGGTCGCTACAGGCTCAATCCGCGCTTCCGCGCCTACCTGGGCGTGTGCCATTACTACGCCTGGGCGTATGCAGAAGCCGCCGCTTGCCTCGACTCCGTCATACCCCGCCTCTCGGCTTTTGCCCCCCAAGAGCGGTCGTTCTACTGCTACGCGGCCGCCGAGAGCCACTTCCAACTGCAACAATACGACCGTGCCCTGCCCCTGTACGAACAGATGTTGACGCTCTGTCAGGACAATGAAAAGGCCGATGCGTACTATCGGGAGGGCTTCATTTACATGTACCGGGAGGACTGGATAGCGGCTCTCGACCACTTCCAGAACGCTCTGGTGTACTACCGCCGGTACCGGCCCGAAGAGACTGCACGCGTGGCTCAAATCAGGAACATGATTCAGGGGTGTTGCGAGAAAATAAAGAATAAGCACGGCTAAATGCTTTATTTTTAGTAACTTTGCCGCATGATATTCTATTTTTCAGGCACCGGCAACACCAAATGGGCGGCCTGTCGGCTGGCCGAAGCCACCGGCGAGACGCTGGTCTGCATGTCCGAGCATCGGGCGGGACCCGTGGTCTGCGACCTGAAGCCGGGCGAGCGCGTGGGCTTCTGCTTCCCCGTCCACGGATGGCGACCGCCGCAACCGGTGCGCCGCTTCGTGGAGAGGCTATGCCTGCAAGCGGCCGCGGGCCACTATGTCTACGCCCTCTGCACCGCGGGCGACACCATCGGGGAGACCATGCGCCTCTTCGAGGCCGACCTGCGGGCCCGCGGCATCGGGCTCGACGCCGTCTTCTCGCTGCTCATGCCCGAGTCGTACGTGGGACTTCCGTTCATGGATGTGGACACCGCCGCCAACGAGAAGCGCAAGCAGCAGGAGGCCGCCGCGCGGCTGAAAGCCTACACGGCCGACATCGTGGCCCGGCGCAGCAGCCGCCCCCGGCTCGACGTCGGCCGCTGGCCGCGCGTCAACTCGCGGCTCCTCGGCAGCTTCTTCGTGCACTGTCTCATCACCGACGGGCCCTTTCGCGTGGACAGTTCGCGCTGCGTGAAGTGCGGCATCTGCGCCGACGTATGCCCTGTTGGCGACGTGGTGGGCGGCTTGGGGCACGAGCCCCGGTGGCGGCACGACGGCTCGTGCCTCACCTGCTTTGCCTGTTACCACCACTGCCCGCACCACGCCATCGAGTACGGACGGCGCACGCGGCACAAAGGCCAGTACTTCTTTGGCCGGCCACACACTTCACATTAACCTCTTACCCCAACACCAAAACAACATGAAGAAAACCATTCTCACCCTGGCCATCGGCCTGTTCTCGGCCTCTGCCATGCACGCCTGCAAGGCCTGGCCCTACCCCATGACCTTTACACAGAGCGACGGAAGCCAGATTACCGTCGTGCTCCACGGCGACGAACACTTCAATTGGTACACCGATCTGCAGGGCAACGTGCTGCGCCGCAAGGGCAACGACTTCGAGCCGGCCGGCGTCACAGCCGAGCAAATCGAGACCCGCGCCGCCGCCGCACACCGCAAGGCCGCCCGCCACAGGGAGCCCATCGCCCCGGCAGCCAACCTCTTTCCCCACACGGGGACGCCCCGCGCCGCGGTGATTCTGGCCCAATATCCCGACCAGCCCTTCACCCTGCCCAACCCGCGGGCCTCCTTCGACCAGTACCTCAACAGCACGTCGCCCGCCGGGCCCGTGGACATGGGGCATGGCGAGCAGTACAACCGCGGCAGCGTGAGACAGTATTTCATGGCCCAAAGCGACTCGGCCTTTGCGCCACAGTTCGACATTTACGGCCCCATCACCCTGCCCCGAAACATGGCTTACTATGGCGGAACCAGTGACAACGGGCAGGATGAACGCGCTTCTGAGCTCGTGGCAGACGCCTGCACGGCCGTGGTCGACTCCGTGGACCTTGCCCAATACGACGGCGACGGCGACGGCAACATCGACCTGGTGTACGTCATTTATGCCGGTTATGGCCAGAGTTCGGGCGGCCCGGTGGAGACCATGTGGCCCAAGGCCATGTGGGGATCGAGCGGCAAAAAGTACGACGGTAAGGGCATCAACCGCTGCGGCATCAGCAACGAGCTGCTGGGATACGAGGGTGTCAACGGCTACATCTACAACGAAGACCACACCGACTCCACGGCCATCAGGCGCATTAACGGCATCGGACTCTTCTGCCATGAGTTCTCACACTGCCTCGGTCTGCCCGACTTCTACCCCACGGCGGGCAGGGCACAGGGCATGGACAACCAGGGCATGGAGGACTGGAGCCTGATGGACAGCGGCGAATACGTCTACCGCGGCTACTGTCCCACGGCCTACACCGCCTGGGAGCGCGAGGCCATGGGCTGGGGAGAGATACGCCCCATCACCGAAGCCGGGCAGTACCGGCTCACCAATATCTTCGAGGGCGGGCATGCCGTAAAGGTTGTCAATCCCACGAATGCCCGCGAATACTACGTGCTCCAGCTCTTCGAGGACAAGGGTTGGAACGTGCGCATGGCCCGCGTGGGCTCGAGCTACAACCCCCAAACACGCGGATTGCTCGTCTATCACGTGAATTATGACAACAGCTTCATGCTCTCCAACAACACTGTGAACAACGCCGTGGGCGCACCGCGCATGACTGTTGTGCCGGCCGACGGCACCCTGCTCACCAGCTATCGCGTCAACAGCGAGAAGCCGGGATTCGGCATTACCTCGCGGCAATACGCCGAGAGCCTGCACGGCGACCTGTTCAGGGAGGACGCGAGCTTCGCCCAAGGCGGCGGTTTGCCCAACGGCGCGTGGTGGACGGCGGCCGCCGAGACACCGATTTACAACATCAATTACAAGGACGGGGCCGTCTACTTCGACTACCTGAAACGGGTGGCCGCCACCGGCATCGACCGCCGCACGGACGACAAACGGCCGTCGACGGACAAGATTTATACCATCGACGGCCGCTGTGTCGGCACTTCGGCCGAGGGTTTGCCCCACGGCATCTACATCCGCGGCGGCAAGAAGTTCGTGATTTAACGGTGCTCGGGCACCACGGCGAAGTAGACGAGGTCGTGGTCGGTCAGGTTTTCCATGTAGTGGCTGTGCCCCATCGGGCAATAGTGGCACTGGCCGGCGCGGCACTCCTCCACCGTGCCGTCGTAGTGGAACGTGGCCACACCGCTTACGACGAACACCACCTCGCAGTTGCCCTCGTGGGTGTGCAGCCCGCTGGAAGCCCCGGGACGTAGCGTGGAATACATGATTTTCACCTTGTCGTCTGCGTAGTTGCGGGTGTCGAGACGGCCTTGCCCACCCTTGAAACCCTCGACATAGGTCTCTGGAATCTTGTCGAAATCGATAATCATAACGTTTGTTTTAAAAGCTTTCCGGCCGTCGCCCCAGCGGGTCTGCACGGCGCAGTTGCAAAGACAATCAGAAAGTGGAAACTCCATGCAGGGGCTTCCACTTTCTTGTTTGTCGGTATCGGGCGGCCCTGCGGGCCACCCGGTTCCGGTGTCAGACGGCTCGCCGGGCTTACTTCTTCGAGAAGAAGAAGCCGCCGCCCATCTGAATCGTACCCTTATAGGTCGTTTTATAGCCTATCATCGTGATTTCGTCGCCCTCGGCAATGCCGGCCGTCGTGAGGAAATTCTTCTTTGCATCGCCCGTAGCGCCATAGCCGGGCATGCAGCCGTAGACGTAAACCTTGGCGTCGCCGCTCTCCAAATCGAAGTTGCCGTAGGTGGTATTCTTGATGTTTGCCACCTTGCCCGACACCTTATAATATACGTTCAGGTCGTCGGCCTTGGTCAGGAACTCGGCCACCGACACCTCGGCAACGGCCTGAAGTTTCTCCAACGTGGGTGTGAGCATCTCAATAACCTCCTTGTATTGGCCGCGCTTGCCCACGAGAGTAACGATGTCTCCCTCCTTGGCGCCCGTGGCCGGGAAGTTCGGGAAACCGTAGACATAGGTCTCTCCGGAGAAGTCTTTGATGTGGAAACGGCCCTTGGCGGCATCGTCCACCTTGGAGATGACACCCGTCAGGCGGTACATCGTGTTGCCCACCGGGGCGGCATTGAACTCGGCCACGGTAGCGGCCACAATGGCTCCTTTCTGTACAAGCTCGGCCGTCGACGAGTATTCTTTCTTGCCATCGGTGGTGCTGAAGGTGATGGTAGTGGTTCGATCACCGCCCGCATTGGCCACAACCTTGAAGATGACGGTGGCCGTGGTGCCGCTTTGCTTGATGGAAGAGATGGAGAGCCACTCCTTGGCGTCCTCGGGAATGCCGACCGACACGCCCTGACCCTTGCACGTAAGATGGGCCACCAGCTCGCCGCCCTCGAGCGGCAACGTGTTGCCCACGGTGCCGGCCACCTCGGTGGAGTCCACCTTGATGAGCGACTTGTTGATCTTCTCCACGGTGACATTCACCAGTTCGACGGTTGTTCCATAGGTCTTCTTGGGGCCGGTCACGGTAATTTCATCGCCCACCTCGATGCCGAGGCTGGCAAAATTCTTCTCGGCCTTCTTGGCGTCGAGCGTGCCGTAGATGTAGATCTGGCCTGTAGCATCGGTGAGATACCAGTTGCCGTAGACGGTATTGGAGATACCTGTACAGATACCCGTCACACGATAGCTCTTGTTGTTGGGTCCGGCAATCACCTCGGCGCAGGTCACGTCGGCCGGTTTGACCACGCCCTGCTGGATGTTCAGGTGCTGCGTCTGGCCGTTGCAGTGGAGCAGCACCTCGCCGGCACGCCCGCCAGGCTCGGCTGCAGCCGAGAAGACGAGCTCGGTTTCGCCGGCTGCCCCCGCAACCTTCGAGATGCCGAGCCACTTCAGGGAGTCGTCCTTGGACACCACTTTCTCCAGCGTCCAGTCGCCCGTAGCGGTCACGGTGATGGTATCTGCGCCACCCTTGACGGGGATGGTCACATACGATTTAGAGACCTGAAGGTTTCCGAGCGCATCCTTTACATAGTCGTCCGAGCAGCCCGTCAGCATGGCCAGCAGCCCGAACAGAGCCGGAATGATATGTTTGATTTTCATGATTGAGTCTTCGGTTTAAACATTAATTGAACATGTACTTGATGCCGATGGAGGCGTACCAGCACTGGCCGATGGCGTGGTTGGGGGTCCAGGTCTTGGTGTTGCCGTTGATGGAGCTCGGCGTAGAGAAAGTGGCATAGCCGTCGGCGTCCACACCCTCGTAGTTGAGGATGCGGGCTTCGTTGCCTATCTCGGGGTTGAGCGTCTTCATCACGCCCCAGCTTGAGTTGAAGAAGTTGAGCACATTCTTCATGTCAAAGCTGAGCTGGAGCACGTGCTTGGTCTTCGCCACGTTAAGCTTGAAGTCGTGCTTGTAGCTGAAATCGATGCGGTGCACCCAGGGATTGTACACGCTGTAGGCCTCGGCATACTTGCCTTGACGGCCTTTCAGGTAGCCGTTGGCATGCACATAGTCCATGAAACGAGCCTTGTCGTCCTCGGTTTTGAAGCGGAATTCGTTGTTGGCCACCTGGGCGTCGGTGGGCACATAGATGGCATCATAGTTGTAGCCGTCGCCGTTCATGTCGTTGGTTGTCATGTAAGAGTAGTTGTAACCGCCGCGCCAAGTCTCGTAGATGAGGCTGTAGTGGTTGCCGCTCTTGTCATGCGAGGTGATGGAAGCCACGAAGCGGTCGGGCGTGACATACTGCGAATTGTGCAGCCTCACGTGGTTGGGACCGTCCACGGTGGCCATGTAGTTGAGCACGGACGAGGCGTTGGAGCCGGGCATGCCGGTGATTTCCTTGGACACGGTGTGGGTGTAGGCGGCCATGAATTCGAGGCTCTCCACGGGACGTGCGTTCACGCTGGCGTTGAAGATCCAGCCGTAGCCCTTGTGAGTGTTCTCCAACATGTAGGCCGACACGTTGCGCTGGAAGCCCTTGGGGAACAGGGGACGCGCGTCGGCTCCATTGAGCCGGGCGAAGCCGTCCACGCTGGGCACGCTCCAGTCGCTCAGCATCACGCCATAGACTGTCTTGTTGAAAATGCCCTCGACGGTCATGGAGAGGGGGAAGCCCACGGGGAAAGAGTAGTCCACGGCCAGCGACGTTTTCCACACCTGCGGCATCTTGAACTTGGGGTCTACGCCCGAGATGGCCGAGGGAACGGTGCCCTCCTCAGGGGTGATGGTCGTGGGATAGCCCAGGCTGGCCAGCTTGTTGTAGAGGGCTGCGGCCGAGGCTTGCCCGCCCTCGGTGACGAGGCCGCCGGCAAACTGCGTCATGTCAATGTACCGGCTGCCGTCGGCATCGGTCGTGGTGGGGCCGGTGTACGAGGGCATGAGCGTCTGTTTCTTCTTGCCGTCATACACTTTTGTCCTGGCGTTGAGCTGTGCCTGGTACTGCACCATGCCCGAATTGGTGGGCATGTTGGTGAAGAACACGAGGGGCAGCCGGCCCGAGAAGAGGCCCGAACCACCGCGCAGCTTGAGGCTCTTGTCGCCCAGCACGTCCCAGGTGAAGCCCACGCGGGGCGACACGGTGAGGCTTGACGAGGGCCACTTGCCGGTGTCGATGTGGCGGCCGAAGTAGTCCAGCTCGTAGATGGCCTTGTTGGTTGTCAGGTCGCCGTTGTCGAAGAAGAGGCCATCGAGACGCAGTCCGTAGGTCAGCTTGAAGCGGTCGTTCACGGTCCACTCGTCCTGCGCGTAGACGCCGGCCTTGTTGAACTGCACGCGTGCGGCGGGGTTGCCCACGCCGTTGTAGCCGTAGGTGAGACACACAATCTCGGGCGTACCCCCGTTGAGGAAGTCGTCGAGCGAGTCGTAGCGGTAGTAGCCCGTTCCGTTGCGCATGTACTGATTGTCGGCCATCTGGTGCTCAAAGCTCAGTCCACCGATGATTTTGTGGTTGCCGGCATAGTAGGTAAGGTCGTCCTTGACGTTCCACACCTTGTTGTGCACGGCGTTGTTCCAGGTGAAGAGCTCGTATCCGAGCGAGATGTAGGCCTGTCCGTCCTTGAGAATATCAATGAAAGGGAACTCGCTCGAGTTGCTTGCACGCAGGTCGTCGAGCTTGGAATAGGTGGCCAAGAACTGGTTGGACAGGTTGTCTGAGAAGCGGCTGTTGAGGTCGAGCGAGAACGAATGCACCAGGTTGTCCATGGCATACATGGTGTTAGCATAGGCCATGGAATACTGCGAGAGGCGTGCGCCCGACACGCGCGAGCCGCCGTCCATCGACGTGGCGTTGGGCGAATTCCAGGCGCGATTCTTCGTGTAGTTGTAGCGGAAAGCCAGATGGTGCATGTTGTTGATGTTCCAGTCGAGACGGGCCAACAGCTTGTAGTTCTTCTCATCGGCAGGGAAATTGGTGTAACTGCCCGTGTCGTAACCGTACTTCTGCCTCACAAAGTCGGACACTTTCTGCAGGTCGGACAGCGTGGTGCGCGACACATAGTTGTCGGCATCGGCCACTCCATTCTCGGAGCCGCGCCAACGATTGACCACAGTGGGCGTGACACTCATCTCGCCGTTGACGAAGAAGAAGAGCTTGTCCTTGAGGATGGGGCCGCCAAAGGTCATGCCGTAGGTGGTGCTGCGGTCGGTCTCGCGGGCGCCGGCAATGGCCTCATGGTCCACGGCGTCGCCGCGCATCTGCTCGTTGCGGTGGTAGATGTAGGCCGTTCCCTTGTAGGTATTGGTGCCCGACTTGGTGATGGCGTTCACGCCGCCGCCGATGAAATTGGTCTGGCGCACGTCGAAAGGCGACACCACCACCTGCATTTCCTGGATGGCGTCGATGGAGATGGGGTTGCCGCCGCCGGGCAGCCGGCTGCTCAGTCCGAAGTTGTTGTTGAAGCTGGCACCGTCTACCGTGAAGTTGGCCGTGCGGCCGTCGGTGCCGCCGAAGCTCATGCCGTTGCCGCCGTAGGGCGAAAGACGGGTGATGTCGGTGATGCTGCGGCTGACGGTCGGCATGTTGAGCATCTGGTCATTGGAGATGTTTGTCGAGGCGCCGGTCTTCTCCGTGGTGAACTTCGTGGCCTTGGCCGACACCACAATCTCGCCCAGCTGCTGCGCGTCCTCGGTGAGCGAGCTGTTCAGGCTGTAGGTCTCGCCCAGCTGAAGGGTGACCCCTTTCACATCCTTGGTCTGGTAGCCGATGTAGCTGATGCGCACCTCGTAAGGGCCGCCGGGGCGCATGCCGTTGATGGTGTACATGCCTTTTGCATTGGTCACGGCCTGATAGCGCGTGCCCGAAGGCGTGTGGATGGCCTCGATCGTGGCTCCAACGACGTCCTCGCCGCCGGCCGTGACCCTACCATTGATACCAGAAGTTGTGATCTGGGCCGTCATTGATGCGGCAAACATCAATACCATGGCCATCAGAAAGAACAATCTTTTCTGCATAAGATGATATTAAATTAAAATTAAAACCTTGGGGCAGAGACCCCGTCTTTTACCTTTCTTGTGCAAAATTAAGTAAATTATCTCAATATTATGTTATCATTTCGTTAAAAAACAAGCCGTAAGCGAAATTATTTTGAAACAGCCGCCTTGGCGACAGAAAACGAGCGTGCGCAGGGCTCCGGCCGGCCCTGCCACCGCCTCCAGGCACGGCCGGCCCTACGGCCACGGTGGCAAGTGCGGGCCGCCACGGCGGCGGGTGCGGGGCTCCGCGGCAAGATGGTCCTACGGCCACGGCGCAATCGCGAGGCGGCCACGGCGCAATCGCGAGGCGACAACGGTGCAAACGCAAGGCCGCTGCGGCGTAAACGCGGGGCGGATACGGCGCAATCGCAGAGCCCCCACGGCGCAATTGCGGCGCGGCGCACCTACACCTTATTATATATATGCCGCCCACGACGGCCCGCACCGGCGGCGAGGGGGCTGCGTCCGAAGATTCACCACAAGGCGGAGACCGACAAGTTGGCAGCCGTCCGGAGATTGGCCGCGGGGCTTGACCCATATCAAGCGCAGGGCCCCCGCGGGTTGACCCACGTCAAATTCGGCCCCGAAAAAAGCAGAAAAACGGGCAAAACTGTTGCACGTACCGAAGAATGGCCCTACCTTTGCACCCGACAAAGTGAACATATACAGGCAAGAAGATTGCAGGATAACATCGGGCACACGTGCGTGCCCCAAGAAAAGAAAGGAAAAGAAAGATGAAAAATTTGATGAACAACATGAGAAACGTATGGTCCAAAGTGGTGCGCAGCTACGCCGCCTGCATGCGCATATACGGCGAGGCGCTACTCCGCGGCGGGTCTTACGGATGTGCATAGAGACTTCTCAACAGGTAGAACATAGAGGCAGGGCTGCCGCATCGGACCACGAAATCCGGGCGGCAGCCTTTTTGTTAAATTCTTATAATTCGGAAAGAAATCCATGGCACGGCAACGTGCATGTCGGTCTTTTTTCGTAATTTTGCAGCTGATTCATTCCGTGGAGGCCCGAAAAAGCAGGGGCGTCAGGCCACTCGCCTTGCGGAGAAACCCGTTTTTTATAAATAAACATGTACGCAATTGTAGAGATTAACGGTCAGCAGTTCAAGGTCGAGGAGGGCAAGAAGCTCTTCGTGCACCACATCAAGGATGTGGAGGCCGGCAAGACTGTTGAGTTTGACAAGGTGCTGCTCGTAGACAAAGAGGGAGCAGTGACTGTCGGCGCACCGCAAGTGGAAGGTGCCAAAGTGGTTGTAGAAGTGGTGAACCCGCTGGTCAAGGGCGACAAAATCATTGTTTTCAAGATGAAGCGCCGCAAGGACTCGCGCAAGCGCAACGGCCACCGCAGCCAGTTCACAGAGGTAGAAGTTAAACAAGTAATCGCTTAAATCAGGAGGAATTCATCATGGCACATAAGAAAGGTGTAGGTAGTTCTAAGAACGGACGCGAGTCGGCTTCACAGCGTCTGGGCGTCAAGATTTGGGGTGGACAGAAGATTGTGGCCGGCAACATCATCGTTCGCCAGCGCGGCAACAAGCACTTCCCCGGCGAGAATGTGGGGCAAGGCAAGGACGATACGCTGTATGCCCTGGCCGACGGCGTGGTGTACTTCCACAGAGGAGTCCGCGACAAGAGCACCGTGTCGGTGCTTTCGCCCGAGGATTACGCCGCCAAGACCAAGAAGGCCGAGGCTTAACACAATCCCGACTTATTCCAAACAAACATAGAAGCCCGCTCCTTTTAGAGCGGGCTTTCTGCGTGTAGAGCGGCGAAAGGGCGGCCGGAGGTCCCGGCCGGAGGTGCAGACGGCGGCGGGATGGCCGCCGTTCAGCCGAGGGCGAGGATGTCCTCGGGGCGGCGCACCAGCGTGGCGGCGCCGTGGGCCCGCAGGAACGGCTCGTCGCGGAACCCCCAGAGCACGCTGATACAGGGCATGCCGCAGTTGCGTGCCGTGTCGATGTCGACGTCGCTGTCGCCGATGTAGACGGCAGTTTCACGGGGCATTCCCAGCTGGCGCAGGGCCTCGAGCACGGTGTCGGGGGCGGGTTTGCGGCGGATGTTTTCGCGTTCGCCGATGGCCACGGCCACCTCGTCGCCGAAGAAGTGGCGCACCAAGGCCTGCGTGGCAGCGTAGAACTTGTTGCTCACCACGGCCACGCGGCGGCCGCGCCGACGCAGCTCGGCCAGCAGTTCGGGCACGCCGTCGTAGGGCCGCGTGGTGTCCAGGCTGTGGTCAAGATAGTGCCGTCGGAAGGCGGCATACACCTCGTCGAACTGCGCCTGGGGGCACCCCTCGGGCACGGCACGCTCCATGAGCTTCCTCACGCCGTTGCCCACGAAGCGCCTCACCTCCTCCACCGTGCGCTCGGGCAGGCCGTGAACGCGCAGCGCATAGTTGCAGCTCGCCGCCAGATCGCCCAGCGTATCGAGCAGAGTGCCGTCCAAATCAAATATATAGCTCTCGTAAGTCATAGTCGGTCGTATGGTCTTCGTTCAGCAGTTCGTCGTGAAAGGTCAGCGTCGTGGCGGTGCGCACGTTGCCGCCGTAGACCACGAGCTGGTCGCCCGTCTCCAGCCGTCGCAGTGCGGTGCGGCGGTTGTCGCCCCGCTCCCACTCCACGATGTCGTGCGTATGGTCGTCCACCACCACATACTTGAACGCCACGGGCAGCCCCAGTGCGTAGGCGTTGATAGAGAGCATCCAGTCGCCATCGCCCACCGGATACATCTGCAAATAGCGCTTTTCGCTCCATGCTCCCAGGGCGGCGTCGCTGCCCAGCAGGGCCACGGAGCGGCCCGCCGGCACGTGGGGAGCCGACACGCGGAAGATGACCGAGCGGTTGAACTGCGGCACGTCGCACAGGCGCATCAGCGGGCGGCGGGGCCGGCGGACGGCAAAGAGATAGTGTTGCAGCGAGAGGTCACGCCAGATGTCCTCGAAAATGTAGTTGCGCGACTCGTCGCAACAGTAGAGACGCGGCACGGCGGCCCACTCACGGCGCATCAGGCGGCCCGCGTCGTCCTCCACCTGATAGTGGTACGCCAGGTAGCGCACGGCCTGGCGGGGCAGCGGGCGGGCCGTGGTCTCAAGCCGCCACAGCGTGCCGTCGTCGGTGTGCATGGGCAGGTCGAGGCTGCGGCCGTGGCCCCCGGCGTCCAGATAACGCAGGCACACGTGCACCGACTGGCCGAAGGGCGCTCGATAGGAAATGCTGAATTGGAGTTTCATGCTGCAAAGTTACGACAAAGAAACGAAGTGAAGCACAAAAAACGACGCCAAAATGCCGCCGCCGACACGAAAGTTGGAAGTCGAAAGTTTTGCCATGTCGCCGTTTTGGCGTACCTTTGCACCGTTTAAAAAGACGACAAAAATCATGAAGAAAGACATGAAAAGAAAATACCTCCTGCCGGCCGCACTCTGCCTGTTGCTCATGGCCGGACTGGGCTACTACTACTTCTTCACCTCGTTCACGGGCAAGGCCGAGACCTGTTATGTCTGCATTGACGAGGACGACAACTACGACTCGCTCATGGCCAAACTGGGAACTGTCGCCCAAAAGCACAGCCTACACGCTTTCAGCACTCTCTCGCGCCACAGCAACCTGGCCAAGCACGTGCACACGGGACGCTATGCCGTGACCCCGACGACCGGGGCTTTCAGCCTGTTCCGCCACATCAAGAACGGCATGCAAGAGCCTCTGGCCCTCACTGTGCCCAGCGTGCGCACCATGCAGGACCTGGCCGGCACGCTCGGTGCGCGGCTCATGGTGGACAGCGCGCGGCTGGCCCGCGCCTTCACCGACGAGGCGGTGTGCCGGCGTTATGGTTACGACACGGCCACCATCGCCGCCCTCTTCATCCCCAACACCTACAACATCTACTGGAATACATCGGCCGAAGCTCTCATGGAGCGCATGCAGAAGGAGAACCGCCACTTCTGGAACGAGGGGCGGACGGCCAAGGCCAAAAGCCTCGGGCTCTCGCCGTTGCAGGTCGTCACGCTGGCCAGCATCGTCGATGAAGAGACTGCCAACAACGCCGAGAAGCCGATGATTGCCGGCATGTACTACAACAGGCTCATGCTGCGCGACGCTGAATATCCCGAGGGCATGCCCCTGCAGGCCGACCCCACCATCAAGTTCGCCTGGCGAAACTTCGCCCTGAAGCGCATCTACAACAGTCTGCTGCGCATCGACAGCCCCTACAACACCTACCGTTTCCCCGGTCTTCCGCCGGGCCCGATACGCATTCCGTCGGTCGCCGGCATCGATGCCGTGCTCAATCTGGTGCGTCACGACTACCTCTACATGTGTGCCAAGGAGGACTTCAGCGGCACGCACAACTTTGCTCGAACCTATGCCGAGCACATGGACAACGCCCACCGCTACGCCGACGCCTTGAACAAACACGGAATCAAATAGGCTTCCCGCGAGAGAAGCACCCAAAAAGAAAATGGCATCCGCTTCACAGCGCATGCCATTCATTCTCAATAGGTATTAGCCTTTCGTTAAGGTAAAAAGATTGTATTCAGGATAACGGTTGCAAAGATAAAACTTTTTAATGACACTTGCAAATGTTTTTGAACCTTTCACTTATAAATTATGGAGAAATGACTAACTTTGCAAATATAATCAATTAACAGGAATATGGACATTAAGGAAAGCAATACGGGTGAAGAAAAACGGAGTCTGAGCTTCGTGGAACAGCTCGTAGAGGAGGATTTGGCAAAGGGAAAGAACGGCGGACGCATCCAGACTCGCTTCCCCCCGGAGCCCAACGGATACCTCCATATCGGCCATGCCAAGGCCATTTGCATGGACTTCGGCGTGGCCGAAAGATACCACGGCGTGTGCAACCTGCGCTTCGACGACACTAATCCGTCCAAGGAAAACACGGAATATGTGGAGAATATTCTGAACGACATCAGCTGGCTGGGATTCAAATGGGGCGACATTTATTACGCCTCCGACTACTTCCAGAAGCTGTGGGACTTCGCCGTTTGGCTCATTCGCAAGGGTCTGGCCTACGTCGATGAGCAGACCTCGGAGCAGATTGCCGCACAGAAAGGCACCCCCACCACGCCGGGAACCGACAGCCCCTACCGCAACCGGCCCGTGGAAGAGAACCTCCAACTGTTCGAGAAAATGAACACGCCGGAGGCCGTCGAGGGCTCGATGGTGCTGCGGGCCAAGCTCGACATGGCCAACGATAACATGCACTTCCGCGACCCCGTCATCTATCGCATCATCCAAACACCCCATCATCGCACCGGCACGAAGTGGCATTGCTACCCGATGTACGACTTCGCCCACGGGCAAAGCGACTATTTCGAGGGCGTGACCCACTCGATATGCACACTGGAATTTGTGCCTCATCGTCCGCTTTACGACAAGTTGGTGGACTTCCTTAAGGAGTGCGACGGCACGGCTGCACGGGGCATCGACGACTTCCGCCCCCGTCAGATTGAGTTCAACCGACTGAATCTCACCTACACCATGATGTCGAAACGCAAGCTCCACGCCTTGGTGGACGAGCGCCTGGTCAACGGTTGGGACGACCCCCGCATGCCTACACTCTGCGGCATGCGACGCCGCGGATACTCGCCGGAATCGGTGAAAAACTTCATCAAGTCCATCGGCTACACTAAGTTCGACGCGCTGAACGACATGGCTCTGCTCGAAGCAGCCGTGCGCGAAGACCTGAACAAGAGGGCCGTGCGCGTGTCGGCCGTGCTCGATCCGGTGCGACTTGTCATCACCAACTACCCCGAGGGCCGCAGCGAGGACATGGAGGCCGTGGACAATCCCGAGGACGAAAACAGCGGCACGCACGCCATCACGTTCTCGCGCAACCTGTGGATGGAGCGGGCCGACTTCATGGAAGACGCGCCGAAAAAGTTCTTCCGCATGAGCCCCGGCCGGGAGGTGAGGCTCAAAAACGCCTACATCGTGAAGTGCACGGGCTGTACCAAGGACGCTGAAGGCAACGTGGTGGAGATTCAGGCAGAGTACGATCCCGAGAGCCGCAGCGGTTTGCCGGGTGCCGACCGCAAGGTAAAGGGCACCCTCCATTGGGTGAGCACGGACCACTGCGTCAAGGCCGAGGTGAGAGAATACGACCGTCTCTTCTCCGTGGAGAACCCGTCGGCCGACGAGCGCGACTTCCACGAACTGCTCAATCCCGACTCTCTGCGCACCGACCGCAACTGCTTCGTGGAGAGCTACGCAGCCCGGAAACGGCCCGGCGAATACCTGCAGTTCCAGCGCATCGGCTACTTCATGGCCGACCCGGACGGCACCCAAGAGGCCCCGGTTTTCAATAAAACCGTGGGGCTGAAAGACACTTGGGCCAAACAAAACAAGTAAACTTTGGACGACAAACGCTACGACAAGGAGTTCCTCGAAACGCTCCACCAGTATGAAGCAGCCTGCAAAGCGGGCGGCTCCATCTACTTGGAGCCCGACGAACTCACCGACATCGCTGAATATTACTATCAGCACAGCCGTGTGGACGAGGCCATTGCCACGGCCGAACAAGCCATGGCCATGTTCCCCGGGGCGGCCGACCCGCTGCTCTTCCGCGCCCGCATCGCCCTGCAATACGAGAACAATGCGGACAAGGCCGAGCAGCTGACGCACCAGGTGAACGACACGGACGAGCTGGAATACTACTACATCACGGCCGAGATTATGCTGGCACGCGAGCAGGACGAGGAGGCCGACAGCTACCTTGCAGCCCGCGAAGCGCAGGTGGACGAGGACGATTTGGAGGACTTCCGGCTGGACGCAGCGGGACTGTTTTCCTCGTACAGCAACTACGAACTGGCCGAAAAATGGCTGGCCAAATGCCAGGACACCGACTTCGACGACTATCGGGAGATTGAAGGACAGATAGCCATGGGCACCGGCCAGTACGAGCGGAGCGAGAAGATTTTCAACCATCTCATCGACCGTGATCCCTATTGCATCGAGTATTGGAACGAGTTGGCCTCGGCCCAGTACATGGCCAACAACCCCTCGGGTTCGCTCGAGAGCAGCGACTTCGCCTTGGCCATCAACGCCCGAAACCCCGACGCCGTCATCAACAAGGCCAACAGTTTGATGATGCTTCAGAACTATGACGAGGCACTAAGATACTACCGTCTCTTTGCCTCGCTGCAGCCCTACGACGAGGCCGGCAGCATGGGCATCGCCAGTGTGCTCTCCCTTCAGAACCGCAGCGCCGAGGCCTTGCCCTATCTGGAACAGGCCGAACGGCTCTCGACACCGGGTTCCGGCACCTATTTCGAGATTCTCTGCAACAAATGCTACACGCATGCAGCCATGGGAAACTACGGCCTTGCGTTCGACGTGATCGACCAGATTGCGCGCGATGGCGGCAGCATAGCCGAACAAGACATGCTGCGGGCCTACGTATTCCTGCGGCAGGGCGACGAGCCCCAGGCCGTGGCCCACTACCGCAAAGCCATGGCCGCCACCGACCCCAAGGAGCAGAAACGCGGCCAGTTCTTCTTTGCCACATCGGCTTTCGGCAGCGAACACCCAGCTCTGGCCCGCCAAATCTTCGGCGAGATGGCCGGCGGCGACACGGGCGACGAGTGGCCCGACGTGTGGGTGTACCTGGCACTGTGCGACCACCGGCTGGGACAGCGCGAGGATTTCCTGCGCCATCTGCGCACCGCCGTCGAGCGCAACGGCGACGAGACACTGCAAGGACTGGCCGATCTCTTCCCCAGCCACATCGTGCCCGCCGACTATTACCGCTACGCGCTGACCCATCCCGACATGGCCGCACGGCCCTCCGGCGACACCGACACCCATAACCCATCACACCCATCAATCCCCCACACACCATTATGAACATCCTCTCATCGCTTCTCGACAACCTGAACTATGGCACTGTATTCCTGCTGATGCTGCTGGAGAGCACGGTAATCCCCGTGCCGTCAGAGCTCGTGGTCTCGCCGGCAGCCTATCATGCCGCGGGCGGCAACCTCGACATCTGGATCGTCATTCTGGCCGCCACCCTCGGAGCCGACTGCGGAGCCACCATCAACTACGTGGCCGGATACTACCTGGGCCGCCCCATCATCTACCGATTTGCCAACAGCCGCTGGGGCCGTCTGTGCATGCTGAACCAGAAAAAGGTGGAGCACAGCGAGAAATACTTCAACGACCACGGCATGGTGGCCACCATCACGGGCCGCCTGCTCCCGGGCATCCGCCACCTGATTTCCATTCCTGCCGGGCTGGCCAAGATGACTTACTGGAAGTTCCTGCTCTACACCACGCTCGGTGCAGGCTGCTGGAACCTCATCCTGGCCGGGCTGGGCTGGTACCTGCACGCCGTGGTGCCCGAGGAAAAGCTGAACGACAAAATCATGGAATACGGCGAATACATCAAGCTCGCGGTCATGACGCTTGTGGCCGTGGCCCTGCTTTATTTCCTCGCCAAGTGGTACATTAACCGGCGCAAACGGATGAAACTCTGACCGCCGCGCGCCGCCACAGCCGCGACAAGCCCGCAGCCACACGCACGCGGCAATGCCGCCTTGGGCACACAAGCCCACCGCGGCACATCTTCCGCCCCGCCGCCTTGGGCGAACGAGTCCGCAGCGGCACTCCCAAACCGCTTTCCACCAAACGCAAGAAACCACGCCTCCGGTTACCCGGGAGGCGTGGTTTCTTGCGTTGCAACGGGCAAGCCCGTGTTTAGAAGAAGAGGTAGCGGTTGTCTACGACATTGGCTTTGATGTAGAGCTCGTTCATAAAGTTGGCCGCATACTGCATGGACTTCTGGCGAAGTTTCGTTTCCTGCTGCTTCTCATCGAACTTAGCGGCGTTCCTCGAACGCTTCACCACCTGGAAGCGGTACACTCCGGCCAGTCCTTTCACAGGGTGGCTGCCGAAGGCTCCCTGCTTGGTGGCATAGACAGCACCGCTCAGAGCGGGCTCGCTGGCACCGGTAGACTGCACGAATACAGGGGCTGCGAAGGTCACCTGGCTCACCGTAGACACCATGGCTCCCTTGGCCTTGGCGGCGGCCATGCTGCCTGCACCCTTGGCCTTGGCCAGGAGTTGGTCGGCCTTTTTGTCGCGCATCACCTCCTGTCTAACCATCTCTTTAACCTGCGGATCGTCGAGGCCGCGGTAGCCAATGGGGTGTATCTTGTCGCAGACGACGAGCAGCAGGTTGTTGCCGTTGTCGCCGCACTCGTACATTTGAGACACTGCACCCTCGTCGGCATCGAAGAGCCACTTCAGCGCGTCACGGGTGGAGCGGATGCCGGCAAGGTTATGCTGGGCGGTGGTCACGTCCTTGAGCTCCTGCACCCTATAGCCGCTCTTCACGGCATTTCTCTCTATATCGGCCGCCGTCTGGTTGGCACTGACAAAGGAGCTGAACTTGTTGAAGGCCACGCTGCGCGTCTCGCGGGAGTAGTCGATGGGCTTCTTCACCACAGCCACGGTGTACTTGTCGATCATGTTGCGGCGGTCGAGCACCTGAATGATGAGGTTGCCCTGCGTGAGCTGCACGTTCTTGGTCTGGCCGACGCCGAGCGTGAGCAGGTCGTTCAGGTAGCCCTTGGTCTCCTTGTCCATGGAGTTGGAGTATTCATACTGGCGTGTGGTGAGCCACTGCTCCTTGCCGTCCTGCCCGTATTTCTTGGCCAGCGTGGCAAAGTCGGCCCCAGCAGTCAGTGCGGCATACACGGAGTCGGCCCGCTGATGGGCCTCGTCGGGGGTGGCGCCGCCCACCTGGATGGCGCGGAACTGCACCGAGTCGGGCAGCTGCTGGCGTGCCACGAGCTTCACAATGTTGAGTGTATTGTCCTGCATGTTCTCCACGGGGCCGAGCGTCTGGCCGACCGACATGGAGTCGAGCTTGGCGGCAACATCGGTGGGCAGGGCCTCCTTGCCCACGGGTACACCCAGCCAGGGCACCTCGGAAGTGCTCTTGCGCACCACGTCGGCGGGGTCGGCGGCGGCGGCCAGCTCCTTGGCATAGCCGTCGAACTGCTTGCGCAGGGCGGCGCGGTCGGCGGCCGAGGCGCTGATCTGCACGTCTACGTACTTGATGTCGCGGCTCTCCACATACTGCTGGAAGCGGCCTTTCATTTCATCGTACTTGGCTTTCAGGTCGGCGTCGGTCACCTGCACCTTAGCGTCCTGCACGCTGGCGTAGGGCCAAGCGGCGAGCTGAATCTGGCTCTCCTGGCTCTCCTCGTCGAAGCTCATCTTTGCCTCCACGGGATTGGAAAGGAAGCAATGGGCCAGCAACCCGTTGTATTTCTGGATGAGCAACTGCTGGCGCAGCGACTTCTCCACGTATGCCCAGTACTTGTAGATGGCCTGCATCTGCTCCGACATCTGGGGGTTGGCGTTCTTTTGGCTCTTGTATTGGGCCAGGAATTGCTTGAGCTGGTTGGCGTCGAAGCGGCCCGTCTGGCGGTTGACAAAGGGTGTGGAGAGCAGCATCTGGTTGGTGCCCTCGTTGAGTACGTTCTGCATTTCGCCGTCGGTGACGGTCAGGCCGAGCTTGTCGCACTCGTTCTTGATGATCTGATACTGCACGTAGCTCTGCCACACCTGGTCGCGGAGCTGGTTCAGCTGGTCGTCGTTCATGTTCTCTTGGCCCATGAGCTTCATGGCCTCCTGGGCCTCGTCCACGAGCTTGGCGAACTCTTCGTAGCCAATTTTCTCACCTAACACTTCACCGATCTGCTGGCGCTGGTTGTTGCGAGACGACTCGCAAGAACGAAAGGCTTCCTCGGCGATAAAAGCAAACAGGCCCAGACCGATGATGACGATCAGCGTGATGCCCCTGCTTCTGATTTTTCCTAATGCTGCCATTTGTTTTAAATGATTTTATTTTATTGTTTTATTCTTGCTCCGGGTTTAAGAGGCTTGAGCCTACAAAAGGCGTACAAATTTACGAAATATCCGTCAAATCAAGGCACGTTTCCCCAAGAAAATGCGCACCGTGCACACAATATGCCCCCGCGGCAACGCCGCAGGGGCAAAATCGCTGTGCTGCAAACGCCCTGCGATTGCACCGCAGACGCCGCGCAAACACGCCGCAGACGCCGCGCGATTGCACCGTCGTCGCGGCGCGGTTACGGTGCCGTCGCGGAGGGGCCGTGCCGCCGTCGCCGGGCGGGCCTACCGCACCGCGTCCACGCGGAGCCGCACGAGCTCTATCTTGGTCATGGTGTTCTTGATGATTTTGAAGACGAAACGGCCCACGCGCACCTCTTCGTTGAGCTTGGGAAAGCTCTGGTATTCGTGCAGGATGAGCCCGCCGAGCGTCATGTATTCGTCGCTCTCGGGCAGGTCGAGGCCGAACATTTCGTTCACCTTGTCTATCTCGAGCCGGGCCGAGAGGATGTAGTCGCCGTTCTCGGTCTGTCGTGCCGTGTAGTTCTCGGTGTCGTGCTCGTCCTGGATGTCGCCGAAGATTTCCTCCACAATGTCCTCCAGAGCCACCAGCCCGCTGGTGCCGCCGAACTCGTCGACCACCACGCCGAGGCTCTTTTTCTGCTGCAAAAAAGTGCGCATGAGCTTCTGCGCGGCCATGGTCTCGGGCACGAAAGGCAGCGTGCGCACGTGGTCTTGCCAGCGCACGGGCCGCCGAAACATCTCGTGGCTGTGGATATAGCCCACGATATGGTCGATGTCTTCCTTGTAGACAATGATTTTGGAGTTGCCGCTCTCCACGAACATCTGCATGAGTTGCTCGAGCGAACAGTCGTCCATGTCTACGGCATGTATCTCGGTGCGCGGTATCATGCAGTCGCGCACACGGATGTCAGGGAACTCGAGGGCGTTCTGGAATATCTTCACTTCGTCGTCGATGGTCTCCTCGTCGGGCGCGTTGTCGATGGACGACTGCACCAGATAGTCCAGGTCTACCTTGGTGAATCCCTCCCCGTCGGAGTCGTAGTCGAGGCGGATGCCCGCCACGCGCAGCAGCCCGCGGGCCATGGCTGTGGCTACCTTGCTGACGGGCCACAGCACGATGTAGAACCCGAAAGCCACGGGGGCAAAGAGGGTGAGCAGCGTGTTGGGATTGCTCTTGAAGAAGGTTTTGGGCAGAAATTCGCCCGTGAAGAGCACCACAAGCGTGGAGAGCACGGTGTCGAGGGTGAGCTGAACGCCGGGTTCCATGCCCGCGAAGAGCGTGCTGTCGAAGAGCCGGGCAAAGAGAATGCCATACACCACGAGCACGATATTGTTGCCCACAAGCATGGTCGAAACGAAGCCGTTGGCGTGGCGATAGAAGAACGATATGGCTTTCTGCGCGAGCCCGTTCTTCTCTCTGTCCATCTCGACGAGCATGCGGTTGCTGGACACAAAGGCTATCTCCATGCCCGAGAAAAAGGCGCTGAGCACCATCGCCAGGGCGATGTTGGCAATGAGAGTAAGGTTTGGTTGTTCCACGTCTGAAGCGTTTAGGGATTACCGGTGTTGCGCATGGGCACCGCCTGCCGGCGGCGGCTCATCTGCAGGCTGTCCTGCACCGCGCGGGCCGAATCGGTCATCGAGCCCGTGCCGTCCACGTCGCCGCGCTCGAAAGAGCCGCGCGAGTTGGACACGTAGTAGCGCGTCATCTTCTCGTCGGAGCGGAAGTAGGTGCCCTGCAGCGTGCGCTCGGGGGTGACGAGGCGGGAGAAAACGTAGGAGTAGAGCTCGTGGCGGTTCTCGTCCCAGAAGAGTTGCTCGCTGGCAAAACGCAGTCCGTCCTTGGTGAGCACGCGCACGCGCGAGCGCAATTCCCACAGGTGCAGCTGGTCGTAATAGTAGGCTGTGTCGCACTGCACGTAGGACTGGACGTGGAATTTGTCGTCGAACTGTTCCAGAAAGAGGCCCTTGTCGAAAGTCCAGCGCGAGGGATTCTTCGCCTGGTTCACCTCCCACCGCTCGGTCACGATGCGGTATTTGATGACGCCCGAGTCGGAGATGAGGGTGTTCACGCCCCACGTGGTCATCACGGCCACCGAGTCGCGGCTGTGTATGGCGCCGGCCGTGTGCTCCTTTTGCTCCTCACAACCGAAGAGCACGAGCGCAGCGGCCAGCAGGCTCGGCATGTAGTTCTTGGCTTTCAAACCCCGTGCAGCGATTACTCCACTTTCCATTTGGCAAACCAACGCTCGTTGAACGTGATGCCGATGTTGAGGCGGAAGCTGTTCTCCGTGATGTAGTTGCGGGCCGACTGGCGCACCCATTGCACGCCGACGTTCAGCTGCGAGCGGTTGTTGTAGCCGTTGATGATGGGAATGCCGAAGCCCAGACTGGCGCTGAGCTCCTTGGGGCCGTCCTGCCCGTTGATATAATAATAAGGTGTGGCATAGGCCACGCCGGCCCTGTAGTGCACGCGGCGCATCAGCCTCCGGCTCTGCCCCTGGGGGCAGAAGTCGGCTCCCACGGTGAGCTTGTGGCGGTCGCTGTAGTAGCCCGGGCGCATGCTGTAGGTGACTTTCTGGCCGGCGTCGCTCGCCTGGTAGACGGGCATCTCCACGCTACCCCACTTCTGCAGCGTGTAGTCCACGCCCAGTTTCAGGCTGTTGTCGTGGTTCAGCATCAGGCCCACGCCCAGCGTTCGCGGAATCTCGAGCTGCAGTTTGCCGCCGTTCGAGCCGTTGAAAGTGGCGGTATCGGCCACTTTAGTCTGGGCGTTGGTCGAGATGATCTCGAGCTTCGGGTCGCCGCCAATCTTGCGGCCCAGGCCGTAGGTCACGCCCAGCGTCAGCTCGTCTTTCTTCGTCAGGCGGGCCGTGTACTGTGCGCCGAAGTCTATTTTGAAATTCCTCACGTCGGCCGTGTATCGCTTTGTCAGGGTGTTGGCATAGCTGTCGCTGTAGCTGTTGGCCACGGTGCGCGTGTATTCGCCGTAGATATAGCTGCCGTTCACGCCGACGGCAAGCCCTCGCAGGGGCTCCCAGCCCACGCCGAGGTAGATCTGGTGCAGCCCGCCCGTGCCGCTGTAAGTGTTGGTGGCCACGGTGGTGCCGCTGCCGCCCACCCGCTGCGAACTGGAGTAGGAGTAGCCGATGTTGGTGTAGGGCAGCACGCCGAAGCTCACGCCCACGTGGCGCAACGCCCGGAACCCGGCCATGACATACTCAAAACTGGAGCTGTTGGCGTTCAGCCGGTTGCCCCCCTCCTTGAAGTTGGTCACCTGGCCTGACACACCTGCATCGAAGATGAACGAGAGACTGTCGAGCGAGGAATAGGAGGCGGGGTTCAGATAGTTCACCTGATTGTGCTCGTGAAAGCCGAGGCTGAGGCCGTTCATGCCGCGGCTGAAACCCGAAGACTGGTCTGAAAGAATGCCCAGACCATACTGGCTGTAAGGGGAATTGGTGCTGCTCTGGGCCAGGGCAGCCTGTACAGAGACTGCTATCACGATGGCAGTTGCGAGGTATCTCTTCATGTTCTGAATGTTTCGTTGCGCCGGGCCGGAAGCGAAAAACGCCAGCCCGTGTTGAAATAGCCAACTGCAAAAGTATTGAAAAAAAACGGAACAAAAGCACGTTAACCGGAAATAATAAGGTATTTTTGCATCGTGAAACGTTTGGATAGTCTTTTAAGAATACTTTTTCTGGCGGTTTTTGTTTTCTTAACACCGGGTGCACGGGCCACCGGCGACGGCAGCCGCGACCACGGAATGGACAGCGTGGAAATCAGTCTGCTCACTTGTTCGCCGGGCAACGAGGTGTGGAGCCTCTACGGCCACACGGCCATACGGCTGCGCGACCCCGCCCGCCAGCAGGACTTGGCCGTCAACTACGGCATGTTCAGCTTCGGGCAGAAGTATTTTGCACTGCGCTTTGTCTTCGGCATCACCGACTATGAGATGGGCATCCAGCCGTTCCCCATGTTCCTCATGGAGTATGCCCGCAACGGCCGCGGTGTGGTGCAGCAGACGCTCCGCCTCTCGCCCGGCGAGAAAGCAGCCATCCTCCAGGCCGTCTACGAGAACTACTTGCCGGCCAACCGCACGTACCGCTACAACTATTTCTACGACAACTGCACCACGAGGGCCCGCGACATGCTCGTCGGCCATCTGGACGGGCGCGTGGCTTATGCCGTCGATCCGGCTGTCACCACCTCCTACCGCGACATGATTCACCAGTGGAACGCTGGGCATCGCTGGGCCCGATTCGGCAACGATCTGCTGCTGGGCGTGCGCGCCGACGCCCCCACCGACCATGCGCAGCAGCAGTTTCTGCCCGACTCGCTGCGGCACGACTTCGCCCGGGCCACCGTCATCGACGCCGCGGGCCGCCGCCATCCACTGGTCGATTCCACCGTCGTCCTGCTGCAGCCCAACGCTGCCAATGCCCCGTTGGCGGGCTTCGGACTGTGGGACAGCCTCACGCCGCGCCTGCTTTTTGCCGCCCTTTTCGTGCTCGCGGCCCTCGTCACGCTGTACGAGCTGCGCCGCGGCAAGGCTTTTTGGCTGGTCGATGTGGTGCTCTTCACTCTCGACGGGCTGGCCGGCCTCGTGTTGCTGGCCATGGTTTTCTCGCAGCATCCCACGGTGAGTTTCAACTTGCAGATCCTGCTGCTCAACCCCATCGCCCTCGCTTTGGTCTATCCTCTTGCCGCCCGCACCCTCCGCGGCCGCTTCCACCGCGGCTGGGACGTGCTCTCGGCATGCCTCCTGCTGTTCCTTGCGGGTGGCTTTTTTCAGGACTATGCCGAGGGCGCCGTCTTTTTGGCACTGTGTTTGCTCTGCAGAACCACGAGCAAACGATTCATATACAAGCAGCAATAGCCCATGAGATACCTGGCCTTTATACTGGCGGCCCTCACGTCGGCCGAGATGCAAGCCTACCAGCTGGCACCGCGGCTGGTGGTCAGCGTCACCATCGACCAGCTGCGCTCTGACTACATGGAGGCCTTTGCCCCGCTCTGTCATGCGGGCGGTTTCCGCCGTTTGCTGCGCGACGGCATGGTCTACGACAATGCCAGCTATCCCTTTTCGCCAGTCGATCGTGCGTCGGCCACGGCCACCCTCTCCACCGGCGCCACGCCCTACTACAACGGAATCATCGCTTCGCGCTGGCTCGACCGCCAGACTTTGCAGCCCGTGAGCTGCGTGGACGACGCCCGGCACACGGCTTCTCCGGCCCGTCTGGAGACCTCTACCGTGGGCGACGAACTGAAAGTCAGCTCTGCCGGACGCGCGCTGGTCTATGCCTTTGCGGCCGACAGCGAGTCGGCCATTCTGTCAGTCGGCCATGCCGCAGACGGTGCTTTCTGGCTCGATAAGGCCGGACACTGGCAGACTTCTTCCTATTATGCCCCCGCCCCTACGTGGCTCAGGGCCGAGCCCGCCGCCAGGAACGCCCACGGCGCACCGGCCAGCAACGACGACGTGGTGACGGCATCGCTCAGCGCACTCGCCGCCACACCCCTCGGGCAGGACGACAACACCGACCTGATTTGCCTCACGCTCTCGGCCGGCAAGGCCGACGGCAAGCCCGTGCGGCAGTGGCAGGACGAGATGGAGAGCGTCTACCTGCAGCTCGACAACACGCTGCAACGCCTCATCAGCGGCGTCGGACAGCGCGTCCCACTCGACCGCGTGCTCTTCGTTGTCACCTCCACCGGCTACACCGAAGAGTCTGCAACCGACCCCGGCAAGTACCGCATCCCCACCGGAACGTTCTATATCAACCGCACGGCCAACCTGCTCAACATCTACCTCGGGGCCGTCTACGGCCAGGGACGGTACGTGGAACAGACCTTCGGCAACCAGATGTACCTGAACCACAAGCTCATCGAGCAGAAGCGTATCGGCATGACCGACATCCTCGGGCGCAGCCAGGAGTTTCTCGTTCAGAACGCGGGCGTGGCCGATGTATATACCAGCGTGCGCCTGTTGGACGGGGGTTCCGACATCCTGAAATACCGCAACGGTTTCCGTCCCACGCTCAGCGGCGACATCGCCATCGAGGTGGCGCCGGGCTGGAAACTGCTCAACGAAGACACCCAACAGACTTATACCAGCCGGGCCGGCTTCATGCCGTTCCCCATTATCTTCATGGGCCCGGGCGCACAGCCCGGCCATGTCGCCACGCCCGTCACCGTAGACCGCATTGCGCCCACGGTGGCCAAGGCCATTCGCATCCGCGCTCCCAACGCCTGCAACGCCGCCCCGCTGTTCTGAGCCGCGCTTGCGGCACGGCGGGCCGGGGAAAACGGCCTGCATTTCCCCTTTTCAAGCCCTTTATACGCACACCGCAACGCGATGTGCCAATTCGTAGGCCGAATCACCTGCATTACGGATTCTTTTTCGTAATTTTGCAGCATTCAACAGCATAAAATCAATTCAGATATGAACTTCAACAACATTTTGAAATCGCTTTTCGGCGACAAGTCAAGCCGAGACATGAAGCTTATCCAGCCCCTTGTGGAGCAGGTGAAGGCCGTCTATCCCGACATCGAGAAACTCAGCCACGACGAACTGCGTGCCAAGAGCCGGGAAATGCGCCGCCACGTGCAGGACGCCGCCAAGCCTTACCTCGACAAAATAGCCGAGCTCAAGGGCCGCATCGAGGACACGCCCATCGATGAACGCGAGCCCATCTTCGACGAAATCGACAAGCAGGACAAGGAAATGCTCGACGCCCTGGAGCAGGTTCTCAACGAGGTGATGCCCACAGCCTACAGCATTGTCAAGGACACCGCACGCCGCTTTGCCGAGAACGACGAGGTGGTGGTCACGGCCACCGACTTCGACCGCGAGCTCGCCGCCAATCCTGCCAACGATTTTATCACCATCGACGGCGACAAAGCCGTCTACCACAACGAGTGGACGGCCGGCGGAAACAAGATGAAATGGGACATGGTGCACTACGACGTGCAGATCTTTGGCGGCATCGCCCTGCATCAAGGAAAGATTGCAGAGATGGCGACGGGCGAGGGAAAGACCCTCGTGGCCACGCTTCCCGTGTTCCTTAATGCCCTGACAGGCAACGGCGTGCACATGGTCACGGTGAACGACTACCTGGCCAAGCGCGACTCCGAATGGATGGGGCCGCTCTACGAGTTCCACGGTCTTTCGGTCGATTGCATCGACAAACACCAGCCCAACTCCGAGGCGAGGCGCAAGGCCTATCAGGCTGACATCACTTTCGGAACCAACAATGAGTTCGGTTTCGACTACCTGCGCGACAACATGGCCCTCTCGCCCAAGGACCTTGTGCAGCGTCGCCACAACTTCGCCATCGTGGACGAGGTGGACTCCGTGCTCATCGACGACGCGCGGACGCCGCTCATCATCTCGGGCCCCATCCCCAAAGGCGACGACCAGATGTTCGAGGAATACCAGCCGCTGGTGGAGCGTCTCTACGAGGTGCAGCGCAAACAGGCCACCGAACTGCTGGCCGAGGCACGACAGAAAATCAACGAAGGCCGCGAGAAGAAAGACCAGAACCTCACCGACGAGGGCTTCCTCTGCCTCTTCCGCTCCTATAAAGCCTTGCCCAAGAACAAGGCCCTCATCAAGTATCTCTCCGAGGAAGGCATCAAGTCGGGCTTGCAGAGGACCGAGGAAATCTACATGGAGAACAACAACCGACGCATGCCCGAGGCCGTCAAGCCCCTGTACTTCGTGGTCGACGAGAAGATGAACAGCGCCGATCTGACCGACAAAGGCACTGACTGGCTGGCCCATCAAGTGAACGATCAAGACCTCTTTGTGCTGCCCGACATCGCTTCGCAGCTCTCCGCCCTCGAGGCCGAGACCGGCCTCGACGACCAGCAACGCCTCGACCGCAAGGACGATTTGCTCAACCACTACGCCGTGCAGAGCGACCGTGTGCACACCCTGCAGCAGCTGCTCAAGGCCTACACCATGTTCAACAAGGACGACGAGTACGTGGTGATGAACGGCGAAGTGAAGATCGTGGACGAGCAGACGGGCCGCATTATGGAGGGACGACGCTGGAGCGACGGCCTGCATCAGGCCATCGAAGCCAAGGAACACGTGCGCATCGAGGCCGCCACGCAGACCTTTGCCACCATTACTCTGCAGAACTATTTCCGTATGTATCACAAGCTGGCCGGCATGACCGGCACGGCAAGCACCGAGGCCGGCGAGTTCTGGGACATCTACAAGCTCGACGTGGTGGAGATTCCCACCAACCGTCCCATCGCCCGCCACGACCTCGACGACCGTGTCTACAAGACCAACCGCGAGAAATACCGTGCCGTCATCGAGGAGATTGAGGAGATGCGCCAGCAGGGACGGCCCTGCCTCGTGGGCACCACGTCGGTCGAAATCAGCGAACTTCTCTCCAAGATGCTCACCATGCGGAAGGTGCCCCACCAGGTGCTCAACGCCAAGCTGCACCAGAAAGAGGCGCAGATCGTGGCCGAGGCCGGCAAGTCGGTCAACGGACTGGGAGCCGTAACCATCGCTACCAACATGGCCGGCCGCGGTACCGACATCAAGCTCAGCCCCGAGGTGAAGGCCGCAGGAGGCCTCGCCATCATCGGCACCACCCGCCACGAGAGCCGCCGTGTGGACCGACAGCTGCGCGGACGCGCCGGCCGTCAGGGTGACCCGGGGTCGTCAGTGTTCTACGTCTCGCTCGAGGACGACCTCATGCGCAAGTTCGGAAGCGAGCGCATTGCCAAGGTCATGGACCGCCTCGGCTTCGAAGACGGCGAGCGAATAGAGAGTTCCATGATCTCCAGAAGCATTGAGCGGGCCCAGAAAAAGGTGGAGGAAAACAACTTCGGAATCCGCAAACACCTGCTCGAATACGACGACGTGATGAACAAGCAGCGCACCGTCATCTACGAGAAACGCCGCCACGCACTCATGGGCGAGCGTATCGGCATGGACATCACCAACGTCATCTGGGACCGTGTGGTGAGCATTGTCGACAACAACGACTACGCAGGGGCCAAGGAAGCCTTCTTCGAGGTGCTGTCTATGGAGATTCCTTTCACCGCCGAAGAGTTCGACAACAGCAACAAGGCCGACCTGCAGGAGCGTGCTTTCCAGAGTGCCATGGCCGCCTTCAAGCGTAAGACAGACCGCATTCAGGCCGACGCCTACCCCGTCATCAAGGAGGTGTACGAGCACCAGGGCGAGCAGTTCCAGTTCATTCTCGTGCCCATTACCGACGGCCGCCACATGGTGCAGCTGCGCGTCAACCTGAAGGAAGCCTACGAAACCGAGGCCAAAAACATCGTCAGGGAGTTCGAGAAGTTCGTCATGCTCAGCATCATCGACGACGACTGGAAGGAAAATCTGCGCCAGCTCGACGAGTTGCGCCACAGCGTGCAGAACGCTTCATACGAGCAAAAAGACCCGCTGCTCATCTTCAAACTCGAGAGCGCGAAGCTCTGGGACAGCATGATCGACGACATGAACAACCGCATCTCGAGCTTCCTCATGCGCGGACAGATACCCGTGCAGACCCAGCAGCAGGTGCAGCAGGCCGCTCCCGAGGAGCAGCACGCCCAGCGTTACAACGAGCAGAAAGACGACTTCGACGAGATACGCAGCAGTCAGCATGCCGCCGCCAGCCAGGACACGCGCGAGCCCGTGCGCCGGCGCGAGCCCGTGGTGCACGACAAAATGCCGCGTCCCAACGACCCCTGCCCCTGCGGCAGCGGCCTGAAGTTCAAGAACTGCCACGGCAAGGGCCTCCGCTAAAGGCCCCCGCCCGCGGCACATCCACCCATCCACCCGAAAAGGAGACCCCACCGCCACTCGCCCTGCGACGGCCGTGCGGTCTCCTTTTCCCGTTCCAACCCATCATCCCGACATGCAAATCCAACTCCACCAACTCCTCAAAACCTTCGGCGACAAGACGGCCGTAGACATCCCTTCGTTCACCGTCGGCCACGGCGACATCCTCGGACTCGTGGGCAACAACGGCGCGGGCAAGACCACGCTCTTCCGTCTTGTGCTCGACTTGCTCAAGGCCGATGCGGGCCAGGTGACGCTGCTGCCCGCCCCCACGGCCGGCCAACCCGACCCCGAGCCCATCCTGCCCGCCCAGTCGGAGGCCTGGAAATCGCTCACCGGAGCCTACATCGACGAGCGTTTCCTCATCGACTTCCTCACGCCCGAGGAGTATCTCGACTTCATTGCCCGCATCAGCGGACTGCCCGCCATCGACTGGAACCACCCCGAAAGCTCGGCCGTGGCCCCGTTCCTGCCCTTCGCCCACGACGAGGTGTTCGGCCAGAAGAAGCTCATCCGCAACCTCAGCGCGGGCAACAAACAGAAAGTAGGCATCATTTCCGTGCTCTTCTCCCGCCCCGAGCTGGTGGTTCTCGACGAGCCGTTCAACTTTCTCGACCCCTCGAGCCAGAACCTTTTGAAGAAGCTCCTCCTCGACCACCACGCCGCTACAGGGGCCACCATCCTCGTGAGCAGCCACAACCTGCAGCACACCATCGACATCAGCACGCGCGTGGCCCTGCTCGAACACGGCCGCATCATCGAGGACCTGCCCAACACCTCCGGCTCGGCCACCCGGCGGCTGGAGGAATATTTCGAAGCCCAGGCATAGCCGGGCAGCCCATGCGAACGGCTCGTGCCGGTGCCCCGGGGCGGCCGACCCGCCACCATGACACGGGCGCAACGCTCCCGCCATGCGGCCGCGACACTACCGTCAGGCCGCACCTCCGCCACCACCGTGCCGGAATCCCCAAACGACGACGGCGTAATCGCAATGCGGTTACGCCGTCGTCGCGTCTCGATCACACCGTCATCGCCGCGCCGTTGCACCGTTATCGCAACGCCTCCGCGGCCTTTTCGCCGGCGCCCCCCACGCTGCGGGCCGGGCGTCAGCGTTTGAACAGATGGGGCACGAAAGCCCTGAGGCAGCGCCGCCACGTGAGCCACTCGTGGTGGGTGCCCACAGACACATAGCTGTCCACCCGCACGCCAGCCCGCCGCAGGTCGGCCACCAGGCGGCCGGTGCCCATGTCCTCCTCGCTGCCGCAGCCCAGAAACAGATAGTGCAGACGGCTGTTCACCTCGGCCGGGCGCGAAAATATGCCGCCGTAGGTCTGGTTCACGTCGAGCCCGAAGATGGCGCCGCTGAAGGCTCCGGCGTAGGAAAAGAGGTCGAGATGGGTAAACACCACGTCGAACGTCTGGTGCCCGCCCCACGAGAGGCCGGCCATGGCCCGGTGGTCGCGGTCGGAGAGGGTGCGGAAAGTGCGGTCCACCATGGGGATAAGGTCGTTCAGCAGCACCTTGTAAAACGTCGCGCCGTAGTCGCTCCGCCCGGCCTCGTTGGAGCCTCCGCGGAACGGAGCCTTCACGTCGCCACTCTCCATCACCACCACCATCGGCACGGCCTCGCCCCGTGCAACGAGGTTGTCCATGATGTGCGGCAGCTGGCCTTGCCGGCTCCAGCCGGTCTCGTCCTCGCCCATGCCGTGCTGCAGGTAGAGCACGGGGTAGCGGCGCGTGCCCGTCTCATACTCGGCGGGGGTGTAGACCATGGCTCGCCGCCACTCCCGCGTGCTCTCGGCGTAGTACGTCACCGAGCGCACCTGCCCGTGGGCCACGCCCTGCCGGGGCCGGTAGTAGTCGCCCTCGGGGCCCTCGGGAATCTCAATACCGCTGGCCTGGCGGCAGCAACCGAAGAAGGTGGCGGTGGCGGGGTCGGCCACCTGCACGCCATCGACGAGCAGAAAATAGTAGTGGAATCCCACGGCAAGCGGTTCGCTCACGGCCGTCCACACGCCCCGGGCGTCGCGCTGCATGTCGTATTTCCGGCCGCATATCTCCACTTGCACACGGCTGGCCCCGGGGGCGGCCAGGCGGAAGTAGGCCCGCCGCAGGCTGTCCACGCGCGGATAGTCGTTGCCGGGCTCGGCCGTCGAGGCCAAACGGCTGCCGGCCGGCAGCCCGTCGGGGGCGGCATGCGGCGGCTGCGGGGCCGCAAGCCTGGGCCGCGGGGCGGCAGGGGCATGGACTTGGGCGGCTGCGGCAGCCCCCATGCAGAGCAGCACGCCGGCGGCCCACCGGGCGATCCGGCGGCCCCGAACTTGACTTGTACGTTTCATATCATTTCCTGTTTGAGTGGTTTCATGGTGCAAAGATACGCAACATCGGCCAAACGGCACTTTCTTGTTTGTCTCTTTTCCTTCTTTCTTCCGCCTCCGGGCGGTGCGTGCGGCCGGTTGTGATACAAAAGCAAAACCTTTGGAAACATCCGAAAAGCCCCGCCCGCGCCAAACTCCGTATCTTTGCGCCCGACATTCCACGCATCCATCACAACAGTCACACACCTGCCATGCAACAAGAATCCAACGGCGCGGCCGCCGAAGAGCGCGGCTTCTACAAGCTCTCCTGGCTGCAGCGCACGGGCTTTGCCTCGGGCGACCTGGCGCAAAACCTCATCTACCAGACCATCGGCATGTACTTGCTGATCTTCTATACCAACGTCTACGGCCTCAATCCGGCCTCGGCCGCGTTCATGTTTCTCGTGGTGCGGCTGGTCGACGTGCTGTGGGACCCGCTCGTGGGAACCTTTGTCGACAAGCATTCGCCCCGGCTGGGCAAGTACCGCGCCTACCTGGTGCTGGGCGGCATCCCGCTCACGGGCTTCGCCGTGCTGTGCTTCTGGAACGGGTTCCACGGCTCGCTGGCCTATGCCTACGCCACTTATGTGGGCATGTCGATGTGCTACACGCTCATCAATGTGCCCTACGGCGCACTCAATGCGTCCCTCACCCGCGACACCAACGAGATAACGGTGCTCACCTCCGTACGCATGCTTTTTGCCAATTTGGGCGGCTTGGCCGTGGCCTACGGCATACCCAAGCTGGTGGCTGCACTGGCTCCCGGCGGTCAGGTGAACACGCAGGAGGCCGCCGGTGCCTGGTTCGTCACGATGCTGGTCTACGCGCTTGTGGGCCTCGCGCTGCTCTTTTTCTGCTTCAGCCAGACGCGCGAGCGCGTGGTCATGGACCGCAGCGAGACGGCCAACGTGCGCGTGTCCGACCTCTGGACCGAGTTCGTGCGCAACCGTCCGCTGCGCGTTTTGGCCTTCTTCTTCGTCACGGCATTTGCCATGATGGCCGTCGGCAACTCGGCAGGAAGCTATTACATGATCTACAATGTGCACGGCACGCCCGACCAGATGGCCAACTTCATGGCCCTGGGCTCCGTTCCGGCCTTCATCTTCATGCCCTTGGTGCCCGCCATCAAGCGGGCCATCGGCAAGCAGCAGATGTTCTTTGCATTCCTCGGCATCGCCATTTTGGGCATGGCTATGCTCTATGCCATCTCGATGATACCGGCCTTGCGGTCGCAGGTCTGGCTGGTCTACGTGGCGCAATTTGTCAAGTCTACGGGCGTCATTGTGGCCACAGGCTACATGTGGGCCTTGGTGCCCGAGGTGATTTCCTACGGCGAATACACCCACGGGCGCCGCATCTCGGGCATCGTCAACGCCCTGACCGGCATCTTCTACAAGGCCGGCATGGCCCTGGGCGGCGTGGTGCCGGGCCTGGTGCTGGCCCTGGTGGGCTTCGACCGGACCAATGCCACCACCCAGAGCGCACTGGCCGAGCAGGGCATTCTGTGGCTCGTGGCCGTGCTGCCGGCCCTGCTGCTCGTGGTGGCCATGCTCATTATCTCGCGCTATGAGCTCACCGACGAGGTCATAGACGACATCAACCGCCAGATCGAAGCGCGTCACAAGGCCCCGCAGACATGAGCCGTCAACCCCAGCCGAAACCCTAAACCCTATAAAATCATGAGAAAAACAACCCGTCTGCTCGGTCTGGCACTGTTGCTGCTGACCGGCACCACCGTCTCCGCGCAGGAGACCCAGGAAACCGAACTCACGTCCAGCCTGTTCCACGTATGGGACGGCGTGGGGGCCAACGCCCAGCCATCCGAAGAGGGCAAGTACTTCACCATGCAGCTCGAAACCGCCCTCGAGGGCGGCGCCGTGGTCTACGGCAACGGCAATGTGTCGGCCACGCAGTATGCCGACCTCACCGGACACACCAAGCTCGTGGCCCTGGGACAGGCCGGCGGCCGCCTCCGCGTGCTGCTGAACCGGCAGTCCGACGACACAGCACCCACCGAGAAGGTGGTGACGCTGGGCGAGGACGGCCGGGCCGAACTGGATCTTGGCGACATCGACACCCGTCCCTACGTGCACCTGAACTGCATCAAGGTGCCCTGGGGCGGCACGGCAAACATCTCCCGGCTCTACCTCGTCAAGGAGGTTGTCAAGGCTCCTGCCCTGCCCGCCTTGGCGAGCAGCCTGTTCCATGTGTGGGACGGCGTGGGTGCCGAAGCCCGGCAAACCACGGATGCGCCCTACTGCCAGCTCAACCTGGGCACGGCCCTCGGCGGGGGCGGTGTGGTCTACGGCAACGTGAACGTGTCGAACAGGCAGTATGCCGACCTCACGGGCTACACCCGGCTCATCGTCATCGGCGAGAAGGGCGGCACGCTGCGACTGATGTTCAACCGCCAGGAAGACAACACGCTCAATGAGCAACGCGTCACCCTCGACGGCGACGGGCGCGCCGAGCTCAGCCTCACCGGCCTCGATGCACTGGGCTATGTGCACCTGAATTGCATCAAGGTGGCTTGGGGAAGTACGGCAAATGTCACTGCCCTCTACCTGGCCGAGGCCATGCCGCTCGGCATTTCGGACGTGGGCTATGCCACGTTCTCGGGTACCTGCAACACCATCGTTCCCGAGGGCCTCACGGTCTACACGGCCCGGGCCACGCCCACGGCCATCGTGCTCGCCCCGCTGGCGGGCAAGGTGATTCCGGCCCGGACGGGTGTCGTGGTCAAGGGCACGCCTGGCACATCCTACGCCATGGAGACCACGGATGCCGCTGCCGACCCCGTGGCCGACAACGACTTGCTGGCCGCCACGGCCGAAGTGGCCTACGATGCAGCCTTCCATGTGCTGGCCGCCGAGGACGGCAGGGCCGTCTTTGCCCCACTGGCCGCCGGCACTTCCATCCCTGCCGGCAAGGCCTATCTCGGCGGTCTGCCCGCCGGTGCCAAGCATCTGCCCATCGTCTCTGCCGAGGCCACGGCCATCGGGAAGCCTCATGCCACCGCCCAACCAGACAGCGAAGCACTCTACAACCTGGCCGGACAGCGCGTGGACAAAGGCTACAAGGGCATCGTGGTGAAGAACGGACACAAGTTCGTGAACCGCTGAACGCCGTCGCCACACCCCATCAAACATTCATCTGCAAACTCCAACATCATGAAAAAACAGTATATTGCACCCACCGTCCAGACGCGCGCCATGAGCGCAGAAAGCTGTCTGCTCCAGGCCTCGGCCTCCATTCCCGTCTCCCACACGCCCACAACGGCCCCGCTGTCCAAGGACGGCGGAGCCTGCATGGAGCCGAAGCCCAGCCTCTGGGACGACGACAACGACGAAGAATAACCTGCAAACCAACGCCCCGGACTCACAAACCGGGGCGTTTTTGATGGCCGTATCGGGATTTTTCCGTACTTTTGCAATTCCTCTGCCGACGGCACGCCGCGGAATCGTTCCGCCGCCAACCGCCGGGCAAGAACCACACCACCATGACAAAAAAAGGAAATTTCTCGGTGCTTTTCATCTGTCTGGGCAACATCTGCCGGTCGCCGGCGGCCCAGGGCATTCTGGAAAAGATGGTGCGCCAGCGCGGCCTCGACCATCTGGTCCATATCGACTCGGCCGGCATCGGCGGCTGGCACGTGGGGCAGCTGCCCGACGAGCGCATGCGCAGCCACGGCCGCGCGCACGGCTACGAGTTCGACCACAGGGCGCGGCAGTTCGACGCCCGCACCGACCTGGACCGCTTCGACCTCATCGTCACCATGGACGACGACAACTATGAGGCCGTGATGTCGCGCACGCGCACCCCGGAACAGCGCGCCCGCGTGACGCCCATGAGCACGCTGTTCAACGCTTATGCCGGCCATGCCAGCGTGCCCGACCCCTACTATGGCGGCGCGGCCGGCTTCGAGCTGGCCATCAGCCTCATCGAGGACGCCTGCCAGACGCTCATCGACAAGTACCTGGCCAAACGCTGATCCCATGTACAAGCTCTACATTCTCGACTTCGACGGCACCGTGGCCGACACCAACCGAATCATCACCGACACCATGCAGGCCACCCTGCGCGAGGCCGGTCTGCCCGCGCGCAGCCACGAGGCGTGCAGCCAAACCATCGGACTGCCGCTGGCCGAATGCTTCCGCATGCTGATGCCTCTCACCGAGACGCAGGTACAGGCGTGCGTCGACATCTACCGCCGACGCTTTGCCGCCAGCCAAAAGTCGGGCGTGGCGCCCCTGTTTCCCGGGGCCGCCGAGGCCATGCGCCGGTGGCACGAGGGCGGCGCGCGGGTGTCGCTGGCCAGCAGCCGCGGCCACGAGTCGCTCATGGCCTTCGTCCGCGAGATGCAGTTGGGCCGGTACGTCTCGCTCGTGCTGGGCTGCGAGGACGTGGCCCGGCCCAAGCCCGACCCCTGCCCCGTGCTCCAGACGCTGGCCCACTTCGGCCTCAACGCGACCGACGCACTGGTCATCGGCGACATGCACTACGACATCCTCATGGGCCGCGGAGCCGGATGCCGCACCTGCGGCGTGACCTACGGCAATGGCACCGAGGCCGAGTTGCGCGCCGCAGGAGCCGACATCATCACCGACTCGCTACTCTCCATCGACTGACCCCGCGGAGCCGTCGCACCGCCACCACGCCGCCTATGCTACGCGAATAACCGTTTGCCGCCGTGCGATTACGCCATCGTCGCAGCGCGAAAAACCGTTTTTCGCCACGCGATTACGCCGCCATCGCCACGCGAGAAACGAGCCGTCGCAGCGCGACAAACGGACAAACGCAACAGGGCGAATAGTTTAAGGAAACTATTCGCCCTGTTTTCGGACACACACGGGCCGTGCCCTTACAAATCGGCAACACTTCGGAGTTTTGGCACACACCCGTCGCTCGCTGCGGAGGCAACGGCGGCGGGGCGGCAGAAGGCCGGGTTCAGTCGCGGCGGAAGATGTCGCGGGTGTAGACTTTCTCGCGCACGTCGTCGAGCGCGGGCTCGTAGCGGTTGGCAATGATGGCCTGGCTCTGCTGCTTGAAGGCGGCCAGGTCGTTCACCACGCGACTGCCGAAGAAGGTGGTGCCGTCCTGTAGCGCGGGCTCGTAGATGATGACTTCGGCCCCCTTGGCCTTGATGCGCTTCATCACTCCCTGGATGCTGCTCTGGCGGAAATTGTCGCTCTGGCTCTTCATCGTGAGCCTGTACACGCCCACGATGCACCGCCGCTCGGCCGCCTCGCTGTAGTCGCCGCGGTTGTAGTAGTCGTAGTAGCCGGCCTTGTGGAGCACCTGGTCGGCAATGAAGTCCTTGCGCGTGCGGTTGCTCTCCACAATGGCCTGGATGAGGTTTTCGGGCACGTCGGCATAGTTGGCCAGCAGCTGCTTGGTGTCCTTGGGCAGACAGTAGCCGCCGTAACCAAAGGAGGGGTTGTTGTAGAACGAGCCGATACGCGGGTCGAGACACACGCCGCGGATGATGTCCTGCGTGTCGAGTCCCTTCACCTCGGCGTAGGTGTCGAGCTCGTTGAAGTAACTCACGCGCAGGGCAAGGTATGTATTGGCAAAGAGCTTCACGGCCTCGGCCTCGGTGAGCCCCATGAAGAGCGTCTCCACGTCGGGTTTCAGGGCGCCCTCTTTCAGCAGGTCGGCAAACACGTGGGCCGCGCGGTCGAGGCGTTCGTCGCCGGCGGGCCGGCCGATGATGATGCGGCTGGGGTAGAGATTGTCGTAGAGGGCCTTGCTCTCGCGCAGGAATTCGGGGGCGAAGATGATGTTGCGGGAGCCGTACTTGCGCCGCACGGCCTCGGTGTAGCCCACGGGAATGGTGGACTTGATGACCATCACGGCCTCGGGGTTGACGCGCTGCACCAGCCGGATGACCTCTTCCACGTGCGAGGTGTCGAAGTAGTTCTTCGCCGAGTCGTAGTTGGTCGGGGTGGCAATGACCACGAAGTCGGCCCCGCGGTAGGCCGCCTCGCCGTCGAGTGTGGCGGTGAGGTCGAGCGTTTTCTCGGCCAGGTATTTCTCGATGTATTCGTCCTGGATGGGCGACCGGCGGCGGTTGAGCATGTCTACTTTCTCTGCCACCACGTCCACGGCCGTCACCTGGTGGTGCTGGCTCAGCAGGGTGGCGATGCTCAGGCCCACATATCCCGTGCCGGCCACGGCGATGCGATATTTCTTTTCCATCATTCGGTTGTTTCTGTTTTCGGTTTGTCGGCCTACCGTTTCTCGGTAAACGCGACAAAATTAGCATTTCTTTCCGACATGGCCAATCATTTGGCGGCAAATCTGCACCCGGCGCTACCGGGGCGGGCTTCACCGCAGACAGGGTGGGCTTCATCGCAGACGGGGCGCGGCAGACCGCAAAAACCGTCATTTTTAGCCGACAAAGGGGCCGTCAAGCCGATTTTAATGCGTAACTTTGCAAGGAAACAACGCATGCGCAAACAAAAGAACCATATCTTGAAACTCACACACACGCTCCGCCCCTGCCTCATGGGGCTGCTGCTTGCCACGCTGCTGGGCTCGTGCAGCAGCGACAATTCCAAGGGCCGCCAGCCGGCCGCCGACACTTCTTCGCAACATACTCTGCCCGTCGACCCGGCCCTGCGCCGCCGGCTGGCCGACCTGGCCGCCGCCCCGCGCCCGCAGGGCCGGCTGGGCTTCCACGTCTACGACCTCACGGCCGACCGCCCCGTCTACGGGCTGAACGAGCGCAAGGCCCTGCCCTCGGCCTCGTGCCTCAAGCTGCTCAGCGGCGTGGCCGGCCTGCACCTGCTGGGCACGCGCCACCTCTATGCCACCTCCATCTACACGCGCGGACAGGTCGTGGGCGACACGCTGCGCGGCGACGTGACGTTCAGGGCCGGCCTCGACCCGCAGCTCAACGGCCCCGACCTCGGCCAGTTTGCCGCCGCCCTGCGCCGCAAGGGCATCCGCCGCATCGGCGGCCGGCTGCTGCTCGACCTGCAACTGCACGACCCCGTGCGCAGCGAGGCCCACTGGTATCCGTGGGATCTGAGTTTCTCGCACTACGGACTGCTCTACAAAGGGGCGCCGCGCGTGCAGAAAGAGCTCACGGCCGCCCTGCGCGCACGGGGCGTCAGCGTGGCCGACAGCCAGGTGGCGCTGGGCCGCACGCCGCGCGGGTCGCACTGCATCTTCCGCTTCTACCGCTCCGTGGACCGCGTTACAGAGCGCATGTGGAAGCACAGTTCCAACACCCAAGCCACGGCCCTGCTCTACACCATCGGCCATCGCGCCGACCCCAGGGCCGAGCCCACGGCGGCCGGCGTGGCCTACCTGCGCCGGTTCATGCGCGAGGAGCTGGGACTGCGCGACAGTGCGCTCGTCGTGCACGACGGCTGCGGCCTCTGCACCCACAACCGGCTCTCGCCCGAAGCCCTCACCACCGTGCTGCGCTACGCCTACCGCCACAGGCCCATCTACCGGCTGCTGCTGGCCCAACTCTCCATCGCGGGCGTGGACGGCACGCTGCGCCGCGAGCTGGCCGGGCCGAAGACGCGCGGCAAAATCCGCGCCAAGACCGGCACCCTCTCCCACCCCTACGGCATCAGCTCGCTGGCCGGATACTGCCGGGGCAGCAACGGCCACCTGCTGGCGTTCGCCATTATGGACAGCGAGATGTCGGTTCTCGACGCCCGCGTGCTGCAGCGCAAGCTGGGCGAAGCCCTCGTTGCCCGCCCCGAACCCGGCCGCTGACAGAGCAACATGAGGGGTTTAGACATAGTAACATAATAACAAAAGGCTGGCGCGGTGGAGTTTAGACATAGTAACAAAATAACATATTGGCTGCGCGATGATTTTTTATCCCCCTAATCTCCCCCACTGCGCCAGCCTTTTGTTATTATGTTACTATGTCTAAACTCCACCGCGCCAGCCTTTTGTTATTATGTTACTATGTCTAAACCCTACCGCGCCAGCCAATATGTTATTATGTCGGAACACCCAAGGATGAAGAAAGAAGAAAATTTTGTCCTGCCGACATGGGGGGATTTACGGCCCGCCACGTTATAGCGGCAGAAACTTGCACGACACAAGCAAAATGAATATCTTCAAAATCGGTCTTTCGACCTTGCTTCTCTCTGTCGCCCTGCTGGCAGCGATGCCCGCAGGTGCGCAGGGCAAGCCACACGCCAACACCATCAAGCAGCAGATGGAACAGCTGCACCGACAACACCAAGTGAACTTTGTCTACGATGCTTCCATCCCCGTAACACGGGCCTACGACGGCCCGTCGCTCTCGCGCATGCCGCTGCGCGAGGCCCTGAACACCCTCTTTCGCGGCACCGGCATCGGCTACGAACAGAAAGGCAGCTACGTCATGCTCAAGCCGGCAAGCCCCGACAAGCCCCGACAAGCCACTCCCACCGCCTCGCCCACCCCACAAAAGCGAGAGAAAGCACGCCGCTCGCACACCGTGAGCGGCTTTGTGCGCGATGCCGACGGCGAGACATTGATCAACGCTACCGTCTACGACCACACCACCGGACAGGGCACCATGACCAATGCCTACGGTTTCTTCTCGCTCACCCTGCCCGAGGGACAGCACCGGCTGCGCTACAGCTACATCGGATTCGAGGACTACGAACAGACCCTTGACCTCACCGCCGACCAGCGGCTCGACGTCAGCCTCAAGGAGAATGCCCGGCTGGGCGAGGTGGTAGTCACGGGCGACCTCAACTCGCCGCTGCTCAACACGCAGACGGGCAAGCGGTCGCTCTCGCGCCGCGACATCCAGACGGAGTTTGCCCTGCTGAGCAGTCCCGACGTGGTGAAGACGCTCCAGCGCACCAGCGGCGTGGCCGAGGGCATGGAGCTGGCCAGCGGACTCTACGTGCATGGCGGCAACAACGACGAGAACCTCTTCCTGCTCGACGGCACACCACTCTACCAAATCAACCACACCATGGGCCTGTTCTCGGCTTTCAACACCGACGTGGTGAAGAACGTAGACTTCTACAAGAGCGGGTTCCCCGCCCGCTACGGCGGCCGCCTGTCGTCGGTCATCGACGTACGCACCAGCGACGGCGACTTCGAGCACACCCACGGCAGCTACCGCATCGGGCTACTCGACGGCAGCTTCCACCTCGAAGGCCCCATCGTCAAGGACAAGACCTCTTATAATATAGGACTGCGCCGTAGCTGGATCGACCTGCTCACGCGCCCCGCCTCGGCCATTGCCAGCCGGCTGAACGACGAGGAAAAGATCAGCTTCAACTACTTCTTCCACGACCTCAACGCCAAGGTCACCCACATTTTCAGCCCCGTCTCGCGCCTGTCACTGAGCCTTTACTCGGGTCAGGACAAGCTCAACACCAAGGACGACTGGCGCGACACGTACAACTCCGCCACCAATCGAGACCTCACCAAGAACAAGTTCAGCTGGGGAAACCTCAATGCTGCACTCAACTGGAACCGTATCTTCTCACCCAAACTCTTTGCCAACTTCACCGCCGTCTACACCTACAACCACGCCAAACTCCACACGCTCGAGGACGACCGGATGTATCGCGACGACAAGTTGTCGTATGCGTCGCACGACGAACACCAGTACCGGTCAACGATTAACGACCTGGGTTATCGCGTGTCGTTCGACTACCGGCCCTCGCCCCACCACCACGTCCGCTTCGGTCACGACTATACCTGGCACGCGTTCAAGCCGCAGACCCGCACGCAGTACAACTTCTCCAGCGACAGTTCGCAGAAAGGCGACACCCTGCGCACGGACAGCCACAACCGCCACACGGCCCACGAGTGGAACGTCTATGCCGAAGACGAGTTCACCATCAACAGCCGCTGGAGCCTCAACGGCGGCGTCAACGCGGCCCTCTTCAGCATTGGCACCAAGACCTTTGCCACTCTCGACCCGCGCGTGGCCATGAAGTATCAGCCCGCCGAGGCCCTCTCGTTCAAGGCCTCGTTCACCACCATGACGCAGTATGTGCACAAGATTTCCAACTCCATCCTCGAGTTGCCCACCGACTATTGGGTGCCCACCACCGAACGGCTGAAGCCCATGCGCTCGTGGCAGGCGGCGGCAGGCGTCTACGTGCAGCCGGGCCGGCACTGGCTGCTCTCGCTCGAAGGCTACTACAAGCAGAGCCGCCACCTGCTGCAATATGCCAGTTGGTCGAGTCTGGAGCCGCCCGCAGAGAACTGGGATCTGCTCGTCATGGACGGCCGCGGACGGTTCTACGGCATCGAGCTCGACACCCGGTACACCACCCACCGGCTGGAACTCCAGGGCGCCTACACCCTCTCATGGAACCAGCGTCGCTACGCCGACTTCTACTCTGACTGGTACAACGACAAGTTCGACAACCGCCACAAGCTGAACCTCACGGCCCGCTGGAAGCTCACTTCCAAGATTTCGGCCTTCGCCGTCTGGAGCCTGCACAGCGGCAACCGCCTCACCATGCCCACCCAGCTCACCGCCACACCCAACGTGCCCGACGGCAGACAGGTGGATTACCGGCAGCTCATCTATGGCGACGAACGCCGCACCATGTGGGTCTACGAGCGTCCCAACAACCTCACGCTCCCCGCCTACCACCGGCTCGACATCGGTTTCGACTTCCACCACACCACCAAACACGGCCACGAGCGCATCTGGAACATCAGTCTTTATAATGTGTATTGCCACCTGAACTCGCTCTGGACCGAGATACGCCAGCACAAGGACGGGCGCTTCTACATCAAGAACCACGCCTACATTCCCGTCGTGCCCTCGTTCAGCTACACCATCAAGTTCTAACGGCGGCCCGCCCGGCCACATCCCCCGGGCACCGCCGCACCGCACCATTCATCCATCACACAACCCTCATCACCCAACCATCATGATCCGAAAACTCCTCTATATGGCCGCCGTCACCCTGGCCCTCGCCTCGTGCAAGGACGAGGTGACACTCACTACGCTGTCCGACACCCCGCGTCTCGTGGTCTACTGCATGCCCACCGTGGGCGACACCACCTACATCGGCGTGAGCCGCAGCATCCCCATCAAGGCTTACAACGACTCCGTGAAGGTGACCGTCGTGTCCAATGCCCGCATCAGCTACAGCGTGGACGGCCGCCAGCTCCAGGCCGAGCCCATGGGCAAGGGCTTCTATCGCGTGGTGGGCCGCCAGCAGGCCGGCGACCGCGTGAGCCTCAGCGTCGAGGCCGACGGCATGGCTCCTGTGAGCGCCTCCACCGTCATTCCCGACACTGTGGCCGTGGGCAACCTGCAGGTGGCAGAGAACATACCCATCTATATCCCCGACGAGGGCCAGTCGCGCCGCTTCGATCAAGTCATGGCCACGTTCACAGACGACCCTGCCACCCGCTGCTACTACGCCGTGCGGGTGCGCGTGAAGCACTATCGCGGCAGTGCCACGGGCTATACCGACGGGGGCCACTCCATCTATTACTTCTACGACTACGCCGACTACGTGCAGAAACGCGACCAGCTTTCACTCGACTCGGCTCGGGTGGAGTTCCGCGATTCCATCTATACTTACCCCGAGGTGAACACGCAGAGCGAGCCCCTGCTCATGCCGCCCACGGAGATAGACGACAACTTTGGCTTCTCCAACTCTTTCTACGGCAACCTCTATATCTTCGACGACGCCACCATCAATGGGGCCACTTACACGCTCCATCTGAACGTGAACCCCTCCAGTTCGGCATCCTATCATGACCCCGAGACCGGCTACGTCTACTCCTACGACTTTGCCCGCGCCTACCAGGTGGAGCTGCTTCGCATCACGCCCGAGTACTATCGGTTCATGCGTTCGCTCAACGAGCTCGACAATAACGAGATGGCACGCAGCGGCCTCTCGCAAATCAGGCCCATGCAGAGCAACGTCATGGGTGGGCTGGGACTCGTGGGCAGCTGGAACACGGGCCGCACCGGCTGGGTGCTCAAGCGTTCGTAGGCCGGCCGCCAGACTCATCTTTCAATCTATCATACCATGCACACTGACAACGAACGGCAATTCGTTTTCCGACATTACCTGCCCGGCCGCCTCGACACCCGGGCGGCCCTGCACCGTTTCCACGCGGCCACCGGCACCGGCCCCAACCGCCGGCTGCGCCGCTGGGCCGTGGCCGCCGTGCTGCTGGCCCTCGTGACGGGCGGGGCCTGGACGCTCTACGCCCACCGCGAGGTGACGCTCGGCACACAGCGTCAGGACGTGGCCGAGACCTACACGCTGGCCGATGGCACACGTGTCACCCTCGCCCCCTACTCCACCCTGTCCTATCGCGGCGACTGCCGCCACGTGCGCATCCGGGGCCGCGCCTATCTGGAGATACGCCACGACCCGCGCCATCCTTTCGTCATCAGCAATGCCGACTACGAGATTCGCGACATCGGCACACGCCTGCAAGTGGACGAGACCAGCCGCGGCACCACGGTCTACGTGTCCGAGGGCTCCGTGAGCTTTGCCTCCACACGCGGCCGTCACCGCGCCATCGTGCTGAGCCGGGGCATGGGTGCCCTGTTGCCCGCGGGCGGTGACAGTCCGCGTCGGCTCCCCGACATCGACGACAACAGCATGGCCTGGGCCACCGGCCGCTTCCACTTCGACAACACACCGCTGCCCGAAGTGCTGCGCCAGCTCTCGGCCAACTTCCATGTTGCCCTCTCGTGCAGCGACACACAGAAACGCCTCTCGGGCGACTTCGAGGCCACGCAGCTCGACAGCATTCTGCCCATCATCGAGCAGACGCTCGACGTGACCATAACGCGCAAGCCGTGACCACCCCTCCAGAAAAAACTGGAGCTGCACCAATAATAGCGCAGCTCCAGTTTTCTGTTATGACGTGTGACAGCCCTTACCAGGCGCAATTGCCATCTATGGCTTTGTCGTCGTCGAGATATATATCGACTTCCTCGGTCTTGGTTTCCTTAAAATTGCCACTCATGGCAATCATCTCCAGCGGGCTCATCTGTATCACCTTTATCGCTGGTCTTAAATAAATCTTCTTCATACACATGTGTTTTTATTTGACATAAACTTTCTTGCCCTTGACAATGTAGACGCCGCTTGGCAGATGGGCTCCCTCAAGCCTGTCCGCAACCCTGCGTCCATTAAGGTCGTAGACACCCTTGCCAGCCACGTCATCGATGTGCACGCGGTCGATTCCCGTCGGCTCATCGTCGGTGAAGCGTATCATCAGGCAAGATTTGGAGCCGGCCATGCTGGTGGGCACTTGCAGGTAAGCCTTCTTGGCGGCGACCTCGCCCGTGCCCGAAGCCTTGTAGAAACCTGCAACACCATTGTTCTCTCCGTAAAGGAAATTGGTGTAGCTCTCTTCGGTGGCAGGCACCACCTTGGCCGTGAGAACCGGCTTCAGCAGGTTGACGTAGTAAGAGGTTGCCGTTGCATAAGGCACTTTGTAGGTGGCACCCTCTGTTCCCACGAGGAACAATCCGGTGTTTGCCGGCACGACGTCCACCTTTGAGAGCAGCACCGTGCCATTCCGGTCGAAGCCGCTGGCAATATACGCAGCGAGCCCACTGACTTCCGAGAAGTCCAGGTCGCGGTCACAGCTGAAGGTTGCCTGGCCATGAGCCATGGTGATGAATTCCTTGGTGGAGTTCCAAGTGGCAGCGACTGTCACATTGCCACTGACGTTGCTGATGGTGTACTTGTTGTCGGCAATCTGCGATGTCACCTCAATGCCGTTTACAGTGAGGGTGGCGAGTGCAGCATCGGGATCTTCGGCAATGGTCAGCACTACATCCGTGCCATGCTCGGGGGCGTTGTTGTCGGCGGTCACGCCACCACCGGTGATAGTCACGGTGTAGCGGTTGACCTGCCATGTGGCGGTGTAGGACTTGTTGCCGGTGCTGCCCTTGGCAATGGTGACGCTCATCTGTGCTTCGCCCTCGCCACTGAGTTTCCAACCCTTGAAAGTGTGGCCCACCTTGGTGGGCGCGGCAAGGACGATGTCATCGCTCTCGATGGTGTATGTGGCGGGATTCTCCGTGGCCACGGTGCCACCGGCGAGGTCGTAGGTCAGCGTGTAACTGATGGGGCCGAAGGTGGCGACGAACGTCACGTACTCCTCGCCCTCGCTGTTGGCGCGGCTCTGGGCTGCGCCGAGGGCGGGCAGCGGCGAGACGGCGTTGCCATTGTCGGTCAAGGCAGTCGGTTCGTAGCCCGTTTCGGCCGTGAGCGTGTAAGCCACGGCAGCCTCCTTCGGCTGGCGATACTGCGCCGAGCCGTCGGTGGCCGTGGCCTTTTCGTTGGCGATGGTGCCGTGGGCCGAGGCCGTCAGGGTGACGAGCGTGCTATGGTGACTCATGATGGTGAACTTCTTCCATATATCCGCAGCTTGATAGGCTTCCTTGGTGCCGCCGGGAACCCACAGCGTGATGTTGCCGTAGTTGCCGCTGCATATATCCTCCGTCTGCTCAATGGGGGTAGTCCATGGTACGTATATGTCCGATACGTCGCCTGTTCTGGGCATCAGATAACCCAGGGACGTAACCTTCTCGCCCAATTCCACAACTTTTGCCTGAGCGATGATGCTGTTGGTGAGTTCATCGTTGCGTACGATGTTGCGGCCCACGTAGATATGGTCAAGCGCGTAAGCCGGTGTCATGTTCGGGGTGCCGTAGTTGTAGCCGCTGGTCTCAAAGGACAGCTCTGTGTCGCTGTCGGCGACAACCATCTTTTTCAGGGCTTCATTCCGATGGAACACACCTTTGCCTATCTTCTTCAACGAAGCCGGCAGAGTTATCTCCGTGAGTGCCTTGCAATCGTAGAAGGCGCCGTGGCCTATCTCCTCAAGACCTTCGGCAAGCGTTACGGTGGTCAGCGAGTAGCATTTCTCGAACGTCTCCTGCGGCAGCACCTTGAGGCTGGACGGCAGAGACACGCTTGTCAGACCAGTTTCTCTGAATGCGGTGGCACCCGCTATATTTACAATGCTCTCGCCGACCACGAGTGTCTTGAGCGTACTTTTGCCCCTGGCGAGACTCTCTGGGATAGTGGTCATGTTGCCACCGAGGGTGAGCGTTTCTACGTCGTTGAACATCGACGTGCCCTCCGCAAACGTAAGATTGCGACCTATGTAGAAGTTCTTGCCGGGGATGTTTGCGTTGGCATCGACAGAAAGTTCCGTCTCACTGTCGGAGATGTGAAATTCTTCTATTGGGCAGCCATAAAACACGTTTTTGCCCACCGACGTAACCGACGCTGGCAAGATGACGCTGGTAAGGGCACACTTGTAGAACGCCCATTGATCCACAGTGGTGAGCCCCTCGTGCAGCGTGACGCCTGCAAGACGGGTACATTCTTCGAACATGCTCTCGGAGAGCGTGGCGATGCTTGCGGGAATGTCAATGCCCGTGAGCGCCGAACAGCCGTAGAAACATGCTTTGCCCACCTCCGTCAGATTGCTGCCAAGGGTCACGCTGGTGAGCTGTTTGCAGTCCTTGAACATATTCTCATGCAGCTTGGTCACGTTACCGCCCACGACGAGCGTCTGCACGGTAGGAAAGTCGGCACGTGTCGATCCCTCTATGTTGCGGTCAAGGTTGACTGTTGTGGCGGGGCAATTTTCAAATACAGCATAGTTGGCATGATTCAGCGTAATGGGCTCCTCTGCGCCGCTGAAGGTGATTTCGGCCAAGGCCGTGCAGTTGTAGAACGCGCCTCGACCGATGGATGTCACTGTGGACGGAATGGTGACGGTCGTGAGTTTAGCATTGCTGCTTTCACCACTCCGCATCCAAAGCAGATAATCGCCTATGGTCTCCAACCCCTCGTTGAGGGTGATGGATGCGATGTTTTTACACTCTTCAAAGCAGGACTCGCCGGTGCTGCGCATGCTGGCAGGAAACACCACCGACGTGATGTTGGCATTGTACTTGAAACCACTCTCTGCGATAGAGGTGACGCTGTAGCTCACTCCGTCGTTCTCCACCGTGGTGGGGATGACGAGCGCACCGCCGACTTGGCTGTTGGCCTGCTTCACCGATACGGTCTTTGCGTCTGCATCGGTCACGGTGTAGGTAAAGTCACCTGCCGTGAACGTTGTCTGCGCCCAGGCTGTCGTGGCTGCAACGGCAGACAACAAAAGGAAGAAGATTTTTTTCATACGCTTTGGTTTTTTAAATTATTTGAACTTGCACCTTACATTTTATAGGTGCACAAGTTACAGCTGTTCGTCTGAACGCGTTTTGCATATTCACAAATGTTCGTCCCATATTCACAAAAATACGTTGCAGGCGTGCTTTCCTCCCTCGATTCAAAAAGAAAATTGCGCTATCCTGTGCAAGCATTAAGGTATTGTGTTGTACCGGCAACAAGCACGAAAAAAGCGCGTATGCTTTCCAGTACGCGCTCAAGGTGATGGTGAATGTGGTTCCGAAGAAAGCTGCCTGGCGGCCATATCCTATAAGGCTGCGGCATGGTCTGCGTCCTTATCATAAAGCCGGTAGTTGCGGTAGAATGTGGAGAGCGAGTTGTAGCCTGATGCTGTGGCTACCTCGGTCATGGAAATGCCAGGGGTGTCCTTCATCAATTGCATGGCGTAAGCAATGCGGCGGCGGTTGACCAGTTCGGCGAATGACATGCCCATCTGCTTGTTCACCACCTGATAGACGTATGTGCGATTGGTGTATGCCATGGCAGCCACGTCGTCGATTTTCAGGTTGGGCCGTAAAAAAACCTTCTGCTCGTCAAACAGCGCAAGGATGCGTTGGCAGATGGCGTCGCCCCCGGGTGTGGACGCGCCGTTGGACGATTCGGCACGCATCTCGCCACGCAGTTTCTCCAAGTCCACGATGGAATACGTGCGGTGCAGCCCCACGTAACCGAAAGCAAACAGCAGACCGGTAAAAAGCAGCGAGGGAATGGCCAGAGCCGCAGTAGAATCGGCAAAGCTGTGGCGGCCTACAACGTTGAACACCAACGACACGCAGGATATGACGACCACGAGTACCAAAACGTTGCGCACGCTGCGCATGGCCATGTGCTCGGTGTCGGCGAAATACTGCTCGAGGGCCTTGTCGTATTCGCGTAGCCGACGCATGGCTGTCACAAGCACATAAACCACGATCAGGGCAAAGACCACCTTGCATGCCACATGGACGCAGGCCTGCCACAACGCCGCCCCTTGAAGTCCGTCCAGACTGTTCCCATAAAGGTATGTGTCGAAGAAGACATGAGTCTCTGCCTTTGGCATAAAGGCATACAGAACTCCGACAGCAAGCGCACCCACCGCCGCCGGAGCCAGCAGCCAGTAAATGCCGTGCGAGCGATGCGCCACGGAGAGGCGGGTGACGTAGATGAGATAGAGGGGATAGACGGCAAGATTCGCAAAGACATACAGCGTGTCGGTGAGGGGCAACCATGCCTCGGCGCGCAGAAAAAAGACGTAGTGACCCGCATACAGCATGGCGCTCACGAGCATAAAGCGCAACAGCGACGGCAGTTCGCGCAATCGGCCACAGCGCAATTCCAGTGCCATGATGGCCGACATCACCAGGCAGGTCAGCATCGGCAGGTTGGCAAGTAATCCTTTCAGCATTTGTTCTAAATCATCGTGTATGTTCTTTGCCATCTGGCCACCAGCCTATGCTACGCCAGACGGCTCTCTTTCATTCCCTGTGCCTTGCGTTGGCGTGCCATTCCCGTGGTCATGCCACTCCATGCCTTGACCCGTACATTTGCCATAATGGGGTAGTGCAAGTTGAACAGTGTCAAGGCCATTCTCCCTTATGATTTAACCTCAGAGGGGAGACACAGTTTTAATCATGTTTTCCAGATGAGGAGCCTTCTTGGCTTCAAAGTTACATCATTTCACACCCACCACCAAATTTTATGGCCAATTGCTGTGAGATGAGCGCCCAGTTTGCAAGGGGCATAGTCCACCTCCCACTGATATTACGGTAAGCCAAAGGCTTGTTTCCAGACCATGCCTTTGGCGTTTAGTGGCGCCCACGAAAGCCTCCCGGACATTCCTTTAGCGGTTAGTGGGGCCCACGAAAGCCTCCCGGCCTTTCCTTTGGCCTTTAGTGGCGCCCACGAAAGCCTCCCGGACATTCCTTTGGCACTTAGTGGGGCCCACGAAAGCCTCCCGGCCTTTCCTTGGGCCTTTAGTGGCGCCCACGAAAGCCTCCCGGACATTCCTTGGGCGTTTAGTGGGGCCCACGAAAGCCTCCCGGCCATTCCTTTGGCGGTTAGTGGGGCCCACGAAAGCCTCCCGGCCATTTCCTGCATGGATATATTTCCGTGCGGCCCGGCATCCTCCCCACACGGCGACCCCACACCAAAGCGCCCACAGCCCCGGCTGTCTGTGACGGACTGCCGGGGCTGTGGCTAAAAACAGAGCGGGGGTTGCGCCATGGCGCAACCCCCGCATGCGAGTGGGTGGTGATGGATTCGAACCACCGAAGGCAAGAGCCAGCAGATTTACAGTCTGCCCCATTTGGCCACTCTGGTAACCACCCGCGGCTTTCCTTGGGAAGCGGGTGCAAAGGTAAAGGCTTTCGGCGACAACAGCGAATTATCATCCGAGTTTTTGCATCATTTAACAACTATGAGTGCCGTGCGGAATCTCCCCTAAAACGCGTCTCTGCGTGCGGTTCCACGCAGAGAAAAGGAGGATGCGCACCATGACTTAGAGAACTTCCAAAAACTCCTTTGCTCCGCGCCTCTGCGTGCAATCAACCCGGCACGCACCTCCTTTTCCCTCATCTTCGCGTGCAGCCAACCGTCCGGCAGGCTCCCTGTCTCCGCGCCTCCGCGTGAGAAAGAGGAGGCGCGGGCACTCCGCGAACTCTGACTACGAGCGCAGCCGCTCGCGGAAGTTGCCGCTTTTGCTGAGATAAGTCATCAGGGCCAGCACGCTGCCAAAGGCCACGAGCAGCGAAACCACATAGGCCACGCCGGCAAAGGCATCGTAAAGACCGTGGAGCGTGGCGGGGATGGCCAGGGCCAAGGCATAGAGCGACTTGCGGTAACGGGGGTAGAGATGGGCGAAGCCCACGAAGTAGCCGCAGATGCCGCCCCACAGGGCATGGAGGAAAGGCAGCGACGTGAGCCGGGCGATGTTGAGCAGGAACGCCGTGGTGTAGTCGGCCTGCACGTTGACCGTGGTCTGATACTGCACGCCCTCGAACACCCCGAAGGCGATGCCCGACATGAGGCCATAGTAGACCAGCGTCTGGGGCAGCATGGGTTCGCGGGCCCGCCGCAGCAGGATGAGCAGGGGCAAGAGCTTGACAAACTCCTCGGTGAGCCCCACGCCGAGCACGTAGCCCACGATGTTGAGCGGAAAACCGGCCTCTGTGAAGATATAGAAGAAGTTGAGCCGGTTGAGCCCCGAAAAGATGATGAACACGCCCAGTTGGGTGAGAAAGAATACCGACACCGTAGTGCGGGGGTTGACCTGCCGCGTGCGGAACAGGTAATAGAAGAAGAGTCCCCAGATGACGGCGAAGTAGAGCGACACCGCATAGAACACCAAATAGCCGCCGACAGGCAGCAACATCAGCACCGAGAGCGACAGTCCCACCATGGCCAGCACCAGCAATCGCTTGTCCTGAAGCCAGCGGCGGTGGGCCATGTCGTCCTTGGGGAAGATAAATTCCGAGCCGATGGCCCGCAGTTGCTGCACCAGCGAGCCGCGATCCCTGACACGGGGGCGCAGCCCGCTGCGCTCGAGCAGCGTGCCCACGGTGGTTTCTTCGCCCGTGGCGGCATCGCGGGCGCGGTCGTGCACCAGCAGTTTGCCTTCCTCAACATACCGGGCCACCACCTCTTCCGGATAAGGGCCGTAGGTGTGGCGGTTGCGTATCACGTATATCATAGCTGTTTGTCGGCCTCGGTGCACGGCGACATTGCCGGCGCGTAGCCGCGGCAAAAGTAAGCATAAATCCGCAAAAAGGGGCCCCGGAACCAAACTTTATTGCTACTTTTGCAGCCATCCATTCATTCTTTAAAACATCAACACACCATGAACGCTATCCACACCGAGCAAGCACCGGCCGCCATCGGCCCTTACAGCCAGGCCATTCACGCCGGCCGGCTGGTCTTCGTGAGCGGGCAGTTGCCCGTAGACCCTGCCACCGGCACCTTTGCCGAGGGCGGCATCAAGGAGCTCACGCGCCAAAGCCTTACCAACATGAAGCACATTCTCGAGGCCGAAGGCCTCACCATGGCACAGGTGGTGAAGACCACCGTGTTCCTTGCCGACATGGCCGACTTCGCCGAAATGAACGAGGTCTACGCCCAGTTCTTCTCGCAGCCTTTCCCGGCCCGCTCGGCCATCGCCGTCAAGACGCTGCCCAAGAACGCCCGCGTCGAGATAGAGTGCATCGCCTCAGAGGATTGAGCCAGCGTGCCCTGCACCCACGGCTCCCGGATGCAGGGCACGAAAAAGCCCGGCCTCCTTGCGGAGAAACCGGGCTGGTGAAAGGAGGAGTGGTGCCTCTTGGAGTTGAACCAAGGACACATGGATTTTCAGTCCATTGCTCTACCACCTGAGCTAAGGCACCTCTTGCTTGCCATTTCTTGGTTTTGTGAGTGCAAAGGTAGACTTTAATATTGAAAGGAAAGAACAATCGGGGGAGAATGTGTTGCGGCTTAATGTTTGTTAACACATTCTCTCCCGTCGGTATTACAGGCGGCCGACGCACTGCCGCGGGCAACTGCCGGACGCTCTGACGACGACCGTCGGACGCTTCACGGACTACTGCCGGGCACCCCGCCGACGGTTGCCGGGCGGGCGACAAGGGCTTGCAGCGCGGCGTGTCAGCGCAGGGGGTTCCAGCCTTGGGCCGTGATGTCGAACTCCTGGCCGTCGCGGGCGATGAGCCGCGTGCCGAGCGACTCTTTCGTGATGTAGCCTATCTGCTTGATGCCAAGGCTCTCCAGCTCGTCGAGTTTCGCGTGGTCGCCGATGGGGCAAGTGAAGAGCAGCTCATAATCCTCGCCTCCGTTCATGGCACAGGTGGTGACGTTCATGTTGAATTCCTCGGCCATGACCGCCGTCTGATAGTCTATCGGGAGCTGCTTTTCATAGATGCGGCAGCCGCAATGGCTCTGCCGGCAGATGTGAATGAGCTCGGAGCTGAGTCCGTCGGAGATGTCCATCATGGCTGTGGGACGGATGCCCCGTTCGCGCAGCAGGGCCACCACGTCGCCGCGTGCCTCGGGCTTGAGCTGGCGTTCGAGCAGGTATTCCTTGCCCGCGAAGTCGGGTTGGAAGTCGGTGAGCCTGGCGCCCTCCTGCTGCAGATGCCTCACCAGCGCGTCGTTGCCGGCTTTCTGCGCCTCGCGAATCTTGCCGTTCAGCTCGTCTATCTGCCGGTAGTACACGGTTTTCTCGCGTTCGAGCAACTGCAGGCCCATGTAGGCCGCGCCGAGGTCGCCCGACACACACACGAGATCGGTCTCGCGGGCGCCGCTGCGATACACGATGTCGGCCTTCGGGGCATCGCCGATACAGGTGATGCTGATGGCCAGGCCGGTGAGCGACGAGGTGGTGTCGCCGCCCACGATGTCGACATTCCACTTGTCGCAGGCCGCCCGCAGACCGCGGTAGAAGGCCTCCAGATCCTCCACCTTGAACCGCTTGCCCAGGGCCAGCGACACCGTCAGCTGGCGCGGCGTGCCGTTCATGGCAAACACGTCGGAGAGGTTTTCCATGGCCGCCTTGTAGCCGAGTTCCTGCAAAGTGATGTAGGTGAGGTCGAAATGAATGCCCTCCATGAGCATGTCGGTGGTGACAAGCACCTCCGTGTCGGGGTAGTGCATCACGGCGCAATCGTCGCCCACGCCCCGAAGCGAGGACTCGTTCTTGAGCTGTATGTCGTTGGTGAGCCGGTCTATGAGGCCGAACTCACCGAGCTTGGCGATTTCCATTCTTGGGAGTTAAAGGAGTAAAGGAGTTAAAGGAGTCAGAAAACACGCCCCAAGGAGACGGTGAAGGCAGGTTTTCTACGCCCGCCTAATCATCTCGCGCATGATTTCCGTCATCTTGGGCTGGGCGGCATTGGCGGCCCGCTGCACGTCTTCGTGGCTCACCTCGGCGGGCACGTCGAAGCCGCCCAGGTCGGTAATGATGCTGATGCCGAACACTTTGATGCCGCAGTGACAGGCCACGATGACCTCGGGCACGGTCGACATGCCCACGGCGTCGCCGCCCATGAGGCGGTACATGCGGTATTCGGCCGGCGTCTCGAACGTGGGGCCCTGCACGCCCACGTACACGCCGTGCTGCAGGCGGATGTTTTTCTCGGCCGCAATGTCGTCGGCCAGGCTGATGAGTGCGCTGTTGTAGGCCTCGTGCATGTCGGGAAAGCGCGGGCCGGCAGGGAAGTTGGGCCCGTTGAGCGGGTGCTCGGGGAAGAAGTTGATGTGGTCGGTGATGACCATGAGGTCGCCTATGGAGAAGTCGGGATTCATGCCGCCGGAGGCGTTGCTCACGAAGAGCGTCTCGATGCCCAGCTCGTGCATCACGCGGATGGGGAACGTAACCTCCTTCATGGAGTAGCCCTCATAGAAGTGGAAACGGCCTTCCATGGCCATGATGTCCTTGCCGCCGAGCCTGCCAAAGATGAGTTTTCCGGCATGTCCCTCCACCGTAGACACGGGGAAGTTGGGGATTTCCTGATACGGGAACTCGTAGGTATCAGTTATCTCTGAAGCTAATTGTCCCAGGCCGGTTCCCAGTACGATGGCCGTCTTGGGGCTTGTCGTCATCCTTTCTCTTAACCAGGATGCTGTTTCTTGAATTTTTTCGCACATAGCTTATGATTTTATTGTTGAAGTATTCCTCCTGTCCGAGCATGAAACGCACGCGGATGGGCAACACGTAAAGGCCGGCACGCACCTCGGGGCTGAGCCCGTCGAGCCCCGCAAGACGCGCGGAATCTTTCTCGGTGGTGACGACAACCTTGGGCGAGGGCATGGCGGCGAAGGCGGCATTGAGGCGTTCCACGTCGCGCCGGCTGAAGAGATGGTGGTCGCCGAAGGCCATGGGCACGACGGAACGGCAGCGTGGCCGCAGGTCGTTGTGCATCTGCTCGGGCGAGGCTATGCCCGTGAGCAGCAGCACGTGCTTGCCCGCCAACTCCAGCCGCGGCGGGGCCTCGGCATGGACAGGACGGGGCTCGTCGTAGTCGATGCAGGTGAAGAAGAGCTCCTGGTAGGGGTAGAGGTCCATGGCTTTGGTGAGCACCCGGAACTCCATGGGCTTGAGGTCCTTGGGGCATTTGGTCACGATGACGATGTCGGCGCGGTTCTTTCCGCGCATGGGCTCGCGCAGATGGCCGGCCGGCAACAGCCGGTCGTAGATGATGAGTCGGTGGTAGTCGACGAGCAGGATGTTGATGCCGGGCTTGACATAACGGTGCTGAAAGGCGTCGTCGAGCAGGATAACGTCGACGTCGCGCGTCGCCTCGTCGCCCGTGAGACGGTCTATTCCCTCGCAGCGGCTGCGGTCCACGGCCACGTAGATGCCGGGAAACTTCTGCTTCATCTGGTAGGGCTCGTCGCCGATGTCGGGCATGGGAGTGTCGGGCGAGGCCAGCACATAGCCGCGGCTCTTGCGCTTGTAGCCACGCGAGAGCACGCCCACGCGCACCACGTCCTTGAGCAGCCGCACGAGGTATTCCACGTGGGGCGTCTTGCCCGACCCGCCCACGGTGATGTTGCCCACGGAGATAACGGGGATGTCGAAGGCGCGCTGCCGCAGCAGCCCCAGGTCGAAGAGCCGGTTGCGCAGCCCCACACCCAGCCCGTAGAGCCAGCTGAGGGGCAGCAGCCAGTCGTTGATCCTGATGAGGTCGCCTTCGGTACGCATGGTGCAGGGGGTATTATATAATAAGGTGTAGCCACCCTACCGCGCGCGCAGCAGCAGGGGCATGCGAGCCTGGAGCCACGACTGGCCCTCGGCGGCGCGCATGAGCATGAAAGGTTCGTAGAGGCTGCCGAGCGTCTGGCGCAACTGGCCGTCGAGCACGGAGCCGGTGGACGAGCTGCCCTCGTCGAGCAGCTGCTCCCAGAAATCCTTGGGGGCGGGGTAACCGGCGGTGTAATAGTCGTCGAGACGGGCCAGCCGGGCCGCCTTGGCCACGGCCTGGTCCACTCCGCCCAGCGCGTCGACGAGTCCCAGTTTGAGCGCGTCGCTGCCCAGGAACACGTGGCCTTGGGCCCGCTCCTCCACCTGGGCCATCGTCATGCGGCGGCCCTGCGCCACGCGGCTCTTGAAGAGCAGGTAGCCCCGATCCACGGCGGCCTGCACGTAGCCGGCCTGTTCGGGCGTCATGGGTTTCACCTCGGAGCCCATCGTGGCGTTGCGGTTGGTCTTCACTTCGTCGTACTTAAAGCCCAGCAGCCGCGTCATGAGCTCCGAGCGGTCGCGGAGGATGCCGAAGATGCCGATGCTTCCCGTGATGGTGCCGGGCTCGGCAAAGATGTAGTTGGCCCCACAGGCCATGTAGTATCCGCCCGATGCCGCCGCGCCGCCCATGGAGACCACGACGGGCTTCTTGCTGCGCAACTTCCCGATTTGGTGCCACAGTTGCTCGGAGGCATACGAGCTGCCGCCGCCCGAGTTGATGCGAATGACGACGGCCTTCACCTGGTCGTCGTCGGCCAGCGAGGCCAGGTCGCGGCACACGTCCTTGCCCACGATGAGGTGGCTGGAGGTGAAGAGGCTCTGCGTCGGAACCTCGTCCACGATCTCGCCATAGGCGTAATACACGGCCACCTCGTTGTCGCTGTCGGTGGTGTCAGGCTCGGGCACGTCGGCCATGTCGGCCACAGTGAGCTGGTTGATGTCGTCGTCGGCCTCCTGTTTCAGCAGTTTGTTCACGAGGGGCTTCACCTCATCGTCGTAGACCAGCGCGTCGACCATCTTCAGCCGCACCATGTTCTTGGGGTCCTCGAGCGACACCACGCGGTCGGCATAGGCGTTGAGCGAATCCACGCTGATGCCCCGGCTGCGGCCCACGGCCTGGCAAATGGCGTTCCACCAGCCGCCAAGATAGCGTTCGGTCTGCCGGCGGCTGGGCTCGCTCATGCGGTCTTCGGTGTAGGTCTCGGTGGCGCTCTTGTACTTGCCGCACTTGAACGGCACCATCTTGATGCCAATCTTGGCATAGGCGTCGCGCAGGAAGGTGACCTGTCCGCCCAATCCGTGCCAGTCCACGAGGCCCTGCGGGTTCATGTATATCTTGTTGGCGGTGGTGGCCAGATAGTAGCAGAGCTGGGAATACTCCTCGCCGTAGGCCACGATCCACTTGCCCGACTTGCGGAAATCCATCAGTGCGCCGCGCAGTTCCTCGGCCTGGGCCATGTCGGCGTCCAGGTCGCCGGCCTCGATGTAGATGCCCTTGATGTCGTCGTTGGCCTTGGCCTTGCGCACGGCGGCGAGCATCTCGCGCAGCCCCTGCGGGCTGTCGCCCGTGAGTTGGTCGCGCAGCGTGCCCTCGGACTGCTCCGCGAGGGGCCCGTCGAGAGTGAGCACCAGCACCGAGTTGGAGGCCACGCTGCGCGTGCTCGAGGCGGAGGCCACCATGCCCACCACGGCCATGATGCCGATGCCGGCCACGACCACACTAAAGAGGAAGAGGCCCACCACGGTGGCGCCCACGTGTTTCAGAAAGTCTTTCATTCGTTTGTCGTTAAATCTCTCGTTGGTTGATACAATGTGCAAATATACACGATTTTTCCGAAACTTCCTGCCGTTCTGCTTGGTTTTCTTTGGCAAATTGCTTATTTTTGCCACATGAAACGCAGCCCTCGGGCCGCAGGGGCGGCTCCGGGGTGCGGCGGCAGCAGGGCGGCCCTGCGGCCGGGACATCGCCGCCACACCATAATCGCGCAGCCACCACGCCATAATCGCGCGGTCAAAACGGCGTAATCGCCACGCCGTTACGCCGCAATCGCAGGCCCGTTACGGCGCCATCGCAAGGCCCCCACGCCGCCATCGCAAGGCCCCCACGCCGCCATCGCAAGGCCCCCACGCCGCCATTGCAAGGCCCCCACGCCGCCATTGCAAGGCCCCCACGCCGCCATTGCCCGGCCCGCGTCGCGACGCCGGGCCGACCCGGGCCGGGCACGCTATCTGAATCCACTCTAAAAACAAACTCATTGATACACCAAACACTATGAAACAAATCCTCCTGGGAGCCCTCATGCTCCTCGCCTGCCTGGGCGCAGAGGCCCGGCAGAAACCGCAGCTCTGGCCCGACGGCACCCCCATCGACGCCTGGTTCGACGACACCACGGCCGTGGACGTGGCCACGCTGGGCCGCCGCTACGTGGTGACCGACTACGGCTGCCGCCCCGACACCCTGCGCGTGCAGACGCGCGCCCTGCAAGCCGTCATCGACCGCGCCGCGCGCGAGGGCGGCGGCGTGGTGGTGGTGCCGCGCGGAACATTCGTCTCGGGCAGCCTCTACTTCCGCCAGGGCACCCACCTGCTCGTCGAAGAGGGCGGATGCCTCAAGGGCTCTTCGCGCATCGAGGACTTCGATTTGAAGCAGACGCGCATCGAGGGCGAGACGTGCCGGTACTACACGGCTCTGGTCAATGCCGACTCCATCGACGGCTTTGTCATGGCCGGGCCCGGCACCATCGACGGCAACGGCTACCACTACTGGCGGCAGTTCTGGCTGCGGCGCGAGTGGAACCGGCAGTGCACCAACAAGGACGAGCAGCGGCCGCGGCTGGTCTACATCTCGCGCTGCAAGAACGTGACGGTGCAGCAGCTGCGGCTGCAGAACAGCCCGTTCTGGACCAACCACCTCTACAAATGCGAGCGCGTGAAGTACCTCGGCTGCCACATCTACTCGCCCACAGAGGGCGTGAAAGGCCCCAGCACCGATGCCATCGACATCGACGTGTGCCGCGACGTGCTCGTCAACGGCTGCTACATGAGCGTGAACGACGACGCCATCGCCCTCAAGGGAGGCAAGGGAACCTATGCCGACAAGAACCCCGACAACGGGACCAACCGCAACATCATCGTGCAGAACTGCCGCTACGGCACCGTGCACGGCTGCATGACGCTGGGCTCGGAGAGCATCGAGAACCGCAATATCATCCTGCGCAACATCGAGGCGGGCAGCGTGAGCCGCGTGCTCTGGCTCAAGATGCGCCCCGACACGCCCCAGCACTATGAATACGTGACGGTGGAAAACGTCACGGGACAGGCCAAGTCGTTCCTCGTGGTGCGCCCCTGGACACAGTTCTACAAGCGCGAGGAGCGCGCCGACATGCCGCTGTCGCGCTGCAACAACATCACCCTGCGCAACGTGAACATGGCGTGCCGCAACTTCTTCGACGTGGGCACGTCGGACAAATACGCGCTGCGCGACTTCACCTTCGACCGTGTCACCGTCACCGACGAGGCCCGCGCTTTCTCGCCCACGCTCATCCCCGGCACCGTGGTCAGGGGTCTCACCGTCAACGGCGAGCGGCTGCCCGACACCCCGGCCGCCGCTGCCAAGACCCCTAAAAACCCTAAAAACACCAAACGCTGAACCCCCACCCCATCACCCATACCCCATGAAACGACTTCTCCTTTCGGCCCTCTGCCTCACGGCCACGCTCGCGGCCGGGGCCCAACAGTTCGACTTCGACATGACGCAACCCCAGCCCGCCTACTCCGACGCGCGGGGCTACGGCTGGGACATGCTGCAATACGCCCCCGCGCCCACCGCCGCCGAGAGCCGCAACGGGCTGGGCCGCCCGGCCTATTTCTCGGTCAGGGTGCCCGATGGCAACTACCGCGTCACCCTCACCCTTGGCTCGCGGCGCAAGGCTGCCTCGACCGTGGTGCGCGCCGAGAGCCGCCGCCTCATGGCCGAGGCCACGCCCACGCGCCGCGGCGAGCTGCGCGAGCTGTGCTTTGTGGTGAACAAGCGGTCGCCCGCCATCGGCGACAACAAGCGCGTGAAACTCAAGGAGCGCGAGCGCGACTACCTCGATTGGGACGACCGCCTCACGCTGGAGTTCAACGGTCCCGCCCCAGCCGTGAACCGGCTGCGCATCGAACGCGACACGACGGTCCGCACCGTCTTCCTCTGCGGCAACTCCACCGTGGTCGATCAAAACATGGAACCGTGGGCCAGCTGGGGGCAGATGATACCGCGATGGTTCGGTCCCGGCGTGGCCGTTTCCAACCACGCCGAGAGCGGGCTCACGGCCGGCACGTTCCTTGCAGCCAACCGTCTGGACAAGGTGCTGGACATGATGCGGCCCGGCGACTACGTGTGCTGCGAGTTCGGACACAACGATCAGAAAGAGCGCGCGGCCGGCTCGGGGGCGTGGTACAACTTCTCGTACAACCTGAAACGCTTCGTCGACCAGGTGCGCGGCCGGGGCGGGCACCTCGTCTTCCTCACGCCCACGCAGCGGCGACGCTTCGAGGGCAGCCGCATCGTCGAGACCCACGGCGACTATCCCGACGCCATGCGGGCCGTGGCACGGCGCGAGGGCGTGCCCCTCATCGAGCTGCACGACATGACGCGCACGTTCTTCGAGACCCTGGGCGAGGAAGATTCCAAGCGCGCACTCGTGCACTATCCGCCCCATACCTTCCCCGGACAGGAAAAAGCACTGGCCGACAACACCCACTTCAATCCCTACGGCGCCTACGAGATTGCCAAGATGGTGGTCATGGGAATGAAGCAACTCGGGCTGCCCATGGCCTCGCAGCTGCGCCCTGACTGGCACGACTACGACCCCGCACGGCCCGACGACTGGCGGGCTTTCCGCTGGTACAACGCCCCCGTCTACCAAATCATCAAGCCCGACGGCAACTGACGCCGCAACGCCGGGCCAGAAAAGCTGCCGTTACGGGCAGTCCGGGCCACGGCAAAGCCCTTGTTTGGGCCGCATCATTCACCGTAAACAAACTCACTGAAACATGCACATCAAACACCTGCTCCTGCTGCTCGTGCTGGCTGCGGCCGGCCTGGGCACCCGCGCCGCCGGGCGGCAGAAACTCAATTTCAACAGCGGATGGCTGCTCCGGCTGGGCCCCGCCGAGGGGGCCGAGGCCCCCGACTACGACGACCACGCGTGGCAGCGCGTCACGCTGCCCCGTGCCTGGAACGAGGCCGAGGCCTTCCGCCGACCCATCCACCAACTCAGCGACACCACCATGTGGTACCGCAAGCACTTCCGTCTGCGGGCCGTCGCGGGCCGAAAGTTCTTTGTCGAGTTCGAGGGCGTGCGCTTCGGGGCCGAAGTCTACGTCAACGGGCATCGGCTGGGACTCACCGAAAACGGCGTGATGGCCAGCGGATGGGACCTCACGCCCTACGTGCACGAGGGCGAAAACGTCATTGCCGTGTGGGTGGACAGCTCGTGGCGGTACCACGAACGCTCCTCGGGCAGCCCCTATCAGTGGAACGACCGCAACTTCAACGCCAACTACGGCGGCATCCCCAAGAACGTGTGGCTCCACGAAACCGACCGCCTTTACCAGACGCTGCCCCTCTACAGCAACCTCCAGACCACGGGCGTCTACATCTATGGAACCGACTACGACATCGCCGGACACGCCGTGACGCTGCACGCCGAGTCGCAGGTGTGCAACGACGACGACCGTCCACGCTCGTTCACCTACCGCTGCGAGGTGGCCGACAAGGACGGCCGCACCGTGGCCCGCTTCGGCGGCCGCCGCGTCACCATGCAGCCGGGCGAGACCTGCAACGTCGCCGCCGAGGGACGACTGACCGGCGCCCACTTCTGGAGCTGGGGCTACGGCTACCTCTATACCGTCACCACACGCCTCATGGACGACGACGGAATGCCCATGGACGACCACGTCGTGCGCACCGGATTCCGCAAGACACGCTTCGCCGAGGGCCGCATCTGGCTCAACGACCGCATCATCATGATGCACGGTTACGCCCAGCGCACGAGCAACGAATGGCCGGGCGTGGGCATGAGTGTGCCGGCCTGGCTCTCCGACTTCAGCAACCGTTTGCAGGTGGAGTCGGGCGGCAACCTGGTGCGGTGGATGCACGTCACGCCCTGGAAACAGGACGTGGAGAGCTGCGACCGCATGGGGCTCATCCAAGCTATGCCCGCCGGCGACGCCGAGAAAGACGTGACGGGACGCCGCTGGGAACAGCGCGTGGAGCTCATGCGCGACGCTATCATCTACAACCGCAACAACCCGTCCATCCTGTTCTACGAGGGCGGCAACGAGAGCATCTCGCCCGAACACATGGCCGAGCTGCGCCGGCTGCGCGACCGCTACGACCCACACGGCGGACGGGCCATCGGCAGCCGCGAGATGCTCGACGTGGACGAGGCCGAGTATGGCGGCGAAATGCTCTACGTCAACAAGAGCAAAGGCAAGCCCTATTGGCAGATGGAATACTACCGTGACGAGGGTCTTCGCAAGTATTGGGACGCCTACAGCTACCCCTTCCACCGCGAGGGCGCAGGGCCGCTCTACCGTGGCGCGCCCGCGCCCGACTACAACCACAACCAGGACCGGCTGGCCTGCGGCATGGTGGAACGCTGGCACGACTACTTCGTGGACCGGCCGGGCACGGGCCGGCGCGTGAACAGCGGCGGGGCGAAGATTGTGTTTTCGGACACGAACACCCACTTCCGGGGCGAGGCCAACTACCGCACGTCGGGCGTTACAGACGCCATGCGCATTCCCAAGGACGCGTTCTTCGCCCACCAGGTGATGTGGAACGGATGGGTGACGCCCGAGCACGACGGCACCCACATCATTGGACACTGGAACTACGGACCGGGCACGGTGAAGCCGGTCTACGTGGTCTCCACCGGCGACGACGTGGAACTGCTCGTCAACGGCCGCAGCATAGGCCACGGCCGACGCAGCCATGAGTATCTCTTCACCGTGGACAGCGTGGCCTTCGAGCCGGGCCGTCTGGAGGCCGTGAGCCGCCGCGACGGCCGGGTGGTGGCGCGCCACACCATCGAGACGGCCGGCCCCGCCGACCATCTGCGGGCCACCGTCATCGGCAATCCCCTCGGATTCAAGGCCGACGGGGCCGACATGGCCCTCGTTCAGGTGGAAGTGGTCGATGCCGAGGGCCGCCGCTGCCCACTCGACAACCGCATGGTGAACTTCAGCCTCAGCGGCGAGGGCGAGTGGCTGGGCGGCATCGCGCGCCCCGTCGGCCCCTGCACCAACGACGATGCCGCGGTTCCCGCCCACACGGCCAGCGGCCCGACGACCCGGCCCAACGGCTCCGCCGCCACCGGTCAAGGCCGGCCGGGACTGCTCGACGGGCCTGCCACCACGTCGGCCTTCGGCAATTACATCCGCGAACTCAGCCTGCCCGTGGAGTGTGGAGTGAACCGAGTGCTCGTGCGCTCCACCCCAACGCCCGGCGTCATCACCCTCCACGCCCTGGCCGACGGACTGAAACCCGTCACGCTGGAGCTGCACACCACGGCCCTCGACACCCGTGACGGCGTGAGTTCCTACAATCCCGGGCTGGCGTTGCCGCTCTGCCTCGACCGCGGCGAGACACCCGCCACACCGTCATGCCGCGACGTTCGCCGCACGCTCGACGTGGCCTCGGTGCAAGTGGGCTCCAACGCCGCCGACGCTCTGAAAGCCATCGACGACAACGAGCTGTCGGAATGGAAGAGCGACGGCACGCCCGCCAACGCGTGGGCCACGTTCACTCTCGCCCGTCCGGCCCGTGTGGACGAGGTGGTGCTCAAGCTCACGGGCTGGCGCAACAAGGTGTATCCGCTCGCCATCTACGCCGGCCGGCAGAAAGTGTGGGAGGGCTGGACCTACGCTACACTGGGTTATGTGCACATCGACATCCCGCGGGGCGTGAAGAGCCGCAGCCTCACCGTCAGGATGTTGGGGCCCAGCTGGGACAGCACGAAGTTCGGAGAAATCAAGGAACTGGCCGGCGGGGCCACGGGAGAACTCGACCGCACCGCATCGGCCAAAGGCAGGACAGAACTGCGCATCGTCGAAATCGACCTGCTGCAAAAGACAGAATAACCTCCCGCCCAGCGGTGGACAAACCAACATGCTGCGGATATGGCTGCGCGGTGGGTATGAGTTTTGACGTAGGGGTCGGCCTCTGTGTCGGCCCGCATGCCCGTCAGAACATTCATCGAGCAGCACATTCTCATTGCCACGACCCATATACTGCACGGCCAGTTCCTAATATTCCCATTGTCACGACCCCTGAACGTTTGTTCCAAACGTAGGGCCGGCACAAAGGTCGACCCCTACGTCAAAACTCATACCCACCGCGCAGCGAACATGTTATTCTGTTACTATGTCTTTAAACCCACCGCGCAGCCTTATGTTTAATATGTTGTTATGTCTAAAAATCACCCTCGGTCATCGCAGCGACTCGCGGATGAGCTCGATGAGTTTGTCCTCGCCGAGGCCCGAACGCTCGGCGGCCATGCCTACCGTGACACGCTGGAGCATGAGCTTGCCCAGCGGCGAGTCGAGCATCTTGAACTGCGGAACGGCAGCCACGAGGTTCTTTTTCAGGTTGGGGTAGCGGCCGAAGAGCGTCTTCAGCCGGGTTGAACCCGTAATCTCCATGTCGTTCCCGGCGGTGTCTTCGGGGCAGGTGCCCGCGTCTTCGGGGCCAGAGGCAGTGTCGGCGGGGCCCGAAGCAGCAGTGTCGGCGGCCGCCGGAGCAGGGTCTGCGGCCGTGCCGGCCTCCCCATGGCCCCATGTGAGCAGGGTCTGCGAGCCCTGCATCTCGCGGATGCGGGTGCAGTCCTGCATCATTTCGAGCACTCCGCGGAAGCGGCCCTCCTTGTCGCGCACGGCCACGTAGACGATGTAGATGAAGAGTCCGGGCTTGTTGATCCAGAACTCCGCCTTGTCCTGCTCGCCCGAGCGGAACTTCGCGACGATCTCTTTCACCACGTGCACGCTCTTGCGCGGGTGGCAGTTCTCGACCTTTCGGCCGATGACGTTCCTTGAGCGGGGGAAGATACGGTGGTCGGTGTCCGAGTAGAACTTCACCAATTCGTTCTCGTCGACGAACGAAATGTCGACCGGCAGGTGCTGATAGATGAGGTTCACCTGCTCCAGCGAGAGCTTGCCGGTGGCCACGTCGAGCAGCTGCGTGTCGCCGCCGGCAGCGTATCCGTACTTGCCCAGCAGGGCCTGCAGGTCGCGGGCAAGGCCGTCGGGTGCGGGGGCCGCACCGTCGGCCGGGGTCGTGGAGGGGGTGGCGGCAGGTGCGGGAGCCACGGTGATGAAGGCGAAGCCTATCTCCTGGTCGCCGCTCTTCATGTCGTCGAACTCGGCCGGAGTGATGAGCGCCAGTGCCGTGGGGTAGAGAATGGTCTCCTCTTTCTCCATGAGGTCGCGGCAATGGGCCACGAGTTCCTGTTGCAGGGCGATGAAATCCTCCTCGGGCGTGTCGCCCGCGAGCAGCTGTTGCGACCGCCGTATCTCGTCGCGCACGATGTCGTCGAAGTTCCACATCGTGGTAGTGGGGCGGTCGAATCCCTTGTGCTCGAGCAGCGGGTAGAGCTGATTCTGCTTGCGGGCGTAGTGTATGGGGTAGAGCTTGAGCCGGTCGTAGAGCTCGAGCCACTGGTTCTTAATCATCGGATACTGCACCAGATCCTCCACGGCAAGCAGTAGCCGGCGCATCTCTTCGTTCTCGCTGTAGTAGTGAGTGAGCGGGTGGTCGGCGGGCAACTCCGGGCGGCTGTTGTCCATAAAGCCGTCGAGCAGCAGCATGGTCTTGCGCATATCCACGCGGATGCACTCGTCGGCGTCGCCGCTTTTGAGGTTCTGCTCCATGTAGGCCAGATGGTAGGGGCGCAGCCTGCCCACGCGTGCGGCGAGCTGTCGGCGGGCCTCTTCGAGCGTGAGGCGGCCCGATTCGTACTGTGCTTCTATCTGGTAGAGGGCTTCCATTTTTGCCATCTCAATCTGTGGGAGATGGTCTTTCATGCTGTTTGTCATGTCTGTAGGGTTTGGATTCTGCGTACAAAGGTAGGGGTTGCGGGCCTTGCGGACGGGTAACAATTGTGCCCCGACGTGGTTAATTAATGCTAAAACCTCAGGGCCCCGCATGCAATTGCATGCGGGGCCCTACGGTTTCTGCTTGGTTCGGACCGCCGTTTACTTGGCGTAGGCCACGGAGCGGGTCTCGCGGATGACGGTGATCTTCACCTGTCCAGGGTAGGTCATCTCGTTCTGTATCTTCTCGGCGATCTCGTTGCTCAGCTTCGTGCTGTCCTCATCGTTCATCTTATCTGCGCCGACAATGACGCGGAGCTCGCGCCCTGCCTGTATGGCGTAGGTCTTGGTAACGCCTGGATAGCTCATGGCGATGGCCTCAAGGTCGTTGAGCCGCTTGATGTAGGCCTCGACAATCTCGCGTCGTGCACCGGGCCGTGCGCCCGAAATGGCGTCGCACACCTGTACGATGGGGGCCAGAAGCGTCTGCATCTCCACCTCGTCGTGGTGGGCTGCGATGGCGTTCACGATGTCGGGCTTCTCCTTGTACTTCTCGGCCATCTTGCCGCCGAGCAGTGCATGGGGCAGTTCGCTCTCCTCGTCGGGCACCTTTCCGATGTCGTGGAGCAGGCCGGCGCGCTTGGCTTTCTTGGGGTTGAGCCCGAGCTCGGCTGCCATGACGGCGCAGAGGTTGGCCGTTTCGCGGGCGTGCTGCAGCAGGTTCTGCCCGTAGGACGAGCGGTATTTCATCTTGCCGACGATGCGGATAAGGTCGGGGTGTAGGCCGTGGATGCCCAGGTCGATGGCCGTGCGCTTGCCGGTCTCGATGATTTCATTGTCGAGTTGCTTCTTCACTTTGGCCACCACCTCCTCGATGCGGGCGGGATGGATGCGGCCATCGGCCACCAGCTGGTGCAGGGCGAGGCGGCACACCTCGCGGCGCACGGGGTCGAAAGCCGAGATAACAATGGACTCCGGCGTGTCGTCGACCACGATTTCCACGCCGGCCGCGGCCTCCAGGGCGCGGATGTTGCGGCCCTCGCGACCTATGATGCGGCCTTTCACCTCGTCGTTGTCAATGTGGAACACGCTCACAGAGTTCTCTATTGCCGTCTCCGTGGCCACGCGCTGGATGGTCTGTATCACGATTTTGCGGGCCTGTTGGGTGGCGTCGAGCTTGGCCTGGTCCATCATTTCGTTGATGTAGCTGGCAGCGTCCATCTTGGCTTTGTCCTTCATACTCTCCACGAGTCGGTTCTTGGCCTCCTCCGCACTCAGGCCCGAGAGTTCCTCGAGCTTGGCCCGTTCCTGGTCCTGCATCTTCTCGAGCTCGGCCTGTCGCGAGGCGAGGAGCTTCTTTTCATTGTCTATTCGCACCTGCTCCTGCTCCACTTCCTGCTTGTGCCGGCCCAGTTCCTCCTGCCGCTGGTTGAGGGAGATCTCGCGTTGCTTGAGTCGATTCTCGCTCTGCTGTATCTTCTGGTTGCGCTGCTGCACCTCCTTTTCGAGCTCGCTCTTCTTGTTCAGAAACTTCTCCTTCACCTCGAGCAGCTTCTTTTCCTTGACCACGTCGGCGTCTTTTTCGGCCGCCGCCATCATCTGCCTATATTTGCCGGTCATCACATACCGAAAGAGGCCATAGCCTCCAAGGCCTCCGACAACCAGGGCTGTCAGGGCCACAATCGCTGTTGCTATCATGAATGCTGTATTGTTAGTTGGTTATTCATATTCTCTTGTTCGCGCGTCACTTCTGTGTCAGCTCGGATTCGATTTCGGACGTCAGCTTCGAGAGAATATCATCATAGGGTTTGGTGTCGTTGCGCAGGAGCTGGCGTTCCAGCCTCAACGCAAGGTCTATCATCGCAAAATAGGTAATCTCCTTGTCGCCTTTCCTGCCTTTGAAGTTGGAAAAGTAGGCGTTGAGGAGTTCATTGATGAGTTTAGTTCCCCTGCGATACAGTGCTTCCTCGTCGCGGGGCACCGTGACGCTGATCTCTGTATCGTAGATATGTAACCGTATTTTGATTGTATTCGGGTCTGCTTCTGCCATCGCGCTGTTATTTTTCACTCAGCAGGGTGATGCATTTATTAACGTCTCGAATGAGCTTGGCCACTCGTTTCTTGGCCGTTTCCAAGTCGCCGTCGGTCACTTCGAGCATCTTGGCCATCTTGAGCGACGCATAATCGTTACGGGTTTGAGCCAGCTGAGCCTCCAATTGCCTGATGCGACCGTCGCGCTCATCCACCATGGCGTAGAGCTCTGCATTCTCCTGCTTCACCTCGTGATATTGGAGAATCATCTGCCTTACACGGGTAGCGAACGTGCTGATGAGCTTCTCATTGGCGTCCATGACGATTCAATTTTCTGCAAATTTATGTTTTTTCGGCGAGATTTGCAAGCAAAAACGCTGAAATCTTTACCCCCGGCCTACATTTTGGTACCGCATGCCAAGGGTGCGGCGGCCTGTCCCGGAACCTATCTCTTCTGGCCTTTCCGGGCGGCTTCTTCCTGTTGCTGCGCGGGGGTGGGCTCTTTCTTGGCCAGCATCACCACCCGATAGGCGAAGTTGGTGACCCACTGCTGCGAGAAGCCCAGCCGCTGGTTGTACTGCCGTATGCCCATCACCGTCTTGACGGTGCCGGCATCCGAGAAGTTGTTCTTGGTGAAAATGTCGCTCACGGTCTTCTCGGTCATGGTGTAAATCACCTTTCCGAACATGGCGGGCACGCGGAGCTTGAACTTCATCAGGTTGCCGATGAGCATCATCAAGTCCTGTGAAAAGTTCTGGAACTGCACGAGATACACCTGCGCATCCTGCAGTTTCTTGCAGTTTTTGCGGACACTTTGGTCTATCTCCTTGAAGAAGCCGTCGTCCGTGTCGTAGATTTCGTGCATCATTTTCTTGCAGTGCGCCTTCTCGCCCACACCGAGTTTGTTGTTCTGCGTGGGCACGCGGAGGGTGGTTTTAAACATGCGCAGGTCGGGCAGCATGGCCAGATTGGTGATGCCCAGCTGGGCAGCCATCGAGGCTTGGAAGTAGACACGCACGAGCGTCATGTAGTCCTGCATGCCACCGGTCTTCTCTTCCGGCTGCTTGTTGCCGAAGATTTTGGATAGTATTCCCATGTTGATTGGTCTGTTATGAAAGGCCGCAGAGGGCCGAATTTACCTGCAAAATTATAGCTTTTTGCCGAGAAACGCAAGCGAAACCGCCGAAATCACGCCGACGGCCCCGCAGTTTGCCCGTTCCGGGAGAAAAGTTTCGCACGCCGTGCAAGGTTTTGCCGGGCCACGCGTTTACCGGATATGAACATCGATGCAAGAATCATGAGAACGGCTATGCGCCATGCCGTGGCCCTCGCCGCCCTCTGCTTGCTGTGGAGCTGCGCCTGCCACCGCACGCGAACGGCCGCTGCAGCCGGCAGCGTGGCCTACAGCGAGGCCCGCCACTACTTCTTCAACAACGACGCGCAACTGCCTTCCAGCCCCGTGGTGACCACGCAGACCGAGTTCGACCGCCTCTATGGCGCGGCCGCCGTGATGGGTTCCGACGGGCAGCCCACGCCCGTCGACTTTGCGCGGCAGTTTGTCATCGGCATCGTGTTGCCCCTCACCAACGACTACACCGAGGTGGTGCCCGGGCGGCTCACACGCGAGGGCGACACCCTGACGCTGCACTACACGTTGCGCGTGGGCGAGCGCAACATGTCGTGGACCATGCGCCCCATGGCCCTCATCGTCGTGGATCGCAGCCAGCTTGCCGCCCGCTGCGTGCTGCAGCAAGACCGATAGACGAAGGCCGCAGGGCGGCCCTGCCGCCGCCGCTTCGGCCCCGTCGCCCCCGGGCCGCCGCCCCGCGGCGCAACCAAAAAAGCCAGAACTGTCTCCCGACGGTTCTGGCTCGTTGTTTTCTTACTAACTTATTATCAACTATTCATTGTTATATACAAAATATGCTGCAAAGATAAGGCTATTCGTTGCAAATCTTGTCGCACGGCGGCGAAAAAGCAACGTAAACGTTTGCGGGGCTCCGACAATTTGCGTAAATTTGCCGAAAACTGACGGTCAACCCCACTTTTTTCATTGGTCAACCCCATTTTCTCGCCCGTGAAACAGCATCGCACATCCCTCAAAGACCTGGCCGCGGAGCTCGGCGTCAGCATGGCCACGGTGTCGCGCGCGCTTCATGGCAGCCACGAAGTGAGCCAACAGATGCAGGAACGCGTCAAGGCGCTGGCCCAGGCACGCAACTATCGGCCCAACCCCTTCGCCCAAAGCCTGCGCAAGGAGGCCCCCCGCATCATCGGTGTCATCGTTCCCAACCTCGTGACCCACTACTACGCCTCGGTGCTCGACGGCATCGAGGACTACGCTTCGCGCAACGGTTACTCCGTGTTTTCGGCCAACAGCCACGAGAGCCACGTGCTCGAGGAGCGTGCCGTCGACAATTTTTTCTCGCTCCATGTGGACGGCATCATCGCCTGTCTGGCGCAGGACACCATCGACTACACCCACTACGAGATGCTCGCCGAGGCCGACATGCCGCTCGTGTTCTTCGCCCGCACCTGTCTGCCCGACCGTTTTTCGCAGGTGGTGGGCAACGGCGATGTGGCCGCCTACGACGCCACCCGGCACCTCCTCGAGGGCGGCGCGAGGCGCATTGCATTCGTCGGAGGGCCCAACCATCTGGACATGGTGAAGCGGCGCAAGCACGGCTACCTGCAGGCCCTGCGCGAGGAGCGCATCCCCATCGACCGCGGGCTCGTGGTGTGCGACAGGATAGATTTCGACGTGGCCCGCCGCGCCACCGTCGCCCTGCTGCAGCTTCCCGACCGCCCGGATGCCATTCTTGCCTTCAACGACATCCTGACCTACGCCGCCTTCGACGCCATCAAGAGCCTGGGGCTGCGCATTCCCGAGGACGTGGCCATCATCGGATTCACCGACGGCGACAACGCCGCCTTTGTCACGCCGACCCTTTCGGCCATCATGGACCAGGCCCACGAGCAGGGCGTTGCCGCCTGCGAGCTGCTCATCCGGCGCATCCGCGGCGACCGGAAAATCTACAGGAAGATTGTGCCCATGATACTGAAATACCGGGAGAGCAGCGAGAAAAAGAGAAAGGAGAAGAAGTAGCGGCACGGCGGCCGGCCATGGCCGCCGTGCCCCGCAGACCGTCCGCCCGGGCCCGGCTATGGCCGTTTCTGGGCGGACGGTTATTTTTTGCCGTCGCGCGGAGCGAACCTTACGCGCACCTGCGCGAAGCCCATGGCCCGCAACAACTGGCTCATCTGCGCGGCGGCCTGCCGTTCGGCGCTGGCAATGTTGGCCGGCGTGAGGCAGCGGTCGCGCATGGCCGCCTCGGCGCGGCGCGTCAGCCGGGCGCGGTCGGCCTCGGTCCAGCGGCCGTCTTCGTAGAAAGAACGCGTGCGGGCCTCGTCGAGAAAACGCTCGTCGAGCAGACGCACGGGCGGCAACGTCACGCTCACCGTGTCGTGATCCATCCGTATCCAGCCCTCCTGCACCTCGCCCAGGTCGATGCCCAGGCGCAGCGTGCCGTAGTAGATGCGGGCCAGACCGTCGTCGCCGAAGAAGCCGTGGCGCACGGTGTCCACCAGTTCCTCGTCGCTGATGGAGAGAAATTCCCACTCGCCGATGCTGCGTATGCGCTCTATCTGCACGGGCGTGATGTCAATGTGGCTCGTATGCGACAGCCCTACGTGGGTGCCGCGCAGCCACCAGGCGGCCGCGCCCAGCACGATGGCGACGGTCGTAGCCGTGGCCACTACGGCGATGCGCGTGGTGCGTGTCGAGGCCCAGAGGGCCCGCAGGAGTTTTCCCGGCAGTGCGGCCATGGCTATTCGGTTTTGCGGATGAGGCCCGCGAGGTCGGCGGGCGTGAACTTCTTGCGGAACGTGACGGTCACATCCTCCGGCCGCCAACCCATTCCGGCCACGATGGGGATGAGCTGACGGGCCGCGTTCTGACGCGCATTCTCCACGATGCCCAGCCGTGGCAGCGAGCGGATAATGTCCTCCCGACCCTGCTGTTGGATGCGTGTCAGTTCCTCGTCGGAGAAGCGGCTGCGCAGCAGCGACACCCTCTGGCGCACGGCGTCGTGGTCTATCTGCGTTGCGGTGAGCTCTATCTGCGGGTCGGGCAGCACCAGTTCGATGCGGCGTCCGCGCCGCCGAATGTCGCGTTCCGTCAGCTGCCCCATGTCCACGTAAGCCTTGACCGTGGCCGTGAGGGGGATAGCCACGCGTCGCTGGCCCACGGGCAGGTTGATCTTGAAACGGTGTTGCAGCAGCGAGCCGCTTAGGGCAAGCGTGTCGCCGAAGGTGACGATCTTGTGCAGTTGGTACTCCGAACTGTAGAGCCGCGAGCACTTCTGTATCTGCATCACCAGTATCGGCACGGTGTCGGCGGCCGCCGGAGCGCCCTCCCGGCCGGAGCCGTCGCCACACCGGCTGCAGGCGGTGAGCAGCAGCAGGGCCGGCAGAGCGAGGAGGAGGAGACGGTGGAACATGGGCGGATGGCGGTTTGCGGGTTTGCTTAAATGTGCTGCAAAGTTAGTAAAAAAACGCAGAATCTTCCGTCGTCGTCCCATTTTTTAACTCCGGCCGGACCTTTTCGCGGCGCGTGCGGCCTGCCGGGGGAGGAGTGTGCCTTGCACTTTGATGTCCGTACTTTCAGCTTTCGCGGCGCGTGCAGCCTGAACCGTGCGTGCCTTTTTGCCGTTTTCGCGGCCCGTTTTCAATCTTTTTGCTTAACTTTGCACACATCCCGCCTGGGAAACACAACGAAAACGCAATGAAAAGACTACTCGCAATAGGCCTCATGGGCCTCGCCCTCGTCATGGTTTCCTCCTGTGCCAAGAAGAAGACCGACACCATCATCATCACCAAAAAGCCGGCCCCTGCGGCCCGCAAGCCCACTATCCACAAGATGGGCGACTACACGCAGACGCGCCCCGTGGCGTGGATGGGCAACAAATACACCGTGGAGTCGAGCCTCGCGGCCGACGACTCGCTGCCCCTGGCCAGCGACGGCGCAACGCGTTACTACGACAACCGCATCCGTCTGCGCATCGTCCGGGCCGACGGCTCCGAGTTTTTCAGCCGCTCGTTCACCAAGAGTTTCTTCCGCGACTACGTGGACGACGCCAGCTATCGCGACGGCGCCCTGCTGGGCATTGTCTTTGTTCGGGCCAGCGGCAACCGTCTGCTCTTCGCCGCGAGCGTGGGCAACCCCGACAAGTCGAGCGACGAATACGTGCCCTTGGTGCTGCGCATCGACAACTTCGGCAACGTCACCGTGTCCAAGGACACACGGCTCGACACCGAGTCGGACACGCAGCAGGACGACGAGGACGACGGCGTGTAGCCCGCGCCGCCGGCTGTCCGCTTTCGGGCTGCCGTGGCTCCGCCCTGCGTTGGCCGCTTGCCCGCCTTTCGTCCGCGCCGTATTCGCGTTGCGATTGCGGCGCAACGGCCCGGCGATTACGCCGTAACGGGCGCGCGTTTGCGGCGCAACGATGCTGCGATGGCCGCACGGCGGTGTTACGGGGTTTCTGCGTAGGGGCCGGTTCTGCGGCCGGACATGGCATGGAATCCCCCACTTTCGCGCATCCTCCGTGCCGACCCGCTGCAATCATGGGTGCGGACCGGCAGATGCAGTGACGGCATGTCGCTATGGGTTGGGCGTGGAAAGTAGGCGGATGAAGTCGGTGAAGCTGGTCAGATTGTAGACGTGAGGAATGATGCCGTAGGCCTCCTGCAACTTGTTGCGGGCCGACCGCCAGCCTATACCGTCCGTAATCCAGACAAACTCAAACCCCGGCACGGCATTGATTTTGGGTGCAATGTCGGAATAGGAACGGGCCACCTCGGTCAGCTTGGAGCCGTCACCGCTGTAGAAGTTCACCTCTATAAGATAGGTTGTGCCCTGACTTTCGACCACGAAATCGAAGCGCTTCTCGTCGTTGCCCAGTGCTTTCTTGATGCCGGGCCACTCGTCGGAGCAGACCTCCTGCCGGAAGCCGACATTGTTTTGACCGAGCAATCCGGCCACGCGCCGTTGCATCATGTCCCCGCTTCTGTTCTTGCGGGCGTTGGTGTCAAGGCCTGTTTCGATGCCGAACACATAGTCCACGAGGTCTTTAATCGCCCCTTTCCTGAAGATGTCGGCCAGTCCGGTGTCTTCCAAAAACTCCATCACGCCGTCCACACTCTCGAAGAATCGGTCGACGGGCACGCACTGTCCGTGGGCATTCAGCACCACTTTCTTGCCCTTGCTGCGCACGGCAATCAGAATGTCCATGACGGCAAAGGCTGACTTGTCGCGCTCCCAAATGGTCTCAACGCCCTTGCGCAGGTTCTTGCTGCCGATGAGGCTGTTGAGCATGCAGAGGCTCAACCTGATGTCTTCAACGTTTCGGGTTATCTTCTCGAAGTCGCAGAAGAAGTCCAGCGTCTGGTTGGTCTCCTGAAGTTGAGACATGAACAGATCGAAGTCTTTATTCATTTTATGCAATGTGATTGGTGATGTACAAGGGTTGCCGGCCGAAGAAGTCTGCGCGGGCTGCGGCTTTTGTCTGCTGGTAATTGTGCACCAGTATCTCCGTCAGCTTGCCCCTTTTGTTGGGATTGGCGTTGACATTGCGCGAGGCCCACACCCTTTCGATGGGATAGGAAGCGTAGAGAGTGTCGAAAAATCCGGTGGCCTCGTCCTCCGCCTTGCCGTCCGAATTGCTCAGCATGAAGTGGAAACCGGCTGCGTCCACCTTGTCGCAGAACAGCTTGAGGCGTATCTGGGCATCGTCGTTGAACGATTCCCGGGTGTAGTCATTGAAGCTCGACGTGTCGCTCAGCGGCCTGTAGGGAGGGTCGAAATAGAACAGCGTGCGCCCGCGTGCGGCCTCGAGGGTCTGCTCAAAGTCGGCGTTGCCTATCTCCACACGCTGCAAAAGGCGGCTGTCTTCTCGAATGGTGGCGGCATCGCAGATGGTGGGACGCGCGTATCGGCCGAACGGAACGTTGAAAGCCCCCGACTTGTTCACGCGGTACAGACCATTGAAGCAGGTACGATTCAGAAAGATGAAGCACGCCGTGTTGTCGACGGGGGTGAGCCCTTTCCGGTTGTACCGTGCCCGGATGTCCAGGTAGCGGGCCTTGCGTTCGGCCTCGTTTGGCAGGGCCAGATAGGCTGTTTCGATGGCTTGCAGGGCGGCAATCAACGCTTCGGGCTCGTCACGCACGGTGCGGTAGCAGGTGACAAGGTCCGGGTTGATGTCGTTCACCATGGCCCGCTTGATGTTAGGATAGCGTTGCAACATATAGAAAAGCATGGCCCCGCCCCCCACAAAGGGCTCAATGTAGGTCACGTCGATCCAGCGATCAAAGTCGGCCGGAAGCTGTTCGTCCAGCTGTTCGAGGAGCTGTCCCTTGCCACCCACCCACTTGATAAAGGGCTTTGCTTTTGCCATGAGCATTTTTTGTTCGATGAGTCTATATGTTAACCGTCCGCAAAAATAACATTTTTATTTGTGAACCACGCGTTTCCGGCCCAATCATTTACAGATTTTGCAGGATATTCTAAAAAGAGATGGCACTCCGTCGCGCGTCTCGGAATAAATTCATAATTTTGTCGTGAGTGAAGTCATACGCCGTAACATGACATGAATACTCAAGTCTTTTCCGCATGAAGAATTTGAAAACGAACAAGGTGTACCTGGCCGCCACGCTCCTTGTGGTGCTGGCCCTCGCGAGCATGGGCGTGGTCTCGATGGTGGAACAGGGGCGGCGCGAGGCGGCGCAGGCACGGGCCGACTCCATCGCCCGCCGCGTGGCCCTGGCCGATTCGGCGGCACGCGCCCGCTTCGTGGCCGACTCGCTGCGCCGCGTGCGCACCCTGGCCGTGGACTCGATACGCGGCACGCTCACCGACTCCACCGGCACGCCGATGCCCGGCGTGGTGGTGAGCGACAGCTACGAATGCACGCTCACCGACTCGATGGGCCGCTACGCTCTGCGCCGCAAGCCCAAGGCGCGCTTTGTTTACTACACCGTTCCGGCCGACTGCCGCGTGCCCACCCACTCGGACGCCGACCGCACGGCGTGCTGCTACCGGCCGATTGTGGAGGGCGACTCGGTGTACGACTTCACGCTCACCCGCCTGCCCGGCGGCAAGGAGACGGCCTATCGCATGATTGTCATCGGCGACCCGCAGGTGACCAACGCTTTCAGCCCCTACTATACAGGCCCCGACGACAACCCGGTGAAGAAGAGCGACGTGGCGCGATTCACCGACGAGACGATGGCCGACATCCGCCAGACGCTCGCCGAACTGCCCCCGGGCACGCCCGTCTACGGCCTCTCGATGGGCGACGACGTGCAGTATTACGGCGGCTACAACGCCTCGCTGGAGCGCCAGATACGCACGGCGCTGGGGTCGGCAGACATGACCGTGTTCTCCGTCATCGGCAATCACGACCAGGACGGCAAGCGGGTGTACAAGCAAAAATGGGAGGAAAACTGGGGCCCCACGGACTACAGCTTCGACCGCGGCGAGGAGCACTACGTGTGCTTCAACGACTGCAACTTCTACCACGGCAGCCTCTACTACCAGCCCGGAGAGCTCTCCGACGCGCAGATGGAGTGGCTGCGGCAGGACCTGGAGCTGGCCGACAAGCGCAAAAAGGTGGTGCTCTGCTACCACATCCCCCTCACCTTGGGCAACCGGCCCGCCGAGGGGGCGCAGCCGCTGGGCATCGCGACGGAGCAGGGCCACTACTCCTCGTCGCGCCTCGGGGAGCTGTTGCAGCTGGTCGACGGCTTCGAGGGCGGCGCGGAACTCTTCTGCGGGCACACCCACTTCGCCCTCAACCACGAGATTGACTACGAGGGCCGCCACCTCATGGAGCACTGCCACGCGGCGGCCTGCGGCAACATCTGGCAGTCGAACATCAACATCTGCGGCACGCCCAACGGCTACTACGTCTACAGTTTCGAGGGCACGGCCCTGGCCAATGCCTATTACAAGGGCACGCGCTGGGAGCGCACGCGGCAGATGTCGCTCTTCCGCGCCGGCACAAACTTCAACGAAGAGAGCTACGCCGCCGACTGGAACCTGGCGCGTGGGGCGGGCGTGCTGGTGGCCAATGTGTTCAATGCCGACTCGCGCTGGCGGGTGGTGGCCATGGAAAACGGCGTGGAACACCCCATGACGCGCATCAGTTCGCTGGGCCAGGACGCCTTTGCCACGGGCTATCACCACCGTTACAGCCAGTCGGTGAGCTACTGGTTCGTGAGCAAGAAGAACGGCTACCTCATCATGAACCACCTTTATTATTATGTGCCGCGGCGTGCGTCGTCGGTGGTCTTCGTCAAGGCCGTCGACCCTTACGGCAATACTTATACGGCCAGCAGCACCGACACCGTGACCCAGCCTTTCTTCAACTACGCCCATTTCTATGGCCGCCAACCGTAGTTGGGACAGGGCAACAGAGAGATAGACATGGTAACATGCTTTGGATGTGGCTGCGCAGTGGGGTTTTAGACAGAACAACATATTGAACATAAGGCTGGCGCGGTGGGTTTAAAGACATAGTAACAGAATAACAAATAAGCTTCGCGGTGGAAGTTATTCCCTTTGCGAGTAGGGCAGTTGCGGAGCGCAGCCATGTGTTCAATATGTTGTTATGTCTAAAAACCCACCGCGAAGCTTATTTGTTATTCTGTTGCTATGTCTAAAAACCCTCTGCGAAGCCACATCCAAAGCATGTTGTTTTGTCTGAAACCACGCCCTTACCACCGCCGGAAGAGCTCGAAGCCGAACTTGCAACCGAAGACGCGGCTACCCTGTCCGCTGCCTACAAAGACACCGCAGGAGAAGAGGCGGGTGGTGAATCCGTAGCCCAGCTCGACGTAAGGATGCACCGACTTGACGTCGAGCACCGACACATACACGCGCTCCATCTCCATGTAGTGGCCCAGCCAAGGCAGCCAACTGAGCAGCAGCAGCGGACTCTCGTAGGTGGCGTTGGCCCGCACGTAGTAGGCCGAAGTGTTGTAGATGTCGCTGCGCAGCAGCTCGAACTCGCCGCTCCAGTCGTCGTTCCAGCCGCCGGGGATGTTGTTTTCGCGGAAGTTTTCGTAGTCGAGGAAGTATCCGCGCGCGTCCTTGCGCGTGTAGAAGCCCGTGCCCACGCGCATCTGCCACGACTGCAGGCGGTTGAGTCGGTGGATGTATTCGCCGTTGAACTCCATGCGCTCGTAGTCCGTGTTGGAACCCATGACGCCGCGAATGCCTCGGTCGTAGTCGGCCGTGAACACGGCGCCCCGCCAGCCCCAGGGCCGGTATTGCAGCTCCACGATGGGGGCGAACGAGTGGTAGACGCCCGCGCGGCCCAGGCGACGGAAGGCTTCGCGGTGGACGGCCTCGCGCCGCTGGAACAGGGTGCCGAGCTGGAAGCCCAGGCGGTCGGACAGGTTGATGTTGACCATCAGCCGGGTGTCGGTCTGCCGGAACTCGTGGAGCAGCCCGAAATCGGGCAGCCCCAGGCCCGCCGTGTCGGGATACTGCCGCTCGATGTCGCGGCGCACGGAGAGCGATCGGATGTGGTTTCCGTTGCCCACCTCGAGCTTGAAGTAGCTGTTGCGTCGCTTATCGAAGTAATAGTAAAGGGGCAGCCGGAAGTAAAACTGCTTCTGCCTGAAAGCGTAGCCCGCCTTGAGCCGGGTGGAGAGTTCGCTGTTGGGGCCGAACTGATAGCTCATGCGCAGGTCGAATTTATAGGTGAATCCGCGGTGGTGGTCGTAGCCCATGTAGAGCGGATTGAGGATGGGGTTGAGACGGATGTAGCCCTGATTGTTGATGCCGAAGTTGCTTTTCACGCGGTTGAGCATGTTGTCGCCGATGATGTCCCACAGGATTTTGCGGGCCAGATTGGGTCGGCGGGCCTCGGGCGGACGGCGGGCGAGGGCCGAGTCGCGGGCCATGCGGCGGGCGGCCATGGTGCCGTAGAGCGCGAGGGCGTCGTAGTCGAGCGTGTCAGGGCGCACGCGGCACATCAGCTCCATGTCGTCCTCGTTGGCGATGGTGTCGGTCAACACGCGGGGCAGGCCGTAGAAAGCCGTGAAGCGGCCGCTCACCTTGCTGCGGATAAAGCGGAAGCGCGTGCGCAGGTCGCAGCGGGCGGGCAGTAGCGTGCGCCAACCCTCGGCGCCCATTTGTAGGGTGATCCAGAAGTTGACCATGTCGTATTCGCCCGTGAGCGAGCAACGGATGATGCGCCCCGTGTAGTAGTCCACGAGGGCCTGGCCGCCCACGAGCTGCGTGTTGCGGCGGCGGGGCGTGAAATTGACGCGGGCCGTGCCGTTGAGCAGAAAGGTGACCCGGTAGCGGTAGAACCGGCGGTTGGCGCGGTGGAAGGGCGAGAGCAGCGCGTTCTCGAAGAGCGTCTCGCCGTAGACGTGGGGGGTGAGGTAGCGCAGCATCGTGGTCATCGTGCGGTGGCGGCGGGGCACGGTGGTGACGTGCAGCAACTGCTGCGACTCGTAGCGGCCGAAGCTGGGCATGGTGATGCGGCTGTAGGTCTCGCCCACATACTGCCGCTGGCCGCTGTGCGCGATGGCATAGACGGTGGGAACGAGCATCAGCGTGGGGTTCTTGCGGTCCACGCTGAGGCGGAAGCGCGTGTAGGCATACTCGGCCGTGTCGGCCGCACGGGTGGTGTCGACGGTGGCGGCATAGTCGAAGATGCGGTGCAGCAGGGCCGTGTCGGGGCGTTCGCGGCCCGCGGCGGCGAGCGTCAGGGCCAGGGCCAGGAGGAGTAGAGACGTGCGTGCCATGCCGTCGGGGTGATTAGGCCAGCTCGTCGAGCTCCAGCCAGCGCATGCCCTTCTCGTCGAGGGCTTCCTTGACCTGGGGCAGCCTGCGGCTCATGTCGGTGATCTGTTCCACGGTGAGCGTGCCACTGCAGAGCGCGTCCTCGATTTGCTTCTGCTCGGCCTCGAGGGCCTCGATGTCGCGCGAGAGCTGCTCGTACTCGCGCTTCTCCTTGAACGTCAGCTTGCGGCGGGTGTCGAGGCAGCGCTCTCTCTTCTCCTCGCCGGCCGGGGCCTTGGAGGGTTTGGGGGCCTTGGCGGCCTCGGCCGCGTCGGCTTGGCTCTGCAGCGCCTTCCACTCGCGGTACTGCGTGTAATTGCCCGGGAAGTCCTGCACCGCGCCTTCGCCTTGGAACACCAGCAGGTGGTCCACCACCTTGTCCATGAAATAACGGTCGTGGCTCACCACGATGACGCAGCCCGGAAAGTCTTGCAGATACTCCTCGAGCACCTGCAGCGTCTGGATGTCGAGGTCGTTGGTGGGCTCGTCGAGCACCAGAAAGTTGGGGTTGCGCATGAGCACGGTGCACAAGTAGAGCTTGCGCCGCTCGCCTCCGCTGAGTTTATAGATGTAGTTGTGCTGCTGTTCGGGCTCGAACATGAAGTGGTTGAGGAACTGCGAAGCCGTCATTTTGCGGCCGCCGCCCAGGTCGATGTAGTCGGCAATGTCGGTGACGGCGTCGATCACCCTGTCGTTTTCGTCGAACTTCATGCCCTCCTGCGAGAAGTATCCGAAGCGCACGGTCTCGCCAATGTCGAAGCGTCCGCCGTCGGGGGGCACGATGCCGAGCAGCATCTTCACGAAGGTGGACTTGCCCGTGCCGTTGTTTCCCACGATGCCCATCTTCTCGAACCGGGCAAAGTTGTAGTAAAAATTGTCCAGTATCACCTTGTCGTCGCCACCCGGGTTGTCGAATTTCTTGGACACATACTGGCACTCGAATATCTTCGACCCGATGTAGACGCCGCCCGCCTTGAGCCTCAGCTGCCGGTCTTCGATGCGCTGCGTGGCCTTGGCCTGCAGCTCGTAGAAGGCCTCCTCGCGGTAGCGCGCCTTGTGCCCGCGGGCCTGGGGCATGCGCCTCATCCACTCCAGCTCGGTGCGGTAGAGGTTGTTGGCGCGCTGAACCTCGGCCCGCCGGTTGTCGATGCGCTCCTGCCGCTTCTCCAGGTAGTAGCTGTAGTTGCCGCGGTAGGTGTAGATGGTGCGGTCGTCGAGCTCGAGGATGAGGTTGCACACACGGTCAAGGAAGTAGCGGTCGTGGGTCACCATGAGCAGCGTGAGCGTGGAGCGCGAGAGGTATCCCTCGAGCCAAACAATCATCTCCAGGTCGAGATGGTTGGTGGGTTCGTCCAGAATGAGGAAGTCGGGTTCGGTTATCAGGGCGTTGGCCAGGGCCACGCGCTTCTGCTGTCCGCCGCTCAATTCGCGCATGGGCTGGTCGAGTCGGGTGATGTGCAGCTGGGTGAGGATCTGGCGTGCGCGGAGCACCCGCTCGGGGTCGCCCCGGTGGTTGAAGCACGCGTCAATGACACTCTCGTCGGGATCGAAGCGTGGAGTCTGGTCAAGATAGCCCAGCCGGATGTTGTTGCGGAAGATGATGGCACCCTCGTCATAGCCCTCGTGGCCGGCGATAATCTCAAGCAAGGTGGACTTTCCCGTGCCGTTTCGCGCCACGAGCCCCACCTTTTGGCCCTCGCCCACCGAGAAGTTGATGCTCTCGAAAAGCACCTGCGCGCCAAAGGTTTTCGTCAGATTCTGTACGTCCAAATAGGGTGCCATCACATCGTCTTTGGGTTGCTCACGTCGCGGATGACGCCCTCGATGTAGTCGAGCACCTCGTCGCGGCCGGTCTTCTTCTCCGAACTGGTGATGAAATAAGGCGGCAGCTCCTCCCAGGTGCTGTGCAGCAGCTTCATCCATGCCTCGGCATTGTCGCGCGCCTTGACGCGGCCCAGCTTGTCGGCCTTGGTGAAGATGATGGCAAAGGGCACGCCGCTGGCCCCCAGCCAGTCCACAAATTCGCGGTCCACGAGCTGCTGCTCGTGGCGCACGTCAACGAGCACGAAGACGCAAGTGAGCTGCTCGCGCTGCAGCATGTACGAGTGTATCATCCGGTCCAACTGCTGCTGCACGGTCTTGGAACGCTTGGCATAGCCGTAGCCGGGCAGGTCCACGAGGTACCACTCGCCGTTGATGATGAAGTGATTGATGAGCAGCGTCTTGCCCGGTGTAGCCGAAGTCTTGGCCAATCCCTTGTGATTGCACAGCATATTGATGAGGCTCGACTTGCCCACATTGCTGCGGCCGATGAATGCGAACTCGGGTTTCGTATCGCCGGGACACTTCGACACCGTCGGGGCCGAGACGACAAATTGTGCTTGCTTGATGTTCATGGGCTTGCGTTTACGGTGCAAAGGTAGTTAAAAATTTGTAGAATCTATATTTTTTGATTACCTTTGCGCAAAATTTTAATCAGGTAAAGAAAGACAAATTATGGCTAAGAAGTTTGCCGAACATCAGGGTCTTGACCTCACCCGGACAAACGAAGAAGTGTTGGCAGAATGGAGGAGGAACGACGTCTTCCTCAAAAGTATAAGCGAACGGGAGGGCTGCCCGCAGTTCATTTTCTTTGAAGGCCCGCCCTCTGCCAACGGACACCCGGGCATTCACCACGTTCTTGCCCGAGCCATCAAGGACACATTCAACCGATACAAGACGATGCAGGGCTTCCAGGTGAAGCGCAAAGCCGGCTGGGACACCCACGGACTGCCCGTGGAGCTGGGCGTGGAAAAGGAGCTTGGAATCACCAAGAAAGATATTGACAACCGCCAGTCGGACAAGTATATCTCCGTGGAGGAGTACAACCGACGCTGCCGCGAGAACGTGATGAAGTTCACCGCCGAGTGGCGCGAGCTCACGGAGAAGATGGGTTACTTCGTTGATCTGGACCATCCCTACATCACTTACGACAACAAATACATTGAGACGCTGTGGTGGCTGCTCAAGCAACTCTACACCAAGGGGCTGCTCTACAAGGGCTATACCATCCAGCCTTACTCGCCCGCAGCCGGCACCGGGCTGTCCAGCCACGAGCTGAACCAACCGGGTTGCTACCGTGACGTGAAGGACACGACGGTGACGGCGCAGTTCCTCGTCCGCAATCCCAGGGCTGCCTGGACGCGCCATGGCCGCCCCTGCTTCGTGGCCTGGACCACCACACCCTGGACTTTGCCCTCGAACGTAGCCCTCTGCGTGGGCCCGAAAATCGACTACGTGGCCGTCGAGACCTACAACCTCTACGACGGTTCGCCCGTGACGCTCATCATGGCCAAGGGTCGCGTGAGCGCCTATCTCGACCCCGCACAGGAGTGTCGGGAGGGCCAGCTGCCGCCTTTCGACAAGGAGAAGAAGCTGTGCCCCTGGCGCATCGTCGACCGTATGAAGGGCGCCGAGCTCGAGGGCATGCACTACGAGCAGCTCATGCCCTGGGTGAAGGCCTGTGAAAAGACGGGCGACTTCGCCCCCGACTTCGTCAATGCCTACGCCGAGGCCCACCCCGAGAAGGTGTTCCGGGGCGAAGACGGCCGCGACAGCTTCGTGGAAATGAACGACGAAGCCTTCCGCATCATCCTCGGAGACTACGTTACCACCGACGACGGTACCGGCATCGTGCACATCGCTCCGACCTTTGGCGCCGACGACGCCAAGGTGGCACGCGACGCCCATGTGCCCGCCCTCTACATGATTTCTCACCGCGGCGAGACCCGCCCCATGGTGGACTTGCAGGGCAAATACTATGCCGTCGACGAGCTCGACACCCATTTTGTGGAGCACTGCGTCGCCCTCGAGGCCTACGGACGGCACGCCGGAGACTACGTGAAAAACGCCTACGACCCGCGGTTCAACCCCGACGGAGTATGGGACATTAAGGCCTCAGAGAAGGCCGAAGACCTGAATGTGGTGCTCTGTATGGAGATGAAACAGGAGGGCACGGCATTCAAAATCGAGAAGCATGTACACAGTTATCCACACTGTTGGCGCACGGACAAACCCGTGCTCTACTACCCGCTCGACAGCTGGTTCATCCGCGACACAGCCCGCAAGGAGCGTATGGTGGAGCTCAACAAGACCATCCGCTGGCAGCCGGAATCCACCGGAACGGGCCGCTTCGGCAACTGGCTGGAGAACCTGAACGACTGGAACCTCTCGCGGTCGCGCTTCTGGGGCACGCCGCTGCCCATCTGGCGCGACGAAGACCGCCACGAGAAGTGCATCGGTTCGGTGGAGGAACTCTATGCCGAAATAGAGAAAGCCGTGGGCGCCGGCGTGATGCAGTCCAACCCGCTCAAGGACAAAGGCTTCGTGCCCGGCGACTATTCGCAGGAGAATTACGACCGCATCGACCTGCACCGACCCTATATAGACTACATCGTTCTCGTGAGCGACGAGGGCAAACCCATGCGTCGCGAGAGCGATTTGATCGACGTTTGGTTCGACAGTGGCTCCATGCCCTACGCCCAACAACACTATCCTTTCGAGGGCGAAATCGAGGCCAAGGGGCTGGCTGCAACGGGCCGCACCGAGGCCGAGTACCGGGCGTCGCTGGTGCACGGCACCTACGAGGGCACGCCGGTGCCGCCCGCTTTCTTCCCCGCCGACTTCATCAACGAGGGCGTCGACCAGACGCGCGGCTGGTTCTTCACGCTCCATGCCATCGCCACGATGGTGTTCGACTCGGTGGCTTTCCGCAATGTCATCTCCACAGGACTGGTTCTTGATGCCAAGGGCAACAAGATGAGCAAGCACGTGGGCAACGTCACCGACCCGTTTGAAATGATTGGAAAGTACGGCGCCGACCCCGTAAGGTTCTACATGATGACCAACAGCGAGCCCTGGGACAACCTGAAATTCGACCCCAACGGCGTGGACGAGGTGCGCCGAAAGTTCTTCGGAACGCTCTACAACACCTACAGCTTCTTCGCCCTCTACGCCAACGTGGACGGCTACGACCCCGCCATGGCTCCCGCCGGCGAGGCCCTGACGGAGATCGATCGCTGGATTCTCTCGAGCCTGAATACGCTCGTTGCCGGCGTGACGCGCGAGTTGGAGAACTACGACCCCACGCGTGCCGGCCGTCTGATCGACGGTTTCGTGAACGACGATCTCAGCAACTGGTACGTGCGGCTCAACCGCAAACGCTTCTGGGGCAAGGACATGAGCCCCGACAAGCTCGCCGCCTACAACACGCTTTATACCTGTCTCACCACGGTGGCCAGGCTGTTGGCGCCGTTCGCCCCGTTCTTTGCCGACCAGCTTTACCACGACCTTGGCGGCCGGATGGCCTCGGTACATCTGGAGCGGTTCCCCGTGGCCGACGCCTCGCTGGTGGACAGCGGCCTGGAAGAGCGCATGGGCATGGCCCAGAAAATCACGTCGATGGTGCTGGCCCTGCGCCGCAAGGTGAACATCAAGGTGCGCCAGCCGCTGCAGCAAATCATGGTGCCCGCCGTCGATGCAGCCCAGCGCGCCCACATCGAGGCCGTGCAGGACCTCATCATGAACGAGGTGAACGTCAAGGAGCTACGCTTTGCCGAGGGCCAGGGCATCCTGGTGAAGAAAGTGAAATGCAACTTCCGCGTCATGGGAAAGAAGTTCGGCAAGCTCATGAAAGACGTGGCCGCCACCATGTCCGCCCTGTCGCAGGAAGACATTGCCACGCTCGAACAGACCGGCAGCTACAGCTTCGAGCTGGGCGGCCAGACGGTCTGCGTGGAAGCTGCCGACGTGGAAATCATCTCCGAAGACATTCCCGGATGGCTCGTGAGCAACGAGGGCAACCTCACCGTGGCCCTCGAAGTGGAGCTCACCGACGAGCTGCGGCAGGAGGGCATGGCGCGCGAACTCATCAACCGCATCCAGAATCTGCGCAAGGACACGGGGCTGGACATCACCGACCGCATCCGCGTGACGGTGGCTCCCAACGCCCAGACCGACGCCGCCGTGGCCTCCTTCGGCGACTACATCAAGGCGCAGGTGCTGGCCGACGAGCTTGTCATCGCCCCCAACGACGGCGAAGAGACCGACTTCGACGAGTTCAAGCTCAACATCAAAGTCGAGAAAAACTAACCCGCAAAAGGCCCGTCCCCGCTGCCCCATCCCCGGGACGCAGGGCCGGGCCTCTGCTTTCACATCCCCACCATGGAAACCAAGACACGCTATTCCGACGAGGAGCTCGAAGAGTTCCGCACGATTATCAACGAGAAACTCCGGCTCACGCGCGCCAGCTACAGCGACGCCATGCGCCGGCTGATGAATGCCGACAGCAACTCCGACGACGACACGGCCCCCACCTACAAGGTGCTCGAGGAAGGCACACAGGCCATGGAGCGCGAAAACCTCATCCAAATGGCCCAGCGCCAGCAGAAATTCATCCAAGGACTGGAGGCCGCACTCATCCGCATCGACAAGAAAACCTACGGCATCGATCGGCTCACGGGGGAGCTCATTCCCAAGGAGAGGCTGCGCGTGGTGCCCCACGCCACACTCAGCGTAGCGTCCAAAAACGCCAGAAAGAAATGACGATGAAGAAGAAAGCAAGGGAGTTTATGACCGACGGCCGCATGGCCTGGCTGCTCGTGGTGGCCATCATCGTCATAGACCAGATTATCAAAATCGAGGTGAAGACCACGATGACGCTGGGCGAATCCATCCGCATCACCGACTGGTTCTACATCAATTTCATCGAGAACATCGGCATGGCCTACGGCATGACCTTTGTCAACAAGCTCCTTTTGAGCGTGACACGGCTCGTGGCCATCGCGGTCATCGGTTGGTATATCCACCGCATGGTGAAGCGCGGGGCCCGCACGCGCTACGTGGTGTTCCTGTCCTTGATTGTGGCAGGAGCCGCCGGCAACGTCTTCGACTCCATGTTCTACGGGCTCGTTTTCAGTGCCTCCTCACCTTATTATATATCTTACGTGGTGCCTTTCGGCACCGGCTACTCCAGCTTCCTCATGGGCAAGGTGGTGGATATGTTCTATTTTCCCATCATCCAGACCCAGTGGCCGGCGTGGGTTCCCGTGCTGGGCGGCGACCCGTTCATCTTTTTCTCGCCCGTGTTCAACTTTGCCGACACCTGCATCACGGTGGGCGTGGTCTGCCTGTTCCTCTTTTGCCGCAAGGACATGGAGCTGACGGGGGGCTGGAGAAAGCGGAAGGACGACCCGGCCGCGGCCGGCAACGACGGAGGCAACCCATGAAAACGCTGCGCGTGGCCGCCGTCGCGGCATGTGTGTGTGTGCTGGCACTGGCCCTCGCGGGCTGCAAGCCCGGCGTGCCGTCCACGTTCATCCAGGAGGACGACATGGAGGATTTGCTCTACGACTACCACCTGGCCGACGCCATGGCACGCGCCGCCAAGGGCGACTACAACGAGAACATCATGGCCTACCGCGCCGCCGTGTTGCGCAAGTACGGCGTGAGCCAGGCCGAGTTCGACACGTCGATGGTCTACTACATGCGCCACACCGACCGCCTGCACGCCATCTACGAGCACGTGGCCCAGCGCATGCAGGACGACGCCCGCGAGCTGGGCTCGTCGTCGGACGACCTTGCAGCCCTCACGACAACCAGCGCAACGGGCGACACGGCCGACATCTGGAGGGGCGAACGGAGCATTGCCCTCATCCCCAACCAGCCCTACAACGTCTACAGCTTCGCCCACACGGCCGACTCCTCGTTCCGCCGCGGCGACGCGTTCATCCTCTCGCTGCAGAGCGACTTCATCTTCCAGGACGGCGCGCGCGACGGCGTAGCGGCCCTGGCCGTGGTCTACGCCAACGACAGCGTGGCCTCGCGCGTCGTGCATATCTCCGCGGCCGGTCCCTTGACACTCACGCTCGACAACCCCGACAGCCTGGCCGTGAAGGCCGTGCGGGGCTTCTTCCTGCTCAACAAGGACAACCAGGCCAACGCCTCCGCCACCACGCTCCACCTCATGGCACTAAGCCGCATCCGCCTCTTCCGCTGCCATCCCAAGCCCAAGGCCGCAGCCGCCATGCAGCCGGGAGCGGCCGCGGGGCAGCCCGCCGACACCATGCCCCGCCCCGACGGCTCCGTGCCCCTGCCGCCGCCCGGGCACACCGGCGTACCGCAACTCCGGCAACCCACGCGATAACACCCCCAAACCCATCAACACATATAGCATGAAAAAACAAATCACACTGGCCCTGCTGCTCCTCGCCGCCGTGGCGGCACCGGCCTGCACCAATTTCATCGTGGGCAAGAAAGCCTCGGCCGACGGCTCCGTCATCTGCTCCTACAACGCCGACGACTACGGCATGTTCATCGGTCTGTGCCACTATCCCGCCGCCCACCACGCCAAAGGCGCGATGCGCGACATTGTGAACTGGGACACACACCGGTTCATCGGCCGCATCCCCGAGGCGGCAGAGACCTACAACGTCATCGGCAACATCAACGAATACCAGGTCTCCATCGGCGAGACCACCTACGGCGGGCGCGAGGAAATGGTCGATCCCCAGGGCGGAATAGACTACGGTTCGCTCATCTACCTGGGTCTGCAACGCTCCAAGACGGCCCGCGAGGCCATACGCGTGATGACCACACTGGCCGAGACCCACGGCTACTGCTCCGAGGGCGAGACCTTCACCATCTGCGATCCCAACGAGGCTTGGGTGATGGAAATGATGGGCAAGGGCCCCGGCTCCAAGGGCGTGGTGTGGGTGGCACAGCGCATTCCCGACAACGCCATCTGCGGACACGCCAACCAGAGCCGCATCGGCAAGTTCGACATGCGCGACAAAGAAAACGTGATCTACTCCCGCGACGTGGTGAAGTTCGCACGGCAGAAGGGCTGGTTCACGGGCAAAGACGCCGACTTCAGCTGGAAAGCCGTCTACGCCCGTCCCGACTTTTCGGGCCGGCGCATCTGCGACGCCCGCGTGTGGGCTTTCTTCAACCGCTTCGCCAAGGGCATGGACCGCTACCTGCCTTGGGTTCTGGGCAAGGACGCGACGGCCGAGGACATGCCCCTCTGGGTGGTGCCCGACCGCAAATTGAGCGTGCACGACGTGGAGACGGCCATGCGCGACCACTACGAGGGCACGCCCATGGCCATGGACAGTGCCGACATGGGGGGCGGCGTCTGGCAGATGCCCTACCGCCCCACACCGCTCTTTTTCAACGTGGACGGCAAGAAATACTTCAACGAGCGACCCACGAGCACGCAGCAGACGGCCTTCAGCTACGTGGCCCAGCTGCGCAGTTGGCTGCCCCGCCAGGTGGGCGGCGTGCTGTGGTTTGGCAACGACGACGGCAACATGGTGGCCTACACGCCCGTCTATTGCGGCAACACCGTGCAACCCGAGTGCTACAACACACCCGGCGCCGACGCCCTGACGTTCTCGATGGACAACGCCTACTGGGTGTGCAACTGGGTGAGCAACATGGTCTACCCGCGCTACTCGCTGCTCTTCCCCAGCCTCGAAGCCGTGCGCGACTCGCTGGAGCAGAGCTACTTTGCCCAGCAGCCCGAGGTGGAGCAGCGCGCCGCCGCCCTCTGTGCCACCGACGAGGCCGCGGCCGTGAAGCTGCTCAACGCCTACAGCAACGAGAAAGCCCAGCAGATGCTGGCCCGCTGGAAGCAGCTGGGAACCTATCTCATCGTGAAGTTCAACGACATGGCCGTGAAGCCCGAAACGGGCGGAGCCTTCGAGCGCACGCCCGAGGGGCTCGGCGCGGCCGTGAAGCGGCCCGGCTATCCCGAGGCCTTCCGCAAGAAATTGGTGGAGCAGACGGGCGACCGCTACCGCTGCCCGGAGGGCTTTTAGCCCGCCAGGGCAAGGATGCGAAAGGAGGAAAAAAGGATGTGAAAGGAGGAAAAGGAAAGGATTGGGGACAGAACCCACGCAAGCAAAAGGCTTGCCGCGATTGCGGCAAGCCTTTATTGGTTGAGGTCGAGCGAGGCCAGCGGGTTGCCGTCGAGCGTGTACATGGTGACCACGCCGCCGTCCATCACGCCCAGCGTGGGCGGGTTGCCGCCCTTGGGAAAGGTGATGGAGCCGGTGTTGCAACAGGCAGGGCCGCCGTCGCCCCGCCGCAACTCCCACAGATGGGTGTGGCCCGAAACCACCAGGTCGAAGCGGCCGGGCGGCAATTGGGCCGGGCCGTAGACGTGGCCGTGGGTGAGCAGCACGCGCCGCCCCTCGTCCACGAGCAGCGCATAGTCGGCCATCATGGGGAAGCGGAGCAGCATCTGATCCACCTCGGAGTCGCAGTTGCCGCGCACGGCCACGATGTCGGCGGCCATGTCGTTGAGCAGGGCCGCCACGCCCTGGCCGTCGATGCCCTCGGGAATGCGGTTGCGCGGGCCGTAATTGATGACATCGCCCAGCAGGAGCAGCATGTCGCACCGCTGCGCGCGGTAGAAGTCGAGGGCGCGCTGCAGCCTTGGCAGCGACCCGTGGATGTCGGAAAGGAGCAGGTATTTCATGGGCGCGTCACTGCTTGAGGTAGTCGCGCAGCTCCGTGCTGCGCGTGAGGCGGCACACCCGGCGCACGGCCTTGTCGCGAATCTGGCGCACGCGCTCGCGCTTGAGCCCCATCTCCCGCCCTATCTCGGCCATGGTGAGGTGGGACGTGCCGAGGCCGTAGAAGCGTTCCACCACCTGCCGTTCGCGCGGCTCGAGGCGGGCCACGAGCTGTTGCAGCTCGGCCAGCAGGGTGCCCTGCTCGAGCTGCCGGTCGGGGTCGGGCGCGTCGGCGTCGGCAATGATGCGGCCCAGGCTCAGCTCCTGGCTGCCTCCCACGGGTGCGTCGATGGAGAGGGGGTGGCTGCGTTTCTTCTCCAGCCGCGTGTCGGCCACGTTGCGCGGCACGCGGTAGAGGCCTCCCTGCTGCTCCACGGCCTGCTCCATGGCCTGGCGAATATAGGGTGCGGCAAAGGCGACGAAGCGTTTGCCCTGCCGCCCGTCGAACCTGGCGGCGGCGCGAAGCATGCCGATGTTGCCCTCGCTGATGAGGTCTTCGGCGGGCAGTCCGCGGTCTTGATACTGGCGGGCCATCGCCACCACGAAGGTGAGGTTGGCCGAGACGAGCCGGTCGGTGGCCCGTTGGTCGCCGGCCTGTATGCGGTCGGCGAGCTGCCGCTCCTCCTCGTCGGTGAGGAGCCGCTGCTGGCCTATCTCGTCGAGATAGGTGTGGAGTGCGTTCTTGTCCTTGTCCATGATGTGTGGTTTGCGGGGGCGGGCGTTCAGGCCAGGCCCGATTCGAGCAGCAGCTCGGCCACCTCCTCGGGGGTGTTGAAGTCCATGCCGGCCCTCAAGTCTTCGTCGGTCAGCTCGCCCATGAGCTGCCGGGCCTGCCGCTCGGTGAGGCGGGGCTGGCCGTCGGGGCCGGTGGTCTGGAGCAGAAGCCGAAGTATGCGGCTGCGGTATTCGGTGATGTCGTCCATGTGTCGTGGGTTGATGTTTGCGGGGTAAAGGTACGCATAAAAAACGAAAACGCCCTGCTTTTTAAGCATCATTCACGTGCGGGCCTCGGTTTTTTTACTTACTTTTGCCGGCAAAAACCCCTACCCATGATTAGCAAGGACAGCATTGAACAGACCTACGCCTTTCTGCACCAGAAGTGGCGCGTCTATGCGCACTCGCCAAGTGCGCGGCAAAAGGACGAAATCGAGTATGCCATCAGCTCGTATGTAGAGCAGATGAACCCCGCGCTCTACGCCCTTCTGGCCGCAGGGCGGCCCGACTACCTGCTGGCCCACGCCACCTTTGCCGCCGACATGGCCGAAGCCGTGGAGCGGTTGGAGCGGATGGCGTTGGGATAGGTACAGCCGGAGCGGCCCCGACGGCCGGCCCCGTCGCCTCACTCGAGCAGCAACACGCGGCTGGCCCAGGCCGTGCCCGTGTCGTGGGTGTAGGGCATTTCGAGGCCGTGCTCCATGAGATAGGCGCCGCTGTACTGCCTCCCCTCGCACGCCAGAGGCTTGCGGCCCACGCGGTTCAGCTCGCGCACGGTGTACGTGCGCGCCGGGTCGAGGCCGGCCATGGGGATGCGCGGCAGGTGCTGGTTGACGAAGGTCTCCGTCTTCCACCAGTACCACACGGCCTTGTCCCTGGCCTCCGTGACATACATCAGCGAGGCCACGCCCTTGTTGTCGTAGGGGCTCTGCAGCCGATAGATGTCGCCCAGCTGCACGATGGGCCGTATCTGCTTGTACTCGCCAATGGCCTTGTGGCAGAGGTCGCGCTCCGCATCGGTCATGTTGCGGGGCTGTATCTCCATGCCCAGGCGGCCGCTCATGGCCACGTCAATGCGGTATTTGAGGGGGATGACGCGGGCCGTCTGGTGGTTGGGGGCGGCCGAGATGTGCGAAGCCATGGCCATGGCCGGGAAGAAATAGCTGGTGCCCCACTGCATGTAGACGCGCTGCAGGGCGTCGGTGTCGTCGCTTACCCAGAACTCGTCGAAGTAGGGCAGCACGCCCCAGTTGGCCCTGGCGCCGCCGCTGGCGCATGCCTGCATCACGAGGTCGGGGTATTTGGCGCGGATGCGCCGGAAGACGCGCTCCAGTCCGCGGTGGTAAGCGATGTTGAGGTGGCTCTGGTCGGCCATGGGCAGATACTGCGAACCGTGGTTCATCACCGGCATGTTGGCGTCCCACTTGATGTAGGCGATGTCGGGATGGGCCGTCATGAGCCGGTCGACGACGGAGAAGACGAAGTCCTGCACCTGCGGGTTGCCCAGGTCGAGCACCAGCTGCGTGCCGCCGCGTCCCGTCACGGCGTCGCGCCGCGGAGCCTTGACAACCCAGTCGGGATGCTTCTCGTAGAGCTCGCTGCGGGTGTTGGTCATCTCGGGTTCTATCCAGATACCGAACTTCACGCCGTGCCGGCGCGCGTCGCGCAACAGGCCTTCGATGCCCTCGGGCAGCTTCTCACGGTCCACCACCCAGTCGCCCAGCGCGGTGTCGTCGCGCTTGCGCGGATACTTTTGGCCGAACCATCCGTCGTCCATCACGAAGAGTTCGCCGCCCAGGTCGGCCAGGTCGGCCATCATCTGGTCCATGCCTTTCTGGTTCACATCCATGTAGACGCCCTCCCACGAGTTGAGCAGCACCATGCGTTCGCGGTCGCCGTGCATGAGCCGGTACCGGCGCCCCCACCTGTGGAAGTTGCGGCTCGCGCCCGAAAGGCCCTCGCGCGAGAAGGTGAGGGCCAGGCAGGGCGTGGCGAAGGTCTCGCCGCGGCGCAGGTGGTACTCGGAGTTTTGCTCGTCGATGCCGGCCATGAGGTAGTGGTAGTCGCTGTCGTCGGTGATGGCGCGGAGGCGGTAGTTGCCGCTGTAGCACAGGGCGGCGCCGATGACGCGGCCGCTGTTCTCGCGGGCCTTGCCGTCGAGCGAGAACATCAGCTCGGCGTGGGCGGTGGCCGAGTTGCGCACGCCGTCGCGGTTGGCCACCACGATTTCGCCGGGCCGCAGCGGCTCCTCGGCCACGCGCCCCTCGTTGCCCCACGAGCCGTAGAGGTGGCTCATCCACACGTCGCCGCGGCGGATGGGGAGCGTGGCCGAGGCAAAGCCGGTGAGCGTCACCGTGGCTTTCTCGCCATTGGTGATTTCGGCCCAGGCCTCAATCATGTCCACGTCGGCCAGCGCACGGTATTTCAGATCCACGCGCAGGTCGTACACCGGGTCCCTGAGCCGCACGGTGGTGAGGTCGCCCTGCTGCGACGTGCCGGTTACGACGAGCTGCGTGCTCAGGTTGCCGTCGGCGTGGCGGCAGGCCAGCGCGGCCGGGACCGGACAGTTGAGGCCGTAGGCCGGGTAGGCGTCCATGCGGCCGCCCCGCGGCACGGGCAGGGCCCGGCTCTCGGCGTCGCTGAGCCGCGAGCCGAAATAGACATACTCGGGTTGCCGTCCCTCGTCGGCACTGACCACCAGCGAGAGGTTGCGCGTGCAGATGTTCAGCCGGTCGGCATGGGCTGCCAGCGAACAAGTCACGGCGAGCGTAGTGAGAAGTTTGCAATACATATAGCGTTTAGGTTTAAAATGATTTGTCGTTGCGCGGCCCGCCGACGGGTGCTGCCGCTGCGGGCGCGGCCCGCGGGCGTTGCCTTCACGCCGCCATCGCCGCGCGTCTACGGTGCCATCGCACGCCCGTTACGGCGCAATCGCCAGGCCTTTGCGGTGCAATCGCGCGGCCTCAAGGCCGTCATCGCGCAGCCCCGGCGGCGGCAGGGCGTGCGTGCGGCTGGGGCAGGGGCAAGACTCTGCGGCCGCAAGGCCGACCCACAGCCGGGTCGTGACGGGGCCACCGAGGCGCGGGGCATGGTGCAAAGATAGCCTTTTTTTGTCGCACGGCCGCCCCGCGCGGCTTGTTTTTATGGCCCGGAGACCCTTTGCAAAACTTTTGCCACAACAAAAAACAAAGCCGGCCATCCATCACGGATAGCCGGCTCGTAAAGTCAGTACTTATTAATGTAAGAAATCTAATAAAATAATATATAAACATGAAACAAAAGACGGCCCTCGCGGGTGGCCTGATTTTCGACTCACAAAGGTAAGTAAACTGCCCGGGAAACGAATGTGTGGGCACACAAATTTACACCTTTTTAACGCGCATTCTTGCGGTGGCGGCCCCTGCTGTGCGGGCATCCGGAGGATGAAAGGCCGGAAAACGCAGATTTAACACTCCGCAATGGTCTTTATCCCGCAAAATGTAGTACCTTTGTCCCGCTTTGCACACACGGTTGCGCAGTGCATCCTGTCAGTAAAAAAGATTGTAAGACCATCGACTGAAAACACATGAGAATATTTCATAAAATAGCCAATTGGTACTTCACCAAGAACGCATTGCCCTACTGGACGGTGCTCGCCATCGACTGCCTCATCTGTTACCTCTCCGGAATCCTCGTGTTCTGGCTCTACTACCGCGGGGCCGTCACGCTGGGCAACATCGTTCTTCTGTCCAAGACCATCCTGATCTACATGTGCTTCAACCTCATCGGGTTCCGCGTGTTCCACACCTACAGCGGCGTCGTGCGCTACTCCTCGTTCGTCGACCTGCAGCGCGTGGCCTATGCCATGGCCCTGAGCTGCGCCATCGCCGAGGTAGCCCACTACGGGGTGTACTACCTTGACCTGCACTTCGTGAGACTGGAAGGGCGGCAGATTTTTCTGATGTACTTCATCGCTACCATCCTCATGTGGGCCGTTCGCATCATTGTAAAGACGCTCTACGACGTGGCCTTCAGCTCGGATCGAGGCGTTCGCACCATGGTCTACGGCGCGCGCGAGGGCGGCGTGGCCATGGCCAAGATGATGCGAAACATGAAGCCCTCGCCCTACCAGCTCAAGGGATTCATCACCCACGAACCCACGCTCAGGGGGCGCATCATCCTGGGAGTCAAGGTCTACGAGGCCGACGACGGGCTGCCCTCGCTGCTCAAAGCCATGAACATCCAAGCCGTGCTCGTGTCGCCGTTGCAGACGGAAAAGTTCCGCGAAGACCAGTCGCTGCAAGATGCTCTCATTGATGCAGGCATCCACATTTACATGATGCCCGAGTCGCAAGTGTGGCGTCCCGGCGACAAGATGGAGGCGGAACAGCTCAAGGAAATCAACATCGAGGACCTGCTGCCACGCGACCAAATCCAAGTGGACATGGACGCCATCGGCACCATGCTCAGCGGCACCCGCGTGATGATTACCGGCGCCGCGGGCAGCATCGGCTCGGAAATGGTGCGCCAGGTGGCCGTCTACAAGCCCGTACGGCTCATCCTCATCGACCAGGCCGAGACGCCGCAGCACGACATCCGCCTGATGATGGCCCACGAGCATCCCGACATTCCCTGCGAGACCATCGTGGCCAGCATCACCCAGCAGGAGCGCATGGAAGAGATATTCGCCCGCTTCCGTCCTGACTTCCTCTTCCACGCGGCCGCCTACAAGCACGTGCCCATGATGGAAGACAACCCCGGAGAGGCTATATATAATAATGTGTACGGCACGAAAGTCATTGCCGATCTCAGCGTGAAATACGGCGTGAGGAAGTTCGTCATGATTTCCACCGACAAGGCTGTGAACCCTACCAACGTGATGGGCTGCTCCAAACGCATCTGCGAAATCTACTGCCAGAGCCTCAGCCGGGCCATTGCCGGCGGCACCGTCAGCGACGGCGAGGGGCGCCAAGCCGCCACGCAGTTTGTCACCACACGCTTTGGCAACGTGCTGGGATCGAACGGTTCGGTCATCCCCCTCTTCGAGAAACAGATCAAAGCCGGCGGTCCCGTCACCGTCACCGACCCCAACATCATCCGCTTCTTCATGCTCATCCCCGAGGCCTGCAAGCTGGTGCTCGAGGCCGGCACTCACGGACAGGGCGGCCAAATCTTCGTGTTCGACATGGGACAGCCGGTAAAGATAGCCGACCTGGCCCGCCGCATGATACGCCTGAGCGGCGTGACGGGCGTGAAAATAGAATACACCGGGCTGCGCGCCGGCGAGAAACTCTACGAGGAAATGCTCGCCAACACGGAGGAGACGTTGCCCAGCTTCCACCCCAAAATACGCATCTCGAAAGTGCGCGAGTACGACTTGGCCGACGTGCAGCGGCAGATGGAGCGGCTCTTTGCCGTGGCCCACAACTTCGACGACATGAAGATTGTGCACACCATGAAACAGATAGTGCCCGAGTATCACCCCAACAACACGGTCTATTCCGTGCTCGACAAATCCTGAACACCCGCCCCGTGGAAGAGAAATACAAGCACTACCTGGCTTTCCTGCGGTTTGCCATCGACGAGGAGGCCCCCGTGCCGCCCTGCCTCGGGCAGATAGACTGGAACGATATGCTGAAGTTTTCACGCAAGCAGGGCATCGTGGGCGTGATGTATCACGGCTTGCGCCGCCTGCCCGCCGACCAGCCCGGCGGGCCCGACAAGTATGTGGCTGCCGCCTGGTTTGCAGCCGACGGGAAGAATGCCGCCAAGGCCCGACGGGCCGACCGCGACACGGCACTGCTCGTCAGCCGGCTCCACCACGAGGGCCACATCGAGGCATGCGTGCTCAAAGGGCAGGGCAACGCCCTGATGTATCCCGACCCACACATGCGGTCGCCGGGCGACGTGGACCTCTGGACCGACCAGGACACCCTCTCGCTGCTCTGCTTCGTCAAGACCAACGCCCCCCGCGCCGAGATAGGCTACCACCACGTGGACTTCTCGGGATTCACCCGAACGCCGGCCGAAATCCACTTCTTCCCCTCGTTCATGGGCAACCTGCTCCACGAATACCGGCTGCGATGCTACTTCAACCGCGTGCGGGCCGAGCAGTTTGCCCGGCGCGTGAGGCTGCCCGGCGCGGCGGGAAGCGTCCCCGTGCCCACCGACGACTTCAACCGCATCTTCCAACTGTCGCACATCATGCACCACTTCTTCTTCGAGGGTATAGGCCTGCGGCAGCTCATAGACTATTATTACCTGCTGCGCCGCGGCTTCACGTCTGAGGAGCAGCGGGCCGACGCGCAGCTGCTGCGCCATACAGGCATGCTCAAGTTCGGCCGCGGCGTGATGTGGCTGCTGCACGAGGTGCTGGGGCTGCCCGGCCGCTACATGCTCGTGGAGCCCAACGAGCGCGTGGGGCGGCTGTTGCTGCGCGAGGTGTTGCTGGCCGGAAACTTCGGCCATCACGACAAACGGTACAACTTCAAGGGCAAGTCGGTCTACACGCAGTACTTCATCGAGACCTGGCGCAACCTGCACTTCGCCCTCGAATTTCCCAGCGAAACCATCTGGGGGCGCCCCGTTTCGCGCTGGTGGCACATGGCCTACAAGGCTTATCTGAGGCGGCGCGTGGCCCGAAAAATCGCCAACGCCCGCACTCATCCCCACCGCCCGTCATGACCTCGCCCGATTCCCGCCACCGCCACACGCCCTCACGCCTGCGCGACCGGCTCTTCTTCAGCCACCGCGAGGAGCTGTGGAACGCCTGGAGCCACGCCGGAGGCATCGTCATGGGCGTGGCCGCGGGGGCGGTGTTCCTCCTGTGGTGCTTCCGTGTGCGCAACGGCTGGGCCACGGCCGGCGTGGCGCTCTACCTCTTTGGCATGCTCGGCTCCTACGCGGCAAGCACCCTTTACCACGCCCTCAGCGCGCGCAGCGTATGGAAGGAGCGGCTGCGACGCTGGGATCATGCCGCCATCTACTGGCACATCGCCGGCTCGTACTCGCCCATCACGCTCATCGCCCTGCGCCAGCAAGGCTGGTGGGGGTGGTCGCTCTTTGGCTTCGTGTGGCTGTGTGCAGCCGTGGGAACGGTGCTCTCGTTCCGTCGGCTCAAGGGCCACAGCAACGTGGAGACGCTCTGCTACGTGGGCATGGGGCTCAGCGTGCTGGTGGCTTTCAAGCCGCTCATGGCCGCCGTGAGTGCGGGAACAGTGGCATGGATCGTGGCCGAGGGCGTGGCCTACATCGCCGGGGCCCTGTTCTACACGCTCCACCGCCGCCGCTACATGCACACGGTGTTCCACTTCTTCGTGCTCCTCGGCTCCGTATGCCACCTCGTTGCCGTGTGGGATATCCTCATGCAATACCTCTGATCCCTCCTCCTCCCCTCCCCCGAAAACAAACCTCGGATGGTCGGCCGAAAATAAATTCGGCCGAAAACATGGCACTTTCAAAAAATAATGGTATCTTTGCCGCCGATAGCGGATTGTCCGCCGAGGCCCGCAACCCTGCGCCCCGCCCCCCGGCATCCGCCGCCGTCACCCGGCATCGACAGACGGGCATGACCCGAAAACGCTGGGGGCTGACTGGATTTGACAGCAGGATGAGACGGTATGTAAGCACGCGGAGGCTCGTTGGCTACCTCCTTAAACTGAGTGAACAACAATTTAATTGGCGAAAACAATTACGCTCTCGCTGCCTGATCGAAGCATAGTAGATCACTGGCTTTATCGCGTCACCAGGTGATGCGACGAGACATCGCTCCAAGGATGTGGTTCCGAATCCAAGGATTCAGCGGTGCAGGAAAATCGGAAATAGCGCGGGCAAGCCTCGTTGCCCGTGTGAAATTCAGAGGATAAGGTGCCGGTTGGTGGTCCAGGTCTTGCCGTCACACGAAAACAAAAGGCTGGAATAAGCGTGTAGAAAGCGTATGGTTTCCCTGTTTGGACGTGGGTTCGAATCCCACCAGCTCCACACTCGAGGGCTTTGGACAAGAGCCTGGGGAAGAAGATTGAGAAACGTCATTGCCGCAACTCCGAGGAGTTGCGGCAATGATTTGTTCTGGGCCAACCCTACACGGGCTCGCTTGCAGGGAGCGGCCATTCCTGACGGGAGCCCGTTTCGGCGGCGTATGGACTACCTGCGGCCGCGCGAAACGTACTTGCGGCCGTTCACAATATAGACTCCGGCCGGAAGCTGCTCCACGCTTTTCGCCGTGATGCGCTGGCCGCCCAGCGTGTAAATGTAGGGGGCAGGGGTGACGGGAACCGAGGCGGGCTTGCTGATGCCGGTGCTCACCTTCACCGATTTTTCCGCTCCCAGCGTCACATGGAAGACGAAAGTGGCCACCGCCTCCTTGTTGTGGTTGTCGCGGTAACGGAGGGCCTGCCGGATGGTGTACTTGTCGCCCAGGCGGCATGTGCCCGGTTTCTGACCGATGTTGAATGTCAGTGCATTGGCATTGAACTCGGAAAACACTCTGGCATTGCCGTCGTAGAACCCACAACGAAACCCATGAATGTCATACCAATGACCGTAGCCATTGGCCGTGGAGCCGGCATCGTTGAGCCTTCCATTGGGGTTGACCGCGTAGAACATGATTTTGCCGGCGGCCGGCCCGCCCTTGGCCCATGCGGTCATTCGACCGCCTATGTCGGCGGGAAGTAGCTGGAAAGCGGTGCCCAACGCCGCGGCGGCCTGACCTGAAAGCGTGACGGTGCAGCCGGAATAGTCGCCCGACGAGGCCGACGTGGCGGGGAAAGTCAGGTCGTAAGTGATGGTTGTGTTGCTGATTTCCCGGCCGTCGAGGGTCGGGTTGACGTAGACATTGGCCGCATCGCCGAGAGTTGTGCCGTCGATGGAGAAGCGATAGGGCCACTGATCGTCGTCGGCGGGCTCGTCGTTCCACTGATGCTGGTAGTAAACAGTGGGTGCCGGAACGACGACAAACCAGAGTTTGGCCGTGTTGTCGGGTACGGTCATGGTTGCTTCTTCGGTCGATTCCTTTTTGCCTGTGCATACGACGTTGTCCTGCTGGAAGTATTTCCGGGTGCCGTCTTTCAGCAAAGCCACAAAGCCGAGCCGGAATCCGCGGAACCGGGGATTGACTTTGTTGTTGTAATGGCGTTCTCCGGCCGGCAGCGTTGCATAGTCGTTGATGCCCTTCATGTACTGTCCGGGGTCGCTTTCGGCCAGCGGACTTCCGGCGGGCAACGCTGTGAAACGCACCGTAACGGGCGTGCCGGCCTCGGGAACTTCCAGGGGAATCACGTTGAATCCCGTGGATTGCGGACAGCTGCGCATGGCCACCTGATAGCTTCCGTCGCCCGCAAGGGCGCAGTTGTACTGGAAATCGCCTATATATTTGTCGCGGTAGGGGCTGCAAGCATCGAAGTCCCAGGTGACGCAGCGCAGGGCATAGTCGAAGTACAGCTTGTACAAATCGGCCGACTTGAGCTTTTTCAGGGCCATGAGCGACTGGTTGAAGTCCACCGCCCCGTTCATAGGCTGATTCCAAACATCGGCTACTGTTCTGATGTCGTTGTAGTGCTGGCAGAGATAAAAGAGGAACCAATAGCTCTGGTAGCGGTGTATCTCATGCGTGAAGGCCAGCGTGTGGGTGCTGCGGAAGGCGTTGATGCTCTCGTCGAACATGCTCGCCGGATAGCATTGGCAGGCCTGCCACTGTGCGGTTTGCTCCCATATCGTCGCGCCTTTTCCCACGGGCAGGTGGAAGCCTGTCCCTATCGTGGAGGAGGAAACGGGGTTGTTGCCGGAGGCGTCAGCGTAGCACATGTAGTGAAAAGCATGCCCAACCTCGTGCGCCACCGAGAAGCCCACAGGCTTGCAAGTGGCCGGATTGAGCCACAAAGCGTTCACTACAAAGTCGTATCCCGCGCCAAAGCATGTCCAATCCCTGGTATGACAGAGGCACACGATGGTCTTATACTTGTTCAAACTAGTGGTCGCAGGGTTCACAAAACCCAGCTTGTTGTAGTAGAGATTGTAGAATTGCTGGCACTTATTAAGCAGGTCTTCGAGATCGACATAGAAGAAATCGTCTTTCCTCAAGTCGGACGGCTTGGTGTCTCCATAGCCTTTATCCCAGTAGATAATGATGTCGTCGTTCTCGATGGAACGCGACTTCGACCAAGTGTACTCGTTTCTTGGATCCTGTTCTGCATACAGTTTGTTGGCACCTTGGTTGCGCCATTCCAAGGGAATGTAGATGGATTTCTGGGCCTTGCCGGGGTTTGCCGCGGCGGAGGCAGAGCTTGTTGGGGAGGCGGCACGGGTTGTTGGGGCGGCCCAAACGCCGGCAGACGTGCCAAACAACAGAATGAACAAAAGGGCAATTAGTAGATTTCGCTTCATCATGGTTTATTTTAAGTGATGGGGCAAAGGTAACGAATTATTCCGTATGGCAGCCCATTCCCGCAGGTTTTTTCCCGCCATGACGTAAAAATACACCCAAAAGCCCCCGCCGCTTACCCGCGAATCATCGTAATCATCATCTTGAACCGGCGGCCGGCATGCACCGAATGGGGCGCGCCCGAGGGAATGACGAAGCACCGGCCGGCCGTCACCACATGCCTCACACCGCTCACGGTGAGCTCCATCTCGCCGTCGAGCACCTGCAACAAGGCATCGAACGGCGCCGTGTGCTCGCTCAACCCCTGACCGGCATCGAACGAAAACAGGGTGACCGAACCGGCATCGTTGTGCACAAGTTCCTTGCTTACTACGCCGTCCTCGGCATAATCCACCAACTCACCGGCCTGAAACGTCTGGCCTTTCTCGAATTTTTTCATGATTGCATCTCTTTGATTAAACATGTTTTGCTACCGTTCGCCCTGCAAACACCGTGCCCGGGGCCAATCACAGACGCATCGGGCACAAATGTGACGGGCGTCTTGCCCATCTCGCAAATTCTTTTTACCTTTGCGCGGCAATGGCAAAGCCTTGACCTCTATTTACCCAACACATTCCATTTTCACCATCCCATGGACAACGCAACCCTCTCTCCGGCCAAGAAAACGATACTGGGCGTCCAGTTTCTGTTCATCGCTTTCGGCTCCACCGTGCTTGTACCGCTGCTCGTCGGCCTCGATCCGGCCACGTCGTTAATGACTGCCGGCATCGGCACTTTCATCTTCCACTTCGTCACCAAAGGGCGCGTACCCATCTTTTTGGGCAGCAGCTTCGCCTTCATCGCCCCCATCATTGCGGCCAGCAAGCAGTGGGGCATGCCCGGCACACTGGCCGGCATCATCGGCGTTTCGCTGGTCTATTTTGTCATGTCGGCCCTCATCCGGTGGCAGGGCAAGTGTCTGCTCGACCGCCTCTTCCCGCCGGTGGTCATCGGTCCGGTCATCATTCTCATCGGCTTGTCGCTCTCCACGGCGGCCGTCGACATGGCCAAGACCCACTGGCTGCTGGCTTTTGTGGCCCTCGCCACGGCCGTGCTGGTGCTCTCGCTGGCCCGCGGACTCCTCAAGTTGGTGCCCGTCATCTGCGGCATCATCGTGGGCTACGTGGCGGCTCTGGCCATGGGACTGGTCGACCTCACGGCCGTAGAGGCCGCCCCCTGGTTCGCCTTGCCGCCCTCGATTGTCCACTTCCACCTGCCCGAGTTCGCGTGGGAGCCGTTCCTCTACATGATTCCCGTGGCCATTGCCCCGGTGATTGAGCACATCGGCGACGTGTATGTGGTGAGCGCCGTGGCCCACAAGGACTTCGTGGCCAACCCCGGACTGCACCGCACCATGCTGGGCGACGGGCTCGCCTGCCTGGCAGCCAGCTTCCTCGGAGGGCCTCCTGTGACCACCTACTCCGAGGTAACGGGGGCCATGAGCATCACGAAGGTGACCAGTCCGCAGGTCATCCGCATCTCGGCGGCCACGGCCATTGTGTTCTCGGTCATCGGCAAACTGTCGGCGTTGCTCCAGAGCATTCCCTCCGCCGTGCTGGGCGGCATCATGCTGCTGCTCTTCGGAACCATCGCCACCGTGGGCATCCAGAACCTCATTCACCACCATGTGAAGATGGGCGAAACGCGCAATATGATTATCGTCTCCGTGACCTTGACGCTGGGCATCGGCGGCGCCGTGCTCAGCTGGGGCAGCTTTGCCATCAGCGGCATCGGCCTGAGCGCGCTGGCCGGCGTGGTGCTCAACCTCTGTCTGCCCCACGACAAAAAGGCGGACAAGGAGAAATCCTCGCCCGCCCAATAGGCGCCGGCTATGGCTGCGGCCGCCACGGACGCGCCGGCCGCAACCCGTTTCTTCAACCCGCTGCGGGCCGAGCTACTCTCCCGACCGCAGGATGCGCGTGGCATTTTCCACGCGTTCCGGCGTGGGCGAGCCGACGCCCCGGAGCGGATAGTCCATTCCCAGCTTCTCATATTTATATACACCGAGCGTGTGATAGGGCAGCACCTCGATGCGCTCCACGTTGTTGAGCGTGCCGATGAAGCGTGCCAGCTCGTGGAGCAGCGCGTCGTCGTCGGTGACGCCGGGCACGAGCACGTGGCGTATCCACACGGGCTTGCCCGTGTCCGACAGGTAGCGGGCGCAATCCAGAATGTTGCGATTGGTGTGGCCGGTGAGCCGCCGGTGGCCGTCGTTGCGGATATGCTTGAGGTCGAGCAGCACGGTGTCGGTGTGTCGCATCAGTTCTTCAAACTTCGAGAACCACGGCTCGCGCCGCGTGAAGGGCTGCGCCGAGGTGTCGAGACAGGTGTTGATGCCGCGCTTGTGGGCCTTGGCGAAGAGCTCGATGAGGAAATCCATCTGCATCAGAGCCTCTCCCCCGCTCACGGTGATGCCGCCCTCGCGGCCCCAGTAGGCGCGGAAACGTTCGGCGCGGTCGAGCAGCTGGTCGGCCGTCATGCGCTGCGCGCCCTCCGTCGACCAGCTGTCCGGGTTGTGGCAGAACTGGCAACGCATGGGGCAGCCCTTGAGAAAGATGATGAAGCGCACGCCCGGCCCGTCGACGGAGCCGAAAGATTCGATGGAGTGGACAAGGCCCTCGTCACTGCCGCCGGGGGCAGAAGTGGAGAGCGTGTCTTGGGTATTCATCATGTTTTTGTTCCTTTCATTATATGGTTTGCACCTTTCAGGGTGCCCTTGGTTTCCTCCTTTTTCACATTTTCCTCCGTCCGCAGCGTTTCCTTTCTCCCTGTATCACAGACAAGGAAGCAGGCGGAGGGAGGGGAAAGAAAGGGGCCCCGCCTCGTGCCACAGCACAGGACGAGGCCCCTTTTGTGGATATTCGTGCAGCGGCACACCCCGCGGGTGTCTGCCACTCAGCGGCATGCCCCCGCCATTTCAGCGCGCAGGCGGACACGCATGGGGCGTGTGCCTACACCAGCGAAAGGGGGATCCAGGGGGTTACAGCCGCTCGTGCGCCTGCCGAGCAATCACATCCTCCTGCTGTTCGCGCGTCAGGTCGATGAACTTCACGGCGTAGCCGCTCACGCGGATGGTGAAGTTCTGGTACTCTTCCTTCTCGGGATGCTCCATGGCGTCGCGTAGCTTGTCCACGCCGAAGACGTTGACGTTGAGGTGATGTGCGCCCTGACCGAAGTAGCCGTCCATGACATGCACCAGCGTCGAGGCGCGCTCCGCGTCGTCGTGGCCCAGTGCCGAGGGGCTGATGGTCTGTGTATTGGAGATGCCGTCGAGAGCATACTCGTAGGGCAGCTTGGCCACCGAGTTGAGCGAAGCCAGCAGTCCGGCCTTCTCTGCGCCGTAGCTGGGGTTGGCTCCCGGGGCGAGCGGCGTGCCGGCCTTGCGTCCGTCGGGCATGTTGGAGGTGTACTTGCCGTAGACCACGTTGGAAGTGATGGTCAGGATAGACGTGGTGGGCTCGGAGTTGCGGTAGGTGTGGTGCTTCTTTATCATAGTGATAAAGGTCTTGAGCAGCCACACGGCAATCTCGTCGGCCCGCTCGTCGTCGTTGCCGTAGCGGGGGAAGTCGCCCTCGGTCTTGAACTCCAGCGGGAAGCCCGTCTCGTCGCGGATGATGTTGACGCGGGCATACTTGATGGCCGAGATCGAGTCGACCACATGCGAGAAGCCGGCGATGCCGGTGGCAAAGGTGCGTCGCACGTCGGTGTCGATGAGGGCCATCTCGGCCGACTCATAGAAATACTTGTCGTGCATGTAGTGTATCAGGTTGAGCGTCTTCACGTAGACGGCGGCCAGCCACTCCATCATGTCCATGAAACGGGGCATGAACTCGTCGTAGGTCACCACGTCGCCCTCGATGGGGCGCAGGGCCGGGCCGCACTGCTCGCGGCTCTTCGAGTCGACGCCGCCCGAGATGGCGTAGGTGAGACACTTGGCCAAGTTGGCGCGTGCGCCGAAGAACTGCATCTCCTTGCCCGTCTGCGTGGCCGAGACGCAGCAGCAGATCGAATAGTCGTCACCCCACACAGGCCGCATCACCTCGTCGTTTTCGTATTGGATGGAACTGGTCTTCACCGAGATCCAGGCGGCGTAACGCTTGAACGCCTCCGGCAGACGCGGGCTGTAGAGCACCGTGAGGTTGGGTTCGGGCGAGGGGCCCATGTTGATGAGGGTGTGGAGGAAACGGAAGTCGCTCTTGGTCACCATCGAGCGGCCGTCCATGCCCATGCCGGCCACTTCGAGCGTGGCCCACACGGGGTCGCCCGAGAAAAGCTGGTTGTACGACGGGATGCGGGCGAACTTCACCATGCGGAACTTCATCACCAGATGGTCGATAAGCTCCTGCACGTCCTGCTCGGTGAGGGTGCCTTCGGCCAGGTCGCGCTCGAAGTAGATGTCGAGGAAGGTCGACACGCGGCCCACCGACATGGCGGCTCCGTTCTGTGTCTTCACTGCGCCGAGGTAGCCGAAGTAGAGCCACTGCACCGCCTCGCGGCCGTTGCTGGCGGGCTGCGAGATGTCGAAACCGTAGGCGGCGGCCATCTCCTTGAGCTGTCCGAGGGCGCGAATCTGCATCGACACCTCCTCGCGCAGGCGTATCACGTCGTCCACCATCTCGCGGTCGCCGATGTTGTCAAGGTCGCGCTTCTTCTCTTCGATGAGGAAATCCACGCCGTAGAGGGCCACGCGGCGGTAGTCGCCCACGATGCGACCGCGGCCGTAAGTGTCGGGCAGGCCCGTGAGGATGTGGTTGTGGCGCACGCGTTTCATCTCGCTCGTGTAGGCGTCGAACACCCCGTCGTTGTGGGTCTTGCTATACTTGGTGAAGATTTCGTGGAGTTTCTCGGACGGCGTGTAGCCGTAAGTGGTGCAGGCCTGTTCGGCCATCTTGATGCCGCCGTAGGGCATGAAAGCCCGCTTGAGCGGCTTGTCGGTCTGCAGGCCCACCACTTTCTCCAGCTCGCGGGTGCCCTCGCCGATGTAGCCGGGCTTGTAGGCCGTGAGCGACGACACCACCTCGGTCTCCATGTCGAGCACGCCACCCTTGGCGCGCTCCTGCCGCTGCAGCTCCCTGAGCATGCCCCAGAGCGTGTCGGTAGCCTGGGTAGGCCCTGCCAGGAAGGCCTCGTCGCCCTCGTAGCTGGTGTAGTTGTTCTGGATGAAATCGCGCAGATTGACCTCAGACTGCCACTTGTTTCCTTTGAAACCTCTCCATTCTGTTCTCATAATTGTCGTTGTTTAATGAATAATTGACGGTGCCTTGCGGCACCTTTCATCCGGCGTTGCGATGAACGGGAGTGCAAAATTACACATTTTCCAATTAATTCCACCATCCCCGCACCGCGTTCTTCACGAAATACCCAACAATGATGATGCCACCTCCATGCGCGGGCACAAATGTGACCACCGGGTGATTTCAGACAGAGCAACGTGAGGGGTTAGACAAAATAAGGGGTGGAGTTAGACAGAACAAAGGGTGGTTTTAGACAGAACAACATATTAAACAGATAGCTGCGCGGTGGAGGGGCTCACAGATTCCACAGATTTCACAGATGCTGCGCCGTGGCTTTGTGAACAGAACAACATTGCATGACATTCCAATATTGCGGGCGACGGGCATATTTGGTATGCCGAATGTTCTGTCCCAAAGACAACCAACAACAACGATAAACAACAAACGGCCCCGTCTTCACGCCGCAAACGCGCGGCGACGACCCCGTAAACGCACGGCCGTTACGGCGCAAACGCGCGGCGATTGCGCCGCAATGCAAAGCCCGTCTCCCCAAGCACCACCGCGCAGCATCTGTGAAATCTGTGCCATCTGTGAGACCTTTTCACCGCGCAGCTATATGTTTAATATGTTGTTCTGTCTGAAAACCAACGCCGTTCTGTCCTAAAGACAACACGAAACAACGGTCAACAACAAGCCTTTCCCCCCAAGCAACACCGCGCAGCATCTGTGAAATCTGTGGAATCTGTGAGCCCCTCCACCGCGCAGCTATCTGTTTAATATGTTGTTCTGTCTGAAAACCAACGCCGTTCTGTCCTAAAGACAACACGAAACAACGGTCAACAACAAGCCTTTCCCCCCAAGCAACACCGCGCAGCATCTGTGAAATCTGTGCCATCTGTGAGAACTTTTCACCGTGCAGCTATATGTTTAATATGTTGTTCTGTCTAAAAACCAACGCGGTTCTGTCCAAAAAGCCACGTCGTTCTGCCCGGAAACGCACGCGATTCTGCGCAGAATGTTGTAATTTTGCAGTCGAAAAGAGCGGCAGGGCAGCCTGTCGCCCTGTCACCAAAAGCTATTCGGATGGTCATTCTTCTCACGGTCCTCGCCTATTTTGCCGCCCTGCTGGCCTACAGTCGGCTCGTCACCCGGCGCACGGACAACGATACCTTTTTTCGCGGCAACCGGCAGTCGCCCTGGTACCTGGTGGCTTTCGGCATGGTGGGCGCCAGCATCTCGGGCATCACTTTCGTGTCGGTGCCGGGCATGGTGACGCAGACCGACATGACCTATCTGCAGATGTGCCTCGGCTTTGTGGGCGGCTACGCCGTGGTGGCGTTCGGTCTTCTGCCCCTGTACTACCGGCTGCGGCTCACCACCATCTATGCCTGGCTCGACCGTCGGCTGGGCCCCAGGAGCTACCGCACGGGGGCCTCGTTCTTCCTGCTGTCGAAGATGACGGGTGCCGCCGTGCGTTTCTACGTGGTGTGTTTCATCCTGCACCGCTACGTGCTGCAGCCCCTCGGCGTGCCCTTTGCCGTGACGGCGGTGGGCATGGTGGCCCTCATCTGGCTCTACACACGCCGCGGCGGCATCAGGACGCTGGTGTGGACCGACACCCTCCAGACGCTCTGCATGCTCACGGCGCTGGCTCTCATCATCCTGCATGTCACCGCCGAGCTGCACCTTTCGCTGCCCCAGGCCGCGGCTGCCGTGGCCTCCGACAGCCACAGCCGCGTGTTCGAGTGGAGCAATTGGGTGAGCCGACAGAACTTCTGGAAGCAGCTGTTGAGCGGCGTGTTCGTCACCATCGTGATGACCGGACTGGACCAAGACATGATGCAGAAGAACCTGACGTGCAAGACGCTGCGCGACGCGCAGAAAGACATGTGCTGCTACGGGCTGGCCTTCGTGCCGGTGAACCTGCTGTTTCTCTCGCTCGGCGTGCTGCTCATGATGCTGGCCCACCGGCAGGGCATCGCCCTGCCCGCCGCCGGCGACGAGCTGCTGCCCCTCTTTGCCGCCACCGGACGGCTGGGCACGGCGGTGACGGTGCTGTTCACCATCGGCGTGCTGGCCGCCGCCTTCTCCTCGGCCGACTCGGCCCTGACGGCCCTCACCACCAGCTTCTGCGTGGACCTGGCCCGCCGGCCCGACGACGAACGTCTGCGCCGCCGCGTGCACGCGACCATGGCCGTGGCGTTCGCCTTGCTGATATGCGGCTTCCGCGCCGTCAACTCCACGAGCGTGCTCGATGCCATCTACATCCTCTGCTCCTACACCTACGGGCCGCTGCTGGGCCTCTTTGCCTACGGCCTGCTCACCCGCCAGCCGGTGGCCGACCGCCGGGTGCCCTGGATATGCGTGGCCTCGCCCCTGCTCTGCCTGGCCCTCGACACCCTTACCGCGGCCACTACGGGCTACCGTTTCGGCTACGAACTGCTGATGCTCAACGGCGCCCTCACGGCCACCCTCCTCTATCTGTCGCGCCCCACAGCCGCCCCTGCCCGGGTCTTGTAATCCCCTATCCCGTCCTATCCCCCTCCTATCACGTCTTATCCCCCTCCCTATCCCGCCCTATTCCCCCCTCCTTATCAAGTCCTATCCCCTCCTATAACTTCCTATCCCCTCCTATAACCTCCTGTCAAGTCCTGTCATCTCCCACCATTCCTCCCCCCACCGCCGCCGCCCATGCCCCTCTCCACCCGTTCCGACCAGCAGTTTGCCCGCCTCTTCCGCGCGCAGTATGCCCGACTCTACTACTACGCCGTGCAGCTGACCCACGACCGCGAGGCCGCGCGCGACATCGTGAGCGACACCTTCGCCCACGTGTGGAGCCTGTGGGACACGGTGGACGACACGCGCGCCGCCACGCTGCTCACGGTGGCCGTGAGGCGCAGGTGCATGGACTTGCTGCGCCACCGCCAGGTCGAGGCGCGCTATGCCGACTACTACGTGCACGCCGTGGACGAGGCCTGGAACGACGCCCCAGAGTCGCTGCGCCGCCAACGGCTGGCCGACCGCCTCATGGCGACCCTCTCCGAGCCTACCCGCACCATCATGCGCATGTGCTATCTGGAGCACCGCCGCTACGACGAGGTGGCCGCCACGCTGGGCGTGCACCACGACACGGTGAAGCGGCACGTCATGCGCGCCCTGAAGTTGCTGCGCGCACGCTTCGGCGAAAAATCGCCCGACGAGGTTGCCACCGAAAGCGAAACCTGAACGTATCCATGATGCAACAACCCTTCAGACCCCATAACACATGAAAGACAAAGACCTGCACCGCCTCACGGCAGCCCTCCAAGCCATGAAGGCCACCGAGCCGGGGGCCTCCCTCACCCCCGACGAGGAGGCCCTGCTGGCCCACGACGCCGAGACCCGCGTCCAGCTGCAGGCTCTGGCCCGGGCCCAGCGCGCCCTCACGGAGCAGGGCGTGCCCCTGCCCGACGTGGAGCGCGAGCTGCAGCGCGTCACCGCCAACAGCCGGCAATCCGCGCGCACGGCCCGCCTCGCGGCCCTGCGCCCCCATCTGCTGGGCGCCCTCGCGGGGGCGGCGGCCATGTGGATAGCCGTGATGGCCATCGGCCGATGGCTGCCCGGCACCAGAGGGGACACCGCAGCCCCGACTGCCCGCCATGCCGCCACGGCCGACACCACGCTGGCCCATGTGGCCACGGCCGAGGACGAAACGCTGACCCTCCACATGGCCGACGGCACCCAGGTGACGCTCAATGCCAACAGCCGACTCGACTATCCGCGCCGCATGCGTAGCGGCCGGCGCACAGTGTGGCTGCGCGGCGAGGCCCTATTCAGGGTGAGCAAAGACCGCCGCCGGCCCTTCCTGGTGCACACCACGGGGCTCACCACCCGTGTGCTCGGCACCACGTTCGACGTGCGCGCCTACCCCGGCCAGCGGCCCAGCGTGGCCCTGGTGGAGGGCCGTGTGCAGGTGACCGCCCGCGGCAGCCGCCACGCCCTCACCATGGTGCCCGGCCAGAAAGTGGAGGCAGGCCCCGCCGGCACCCTCGTGGCCACCACGGCCAACACCGACGAGGAGACGGCATGGAGCGACGGACAGTTCTACTTTGACAACCGGCGGCTTGAGGACATCATGGCCGAGCTGGGCCGGTGGTACGGCGTGGACGTGGTGTTCGGCACACCCGCGCTACGCGACCTGCGCCTCCACTTCGCCACCTCGCGCCGCAGCACGGCCGCCGAGACCGTGGAACTGCTCAACAGCATGCACCATTTCCACGCGCGGCTGCAAAACCAACAGATTGTCATCGAGCAGCCCTGAAAAAGTGAAGAAACCGTGTTTTTCCCACTTTTCTGCTTTCAGCCTGCCACCACCTGCCGGCCCTCCACGTATCTAAGGCAAAGCAACAAATCATCAACTAAAAACCAACGTCGTATGAGAGACAGACTACATGGCATCCTGGGGCTGGCCGTCGCCCTGACCGTGGCCGCCGCCCTGCCACAGCCCCTGCCGGCACAGACGGCCGGCAAGCCCACCGTGACCCTCACGCTCCGGGGCGAACCCATGGCCAAGGCCCTGCGGCAGATTCAGAAACAGTCGGGATGGAAGATCCTTTTCGTCGTCGACGACGTGAAAGACTACACCGTCACGGCCAGCCTCGCGGGCCTCACGCCCCGGCAGGCCGTGGCCCGCGTGCTCGAGGGCAAGCCCCTGGACTACACGGTGAACGGCCGCTACATCAGCATTGCACGCAAGACCGCCACTGCCAAGGACGCGCCGACCGGCCCCCAGGGCAAGCCCGCCGCACCGAAAGACAAGGCCGACCTGAAGCGCATTGCCGGCACCGTCACCGACGAGCAGGGCGAGCCCCTCGTGGGTGCAGCCGTGAGCGTGCCGGGCTCGCCCTACGGCACGGTGACCGATGTGGACGGCCGATACGAACTGCTGATACCCGGCGACTGCACGGAAGTGCAGCTCAGCTACGTGGGCATGAAGACCAAGAAGATGCCGGTGGGCCGCCACGAGACCAACAACTACGTGCTCTCAGAAGACAAGACCATGCTCGACGAGGTGCTCGTCACCGGTTACCAGACCATCTCCAAGGAGCGCGCCACGGGCTCCTTTGCCAAGCTCACGGCCAAAGACCTGGAGACCAAGCGCATGAACTCCATCACCTCGCTGCTCGAGGGCCAGGTGGCGGGCTACACCGACGGCACCATACGCGGCCTGTCCACCATGTACGGCGAGAAAGCTCCGCTCTATGTCATCGACGGTTTCCCCGTAGAGAACCAGACCATGGACTGGCAGGGCTACGTATCGACCCAGCTGCCCGACCTCAATATGGACGACATCGAGGACATTACCATCCTCAAAGATGCCGCCGCGGCCAGCATCTACGGCGCGCGTGCGGCCAACGGCGTGATTGTGATCACCACCAAGCGCGGCTCGCGCAACGAGCAGCTGGAGGTGGGCTTCAACGCCTCGCTGGCCTGGAAGCCCTACGCGCTCTACACGGGCAACCTGGCCTCGAGCGCCGACATGGTGGCGCTGGAGCGCGAGTGGGCCGCGGCCAACACCTCGCTGCACGGCGCCGACGCCCAGGCCTACGCCCGGACGGCACTGGCCGAGAACCACTATCCCAACGCCGGCATACGCGCCATACTGAACCACTACGCCGGCAACACCACCGAAGCAGAGATGAATGCCACGCTCGACAGGCTGGCCACGCGCGGATACAACTACTACGACCAGGTGGCCCGCCACGCCAAACGCGACGAGCTGCAGCAGCAATACAACCTGAACCTGGCCAAGACCACGGCCGCCAACCGGTTTAAAGCCTCGGTGACTTACAAGCACAACGCCTACGAAGACCGATACTCCAAGGACCAATCGGTGGGCATCAACCTGGCCAACACCACGCGCCTGACGCGCTGGATGGAGCTGGAGACGGGGGCTTACCTGCAGTTTGCCGACGCCGACGAGCAGACCTACAACCCGCTCTTGCCGGGCTACACGGTGCTGCCCTACGACGACCTGCTCAACGCCGACGGCTCACCCTGCACCCGGCCGGCCGCCCTGCTCTACGGCTCGACCCACCAGGCGGCCCTCAAGCAATACGGGCTCTACAGCGAAGACATCACGCCGATGGCCAATCTGGACAAGGGAGTGGGCAACACCAAGACGCTGAACCTGCGCACTTTTGCCCGACTCAACGTCGAGTTGACGCCCTGGCTCAGGTACGCGGCCTCGTTCCAGTATGAGCGCGGCTCGGCCAAATACCGGCAGATACAGCAGGCCGGGTCGTATGAAGTGAACCGGCTGGTGAACAGTTTTGCCACGCAAGAGGGCGGCGTCGTGGTCTACAACCTGCCCTACGGCGACGTGCTCAACACGCGCGACCAGTACCGCAAGTCGTACAACTTCCGCCAGCAGCTCTCGTTCGACCACACCGTGGCCGGGCGTCACAACGTCTCGGCCATCGTCGGCACCGAGACACGCGAGAACAAACTCGAGATGCACCGCAACGCTTACTACAACTACAACGACCGGGCGCTCACCTCGGGGGCCGTGAACGAGGCCATGCTCATCGAGGGACTGACCAATGTCTTCGGCGACTACAGCTCGGCCTCGAACCCCGCCGCCTTCTACGAGACGAAGAACCGGTACGTTTCGGTCTATGGCAATGCGTCGTACACCTACGACAGCCGCCTCTCGGCCACGTTCTCCATGCGCTGGGACCGCTCCAACCTCTGGGGCACAAGCAACCAGTATCAGAACAAGCCCATCTGGTCGGTGGGCGGTTCGTGGAACCTCTCGAACGAGCCGTTCATGAAACGCCACACGTGGGTGAACATGCTGAAACTGCGTGCCACCTACGGCATCACGGGCAACGTGAACCCCACCTACTCGCCCTACCTCGTGACTTACTCGGGCACCGACTACAACACGGGCCAGCCCTACCAGTACGTGGCCACGCGCCCCAACAGCGATCTGTCGTGGGAAAAGACCAAGGTGACCAACATCGGGCTGGACTTTGCCCTGCTCAAAAACCGGCTACGCGGCACCATCGACTACTACAACAAGTATGGCGAGCGGCTGCTGGCCACCACGCAAGGCGTGCCCACCGAGGGCTACGGCTACTCGTCGTATGCCATCAACAACGGCGAAATGCGCAACCGCGGCCTCGAAATCACGCTACAGGGCGACGTGCTGCGCACCGAGGAACTCACATGGACGCTCAACGGCATGCTCGCGCTGAACCAGAACCGCGTGATGTATGTCAACGTGAAGGCTCCGGTCTACTTCCTTGCCCTCGACCACTCCACGGCCTATCCCACCATCGGCGACCAGTATGGGGCGCTCTACGGCTACGCCTGGGGCGGGCTCAACAGCGAGGGACTGCCGCAGGTCTACGACGAGCAGGGACGGCTCACGACCACCGCACCCACCTCGCTCGACGCCATCCGCTGCATCGGCAACGCCATGCCCACCTACAGCGGGTCGTTTGGAACCACGGTGTCGTGGCGCGGATTCGACCTGTCGCTGCTCTTCACCTATGAGGGCAACTACAAGCAGCGCAACGCCAACATGCCGTTCCTGAACTATGGCTACGCCAGCGGCATAGGCTATGTGTCGCGTCTGTCGAGGCTGGGCAGCGGCATTGCCGCCCGATGGCGACAGGCCGGCGACGAGCGCACCACCGAGGTGCCGCGGGCCGCCTTTGCCGAAGCCGGGCTGCCGCTGACAAGCCTCTACTCCACCTATTATTATTCGTCGGCCAACCTGCTCGACGCCTCGCACGTGAGGCTGAGCAACGTTGCGCTGGCCTACCGCCTGCCCCGGGCCCTCGTGCGCAAGGCATGGCTCAGCAGCGCACGCGTGCAGCTCAACATCGAGAACCCCTGCCTCTGGGCCAAGAGCAGCCATGCCAAGTACCAGCTGGGCGGATACAACGCCACGACCTACGTGCTGGGCGTATTTCTGAACTTCTAATTCCGCAACCCCATGAACAAGCATATCCACACTTCCACCTGCCGCACGCTGGGCCTCGTGCTCGCGGGCGTGCTCGCACTGAGCTCGTGCAACGACTATCTGAACGAGAAACCCAAGGGCAAGAACATCCCGGAGACGCTGGCCGACTATGCCCAACTGCTCAACTATGAGAACGGCGCACACCGCTACGACGTGACCCAGGCCGAGAACCTGCTGGGCGACCGCTATGTGTCGGCCTACTACCTCACGGGCTCCAACCCGCTGTATCAGGCCAACTACAACTGGGACACGAGCATCGACCGCGCCGAATGGAACAAGTCGGACGAGACCACCTACTATCAAGGCTACGCCAACATCGCCGTGGCCAACCTGGTGATGGAGAACGCCATGACGGCTACTGACGCCACCGACGCCGAACGCCACACGGTGTATGCCGAGGCCCAGGCGCTGCGGGCCATGGCTTATTATCAGCTGGCCAACTTCTACGCCGACACCTACAACCCCGCCACGGCCCAAACCACACGCTGCGTGCCCATCATCACTAGCTCGGCCGTGAACGCGCCCTACGAGCAGGGTAGCGTGCAACAGGTGTACGACCTCATCATCGCCGACGTGGAGGCGGCCCTGCCCTACCTGCCCGACATGGGGCAAAACATCCTGCTGCCGGGCAAGGGGGCGTGCTACGCGTTCCTGGCCCGCGTGTATCTCACGATGATGAACTACGACCAAGCCTCGGCCTATGCCGACAGGGCACTGGCCGTGAACCGCAAGCTCTACGACTGGACAGCCTTCTACGAGGCCAACAAGACGGCCATCGAGACACCCGACGTGTGGACGCGCGCCACCTCGCCCATGGGTTTTGACTATTGTGAGAACTACGACTTCAAGCATGGCGACATGAGCCGCGCCGAGGGAATCACGGGTGTGCCACAGTGGCGCAGCCAGACGGTGGAGGACGGCGACGCCAAGTTCTATGCCAACTGGAAGCTGCGCGACTATGGCGGCAGCACCGTCTACTACTACGGTATGACGACAGGCTACTTCAATATGGGCGGCTGCCGCACGGCCGAGCAGTATCTCATCAAGGCCGAGTGCGAGGCCCGCAAGGGCAACCTCACGGCCGCCATGGACTGGCTCAACCAGCTGCGCCACACGCGTATCCTGCCCGACAAGTACCAGCCCGTCGTGGCCACGACGGCCAACGAGGCCATGGCCGCCATCTGCCGGACGAAGTTCAACGAGCTGATTGGCTCCATTGTTCCCTTCGCCGACATCCGAAGGCTCAACGCCGAGGGCAAATTCCCCTACACGCTCACCCGCACACACAACGGCAAGACCGAGTCGCTCGCCGGCGACTCCTACCTCTGGACCATGGTATTTCCCCTCGGAGCCATCAGCAATCCCGGCGGCGGCACCCTGCAATACAATGCCACGCGGTAGCCGCGGCCCGGCACAGAAGCCTGCATATCCACCAGCATCTACACCTTATTATATATGAAGAAGACTATATCCACCCTCGCTCTGCTGGCCGCCACCCTGCTGGCCGGCGCACAATCCACCGTATCGCTCACCATCGCCGGGCTTCCCGACGGCACGGTCATCGAGGCCGCGCTGGGCAGCACCCATGCCGACGAACCGCCGTTGGCCTCGGCCACCCTCGCGGGCGGCAAGGCCACGCTGACCGTGCCCGTCGCCGAGCCCCGCATGATCGACTTTAGGGCCAAGGGCGTGCCCGGCACCCTGCTCCACCTCATGACCGGGCAGGGCGAGCGTGTCACGGCCTCGGTGGCTGCGGACAGCACCGAAAGCGACGGCGTCACCTACTATATGGGCAAAGGAGAGCAGGTCTACGACAGTCCGCTGCACGCCCAGTACATGATGAAGCTCGGGGCTTTCAAGAAGTTTCTGGAGATCTACAACGGCGCGTACCACGACGCATACCGCGACATCAACCGGCAGATCAGCGCAGCCTATGCCGCCAAAGACTCGGCCAAGATGGCCCGGCTGCGGGCCTCCGAGACGTGGAAGGAGTTTATGGCATGCGATGCCCAGTTCTTCAATCTCATAGAGAAGCGGTACAACGAGCTCTTTGCCGAGAACGACAGTACGTGGTGGGGACCGTTCATGCGGCTCGACGTGTATTCCTATTTCACGCCCGAGAACAAGGCCGACTACGAGTGTCTCTCCGCCTCGGCCCAGTCGTCCTACTACGGCCGGCTGCTCAAGGAGCTCGTAGACCCCAAGGGACTCAAGGGGCAGGACTATCCCCGCTTCAGCGTGCTTGATGCCAACGGCAAGACCACACCGTCTGACAAGATTGCCAAAGGCAGGAAATACCTGCTCGTCGACTTTTGGGCTTCGTGGTGCAAGCCCTGCCGCAACGAGATTCCGAACCTCAAGGCATGCTACGACCAATACAAGAACAAGGGGCTGCAAATCGTCAGTATCTCCCTCGACCGCAGCGATGCGGCCTGGAAGAAAGCCCTCAAGGAGGAGCAGCTGCCCTGGCCCAACGGTGTGGACAGGTCGCGCATTGCCGATGCCTACAAGGTGCAGTCCATCCCTGCCATGTTCCTCGTGGACGTGAAGACCGGCAAAATCATCGCCGAGGGACTGCGCGGCCAGCTGCTTCGAGACAAACTTGCCGAGCTCATGAAGTAGCCATCGGCCAAGCACTATGTAATAAAAGTCTTCCAAATATTTGGTAATATGGAATAAATTACCTACATTTGCAGCATAGAAACACGAAGAGACATCAGGCTAACGCCATATTTTGATGAGTTCTTCCATGCATTGGACGACAAGATTAAGGAGAAATACAAGTATGTACTCCAAATTGTCAGAACCCAATATGTGGTCAACGAGAAGTTTGTCAAGCATCTGGAGGGCACCCCGTTTTACGAGCTACGCGTCCCCGTTGCTTCCAACCAATACCGCACCATCATCGTAGCCATTGATGCAAACAGCTTTATGCAGGCTACCAAGATACTGCTGCTCAACTCCTTTTTGAAGAAAAGCACCAAGCAGTACAAGGCTGAAATAGAAAAGGCAAACACCATATTTAATGAATGGAGGACAGAATATGCTGAAGATTAAAGAAGATAAGTGGAAGCAACTGAAAGGCTTCGACGACATCTTAAACCAGGAAAACGGCCCTGAAGGCAGTGCCGAACGCAAAGATTTTGAAGCCAAGGCCAAGACCTACTACTATGCCGAGTTGCTGAAAGAACAGCGCAAGCTACAAAAACTGACGCAGCAGCAGCTGGCTGACCGCATCGGAAAGAAGCGGGAGTATATCTCCACCATCGAGCGGGGCAACTGCGACATGCAGCTCTCCACGTTCATGTTGATAGCCAATGCGCTGGGGCTTCGCTTCTCGCTCGTCGTGGGTTGAGCCACTTGTAACGACCTCTCGTTTTCCCTTGACGCCGGGACAGATTCGCCAGTCTGTCCCGGCGTTGTCGCGTGCAAAAGTGAGAGAAACTTGCATACAGGCGTGTAAATTCCTGATTAAAAACACATCTATCTCGATTTTAATTGCTACCTTTGCACGGTAATGTAAAGGACAGTTCAACGATTCAACCCTCTTCTGCGCCTAAACCCTATGAAGAATGCCTGTACGTAGATGTTTGAAGTTGAAAGAATAACAAAACAAAAATAGCACATGAAAGGTATCGTATTGGCCGGCGGCTCCGGCACCAGACTCTATCCGATTACCAAAGGAATCAGCAAACAGCTCATTCCCATCTTCGACAAACCGATGATTTACTATCCGGTGTCGGTACTTATGCTTGCGGGCATCCGCGACATCCTGATTATCTCCACCCCTTTCGACCTGCCGGGGTTCCGTCGTCTGCTGGGCGACGGGCATGAGTTGGGCGTGCATTTCGAGTATGCCGAGCAGCCCAGCCCCGACGGACTGGCCCAGGCTTTCATCATCGGCGAGCAGTTCATCGGTGACGACAGCGTGTGCCTGGTTCTGGGCGACAACATCTTCTACGGCTCCGGCTTCTCCAGTCTGCTCCGCGAAAGTGTGCGCCAAGCCGAGGCTGAGGGCAACGCCACGGTGTTCGGCTATTACGTGAACGACCCCGAACGCTACGGTGTGGCCGAGTTCGACAACCACGGCAACTGCCTCAGCATCGAGGAAAAGCCCCGCAATCCCAAGAGCAATTACGCTGTGGTGGGCCTCTATTTCTACCCCAACAGCGTGGTGGAGATAGCCCGCAACATCAAGCCCAGCCCCCGCGGCGAGCTCGAAATCACCACCGTCAACCAGGAATACCTGGCCCAGCAGAAGCTGAAGGTCCAGACGCTGCAGCGCGGCTTCGCCTGGCTCGACACCGGAACCCACGACAGCCTCTCGGAAGCCAGCACTTTCATCGAGGTGATTGAGAAGCGGCAGGGACTCAAAGTGGCCTGTCTTGAGGAGATCGCCTACAAGCGCGGCTGGATCAGCCGCGACCAACTCGCCGAACAGGCACGGCCCATGGCCAAGAACGACTACGGCAAATACCTGCTCCAACTGGCCGAGGCACAAGACTGACGCTCTCCCGCACGGCACCCGGAGCATTCATCAACACAGAACAATATCCCTTTATTCATAAACAATGGAAGAAAACAAAACACTGGACGTGGAGCAGACAACCGCGCCAATGGAGGAGGACAAGTCGTCCTTTGACTTTGCCGCGATCTACACCACGCTGATTCTTAACTGGAAGTGGTTCATACTTTCCTTGATTATCTGCTTGGGCACGGCGGCCATTTATCTCCGCTACAAGACCCCCATCTACCAGTCATCGGCCAAGCTGCTGATTAAGGACAACGACCAATCCAGCAATCGCGCCAACAGCATGCTGAGCACAGCCACGCTCGGTATGATTTCAAACTCCAACGGTATAGACAACGAAATGGAGATCCTTACCTCGCATTCGCTGGCCGAACAGACCGTGCGCGACCTGAAACTCTACGTGGATTATTACCGCGTGGGCAAGGTAAAGGATCAGTTGGTGTACAAAACCCAGCCCATCAGCGTCGATATTGACGCTGCCCATCTGGAGAAACTCAACACCACCATCGAGCTGCTCATCAAGCGTGAGGGCAGCGCATACCGCGTCACCGGCACCTACTACGTGCCCGTCAACGAGAACGAGGCCGACGGTCCCTACGCCATTGACAAGACCATCAAACGGCTGCCCGTCACCATCGGCACGCGTGCCGGCATCCTCACCCTGACGGCAAACACACTCAATCCAATGGACGAGGGAGAGAAAATGCACATCTTTGTGCGCTCGCCCAAGTATGCCGCATATAAATATGTGAACGAGTTGAGCGTGTCGCAGACCAGCAAGACCACAACCATCGCCCAGCTGGTCATCAACGACGAAGACCCGCAACGCTCGGTCGATTACCTGAAACAGCTGGCCGTCTGCTACAACCGGCAGGCCAACGAGGATAAGAACGAGATAGCCTTACGCACCGAAGACTTCATCAACAGCCGTCTGGACAAGATCAACTCCGAGCTGGGCAACACCGAAGGACAGCTTGAAACCTACAAGAGGAACAACCGCATGGTGGAGCTCAAGCTCAATGCCGGCCAGGCTGTGCAGAACGCAGACGTCTACTCGCAGAAAGTGGTCGAGGCCGGAACACAGGTGGCTCTGCTCGACGAGATGCGCAGCTACATCGACAATCCCGCCAACCGCTACCAGCCGCTGCCCTCCAACGTGGGTCTGACCGACCAGTCGGCCACGTCGCTCATCAACAACTACAACACCCTCGTGCAGCGTCGCAACCTGCTGTTGCAGAGCGCCAGCGAGAGCTCTCCCTCCGTCATCCCCCTCACCAGCCAGCTCGACGACTTGCAGAACTCCATCCGCCGCGCCCTCGCACAGGCGCGCCGCAACCTGCAAATCCAGCGTCGCTCCATCTTCTCGCAGTACAACAAATACGAAGGCCAAGTGGGCGAGACGCCCGAGCAGGAGCGCATGCTCACCCAGATTGACCGCCAGCAGGAAGTGAAGTCGGGGCTCTACCTGATGCTTCTGCAGAAGCGTGAGGAGAACTCTATCTCGCTCGCAGCTACGGCCGACAAGGGCAAGCTCATCGACAATCCCGCTATCGGCGGGCAGATCAGCCCCAAGAAGCCGATGATTATGCTCATCGCCCTCATCATTGCACTGTCTATTCCCGCCTTGGTGCTGTTCCTCATCCAGTTCTTCCACTACAAGATCGAGGGCCATGCCGACGTGGTGCGCCTCACCAGTCTGCCCATCTTGGCCGACGTGGCCGTGGCCTCCGAGGTGGCCAAGACCAAGGCCGACATCGTGGTTCACGAGAACAAGAACAACATGATGGAGGAAATCTTCCGCTCCATGCGCACCAACCTGCAGTTCATGCTCGAGGAAAACGAGAAGGTCATCATGTTCACCTCCACCAATTCGGGCGAGGGAAAGACCTTCATCGCCGCCAACCTCTCGGTGTCGTTCGCTCTGCTGGGCATGCGTGTGCTACTCGTAGGTCTCGACATCCGCAAGCCGCGCCTAGCCGAACTCTTCGAGCTCCCCGACAAACAGCACGGCATCACCAACCTGCTTGTCAAGGACAAGCCCGAGTGGGAAGCCATCCAGAGCCAGATCGTTCCGTCGGGCATCAACGCCAACCTCGACCTGCTCATGGCCGGTCCGGTGCCGCCCAACCCCGCCGAGCTCGTGTCGCGCCGCAGCCTTGAGGACATCTTCGCCCTGCTGCGCGAGCACTACGACTACATCCTTGTCGACACGGCGCCCGTGGGTCTGGTGACCGACACGCTGCAGATAGGCCGCGTCTGCGACACCTCCGTCTACATGTGCCGCGCCGACTACACCGCCAAGGAGAGCTTCGACCTCATCAACGGCCTCTCGACCACCAAGAAACTGCCCAAGATGAGCATCGTCATCAACGGTATAGACATGTCGAAGAAGAAGTACGGCTACTACTACGGCTACGGCAAATACGGCAAATACGGCAGGTATGCCCGCTACAGCATCTACAGCAAGTACAGCAGTTACGGGTCTTACGGCCGTTACGGCAGCTACGGCAACTACGGTGCTTACGGCAATTACAGCAACAGTCACTACAGCGACGGCAACGACAACTCCATCAAGCGATAAGCCCATGGCCACCATAGCAGTAGACTTTGACGGAACCATCGTGGAGCACCGCTACCCCGAAATCGGCGAGGAGCTCCCCTTTGCCACCGAAACCCTGCGCATGCTCATCAAGGATCAGCACCGCCTCATCCTCTGGAGCGTGCGCGAGGGCAAGCTCCTGCAGGATGCCGTAGACTGGTGCCATGAGCGCGGCGTCGACTTCTGGGCCGTCAACCGCGACTATCCTGAAGAGGAAGAAGACAAGAACAATCACTTCAGCCGCAAGCTCAAAGCCGACTGGTTCATCGACGATCGCGGCATCGGCGGGCTGCCCGACTGGGGCGAAATCTATAAAATCATCCACGACCACAAGTCGTATGCCGACGTGATTCGCGAAAGCATGGGGCACACCGCCGTGGAAGATATTCCCCGCAAAAAGCACTGGTGGCAGTTCTAATCCCGCCACCCCCCACCTCTCAACACCGGGGCAGACCTCTCCACGAGCGTCTGCCCCGCTGCATTCCGGGGGACATGCGCCGGCGCACAGTCACCGATGGCCCGCGCCACACACCGTCGCCCCCGCACCAACCATCAAGAAAGCAATCAAAAACAACTATGGAAAAGAAAGATCTCCGCATCGTATTCATGGGCACGCCCGAGTTTGCCGTAGGCACGCTGAGCCGCCTCGTGGACCAAGGCTACCGCGTGGTGGCCGTGGTCACTCAGCCCGACAAGCCCGTGGGGCGGCACCAGGACCAGCTGCAACCCTCCGAAGTGAAGAAGTATGCGCTGGCCCACAGCATCCCCGTGCTCCAGCCCGTCAAGATGAAAGACCCCGACTTCGTGGCCGAACTGGCCAGTTTCCAGGCCGACCTGCAGGTGGTGGTGGCCTTTCGCATGCTGCCCGAGGTGGTGTGGGCCATGCCCCGGTTCGGCACTTTCAACGTGCACGCCGCCCTGCTGCCGCAGTATCGCGGTGCGGCACCCATCAACTGGGCCATCATCAACGGCGAGACCGAGACGGGTGTGACCACCTTTTTCCTCGACCACAACATCGACACGGGCCGCATTATCCTGCAAAAACGCTTCGCCCTGCCCGACGAGGCCGACGCGGAATACGTCTACAACGGACTGATGCACCTCGGCGCCGACATCGCCGTGGAGACCATCGACCTGGTGCTGGCCGGCAACGGCCGCGTGGCCTCCACCGACCAGCAGGGACAGCTGCCGGCCGACACCGTGCTGCACCCGGCCCCCAAAATCTTCAAAGACAGCTGCCGCATCGACTGGTGCCAGCCGGCCAAGCGCGTCTACGACTTTGTGCGCGGCCTCTCGCCCTACCCCGGCGCATGGACGACCGTCACCTGCGGCGGCCCGCTCTCCACGCTCAAGCTGTTCCGCACCCGCAAGACGGGCGAGGCGTGCGCAGGGCTGAGGCCGGGCTCGCTACGGCTGGAAAGGGGGCGGCTCCTCGTGGCTTGCGCTGACGAGTGGCTCGAAATCCTCTCCCTCCAGCTGGCGGGCAAGCGGCGCATGGAGGCCCGCGAGTTCCTCAACGGCCTGCATCAATCGGAGCTGCTGAGCATCGAAGAATAAGAGCATCCCCCTCCATGTTCGCGTGGAGCGCTTCGTTCTTTCACGCGGAGCACATCAGTTTTTCACGCAGAGGCGCGGAGAAAAAGAGGCTGCGCGGTGGAGACTTTCATGCGGGGACAAAGAGACAAGGAGGCTGCGCGACGAATTTTTCCACGCAAAGAGATGTGGGCTTTCTCCTGCCAACCATCATTCTTTCACGCGGCCCCTTTCATTCTTTCATACAAAGCGCATCATTCTTACCTCTTAAGTGCATCATTCTTTCACACAAAGTGCGTCATTCTTTCACGTGGAGTGCATCTTTCTTACAGTATAAGCATGTCATTCTTACACGCAGAGACGCAGAGACAAGGAGTTTTTAGCTATTGCATAGCCTCCTTGTCTCTGCGCCTCTGCGTGAAAAGAACTAAACACCGTCTTTTTTATCTCCGCATTTCTGCGTGAAAAGAACCAAGCACGGTCTCCTCGATCTCCGCATTTCTGCGTGAGAAGAACTGTACGAGGCCTCCTTATCTCTACGTTTCCGCATGAAGTCTTCACCGCGCAACCTCCTTTTCTCCGCGCCTCTGCGTGAAAAACCGATGCACTCTGCGTGAAAGGTCAACGGCGCACAGCGTGAAAGGATTGATGCCCCCCGAGTGAAGTCTCCAGTGCGAAGCACTCAGAGGGGCCTCCAAAATCTCATATTAGAGCTCCCACCCCACGGCCGACGCACCGAGCACAGCAGCCGAACTGCCGTCGAGGCCGCTGATGAGGAACTTGGCCTTGCCCTTGAAGATGTTGAGCACGTGCTCGTCGTAGCTCCGCTTGATGGGATCCATGAGCAGGTCGCCGGCCTTGGTCAGGCCGCCGAAGAAGACGAAAGCCTCGGGCGAAGAGAAGGCGGCAAAGTCGGCACAGGCCGCACCAAGCATGCTGCCCGTGAACTCGAAGATGTACTGGGCCAGCCTGTCGCCATTGCCGGCGGCGATGCTCACATCGAGCGAAGTGATGTCCTCGGGCCGCATGTCGCGCAGCGTCGAGGGCTCGTCGGTGGTCTCGAGCAGCTCGCGGGCCGTGCGGGCCACGCCCGTGGCCGAGCAATAAGCCTCCAAGCAGCCCTTGCGGCCACAGCCGCAGGGCCGGCCGTTCTCACGCACGGTGATGACGTGGCCCAGCTCGCCGGCGAAGCCATCACTGCCGTACACCACCTTGCCGTCCACGACAATGCCCGAGCCCACGCCCGTGCCCAGCGTCATCATGATGAAGTTTTTCATGCCGCGGGCCACGCCATAGGTCATCTCGCCGATGGCCGCCGCATTGGCGTCGTTGGTCAGCGCCACGGGGATGCCCAGCTCGCGCGAGAACATGTCGGCCAGCGGCACGATGCCGTTGTGGCCCCACGCCAGGTTGGGGGCAAACTCGATGGTGCCCGTGTAGTAGTTGCCGTTGGGCGCACCGATGCCCATTCCCTTGATGGTGCCGATGCCGCCCACCTGGTCCACGATGATGTGCAGCGCGTCCACAGAGGCTTTCACATAGTCCTCCACCCGGTCATAACCCTGCGTCTTGATGGCCGTCGTGGCCTTGATTTCGCCACGGCTGTCCACGATGCCGAACACAGAGTTCGTGCCTCCAAGGTCCAGACCAATGACGTAAGGCTTCAAAAATTCCTGTTCGTTCATTGTATATATACCTTTTAAGTTAGTAATACGTCTCATGCGGGGGCCCCGACATGCGAAAAGGGCCGTATCACGCCATGATATTGGTGCAAAGATAATAAAACATTTGAATAATACACCCGAAACGCCTTTTTTTTTGCCGCAGGGCCGGCAACGGGCAGACGATGCGCAACGGTTAGCGCAAAACGGGCTTAAAAAAACGCCGTAAAGGCTTGTTTGCCCGCAAAAGAATTGCTATCTTTGCGAGATAATGACACAGGAAGAAGACATCAGGAACGCCGTGCGCGTGCTGCGCGAGGGCGGCGTGATACTCTATCCCACCGACACCGTGTGGGGCATCGGCTGCGACGCCACCAACGCCGAGGCCGTGGCCAAGGTCTACGACATCAAGCAGCGCGACGACTCGAAGGCCCTTATCTGCCTCGTCGACTCAGACGCACGCCTGCAACGCTACGTACGCCAGGTGCCCGCCGTGACCTGGGAACTGCTCGACGCCGCCGTGAAACCCACCACTGTCATCCTCGACGGGGCCGTGAACCTGGCCCCCAATCTCATTGCCGACGACGGCAGCATAGCCCTGCGCATCACCCGCGAGTCTTTCTCCCGCGAGCTGTGCTACCGTTTCCAAAAGGCACTCGTAAGCACCAGCGCCAACATCAGCGGCCAGCCCGCCGCCCAGAACTACCGCGACATCCCCGAAGAGCTGCTCCGGCGCGTGGACTACGTGTGCTGGTCGCGCCGCCAGGAGCACAAGCCCCACACCCCCAGCTCCATCATCAGGCTGGGCCCCGCGGGTGAAGTGAGCGTCATCCGCCCGTAGCCCCGCACCGCCTCTTCCCACACCCCGCCTACCCATCCACCGTCAACCCCACCACCATTCCCACCGCACGTGACTGACAAGCTCATAGCCTGGCGCGAAGCCCACCTCACCGACAAGCAGGCCACATCCGTTCTGGCCTTTGCCATCGGCATCCTGGCCTCCGTGGCTGCCTACGTGCTCCACCTGCTCATCCGCCTCATCGAGCACCTGCTCACCGAGGATTTCATCTCCGAAGCCCCCAACTGGCTCTATCTGGTGTTCCCTGTTATCGGCATCTACCTCACCTCTTTGTTCATCAAGTACATCGTGCGCGACAACATTTCGCACGGCATCACGCGCGTGCTCTACGCCATCTCCACCAAGCAGTCACGCATCAAGGCCCACAACTGCTGGTCGTCGGTGGTGGCCTCGGCCATCACCATCGGCTTCGGCGGCTCCGTAGGGGCCGAGGCTCCCATCGTGCTCACGGGCTCGGCCATCGGCTCGCGCCTGGGCCAACTCTTCGGCATGGACAGGCGAACGGTGATGCTTCTCGTGGGCTGCGGCTGCGCGGCGGCCATCTCCGGCATCTTCAAGGCTCCCATTGCCGGCCTCGTCTTCACGCTCGAAGTGCTCATGATCGACATGACCATGAACTCGCTCGTGCCCATTCTCGTGGCCAGCATCACGGCCGACATCTTCTCCTACCTCTTCACCGGCACGTCCACGCTCTTCGCTTTCCACCTCGACGGCGCCTGGGCCGTAGAGCGCGTGCCGCCCACCATCCTGCTCGGCGTGTTCTGTGGCATGGTCAGCCTCTACTTCATGCGCACCATGACTTTCTGCGAGGGCCAGTTCGCCCGCATGAAAAACCATCCCTACGGCAAGCTCCTCGTGGGCGGACTGCTGCTCAGCTCGCTCATCTTCCTCTTCCCCTCGCTCTACGGCGAGGGCTACAGTGCGCTGGACACGCTCATCGGCGGCAAGACCGAGGCCGACTGGAGCCAGGTGATGGACGGCTCGCTCTTCTACGGACACTCCGAGCTCCTCGTGGTCTACGTCTCCCTTGTGATGCTCACCAAGATCGTCGCCACCTCGTCGACCAACGGCGCCGGCGGCTGCGGCGGCACCTTCGCCCCCTCGCTCTTCGTGGGCGGCTTCGCGGGCTTCCTCTTCGCCCGGCTGTGGAACATGGAGCAGCTCGGCGTCTACCTGCCCGAGAAAAACTTCACCCTCCTGGGCATGGCCGGCGTCATGGCCGGCGTGATGCACGCCCCGCTCACCGGCATCTTCCTCATTGCCGAGATCACAGGAGGCTATGCACTCTTCGTGCCGCTCATCGTAGTGGCCGTCGTGAGCGTGATGTTCATCAGCATTTTCGAGCCCCACAGCATCTACGCCATGCGTTTGGCGCGCGAGGGCAAGCTCGTCACCCACCACACCGACAAGAGTGTTCTCACGATGATGAACATGGCATCGCTGGTCGAAAAAGAGGCCGTCAGCGTAGACCCCGACATGTCCATGGGCCGCCTGGTCAACGTGCTCACCAGCACAACCAACAGTTTTATCCCCGTCCTCGACGAAGATCGCCGTCTGCTGGGCGTCATCGACATTGGCAAGATACGCCACATCGTGTTCCGCACGGAGCTCTACCAGAAGTTCCGTGTCAGCCAAATCATGACGCCGCCGCCCGCCACCCTCTACGACAACGAGCCCATGCAGGAGGTGATGGCCAAGTTCGACGCAACCCATGCCGAGGTACTTCCCGTGGTCGACATCAACAACCGGCTGCGCGGCTACGTCAGCAAGGCGCGCATGTACAGCGTCTACCGCCAGATGGTGGCCGACTTCTCGGCCGAGTAGCCCCGCCCCCTCTTCTCCCCGCACCGCGTCCGCACCTCCCCACGCCCTGCCCGTTCCCACCCCCTCCCCAGCCTTCCTATCCTCCCCTCACGGCATCCCCATCCCCCTTTCCGTGGCCAGACCGTCTCCCCTCACCGCTTCCCCCATCTTTCTTCCACCTCATCCCCATCTCCTCCTCACGGCTTCTCTTTCCTCTCTCCACGGCTTCCCGCCTCCCCCTCCACGGTATCTCTTTCTCCCCTCACCGCCTCCCCCATCTTTCTTCCACCGTTTTTCACGGTTTCTTTACACCGTTTTTGCGCCTCCGTTACACCGTTTTCGCGTTGTCTTTGCGGCGTTTTCATCGTGCCATGACGGCCTATTGCATCCCGCAAATATCCCCTATGCCATCTTATCATGGCCTATTTCCTCCTATAATGTCCTATCCCTCCCTCTGATTTCAGCCCAAACCATCCACCGTGCGGGCCGGCTTTCGTGCCGGCCCACACGGAAATTCGCAAGCCGGCACCCCTGTACTCCCACCACCGACACACAAGAAAGAAAATACGAAAACCTTAAAAACCGTTAATCGCCACCAACCCATCAACCCGCTGTGCCACAGCCATTTCACCCCGAAATGGCATGCCCCAACCCCCGGCACGCCGAAAAATATTTGTGAAGCCTGGTTTCATGGACTACCTAATGAAGTTTAAAGAAACACCCGTTTTCTTGGAGACACGGGCCGGGAGCCCTAACTTTGCCGGCAACAAGATGAAAAAAGAAAGGACGAAGACGCGTAAAGACGCAATCCTTGAAAAACAAAAAAATAAACCCTCAAACCACAAATCATGAACAACGACAAGACAAAAATCTATCAGGCAACCGCTGCCCGCCCGCAAGAGGCGGACGCAGCAGACGACGAACTGCAACAGATGCGCCGGCGCATGGAGCGGCGGCAGGAGGCCATGGGCCGCATGACAGCCGACCTGCAGTGGCTCATCGGCCAGCCCAGCGGCAGCCTCACGTGGACGGGCACCCAGCGCGACCTGGTGGAAATGGTGCATCTGGTGTGGATGCGCAACGCCGTGACCGACCGCCAGGGACGGCCCTGCACGCAGAACGAACTGGCCCGACGCGCCTTCCGCGCCGTGGGACGGCCCGTGCCGCCCTCGCTGCCCCGCATTGTCAGCCGCGTGCAAAACCGTGTGACGGCAGGGCTCTCCATGGTGGAACGCTACGAGCGGCTGGCCGGACAAGGCTGCACCATCGCACACTTTGTACAACACAACAACCCAACCCAACCTTAAAACACACAACCATGACGACACAAGAGAGAGAACACATCAGCGAACACTTCACCTGGTATGAACTGACACGCTCGGGCGCGGCCCTGGAGCACGCCCTCGACAACACGCCCAACGACCGCCAGCGACAGGCTCTCCGCGCCCTCGCCGAGAACGTGCTGGAGCCGCTGCGCCGCCGGTTCGGGCCCATTGTGGTGTCGAGCGGATTCCGCTCGCCGGCGGTGAACCGGCTGGTGGGCGGCGTGCCGGGCTCGCAACACCTGCGCGGCGAGGCGGCCGACATCGTCATCGGCGACGTGGACCGCGGCCTGCACATCTGCCATCACATCCGCCGCCACCTCGACTTCGACCAGCTCATCTTCGAGCCCCTCGGCTCCCCCACGCCCCGCTGGCTCCACGTGAGCTACACCGCGACGCGGCGCAACCGCAGGGAGATGGTCTGAACGCCGTCGCCACCGCCCCTCCCTTTCTCACGGATTGCCCGGTCTTTTCTCACAGATGACATGGGGTTTTCTCACAGATTCCACAGAGTTTCTCACAGAATTTCATGGGGAAGTCTCACAGATTCCACAGATTTCACAGATGCTGCGCGGTGAAAAGCCATAGAAATTTTAGGTGCGCAGCATCTGTGAAATCTGTGGAATCTGTGAGAAAAAACCATGGAGTTGTAAGAAATGACAGGGTATTTGTGAGAAAAAACAGGGGAGCAGCCCCACGGAATATCCGTGGGAGGTGCGTCAGCGGGCCCCAAGCATCTTCCCCTGCGCCGTCACCCCAGCCGCAGAAACACGGAGGCGGGAGGGACGGCTGCCATTGTAAAGGGTGGCGCGGAACTCGCCGTTGGCGTCGAGGCGGGCGTTGGGATTCCAGTAAAGCGTGCGCCGATAGTCGGTGGGAGCGGCCGGACGGCTGCGGCTGTAGTCGGGGCTGTAGTGCTGTAATGGCCGTTCGATGCCGGGCAGCAGGTAGCGGCGGTCTCGGTAAGTATGGCGCGTGCCGTCGCCGGGAATGAGTTCATAGACCACGGCAACGTCCGTTTGGTTGAGCTCTTCGGTGTGCGGGTCGGCAGGTCGGCGGGGTTCATAGTCGGTGTAGAGGCGGAAATTGCGGATGCGCTTGAGGTGCAAGTCGGCGAAAACGCTGGTCGGCGTCCGGTTCTTGACGCTCTCGACCACGGAGCTGAAGTTCTGGAAGAAAGTGTAATCGTCGAGTTTTCCCAGCACGTTGTAGTCGCGGCGGCGGTTCATGTTGCCGTAGACCGTGAGGCAGGCCACGGGCGGAAAGGTGCCCATGTTGGGCACGCCCCACGACAGGCCGCGATCCGTGGCCTCGTTATAGAGGTCGTAAGCATCGACCACATAGGCCGGGCTGTTGTAGTCCATGGCCCTGCGCGAGCGGCGGCGGGCCTCCACCTTGACGGTGGAGAGCGTGTGGTCGGCCGCCATGCCGGGGGCCGAGACCGTGTCGGAGGGCAGCAGCAGGTCGGGCAGGTGGGTCTGGTAGAAGCTGTAGGGACGGGCAAAGACAGGATAGAACAGGTCGCGCTTGACGTAGAACGCGGGGTAGGCCTCCTCGTCGAAGCGGTGCTTGTCGCGGCGTGAAGAGAGCGCACGGCGGGCCGAGTCCTTGGGCTCGTAGGCCGTGAGGAAGAGCACCGCCCGGTCGTAATAGGGCGGCAGCCGGAAAGTGAAGCGGCCGCCGTCGTGGGTCAGCTGCGTGAGCCCCGCCACTTGCCCGTCTTTCACCAGCTCGCCCTCGACCAGCACCTCGTGTTTCAAGCCGCCATGGTTCACGCCAAGATCCCCTTTTAGTTCAGCCGATTCGCCGGCGGCATCGGTGGTTGCACCGGTGCCGCCGTTGCCGTTTCCGCGGTCGGCTGTGCCGGCCGACACATCGCCGCCGGCCGTCAAAGCGTCGCTGCCCTCCGTCGCAGCACCGCCCGAGAGCACGACGACGGGGCGGCCGTTGGCATCCACGCCGCCCGTGGTGACAGCCTCCTCGGCCTGCCGCAGCCCTTTCTCGGCCACGCCGGGCCTGTTGTTGAGCCCCTCCACATCGGTGAGCCGCAGCATTTCCACACTCAACTGCTTGTTGACGGATCCCTCCACGGTGAGCGCCGTCTCGGGTTCGTAGCGCACCGGCGTGGGCACGAGGCGGCCCAGCCCGGCCGTGGAGGCGGTGCGCTCGAAGCGGCTGTACTTGCGCCAGCCCTGCACCAGCATGAGCAAGTCGAGGGCTTCGCGGTGTTCTTCGTCGTCGGCGGCGAAGTAATAGGCCGGCGAAGCGACGAAGCCCCGCAGGTCGCTACAGAGGAGCATCGAGGCCAGCAGGTCGCCGTCGTCGTAGGTAGTGTCGTCGGTGCGACTGTCGCGCACGCTCACCGACACCGTGGCGCCCTGTGCCTCGGGCGGAGCCGAGAGGGTGAGGTCGACGGCTTCGTAGGGTGCGTAGTCGGCCTTGTCGGTGGCGGCGCGCAGCGGCAAGGCCCGGTCGTGATGGTTCACAAAGAAGAGACGCGAGGCCAGCACGCAGCCCCGGGCGTCGTAGACCTGCAGTTCGTTCACGCCCGAGGGCAGCCGACGCTCGTCGGGAACAATCTCGACGGGGGTCGCGGAGCCGGCCGTCGGGGCGGCGGCAGGCCCATCCGCAGCCGCGCCGGGCAGCCGACCGAACAGGCAGAGGCGCCCGCGGCAGAGCACGGCCCAGGCAGCCGGCCTCGCATCGAGCGTGGACTGCAACGAGAAGTGCAGCCCACGGCCCCGACGCACCACGGCCCCGGAAGCCCCGGCGCGGGGCAGGGGAAAGGCGTAGGTCTTGCCCAGCCACACAAACGAGAGCTCGGCACGCCTCCCGGCGGCGGGCGTAAGGTCGAACGTGCCACGGCCCATGTGGGTCGTCTGCACCGTGACGGGCTCCCCCTGGCCGGAGAGACGGCCCGCCAGACTGACGGCCTGGCCGTCCTGATTGGTAAGCTCGAAGGCCACGCGGCTGCGCAATCCCTCCACGAGCAGCCCGCCCTCGGGATAGAACGCGCAGTGCAACTCGCGGCGGGCAGGGGCAGCCATCTCCATCTTGGGCCGGCCGGCCATGTAGCGACCCGTGTAGTTGCCGGGCTCGGCGGGCCGTTCATAGACCGGCAGCACACGGCTGTAGAGGTCGTCCCAGTCGCGGTAATAGTCGGCGGCCATGCGGTCGTTGTAGAATCGGTGACGGTCGTCGCGGGTGTAGCTGCGCGACGAAACATTGAAATTGAGCATCCAGCGGGTGTAGGCCCGCAGCTCGTAGTAGCCGCTGTAAAGGCTGTCGGGCAGGGCGAACTGGCCGCAGCTGTAGCCCTGGTCGGCCACCACGACGCGCTGTCGGGCCACGACAAGCCCGTCGGGCGAGAGCAGTTCCACGTAGAGCAGCCGGCTCATGTCGGTGGGACAAAGCGAGTCGGCCCGCAGCACGTAGGCCTTGTACCAGAGCGTGTCGCCGATGAAGTAGCAGGAGTTGTCGGTATGCACGTACACCTTCTCCTGAATTTGCGGGTGTTGCCGCAGCCGCTGCTCCAAGGAATCGAGGGGAGAGGCGGAGGCCGAGAGGCAGCAGAAGAAAAGCAAAAGGACAAGCGGCATGGCGGGAAGAAGAATAAGAAAAGGAATGAACCGACTTGCGCCGACGCACACACACGGGCTACGACCCAGCACGATACGCGTTCCGGCAACCCTTGGAAGCGGCTGCGGCCCTGCACGATGCGCGTTCCGGCAGCCGCGGCAAGCCGAATGCGGATGCCCGCCCTCCCCCCAACTCCCTCCCTTGCGGAGAGGATTGGGAAGAGGGCGGGCAGCTTTTTCCCCTACTCGAACGGCAGATACCAGTTGGCAGGGTTGGAGAGATCGACGGCGGGACTGCGGTACCGGAGCTTGCGGGCCAGCCACTTGCCGCCGAAGTCGGCGCCGAAAGTGGCAGCGGCGTTCTTGTGGCGGGCCAGCCGCATGAGGTCGTACCAGCGCGTTCCCTCGAACGCAAACTCCAGCTGGTACTCGTCGCAGAGCAGGTCTTCCATGGCATTGATCCGGGCGGCCAGCGTGTCTTGCGCCGTGGTGCCGACCGTGAGGTTGAAGTCGCGGCCGATGTCGCGCATCTTTTTGTCCACCACGGCATCGAACTGGTAGGGCGAGCGGCCGGGATAGTTGCCGTCGCTGGTCACGCCGGCACCGTGCTGGTGGATGCCCCAGTTGGTGGCCTCGAAGTTGGATGCGGTGTGGGCCGGGAAGAGAGCGCGGTTGGCAGCCGAGAGCAGCGGGCAGCCGTTTTGCAGCAACGACTTGGACTCGGCCGAGACATAAGCCGCCGTCGAGTCGAGCAATTGCTCGGTGACGCCCTCCTTGAGGATGGCAAAGGCGGCGTCGGGATGGCCCATGCGGTTGAGCGCCTCGGCCAGATGGAGGTAGACGGTGGTGTTGCGGAAGAGGATAATGTTGCCGTTTTGGTACTTGGTCACCCACTGCATGGTGGAGTCTGCGCCCTCGCCCTGACGGGTGGCGGCGGCCAGACGCTGGTCGCCCAGGGCCGCACGGCCCACATACTGCTGGGCCAGGCCGCCGGCAACGTTCTGGAAATAGTAATAGGCGGTGCTGTCCGACAGCATGCGCAGCGGCTGCGAGGGCACCAGCTGAATCCTTTCAGAATAGAGCTCGGCCGCGGAATTCACGGTGGAGTAATAGTTGTAGCCGAAGGCTTGGGGCACTTGCGTGGTGGTGCCGCGCAGGCGGTTCACGGCCATGGGGATGTAGGAGATGATGTCCTGCGTGGCGTTGGGCCTGAAGATGGCGGCCCACTGCGTGCCGCCCTGCAGGCCGGCCATGTCGGCGGGGATGGCTTGCAGCTGGGCCATGGTGCGGGGGGCGAGCTGGTTCGCCATGCCCTGCGCGTAGCGTGTGCCCGAGGGTTTGCCCACGGCGGTGATGTAGGTGGCGTAGTGGCGGGCGGCGGCGGCATAGTCGCCGGCCTCGAGATAGAGCTCGCCGAGGATGACATCGACGGGAATGTAGCACAAAGCCGTGCGCACTGTCTTGGCCGAACCGAAGTTGGTGGAGCCTACACCGTGGTCGCCGCCGCCGTTAACGGGGACGCTGTAACCCGTAAACGGCTCGAGATCAACGGCTAAACGCGCCACGATTTCGGTGAGATCGAGACGCGGAAAAGCGTTATTCTCAATCTGGGAAATGCTCGTGAGCGGCTCGGTGAAGAAAGGCACGCTGCCATAGTTGCGGGCCAACTGCAGGTAAGCCCAGGCACGAAAGGCCTTGACGGCGGCATACTCGTTCTTCACCACATTGGTGGAACCGGTGAGAAGCGTGGTGTCGCGGTGGGCAATGTAGTAGTTGCAGTTGTTGATGACGCGGTAGTAGACGTAGGCCGAGTCGTAGCGGTTGGCAGCCGTGGCCGAGAAACCGTAGAGCTGGCGCAGGTTGTTGTCGGTGTAAGCGGTGGTGGCCACGTTGTCGCCGCGCAGCTCGCCCTGGAAGACATACTGGTCGGCCGTGTGCTGCATGGCCTGCATAATGCCGAAGGCGAAGAAGAGCGAGTCGGTCTTGCGGTTGAGGTCGCCGCCGAAAATCTGGCGCGAGTTGTCGGCCTGGAGCATGTCGCCGCATCCGGCCAGCGTGCCGGCGAGGAGCGTCAGGCCCAGCAGGGCGCGGCCCATGGCGAGGAGACGGCGGTGTGCGCGCCGCTTCGTCTGATGGTATAAAGTCATGATGTTCATTTGCTTGTTCTGTTCTTGGAATGTAAACGGAGGGGCTGACGGGGCTACAGATTGATTTTGAGGCCGAACTGGAAGCTGCGGCCCTGGGCGAGGTTGCCCGCGTCGATGCCTTGATAGAGCACGCCGCCGGCCACGCTGAACTCGGGGTCGCTGCCCAGATACTTGGTGAGGGTGACGAGGTTGTTGGCCTGTGCCCAGACGGAGAGGCCCTGGAGCCACGTCCAGCTGCCGGGGACGGGCAGCTGGTAGCTGAGTCGCAGGGTCTTGAGACGCAGGTAGGAGCCGTCTTCTATCCAGCGGTCGCTGAAGCGGTTGTTGCCCAAGGGGTCGCCATAGGCCACGCGCGGCAGCGTGGCGGCCTGGCCCTCGTAGCGCCAGCGGCCCACCTCGGCCACCTGTTGGTTGTAGAGCGTGGAGCCGCTGTTGAGGATGCTGCGCTGGTAATTGTAGACGTCGGCGCCGAGGCTGTAGTTGAAACCGAGGTCGAGCGTGAGGCCGCGCCAGCCCACGCGGGCGAAGATGTTGCCGTAAAGGTCGGGATTGGGGTCGCCGATGACCGCCTTGTCGGCCTCGGAAATCTCGCCGTCGCCGTTGCGGTCGACGAAGTGCACGTCGCCGGCGCGGAAGTAGTTGCGCCGGCCGGTGGCGTCGGTCGTGTAGAGATAGCCGTCCTTGCCGGCGGCGCGGGCGGCGTCGTCGGTGGCGAAGATGCCGGCCGTGCGGTAGCCGTAGAACAGGCCCACGGGGTTGCCCACGGCGGTGAGCAGGTTGTGGTCGCCGTAGACCGAGCTGGTGTAGCTGCCTCCGGGCAGCCGCGTCACCTTGTTCTTGTAGTGGCCCACGCTGAAGCCGAGCTCGGCGTGCCAGTCGCGTCCCACCACGGGCTTGCCCGTGAGCGTGGCCTCGAAGCCGGTGTTGCGCAGCGCGCCGCCGTTGGTCCAGTAGTTGTTGATGCCGCCGATGGGGTTCCTGAAGGTCATGAGCGTGAGCAGATGGCTCACCCGGTTGACGTAGAAATTGAAGTCGAGGCCCACGCGGTTGCCGAGCAGGTAGGCCTGAAGGCCCACGTTGAGCTTCTTGTTGGTCTCCCACTGTATCTTGTCGTTGCCGATGTTGGTGAGCTGCAGGCCCGTCATGTCGTAGAGGAAGCGCACGGCAGAGAGCGACGTGCGGGCGGCATAGTTGGAGATGTCGTCGTTGCCGCTCACGTCGTAGCCGGCGTTGAGCCGCAGGTAGTTCACCACGCCATGCTTGGGAAACCAGTCCTCATGGGTCATGACCCAGCCCAGCTGCACGCTGGGAAAAAGGGCCCACACGGTGCCCAGGGCCTTGAGTCCGCCGGCATTCTCGCCGAAGCGGCTGTTGGCTTCGGCGGCTAATGAGAGGGTGAGGAAGTAGCGGTTCATGTAGTTGTAGTCGGCGTTGCCGTACCACTTGATGGTCTTCCACACGTCGTTGGCTCCGTGGATGCCCTGATAGCCGGTGGAAGAACTGAGGGCAGGGTTCTTGTCATTGGTCACGCCGGTGTACTGCGTGTTGAGGTTGTTGTCGTCGAACGAGAAGTAAGTGTACCTGAATCCGCCGAAGGCTGCGAGCGTGTGGCGGCCGTATTGGCGGTACCAGTCCAGATGGGTGTCGCTCACCACGTTGATCTCCTTGGAGAAGAGCGAGGCGGCCATGGACGTCACCGTGCCCAGATCGGCTATCTCGAACGGGGGCACGCCGCCGTAGGGGCGGTGGTAACGCTGGGCGTTGCGGTCGAGGTTGTAGCTGAACATCGTGGTGAGCGACAGGCTGCGGCTGAAGGTCCACGTGGGCTCCACGCGCACATTGAAGTAGGTGTTCTCGGCCTTGTTCTTGTTGTCGCCGTCGGCATTGCTGAGAATGGCCACGGGATTGGCCAGTCCGTAGCCGCGTCCGAGCTGCGAATAGATGTCGTCGTAGTCGGAAAGCAGACTCGTGAAGCCGCCGATGACGGCATTGTACTGGTACGGACTCACGATGGGAGCCTTGATGAGCGAGAGGAAAGCCGGCGAGGTGACGGTGCCGGCGGTGAGGTCCGGGGCGATGCCGTCGTCGAAGACGCGGGCCGTGGTGCGGCTGATGGAGATGTCGAAGCGCGTCTTGAGGTTGTAGAGGATGTTGATGTCGGTGTTGAAGCGCACGTTCATCCGGTCGAAATTATTCTTTTCGACGGTGCTCTGGTCGTTCTGATAGCCCACCGAGAGGTTGTACATGCCGATGTCGTCGCCGCCCTGCACGTTGATGCTATAGTTCTGAGTCACGGCCGTGCGGTACACATAGTCGGTCCAATCGGTGTTGTTGTGATAGATATTATAGTAGTATCCGGCCGGGTTGTCGTCGAGGAAGTGGTAGGAAATGGGCTTGTCGAGCCGGGTGTTGGCCTCCATGGTGCCGAGCATTTCGGTGGCGTAGTTGCGGTATTGGCCGGCGTCCATCATCTTGGGAAGCCGTGGCACGAGCGCCACGCCCATGCCGATGTTGGCGTCGATGCGGGTAGCCATGGAGTGGCCGCGCTTGGTGGTGATGAGGATGACGCCGTTGCCGCCGCGCGCGCCGTAGAGGGCGGTGGCGTTTTTGAGCACGCGCACCTCGTCGATGTCGTCGGGCGAGAGGTTGGCCAGAATGTTGTTGAACTGCCCAAGATGGAGCGAACCGCGGTTCTGCTGCATGTCCTGCTCGATGCCGTCTATGACAATGAGGGGCTGTGCATTGGCATTTAGCGAGTTGAAGCCGCGCACAAACATGGCCGCCCCCGCGTCGGGCGTGGCCGAACGCATGATGCTTCGCACGTCGGCCCCGAGGTTGTTCTCGATGTCGTTGTCGATGGTCACGCTGTTGCTGGCGGCCCGAAAGCTACTCTGGGCAGTGATGACGGTGCCGTCCGGGTACATGCTGCGGTACCTGTCGGCCAGCATTCGCACGGCGATGGTCTGGGTGGAGTCGCCCGAGACAACGCCCACCTGCTGGGCCAGATAGCCCGGCGAGTGCACGTAGAGGCTTGTGGTGAAGACGGGCACGCTGATGCGGAAGCGGCCGTCGGCCCCTGTCATGGCTGCGAAGAGCGCGTTGCCGAGCGTGCGCAGCTGGATGCCGGCCAGGGGTTTGCCCGTGGCCTGGTCGGTAACGGTGCCGCGGAGCGTCATCATCGGATACTTGTGGGCGGGGCGGAGCGGGCGCGCGGGCTGCTTGATGGCGGTCTCCACCTCCTCGGTCTGGGAGGCATTGTCCTGCGCCGAGACGGGAATGCCGACGGCGAAAGCAAGGGCACAGAGGGCCAGCCTCAGGCTGCGGCCCTGCATATAAGGTGTGGTGGTCTTCATTTTATTTGGTTGCTTCATATTCTTCAAGTTCGGCAGGTCTGAGAATAAGGCCTGCCAGACGGATGTCGCGGGTGTATTTGGCCATCATCGGCTTGTTGAACACATTGAAGTCGGTGGTGATTTTCAGGTTGGGCCTCACCTCGGCGTTGGGCAGTCCGGCGTAGCACACGGGGAAAGTGAACGTTCCCACGGCCACGGTGTCTACGCGGGTGGGGTCGTTCTCCACCTTTTGGTTGAGCTTGGCAACGGCCAGCTTGCCGGCGGCATTGCAGTAGCTCAGGGAGAAATCGAGCTGGTTGGGCTTCAGTTCGGCGGCTGCACCCTCGTCCCAGGCGGGCACAAGCACGGCGTAGATATTGTATTTGACCGACATGACGCCGGGCAGCAGCACGTCCACCTGCGGCTTGGCGTAGGGGCTGGAGGCGACGGCCTGCAGATAATGGTAGGTGGCGATGCTGTCGTTCAGCCGGACATCCAGCCGAAAGTTCTTGCCCGTGCCGTTCCATGTGCGGCTTGTCGAGGTGGTGGGCACGAAGGCAAGCTCGCGCGCCCAGCCGTCCCAGGAGTGCACGGCCAGCGAGTCTGCAAGGCGGGCGAAGCCGTTGCTCATGCGCTGTTTCAGCGTGGTGCGGCCCAGATAAGCCGTGGGATTGGAGATGGCGATGCCGCCGGTGGTGAGGATGGTGTCGGTGCTCGTCTGGCCGGCGTCCTCCACCCACCGGTTGTAGGCGTTGCGGTTGTTGAAGATGAGACTGCCCATGAGCAAGAGACGGGTAATCGAATCCGTCATGTAGGCAGGGTTGACGGTGGCCGTCAGCTCGGGCGCCTTCGTGGCCGAAGTGGCATTTTTGATGTCCTGCGACAAGGTGTTGCCAATGTAGTGGAAGCTGGACTTGATGCGATTGCACGCATCTGTCCAAGCCTTGTTGGAGGGCATCAGCATGGTGTACGAGGAATCCTCGCGGTCAATATAGGCTCCGAGCTTGCGAAGCATGGTGTTTGTGGTGACCATCACCGAGTCGATGTAGGTCTGCTTGCCGTTGACCACCGGGCCTACCACCGACTTCGAGGGGTCGAGCCGAGTGAACTCGTAGCTCTTGAGATAGCTGCGCAGCGAATCAACGCCCGTTGCTTCGTCGAGAAACTCGTAGAGATTGGGGTAGAACGTGGCCATGCCGTCGAGCAAGTGCATCGTTCCGTTGGAGCTGGGCAGGTTGGGTTGGGCCAGCTTCACGTCGCCGAAGGTGTAGGTTCCGGCCCCCGTGAGGTCGTAGGACTTCTCGTTGAGCGTGTGAATGCGCTCCTGCACGGTGCCCGAGAGGGTGTGGTTGTACTCGGCAATATGGTTTTTCACAAACTGTCGCAGCAGTGTGGCGCTGTCTTTCTGCATGAGGGCGGCGGCATCGTAGGTGCCGTTCTTCGGGGCCCACACGGTGTAATAGTGGGCGGCCGAGAGCTCGTCGGCGAAGCCGGCACGCTTCACCAGGGCGGCAAAGTCGGACAATTCGCTGTTCTGCGAGATGTTTTCCCAGAGCGTTTGATTGGCCGACGCGGTGGCATCGACCGGCACGGAGTTGTAATCGTCGAAGTCTGAGCACGACGTGGCGGCGAGCACAACGGCCGCCAACGCCATGAGGGCTATATGATGTTTGGTTCTCATCTTCATTCTTCTTCCAATTAATTTTGAATTCTGAATTGTGAATTTTGAATTATGAATTAGTACCAGTCTTCGCTGTACTGGTCGTTGTCAACGATATTGACCGGCACGAACTCCACGAAGTCGAGCTGCCACTTCAGGTCGGAGTCGTCGTTGATGACGCTTTTGAAGCGGAACCAGAACTCGTCGCTCTGCTTGACGTTGACGCGTCCGAGCACCCGTCGCAGCGTCACCACACCGTCGCCGCGGCAGTTTTTGGTGGTGGACTGGTCGCCGTCGTCGCCGGGATGGCCGCAGAAGCTGAACGGGCCGCGCATGTAGCCGCGGTTGTGCATAGCCTCGTCGGTGGCTATGCCGCGGTCGTCCTCGTTGTAGAAAGGCGTCCAACCAATGCGCGGGTCGTCGGCTCCGATGCGTACATCGAGCGGGATGCTCAGGGCATTCATGGTCTGTACGTTCTTAGACTTGCCCCAATAGAACTGCATCATGCCGCCGTGGCCCATGGGAGAGTAGAACAAACGGAACTCGTAGAGGCCCGAAGGCATGGATGGAAGGCGCACGGCGAGGTCGTACTGGCCCCAGCCCTGGAACGTGTCGGCCTGATAGGCACGGTAGTCTCCGCGCACGTTGGTGCGCAGTTTGGTGGAGTTTCCGTTGTAGCAGATGACGTCGTTGAAGTAGTTCACGGGGTAAGCCACGCGTGCGCCGGAGCCCCCTCCGTTGAGGGCGCTGATCTCATTGGCGTACATATTGCGGAAGCCATTGTTGATAAGCTCCTCGAGGAACGTCTCGGCGTCGAGGCGCACACGCTCGTTGAGCGTGCCGTTGGGCACGTGCTCGTCGTAGACCAGCATGCCCTTGATGGGGTGTATGTAGCCGTTGTAGGCGGTGATGTCGGTTCGTTCGATGACGATGCCGGGGTGCCTCACGGGGTGCATAGCGGCAGAGCCGCGCGTTCCCACCTCGTCGGTGAGCGTGTTGTTGAGCACCCAGCGGTTGATGTAGAGCGTCTTGCCGGGCTGTGGCTCCCAGATTTTCATCAGCGTGTGGGGCAGCATGGTCTCATAGTAGTCGTAGGGCTCGCCGCCGTTCACGTAGTTCCACTTGTCGGTGCCGGCGGGCACGCCGGGCTTGTCCTCGAACACCATCTGGTCCTGGGCCATCGACACGTAGAGGATGTGGTAGGCCACGAACATGTTCAGGGCGTTGAAGCGGTTGGTATAGTCGGTGCCGGTGCTCACGGCGATGCCTTTCTCGCGAGGATAGTCGTACCAGGCCGCGGCCCCGCCATAGACCCGATTGGCATAGGCCACGAGGTCGTCGAACGAGTTGATGCCGTTGGCTTTCATCACGGCGTCGGTCTCGGCAAAGATGGTGTAGCCCACCTTGCATTCCGTGGGCGTGAGCAGATTGTCGCCGTTGGTGTCGGTATGGTCGTAGTCCTTGGTGTAGATGACGCCCTTGGTGCTCTGCTCCACGGAGTCGACAAGGCCTGTGCGGTGCAGGGCCTCGTAGAAAATGGAGTAGTCCTTGAGCCTCTGCAGGGTGGGTCCGAGCATGCGCGAGGTGCGCGGCACCACGCGGTCGACCACCTGCACCAGGCCGTTGGTCACCTCGTTGTCCTCGCTCACGATGGTGGCCGTGCTGTTGAGCACGGTGCGTCCCAGCGAGTCGACCGACGAAGAAATGGGCCGTCCGAGCATGGTGGTGATGGTGGCGCCGGAGCCGCCCATGGCGATGATGCTGTAAAGACCGTTGGTAAGATGGTACTTGGCGATGTCGGTGCAGAGCGAATCGGTCAGTCCCTCGAGCGTGTTGGCGGTCATGCCGTTGTGTTCCACCACGGCTTCCTTGTCGTTCCAGAGGCTGTCGATGTAGGCTTGCACGGCGGCATTGGTCGGGGCATAGCAGGTGTACTGGCCGTAGGTGGCCATGTTGCGGTCGAGCCCGGTGCGCTTCAGGATGTAGCTGAACGCCGTGAGGTTGCTGTCGGCGGCGACGAAGCTCCCCACCGTCTGGCCTGTAAAGGTGTAAAGGTTGGACTCGTCGGGCTCCCTGTTGCAGGCGCCCAGGGTCAGGGCCACGGCCACAAGTCCCAGTCCTATCTTGAAAATGTTGTTGGTCATGTCTGGTTTTCCTCCTGATTAATAGTTCTTGGTGTAGTCCTTGCCCGAGCCGTAGGCGGGGTTCTGCCGCAGGTTGGGGTTCACTTCCATCTCGCTTTGGTAGACGGGCATGTAGAGTTGGGGCTCGGTGCGCATCTTGGACGCGGCGGCCTGACCGCCCGAGGCGTACTTGCGTACTACGAGATTGAGCATGTCCTGGCTGTTTCTCACGCGGGCGCGGCCCTCGACTTCCTGCCGGTACAGCGTGGTGGTGTAGTCCACGCCGGCTACATGACGGTAGTTGTAGCGCAGGAGGTCGTACCACCGCTTGCCCTCGAAGCTGAGTTCGCGCAGCCGCTCGTTGAGCACGAGCGACTCCATGCCGGCCTTGGAATTGTAGTACGACCACTTGAGCGAGTCGGACGAAAGGCTGCCGGAGTAGAGGGAACGGCTGTTCACGTACTGCACGATGTTGAACGCCTGACGCAGCTGCACGTCGTTGTCGTCGGCGGCAAGCTGGGTCATGGCCTCGGCCTTCATCAGCATGACGTCGGACAGACGGTAGAAGATGTAGTTCTGGGCAAAATGCGTGTAGGCCCTCTCCTCGCGGGCATAGGCCCCCCGGCTGGAGGGGTCGCCGGTGCCGGGCACGGTGGTGGAAATCATCTTGCGCACGTCGAACGACTCTGCGCCGCTGCCCACGGCGTAGACATTCTGCCAGTAGCGGTAGTCGGAGTTCTTGGCGGCATTGTTGTTTACGTAGACGACGCCGTTCTGGCCGAAGAGCGTCGAGGCCTTGAGGTAGCCCGTGGTGGAGCTGTTGCTGGCATACTTGTACAGCATCTGGCACAGGGCGGTGTTGCTGTTGTTGGCGCCGTCGAGCTGCAACTCGAAGATGCTCTCCTCGGCATTCTGCGTGATGAACAGGTCGGCGAAGGCCTGGTTGCCGTCGGCCAGGGGATACTCCTTGGGCACGGTCTCGTTGCGTCCGGGCTGGTGGGCGGCCCGTTTGGAGGCTATAACCTTGTCGCAGTAGGCCACGCACTGCCCGTAGTCGGCGGCCGAGTGGGCCACGCTGGCCCGCCACAGGTAGATGTCGGCCAGGAGGGCGTCGATGGCGTCGCGGTTGATGAGCCCCTTGCTGCGCCAGTCGGTGTATGCCGTGGGGTCGAGGGCGTTGCGCTCGGCCTCCTGCAAGTCGTTGATGCAGAGTTGCAGCACGCTGTCGGGCGCACTCTGGTAGAGGTTCATCGGCTCGGAGCTGTTCATGTAGGCATGGGCCGAATAGGGCACGTCACGGAAGTTGCGCACCAGGTAGAAGTAGCAGAGGGCACGCAGGGCGAGCATCTGCGAGCGGTCGACCTGGTAGTCGCCGTCGGTGTAGGAGGGGTCGATGGCCATCACACCACCGGCCCGACTGAGCACGATGTTGCAGTTGTTGATGACGCTGTAGAGCGACGACCAGTTGGCGTAGGCGTTGGTAGTCTGCACGTTCACGGCGCTGAGCTCGGTGAGGGCGGTCTGCGTGGGTGAGCTCACGGGCACGAGTTCGTCCGACCGGAAGTCGCCCCACACGATGAGATTGTTGATGACCGACGTGGCGAGCATCGACCGATAGGCACCCGTCACCATCTCGCTGACGTCGGCTTTAGTCTTCCAGAAGTCTTCGTCCACGGTCTTATCGTCGGGCAAAAGCACCGTATCCACGCAGCCAATAAGGCTTAAAGGCAAGAGGAAAAACAGGCAGACGCGGCACGTTTTTCCCATTTTCTTGATGTGTTTAGCTATGTTGTTCATACGTTGTCTGCTGGTTTAGAATCCAATGTTGATGCTGGCGGTGAAGGATTTGGCCCGCGGAGTCTGCGAGCTGTCGGTGGCAATGCCCCATCCGCCGGTGGAAATTTCGGGGTCGGTGCCGCTGTATTTGGTCCAGAGCCAGAGGTTGTTCACGCTCAGATAGAGCTGCAGATTGTTCAGTCCCCACCGTTTGACGGTCTTCTTGTCGAAGTTGTAGGCCAGCTGCAGGTTGTTGAATCGCACGAACGAGCCGTCCTCCACGTAGCGGCTGGAGCCCTGATAGTTGTAGGCTGCAGAGGAGCCGTCCACGTAGAGGGCGCGCGGCATGGGGGTGACGTCGCCGTTCTTGCGCCAGCGATAGTTCACGGCCGCGGTCTGGTTGTACGTGGTGGACATGGCCTGCAGGGCCCAGCGCGCGCCGTTCACCACCTTGTTGCCGAAGCGATAGGCAAAGCGCGTCTTGAGGCTCCACTGCCCGTAGCGGAACGAGAAGTTGAAACCGCCCTGCAGTTTGGGCAGCGAGTTGCCCAGGTACACGATGTCGAGGGCGTTGACCTGGCCGTCGTGGTTGATGTCTTCGTAGATGGCATCGCCGCCCTGGAACGTGTAGGTGGACGAGCCGGAGTCGTAGTTGTAGACCAGATGCTGGGGCTCGCCGTTGCTGGTCATGATGACCTTGCCGTCGCTACCCACGGCCACGGGGAACGTGTGGCCGGCCGCCAGCTGCTCGTTGATCCAGTTTTCGTAGGCGGCGGGCGTGAGATGGTTCTCCTTCTGGTGGTTCTGCAGGTACTCGTAGCTGTACTGGTAGACGCCCTTGTAGCGGAATCCGTAGATGGAGCCCAGGGCGTTGCCCACCTGCACGCGGTTCAGATAGACGGGCGTGGCCTTGTCGAGGTTGCCGCGCGAGGTGGCCGTCCACTTGGAGTTGACGGCATCGAGCACGCGCTTGTCCATCTCCTTGATCTCGTTGTAGTTCTGCGCGAAGTTGACACCCGCGCTCATCGAGAACTTGCCGGCCTTGATGATGTCGCGGCCGTTGACGTTCAGTTCCCAGCCATCGTTGGTCATGGCGCCCACGTTGGCATAGGCCACGGAGCCGTAGCCCGTGGTCGAGGGGATGGTAACGCTCTTTTGCAGCAGGTCTTTCGTGTCCTTGTGGTACCAGTCGAAGTCCACTTCTATCCTGTCGTTGAGGAAGCCGAGGTTGAAGCCCAGGTTCACCGACGTGGTCTTTTCCCAGCGCAGGTCGTCGAGCTTCAGGCCGTCGATGCTGGCCGCCGCCTGCGAGGAGCTGCCGCGGCCATAGTATCCGGCACTGGTGTTGTAGGTGGAATAGAACAGGTAGTCGGCGTCGGGGGCCTTGCCCACCATACCCCAAGTGGTGCGCAGGGCGGCCATGGAGAGCCACGAGCGCAGGCTCTTCATGAACCCTTCGTCGATGACATTGTAGCGCAGCGACACGCCGGGGAAGTAGGCCCACTTGTTTTTCGGGCCGAATTTGGAGTTGCCGTCGGCCCGCAGCGACACGGTGGTGATGTAGCGTCCCTTGTAGGCTCCGTGAAATTCGTATATCCAATTCTGCGAGTTGCTGCGGCCGTTGCTGCTGTTCATCTTGCGCAAGTCGCCGGGGGCGGTGGGCGAAGTGATGCCGTCGGGCAGGCGGTTCATCTCGATGGACTGGCCGTTGCTCTTGGAAGTGCTCATTTCATAGCGGGCCAGCATCATGGCCGAGAGGTCCTTGTTGCGGAAGTAGGGCGTGTAGACCAGCTCCACGCGGCCGCCCATCTTGAAGCGGTTGCTCTCGGTGTTGGCGCTCGCATTGTACGAAGCAGAGGTCCAGGCATCGGTGCTGAGAGCCGCGGGGCAGTAGGTGGGCACGCTGCGGGCGTAGATGTCGAAGTCCACACGGCCGTTGAACGTGAGGCGGTGCTGGTCGGACCCGGTGCCCAACAGCTCGTACTTGATAGCAAAGTCGGGCGTGATGCGGTAGGTCTGATCCTTCTTCCAGGCCAGGTTGGCAATGGCAACGGGGTTGCCCAGCCCGCGAATGTTGCGCATTTCGTAGGACGAGTAGTTGCCCGTGTAGGGATTGAGCGTGCCTGTCGCGTTGCCCGATGGGTTCATAATGTAGTACTCGCCGGTGTCGGTGCCGTCGGCTTTCTGCCGGTAAATGCTCATGTTGGGCGAGAGCTTCTGGGCAATGCCCAGCAGTCCCGCATAGTTTTCATCGTTTCCAGTGTAGGTGAGTGCGAAGTTGGTGGAGAACTTGATACGCTCGGACACGCTGTAGTCGAGCACCAGCCGGGTGGAGAAACGGTCGAGCTTCTGCTTGATGATCGAGCCCGTCTGGTGGTCGTAGCCGGCCGAAATGCGGAACTGCGCACGCTGGCCGCCGCCCGTGAGGTTGAGGTTGTAGGAGTGCATCTGCCCGAACTGCTTCACGGCCTTCACCCAGTCGGTGTTGTTGTTCCAGTTTTCATACTCGGCCCAACTCTGGTCATAGTTCAGCTCTGCGATGTTAGTGGTGGCCGTTCCTTTCTGCGAAGGGTTGTAAAATTCCTCCTTGAGCATCATGGTATAGTCGTCGCCGTTGAGCAGTTTGTAGCCGTCGGGCTGCCATGTGCCGGTGAACTTGTAGGAGAAATTCACGCGCGTCTTGCCGCGTGAGCCGCGCTTCGTGGTGATTTGAATCACGCCATTGGCACCGTTGGCGCCCCAAATGGCCGTGGCTGCGGCGTCCTTGAGCACGGTAATGCTGGCAATGTCTTCCACGTTGACCGAGAGCAGCGAGGCGTATTGCTCCTCGTTGGCGTTGGCAAAGTCGAAAGTCTCGTCGGGATTGTCGAAGATTTTGTCGTCGACCACGATGAGGGGCTCGGCGTTTCCGTTGATGGTCGTCACGCCGCGCAGGCGCATGGTGGTGCCCGAACCCAGGTTGCCCGAGTTGGCCACGATGTCCAAACCGGCTATTTCGCCCTGCAGGGCTTCGTCGGCCGAGGTGAACGACATGCCCTCCACTGCGTCCATATTGAATGTTTGCTGCGAGACCGACACCTCGCGCTTGGGGATGAACAGGCCGCCCGACGAGGTGCGGGCGCCCTTGACAACCACTTCCGTGAGGGTGTGGTCGTCGGGATCGAGCATCACTTCAAAGGTTTCGGCGTCGCCAATCTTCACCGTTTTGGTCTTGTCGCCCACGTAGGTGATGACGAGTTTGTTCTTGGGGCTCTTCACTTCCATCGAGAAGTTACCGTTGATGTCGGTCTGGGCGGCCGAGACGATACGGTTGTTGGCGTCGCGTTCGGTCACGTTGGCCATCATCACCGGCCCCTGCGAGTCGCTCACGGTGCCGCTGATGCGCCTACTTTGGGCAGACAGTCCCATGGACATGCCGGCCAGCACAACCGCTGCGTATATTCTTTTCTTGGACATATTCTGTGTTCTAATCTATGTTAGCCTTTAGCGTTTGTTGTTCGTTTGTCTGCCCTTGGCGGCCATTCGCTTGGCTGCAGCGGCATTGGCGGCCACCACGTCGGCGTCCCAGGAGGGGTTGCCGGCGGCGTCCTTGTAGAGGAAGAGCGGCGTGGCGAGCTCGTGCACGGCACAGAACGACGAGGTGGTGATGGCACTGGCCGACGTGCGTTCGCGGTCGAACCAGTAGTCGCGGGTCATCTGATTCACCATGCGGCCCTCGCCGCCGTCCACGCTGTGGCTCTGCCCCGCGCCGTCGACGATGCTGATTCGGCCGTTGCCGCCCGAGACAGCATACTGTTCGGCCATGCCCAGACTGTTGGTGCAGAGGCTCTCGTAGGTGTCGGCGGCCACCGTGTTGTCGGCATAGACCGAGCCGCTCTGGAAGTGGTAGCGGCAGAAACTGCGGATGGCCTTGATCTGTTGCTTGGCTGCGGCAGCCACGGCGGCCGGCACATCCTCGGCCGACTCATAGGGGGCCAGCGCGGCTTGAATGTCGCTCCAGCGCGGCAATCCGTGGGCATAGGCCACCTGCATGGCGGCATTGTCGGGGGCGTAGAGCGTGTAGTTGTAGGTGTTGAACATCTTCACGTTCTCGTCCAGACAGGCGTTCTTCACCTGATTGCTGCCTGTTCCGTAGGTCGAAGTGAAGACAAGATACTGGTCCTGCTCGGTGGTGCCGAAGCTGTTCTGGGCGTCGGAGATGCCGGCCTTGAGCAATACATCGGCGGCAGCGAAGCCGGCGCAGAGCTCGTAGAAGTCGGAGAACTGTGCATTGTCCTGCAAAACGCGGCTCACGCTCTTCTGCGGGGCCTGAATCACACGGTCCATACGGTAAGCATGGCCGTTGGCTTCGGTGTAGTCCACCTCGATGCGGGCCGGGGTCAGCTTGGCGTCGGCATCCACCTGGGCGCTTGTTCCCACGGTGGCGCCCACGCCGTTGCCGCTCACGTAGACCTCACCGCCGTGCTTGGTCTGGTAGTAATGGTTCCGGCCGATGGTCTCGCCGTCGGGCAACAACAGGGTGTGATAGTTCAGAATGTCGACCAATTGGCTGGTGTACTTGGCCGTGGCGGCCGAGTTGTAGCGCACGGTCTCTATCACGTCAGCGCCCACTTCGCCCGTCGCCGGGTTGTAGCGGTGCACGTCGCAGCGCAGTTCGGCGGCCCCGCTCTTGGGATTGGTGACGAACTTGTAGAAGCGCAGGGCGCGGGGATTGGCGTTCTTGAGCGAGGTGGGATCGATGTAATAATGGCCGAAAGCCTCGTCGTCGGGCAGGAAGAGACCGTAGGTGGCGCTCATGGCCAGCAGGTAATACTTGAAGTCCATCCGCAGCACCTTGCTGTCCTGAATGGCCCAGTTCATCACATACATGTCTGGATACGACGACGAGGGGGCCAGTACGGCCCGGTATTCATCGGGGGCAATCATCTCGTTGGTCACATAAACGACACCGTTGTTGGCTATCTTGATGTCGTATTTGTCGCCCGTCCGGCGCAGCAGACGGGTTGACATGCCCATGTTCTCGGAGGCATCGTTGATGATGGTCGGGAATTTGCTGGGCACTGTCTCCACAAACGAGCTCTGTTGCAGGTTGCGGATGAAGGCCGTAATGATGGCAGGATTGGCCATTTGCATGGAATCGAGGTTCTCAAGCAGGTTGTCTTCCGTGTTGGATTGCTTGCCATAGATGTCGATGAGGTAGGCTCCGGGGCCTCCGGGCAGGAAGTATTTCCTCACGGCATCGTCGTCAGGGGCAAAGATTGCGCCCATATCTGTGATGCTGTAGTCGATGCCCGAGGTGTTGGCATGGGCGGGATAATACTGGTTCCAGCCCAGATCGTACTTCAGGTAGCGGCCGTTGCCCAGGGCATTGTTGCCGGGATCGACGGTGAGCGAGCCGCCCTGCGAACGCGAACTCACGTAGCGCAGCTCGAAGATGGAGTCGATCAGTGCGGCGTTGTTGGCCACGGCCCAGTCGTTGTAGTTGTTGGTGACGGTCTGGTTGAAGTAGGGCGCGGCATAATAGTCCACCATACGGCTGAAGATCGAGGTCTCGGGCGCGCGGCGCAGCACGTCGGCCATGTTGCCCGGCGGCACGAGCACGTCCTGCAACTGGTGGATGTAGCCGTTCTGGCAAGTCACGTCTTGATTGATGATCTTGTCGTTGAAGATATAGGCCGAGGCGTTGTCGGCATCGTAGCGTTCGCCGGTAAGAATCTCGAAGTCGGAGCCGTCGCCAGCCGTGGTGATGTTGTTGTTCACCATTTGCTCCCGCGTAAAGTGCACCATCATGGGCCGGGTGCCGTCCTGCACAAGGTCAATGCCCTTATTATAATAAGGTGTCCACCAGCCGTTGTTCTTTGGCATCTGCGTGGCTCCATAGAGATGGGTCACGGTGTCGGCGACGCTCACCGAGGTCTGGTGCTTCAGCGCCAGCCCGTCCTCTACCGAGGCCGGCCCGCTCGACACGTTGGAGAGCATGCTTACCAGCAGTGCATTGTCGAGCATGGAGCTGTAGAGCAGCAGTTTCTTCTGCGCCACGGTGAGCTGTTCGTAGCTCGTCACGCCCCAGGCGTTGCTCTGGAAGAAACGCTGGAAAGCCTCGTCATTGGCCGGGAACACCGTCTTGCTGCCGGTGCGCGAGAGCGTAGAGCCGTAGCCCAGGTCGTCAACCAGCCGCAGGTACGTGGCAAACGTGCCCGTGAGGTACTTGGAGTCCGGGTTCTTCAACGCTTCATAGATGCTTCCTCCGAGCCACGCGGGCTTGTTGTCTTCATCCACTTCCTCGTTCTTGTCCACGCAGGAAGTCATCAGTCCCACGCAGATGAGAGAGAGACATACGAAGAGCTTTTTCATAAATCGTTCTTAGTTATTGTTGTTTTGTTTGTTTTAATCGATTGGATAGGCGGCGCATGCAGCGTCTTCAGGTCGTTCTAAGCTGCAAAATTAATAACATTAGTTTAAACAACCAAACGGCAATTATACGAAAATTAGCATTTTTGCGTGCCTTTTTGCCCAAAAATCATTTATCAAAGGTTAAAATCAAAAAAAGAAATACCGCGTCCGTCTGCCCGCTGCCAAACGTCGCAACCCGCGTGGCCAGCAAGAAATGTTTGGACGGGAAACCCTTTTTTCTGCCGCGATCAGCGGCTAATCCAGAAAAAATACGTAAGTTTGCAAAAGTACAATCAAGCCGCAACAACATGAAATACCCCATCGGAATACAAGACTTCAAGAAAATAAGAGAAGACGGATTCGTCTATGTGGACAAGACTGACCTCGTCTACGACCTGGCGACACAGGGCACCATCTACTTCCTGAGCCGGCCGCGGCGCTTCGGAAAGTCGCTGCTCATCTCCACGCTGAAGTATTATTTCCGCGGCGAGCACGGGCTGTTCAAGGGCCTGGCCATCGACAAGCTGGAAACCGAATGGAAGCAATACCCCGTGTTCCACCTCTCGTTCGGCCCGCAGGACTTCACGCAGCCCGACGCTCTGTACAAGGCCATCAACTATTTCATCAGTTGCGCGGAGCAGGAGTACGGGCTGCAGACCATCGAAGAGACGCTCAGCACGCGGTTCCTCCGCGTGCTGCATGCCGCACACGAACAGACGGGGCTGCGATGCGTGGTACTCATCGACGAGTACGACAAGCCGCTGCTCGACGTGCTCGACAGGCCAGACACCATACGCGTGAACAACGTAGACAAGACCTTCGAGGAGCACAACCGCGACCTGCTCAAGGGTTTCTACGCCGTGTTCAAGGACGCCGACCCCGACCTGCGCTTCGTTTTGCTCACGGGCGTCACCAAATTCTCGCAGGTCAGCGTGTTCAGCGGCTTCAACCAGCCCAACGACATCAGCATGGCTCCCAAGTTCGACGCGCTCTGCGGAATCACCAACCAAGAGCTCCACACCGTCTTCGCCGACAGCATACGAGAGCTGGCCGATGCCATGGGGACTACCGAAGAAGACATGAAGCGGCTGTTGCAGAGGCAGTACGACGGCTACCACTTCAGCGAAAGAATGACCGACGTGTACAATCCCTTCAGCTTGCTCAAGGCCTTCGACAACCAAGCCATACGCGATTTCTGGTTCCAGACCGGCACGCCCTCCTACCTGCTGCGACTGCTCGAGCACTGCGAGGAGAACCTCAACGAGATGGTCGGCCGCTACTACAGCGAGCCGCAGTTCGTCGACTACAAGGCCGACGTGGAGCGACCGCTGCCCATGATATACCAGAGCGGCTACCTCACCATCAAGGAATTCGACCCCGACAGCCGAGCATACCTGCTCGACTTCCCCAACAACGAGGTCACAGCGGGCTTCGTCAGCCTCACGGCCGCCAGCTACCTCAAGTCGAAAGAAAGCCCGCAGACCTGGATTCTGCAGGCCCAGCGCGCACTCAAGCAGGGCGACACCGACGGCTACCGCGACCTGCTCGCCGCGTTCCTCTCCAGCATTCCCTACTCCGCACGCCGCCATGAGAACGAGCGCGAGCAGGAGCGCTACTTCCAATACACCGTCTACCTGCTCATGCGCATGATGAGCGTCTACACCGTTTACCACGAGAAGCACACCAGCCAGGGACGTGCCGACTTCGTCATCGAGACCCCGCGCTTCGTCTACATCTTCGAGTACAAGCTCGACCGGCCCGCCGCCGAGGCCATCCGCCAGATCGAGGAAAAGGGCTATGCCCGCGAGTACGCCCAGGACCCCCGGCCCGTCTACTGCATCGGCTGCACCTTCAGCAGCCAGACCGGTACCGTGGGCGACTGGGCATGCCAGGCCGTATAGCCGCCCGCAGCCCGGCACCAACGGCATGCCGGGCCGGCCGGAAAGCCGTCACCCCCTAAAGGCAAGCCCGCAACTCCCTGATGAAAACCCCGCAATCGCCTGACGACAAACCCGTAATCGCCACACGAGAAACCCGCAATCGCCACACGAGAAACCCGCAATCGCCTGACGATAACGGTGTAATCACCGCGCGATTACACCATCAAGGTTCTGCAAAAACGGCAGAACCCCACGGTGCATGCGGCTAAACATCCTATAAACACGGCATATCCCGCCTACAAATCCCGCCCATCATCCCTCCCATAACAGCCCATCATCCCTCCCATAACAGCCCATCATCCCTCCCATAACAGCCCATCATCCCTCCCATAACAGCCTATCATCTCTTATAACATCCTATAAAATCCTATCATTTCGGCTCAAACCATCCTCTGTGCGGGCCGGCATGCGTGCCGGCCCGCACGTTTGGTACAAACGATTGGCGGGAGGGCGCAGTGGTTTGGCAAGACGACACCACGCGTTTGAATGGCCTTGCGGGGCATGCGGGCCGGCACAGAGGCCGGCCTTACAGGCGCAGCCAGTTGTCCACCATCCGGCGGCCGTCGGGCGTGAGCACGCTCTCGGGGTGGAACTGGATGCCGCGAATGTTGTAGTTTCGGTGGCGCAGGGCCATGATGTGGCCCTCGTCGGACACGGCCGTGACCTCCAGACACGCGGGAAAGGCGGTGCGGTCGACCACCCAACTGTGATAGCGTCCCATCACGATGCGCCGGGACAGCCCCTCGAAGAGGGGGTCGTTGCCCAGCTGCGTGCCCTCCGTAGCCACGCCGTGATACACTTCGGCCAGGTTCTTGAGGCGTGCACCGAACGCCTCGCCGATGGCCTGGTAGCCCAGGCAAACGCCCAGGATGGGCTTGCGGCCGGCATAAGTCCTGACCACATCGAGCAGGAGGCCGGCCTCCGAGGGGATGCCCGGGCCGGGGCTGAGGACGATACGGTCGAAGGGCTCCAGCTGACCGAGCGTGAACTGGTCGTTGCGGTACACCTCCACGTCGGCCCCAAGCAATTCCACCAGCTGGGCCAGGTTGTACGTGAAGCTGTCGTAATTGTCTATGATAACGGTTTTCATGAGAGTATTTTCTTGAGGAGTTAAAGGAGTTAAGGAGTTAGAAGGAGTTAAAGACAACGGTCTTGCTCAAAGTTCCGGCTCGTCTTGCCCACCGTTCCGGCCGCTCCTCGTCCGCACTCTTCCCCTCCCTTTAATTTTGAATTCTGAATTCTGAATTTTGAATTGCTAAACTTTTTCCGCGATTCTGATGGCTTTGACGAGGGCGCCGAGCTTGTTGTTGCACTCCTCCAGCTCGTATTGGGCATCACTTCGGGCCACCACACCGCTGCCCGCCTGGAACCACAGCTCGCCGTTGCGGGCGATGAACGTGCGGATGACGATGGCCTGATTGAGGTCGCCGTTGAGCCCGATGAAACCGATGCAGCCGCCGTAGGCCCCGCGGTTGTGGGGTTCCATCTCGGTGATGAGCTGCATGGCGCGCACCTTCGGCGCGCCCGAGAGGGTGCCGGCAGGGAACGTATCGAAGAATGCCCTGATGGGATCGGCGCCGGGGCGCAGCGTGCCGCTGACGCGGCTGACCAGATGAATGACGTGGCTGTAGAACTGCATGTCCTTGTAGAAGTCCACCTTCACGTCGTGGCAACTGCGGCTCAGGTCGTTGCGCGCCAGGTCGACGAGCATCACGTGCTCGGCATTCTCCTTGGGGTCGCTGCGCAGGAACTCGGCGTTGCGGCGGTCGGCCTCGGGGTTGCCCGTGCGGCGCGTGGTGCCGGCAATGGGGTCTATGTAGGCGCGCCCGGCCTCGATGCGGCAGTGTGTCTCGGGACTGCTGCCGAAGATACGGAAGCCTCCGAAGTCGAAATAGAACAGATAGGGCGAGGGATTGACGGAGCGCAGGGCGCGGTAGAGCTTGAAGTCGTCGCCCTCGAAGCGTTGTACGAACCGCCGCGACACCACGATCTGGAACACGTCGCCGCGCAGACAGTGCCTCACGCAGCGGCGGACGTTGGCCTTGTGCTCCTCGTCGGTGAGCGTGGAAGTGGCCTCGCCCACGGGCCTGAAGCCGTAGGGCTTCACGTTGGCGCGGTTGATGGCCTTCTCCAGCGCGTCGAGTTGTGCGTTGCCCTGCGCCTCTGCCGCGTCGTCGGGCCCGGCAGTCCGGATGCCGTCGGCCGTGTCGCCGCCGGCCGGAACGAGGGTGACGAGGGTGAGCGTGTTGTTGAAATGGTCGAACACGAGGAGGTCGCGGTACATGATGTAGCAGATGTCGGGCGCGTCGTTCTCGGCCATGGTGGTGTCTTTCACCTCGATGTTCTCGAAATAGCGCACGGCGTTGAACGAGGTAAAGCCGTAGAGTCCGCAGCAGTCCGCGCGCTCGCCCGTCACCCTGAAGCGGCCCATGAACCTGCCGAAAGCCTCGGCCACGGCCTGCTTGCAAGCCTCGCCCCGGCCGGGAGCGGGCTGCGGCAGAGGCTCGTCGAGCGTGGTGCCGTCGGGCCATGAACAGGTCACGCGGCCATGGCTCACGGCGATGGAGGCCATGGGATGGCAGCCGATGAACGACCGCGCGTTGTCGGTGGCGTGATAGTCGGAGCTCTCCATGAGGGCCGACTGCGGGTAGAGGTCGCGCAAACGCATGTACACACCCACGGGTGTATAGAGGTCTGCCAGTATCTTGCGGGCCACGGCGTGGTAGCTGAAGCCCTGTGGTGTGGTGTCGTTGGTCATTTGTCTTAACTCCATAACTCCTTAACTCCTTTAACTCCTTGGATTAAAACTCCCCGTATGCCCCGGCCATGTCCTTGTGGGCGAGGTAAGTTTCCACGTCTTTGTCGCCGCGGCCCGAGACGGTGAGCACCACGATGTCGTCGTGTCGGAACGTCAGTTTGCCGAGCGCGGCCACGGCATGCGCGCTCTCGATGGCCGGGATGATGCCCTCAAGACGCGTCAGCTCGTAGCCCGCGCGCACGGCTTCAGCGTCGGTCACGGCCAGCACCTGCTCGCGTCCCTGCCGTGCCAGATGGGCGTGCATGGGCCCGATGCCCGGATAGTCGAGGCCGGCCGAGATGGTGAAAGCCTCTTCTATCTGTCCGTCGGCGGTCTGCATCACCAGCGTGCGTGCCCCGTGGATGATGCCCTCGCTGCCGCAATGGATGGTGGCGGCCGTGTGGCCGGTGTCGGTGCCGCGGCCGGCGGCCTCGGCGAGAACTATCCTTACCCGCTCGTCGTCCACGTAGTGGTAGATCGTGCCGGCGGCGTTGGAGCCCCCGCCCACGCATGCCACGAGCCAGTCGGGGTGGTCGCGGCCCGTCTTTTCACGCAGCTGCCACCTGATTTCCTCGGAGATGACGCTCTGCAGCCGGGCCACAATGTCGGGGTAAGGGTGCGGGCCCATGGTGGAACCCACGATGTAAAACGTGTCGGCGGGGTGGCAGCACCAGTCGCGTATGGCCTCCGAACAGGCGTCGCTCAGCGTCATGTTGCCCGTGGTGACGGGGTGCACCGTGGCCCCGAGCATGCGCATGCGCTCCACATTGGTGTGTTGCCGCTCCACGTCGGTCTTGCCCATGAAGACCTCGCAGGGCATGCCCATCAGGGCGCAGACCGTTGCCGTGGCCACGCCGTGCTGTCCGGCGCCGGTCTCTGCAATGATGCGCGTCTTGCCCATCTGCCGTGCCAGCAGTATCTGTCCCACGGTATTGTTGATCTTGTGCGCGCCCGTGTGGTTCAGGTCTTCGCGTTTCAGAAAGATGCGGCAGCCGTAGCGGCGGCTCAGCCGACGGGCCTCGTAGAGCGGCGAAGGCCGTCCCACGTAGTCGTGCAGCAGCTGGCGGTACTCCCGTTTGAAGTCCTCGCTCTCGAGGATGGGCAGGTAAGCCTCCTGCAAATCGTGCACGCACTTGTACAATATCTCGGGCACATAGGCCCCGCCAAAGGGTCCGTAGAAGCCCTCGGGGCTGGGATTGAGTTCTTGTTCCATAGCGATTCTTATTGTTTGAGCGCGTCGTACAGCCGGCCGACGGCCTCTTCGGCGTCGCCGGTCTGGCGCAGCAGCGTGACGAACTTGCTGCCAATGATGGCCCCTGCGGCGTGGGCCTGCGCGCTTTCCAGCGTCTGCCGGTTGCTGACGCCGAAGCCAATCATGCGCGGATGGCGCAGGTTCATGGCGGCGATGCGCTCGAAATAGGCCATCCGCGCCTCGTCGAAGCTCTGCTGCGCGCCGGTGATGCCGGCCGAAGAAACCATGTAGATGAAGCCGTCGGTGTGCTCGTCGATGAAGCGGATGCGCTCCGCCGAGGTCTCTGGAGTAATCATCATGACCACGCGCACGTCGTAGCGGTCGGCCAAGGGCTTCACCGTTTCCAAATAATCCTTGAGCGGAAGGTCGGGGATGATGCAGCCGCTGACACCGCTCTCCACGCAGTTTTGGAAGAAACGCTCCAGTCCATGGTGCATGACGACGTTGAGATAGCCCATCAGCACCAGGGGGACGGCGACCTCGTGCCTGATGGCCCGCAGCTGGTCGAAGAGCAGTTGGAGCGTCATGCCGTTCTTCAACGCCACCGTTCCGGCGCTTTGAATGACGGGCCCGTCGGCCAGCGGGTCGCTGAATGGGATGCCCACCTCGATCATGTCGATGCCCCGCCGCTGCAGCGTGAGGACGACATCGGCCGTCATGTCCAGCCTGGGACAGCCGGCGCAGAAGTAAAGCGAGAGCAGCTTGCGGTCGCCGCGCTCCGCGAAAAGTCGGTTGATGCTGTTCATCTCTTGGGGTAATGGTTTTACGGGAGTTAAGGAGTTAAGGAGTGATGGAGTGAAGACATCAGCCCAAGCGGTGCGCCATCGGCGGGCCAGGAAGCGAAGAACCTTGCCCCACGACTGGGCCAACCGCAAATTTTGAATTGTGAATTATGAATTCATAATTGCTCAACTGCTCTCATTTTGAATTTTGAATTATGAATTTTGAATTGCCCAAATGAATGCGCGCAGCCGTTCCACGTCCTTCAGTCCGGGCTCTGTCTCGAAGCGGCTGTTCAGGTCTACGCCGGCAAACTGCGGGTGGCGGAAGGCCCGAATGCGCGCCGCATCGTCGGGCCCAATGCCTCCACTGAGCAGAAAGGGCGTGTTGCCGTCGTAGGCATCGAGCACACTCCAGTCGAACTGCCGGCCGCTGCCGCCCTGCGTGGGGCCGTGGGTGTCGAAGAGAAACAGGTCTACGGCACCCTCGTAGTCGCGGGCGCGGGCCACGTCTTCGCGCGAGCCGATGCCCAGAGCCTTGATGATTTTGATGCCGGGGGCTATGTCGGGGACGAGCGTTGACCGCAGGTTCTCTATCATGACGCGGCTCTCTTCGCCGTGGAGCTGCACGTAGTCGAGCTTGTAGTTGTAGACGCGCGTCACAATGGTTTGCGGCATTTCGTCCACGAACACGCCGACGCGGGCCGGGGCCGGAGCCTTTGAACTTGGAACTTGGAACTTGGAACCTTGAGGCTTGAGGTTTGAATCTTGAACTTCCGGCCCGGGACTTTCCGGCCCGGACGCGGCGGAGGCGGCGTGTGCCTGACGGAACCGCTCCTCGCTGTAGTCGGGAATGATGCCGGCCTGAGACGAAACCATGCGCACAAAGCGCGGGCTCTCGGGCCAGAAAACAAAGCCCATCATGTCTACGCCAAGCGCAGCCACTTCGCGAATATTCTCGGCATCGCGCATGCCACATACCTTGATTATCATATCTTAAAGGAGTTAGGGAGTTATGGAGTTAAGGAGTTAGGGGATGGAGTTTTGGAGTTAAGTGAGGGAGTGAGGGAGTTAAGGGCGGCCGTGAAGTCGGCCAAGGCGCGGCCGGGGTCGGACTGACGCATGAAGTGCTCGCCCATGAGGAAGCCGCGGAAACCGGCCCGGCGCAGCCCCACCACCGTCTCGGGCCGCGCGATGCCGCTCTCGCTCACCGCGCACACGCCCTGCGGCAACCGCCCGGAGAGCCTGAAACTGTTGTCCACGTCGGTGACAAAGGTGCCCAGGTTGCGGTTGTTCACGCCATACATGTCGGGTTCCAGCGCGGCGTGGTCGAGGTCGCGCTCGCCGTGCATCTCCAGCAATACCTCCAGTCCGAGCCCGCGGGCCGTGCGCATGAGCGTGCGGCACGTGTCCAAGTCCAGGCAGGCGGCAATGAGCAGCACGGCCGACGCCCCGCAGAAGCGGGCCTGGAACAGCTGGTATTCGCAGATGATAAAGTTCTTGTAGAGCACCGGAATGGTGACGCCCGACTGCCGGGCCTCCTGCACGAACTCGTCGTAACCGCCGAAATAGTCGGTATCCGTGAGGATGCTCAGGGCCGCGGCGCCGTTGGCCTGATAGGCCAGGGGGACGGCACCGGCCCGCGCCTCGCGGTTGATCCAGCCCTTGGCGGGCGACTTGCGCTTGAACTCGGCGATGATGCCCGTGGGCGAATCCATCAGCGCGCACCGCATGGAGGGCGGCGCCGACGCCTCGCGGGCCATCTGTTCCTCCACCAGGGCGTGGAGCCTGCGCGGCGGAACAAACTGCATGCGCTGCTCCATCTCCATGCGCTTGTGGGCTACTATCTCTTCCAATATATCCACTTTCTTGGGTCTTTGAACGTTGAACATAGAACTTTCCTTACTTGGAACACGAAGCCTTGAGCAATGTTCCAGCTTCCATGTTCAATGGTTCAGCTCGACAAACTTCCTGAACGTGCGCAGGGCGCGGCCGCTGTCGAGGCTCTCGCGGGCCAGCTCCACGCACTCCGCCACGGTCTTCCGCCCGCGTTCGAGCACCTGGATGCCAAAGGCGGCGTTGGCCAGCACGATGTTTTTCTGTGCCGGCAGGGCCGTTCCCTGCAGCACCGCGTCGAAGATGCGGGCGGCCTCCTCCTCCGTGGCCCCGCCCGCCAGCTCCTCGGGACGGGCCGGTGCAAAGCCGAGGTCGGCGGGACTGAAGATGCGCTCGTAGCTGTTGGTCGTTACCTTGAAGTCGCCCGTGAGCGAAATCTCGTCGTAGCCCTCCATGCTGTTCACGATGCCGTAGTCGATACCAAGCCTCTGATACACCTGATGGTACAGCCGCATCTGGTCCAGATTGGCCACGCCGAGCAGCTGGCACTGGGGCTTCGAGGGGTTGATGATGGGCCCCAGCAGGTTGAAGAACGTGGGAAAGGGCAGGGCCTTGCGGATGGCGCCCACAAATTTCATAGCCCGGGCGAAGAGCTGCGCGTGCAGGTAGACGATGCCGCACTCGTTGATGGAGCGGTTCAGACGGGCCACATCGTCGGTGAACGACACGCCGTGGTTCCTGATGACGTTCGACGCCCCGCTCACGCTGGTGGCCGAAAAGTTGCCGTGCTTGGCCACGCGGTAGCCCGCCCCGGCAATGACGAAGCACGCCGTGGTCGAGATATTGAACGTGTTCTTGCGGTCGCCGCCCGTGCCCACCACGTCAATGTAGCGGTCGCAGTCGAGCGGCACGGCCACGCCCGTCTCCAGAATGCCGTCGCGAAAGCCCAGCAACTCGTCCACGGTGATGCCCCGCATCTGGATGGCGGTGAGCAGGGCGGTGAGCTCAGGGTCGGTAAATTCGCCGCGTGTGATGGCTACGAGCAGGGCCTTGGCCTCCTCGCGCTGCAGCTCCTCGTGGCTGAGGAGCCGGTTGAAAAGGGCTGTCATGTCCATGGTTTGCATCATTTTTGTCATGTTCCTGTGGTTTGGCGGGGCGGCTCCGGGTTTTTGCCGAAACGGGGCCGTGGCTTTGCCGAAGCGGCCCTGGGGGGATGCCGTGGGGCCGTCCGGCGTTTTTCGCTGCGCGATTGCCGTGTTGCCGCCGCGCGTTTGCGGCCTTTTCGCCGGGCGATTGCGCCGCCGTCGCGTTGCGTTTGCGGCGTTGCCGCCGGGCTGTTGCGGTGTTGCCGGCGGGCTGCTGTGGCGTTGCCGTGGTGCGGCGGCCGCCGGGCCGGGAAGCCGCCCGGCTGTGCGGGCAAACGAAAAAGAGGCCTGTCGTAAGAACGGCAGGCCTCCTTGTATCTTGTTTGCACCAAGTAACTACACGGCTGGGCGACTCACGACTTCTTCAATCTTGAGTTGCGCCACCACCAATATGCAGATACATGATTGCTCATTTGCTGTTGTTGTTTTGTGAATTTGGCTGCAAAGATACGTTTAATATTTGATTCTGCAAACATTTTGCCCTTTTTTTTGTCCATCAGCCATAGTTTTAACACGAATGGTTTTGTGGGAGGGCACGCGGGGTTTTATGGGAGGGGATATGCCGTCATAGGATATGATAGGTGGCGTTGAGGGGAAAACATGCAGGGGTTTTGTAGAACGGCACGCGGGGTTTTGTAGAACGAGACGCCGATGCAAAGCCGCCCGGCGCGGCACGGTGAACCATAAAATAAGACGCATGCCCGAAAAAGTCGTTCGTTGATTTGCAAGATTAAAAGATTCCAACTATCTTTGCCAGCAAAGAAATCACTATGCCACAGCTCGTCATCAACATAGAGAACAAAGGGATACTGGCAAGTCTCAAGAGGGTGTTGTCCTCTTTGGATGGTGTGTCTATTGTCAAGACCATCCACACTTCCTCCCCCTCCCGCCCCGACATTACCCAAACGGCCGGCTACCGGGAGGCCATGGAAGACAAGCGGGAGGGACGCGTGTATCATGCCGACAACGCCGAAGACATGCTCAAACAGATTTTAGGCTGACCATGCCCTACCGCATTTCTTATACCAATCGCTTCAAAAAAGACGTGAAGCGATGCTTCAAACGGGGTCTCAAGATGGAGAAACTGCAAGCTGCCATCGACATTCTTTCCAGCGAAGGCAGTCTTCCGGCAAGCTACAAACCCCATCCGTTGAGTGGCAACCACGCCAACCAGTGGGAGTGTCACCTCACTCCCGACTGGCTGATGATATGGGAACAGAACGACAAGGAACTCTCCCTGCTGTTTCTGCAAACAGGCAGCCACTCCGACTTATTCTGACCCCGCCATCCGTTCCATCTCCAGACTGGCCCACACGAAGGGGCCGATGCCCTTGGCGTCGTTGTCGCGGATGGGCTCGCTCATGTAGTAGTCGAAGGAGCCGTCGCGCTTGTAGTTGGGCGTCTTGACGTAGGGACCGGGGGCCGGGCCCAGGCCGCTCACCGAGCAGCAGCGGGTGAGCGAGAGCGTCTTGTCGGCATTGACGCGCACGAACTCCTTGAGAATGCCGTTGTAGGCACGGATGCCGGCCTCCTTGAAGCCGGCGTCCAGATAGCCCAGGCGCGCGCCCTTGAGCAGGCAGTAGGCAAACATCGACGAGCAAGTGGCCTCGAGATAGTTGCGCTCGTCGTCGACATCGAGCACGTCGCGCCACACGCCCGTCGCGGCGTCCTGGTGTTTCACCACCTGCGCCATGGCCTTGCGGAAGAGGCTCTCCACCTCGCCGCGGCGGTCATAGTCGGCGGGCAGCGCGTCGAGCACCTCGAGCATGGCCATGGTGTACCAGCCCAGGGCGCGGCCCCAGGTGTGGCGGCTGCGGCCCGTGGCGGGGTCGGCCCAGAAGGCGGAGTGGGTCTCGTCCCAGGCATGCTTCCACAATGCCGTGGCGTCGTCGTAGGTGCGGCGGTCGGTCTTCACAATCTGGTCCACGGCGTCGGGCCAGTATTTCGCGCGGGCTTTCCGCTCGCCCTTGAGCGCGGGGGCGGCCAGCGTGTAGTAAGGCAGCCCCATGAAGATGCCGTCCAGCCACACCTGGTTGGCATAGATGGCCTTGTGCCACCACACGCCCTCGCGCGTTCGCGGCTGCTGCTCCAGCTGCTTGAAGAGCGTGCGCAGGGCCCGGCCGAGGTTGGGCTGCGGCTCCAGCTCGTTCATGCGGTAGATGAATCGGGCCGTGCGCACGTTGTCGAGGTTGTAGTCCTTGAGGTCATAGCCCGTGATGTTGCCTTTTTGGTCGATCATCTTGGCGGGGTAAGCCCGCAGATAGTCGAGTATGCGGCCGTCGTTGTAGGCCAGGTAGGTGTCGAGCATGCTCTCCATCTCGATGCCCATGACGTAGCTCCACTTGGGTTTCTTCGAGAAGTCGAGCAGCCAGCTCTGTGGCACGCGCTGCATTTCGGAGGCCACCATCCACTCCGAGTAACGCTTGTAGGGGCGGTCGGCCTCGGCCAGCACGAGCGAGCCGTTGATGAAAAGCTGGTCGAAACGGATGTTGCGCGTCTTGCCGGTGATGCTCACGGGCTGCCGTGACACGCCGTCGAAGCGGCAGTTCTTCACCGTCACGTCGCTCACGTTCTCGATGTTGTTCAGCCCGATAATCTGCACGCCGTACTTGCTCTCACGGCTCGTCACGTTCTCCATGTAGACCCGCCGCACGGTGGGCTCGAAGCCGCGGTAGCACTGTTCGCGCGGCTCGTAGTCGAGGTTGATGCGCAGCACGGCCTCGTTGCACTGCCCCACGGTGACGTTGCGCATGTTGATGTTCTCGATGACGCCGCCCCGGCAGTTGTTGGTCTTGATGCGCAGCACGCGGTCCAAGTGGGGCGAGTCCATGTGGCAGTCCTCTGCAAACACGTTGCGGCAGCCGCCTGAGATCTCCGAGCCTATGACCACGCCGCCGTGTCCGTCCTTCATTTTGCAGTGGCGTATGATGATATTCTCCGACGGTCGGTTCCACAAGCGGCCGTCGTTGTTGCGTCCGCTCTTGATGGCGATGCAGTCGTCGCCGGTGTCGAACGTGCAGTTTTGTATCAGTACGTTGCTGCAAGCCTCGGGGTCGCAGCCGTCGCCGTTGGGCCCGTCGTTGGTCACGGTGACGCCGTCCACGGTGATGTTGGTCGAGAGCAGGGGGTGAATCACCCAGAAGGGCGAGTTGGCGAGCGTCAGTCCCTCCACCAGAATGCCGTCGCAGGCGTTGAAGTTGACGAGCTGCGGGCGCAGTCCGCGGCCCATGCCGAAGCGTCGCTCGTCGGCCGGCACGCCGTCTTCGGCCATCTTCAGCAGCTGCGCGCGTGCGCCCAGGCTCTGCGCCTCCTTGGTCTGGCCGGCCACAAATCCGTATTTTGCCGCGCCGCACATGGGCCACCAGGTGTCGCGGCTGCCGTTGCCATCCACCGTTCCGCGGCCCGTCAGGCCCACGTCGGTGGCCTGGTAGGCGTAGATGCAGGGCGAATAGTTCCAGCACTCCAGCCCCTCCCACGAGGTCTTCACCAGCGGGTAGAGGGCGGGGTCGAAGGCAAACTCGAGCGTGGCGCCCTCCTCCACCACGAGGTTCACGCGGCTTTGCAGGCGGATGGCGCCCGTGAGCCACTCGCCACGGGGCACGACGACGCGGCCGCCGCCCTGCCGGGAGCAGGTGGCGATGGCACGGTTGATGGCTTTCTGGTTGCGGGCGGCCGTGGCCCGCACAGAGGCGCCGAAGTCGGTGATGCGGTATTCGCGCCCGGCGAACACGGGTTTGCGGATGCTTTGTTCAATCTGCCGGTACTGGGCCTCGTCCCACGACTGCGCCAGCGCCAGCAAAGGAAGCAGGAGAGCCGCCAGCCATAACGTGATCTGTCTCTTCATAAGATATGTAAAAATGGGTTTGTTTTAGCTTGTTGCAGGTCGTAGTCAGCATAAAAAGACAGGCCTACAGTCTTCACAGACTCAACCTGCCAGCATTACTACTAAACAATATGAACCACGGTCGTCCTGACGAAAACGCTTCGTCTTCCGACCATTAATCTCCCGACAAAGTTAAGAAAGTATTTCCACAAAGCACGCCGAAGAGTGTTAAAAAAGCCATTTTACCTTAAAATTATTTGCAAGTATGGAAAAGAAAGCCTATATTTGCTACTGTTTTTCAGAGGTTTCGCGAGTTTTTTCCAGCGAAATCATCTCGTGAGGTTGGTAGCTTCCTGCACCAACCTCTTTTGTTTGGGCCTTTCCAGACCCCGGCCCGAACGCCTCCCGACACCCTTGCAAGGGCGTGGCGCGCCTACCGGCAAAAAGAAAAAGGCGGAGAATGGGTGAGCCTCTTGTCGGATTCGAACCAACGACCCCGAGATTACAAATCACGTGCTCTGGCCAACTGAGCTAAAGAGGCGGGTGGGCAAGCGGTTCTTATCGCGCCGCTACAACCAAGTACCCTTGCTGCGTTCCCGCCCTGGGGGATTCCGAGGGAGCTGGCCGTAAGAGACTTGCCCGTGTTTGCATTAGCGGTTGCAAAGGTAAGGCTTTCCACCCGAAAACGGGCAGACGGCCCGCAAAATCCGCCTCGATTTAACATTAATTGGGAAACAACCGGCGGGGCGTGCACGCCGTTATCGCATAAAATGCGTACCTTTGCAGCCATGATAATGAATGTATCCGCACTGGTGCAGGTCAAGGCCTTTGCCCGTCAGGACGGTGTTTTCCTGGCCCTGCTGTGGCTGTGCAGCTTCCTGCTCATGGTGCTGGCACCCGCCTCGTCGCTGGGAGGGCTGCTGGCCTTGGCCACCCCGTTCTTCGTGGGCTGGCTGCTCGTCCGCTTTCGCAACCATGCCCTCGGCGGCTTCATCTCCTTTAGGCGCGGCCTGGCGTTCTCGTGGTTCACCTTTTTCTATGCTTCCCTGCTCTTCGCCGTGGCGCAATACGTCTACTTCCGCTACTTCGACCACGGGGCAATGATGGGCATGCTCGTGACCAGCATCAAGGCGCTCGAGGAGGTCTACCGGGCCAACGGCGCAGCCACGGCCCGGCAACTGGGCGAGTTGCGTCAGGCCATGACGCTCGTCGGCCAGCTGTCGCCCATCGAACTGGCCTTCATCTTCATGATGCAGAACATCTTCTCAGGTGCCGTGCTCGGCTTCCCCATCGCCCTGGTCTGCCGCCGCGCCCCACATTCTTAATGCTCTATACACTGTCTATATGGATATATCGGTTGTTGTGCCTCTCTACAATGAGGACGAGTCCCTGCCCGAACTCCACGCCTGGATACGGCGCGTGATGGCCGCCCACGGCTACACCTACGAAATTATCTTCGTCAACGACGGCTCCACCGACCGCTCCTGGGAGGTCATCGAGCGGCTCGCACGCGAGGACGGGAACGTGCACGGCATCAAGTTCCGACGCAACTACGGCAAGAGTCCGGCCCTCTATTGCGGCTTCAACAAGGCCCAGGGCGACGTGGTTGTCACCATGGACGCCGACCTGCAAGACTCTCCCGACGAGATTCCCGCCCTCTACCGCATGATCGTTGACGAGGGCTACGACCTCGTGTCGGGCTACAAACAGAAACGCTACGACCCCCTCACCAAGACCATTCCCACCAAGCTCTTCAACGCCACGGCACGCAAAATCTCGGGCATTCACAACCTGCACGACTTCAATTGCGGCCTCAAAGCCTACCGCCGCGACGTGGTGAAGAACATCGAAGTCTACGGCGAGATGCACCGTTACATCCCTTATCTGGCCAAGAATGCCGGCTTCGACAAGATCGGCGAAAAGGTGGTGCACCATCAAGCACGCAAGTACGGCTCGTCGAAGTTTGGCATCAACCGCTTCTTCAACGGCTATCTGGACCTGCTCACGCTCTGGTTTCTCACCAACTTCGGCAAGAAGCCCATGCACGTGTTCGGGCTCATCGGCAGCTTTATCTTCTTCATCGGCTTCGTGGCCCTGTGCTGGCTGGGCATCGAGAAGGCCGTCGACCTGTGCCACGGAGCCTATGGCGACCTGCTTTCCAACCACGCCTCGTTCTACATTGCCCTCACGGCGCTGCTGCTTGGCTCCCAGTTTTTCCTGGCCGGATTCATCGGCGACCTCGTGAGTCGCCAGAATCCGAGCCGCAATGACTACCAGATCGAGGCCCAGATAGGCTGAAAACATCCCTCCTATGGCACACTCCCATCACCAGCGCTGGCTGTCCGCAGGCATGTTGCTGGCCGTGCTCGTCACGGCAGCATGCTCCAGTGTGGACTGTCCGCTCAACAATACGGTCTACGCCAACTACAAACTCATGGGCCGGGTAACCACCCTGCCCGACACGCTCACCATATCAACCACCCGCCAGAACGGCTTCGACTCGGTGATTATCAACCGTCAAGTGGGTACCGACAGCTTCTCGTTGCCCATGAGCTACGTGCAGGACGAGGACGTGTTCTACCTGCGCACCAACGCCACGATGGACACCATTCGCCTCCGAAAAACCAACCATCCCCACTTCGAGTCGGTGGACTGCGGGCTCAATTACTTCCACACGCTCACCGGAGTGACGTTCACACGCCACGCCCTCGACTCGGTTGTCATCCATCATCAAGAAGTGACCTATGACCCTACGCCCAAGCATCTGCACGTCTTTTTCAAGGAGCATCGCTATTAGCCTGCTGCTCTTCGGGGCCGTCATGGCGGTCGGGGCGCAGGGTTCGCGCTCCCGTCAGGAGGCCCAGGAGCGGTTGCGGCAGCAGCAGATGGACGATTCCATCCCCCTCTACCGCGGCTTTCAGGTCAAGGCCGACCTTGTGGGGCTCATCCAGCGCGCCGTGTCCGACTACGGACAGCTCGAAGCCGGCGTGCGCGTGAACCTCAAGGACAAGTACTTTCCCACCGTCGAGCTGGGCCTCGGCACGGCCGACCACCACGACATCGTGACGCAGACCGGCTACAAAACCTCGGCACCCTACCTCAAAATGGGCGTGGACTTCAACATCATGAAGAACAAACACGACATCTACCGCGTCTATGCAGGTGCGCGTTATGCCCTTACTTACTTCAAGTTCGACCTGTCCCACCCCGACCTCATCGACCCTGTCTGGGGCGGCCGTTCCCCTTTCCGCTTCGCCGGCATCAAGGCCAACTGCCACTGGTTGGAGCTGCTCGCGGGTGTCGACGCCCGTATCTGGGGCCCCGTCCACCTGGGCTGGACGGCCCGCTACCAGCGTCGGCTCGTCCACAACGACGGCTCGCTGGGCAACACCTGGTACGTGCCCGGATTCGGAAAGCAGGGCGGAAGCCGCATCGGCGGCACGTTCGAGCTGATGCTCGAGTTCTGAACGCCCGCGCCGCAAGGCGGCGCACGCATCCGCAACAAACAGCGCACCTATATATAATAAGGTGAAAGCCACCACCCACGACTCATGGAAAAGAAGCAAAAGAAACAGCTGGCCTGGCAGGTTCCGTTCCTCCTGCTGCTCATCGTAGGCACCATTCTCATCATCTCGCACCAGCGCAGCATGCCCTATCAGCACGACGAGGGCTTCATTTTCGGCACCGTTTACCACGTCACCTACCAGAGCGACCGCGACCTGCACCCCGGCATCGTGGCCGAAATGCAGCGTGTGGACAGCGCGCTCTCCCCTTTCAACGAGCAGTCCATCATCTCCCACGTGAACCGAAACGAGCCCACACGCCTCAACGATATGTTCGTTCGGGTGTTCACGCTGGCCGAGGAGGTGTCACGCGAAACCGACGGAGCCTTCGACATCACCGTGGCCCCGATGGTCAATGCCTGGGGCTTCGGCTTCAAGCAGGGGCGTGCCCCCTCGCCCCAGGCCATCGATTCGCTGCGCGCCATCGTGGGCTACCGCAAGGTGAGACTGAGCGGAGGCCGCGTCGTCAAGGCCGACCCGCGCATCATGCTCGACTGTTCGGCCATCGCCAAAGGCTATGGCTCCGACGTGGTGGCCGCCTACCTGCGCCGCCAGGGCGTCGCCAACTTCATGGTAGAGATAGGCGGAGAGATCGTCTCGCGCGGCATCAGCGAGAAGCGCGTGCCGTGGAAGATAGGCGTCACCAAGCCCACGGACGACTCCCTGCAGCAGAACCAGGAGCTGCAAACCGTGCTCAACGTCACCGACAAGGCCATGGCCACCAGCGGCAACTACCGCAACTTCTACTACAAGAACGGCCGCAAATACGCCCACACCATCGACCCGAAGACGGGCCGCCCCGTGCAGCACAACATCCTTTCGGCCACCGTTCTTGCCGACAACTGCGCCACGGCCGACGCCTATGCCACGGCGTTCATGGTGACAGGACTCGACGGTGCACGCCGCATCCTGGCCCGCCACCCCGAGCTCATGGCCTATTTCATCTATGCCGACGCGCAGGGCCGCAACCAGGTTTGGTTCTCGCCCACGCTCAAAGACAAGATTGTGAAGTAGGCCCGCCGCCGCCACACCCACCCCGCGCATGGAAAACCTCGGCCTCTACACCAAGCTCACGAGCCAGCCGCTCTTCACCGGCATGAGCCGTGACGAGCTCGAACGCATCGTCACGCAGACGCGCTTCGACTTCATCAAGGCTGCGCCCGGCCACCCTATCGTGGCCGAAGGCGACCGTTGCGGCCGGTTGTTGCTGCTCGTCGACGGCCTGATGGAGGCCGTCACCACGGCCGACGACCGCGGCTACGCCGTCAGCGAGCAGCTGCGCGCGCCTTTCACGCTGCAGCCCGAACTGGTGTTCGGCCTGTCCCAACGCCACACCAGCACCTTCGCGGCCCTCACGCCGTGCAGCCTCATCAGCATCGACAAGAACGAAACGCTGCGTCTCACGGCCTCCTCGCTCATCTTACGCCTCAACCTGCTCAACCTCCTCTCCACCGCCTTGCAGAAGCAACGCCACACCCCTTGGCGCAGTCTGCCCCACGATCTCGACCACCGCGTGCGCCGGTTCTTCGCCGACCACTGCCTCTATCCCGGCGGACACAAGGTGTTCCACATCAAGATGCGCCGGCTGGCAGCCGAACTCAACGACACCCGCCTCCGCGTGTCGCAGGTGCTCAACGCCCTGCAGGCCGACGGACTGCTCACGCTCGGGCGCAGCCGCATCGTCGTGCCGTCCATGGAAGCCCTGGTGGGATAGCGGTGATATAAAACAAAAAACAACGTCACGACCCAGCATTTCCCGTTGTTTTTTGTTGTTTTTGTTGTCTTTGGCAGCGTCGTGCGCTGTTGTTTTTACGGCCGGACGCAGAGCGAAAAACCGTATATAATTACCTGATTATTGTACAAATACGCATCGTTCGCCCCGTCAATGCCATTCCGAAAAGGGAATAATTTTGCCCTTTTCCTTGGTCCAATCGCACAATATACCTAACTTTGCAGCCGCTTTAGACAATACTCAGGATGAAAAATTTATGCAAAAAAGCCCGACAAACGTCCGTGATGGCCCTGTCGGCATGCCCGCTCCTGATGCCCGCGGCCCTGTTTGCCGAAGGCCGGAGTGATGCTAAAACAATCCAAGACACCGTAGCCTACAAGAATCCCGTGAACCTGAACGAGGTGGTGGTCACGGGCCAAGGCAGCGCCATTCAGAAGCGGCGGCTGTCGTCGGAAGTCACCACCGTCTCGGCCTCACAGCTGGCCCACATGCCCGGCGGCCGTCTCGACCAGCAGTTGCAGACGCTGCTCCCCAACGTTCAGTTCACCATAACCAGCGGCCAGCCCGGCACCACGTCGATGATTAAGGCGCGCGGCCTGTCGTCGGCACTGGTCAATTCCACCCCCGTCATCTATGTGGACGGCGTGCGAATGGACAATCTCAACACCGGCACCACCCTCTCCAACAAGTTCGCCGAGACCGTGCTCGGCGGCAACGTAGACGGCCAGGCCGCCGCCTCGGGCTCCATCGCCGACATCCCGATGGAGAACATCGACCACATCGAATACGTGCCGGGCGGCGCGGCCACCACGCTCTACGGCTCGGATGCCGGCAACGGCGTCATCCAGATCTTCACCCGCAAGGGCGGCAAGGGCCGCTTCGCGGGCAGCGCGGGAGTGGAACTTGGCATCGACGAGGCCACGTCGCAGTTCTACCATTTCCGCCGCACCAAGCAGCTGCTCAACCAGACCGGCTACACGCAGAAGTACCGCCTCGCCTTCTCGGGCGGCACCGACCGCGCCGGATACAGCCTCGGCGCCAGCATGAGCCGCGGCACGGGCATCGTGATTCACAACGGCAACGAGTCGAAGAAATACGAGTTGCGCTTCGGCTCGCACCTGCGCATCAACCGCCTGCTGGAGTATCAGAACTCCTTCGGACTGGCTGCCGCCGACTTCCGCCGCTCGCGCAACGGCAACGACGGCAACTACACCGGCCTGTGGTTTGCCGAGGGCAGCACGGCCGCCTACTTCGCCTATACCGACGCCGACGGCCGCCGACGCAAGTTCGGAGCCGACATCGACGCGGCCGACGACCAGCAGTGGGCACAGATGCGCGCTTTCGTGGACCGCGCCGAAGCCCTGCAAAACAACAAGGAGAGCGTGAAACGCTTCCAGACTTCACAGCAGTTCACGCTCACGCCGCTGCGCAATCTCACCCTCAAGGGCCTCTTCGGCGTGGACTATCGGTACAATACCGACAAGAACATTGAGACCAATGCCTACCTCATCCACACGCAGGTGAAGCCCGCTGGAACCACTGATGCAGGCAGCATTGCCAACTACGACCGCAACTATTTCGGCGTCACGGCCGACCTCAACGGCCAGTACAAGCTCTACCGCAACGCGCTGAGCAACATCCTCACCGGCGGATTCCAGTACTTCAACACCCGCGACCACCAGTCGCTCTACGTGGGCAAGGGCGTGCGCGACGGCGCGCAAGTGCTCACCGGCGCCGCCACGCAGATGGCCGACGAGTGGCTGAGCTACCTCAACAACTACGGCTTCTACCTGCAGGACAACCTGGGCCTGGCCAACCGTTACTACCTCGACCTGGGTCTGCGCGTGGACTACAACACGGCCTTCGGCGACAACGTGGGCTGGCAGGCCTACCCCAAAGTGGGCCTCTCCTACGTGCTCTCCGACGAGCCTTTCCTGGAGCCCCTCACCCGTCACGGCTGGGTGCGCTCGGCCAAAGTCTTTGCCAACTACGGCGTGGCCGGCACCTACCCGCCCGCCTTTGCCTATCAGAAGACCGTTTCCGTGGCCTCGTTCCAGGGCCGCCAGGCGGCCGCCTTCGGCAATTACGGCAATGCCGACCTGGGCCCTGAGCGCAAGCACGCCTACGAGCTGGGGCTCGTGGCCTCGCTGCTGAACGACAGACTCTCGGTGGGCTTCACCTGGTACTACTCCCTCACCAAGGGCGCCCTCTTCTCGCTGCCCACGCTTCCCTCGTCGGGACAGGCCTCGAGCTATCTGGCCAACGTGGGCGAGATACGCAACCGCGGCGTGGAACTCAACCTCGGCGTCAACTTCCTGCGCACCCGTCACTGGAAAGGCGCGCTGCGTGCCTCGCTCAACACCAACGACAACTGCGTGCTGAGCACGGGCGGCGCCGTGCCGTTCAACATCGGTGGCTTCTCTGCACGCACCATCGAGACCGTGGTCGAGCAGGGCAAGCCCGTGGGCATACTGCGCGGCTCGAAGACCACACTCAACGCCGACGGCACCGTGGCCTCCACCCAATACCTGCAAGACCTGGGCACCACGCTGCCCACCCTCTACGGCAACTTCTCGCTCAACCTCTCGTGGCAGAAGCTCAGCCTCCTCGTCACCGGCGACTACCAGACGGGCAGCTACGTCCATTCCTTCGACCGGCAGTTCCGCTTTGCCCGCGGCGTGGCCGACCCGGCCATCCCCGACGCCGCCCTGGCCGGCACCACCCGGGCCAAGGGATGGCTCGACTTCACCAACTTCTTCGTCGAGAAAGCCGACTTCCTGAAGATACGAACCATCTCGCTGGACTACACCATCACCCTGCACCACGGCCCCGTGCGCAGCGTCGACCTGGGGCTGCACCTCTACAACCCGCTGGCCTTCACCGCCGCCTCGGTAGACCCCGAGGCCCTCCTCTCGGGCGCACACTCGCAGGGAGCCGTGGCCACGGCGGGCTTCAACTACTCCACTTTCTCCGCGCCCCGCCAGTATGTGCTGTCGGCAGCCATCAATTTCTAATCCTCATATTCCTCATTCTTATCACCCGACATCATGAGATTCCTACACCATACCCTCCTGTCCGCTGCCCTGCTGGGGCTCAACGCCTGCCAGCTGGTGCAGCCGGAAAGCATCGTCAACCCCAACGTCGACGAGGACACCTTCCTCCGCTCGGCCGACGCCATGGACGCTTGGGTGGCCGGCACACGCATGAAGACGGCCACGGCCATCGGCAAGTGGTGCCAGTTTGCCGAGATTCTCTCGGACAACTACTTCAACAACCACTCGCGCAGCAGCAAGGCGTTCGACTTCCCGCGCCTGCTCCACACCGACACCGACATCGCCACCATGCAGCGCAGCGTGGCCACCCTGCGCGAGATGGCCGACTATGGACTCACCACCGTGGCCGCCCGCCAGGCCCCCACGCGCAGCCAGCAGTTCGAGCTCTACAGCATTAAAGCCTACGGACAGCTGCTGGCCGGCGAGACCTTCACCGGCCTGCCCCTGCAGTCGGGCGGCGAGGCACGCCCCTGGGCCGACCACCTCCGGGCGGCCCTGCACACGCTGGCACAAGCCCGCGCCTCGGCCGACTCGGCCTCGCAGCGCGCCTTCGTGGCCACGCTGGCCGCACGGGCATGGCGCATGCTGGGACAAAAGGACAGTGCCGTGGCCATGGCCCGCGAGGCACTGGCCCAGAGCAGTGACTTTGTTCGCCAGGTCTCCTTCGACGGCGAGAACAACGTGAACAATGCCGCACAGGAGGCGATATGGGGCACATGGTTCCAGCCGCTGCCGCGCCTCGACTTCCTCGACCCCAAGTATTTCCAGCGCACCAGCACCGAGCAGCGTCCCATCACCCTGGCCAAGGCCGAGGAGGCCTGGCTCATCCTGGCCGAGGCACAACTCGCCGAGGCCGACCTCACGGGGGCCAAGGCCACACTCGGCCGGCTGCTGCAGCTCGTCAATAGCCGCCCCGTGGCCAAGGGCGTGAACGATCAGCTGGAGAAACGCGACAACGGCATGTACCGCGTCTACCCCAAACGGGCCGACTACCGCGTGCGCGCCTCGGCCTCCGACTCGCTGCGCAGCGGCCTCATCGTCGACAGGCAGGCACCGGCACTCATCGACATCCCCTACATCTCGGGCACGTCGGTGACGCAGTCCATGATCGACGGCCTCGCCACACACGACGCCGCGCTGGAGTTGCTCTACCTCATGCGGCAGGAAATCTTCTTCGGCGAGGGCCGTCGGGTGGCCGATCTGGGCATCCGTCTGCCGCTGTGCGAGGTCGAGGCGGCCCACGCCGCACACGGCGAGGACTACACCGAGGCCCGCATCCCCGCGTTCATCCCCACCAACCAGGGCATGGACGACTTCACCATCGACGAGGAGACGCGCACGGTGACCGTCACCCACAACATGAACCGCGTCCTCGTCAAGAACCGACAGGCCGACAGCGTAGTGCCTTTCGAGTAGTAGGAGCCCCCGCTCCTCACGCCGTCCCCGCTGCCCCGCACGCCGGGACACGCGTCTTCGCACGCCAAGACCATCGTTACCGCACGCAGAGACATGTGTTTTTGCACGCAGAGACGCGGAGACAAGGAGGACAACCCCACAGGCTCCGCACGACAGACCGCAGAGGCTGGGAGGGAAAAGAGGAGAGGGAGACAGGGCTGCACATAGGTGTTTAGACAGAACAACATATTGAACATATGGCTGCGCAGTGAAAGCTCTCACAGATTTCACAGATTACACAGATGCTGCGCGATGGCTGTTTGAACTAAACAATATGCTTGGCAGATGGCTCCGCGATGGGTGGTTGGACAGAACAACATATTGAACAAATGGCTCCGCGGCGGTTGTTTAGACAGAACTACATATAAAACAGATGGCTGCGCGGTGAAGATTCTGACAGCCCGACGGCAGACCTACAAAAAAGAACGGTGGGGCAAAACCATTGGTTTTGCCCCACCGTTCCCCATTTTTCTCCATCCAATTGTAGGGATATATGCGCTGTAATTGTAGGATATACGCACTATAATTGTAGGAACATACGCACTATAATTGTAGGAACATACGCACTGTATGTCCGAAAAGGGAATGACGGGGACAGGCATAAAAGGGCGCGACAAATCACGGATTTGTCGACAAATTGTAGCAACATACGATCTGTTTGTCCGAAAAAAGAAAGGGGTTGGCGGACACACGCGGGATATGTGCCTATATTTCTACCGCGGTTCTTTCGGTTTGCCTCATCGCCGTTTCCCCGTTTTCGTCCGACCATTACACCGTCAACGCGAGGCGATTTCGGCGTAACCGCACGGCGATTACGCCGAAATCATCCCGCCGCTACACCGTCATCGCACAGCCATTTGTTTTGTATGTAATTATGTCCAAAAAAACATCGTGCAACCATTTGTCAGCTATGTAGTTACGTCCAAACATCCACCGCGCAGCATCTGTGTAATCTGCGAAATCTGTGAGAACTCTCACCGCGCAGCCATATGTTCAATATGTTGTTCTGTCTAAACACCCATGCGCAGCCCTGTCTCCCTCTCCTCCTTTCCCTCCCAGCCTCCACGGCCTCTCTGGCAAAGCCTGTCGGGCTGTCCTCCCTGCCTCCGCGTCTCTGCGTGCAAAAACACATGTCTCTGCGTGCAGCAACGATGGTCTTGGCGTGCAAAAACACATGTCCCGGCGTGCAAAGAACAAAGGGCGCAGCGTGAGGCGAGGGGCGGGGCGGCTCTACGCCAGCTCCACCTCTGCTTCGGGGATGGGTTGGTTGCCCGACTCCTTGACCCCGAGCTGCTTCAGCTCGTTGGCTTTCTGCACAATGCTCTGCCGACCGGTGTAGGCCTTGTTGTAAGCGTCCTCGTAGTCCTTGCCCAAGGTCTCGATGTCGCGCTTCACCTTGTCGAACCGCTTGATGAACTCGCCCACCCGTTTGAGCAGTTCCTCGGCCAGGCTGTACACCCGCAGCTGGTTCTCCGTCTGCGTGTACTGCCGCCACGCCACCTCGATCATCTTCAGGATAGCCATCAGATTCTGCTGCGAAGTGATGAACACATGCCGCTCGAAGGCCTCGCTCCACAGCCGCTTGTCGGTAGCCAGGGCCAGCTGCAGCGCCCCCTCGTTGGGCACGAACATGATGACGAAGTCGATGGCATGGCGCGGCGGCCGCACGTAGCTGCTGTAGTCGCGGCGCGCCAGCCCCATGAACTGCGTGCGGATGCTGCGCACCAGGTCGTCGGCATACTTCTTGCGCAGGGCCTCGCTGTCGGTGTTGACATACTGCTCGTAGGCCTCGATGGACATCTTTGCATCGATAATCACGTCCTCGTTCTTGGGATAATGCAGGACCACGTCGGGTATCATGCGGCGGCCGCTCTCGTCGTTGGTGAGCGCCTGTCCACGTTCGTCGGTGAGCGTCTGCTGCACGTCGTAGTTCACTCCCTCGCGGAAACCGTTCTGTTCGAGTATCTCGGTGAGGATGAGTTCGCCCCAGTTGCCCTGAATCTTGCTGCCTCCGCGCATCACGTTGGTGAGCCTGTTGGCCGTGTGGTCTATCTTCTCCGTCTGCTCGGCCATGGCTTTGAGCTGCTGTGCCAGCGAGGCGGTGGAGCGCGCCGTCTCCTGATTGGTTTGTGCGATGGCCTCGTGCAGCTTGCTGATGTTCTCGCGCAGGGGAGCGGTGAGCGTCTGCATCGACTCCGTGTTCTGCGTCTTCAGCCTGTCGGCGGTGTGGTCCATCACGCGTGCGGCGAGGTTCTGGAACTGCTCCCTCACCGTTTCCAGCTGCGCCTCGAACTGCTGTTGCAGCTGCCGCTCGCGGTGCAGCTGCTGTTCGCGGCGTTCGTCTTCGAGGCGGGCCTGCCGTTCGCTGCGCCGCGCCTCCTCCTCGTCGTGCTGCCGCCGCTCGGTGTCGAGCTGTGCCTGCACGGCGCTGACGGCCACCTTGGCGGCCGTGAGCTGCTGTTGCAGGGCGGCCAGCTGGTCGGCGGCGGCGGCGAGGCGAGCCTCCGTGTCCCGACGTTGGCGGACCTCCGAGTCAGTCTGCTGGCGTGCCAGCAGCAGTTCGGCCTCCAGGCCCTTGCGCTTGTTCTGTACCAGCAGTCCCGTCAGGGCTGCGCCAATGAGGAGTCCGATAATGAGAAAAAGGATTTGCATATCTTTACGATTTCTAAAAAAACACACTGTGTCAACAAGTTGCTCACCCCACCCGCTGCCGGCGGAGGCCCTGGTCGTGTCTGAAAATCAGGTGCTGCAACAGGCCGCGGGCGGCCAGATAAACGAGAAAGGCGAGCCAAAGAAAGTGGTTGAGCATCGGAGAGGAGGCCGAAGTCGCGGCCTTGGCGGCCGGAAACACACCCGCACCACCGCCCGCCAGCACCATTCCCCCGCCCGCAAAGACGGCGAAGAAAGCCGCTGTGGCCGCCACACTGGAGACGAGCATGCCGCGCGTGGCCGCCAGACCGATGAAGATGCCGTCGTAGACAAAGGCCGCCATGCCCGCCACGGGCACCAGGCAGGCCCACGGCAGATAGGCCGCGGCGGCCTGCACCACGGCCCCGTCGCTGGTGAGCAGACCCAGAAAGCCCGTGCCACCGAGGGCGTAGACGGCCGTGAAGACCGCCATCATGCCCGCCCCCCACACGAAGAGACGGCGCACCAGGCGGCGCAGCCCGGCCCCATCGCCCGCGCCGTAGAGGCGGCCGCCCAGGGCCTCGCCGGCAAAGGCAAAGCCGTCCATGACGTAGCTGAAGAGCGTGAAAAAGGTCATGAGCAGCGTGTTCACGGCCAGCACCATGTCGCCCTGCCGCGCACCGGCCGACGTGAAGAAGAGGTTCACCGCCACCAGGCACAGCGTGCGCAGGAAGATGTCGCGGTTCACGCGGAAGAACGAGGGCCGCGCCCCGTGTGCCGGCTCCCGCAGGGCCGCACCATGGGCCGCCGCCGCGCTGCGCCACATCCGCCGCGCATGCCACGCCGCCAGCCCCACACCGCTCCACTGGGCCACCAGCGTGCCCAGGGCCACGCCCTCGATGCGCAGCCCCAAGCCGAAGACGAAGGCCACCGAAGCCACGATATTGACCACGTTCTGGAACAGGGCCACCTGCATGGGAACGCGTGTGGTCTGCATGCCCACGAACCAACCGTTCAGGCTGTAGAGCGTCAGCATGGCCGGGGCACCCCAGATAACGATGTCGAAATACCGGCCGGCCAGCGGCCACACCTGGGCCGAGGGGTGGATAAGCGTGAGTGCCAGCCACCCCAGTGGCCACTGCAACACCACGAAACACGCCGCAATGGCGAGGGCCGTGCGCACCGACCGCCGCAGCAACAGCCCCACCCCGGCCCAGTCGCCACGCCCCAGGGCCTGGGCCGTGAGCCCGCTGGTGCCCATGCGCAGGAAGCCGAAGAGCCAGTACATCACGTTGAATATCATCGTGCCCACGGCTATGGCGGCGATGTAGCGGCCCGAGCCGCCGGGCGCCTGCAGGTGGCCCACGATGGCAAGGTCCACCAGTCCGAGCAGCGGCACCGTGATGTTGCTCACGATGGAGGGCACGGCCAGCCGCAGGATGGCGCGGTCTGTGGAGGGCCCGGAGGCGGGGACGGAGGAGCGGGGACGGTGGGTCATGGCCTGAAAGGGTGCTGGTGATGGAGGGGCAAAGGTACCAAAAAAGATTGACCCCAAGGGGAGAAAAGGCCGGAAAAGCGGACAAGCATGCGATAAAATGCGTAACTTTGCAAGGCAATGACAAATCAAGAATCGACCAGGACGGGGCTCGCGCTCGAGGGCGGGGCCCTGCGCGGACTCTTCTCCATGGACTTCGTGGACGTGATGACGGTGCACGGCAGCCACCCCGACGTGGCACGCCGCCGCCTCAGCGCCCCCAAAACTTTCTTCCGGCCATGAGGCGGCGATGGCTTTGCCGCCTCGGGGCGGCTGCAGCGGTGCTCGCCCTCGGGGCGGGCGGGTGGCTGGGCGTGCGCATGCTGCCCGCCACCGAGGCCGACATGCGCAGTGCAGCCTGCCTGGTCAGGGGGCGGCAGTCGCTCTGCCTCGTGGCCGCCGGCGACACGCTACCGCTGCAAACCGACACCGTGGAGCAGCAGGGCGTGTGGATTAACCGCCACTGGTGGTGGCCCAGCTGCGACGGACGCGTGCTCACCGTGAAGCCCGCGCACAGCCCGCGCACCGCTGCGAGCTGGCGGGGAGCCGCCAACCTGCGCCGCTGGGTGGAGGCACGGCGCGACTCCATGGCCGCACTGCTCGGGCGCAAGGAGACCGAACGCAAGGAGCTGGCCTACTACCTGCGCAGCCACGGCGTGCGCGACGAGGGCTATACGCACATCGCAGTCTATGCGGCCGGGCAGCGGCGCGAGACCGACTCGCTGCGCAACGTGTGCCGACGGCTGGCCCGGGTGGACACGCGCGGCCGGCTGCGGCTGGTGGAGCGCGGCGACTACACCGTGACTTGGTTCGACGGCGACGGCCGGCCGCAGCAGGTGTCGTGCCACCCCGCCGTCACCAAGGTGGGCCGGCGGGGCGAGTCCCTCATCATCCGCACCCGCCGCTTCATGAAGCCCTGGGGGGTCTACGCCGTGCGCAACACGCCCTGGCTGGCTCCCGCCCACCGCCGCATCATCGTCGTGACGGTGGTGCCGGCCGGCACACGGCTGCCCCGCCACACCCTGCTCACCGAGGGCCGGCTCGACCGCGGCCGCCACGACCTGCCGCGGCTCTTCGCTGCCGACGGCAGTGCGGCCTTTACACGCCACGGCCGGTTCATCGGCGTGGTGGCCGGGCGGCAGGTCGGGGACTGACCGCCCCACTCCTTTCTTATATGCAGAAACACATGACTCGATATTTGCCCAACGGGCGGACGCGACGCCGCCGCTCCCTCCTCTTTCACCCTCTGGCTGCCCTGCTGCTGCTCACGACGCTGCTGGCGGCGGGCTGTTCGGCCCCCGGGAGCGACGTGTTCACCATTCGCCGCGGCGACACGACCTACCGCGGGCAGCTGCGCCACGGCCTGCGCGATGGGCTGGGCGTGCTCACCCGCGGCGACACCGTGGTCTATTCGGGCTCGTGGCGCGGCGGCATGCGCCAGGGACGGGGCTGGACCACAGACACGTCGGGCCGCCGCATCGACGGCGTGTGGGACCACGACACCCTCGTGACGGGCACCCGCCACGACTCGGCGGGCGTCTACACGGGCGAGTTCGACCGCCGGCTGCGGGCCCGCGGCTACGGCCATTACCGCGACACGCTGGGCACCTACTACGAAGGGCAGTGGGTGGCCGACGAGCGCACGGGCTTCGGCTTCTCCTCGCAGCACCGCTACTTCCGCGTGGGCGAGTGGAAAGCCGACGTGTATAAAGGCGAGCGACTGCACTACACCGCCGACCGCATCTACGGCATCGACCTGTCCAAACACCAGCACGAGCGGGGTCGCCGCCGCTACACCATCGACTGGAGCCGGCTGCGCATCAGCCATCTGGGCTCGCTCTCGAAGAAGAAAGTGAGCGGGACCGTCGACTACCGCGTGTCGTTCATCTTCATCAAGAGCACCGAAGGAACCTCGCTCACCAACCGCTACTACGCCGCCGACTACGCCGCCGCGCGGGCCCACGGCTACCCGGTGGGTAGCTACCACTTCTTCTCCCACCGGAGCACGGGGGCCGAGCAGGCGGCCCACTTTCTGCGCCACAGCCACTTCCGCACGGGCGATCTGCCGCCCGTGCTCGACCTGGAGCCGCTGCCCAGCCAGGTAAAAAAGATGGGAGGCCCGGCGGCCATGTGGGCGCGCGTGCGCAGCTGGCTGCACATCGTGGAGCGGCAAACGGGCATGCGCCCCGTGCTCTACGTCAGCCAGCTCTTCGTGAACCGATACCTCAACGCGGCTCCCGACGTCAAACACGGCTATCCGGTGTGGATAGCGCGCTACGGCGAGTACAAGCCCGACGTGAAACTGTGGATTTGGCAGCTCGCCCCCGACGGCCGCGTGCGCGGCATCCACGGCGAGGTGGACATCAATGTGTTCAATGGTTACAGCGGCGAATTCCGCCAATGGCTGGCCGCCGTCCGCAAAAAATAAACGAAAGGAAAGGGGGAAAGGCGTGCGGCGGCCTCATTCGTTGACCGCCCCGCAGTGCGGACACCGGCCCTTGCGCCGCATCCTCGCACCGCAACGGCCGCAGCGATAGGGCGCGCGGCTGTGGCGCAGGTACTGCCGCAGGGCGTAGAAAGCGTAGCCGGCAAGCAGCACATAGCCCACGAAATAGAGCACGGTGAGGCTGAACACAATATAGTTCACGGCACACACGGCGGCCAATCCGCCCAGATAGAGCAGGGCCTCGCCCGCCGGCAGCTGGTGGCGCACGTCGTCGAAAGCGGCCAGCGCCACGATGAGCATGGCCCACACCGACAGCAGGAACACGCCCAGCACGGGCGGAAGACTGAAAGGATTGAGCGTGGGATGGAAGTAGAAGTGCTGCCACATCTGCGGCGCGAAGAGCTGAATGCTGGCATAAAGCGCAGCCGATGCCGCCACGATGAGACAGAGCAGCGTGGGATAGAAGGAGTCGATGTCGTTGAAATGGACGATGCGCGCCCGTCGCCTGAAGATGCTCCACAGCAGGTAGCTGGCCGCAAAAACCACGATGACCGCGAGGAAAACAATGACATGCGAGCCCGAGAAGTCGGAGATGAACTCGGAAATGGGGTCGTCTGGCATGACGCGGGGCAGGAGCAGGCTCTCGCGTGTCCAGCCAAAGGCCGAGGTATCGTTGGCCAGTTGCACCCACACGGAGTCGACAGGGTCGGCCGGCACCATGCGGATGTCGGCCACGACAAGGTGCGCCCCGCGGTACACGGTGAACGAATCGGTCTGCATGCCGCCCAGCAACTCCTCGGGTTGCTGGCGCAGCAGCTCCAGGCTGTCGGCCCGCACCACGAAGTTGTAGTTGTTGGTGTAGTGATGGGTGGAGAAGAACGAGAGCGAGTCGAGCTGTCGCTCGCTGTAGGGCTGGGCCGCATGGGGCCGCCGATGGCTCACGTAGCACGAGCCCAGCAGCGTTGCAGCCAGCAGGGCCACGGCCGCTACGAAGGCGGGGCGCAGGGAAAAGGGAATGGGATTTCTCATGGATTCGGGCGGCTACTCACTGTAAATGTTCATCTGGCACTCGTCGCAACGGAACTCCAGACGGAACCGACGGCCGTCGCCCAGCCGCAGCACGAGCGGCTCGCGCCACGTGGGCTTGCGGCCGCCATGGCGCACGCAGAAGCCCAGCGCATAGCGCAGGCAGTGGCGGCACTGCATGAGCAGGGCCCCATGCTGCCGCCCCTCCAGCTCGAAGGCCGGGCCCACGCGGGGCAAGCCGTGGGCGGCATAGAAGTCGCGGGCCAGATGATTGGACACGTTGTAGAGGTAGGAGAACTGCCGGTACTCGGGTTGCCACACGCGGGCGACGGCTGGGGCGGCTTCCTTGGCAGGGTTGTTCAAGTTGTTTTTGTCGTCGATGTTGTCTTCAACATCGGTATTTGGGTTGTTTTCTTTGTTCTTGTTGTCTTTAGAATCCACGTTCGGGCAGTCTTCAGCTCCCCTGTTTTCTTCGAGAGCCGCGGCCAGATGCTCCACGGCTTCGCGCCTCAACGCGGCCAGCAGACTGGACGGAATGAAGAGCTGCGCGGCCTCGTCGTCGATGCCGATGCCGTCGCAACTGAAGAGCGTGCCACCCAACTTGCCCAGCTGCCGGCGTATGTTGTCGGTCTGGGCCGACTTGGCGGCCTCGTGTGCAAAGTCCACCGTGGCCTCGCCCACCGGTTCCCCAGCCTCGGGCCCGGCCTGAACGAGCCCGTCCGGCGGTGTTGAGGTGCCGGCTCCTGCAGGTGCAGGCCACACCCGGAGACGGAATCCAGAGGGCGTGAGCCCCAGCCGCATGCGCACGGGTAGCGTGCGTTGGGCCGTGGCGCCGGCCAGCACACGCTCGAAAGCCTCGTCGTTGTTGCGGTAAAGACCCGTTCCCGCCTTGAGCCCGCGCGGCATGCGGAGGGGGTAGAGGCGGTTGCCCACGGCGCGGTTCACGCGGAAACCCTCCAGCTCGTGCTCCTCGTTGATGAAGCAAAGCCCGTCGCCATTGGCAAATGCCGCCGTTCCAGCCACGTTGAACGAGTCGCGCCGCAGCTCCTTCACCCGCCCCACGAACTCGCCAAGAGCCTTGGGCGTGTCGAAAGAGGCGATGTCGGGCTGCCGCCCTTTTAGGAAGTAAGTGGTGAAGCCGCGGTTGAAAGTCTTCTGCAGGTTGGGCTCGAAGCTGTACGCCACCCGCCCGCGCGAGGCCCGTGCATAGCGTTGCGGATGGCGCGCCACCAGCTCGTCGAGCCGCCGACTGAAGGCCGACACCACGTTTTTGACGTAGCCCTCGTCCTTGAGCCGCCCCTCTATCTTGAACGATGTGGCGCCGGCATCGGCCAGTTCCTCCAGGTGGTCGAGCTGGCTCATGTCCTTCATCGAGAGCAGATGACGGCCTTGTTCGACGACGTGGCCGTCGGCATCCACGAGGTCGAAGCGCATGCGACAGAACTGGGCACACGCTCCCCGGTTGGCCGACCGCCCGAAACAGTGCTGCGAGGCGTAGCACACGCCCGAATAACTCACGCACAACGCCCCGTGCACAAACACCTCGAGCTCGATGTCCGGCACGGCTTTGCGGATGGCTTCTATCTCTTCGAGCGACAGCTCGCGGGCCAGCACGGCACGCGCAAAACCGAGCCGCCGCAGCCATTCCACCTTTTCGGCCGAGCGCGTGTCGCACTGCGTCGAGGCATGGAGCAGCGGTGCCCGAGCCACCCTGGCCAGGGCCTCGCGGCGCAGTTCCAGCATGCCCATGTCCTGCACGAGCATGGCATCCACGCCGATGCGCGACAAATCGGTGACAAGCTGCCGCGTGGCGGCGAGCTCTTGCTCGTAGACAATGGTGTTGACAGTGACGTAGACGCGGGCCCCAAACCGGTGGGCATGGGTGCAGAGCGCGGCGATGTCGGCCAGCGAATTGCCGGCGGCGGCCCGCGCGCCGAAGTGTTCGGCACCGATGTAGACGGCGTCGGCCCCGTGGTCGATGGCGGCCAAGCCGCAGGCCAAGTCCCTGGCAGGAGCCAGGAGTTCGAGTTTGCGCATAGTGAAAAAGGCGGCCGCTCCACCCGTGCGGGAGGGCGCACGGGCCCTGCAAGGCGGCTGCACGGACGCGTACAACAGTCCGCCCGGCCCCGTGCCGACGGCTATTCTATCTCGTTGATGTTGTAGGGCGTCTCCTGATAGACGTAATAATTGATCCAGTTGCTGAACAGCAGGTTGGCGTGCGACCGCCACGTCACCAGCGGTCCCTGGGCCGGATCGTCGGCGCGATAGTAGTTGCGGGGCAGCGGCACGTCGTTGCGCTTGCCCAGGTCGCGGCGGTATTCCTTGTCGAGCGTGTCGGGGGCATACTCCAGGTGGCCGGTGATGAAGAACTCGCGGCCGCCCCGCGCCATGACCATGCTCACTCCGCTGCGCTCCGACTCGGCGATGACGGTGAGCGCCGGAACGGCCTCGATGTCCTCGCGGTGCACCTCGGTGTGGCGGCTGTGGGGCATCATGAACACGTCGTCAAAGCCTCGGAAGATGGGCAACTCGGGCACAAGAGGCGTCTGCCGGAAGATGCCGAACATCTTTTCAGCCAGCGGATACTTGGGCACGCCATAGAAATGGTAGAGCCCCGCCTGGGCCGCCCAGCAGATGTAGAGCGTGGAAGTGACGTGGGTGCGGGCCCAGTCGAAGATGGTTTTTATCTCCTCCCAGTACTCCACCTCCTCGAACGGCATCTGCTCGATGGGGGCGCCGGTGACAATCATGCCGTCCCACTTCTGCTGTCTAAGGATGTCAAAGTCCTTGTAGAACATGAGCATGTGCTCGATGGGCGTGTTCCTCGGCGTGTGGCTGCGCAGTTTCATGAAGTTCACCTCCAGCTGCAGGGGCGTGTTGGAGAGCAGGCGGATGAGGTCGGTCTCGGTCGTAATCTTCAGCGGCATGAGGTTGAGCACGACGATTTTCAGCGGCCTCACCATCTGTGTGTGGGCCCGGCTCTCGTTCATGACGAAGATATTCTCCTTCTTCAGGATGTCGACGGCCGGCAGCCTGTCGGGTAAGCGTAAGGGCATGGCGTTGGATTCTGGTTACCAGAGCTGCAGCCGCTCGCTCTGGGGGATGTACATTTTGTCGGCGGGGGTCACGCCGAAGGCCTCGTACCAGGCGTCGATGTGGGGCAGGGCGCCGTCCACGCGCCAGCGTCCGAGCGAGTGGGGGTCGGTCTTCACACGGTTGCGGATTTCCTGTTCGGTGATGTTCTGGCCCCACACGCCGGCGTAGGCGATGAAGAAGCGCTGGGCGGGGGTGAAGCCGTCGGCGGTCTTCAGCGGGCGGGTGGCCGTGACATTGCGCAGGGCGTTGTAGGCCACCTGCAAGCCTCCGTGGTCGGCCAGGTTCTCGCCGAGAGTGAAGCGGCCGTTGGCGTGCAGGCCGGGCAGCACCTCGATGGCGTCGAAAAAGTCGGCGTAGAGCTTGGCGCGCTGGTCGAATCCGCGGGCATCGGCGGCCGTCCACCAGTCGTGCAGGTTGCCCGTGGCGTCGTATTGGCGGCCCTGGTCGTCGAAGCCGTGGGTCATTTCATGGCCTATCACCACGCCGATGGCCCCGTAGTTGAAGGCATCGTCGGCCTTGGGGTCGAAGAAAGGCCGCTGCAGGATGCCGGCCGGGAAGCAGATCTCGTTGGTCGTGGGGTTGTAGTAGGCGTTGACGGTCTGGGGTGTCATGTACCACTCGTCGCGGTCCACGGGCCGCCCGGCCTTGTCGCGTATCTCCTTGTCCACGGCAAACAGGCGTGCGGCCACCACGTTCTCGTAGTAGCTGCGGGCCGGGTCGATGTCAAGGCGGGCGTAGTCGGTCCACTTGTTGGGGTAGCCAATCTTCACGTAGAAGCGGTCGAGCTTGTCATGGGCGTTGGCCTTGGTGGAGTCGCTCATCCAGGTCTGGGCGTCGATGCGCTGGGCCAGGCTGAGCTGAAGCTGGCGCACGAGCTCCTCCATCATGCGCTTGCTCGAGGCGGGGAAGTAGCGTTCGCAGTACATTTTGCCGAGTGCTTCGCCCATGGCGTGCTCCACTTGGACGGTGGCGCGCTTCCAGAGGGGGAAGTCTTCCTTGCGTCCTTTCATCGTCTTGCCGAAGAAGTCGAAGTTGGCCTCACGCACGTTGTCCGACAGAACATTGGCCGAACCCATGATGACGTCCCACTCCATGAGGGCGCGCAACTCGTCGGCCGTGAGCAGTGCGGCGAGCCGGTCGCAGCCCGTGAAGAAAGCGGGCTGGCCCACAACAACCTCGCGGATGGCGGCCGTGTCGATGCCTTGAGCCTGCGAGAGGGCCCGCAGCGGGATGTTGGGCCAGGCTGCCTCGAAGGCGGCGAGCGTCATTTTGTTGTAGTTGGCCTGGGGGTCGCGCAGGTCGGTGTTGCTCTTGGAGACGAGGGCGAGCGTGGTCTCGAAGCGGAACACGGCCTCGCCTTTCCGCGCCGACTGCTCCTCGGTGAAGCCATAGAGGCGGAACATGCGCACGATGTGGCGGCGGAAGGCCTCGCGCACGTCGGCCGTGGCCTTGTCGGTGTTGAGGTACCAGTCTCTCTGTCCCAGCGTGAGGCCGCCCTGACGCAGCACGAGAATGTTCATCGTCACGTTTTTGTCGTCGGCCGCGAAGCCCGAGCCGAAGGGCACGCCATAGCCCAGCCGCGCGTACTTGAGCTGCAAGCGGCGCAGGTCGTCGAGGCTGCGGGCGGCCTCCATCTCGGCCAGCAGGGGCTGCACGGGGGCCAGCCCCTCGCGGTTGCGGCAGGCCGAGTCGGTGGCGAGCCGGTAGAAGTCGCTGAGCTTGCGCTCGGTGGTGCCGGGCTTGTAGGCCTTGCGCGACAGGTCGGCGAGGATGGTATTGACCTGCCGGTTCACGTTTTCCTGCAGCATGTCGAAGCTGCCATAGCGGCTGTAGGCGGCGGGCAGGGGGTGCGCGCGCTGCCAGCCGCCGGTGGCAAACTGGTAGAAACTGTCGGCCGGACGCGCCGTGCGGTCCAGGTTGGAGAGGTCGAGGCCCGACTTGCTCTGGGCCTCCATGCCGGCCACGGGGGCGGCGAGCATCATCATCATGGGGAGGAAATGTTTCATATACATGGTTGTTGGGGATTCGTTGGGGGTCGGCGGCGGGGCCGCCGGAGGGGGATGCCGCGGCGGCAGCCGTCAGACGGCGGCGGCGCGGAGCGTCTCGAGGGCTTCAGAGAGCGTCAGCCAGGCGTCGTTCTCGCGGTCGAGGGCGGCCTGGGCCGAGGTGTACTCGCCCACGAGCTCCATGTTGGCGGCGTTGTCGGGGTGCATGAGCAGGGTGTCGAGCTCCTTGAGGCGGGCCTCGAGGCGGGCTATCTTCTTCTCCGACTCCTCGACGCTGCGCTCGGCGCGGCGTATCTTTTTCTGCCGTTCCTTGTGCTCCTGATAGTTCTGGCGGGCGTCGCCGGCAACCGCCGTGGGGGCCGGAGCCTTGGCCGCAGCGGGTGCGGCGGCCGGGCGCGACGGGCCGGAGGCGGGCCGGACGGCGGCTGTGGGCGGCGCGGCCACAGGGGCCGGCGACGGCGACGAGGCCAACGCCTCGTGGATGGTCTCGGCACGGCGGGCCCGCAGGTAGTCGTAGATGCCGCCCAAGTGCTCCACCACGCGGCCGCCGCCAAACTCGTAGACCTTGGACACGAGGCCGTCGAGGAACTCGCGGTCGTGGCTCACCACGATGACCGTGCCGTCGAAGGCGCGGATGGCCTCCTTGAGCACGTCCTTCGACTGCATGTCGAGGTGGTTGGTAGGCTCGTCGAGGATGAGCAGGTTCACCGGCTCGAGCAGCAGCCGTATCATGGCCAGGCGCGAGCGTTCGCCGCCCGAGAGCACCTTGACACGCTTGTCGGCCACCTCGCCGCCGAACATAAACGCGCCCAGCAGGTCGTTGATCTTGAGCCGCATGTCGCCCGTGGCCACGCGGTCTATGGTGTCGTGGATGGTGAGCGACTCGTCCAGGAGCTGCGCCTGGTTCTGTGCAAAGTAGCCTATCTGCACGTTGTGGCCCAGCTTGAGCCGGCCGTCGAAGGGTATCTCGCCCATGATGCACTTCACGAGCGTGGACTTGCCCTCGCCGTTCTTGCCCACGAAGGCCACCTTTTCGCCGCGCCGGATGGTGAGGTTCACGTGGCCGAACACGGTGTGCCGGCCGTAGGCCTTGCCCACCTCGTCGCAAATCACGGGAAAGTCGCCCGAGCGCAGGCAGGGCGGGAACTTGAGGTGCATGGCCCGGTTGTCCACATCGTCGACCTCTACAGGCACCATTTTCTCCAGCTGCCTGATGCGCTGCTGCACCTGCACGGCCTTGGTGGCCTGGTAACGAAACCGCTCGATGAAGGCCTTCGTGTCGGCCATCTCGCGCTGCTGGTTCTCGTAGGCGCGCAGCTGCTGGGCCCGCCGCTCCTGCCGCAGCACTACATACTGGTCGTAGGGCACGCGGTAGTCCTCGATGTGGCCGCAGGTAATCTCCACGGTGCGGTTGGTCACGTTGTTGATGAAAGCCCTGTCGTGGCTCACCAGCACCACTGCCTTGGCGCTCTGGGCCAGAAACTGCTCGAGCCACTGTATGCTCTCGATGTCGAGATGGTTGGTCGGTTCGTCGAGCAGCAGCACGTCGGGGTGGCGCAGCAGAATCTTGGCCAGCTCGATGCGCATGCGCCATCCGCCCGAGAACTCGCTGGTGGGGCGGTCCAGGTCGTCGCGGCCGAAGCCCAGTCCGGCCAGCGTGCGCTCCATTTCGGCCTCGTAGTTGTCGCCGCCGAGCATCATGAAGCGGTCGTGTTCCTGGGTGAATGCCTCCACCAGCTCCAGGTAGCCGGCGCTCTCGTAGTCGGTGCGCTCGGCCATTTCGCGCTGCATGCGGTCGAGCCGCACCTTCATGTCGGTGTGGCGTGAAAAGGCCTTGCGCGCCTCTTCGCGCACGGTAGTGTCGTCGGCCAGCCGCATCACCTGTGGCAGGTAGCCCACCGTGGTGTCGCCGGCCACGGCCACCGTGCCGGCCGTGGGCTTCTGCAGGCCGCACAGAATCTTCAGCATCGTGGACTTGCCGGCCCCGTTCTTGCCCACGAGGGCGATGCGGTCGCGGTCGTTGACCACGAAACTCACGTCATGAAACAAGGGCCGCACGCCGAACTCCACTGTCAAATGCTCTACCGAAATCATCTTTTTCCCGAATCTTTATAGACTGCAAAGATACAAAAAAAAGCCCCATTGCGTGCAGCTACACATTATTTTTATTACTTTTGCAAGCACGGACAACCCGGGCCCGCCGCGCCCGCACGGCATGGTCACGGCCCCAGCACAGCATCTTCGGGGCCCCATCCTGCACCGCTGCCGCCCCCACCCTGCATGGTCGCGGCTTGGCGGGCTCCCCGTTACGCTGCAATCGCGCTGCGGCTACGCCGCAATCATCGCACGAACACGCCGTCATCGTCCTGCGGCTACGCCGCAAAGGCCGCGCGATTGCGCCGGCCTCATCACCCCTATCCTCCCTTATCCCTGCCTATCCCCCTCCTATAACCCCCTATCACCTCCTATAACTCCCCGCCCATCCCGGCCTATTCCCGCCTAAAGCTCCCCCGCCCCGCACCATCAGAACGGGTAGCCGATGGCGAAATGCAGGCTCTGGCTGTCGCGGAAAGAGGGCATGTTGTAGAAGCCGGAGCGGTAGGGCACGTGCAGGCCCACGCCCCAGTCCAGCCGGATGACGATGAAATCCAGGTCGTAGCGCAGCCCCACGCCCGTGCCGAGGGCCGTCTCGCGGAGCAGGTTGCTGAGGCGGAAGCGGCCGCCCTGGCGGTGGTCGTCGCGCAGAGACCACACGTTTCCGGCATCGAGGAACACCGCACCGTAGAGGCTGCCCAGCAGACGCGGCCGGTATTCCAGATTGGCCAGCAGCCTGACGTCGCCCGTCTGGTCCAGATAGTAGGCCGCGGCCGAGGCGTCGTCGTGGTAGCTGCCGGGACCCACGGCCCGCACGGTGAAGGCCCGGATGCAGTTGGCGCCGCCCACATAGAACTGCTCGCTGTAGGGTGCCACCGTGGCATTGCCGTAGCTCCACACCACGCCCGCGTCCACATGGCCCACCAGCCGGCTGTGCTCGGCGAGCCGCCACGTCTTCACGAGCTCGGTCTCGAGCTTGAGAAACTGGGCATACGGATTCTGGAACAGCTGCTTGCCCTGCGCGTCCCAGCGGCGGCCGGCGGCGGCATAGCCCAGCGACAGCAGGTTGCCGGCCTCGCTCACCGTGGTCTGCCACCACAGGGGGCTGCGGCGGGAGGGGCTGGTGTAGGTGTAGACATACTGCATCTTGGGCACGAACTGGTCGCGCATGGTGTATTGCAGGTAGCTGTTGGCGCGGAGAATGGAGTCGAAGGCGGCCGTGGTCTTGCGCATGTACTCGAACGAGAAGACCAGCGGCGAGAACTGATGGCGCACCGTGGGCGAGGCCTGCAGCGTGTAGGTCCACTCGCCCGAGACGATGTGACGCTTGAAATAATTGGCCCGACTGATGATGTCGGACGAGCCCTTGAGCATGGTGGTGAACGTGGGCACGTAGTGGGTGCGCGCCACACGCCGCCACAAGCGGCGGCGGATGGACTCGGCCCAGGGCACCACGAGAGTGGGAAACTGCAGCGAAGCGTCGAAGCCGTACTCGTAGCTGTTGAAGCGCGACGAGGAGCCCTCGCCGCCGTGGGCCGTCTGCCACTCGTAGTTGCCCTTGACCTTGACGTCGAGCAGCTCGCCGCCGTGGAAGGCATTGCGCTTGGTGAGGCCCAGCACCACGCCCGGGCCCAGGCGGTTGTTGGTCTTGCCCGTGAGGTTTCCCTCGAAGTAAACGTCGTAGGGCTTGTCGAACACGCAGTTGAGCCGCAGGTCGAGCGTGTCGCAGCGGCCCGTGGTGTCGCGCGGCGTGAACGTGAAGTCGACCATGCTGAACAGGCCCGTCGTCGTGAGTTGACTGAGGCTGCGCTGGTGGTCGTCGTAGCTGTAGAGGCGGCCCGGGAAGAGGCGCATGGCGCCGAGGACGACCGACGGGCGCACGGGCGAGCGGCGGCCGTTGAAGCGCACGGTGAGACGGCGGCGGCGAATGGAGTCGTGCAGCTCTTCCATGAACTGTCGCCGCATGTCGATGCTCACGTCGCCCACGTACCACTTGCGGCGGGCCGCGGCCGGAATGTCGGCCGACGGCCGGAAGCGCAGCTCCACGCGGCCGGGGGCCGACACGGTGTCGGCCAGGTAAGAGGCGTAGGTAGGCTGGTAGTAGAAGAAGCCGTTGTTGCGCAGCAGGGTGCTGATGCGCGTGCGCTCGCCCTCGAGGGCGCTCACGTCGAAGGCGTCGCCGGCCCGCAAGCGGGCTTCGGCGCGGGTGGCTTGCACCAGGCTGTCGGCCGCGGGCGAGAAGTCCTCGTAGCGCAAGGTGTCGACGGTGAAGAGGTGGCCCGCGTCCACCGTGTAGGCAATCTTGGCCTTGCGGGGGTTCTTGCCCACGACAATCTCGTGGGTGACGCGGCCTCGAAAGTAGCCGTGGGCACGCAGCACCTCGGTGCCCACCGAGGCACGCAGCGCGGGGTTGACCCAGCTCATGAGCACCGGCCGCGAGCCGAAGGCGCCGACAAGCCACTTGGCAAAGAGGCCGTGGCTGTCGTGAAAGGCGTTCCATATCCACAGGCCCACGGGGAAAGGCGAGCGCACACGGCTGCTGCCGAAGAGGGCGCCGTTGGGCGCGGTGGCCAGGGCGGCCTCGAGTTCCTCCTGCGTGGCGGCGAAGTGCGCGCCGCGCTCGGGGGCGTTGTAGGTGATGGGCGTGAGGCCGGTGTAGAGCCGGTCGCCCTCGGGGATGCCGCTCGTCGTCGAGCAGGAGGCCAGCACGAGGGCCGCGACGGCCGTCAGCACGAGGGCGGAGAGAGAGGAGAGGGAAGTCTTGTTCATCGCTGTGGGTCTTGGGTGGCGGGGGCGGCGCCCTGGCGTGCGGCCGCACGACGGGCGGCAGCAGCGGCACGGCGCACGGCCATGGAGTCGCGGCGGGCGGGCGCGGAGTCGCGCCGCGCAGTGTCAGCGGGCAGGGAAACGGACTTGTCGTCGCGGAAGCGGAACAGGTCGCTGAAGTGTCTCAGCTTGCGTTTCCACAGGAATCCGCCGCCAAAGCGGCTCACGTTGCCCTCCAGCCAGTCGTAGCTGTCGCGCTGATAGAAGAGGTTGAGATACCTGTTGGACGTGGGGCTGAGCCGGTATTCAAAGGTCACGTTGTCGAAAAAGGTCTCTTCCTGCGGCGTGACATCGGCCCCCGACGAGAGCCGGCCGCCCACGACGATGCGCAGACGGTTGTTCCAAAAGCGCTTGGCAAACTTGAAGGAGTAGTCGGTGTGCAGGGCGCCGCTACCGTTGACAGAGTTGTCCACGCCGAAGCTCACGTCGAGCGAGCGCAGTGCCTTGCCCGTAATCTGGTTGATTTGGCTGTTCAGAAAAGCACTCAGCGCGGAGTTCATGGAGAACGAGCTGGTGTTGCCGTCGGCCAGATACATGCCGGTGGTGAGCATGGCCACGGCCTGCTTGGCGCGGTCTTCCTTGGACATGCTCTGCAGTTGGTTGTGCAGCGTCATGTCGTCGGGGGCGTCGATGATGAACTCCAGGCCCATGTTGGAGAGCATTTGGCTCACCACCACGCCGCAGGTGAACACCGCCACGCGGCCGCCCGACGCGTCGCCGCCCACGGTGGCCTTGGTCTGTTCGGTGGCCGTGAGGTGGAGGGCGGGGTCCATGGGGTCGCCGCGGAACTCGATGTAGCTGCCGTCTTGGATGGTGAACGTCTTGAGCGGGATGACGGGCAGCGAGTATTTCATCTCGCCGCTGCCGATGGTGTAGCGGCCGGTGAGCCGAAGGTTGTCGGCCGCGCTGTACTGCATGCGCATGTCGCCGCCGCCGACAACGTCGATGTAGTTGGAGTGGTCGGCGTTGAGATAGCAGTCCACGTGTGCGCCGTCGTCGATGCTGATGCTCAGGTCCATGTCGAGACCCGTGAGCGGCGGACGGCTCGGGGCGGTGGCGGCCGACGTTCGGAAGTCGACGAAATCGACCAGTCCCTGCAGCTGATTGTCGGTGGAAAGGGGCGAATCTTTGAGGTTGTACTTCAGGTCTGTGGTGCCCAACACCTCCACGCGGCCGCGCATCCGCAGGTTGTCCACGGGGCCCTGCATGAGCCCGAAGAAGTTGACGTAGGCCTTGCCGTAGGCTTCGGAGCGGCCGGTTTCGCGGGCATCGACGAGCAAATAGTTGTCAGCCCGCATGCGCACGTCGAGCAGCATGCGCGACATGTCGGAGAAGTCGAAGTAGCCTTTCACGTTGAGCGGGCTGTCGTTGTGGGCAAACACCTCGAAGTTCTCGAACTGCAGCCGGCTGTCCTCGATGCTCACGGGGTCGTTGGCAAAGCGCATTTCCACGCCGTAGGGCTCGCTGAAGATGTAGGCCGAGTCGAGAAACACCTCGCCATTGACGTCGGGCCGCGCCAGCGATCCCCGCACGCTGAGGTCGCCCTCGGCGTAGCCCTTGAAGCCGAAAAGGCGGTCGGGGATGAAGCCGTTGGCCAGTTCCAAGGGCAACCGTTCCAGACTGAGCGTGGCATCGAGCACGCCACGGCCTGCCGAGACGTAGGTGCCGGTGAGCGTGCCCACCTCCGCGCCGTTGTGTGAGAGCGTTCCGTCCACATAGTGGCTGCCGTCGGACTTGGGCATGTAGGTGAACTCGGTGGCTACATTGCCCATCGGACAGCCCTCGTAGACCATGCCCCGCACGCCGACCGACGAGGAGACGGAGAGCTCCGAGGCTGTCTGAATGAGGTGGAAGTCGCCGTCGAGGATGCCCTCTACATCGGGCGTGTAGGGTATCATGGCCAGTGCATCGCCGATGTTGAACCGGTGTAGGCTGACGGTGACGTCCTGCAAGGCCACGGCATTGGAGTCGTTGGTGTAGACCTGGAGACCCGTGCCGTCGGCCGCGCGCAGGGCCATGTCGGCGCGGATGCGCCGGTCGTCGCCCAGAAACAGGTAGTTGCTGTCGTTCACGGAGAACTCTTTGTAGCCCAGAACAGGCCTGTCGCCGACGAGATGGAGGCTGACACCGTGGGCCTCCATGGCGGCACGCAGGCCCAGGCGCACGCCGAGGCGGTCGACGTGGTCGTAGACACGGGCCTGGAGCGACGTGCCGTGCGCGTCGATGGAGCCGTCGAAGAGGGCATTGAAAACGTAGTCGGGGTTCTTGGGGCCGTTGCGCAGCTGGGCGGTGTAGGTCATTTTTTCGGCATCGGAATCGAAGCGGAAGCGCACGGTGTCCATCTGGAAGCCGCCCAAAACGAGCGAGTCGACCTGCAGACGGCCGTCCAATCCGTCCACGGGCGAGGCCGTGAGGTCCATCAGCACACGGTCGAGGGCATAGCCATAGTGGCGCAGGATGCGGCACACCATGTTGTCCTTGCCCGACCGCAAATAGACGCGGGCCAGCGGAAGCTGGCGGCGAAGGCGCAGCTGGTCGATGGTTTTGTCGCGCAGCTGACGCTGCAACTCGCCCACAAAAGCGTTGCAACGGGCCAGCAACCGCTCGTATCCGCCCGATGCGTCCATGTTGAGGTGGAAGTCGGCACAGTCGATGATGGCGTGGGTAGTGTCGCGCGAGGTGACGATGTCGAGCCCCACGTCCTGCGGGCGGTAGGCGCGGGTGGAGTCGCGTAGGGTCATATCGCTCAGCGTGCCCTGCACACGGTGGTACTGGCGCAGGTCGGACGCGAGGTCCACATGGGCGCAACCCGAGACGACCAGCGGCTGGGCGACGAGGCGCAGGGCGTGGAGGTCGGCATGGGCGATGTCGCAACCCACGGTGGCGCGCAGCCGCCGGCCGCCGGTGAGGGCGTTGACGGCAATGGTTCCGCGCAGCAGCGAGTTGCGGCTGTCCACGCGGGCCTGCACGCGTCCCTGGGAAACGGTGGCGTCAAGACGCACGCCGGCAAGGTCGTAGGGGCCATAGCCAAAGCGGGAGACGGCGGCCGAGGCCTGCAGACGGGTGCGGGACGAGAGCGGGTCGGTGCCCTGGCCGTGGGCCGTGAGGCTGCCGGTGAAAGCGTGGAGAGGATAGCGGGGCAGGAAGGCGCGCAGGGGAAGGGCGCGCGCCGAGAGGCTGGCCTCGTAAGCCATGCGGCCGGCATCGACCCACACCATGCCGCCCACGGAGCCACCGCCCTGGGTGGCCGTGAAGCGGCTGGCATAGCGCGGGCCATCGACATCGACCTGCCCGCGGAACCCGATGCCGCGCGGGATGCGCACCGTGCCCCGCACGGCGGGCGGCAGCAGGGCGGCCACGAAGTCGAGCCGGTCAGTCCGGGCCTGCACCTGCAGGCGGGCACGCAACCGGTCGGGGCGGTCGAGGTGCTCAAGGAAGCCGTCGGCCCGCACGCTGAGAGCCGTGGGCAGACGGAGAGCGAGCTGGCGCACGCGCAGCCGCTGCAGGTTGCCCCCCACCCCGCCATGCACCACCAGCGGCTGCCGGGGCCAGTGGCGGGCCAGGTCGCGCGGCAGGTTGTCGGCGGCAAGGAGCAGCAAATCCTGCCGTCCTATCTGGCCGCGGAGCGTGGCCTGGAGGGTGCCGGGCTGCACGTCGGCAAAGGCATTGAGGTCCATGGCGAAGCCGAGGGCCACGTCGGTGCCGGCCGCGGTGCGCACGCGCAGGGCGGGCAGCGCGAGGTGCGTGCTGTCCATCGTGAACGTGCCGCGCATGCTGCTCACGGCCAGACCGCTGCGTTCGGCAAAGGCGGCCTCGCGCACGGCCAGCCGCAGCTGGGAGTCGCCATAATAAAAGGAGTCGGCCCGCAGCCGCAGGGCCGAGAGTTGGAGGTGGCTGTAGTCGAGGCCGCGCGTGCGAGGCACGAAGTTTTGGTCGTAGGCCAGGCCGCCCTGCCAGTCCAGCCGGCCCACGGTGTAGAGGCCTCGGTGCAGGTCCATCCACGTGCCGACGGCCTCGGCGCGATCCATCCGGGCGGCCACGGAGAGGGTGTCGCCGGGCAGATGGAGGGTGAGGGCGGTGCGGCGCAGCGAGAGGCGGGCCACACGCAGCTTCCAGAAGTTGGTGCTGGGGGCGGTGTCGGGCGGCACAGTGTCGCTCAAGGCGATGTCGAGCTGGGCGTCCGACAGCCGCACGGCATCCACGCAGGCCAGCTCACGGCTGAGGTCTATGCCGTGGGCCCGGAGGTCGAGACGGCCCACCTGGCCGCGAATGCGGGCGGCAGGGATGAAATGGGTGGTGTTGAGGTGGAGCCGGTCGAAGCCCAAACGGTCCACCATGACCTGGCTGCGGAGCAGCGGCCACAGCTGCACGCGGGCCACCACACGGCCTACAAGGGCCACCGTGTCGCGGCAGTCGGGCTGCGTGTCGTTGGGCGCAAAGGCCCGAACGTCGGCCAAAGCCAGGTCGAGGGGAAAGGAAAGGCGCACGCTGCCCACGCTGATCTGCATGCCGGTCTTCCCGGAGGCATAGGCCGCGGCCTGCCTCACGGCCCATCGCTGAAAGGGCGGGAAGTAGAAAAGCAGGGAGAGGAACACAAAGAGCAGGACGGGCGTCAGCAACAGAACGCCGCCCCACTTGGCATATCTTTTCATGGGCACCGGTCGGGAGAGAGGAAGACTGCGGGATGGGACAAGGGGAGAAGAAGTGGCGGAGCGGGGCCAATCAGCGACCGGCCGCGGCGGCCACGTCGTGCCACAAACGGTCGGCGGGCAGCGGGGAATCGAGCTCGACAGGCTGGTGCGACACAGGATGCTCGAACGCCACGCGGCGTGCAAGCAGCGAGATGCTGCCGTCGGGGTTGCTGCGCCGCGCACCATACTTCAGGTCGCCGCGGATGGGACAGCCCATGCGGGCCAGCTGGCAGCGTATCTGGTGATGGCGGCCGGTGAGCAGTTGCACCTCCAGCAGGTGGTAGTTCTCGGTGTGGCCGATGAGCCGGTAGTGCAGCACGGCCTTCTTCGAGCCGGGCACTTCGCGGTCGTGGGCATAGCTCTTGTTCTGCCGCTCGTTGCGCACGAGCCAGTGCGTGAGCGTGCCCTCGGGCTCGGGGGGCGCGTTGCGGGTAAGGGCCCAGTAGGTCTTGTGGATGTCGCCACGGCGGAACATGTCGTTGAGCCGCGCCAGCGCCTTGCCCGTGCGGGCAAAGACGACGAGCCCCGCCACGGGCCGGTCAAGACGATGCACCACGCCGAGGAACACGTTGCCCGGCTTGTGGTACTTCTCCCTGACGTAGGCTTTCACCGTCTCGGAGAGGGGCACGTCGCCGGTCTTGTCGCCCTGCACGATCTCGCCGCTCTCTTTATAGACGATGATGACGTGGTTGTCTTCGTAAACAACACGCATGACGGCGTTACATGTTCATGCCGCCGTCGATCTGAATAACCTGTCCGCTGATGTAGCTCGACATGTCGGAGGCCAGGAACACGGCGCAGCTGGCAATGTCGTCGACGGTTCCGCCACGGCGCAGGGGTATCTTGGAAATCCACTCCTTGCGGATATTCTCGGGCAGGGCCTGGGTCATGGCCGTGTCGATGAAGCCCGGGGCGATGGCGTTGGCACGGATGCCCTTGGGGCCCATCTCCTGCCCTACGCTCTTGGCCAGCGCAATCAGGCCGGCCTTGGAAGCGGCGTAGTTGGCCTGTCCGGCGTTGCCATGCACGCCCACCACGGAGGCCATGTTGATGATCGAACCGCCGCGCTGGCGCATCATCACCGGCACACAGGCATGGATGAAGTTGAACGCACTCTTCAGGTTGACGGCAATCACGGCGTCCCACTGGGCCTCGGTCATGCGGAGCATCAGGCCGTCCTTGGTGATGCCGGCGTTGTTCACGAGGATGTCCACCGAGCCAAACTCCTCCTTGACCCGCTTCACCACCTCCTCCGTCTGTGCAAAGTCGGCGGCATTGCTGGCATATCCCTTGGCTTTCACGCCGAGGGCGGCTATCTCGCGCTCGGTCTGCAGCCCGCCGTGCTCCTCGTCGATGACGAGGTCGGTGAACGCCACGTTGGCGCCTTCGCTGGCATACTTCAGGGCAATGGCCTTGCCAATGCCGCGTGCAGCACCTGTCACCAGGGCTGTCTTACCACTTAATAATCCCATGTTGTCGATTCTTATTTTAGTTGGTTGATACTGTTTGTTCTGTCTTTTGTCGACTCGGGCGGCGCCTTTACCTGACGAGCGTGCGCTTGTTGCCCAGTGCACCGTAGACCACCTTGGCCACGAGCGGCTTGCTCGTCTCCTCGGTGAGCCCGTGCCCCAGCCGTCCGTAGATGAACGGCACCTCAAGGCCCTTGATGCAATAGTGGGTGATGTCGGCCACGAGCTCCACGTTGTCGATGTCGAACTCGCCGTCGGCCTTGCCCTCGGCATAGACCTTTCGGAAGAGCTCTATCTCGTCCTCGTCGAAATTCTTGCGCACTTTCTCCACCGTCCAGATGTTGCGAAAGAACTCGGCGCGCAGGTTGCCGTTGCGCACCACGGTCTCGCGGATCATGCTTAGATGCGTATATATCAGCTCGATTATCTTGTCCTGGGGCCGCGTTTTCTTGGCCGCCACCTCGTCGAGCTTGTCGCTCAGCCGTTCCAACTCGGACTCGATCACGGCATAGTAGACCTCCTCCTTGCTATTGAAATAGGTGTAGAGCGTGCGCCGCCCCTTGCCGGAAGCCGCGGCAATGTCGTTCATCGTGGTGGCCGCCACGCCGTTTTTGGCAAACAGCTGCCTGGCCACGTCCACCAGTTTTTGTCGTGTCTTCGATATGGACATAAGCTTTTCCTTTCGTGTGCCGGGCGCGGCCCGCCCCTGCATGGCGTGCAGAATGGTGCCGTGCGGCGCATAATCATCGCAAAATTAGGACTATTCTCTGAAATGAGCAAATATTTCGGGCAAAAACTCTGCACACCCTCCGCCCGATGTGCAGGGGTCGGCGGGGCGCCCGCCCGCCCCTTTGCCACTCTCCCCCACCCGGCATCCCGGCCGCTTTGAGCCGCCGAAACTGTTAACTTTGTGTTAAAACCCGCAAATAAAGCGTCGATTCCTTGGCTGTTTCGCCGGAAAGCCCTATCTTTGCAAACGCATTTGGGAGAACGCCCGCAGCGTTCATTCACAACATGCAGGGTTAATATCGCGGAGTGGAGCAGTTGGTAGCTCGCCAGGCTCATAACCTGGAGGTCGCATGTTCGAGTCCTGCCTCCGCAACAAGGAACCGTCCGAAACGCTTTTGCAAGCTGTTTCGGACGGTTTTTTGATATGCTGTTGCGTGGCCCCCGGCCCAGGCACGGTCTGGACAGCAGGCGGGAACGCCGCAGGCATGGCCGCTGGAACCGGCGACCCCAACGACGAGCCTTTGAATGAAAAAAAGTGAAAAAATATTGCTCCGACGGGAAAGATTGCTTACTTTTGCCCCCATAATCGATCTTTTTAATTTCACAATTATGAAAAAGTATTTGTTTTTGATGCTTGCGTTGGCAGGCTTTGTTTTCTCGTTCTCAAGCTGCTCGTCCGACGACGACAAGAAAACCAGCCCGATTGTAGGCACTTGGATTTCAAATGAATACAGCTCGAACGACACCGTTACATTCTCAAAAGAAGGAGTTGTAACCGAGCATTCGGGCAGCCTTGACAAAAAAAGCCTGGAATATTGGCGCGGAACATACGATACAACCGGGGACAAGCTGATGATACAATGGTCAAGCGCCAAGAAATGGGACTCGGTTACAAAGGAATGGAGCCCGGTAGACGATGCAAGGGAAAACGTTGTCATCACTTTCTCCATAACCGGAAACACCTTGAAATTCCTGGCCATGCAGGGTGAAAAGGACTACAAGGTGGTCACTTTCCAAAGGCAATAACCATCAGTCTACGGCACCAACCAAACGGTGTGGGGCTGCCCTTGCTGGCAGTTCCACACCGTTTGGTTTTTACGGGAAAGCATCAGCGCGGCGCCAATGCCCATCCCATGCGGGGCGGGCAAACCTTTCTCATGGACGGCTTGAGGGCATGACGCACGACGACGGACGAATCATGCGGCGTGGGCAAACCCAGCCCCAACCGCCCTGGCAACGGTCTTCAGACCGTTTTTTCATGTCCGTCCGGCGGTATTCATGCGCCGGAATACTTTTCGCGGAGCCGTTTCGGCAGTCCGTTCAGCACGAGTCGGTAGGACTCCAGAATCCAGCTCTTGATTTGTTCCTCTGAGAAACGGTTCTCGATGAGCACGTCGTTCCAGTGCCGTTTGTTCAGATGGTAGGCCGCGCTGACGGCCTCATACCGCTCGCGGAGCTCCTGCCCCTCCTCCGGGGGGAGCTTGATCGAAATGCGGGGGTCGGCATATTCCAAAGGGAGATGCAGGAATATCTTGCCCTCGATGCGGAACACGACCATCTGGGGGCCGTACGGCGCGTCCTCGGTCACGCCGGGGAGTTGCAGACAGTAGTCTCTTACTTGCTCTATATCCATCTTGTCTGGGGTTTGTCGGATTGGGCTTTTGTGGGCGGAGCGGCAGGCCGGATGGGGTGTTGCATCGGGTCAGTCAGGGGGTTGCAGTAGGCCGTGCGGGGTGTTGCACCAGATTGCCAGCGGCTCTACGCCGGGCTGTTCGTGGTTCATCGGTAGGCTGCCCACGGCTCTGCACCAAGTTCTTTGTAACTCTGCACCAAGCTCTTTATGACTCTGCACCAAGCCGACCGGGGTGTTACGCGGGGCTATCCATGATTTTGCGGTAAGCTGTCCGCGCTGCTGCACCAAGCTCTTTATGACTCTGCACCAAGCCGACCGGAGTGTTGCGCAGGGTTGTCCATGATTTTGCGGTAGGCCGTCCGCGATGCTGCGCCGTATTTCCGTGGAAAGAAATCTGCGTGCCCTTGTCATTTTGCGCGGGCCCCGGCTGTTGCATGCGCCACGGTCGGGAGCAACAGCAAACTGGGAGAGTGCACCCCGATTGCAGCCTCGGGCCCGACCGGGAACCAGCCCACGCGTGCAAATTTAGCGATAATGTTTGGATAAACCCCGCCTTTCCCTCACAAAATCTCTTCTTAACCTTTGGGTAGAATCGTCTCATTACTGTTCTATGCCCTGTTTTTCCTCGCAAAATCTCTTCTTAAGCCTTGGCCCCTTGTCTGTCGGGCGATGGCCTCTTTCCCCGTTTTTCTTTGTCGGGCCGGGTAAATTGCTTATCTTTGTCCACGCGCCAAGCACTTGCAACCCGGGCCGCAGCCAAATACTTCGTTTTGGGGAACTTTCGGCCTTCGCCCTTGCACAGTGAATAAAAACGACGGCAAGCCGGCGCAGCGGCCGCCCCTACGCTTGGCTTTCTCCCCCAGATTGGAAATAACCACGGCGTGGAGTTGGAAGCATGACGGCGTAATGACGGAACAAATACGCCGCAAAGACGAAACGAATACGGCGCAAAGGCAAGGCCGTTACGCCGTAAAGGCGGCGCAAAACCGGCATAGAGGGCAGGATGTGACAAGCTGCACCTAAGTGGTGTAGCAGCAATAATGAAGCCGCACCCTAAGCAAACACAAACCACTGATACAAAGAAGATTATGGAAATATATGCCCAAGCGATTTCGACCACGAAAACAAGGGGCAACCACCCCGATGCACACATTGTAAAAATAATACGTGATGCTCCCTATTTGTCGCACTCCCATGCGAACAACTGCCACCAGAAAGCTCCCTATATGTCGCCGCAACCAGCAAAGCATTTACAGTCAACCAGATACGCTCCTCCCGAAACTCCCCATTCCTCGACCATGCCATATCAAAAAGATGCCGCCACGCAGCTTCCACCCCACCCCACTCCCGGGAATGCGAGAAATCTGTCATGCAAAAATCATTCGACGGCCAACATCCTCCCTATCTGTCGCCGTCATCCTCCCTATCTGTCGCCAAGCCGCTCAAAACACTCCCTATTTGTCGCAACAATACTCCCTATCTGTCGCACAAATACTCCCTATCTGTCGCACCACCTTACTAATTTGTCGCCGATATGGCTTACAGTACGTTGAATAACAAGTAGTTACAGTCCCCTACTAATATCAATGAACTAATGATACATATAAAGATAATCTAACTCTTTGAAAATTTAAAAATATTCTTTTCTTCTCTTTTTCTTGTCGCGAGGACAGGATGGGCATGCCGTCCGCAAGATTTGATGCCACGTTGAGGAGGGATAGCTCGTGTGATATATATTTATATATCGATTTGTGTATTTATTAATTTGCCGACTTGTTTATTTGTTTATATATTTATTGTTTCACACTTTTATTTATTTAATTCTTTGTTTCTTTAGTGATTTGTATTTGGTTTTTGTGCTTGTTTTGCCTTCGTTCGTATTTAATGATGTGTGTATATGTTTATTCCTTTATTGTTTTATATAATTATATTTTCTTATATTTGTATCTTTGTCTATCTATTTATCTACTTGTTTATTTGCTCAATTGGATATTTGATTATATATTAATATATTTATTATTATGTGTTTTTGGTTATTTAAATATATGATTTTATATGTAGTAATATCTTTATATGTTCATAGTTTTGCTCCTTTACATTTTTATTTATTTATATTATTATGTGTTGATTGCGGTCTATTTCAGAAGATGTTTATTTGTATATGTATTTACGTGTGCTGGGTTAGGAGAGGAACTTGTATGGGTAAATAGGTGAATCATAGGATATTATAGGAGCTGATAAGGGCCGTTGGCGTGTAGGCGTTGGCGGGGCTTTTGAGTTCTGTTATTTGTTTGTTTAAATGATGATTTATGTTTTTGTATGGATATATAAATGTTTGTTTATGGAACTATGTTTGTGTTTTTATGATTAAATATATATTTATGTGATTATGTTTGTAGGCTTGTGTATGCTTATATAGGTAATTGTTTATATTGAAGTATATGTAGATATTTGTTTGTTCATTTGTTTATTTCTTCAATTAAATGATTTAATGGTCTTTTCTTCATTTATTTGTTTGAATGTTTGTTTGTTTAGATGAAAATGCGTATATTTGCAAATGGAATTATGTATTCATATAGATTAAGGTGAAATGAAGAACCGAAAGATTGTATTTGCCAACCAGAAGGGCGGCGTGGGAAAGTCTACACTCTGCATCCTCTTTGCCAATTATCTGGCGTGGAAGAAGCAGGACGTGTGCATCATAGACACTGATTTGCAGAAGACTATCTCCATGCAACGCAAGAAAGACATGGATATTTACGAGGGTGTGGAGGAGCCTTACACCGTGCAGGACTTCGACGTGCAGGACCCCGACACCATGCAACAGCTCATGGATTCGGCCTCGGAGACAGAGGGTTTCGTGCTCTTCGACTCCCCGGGCAACGTGTCGGAGGACGGCTTGGTGCCCATGTTCACGTCGGCCGACTACATTGTTTGTCCCTACGAATACGAGGAAAAGACGCTCGACTCCACCGGTATGTTCATCCAAGTGGTCAATGCCCTGCGGCAGACCACGCCCGAGATGGAGGCGCGCCTCTTCTTCATTCCCAACCGCATCGACGTGCGCATCGGTACGGCCGACGAGCTGAAGATGTGGAAGCAGACCGACGCCATCTTCAAACAACTGGGTTCGGTGACGCCCCGCATCACCGCACGCGCCGCCCTCAAGCGCATCAACACGTTCGAGATTACGGCCGCACAGCGCGAGGCGGTGAAGCCGGCGTTCGACTTCATGATACGGCGCATGAAAGAATAAGCGCCCCGCCCTGCCCCACCCTGCCTCTACTGAAAAGCCGGGCGGCCGAAGAGACAAAACCATTGGCCGAAGCGCAAAAGTGAAACCGACAGAAACGAAAAGGCGAAATAGACTGATGCCACAAGGCCGCAAGAGGGCCAGACGACAGAAAAGAAACGGGCAGGGAGACAAGAAAAAGAAGAAAACGGCAAACAAATCGATAGAAAAATAAATATATAAAAATATAGATATATGGCAAAGAAGAAGACACGCGTGCTCCTTCCCGGCGGCATTCAGGGACTGGTGCACGATTTGCAGAACGGCACTTCCCATTTCAAGCCCCAGGCCATTGTGGCCGACGCGGCTGCAGAGACCGACGAAACCGAGGAAGAGACGCCCGAAACGCTGGCGGCAGAGGCCGAAACTGTGCAGACTGCGTCGCTAGTAGGCATGGTGAGCGAAGACCGCCCGCAGACGGTCGAACAGGCTGGTGGCCAGCAGAGTAGGGTAGGGGACGGGCAGAATCAGCCTGCGATTGCGGCCGAAACGGCGACAAAAGGGGAGGATGTTTCGCCGGACGTCGCCGCTTCGCGGTCGGACGCTACGGATTTCGGGCCTACAGCATCGGACGCCCGGCCCGACACGGCGGTGGATTCCCAGTCAGCTGTTGCAGACACCCGACCCGAAAGCGTGGACGCCCGACCCGAAACGGCAGTGGAATCCCAGTCGGAAACGGCTGATTCCCGGCCCGAAGCCACGGGCGCGGAGCCCGCCCGCAGCTCGCTGCAGCCCGCCGGTGTGGATGCGCCACAAGCCGATGCCACGGCGGCGGCAGAGCATATGCGTGGCCGCCGCCCCAAGGAAAACACCATGAAAGAGTACCACATCGTCAGGGACGACTCCACCGACAGCTGGCAACTCTTCCTCGACATGGCGCAGCAATACAAGACCGGCGGCGGCAAGCTGGCCACCATCTACATCGACGAGTCGCTCAAGAACGTGCTCGACCGCATGAAATACGCCGGTCCCGACCGTCTGTCCACCTCCGCCATCCTGAGTTCCATCGTGGCTCGCTTTATCTATGACCACGAGGACGACATCAAAAAGGTGCTCTTCAGTGGCAACCTGATTTAGGCCCCGGCCGGCCTTTGCCTCGGGTGCGGCTGCCGGCCGCCCTCGCGGCAGGTGGGCGGCGGCACATGAACTCCATGAGTTTGTTTTCGCGTTCCCCTTGCCTATACGGAGGATAGGCAAGGGAGAAGTGTCTTCCCGCGGGTCTTTCCCTTGCGGCGGCTATTTGTTTTGCCTGACGAAAGCCGTCGGCGTGAGGCCGGCAATCTTCTTGAAACAACGGCAGAAATAGTTCTGGTCGCGGTAACCCACCATTGCCGCCACCTCCTTGATGGAATATTGGTGGGCGAGCAGCAGCGTCTCCGCCCGCGAGATGCGCCTTGCCATGATGTATTCCGTGGGTGTCATGCCCGTCTGCTCCTTGAAGAGGCGGATGAGCCGCTCCTTGCACAGGCACACGCTTGCGGCCAGCCTGTCCAGCCGAATTTCCTCGTCGAGCTGCCGGTCGATGTGCCAGACGATGCGCGCCACACGGCTGTCGCTGACCTCGCTGCGCCTTTTTCCCTTGATGAAAAAGCACGAGAGCAGGTACTGCAACAGGCTGTTCATGCGCATTTTCTGGCCTACGCTCCTTTTCTCAAACAGTTTGTACATCGTCATCGTCCCCGGCAGGTTGTCGTATGTCTTGGGCTGCGGCTGCTTCAGCGCAAACTCCTGGTAGTCGTATCCCACGCTGCGCACCATGGTTTCCATGTCGGGCGTGGCCTCGATTTCGAGGGGCAGCTCATACTGCCGGTAGAGTTCCATGAGCCTGTGCTGCGGGTCTACGAAGTGGATGTAGTAGTGCTCAAAGCATCCGTCCGAGCTGTCCCAGTGGGTGGTGAGCTCTGGAATGAGGTACATGTGGCCGGGCGTGAGCTTGTGTTCGAGACCGTTTATTCTGACACAAACTGTTCCCCGCGTCACCAGATAGAGTCTGGAGAAGTTGCTGCAGATGGGGCCGAAGTTCCATTTTTCGTTGTCGCGCGCATAGCCCATGTTGAGCAGGGCCAGCCTTCCGTCGAATGCGTCCATGGGTTGTGGGAGAGTTGGTGTCGACAAAGGTAGGAAATCTTCTCTGTATAATGTCGCTTTGGCGGCTCTGTTTTAGCATGAAATTGACGAACATGCGCATGATATTGATAGCCGTTATCATTTTTTTGATTCCACATTTGCAGACTGACGTTATAATTCCTTTCTTTGCAACAGCAGACTTCACGAACACAACGCTTATGAAAATCAGACAATTCTTATCCGCTTTGACACTTACGATGGCCGCCACCGCGGGCTATGCCCAGACGGTGCTGCCGCGCCCGTCGGCCTCGCAGTCCGTTCGCCGCACGGCTCCCCGGGCCGGAGTGCCGGTGGAGCAGGGCCCTTTCCGGCCCACATGGGAGAGCGTGCGCGGCTGGCAGTGCCCGCAATGGTTCAAGGATGCCAAGTTTGGCATGTGGGCCCACTGGGGCCCGCAGTGCGAGGCCGAGGACGGCGACTGGTACGCCCGCTTCATGTACTACCCCGGAACAGAGCAATGGAACTGGCACACCGCCCATTTCGGCTCGCCCCAAACCCACGGACTGAAGGACCTGATACACCATTGGAAGGCTGAAAAATGGGATCCCGAGGCCTTGGTGAAGCTCTACAAGGAAGCCGGCGCACAGTATTTCATGGCGCTGGGCAACCATCACGACAACTTCGACCTGTGGGACAGCCCCTATCAACAGTGGAACTCGGTGAACATGGGGCCGCGGAAAGACCTCGTGAAAGGCTGGAGCGACGCCTGCCGCAAGCACGGGCTGCCGATGGGAGTGAGCATCCATGCCAGCCACGCGTGGACGTGGCTTGAGCCCTCGCAGCCCTACGACGGCAACCTGACGGCGGCCGACGGCCGCGGCACTTGGTGGGAGGGCTACGACCCGCAGGAACTCTATGCCCAGCGGCACGCCCACAGCACGGGTTGGGACAACTCGGGAACCATCCACAGCCAGTGGGCGTGGGGCAACGGGGCGGCCCGCCCCACGCAGGCCTACATGGACAAGTTTCAGAACCGCGTGCTGCAGCTCATCAACGATTACAACCCCAGCATGCTCTATTTCGACGACACCGTGCTGCCGTTCTACGGAGTGACCGACAGCGTGGGACTGAACATTCTGGCCAGCTATTACAACCACAGCGCACGCCGCAACGGCGGCCCGCCGCAGGTAGTGGTCATGGGAAAGATACTGGACGACGAGCAGAAGCAGGCCCTGCTCTGGGACGTGGAGCGTGGCATATCCGACCGCATCCAGAAGAAACCCTGGCAGACCTGCACTTGCATCGGCAGCTGGCACTACAGTCGGGCCGTCTACGAGGCCGGCAGCTACAAGCCGGCGGGCCAGGTGGTGCGCATGCTCGTGGACATTGTGTCGAAAAACGGCAACCTGCTGCTCAGCGTCCCGGTGAAGGGCGACGGCACCATCGACGACAAGGAACTGGCTGTGGTGCAGGGCATCGCGGCGTGGATGAAGGACAACAAGCAGAGCATCTACGGCACGCGTCCCTGGAAAACCTTCGGCGAGGGCCCGCTAGCCGAGGCATCCAACCCGCTCACAGCGCAGGGATTCAACGAGAACAACAACTACTCGAGCCGCGACGTGCGCTATGCCGAACGCCACGACACGCTCTTTGCCACCATCATGGCCTGGCCCGCCGCGGGTCGCTACCGGCTGGAGTCTCTGGGTGTGCTCTCACCTTATTATAATGGGCGCGTCGCGAAGGTGGAGCTGCTCGGCCACGGCGAGGTGGGCTTCGAGCAGCGGGCCGACGGTGTTTTTGTCGACGTGCCCGTCCATCGCGTCAACGACATAGCCCCGGTGTTCCAGATTTGCTTCGGCGAAACACCCTCGTCCTGGGCCCGTCTGCAGCAGCTCGTCGCCGCCGTGGACGAAGCCGTGGCGGTTCTCAAGGCCGCGGCAGGCTACAACACCGGCAAGGTGAGCCGCCGCAACGTGCTGCTGCTCGAGGCCGAACTGACCCGGGCCCGCAGCTGCCGCGAGGACGATGGCGACGGAGCGATAGGCCAGATTGTCGAAGCTCTCACTGCGGCCTACCGCCGGACCGTGCAGGAGAAGTGTGCCGGCGGCGTTGCCGATGCCGCCCATGCACAGGACATCACGGCCGATGTGCTTGGCGAGACCGCCGACTTTGCCCGCAAGCAAGCCACGGCCACGCGCTTTGCCACGCCGAAACTCTGGACGGTGGACAACTTCGAGATACCGCAAACCGACGGCAGCGGCACCAAGAACGGCATCGATAACTATCCCGGCACCAGCTGTCTCATGCTCGGCATATGGAATGACCGCAGCCGCGCCACGACCCCGCTGGCCGACGCCCGCGTGTACCAGAAAGTGCATTTGCGGCGGGGCCGCTATTATTTCGGCGGGGCTTTCGACACCCACTACAACCTGACCCGCGGCTATGTCTTTGCCTCACGCGAGCCCTGCGCCACACAGGACATCGAGCAGCAGTCGCTGGCGTTTTATCCGGTGACGGCTGTCCGCGACGGCAACGACACCTACGGCGTCTACTTCTCCCTCGATGACGAAGCCGATGTCTGCCTTGGTTTCCAGGCCGATCTGGCCAGTGGAGCGGAGACGCAGGAGCTGCGCGTCAAGCGGGTGAGCCTGCTGCGCTACGCCGATGTCACGTCGGCGCAGTATGACGGACTCGTGGCCGAGGCAGAAGCCCTGCTCTCCGCGGCCGTCATTGGCTGCAACACGGGTTATTACAGTCCCCAAGCCGTGGATAGGCTGCGGGTGCAGATGGCCCGGGCCGCACAGCTCTTGGTCTCCGAGAGCCTGCCCGACGCCTGTCTTTTGTTGCAGGCTGCTTGCCAGGATTTTCAGAAAAACGGCAAGGTTCCCGGTGGACGGGGCGACGAAGAGCATGCCACCGACCTGACGAAAGACTTGCTTGTCGAGGCTTCCGGCTTCACGCCCGTCGGCCCGGGAACTACGCGTTTTGAGGCCCCGAAGTACTGGACGGTCGAGAATTTCCGTATTCCCCAGACCGATGGGACGGGTACCAAGGCTGGTTTGGACAACTACACGGGCAGCTACAGCCTGATGATGGGCCTTTGGAACGACCGCGCCCGCAACACCGTGGGCTCGCTGGCCGACGCCCGCATCTACCGCACGCTGACCCTTCCGCGGGGCTCCTACTACTTCGGCGCCACGTTCGACGACACGTGGCTGCCCGTGCGCGGCTACATCTTTGCCAGCCGGGGCACGCTTCCCACAGCCGACATGGAGCGCAAGTCCATCGCCCATTACGACATGGGGGCATGCACCAAGGACGGCACATTCAACGGCATTTATTTCGCGCTCAACGAGACGACCACGCTCAACGTGGGCTTCCAGTGCGACCTGACGCAGGGCAGTGAGCAGCAGGAGTTCCGTGCCAAGCGGGTGCGGATGGTGCGCATAGACCCAGCTCCCACAGCCATCAGTCGGCCGGCTGCTGCCGCATTGCGGGCCGCCGAAGTCTACAACCTCTCGGGTCAGGCCGTCGGCCGCAACCACTCGAAGCTGACAAAGGGTGTGTATGTGACGCACGGCAAGAAGGTTGTGGTCTGGTAACGGTGGGTTTGCAGCTCGTCGATGTTCGGTTTTTGAATGGGCAGCGGCGACATGGCGACGGGCCGCCCTTCTCGAAAGAGGAGGGCGGCCCGTCGGTTTTGCACGTGCAGGTCGGGGGGTGCGCGTGGGCGGGGCTACACGGCCAGCCGGTACGTCACCACCTCGCCCCGGCGCAACGAGGCGGGAACGTCGATGATGCGCTGGTTGGTGGAGCCGCGGAAGATGAGCGATTCGTCGCGCAGCGACTCGACGAAAGGCCCGTCGACGAGCACGTCGAGCTGTTCGAGCAGGGCGCGCTGGCGCGGATTCCTGACCAATGCCTCGAAGGTGAAGCCTGAAAAACACCAGATGGTCTTCGCCGTGCGCCGGCGGATGGCCTTGGCCAAGGCGGTGAAGCCCTCGGGTTGGAACATGGGATCGCCGCCCGAAAAGGTGACATTGGCGTAGGGGTCGGCCTCGATGACGCGCATGATGTCGTCGGTGGACATGGGGTGGCCGCTGCGGATGTCCCACGACTGCGGGTTGTGGCAGCCCGGGCAGGCGTTGGGACAGCCGGCGCAATAGACGGAAGTGCGGAGGCCGGGGCCGTCGACCATGGTGTCTTCGACGATGGAGAGGATGGAGAGGGTGGACATGGGGGTAGGGGGGGGATGGGTCTACAGGCTGTGTTGCACGCGGTCGTTGAGCTCGGCCAGCTTGCCGTGGTTCCATCGGTCGGTGGTGCCCACGAGGTAACCGGTGATGCGTTGCAGCCGGTCGATGTGGTGGCTGCCGCACTTGGGACAGGTCTCCATGTGTGGGTCGGCGTTCTCGTAGCCGCATTCCATGCAGCGGTTGCGGTTGTGGTTCACCGAGCCGTAGCCCATGTTGAGCCGGTCCATCATGTCGACCACGGCCATGATGGCCTGCGGGTTGTGGGTGGCGTCGCCGTCGATTTCCACATAAAAGATGTGTCCGCCGCGGGTGAGGTCGTGGTAGGGGGCCTCCACCTCGGCCTTGTGGCGGGCCGAGCACTTGTAGTAGACGGGCACGTGGTTGGAGTTGGTGTAGTAGTCGCGGTCGGTGATACCGGGCAGGGAGCCGAACTCCTTGCGGTCCACCTTGGTGAACTTGCCGCTCAGGCCCTCGGCGGGAGTGGCCAGCACGGAGTAGTTGTGCTGGTAGTGCTCGGAGAACTGCTTCACGCGGTCGCGCATGTAGGTGACGATGCGCAGCCCGAGCTGCTGCGACTCGTCGCTCTCGCCGTGGTGCTTGCCGGTGAGGGCTACGAGGCATTCGGCCAGTCCGATGAAGCCGATGCCGAGCGTGCCCTGGTTGATGACGCTCTCGATGGTGTCGTTGGGCCCGAGCTTTTCGCAGCCGTTCCAGAGCTTGGTCATGAGCAGGGGGAACTGTTTGGCGTAGGCCGTCTTCTGGAACTGGAAGCGCTCGTCGAGCTGCCGGGCGGTGACGTCGAGCGTGTGGTCGAGTTTTGCGAAGAAGAGATTGATGCGTTCGCTGGGGTCGGCCACCTGCATGCACTCGATGGCGAGGCGCACGATGTTGATGGTGGTGAAGCTGAGGTTGCCCCGTCCCACGCTGGTCTTGTCGCCGTAGCGGTTCTCAAACACGCGTGTGCGGCAGCCCATGGTGGCGATTTCCCAGCGGTAGCGCTCGGGGTCGTCGGCCCGCCAGCGTTCGTTCTGGTTGAACGTGGCGTCGAGGTTCAGGAAGTTGGGGAAGAAGCGGCGGGCCGTCACCTTGCAGGCGTATTGGTAGAGGTCGTAGTTGCGGTCGTCGGGCAGATAGTTCACGCCGCGCTTTTTCTTCCAGATCTGTATGGGGAAGATGGCCGTCTCGCCGTTGCCCACGCCCTCGTAGGTGGTCTTGAGCAGCTCGCGCATGACGCAGCGGCCCTCGGCCGAGGTGTCGGTGCCGTAATTAATAGAGGAGAACACCACTTGGTTGCCGCCGCGCGAGTGTATGGTGTTCATGTTGTGGATGAAGGCTTCCATGGCCTGGTGCACGCGGTTCACGGTCTTGTTGATGGCGTGCTGCTTGAGGCGGTCGTCGCCGTCGATGCCGTCGAGCGGCAGCTCCAGGTAGTCGTCGATGGGCGCGTCCATCAGATGGCCGAGCGGCTGGCCGGTCAGCTGCTCCAGGTTGCGCAGCTCCTCCTGGTAGCTCAGCCGCACGAAGGGGGCCAGATAGAAGTCGAAGGCGGGAATGGCCTGGCCTCCGTGCATCTCGTTCTGGCAGGTTTCCAGCGAGATGCAGGCCAGCACGGCGGCCGTTTCTATACGCTTGGCGGGTCGCGAGGAGCCGTGGCCGGCCACGAATCCGTGGTTCAGGATGTGGTCCAGCGGGTGTTGCACGCAGGTGAGCGACTTGGTGGGGTAGTAGTCTTTGTCGTGAATGTGGATGTAGTTGTGCTTCACGGCGTCGCGCACCTCCTCGCTCAGCAGGTAGTCGTCCACGAAAGGCTTGGTGCTCTCCGAGGCAAACTTCATCATCATGCCGGCCGGGGTGTCGGCGTTCATGTTGGCATTCTCGCGCGTGACCTCGTTTTTCTGGATGTTCACAATCTCCATGAACACGTCGCGCGTCTTGGCTTTGCGTGCGATGGACCGCTGGTTGCGGTAGGCGATGTACTTTTGGGCCACGTCCTTGCGTGCGCTTTTCATCAGCTCCACCTCCACGGCGTCCTGAATGTCCTCCACCGACATCTGGGCTTTGCCCTTGGTGGCAATGTGGTCAGTGATGCGCACGATGAGGTGCTCGTCCTCGCCCTTGTCGGTGTGGAGCATGGCTTTGCGGATGGCTGCCTGGATTTTCTGGTCGTTGAAGCCAACGATGCGACCGTCTCTTTTAACTACCGTCTGTATCATTTTGGTGTGTCCTCGATGGGGTTTAAAGGGGTTTGTTGAATTGTGTTGGAATGATGTTGCAAAGATAACCATTCTCCCGTGAAGATTTTACTTTTGGACAACTTTTGTTGCGTTAAGAAATGTCAATCGTTTGATAGTCTTGAAGTTACAGATTTAAAAAGAAAACTTTGACAAAATTCCTCGTAGAATTGTTGCCGTTTTTGTGAAGCGATGGTGCAAGTTCCGGGTACAAGGCAAAGGTTTTCAGCGGCTTATCCCCCGTGCCGTCCGGGGCAGGCGGCGCGGGGGGCGCACGGGGGCGGGCGGAGGAGGGGCCAAGGTTGCCGTGCGGGGCGGTTTTTGGGGATGGGGCAGGGGAGATTTGTAGGAGAGGATAGGGGGATTTGTAGGAGAGGATAGGCCGTTATAGGACTTGATAGGCTCTGGGTTTGGGCGAGGATAGGCTGGGTTGTAGGAAGAATAAGGTGGTCTTTGGCAATCGTTTCAGGGTGTGGGGGGGTGGTTGTTGTGGTTGTTTGTTGTTGTTATAGGAGTTGTTTTTAGGAGAGGATAGGGGGGTATAGGACTTGATAGGGTGGGTTGGGGGAAGAATAAGGTGGTCTTTGGCAATCGTTGCAGGGTGTGTGGGGGTGGTTGTTGTGGTTGTTTGTTGTTGTGGCAAGGGTTGTCTTTTAAGAGAGGATAGGGGGGTATAGGACTTGATAGGGTGGGTTGGAGGATGCTTGCCGGTGTGGGAGCCCTGCGGCGACGGCGCATTTGCGTGGCGTTGGCGGCATTATTGCATGGCGTTTGCGGCGTAGGCGTGTGGCGTTTGCGCCATATTCCCGTTGCGTTTACGGCGTGGCCGTGTAGCGTTTACGCTATATTCCCGTTGCGTTTGCAGCGCGGCCGCCCCACGACAATGCCGCGTTTGCAGCTGTCCCCGCGTCTGCCGGCCGAGAAAAAACGGGCGGGAACGGCCCACATTTCCAGAATAATCCTTATATTTGCAGCATGTTTGCAGCGTCGGCCGGCCGTTTGCAGCGTCGGCCGCATGTCTGCATACGGCAACCAAAACCCTGACATATCATGAAAAGGACTATGATGACGCTGGCCGCCGTCGCCGTGATGGCCGCCGCCGGCGCGGAAAACAAGACCCCGGCATGGATTAACAACGTGAGGCTCTCGGGCTACGGCATGGCGCAATACCAGTATTCCGGGCAGGACGGCGCGGAGAGCAACTCTTTCAACCTGCGGCTGCTGCGCGTGAGCCTCGACGGGCGCATCGCCACCGACTGGTACTGGAAAGCACAGGTTCAGTTCAACGGCAACACCTCCACGCTGGGCAACTCGTCCCGGTTGGTCGACCTCTTTGCCGAGTGGCAGCGCTTCGGGTTCATGCGTGTGAAGGTGGGCCAGTTCAAGCGCCCGTTCTCCTTCGACAACCCCCTGCACCCCATCGACCAGGGATTCCTGTCGGTGGCCCAGAGCGTCAGCCGTCTGGTCTACTTTGCCGACCGCTCCGGCGCCCACCCGAGCAACGGCCGCGACATCGGCGTGCAGCTCGAGGGCGACCTCGTGAAGAACGCCGCCGGCCGGCCTCTGCTGCACTATCAGGCCGGCGTGTTCAACGGACAGGGCATCAACACCAAGGACGTGGACCAGCAGAAAGAGCTCATCGGCGGCGTCTGGGTGATGCCCGTGGCCGGCCTGCGCCTCGGCGTGTTCGGCTCCGAAGGCTCCTACAGCCGCAAGGGCAGCTGGAAAAACCTCCAGGGCAACGACGTCGCCGGCGTGCGACGGCTGCCCCAGCACCGCTACGCCATCTCGGGCGAGTACAAGTTCTGCGACTGGACCGTGCGCTCGGAGTACATCCATTCCACGGGCAAGGCCTTCCAGACCACCTACAATTCCTCGGCCGACCTGAGCAAGTGCGACGTCAACGAGGCCCTCGGTGCCAAGGCCGACGGCGCCTACGCTCTCGTCATCGCCCCCGTGCTCCCGAAGAAACTCTATGCCAAGGTCCGCTACGACCTGTACCGCCCCTCGGCCTCGTGGCGCACGAGCAAGACCCTTTATGAGGTGGGCGCCAACTTCATGTTCAACAAGAACGTGCAGCTCAACACCGAATACCTGCGCGTGAACGACCGTTCGCTGGTCTGCCACGATTACGACATGGTGGACGTGCAGCTCGACTTCCGGTTCTGAGGGGGCGCGTGCTTCGGCGGTTCATGCTGTGGTGTCCGTGCCGTCGGCCTTGCTTGGCATCCCCTTTGCAGTGCAATCATTTGCACACTCGACCCGGCCGACAGGCAAAATTCTCCGCCTCAGATTTGCTCTTTCCACGGATTTCCCCTATCTTTGTAGGCACAAGAGCCCGCTTACACCCCTCCAGCACCCCCTACTGCTCGGGCCCTTGCACGTATGAAAACACATAACTCGCTGATATTCAGACCATTGAATTTTCCACGAGGTATATTGTTGGTACCTCTAAGATAGACTCGAAAGGTGAAATACAAATTAATTTCCATAGGTCTTTGATATATGATAAACTCTTATAGCCTTGAGAACTATGGCCCAATCAGGAATGCAGCTTGCCATAAAGCAGGCAGAATCAACCTTTTCATCGGGCCGAATCGTTCGGGAAAGACAGTCCTCCTGTCCTTTTGTTTGGGCAGGGTTCGGGCGTAGGCTATGGAGACATGCAGGGCAGGCATATCCGAAAAAACGATTGTCGACGAACGGGTAGCCCTTTATAGGTAAGAAATAACACTGTGATTAATGCAGGGCTGGCCAGAGAAATGGGGCTGATACGATAGCCGATCGGCCACGAACAAACAATCATGGCACAGGAACATACGGTTTCAAACAACAAGCGCATCGCCAAGAACACCATGTTTCTCTACGTGCGGATGTTGCTGATACTTGTTGTGTCGCTCTTCACTTCGCGCGTGGTTCTGCACGTGTTGGGGGTGTCCGACTATGGTATCTACAACATCATTGGGGGCATCGTCGTTCTGTTTTCTTTTGTAAACGGTGCGCTGACTTCTGCGACACAGCGGTTTCTTAACTTCTACTTGGGCAAGCAGGACGAGGAGAAGACCCACAAGGTGTTCTGTATCAGCATGAGCATCTATGCCATGCTGTCGGTTGTATTCCTGGTTCTGGCCGAGACGGTCGGCCTGTGGTTTGTCAATACACAGCTCAATATTCCTCCGGCCCGGGCCGACGCTGCGTTCTGGATCTATCAGTTTACGGTATTTACGTTCATGCTCAACCTGACGAGGATACCGTACAATGCAACGCTCATTGCCTATGAACGGATGGATTTTTATGCCTATTTGAGCTTGTTGGATGTCGTGCTGAAGCTCGGCATTGTCTATCTGCTGTATATTTCTCCCGTCGACAAGCTCATTGCGTATGGCTTTCTGCTGCTGTTGGTCAACGTTGCAGACAATGTTGCCTATCGCGTGTACTGTGTCCGGAGTTTCCGAACGGCGCGCTATCGCCTGCTGTGGGACCGTGGAATGTTCAAGGATTTGTTCAGTTTCTCCGGCTGGTCCCTGATGGGAAATGCTGCAAACATACTCGCCCAGCAGGGTCTCAACATCGTGGTCAATATCTTCTACGGCGTTACGCTGAACGCGGCATTGGGCATAGCCAATCAGATTTCGGGCCAGGTCGTCCAGTTCTTCACTAATTTTCAGACTGCGTTCAATCCCCAGATTGTGAAGTATTATGCGGCGGGACAGATCCGAGAGTTTTTTAATCTGGTCTACAAGACGTCCAAATACTCCTATTTCCTGATGCTGTTCATCTCGCTTCCACTCCTGTTGGAGACAGACAAGATACTGGATATTTGGCTGGTCGACGTCCCGGAGTACACGGGAATTTTCTGCCAGCTCATCCTGATTTTTTATCTGTCTGAGGCACTGACGGCCCCGCTCTACATGTCGGTTCAGGCCGCCGGACATATCAGAAACTACCAGATACTGGTCTCTTCCATCAATTTCCTCACGGTTCCTGCGGTATATGTCGTGCTGAAATTGGGTATGGCGGTATGGTCTGTGTGGGTGGTGAGAATCCTTATCAATGTCGTTATCATCGTCGCAAGGGTCATTTACCTGCGCAGTAAGATAGGTTTGTCGGTTCGAGATTACCTGAACTCCTCTATTTTTCCCATCCTTTACACTTCTGTTCTTGTGCTGCCCGTGCCTTTGGCATGCCTGTATGCAGTCCCCGGATACTGGCTGAACCTGTTGGTTACCGTTGCTGCGTCCCTCGTCAGTTCCGTAATTTTCATTTATATGGTGGGGATGTCCAAGTCTGAAAGAGGGAAAGTGAAAGGGCTAGTTATGGCAAAACTCCTGAAAAAACACGTATGTACACAACAATAAAGCACCTTGTCAAGACGCTTCTTGACCGTCGCCCGAGAATGATAATCAAGACCGTTGAACTCCCGCCGAGCAGGATGCTGGAGCAAAGATGCGCCCTTGTCACGGGCGGAACGAGCGGCATCGGCTTGTCCATTTCCCGGGCATTCCTGCAAGCCGGAGCCTCGATAGTCATGACCGGGCGGAATCAGGACAAGCTGAGCAAGGTGAAAACGGAGCTGGAGCAGGCTTTTCCCTCCTCTAAAATCATAGCGTTCAGACTTGACAATTCCGACGTTTCTTCTTTTGCAGAGGGGTTTCAAAGGATATTGTCATTGCTGGAGGCAGAGGGAATCCCTGCTGTTGACATCTTGGTCAACAACGCAGGGGTGAATGCAGCTCCCATGCCCGAAGCCCGGGAAGCGGAGTACGATGCCGTCATGGACACCAATCTGAAAGGTGCGTTCTTCCTGTCGCAGCTTGTAGGACGGTATATGAAAGCCAATCATATCCGCGGAAACATACTCAATATAGGCTCTGCCTCGTGTCTTCGTCCGGGAAACAGTGCCTACATTCTGAGCAAATGGGGAATCCGTTCCCTGACGCTGGGACTTGCAAAGGCTTTGGGCAAGGACGGCATTACGGTCAACGGAATTGCGCCTGGCCCGACAGCGACCCCTATGATGACGGCCGGTGACAAGGCAGACTTGGGCCTGGAGCGCATCCCCTTGGGGAGATACATCATGCCGGAAGAAGTTGCCAACATGGCGGTTATCCTTGTCAGCGACTATGGCCGTGCAATCATGGGCGACATGATTTATATGACAGGAGGCGCGGGCAACCTCTCCTACGATGACGTACCTTATTCATTCTAATATTCAACACAATGTATTCAACTCACGAAAACGTCAGGATAGTTATTGCTTTATTAAAGGAATATCAAATACGCCACATTGTATTAAACCCCGGCGGGACGAATATACCGATTGTTCAAGCCGTTCAAGACGACGACTTCTTCCATTGCTATTCTGTCCCGGATGAGCGGAGCGCCATGTATTTTGCCATTGGACTGCACCTGCAGACCGGGGAGAAAGTGGCCACATCGTGCACCAGCGCACAGGCCACGAGGAACTATTTGCCCGGACTTACCGAGGCGTTTTACAAGCATGTGCCTATTCTTGCCATCACAACATCCAAGCTCGAACGCTACGAGTACCAAGACTACATGCAGGCGCCCGACCAATGTTCACTGCCGCGCGACGCCGTCAAGAAATCGTATGACTTGCCACAGGTCGTAGATGTAAACACGCGAGTCCTCTGCCAGCAGCGGGCAAGGGAGGCCATGCTCGAGCTGACACACCACACCCCAGGCCCGGTACAGCTGAACATCAGGATAGACGACCGTGTGCAAAGCGTCTTCGACCAGAAAGAGCTGCCCAGCGTTCGCACCATCAAGCGTTACGAATACTGGGACGACTGGAGTGAGTTGGAACTCAAGGGAAAGAAGATTCTCGTCGTCATTGGCGAGCACCGGCCTTTCACGCAGGCCCAAATGGAAGCCATCGATGCCTTTACCCAAAGACATCATGCGGCGGTATACACCAACAATCTGTCTAATTTCCATGGCAGGAACACAGTCCAGGGCAATTTGCTGGTGTCTTCCCGCAGGATAGCCGACAGTCGCCTCTGTCCTGATATTGTCATTACCGTTGGCGGACAGACAGGCGACTATTCCATCTTTGGCGCCTTGAGCGGACTTGGCGAACGGACGGAGGTGTGGAGAGTTGACCGGGGAGGCGACGTGGTGGACACCTACGGCCGGCTGACCAAGGTCTTCGTGTCGCCCGATGCAGACTTCTTCAAACGGACAGCAACGGTCGACGAGGTCGAGGAGAACAATTATTTTACGGAATGGGAAACCGAGATACAGAACTTGGTAACCGACACACAGCTTCCTTTGTCCAATCTTTATGTCGCCCAACAGCTTCATTCCCTGATCCCAGAAAACAGTTATATCAACTTCGCCATCCTTAATAGCCTCCGTTGCTGGAACTATTTCCCATTGAAAGCCTCTGTGAAAGGCTTTGCCAACGTGGCGGCATTCGGAATAGACGGCTGCACTTCCATGCTGGTTGGAGAGAGTATGAACACAGAAGAACTGTGTTTCTTGGTTACCGGCGACTTGGCTTTCTTCTATGATATGAACGCTCTCGGCATCCGCCACATCAGGAAAAACGTGAGGATTCTTTTAATAAATAATCATACGGGAGCGGAGTTCAGGGTGATGACCCGTCCGTGGAAAGACAAGGTAAAACTGGATCAGTTTGTGGCGGCCAGCGGACACAACGGCACGGCCAAGGGTTGGGCCGAAGATTGTGGATTCGTTTATTTGTCGGCCACGACCAAGAAAGAGTTCGAGGAAAAGAAGTTCATCTTTGTCGCTCCGTCCGAGCAACCTGTTGTCTTTGAGGTCACCACCAACCCTGATGATGAGGTGAAAGCCATTCAGGAGCTTATCGGAAGCAACAGCAACGAGCCTGCCCATACGCCTAAAGCGATACTGAAGAAAGTGTTGGGACCGGCAGGAACAGCTTTGGTTAAAAACCTAATCAAGCAATGATTCGCTCCTGGGAAGACTACAAAGCGTATGTAAAGGCCGATCAATCGAATTTTGTCGGTCGAGGTTTACGCGGGCAGGCTTTCGCCGATCCCATTTGCGACCAGTACCTGCAGCGGCAGTATCTTCGCTGTCTTCGGATGGCAGAATATGCCATCAACTGCCACCACCCCTTGTTGAAACTGTATGCCTTGTGGCGTTTGAGGAGACTTGGGCGAATATCTGGCTTCCAGATTCCGCCCAATGTCCTTGGCAAGGGGGTAACTCTCTTCCATTGGGGGACGATCATCATCAATGGCGAAGCACGGATTGGCAGGAACGCCACCTTCCAACCAAACGTTGTTATCGGCAAAAACAAGAAGAAAGGCGGCTCTCCACAAATAGGCGACAACTTCTATGCTTGTGCCGGAGCAAGGATCTTTGGGGAGATAACGATTGGGCACAATGTGCGGATCGGGCCCAATTGCTGTGTATATAAAAGCATACCCGACAACTGTACCGTAGTGGGAAATCCGGCGGTGATTGTCCGTAAGGACGGTATTAAATGCAAAATCAAACTTTAGACAATGGGCGCATTAGCAAAGATAAAAAGAAAAATAGGCAATATCTTTACTGATATTTACTGTAACAGGCAGGCCGACAAACTGCAAGGCGAGATAAAACGAAACCCGGCCGCCAGAACACTCTACCTTTTTTGTGCACCGACGCATAGCAATTTGGGCGATCAGGCACAGTTGTTCTGCTGGCTTCGACTTTTTAAAGAGTGGTATCCTAACCATCGCATCATCTGCGTTCCGACGCGGTATCGCCGGCTGTCCACGCTTTTCGAGATCAAGAAAAAGATAAAGAAAGACGACCTGGTGTTTGTCCACAGCGGTTATCTGCTCTATGATCCTCATCCCGAACTCCCGTTCATTCAAGACGTGGTCAATGCTTTTTATGACCATCCGGTGACCATTCTGCCCCAGACGGTCAATCTTTTGGCCGACTGGTTCCAGCATGTCGTTGCCCAATGTTTCAATAATCACCCCTCCTTGACTTTGATTTGCCGTGACGATGTTTCTTATGCAAAGGCACAACAACTATTCCCAAAAGTCAAGTTAAGGCTCATGCCTGACGTGGTGACGTCGTTAATCGGCAACAAAGATTTCCATTATCATCTGCCACGGCGGGGCATTTGCTTCTGCACCCGCAACGATGGCGAGAAGTTTTACTCGGACGAGCAGCTGCGAGCCTTGAAAGAAAGGTTCGACAAAATCAGGACATTTCAGTGCGACACGACCATCGAGGCACCGATAAGTGCCTGGGAAACGCAGCGCGAAAAGCTCATCCGCAAGATGCTCAGGCGTTTGGCACAGTACCAAGTGGTTGTCACCGACCGCTATCACGGCACTATTTTCTCGCAAATAGTCAATACCCCGGTCGTCGTTATCTCCTCCGGCGACCACAAGCTTTCCAGCGGAGTCAAGTGGTTTCCACGAGAAGAGTTTGGAAAGAACATTTATTTTGAGGAGACCCTGGACGGTGTTTATTCCCGTGTCATGGAGATTCTGGCGCGAAATGGGCAAGAAATCGTCAACCCATCTTGGTTTAAGGATAATTACTATTCTTCCCCATTATGAGGCCTGCCCATCGATTCGCAATCCTCGAAGATACAAGATTACACACGTAAAAGACGGTCAATCATGAAAGTTTTATGGTTCACTCCCTCACCGGGACTTTACGCACCGACCCCCTACGGCACCTGGGTGGAGGCTCTTCAAAGGGCCGTGCAGCGTTATGGAGGGGATATGGAGACAGCCTTGTGCTTTGAATATACGCGTGCAGACGGCAAGACCGTCAAGGACGGATTCACCTATTATCCCGCAAATATCAGGCAGACGCTGACAGACAGGCTGAAGGCGACGCAGTCTCCGAGAAAAGAATACGAGATGCTGAAGCGGCACTACAAAGAAGCCATTGCAGACTTCCGCCCCGACATCATCCATTGTTTTGGCACGGAGCTTTGGCATTACAGCCTTCTGGCGCAGGAAATCAGCACGCCGATGGTGGTCCATATCATGGGTTTTCAGAACATATACACCGACATGGCCGGCATGGTCACCCACAAGGCAGACATCTATCACGAGAAGCATTACAATCCGTTCAGCATCTTCCGCTATGCCTTTTTCCGCAAACGCAAGGCTCAAATACGCTGCACGATGGAGCGGGAGGAGATGAAGGCCAACAGATATTTCATGGGGCGGACCGAGTGGGACCGCAGCATCGTCAGGTATTTCTCTCCGGGAAGCAGGTATTTCCACTGTGCCGAAGCCATCCGTCCGCAGATCTACGACGCCGCCCGGCGATGGGTGCTCCACGACCACAAACAGCTGCGACTCGTCACCATAGGAAGCGGCAGCACCTTGAAAGGCAACGAAATCATCCTCAAGACGGCCCGAATACTGACAGAACTCCTGCACGCCGACTTTGAGTGGCGGCTGACATCCACCGAGAACGACCTCCGTGCCTACGAGCAACGAACCGGCATATCCCACCAAGACGTGAACGTCAACCTGATAGGGCGCGTCGGTGCCGAGCGGATAGCAGAAGAACTGGCGGATGCCGACCTGTACATCCACCCTGCCATCATAGACAATTCGCCCAACACGCTCTGCGAAGCGCAGCTTATAGGCACACCCGTCATAGCCGCCAACGTCGGCGGAATCCCCCAGTTGGTGGAAGACGGCACCACGGGCATCCTCTATCCCTATAACGAAAGCTACACCCTTGCCTTCAAAATCATGGACCTGTACGGAGACAAGGCAAGGATGCAGGAGCTGAGCGAGAACGAGTACAGGCTCTCCCACGATCGCCACAACCCGGAGCACATCGTCCGTACACTCGTCGGTATATACCGCGAAATCATTTCGGAACAGACGGCCTGACACGCTTTTACCGCACCCTAACCGAAGAATAATGGCATAATTTTCATAGAATGGACATCTTCAGACCCTATATACTTCTGTATTCCTTTTTTATTCTCTCTTTCATTGTCATACAGTTCTACCTGCATAGATACGTCAGAGCGACGGGGCCGGGCGGCATATCTCCAAGGCAGAAAATCGAAAACAGGGTCTTTTGGCTCTATGCACTGCTTGTGTTCTTGTTCATAGGCACCAGGGATGCCCTTGTAGGGACCGACACCATATCCTATGTTTACTTCTTCAGAAGCCCCAATTTCCATTACCAGGGCGCAGCCACCGACCCGGCATTTGAGTTTATCGGGAGATTTCTCCGCGACCTTTCCACCGACGATAAGTTCTTTATCTTTGCCGATTCCCTGATTTCTTGCTACGGCTTGTTCTATCTTATCACGAAGACGAGCCTGAACAAGCTGTATGCCCTCCTCCTGTTTCTCATGGCGGGAACGGCCAGCATCACCCTGTTTCTCTACATGAGCATGATGCGGCAGTGCACTGCCATGAGCTTCTACTTCGTCTCCAGCTACCTCTTTTTTTCCAATACGGCCAGAAAAAAGCGCAAGTATATCCTGGCCGGAGCACTGTATATGGTAGCCGTCCTTACCCACAAGTCGGTATTGTTTTCCTTGCCGTTCATCCTTGTCGCTTACTTCAAGCCTTTCAAAAAGAGCTTCTGGCTCATAGTCTTGGCCTCCTCCTACGTACTGAGCGCCCTCAACATTACGTTTGTCAACCAGATACTTGACATTGCCTCCAATGCCGTCAATTTCGGCCACTATGAGAATTACAGAAGCCTCAGTTTCGGGTTTATCGAGGGCAAGGGCTGGCTGAACATGAATCTGCTCCCGTTCATGGCAATTGCTTTCATGCTGCTTTATCTTGAAACGAACGACAAGCTGAAGCTGTGGTACAATCAGTTGTTCCTCTGGGGAGTGTTGGCCAACAACCTGTTCTACAACAATCTGATGTGGAGCCGACTGATACTCTATCTCACCATTCTTGTTATTATCGTCATTCCCAACGCCCTCCACGGCCAGAAACTGAAAGTGCAGATAGGCTTTTCGGTCCCTATCTTCGCCTACTTTATGTATAAGGTGACCACGCAGCTGCTGGTGCAGACGGCTTTTTCGGCAGAGGGACTCATCGTCGTTCCCTATCACAGCTGGCTGTTCGACGGCATACTTTATTGACCCGCGGCCCTCGGCCGTGCCATCACATTCCCCACAACTTCATGGAAAGATACAACAGTTTCAACGGTTTGCGCGCCATAGGCGCATTCGGCATCGCCATGATGCACTACCTTGTCAATATGAACGACGCCACCGCGGCGGCCTTGCGGCACAGCGGCATTCTGTACGAGCGGGCAATTCCGTTCTTTACAATGTTTGTCTTTATGTTTTTTATCCTCAGCGCTTTCTCCATGTGCTGCGGATATTACCATAAGTTTGATGTTGAGGCCGGCCGTTCGTCGTTCGACGCCGAGCGCTTCTACAACAAGCGATACAGCCGGATATTTCCGTTTTTCGCCCTGCTTGTGCTGATAGATTTGCTGATGAATCCCACCCGTGAGGAGCTCTATCAAGGCTTTGCAGACCTGACACTGGCTTTCAATTTCCTTCCCAATCCAGACATACATGTCATTGGCGTGGGATGGTTTGTCGGCGTAGTCTTCGTGTTCTACATGCTGTTCCCTTGGTTTGTCTATATCCTGAAAGACCGTCGGCGGGCATGGTTTGCGTGGGGCGTGGCCTTGGCGATGCACCTGCTGGTCGTCAACTATTTCCTTACGGAGCAGTTTGTGCTTCCCTCGGAAATCATAAACTACCGGCACAACATCGTGTTCAGCTTCCCATTCTTTATCAGCGGCGGCTTGCTTTACATTTATCGAAAGCCGCTTGGCAACGCCAAGCTTAGGTTTGCCTACCTGCTGGCGGCGGTGGTTTGCACGGCACTGCAAATCCATGTCGCCCCCAAGATATTCGGAGAGAACATTCTTTTCATCCTGATAATCTTCATTTTCTGGATACTCTATGCCATGACCGGGGGATTCCGCATGTTGAAAACGAAGTTGCTGGACAACCGAATCATGACATTCCTGAGCGCTCTGTCCATGGAAATATACCTGTGTCACATGATGATGTTCCGACTGCTTGAGAAAGCGCACCTGGAAAGAATGATAGAAAACCCGCAGCTGCTCTACTGGACCTACTGTCTGCTGGGCATATCGCTGGCCGTCGCGTTCAGCTTTCTGGTCAAGAACATAGCCTTCCCTGCCATTGGAAAGCGAATCCCTGCCCTGTCGTTTCTGAGATAGGCTCGCGCCCGACGGAGTGCCGGCCTATGGCCCGCGCATTCCCACGGCGGCCTGATGCCGCTGCCGATACGGCTTTTTCGCCCGGCGTTCGAGCCGTACACGCATTGCGAATACGGCTTGTTCGCATCGCCATAACGGCGGTTTCGCCACGCGTTTGCGCCTTTTTCTGCTACACCGCACCACACACATGAACGATCAAAGCACACTCTCGCCCACGGTTTCGATAGTGATTGTCTGCATGAACAATCCCGAAAACCTCTGTCGCTGCCTTGACAGCATACGGAAATATACGTCGGTCAGCTACGAATGCCTCGTTGTGGCCTACCTGTTCAGTCGGGAAAACCTCGAAAAAATCAGGGCCGCCTATCCTTGGCCGACCATCATTGAGAGCAACGAGACGAGGGGCTTCTCCGAGAACAACAACCTGGCCCTGCGGCGGGCTGCCGGCAAATACTGCCTGGTCATTAACGACGACACGGAGCTGAAGATGCCCTGCGTGGACAAACTGGTGGAGACCATCGAGGCGTTGCCCCCACAGGTAGCCGTGGTGAGCCCCAAGGGCATCCTGGGCAATGGCCGGATACAGTATTGCGGCAGGGCGGCACACACGCCCCTGACTTATACGCTGGGAGCTTTCGGACTGTGGAACGAGCGGAGGATAAACAGGCGCAATCCCGTCCATGGCATATTCAAGAGCCACGACATCATCGGTGCTTATTTCCTCATCAAGACCAGTGTGTTCAGGGAAATAGGGTGGTTCGACGAGCAATACTTCTTCACCCCGGAAGACATTGCCGTGAGCTACACCCTGCGCCGGCGGGGATACGAGTGCTGGGTGGACGCAGATGCCGAGATCGTGCACTACGAGGGGATGACCGGCCGCAGCCTGAGCCCCGTGCAGACAGCCACCGGGCCCGCAGGGTTTGTAGGCACGATGCTGTTTTGCGGCGGCGGCTCGCGCTGGGGCTATTGGCTCCATACGCTGTTGCACGTGCCCTATCTCGTGGGGCAATACGTTTACCACACGGCACGGTCGAGGGGCAAGGCCGACCCCGAACGATACCGCATGCTGGCATGGAAAGACCGAAACACGCTCTCCGTATGCTTTACGGGGAAGACGCCCAAGCAGGTATTCCAGAAGTTTTATGCCCGCTGCCAGCATCGGCCATAGGCCCGGAGACAAACATTTTTACGAACACTGACGCCATGGGACACATCTTCAATCTGTACAAACGCTTCGGAGGGGCGAGTCTTCTCCGGGAATACCTCACCACCGGCTTCCTGTTCAAGGCCCCCTTGCAGTTGCTGGCAACGGGGCTTTCAGACAAGGGGCTGGAACTGTTTCGCGAGGCAGCATCGCTCTCCACCTACCGATACCTGGAAAAGCACTATGCAAAATACCTGTTTGCAGCCGACGACTGTACCCCGCCTGTGCAGTGCGGCAGCCGGAAAGTATGGATATTCTGGTGGCAAGGCATGGACGGAGCACCCCGGTTGGTGAGGCAGTGTTACAGGTCTGTATGCCAATACCTCGGCGAATGGGAGGTGGTGCTCATCACGAAAGACAATTACAAGGACTACGTTTCTTTCCCTCCCCGCATCCTCGAGAAGCTGGAGTCGGGCGCCATCACGCTGACCCATTTCTCCGACTTGCTGCGCATAGAGTTGCTCATCAACCATGGAGGGCTGTGGCTGGACGCCACGGTGCTCTGTACGGGAGGGGCCATTCCCCCAAGCATTCTCGACTCCGAGCTCTTTGTCTACCAGACGCAGAAGCCCGGTTCAAACGGGCACGCCACGCAGATGTCGAGCTGGTGCATGTGGGCCCGGCCCGGCAACAGCATACTCCGCGCCACCCGCACGCTGCTCTATGCCTACTGGCAGCGCAACGACCGGCTGCTCAACTATTTCCTGCTGCATCATTTCTTCACCCTCGCCTGCAAGTTCCATGCCGACGAGGCCCGGCAAATCCCGCCATATACGAACGAAACACCGCACATATTGCTCCTGCATTTCTTTGACGCCTACCGGCCGAGCCTCTGGGAAGATTGGAAACGCCAGACGTGCTTCCACAAGCTCAGCTACAAGCTCGACCCGGTGAAGGAACGGCAGGAAGATACTTTCTATGCCCATATCGTCAAGGCTGAGGGCGAACAAGGGCTATCATGAAAACTGACTATACGATGAAAAGAGTAATTACATACGGCACCTACGATCTGCTTCACCAAGGGCACATCAACCTGCTGAAGCGGGCCAAGGCCCTTGGCGACTACCTGATTGTGGGCGTTACGAACGACAATTTCGACCGGGAGCGCGGCAAGCTCAACGTCAAGAACAATGTGCTCGAACGCGTGGAAGCCGTCAGGCAGACCGGTCTGGCCGACAAAATCATCATCGAGGACTACGTCGGACAGAAGATAGACGACGTCCAGAAATACGACATCGACATCTTTACGGTCGGGTCAGACTGGGAGGGACACTTCGATTATCTCCGTGAATTCTGCGACGTCGTCTATCTCCCGCGGACGGAAGGAATCTCTTCTACCATGCTGCGCGAGGAGCAGGACGCCGACATCCGCATCGGCATTGTCGGCTGCGGACGCATCGCCCGCAGGTTCCCCCCGGAGGCAAACTACGTCAGTCAGGTGAAAATCTCCAGTGTCTACGACACCGATCGCGATGCCGCCACCCGTCTGGCCGCCGCCCATCGGATAGAAGACGTATGCAGTTCGTTCGAGCAACTGGTTGCCCGTGTCGATGCCGTCTACATCGCCACACCCCATCTTTTGCACTATCAACAGGCCAAATATGCCATCGGCCAGCACCGGCACGTGCTTTGCGAAACGCCGCTGGTGCTGCAGGGAGGGCAGGCCCGCGAGCTCTACAAACTGGCCGAGGACAACGGCGTCATACTCATGGAGGCCAACAAGACGGCCCACTGCCCGGCCTTCAACCATCTCATCACGATGATCAAGTCGGGACTGATAGGCGAGGTGGTGGATATAGACGCTTCCGAATCCAAGGTGTGGGGCGACCCCTCGCTCCGGGAGCTGGACCCACGGCAGGCCGGCGGCTCGTTCTACGAGATGGGGTCTTATCCGCTGCTTCCCATCATCCGGCTGTTGGGAACGGAATACGAGAACCTGAACCTCTACTCCCGCATGCGCAACCAAGTCGATGTTTACACGAAGGGAGTCATGAGATACAAGAACGCCGTGGCCTCTTTCAAGCTGGGACTGGGCGTGAAAACCGAGGGCAATCTCGTCATATCAGGCACCAAGGGCTATGCCTATGTTCCCGCACCATGGTGGAAAACAGATTACTATGAACTCCGCTACGAAGACCAGAACCAGAACAAGAAGTACTTCTACACATGGGATGGCGAGGGGTTGAGATACGAGATACAGGAGTTTATCTCCTGCATCGTCAACCATCGCTTCAGTACGGCAAGGCTCAGACGCAGGGAAAGCATAGCCATGGCAGAGATTATGGAACAGTTTACAGAAAGGAAAAACTTCATAGAATTGTGATGAAAAGAATATTGATCGTGGGAGGAGCAAATGGCATTGGCCTGTCGATGGCCTGCCTCCTTGCCGAAAGAGACGAAACCGAAAAGGTGTATATCATCGACAAGGCACCGCTCGACAAGGCTTTCGCATCCCCTAAAATAGAGAGCAGGCAGTTTGATTTAACGGCCGAAGACTACAGCATTCTGGATGCTTACGAAGACATAGACGGGCTCATCATCACGGCGGGCTTTGGCCGGCTGGCGCTCTTCGAGGACATAGACGAGCGTATGATAGCCACATATTTCCAGGTGAACACCATCCCCGTCATCAGAATCATCAAGCACTTTTACCACAAATTAAAGTCGGACAACGATTTCTTCTGTGGCGTTATGGTCAGCATTGCCGGGTTCATGTCTTCTCCTTTCTTCTCCCTTTACGGCGCCACGAAGGCCGCGCTCAAGATATTTATAGAGAGTGTGAACGTGGAACTCGAGAAAGGTGGAAGCCCCAACCGGATACTGAACGTAAGTCCGGGCTCCATCAAGGGCACGAGTTTCAGCCAGGGCAAGACCGACTTGGCGGTGACGGCACCGCTCGCACGGGACATATTGTTGCACATGGAGGCCAAGGATGACCTTTTCATCCCGCAGTACGACGAGGTATTTCATGAGGTTTTGGAGCGGTATCACCATGATTTCCGCAAGGAGGGGCTGCACAGCTACGACTACAAGGTTGCATCAAAAAGAATAAAATAGGATGACAAACATAGAAAGACTCCATCAGGCCGACCTGAATATCGTCAAGAAAGTGATCAATATATGCAATGAGAACGGCCTGGTTTATTATGCCTTGGGCGGCACCATGCTCGGCGCCATCCGGCACAAGGGCTTTATTCCCTGGGACGACGACATCGACCTGGGCATGCCCAGGGAGGACTACGAGCGGTTTCTGGAGATTGCTCCCTCCTTGCTCAGCAAGGAGTTGCGGCTCATCAATTACAAGACAGACCGCGACTACCATTACTATATCACAAGAATACAGGACACCGAAACCAAGGTGATGGAAAACAGATACGAGGCGGAGGGCAAGTACACCCATGTCTCCATCGACATTTTCCCGTTGGACGGTTCGCCCGACAACGGTCTGCTGAGGAAGCTGTATTACTTCAGGGTGATGGCTCACAGGGCCATGATGGCCTTGCACTACAAGAAAGGCATTGACAAAGAGCGGAAAAGAGGATTTGCCGAAAGGCTTTTCCTGAAGCTGATAACGGCATTGCCAACCGACAAAATGTTCAATGCCTACCACCAAAAAGAGAAGATAGACCGCATTCTGCGGAAGCATGACATGTGGACTTCCGAGATTTCCGGCAACATTATGGGGGCATACAGAACCGTGGAGATGATTCCAACTTCCTGGTATGGCCGGGATACGTTCTACGATTTTGAGGACATCAAGCTAAGAGGCATCAAGGAATACGACAAGTATTTGTCGCATTTGTATGGCGACTACATGAAGCTCCCCCCTGTAAATGCCCGGAAAATTCATTTCAGAATCGTGGAGATTCACGGCCAGAGCGTAACGGAATCTTAAGCGAAAACCCTTTATAGCATAGCATTTAGAACATGAAGATAGCATTTGTAAGCACACGGGGCATCCCCAACAACTACGGCGGCTTTGAGCAATTTGCCGAATATATATCTGTGGGACTGGCCAAGCGCGGGCACGACATTACGGTTTATTCCCCGCATTACCATCCCTACCAGGAGAAAGCGTACAAGGGAGTCCACATCAAGCACATCTATTCGCCTGAGAAATGGATGGGAGGCTCGATAGGAAGTTTCTTCTACGACTTTGCCTGTCTGAGGGATGCACTCAAGAAAGAGCAGTTCGACATCATCTATGAGGCCGGATACACGAGCATTATCCCTGCTTACATCTGGTTTAATGTGAAGAATATCAAGCGTCCGCTCTTTACCACGAATATGGACGGACTGGAGTTCAAGCGTTCCAAATTCAACAAATGGGTGCAGAAATTCGTGCATTGGGAAGAGCGTGAGGCAGTAAAGCACAGCCATTATCTCATTGCCGACAACATGGGCATCCGCGACTATTATAAAGAGGTGTACGGCAAAGAGAGCAAATTTCTCGCTTATGGTGCCAACATATACGACAATTACGATGTCCGGCATTTGGAAAGTCTGGGCCTGACACCGAACGAATATTACCTGCTTGTTGCCAGAATGGAGCCGGAAAACAATATGCTCATGGCAATAGAGGGCTACAAGCAATCGACGGAATATGGAAAGAAGCCCCTTGTCATTGTGGGAAAGACGACTACGAAGCATGGGCAGGAGCTCGTGAAAACCTATGGAAATGACAAGAACATCAGGTTCGTCGGGGGCATTTATGACTTTGACAAGCTGAACAGCATACGTCATTTCTCTTTCGCCTACTTCCACGGACACAGCGTAGGAGGAACCAATCCCTCGTTGTTGGAGGCGATGGCGTCCGACTGTTTCATCCTTGCACACGACAATATCTTCAACAAAGCCGTATTGGGTGACAATGCAGAATACTATAAATCTGCAGAGGATGTTGCAGGATTGCTCAATCATATAGAGGACATCGCCGGGGAGAAGAAAGAGAAATACATCGCATCCAATCTTGAAATCATCCGTCAGGAGTATTCCTGGGACTACTTGGTGGATCAGCACGAAGCGTATTTCAAGTGGATGCTTCGTGACAGTCAGTTGTAGTCTTCGGGAACAGCCGGATCCCGTTTGCCTATGGTCTTCTGCCTGAACCTGTAGGATTGAAATCTAAAATCGGATGAAAGCCCCGTCCTCCTCCTGCCCATTGTTCCTCCAGTTGCTGCGCTACTGCATCGGAACGGCCGATGCAGTGTCCGCCGCCCTCACGCCGGACAGGGTGAGGGAGGTGTTCGACATGGCCGGACGGCAGTCGCTGACGGCGGTGATGCTGGAGGGAGTCAAGCGGCTGGAGGTGGAAGGCGATGACGGAACGATGGCCGAGGTCATGATGGACTGGTGCAGCGAGGGCCTCGTCATCAGCCGCACCAACGAGCGCATAGACGGTCATGTGGCGGCCGTCGTGCGCAATTTCAGGAAGTCGGGCTTCGAGTGCTGTCTGCTGAAAGGGCAGGGCAATGCCTTGATGTACCCGGACGGCAGGCTCCGCACGCCGGGCGACATCGATCTGTGGCTGCGCACGGCTGCGCCCGCCGGCGGTAGCACGGCCGCAGAAAGGGAGGCGGCCGTGAGGCAGGACACCCGCCGTATCATTTCCTACATCAGGCGCTTCATGCCTGCTGCAAAGGCCATCTATCATCATATCGAGTGTCCGGCGTATCAGGGCACGGAGGTGGAGATACATTATCGGCCGCACTTCATGTTCAATTTCCGGCACAACCAGCGGCTGCAGGAGTTCTTTTTTGTGCATGCCGACGCCCAGTTCGCCCATGAGGTGGAGCTGGGTGGCGGTCGGGTGGCCGTGCCCACGGCCAGGTTCAACGCCGTGTTCCAGCTGAGTCACATCTTCCAACATCTGTTTAAGGAGGGCATCGGGCTGCGGCAGTTGCTGGATTATTATTACCTGCTGACGGCCAGCGAGGATCTGGTCCACGGCTCGAAAGCCGAATGGAAAGGGTTGTTCGCCCGCCTGGGGCTCGGCGGCATTGCCGGGGCGGTGATGTGGATTCTGACCGAAGAGTTCGGCATGGACTCGCGATATGCCTTGGTGGAGCCCGATGCCCGGCGGGGTCGGCTTGTGCTGGACGAGGTGTTGAGGGGTGGCAATTTCGGCAAATACCATGTGCGCCGTCTGGGCAACGGCGTGGTGGGACGCAATCTTGGCCGTCTCATTCGCGACGTGCGCCTTGTGCGTTATTTCCCTGTCGAGGCCTTGTCCGAGCCTGTATTCCGGCTTTGGCATGCGGCATGGCGGTGGCGGCACAGCCCGTCCAGGCTGCCGGGAGAGCGTCGTTTAAAATAGATTATCATATATTTATATCATCATGTCTTTAAGCAAGGATAGCAAGATTTACGTTGCCGGCCACCGTGGACTCGTGGGATCGGCCATTTGGAAGAACCTCGAGCAGAGGGGGTATCGGAATCTGGTGGGGCGAAGCCACCGCGAACTGGACTTGACGGACCAGCGGGCCGTGACGCAGTTCTTCGATTCCGAGCGGCCCGAAGCCGTGGTGCTGGCCGCTGCCTTCGTAGGGGGCATCATGGCCAACTCGCTCTACCGTGCCGACTTCATCATGCAGAACATGAAGATGCAGTGCAACGTCATCGAGCAGGCCTATCTGCACGGCGTGAAGAAGCTGCTCTTCCTCGGCTCCACGTGCATCTATCCTAAGGATGCGCCCCAGCCCATGCGCGAGGATGCCCTGCTCACCTCGCCACTCGAATACACCAACGAGGAGTATGCCATTGCCAAAATTGCCGGGCTCAAGATGTGCGAGAGCTACAATTTGCAGTATGGCACCAACTACATGGCCGTGATGCCCACCAACCTCTACGGGCCGGCCGACAACTTCCACCTGGAAAACTCGCACGTCATGCCCGCCATGATGCGCAAAATCTATCTGGCCAAGCTCATCCATGAGGGCGACTGGCAGTCCATCCGCACCGACATGAACCGTCGCCCCATCAACCCCACCGACGCGCTGCGCGCCCTCATCGGCGAGGGCAACGTGGACGGCAGCAACCCCGAGGAGCGCATACGCAGGGCACTGGCTTTCTATGGCATCGAGGACAATCGGGTGACACTCTGGGGCGACGGCAGCCCGCTGCGCGAGTTTCTCTGGAGCGAGGACATGGCCGATGCCTCGGTGCACGTGCTGCTCAACGTGGACTTTGCCGACATTATAGGCGTTGAGAAGTACTCCTCGGTGTTCTATGGGGCACGGACCGACGGTGCCGTCGACCGCAACAATTCCGAGGGACGCGGCGGGGCCATCCCCTCGCTCGGCGAGATACGCAACTGCCACATCAACGTGGGAACGGGCAAGGAGCTCACCATCGGCTCGCTGGCGCAGCTCGTGAAGCGCACCGTGGGCTTCGGGGGAGACATCGTTTGGGATGCGTCCAAGCCCAACGGCACGCCGCGCAAGCTCATCGACGTGTCCAAGCTCCACCGGCTCGGCTGGACGCACAAGGTGGAAATCGAGGAGGGCGTGGCCCGGCTCTACGCCTGGTACCGCCAGTCGCTCGCAGACTGACGGCGTGCGGCTCCCACGAACGAGGCGTTTTTCTCACAGATTCCACGGATTTCACAGATAGCTGCGCGGTGTTGTGGGGCTCTTACAAATGGGATGTTATTCTCACAGATTCCTCGGATTCCACAGATTGTTGCGCGGTGTCACATGGCTTTTATATATTAGAAGATGTGGGAAAAATCTGTGGAATCTGTGAGACTGCATCGTCTTGACAAGCAATCATTATAGAAATAGAGAAAAGAAAAATAAGAGAAATATGGCAGAACAAAAGAACATTGCCCTCATTACGGGCGTTACAGGACAGGACGGCAGCTATCTCAGCGAGCTGCTGCTGAGTAAGGGATACGAGGTGCACGGCATTATTCGCCGTTCGTCCGTGGACTATCGTGAGCGCATTGCCCACCTTGAGGGCCAGCCCCACTTCCACCTCCACTATGCCGACCTCGGCGACTCCATGTCCATCGTGGGCGTGGTGGGCAAGGTGCGGCCCACGGAAATCTACAACCTGGCCGCCCAGAGCCACGTGCAGGTGAGCTTCGACTCGCCCGAATATACGGCCGACGTGGATGCCGTGGGCGTGCTCCGCATCCTCGAGGCCGTGCGCACGTGCGGGCTGGCCTCCACTTGCCGCATCTACCAGGCCTCCACATCCGAGCTCTATGGCAAGGTGGAGGAGGTGCCGCAGAACGAGAACACGCCCTTCCACCCTTACAGTCCCTACGCCGTGGCCAAGCTTTACGGCTTCTGGATTATGAAAGAATACCGCGACGCCTACGGCATGTTTGCCTGCAACGGCATCCTCTTCAACCACGAGAGCGAGCGTCGCGGCGAGACCTTCGTCACCCGCAAGATTACGCTCGCCGCCGCCCGCATCAAGCAGGGCAAGCAGGACAAGCTCTATCTGGGCAACCTGAGCAGCCTGCGCGACTGGGGCTACGCCCGCGATTACGTGGAGTGCATGTGGCTCATCCTGCAGAACGACAAGCCCGAGGACTTCGTCATCGCCACCGGTCAGCAGCACAGCGTGCGCGAGTTTGCCACGCTGGCTTTCCGCCATGTGGGCATCGAGCTGGAGTGGCAGGGCGAGGGAGCCGACGAGAAAGGCATCGACCGCGCCACGGGCAAGGTGCTCGTCGAGGTGTCGCCCGACTTCTACCGGCCCACCGACGTGGTGAACCTCTGGGGCGACCCCACCAAGGCCAAGGCCCGGCTGGGCTGGAATCCCAACGCCACCACCTTTGAGGAGCTGGTCAAGCTCATGGTCGACCACGACATGAAAAAGGTGGCCGGCGACGATGCCGCCGCCCGCGTGCGCGTCAATCTGGAGGAGTATTTGGAGAAAGGCATCGTGAAATAACACCCCTCTACGGGTTCCTTCCACATCTTGTCACTATTTATTCAGCATACAAATGAACGTCATCAAAACAGAAATCGAGGGCGTGGTCATCATCGAGCCGCGCATTTTCCGCGACGACCGCGGTTATTTCTTTGAGAGTTGGAACGAGAAAGCCTTCAACGAGCAGGTGCGCCCCGTGCGCTTCGTCCAGGACAACCAGTCCAAGTCGTCCTACGGCGTGCTGCGCGGCCTCCACTTCCAGAAAGGCGAGCACGCCCAGAGCAAGCTCGTGCGCGTGGTCGAGGGAGCCGTGCTCGACGTGGCCGTCGACCTGCGCAAGGGCTCGCCCACCTTCGGCCGCCACGTGGCCGTGGAGCTCACGGCCGAGAACCAGCGGCAGTTCTTCATTCCCCGCGGCTTCGCCCACGGCTTCAGCGTGCTCAGTCCCACGGCCGTTTTCCAGTACAAGTGCGACAATCTGTACTGCCCCGAGAGCGAGGGCGCCATTGCCTGGAACGATCCCGCCCTGGGCATCGACTGGCGCATCCCGGCCGACAAGGCCCTGCTCTCGCCCAAGGACACGAACCATCCGCTACTGAAAGACAGCGACTACTTCTTCGACTACGGCGTGAGCCTGTACTGATTGCCACTCCACCAGAGGCATGCGCACCTGCCGCCCGCACCCCGTCCGGACATGAAATGCCGGGCGGGGTGCGGCAATCAATATTTCAAACAAAAGAAAAATGGAGCAGAAAGGCAATAGCGACATCATCATATACCAGTCTCAAGATGGATTAATCAAGATAGATGTACACTTTGAGAACGAGTCGGTATGGCTCTCTCAAGCACAAATGTGTACACTTTTTGGGCGTGACCGTAGTGTCATCACCAAGCATATCCGTCATGCCTTTGAGGAGGGCGAGCTTGAAGAAGAGGGCAATGTGCATTTTTTGCACATTGCAAATTCAGACAAGCCAGTGAAGTACTACAGCCTCGACGTGATTATTTCCGTAGGCTATCGGGTGAAGTCGCTGCAGGGCACCCAGTTCCGCATCTGGGCAACACAGCGTCTGCGCGAGTATCTCGTCAAGGGCTTTGCGCTGAACGACGAGCGGTTCAAGAGCGGTTCGGCCTACAATTATTTCAAGGAGTTGCTGGACAGGATACGCGAGATACGCCTCTCCGAAAAAGTGTTCTACCAGCAAATCAAGGACATCTACGCCACCAGCATCGACTACAACCCCTCCGACGAACTGACGTTGGCTTTCTACAAGGAAGTGCAGAACAAGCTCTTGTGGGCCGTCAGCGGCAAGACGGCGGCCGAGCTGGTGTACTATCGTGCCAATGCCTCCCTGCCCATGATGGGCCTCACCTCGACCGAACGCGAGGGAAAGGTGACGAAAGCCGACGCCCTGGTGGGGAAAAACTATCTGCATGAAAAGGAAATCGGCGGGCTGAAACTCATCGTAGAGCAGTTTCTTGCCTATGCCGAGGCGCAGGCCCTGGCCGAGAAACCCATGTATATGCGCGACTGGGTGCAGAAGCTGCGGCTCATCCTCACCATGAACGAGAAGAACATTCTGGAACATGCGGGCAAAATATCCCATCAGTTGGCCGTCCGGAAAGCCACCCAAGAGTACGAGGCTTACATGCAACAGCAGCGTCGGCTCGAGCGTCTCGACAGCATCAGACAGCTCGACCGCGACATCAGGCGGCTCTCCACTTGCCGCCGCGCCACAAGCGACGACAGGGCGGACGGGGCGGGATGAGCCGCTGCCGCAACCGTCACCACACAGCAATCCCGGGGCCATGGCCCCGGGATTTTTCGTTTGTGCTACCTGCACGAGGTGATGCCCAGCGTGGTGGCGACGGCCGTCAGGATGCTGACGGCGATTTGGAGAATCATTCTCCAGGTTTCCTTGTTTTTCATGTCGTGTGTTTTTCAGAGTTAGATTGAAGTGAAGCATGGGGGAGGAGAGGGGGAGGGGGCGGCGGAGCCGCGCCGCGTGCCGTGCGTCCTGGCGGGCCCCGCCCGCCGTCGCGCCATCGTTGTGACGCCGCTACCGGCCCGCATGGCCCGGCCCCTCCCCCGCGGGCTTAGCCCTGTCCCTCGGTCTTGCCGCCGTTCTCGGTCTTGCCTCCGGGCTGCGGCTTGGCGTCTTTCACCGTGTTCTTGGGCGTCTCCTTGGCGGTCACGCCCTCCAGCAGGTTCTTGATGTAGACGCCGGTGCGGTGGCCTTTCGCATTCACGCCCGTGGCGTTGAACGTGGACTCGGGCTTGTAGAGAATGCGGAAGTTGGTGATCTTCGTGCCGTCGCAGTCGGCGGCGGTGTCGGAGGGCTTGGAGCTGATGCCCACCTTGAACGCCCCGATGCCGTCGAGCACCACGCGCTGCGAGTTGAGCAGATGGGTCTTCATGGCCACAGACACCTCCCAGAGCACGGCCATTACGTCGGCATAGGTCACGGTGGTGGAGTGCGAGATCTCCTCGGCCAGCCTCTTCGTGTCGATGGTATCGAGCACCACGGCCCTGGCATACCACTTGCCGAAGGTGGGACTGTTGTTCAACTTGTTCTGTACTTTTCGATAACGGATTGCCATAATTCGGTTCCTTTCTTTGCTTTAAGGTTAAACATGAGTTGTGTGTTTGTGTCTTCACAGTGTCTGAGTGATGCATCCTTTCTCTGTTCGACGATGCAAAGATACGGCACCGGGGGCACAACGCCAACGCCCTGTGGCCTATCGCGTAGACCACAGGGCGTTGAAGTTTGAGGTTGCAGGGGGCGCAACGGCCTCTCCGTCAGGCCAATAGGAGAGGGTCGGACGGCCGGGGACTGTGCGTTGGGCGGCTGGTGGCGGCGTGTCGAGAGGTTCGGGCGAGGCCGCCGACCCCGCGGGGTGCCTTCGTGCAATCCGTAAGGGGACAGTGACATCATTGTGAGGAGGCCTCGTATCATCCGTGAGGCCCCCTAATATAATAAGGTGTAGCGTCGCCTTAGAGCGGGGCAAAGGCCGTGTGCAGGGGCCGGGCGGCGATGCACTCCATCTCGACGAGCCAGCCAGGACGGCACACGCCGGCCTGCACCACGAGGCGGGGCAGCGACGGGCCGAAGCGTTCGGCCAGCATGCGGCCCACGAGCGGCGCGTCGGCGCGGTCGCGCAGGTAGCAGATGAGCATCTTCACGTCGGCCCATCCGGTGCCTCCCTCGGCCAGCAACGCCCCGATGTTGTCCCACACGCGGCGGCACTGGGCGGCCACGTCGCCCGCGTGCATGATTTCGCCCTGCGGGCTGGCGCTGGCCGTGCCCGAGACGAAGACGTGGCGGCGGTCGCCGTAGTCCACCTGTACGCCCCGCTCGAAGCTCACGCCGTAGCGGCTCGTGCGGCTCAGGTGGGCCGGCGCATAGAGATAGCGCAGCTGTCCGCGCTGCAGCCCCGCCACGGCGTAGTTGTCGAGTTGCACCAGCACCTTGGGGTTGTTCTGCCGTCCGCCGATGCCGGTCGAGGCGATGAAGTGGGTGCGGTCGCTCATGTTCTGGGTGCGGAACACGTCGTTGCGCGCGCCCACCACGCCGGGATAGTTGTTGTCGATGTCGTTGATGAAGAACCAGGTGCGCAGGCAATTGGCCTCGAGCGTGCAGCCCTCGCCGAGCAGCTGCATCACGTAGTCGTTGAGCAGCAGCTTGGTCTGCGCCTCAGAGCCCTGTGCGTCGATGCTGTTGCCGCCGCTCCAGAGGTGGCGGTAGCTGCCGTGTGCGGCCTCGAAGAGCCCGCCGGGGCAGGCGCGTGTCTGCACGCCGGTCATGAGCCAGGCCCACAGCGCCAGCTTGCCTCCGCCGGCGGGCGGCTGCTGCACGGCCGAGACGGCATAGTCGGGACTCTCGAGCTCATAGTTCATGAGGCCGGGAAACTGGTTGGCGGCGTCGCTCATGAAGTAGCGTTTGAACACGGGTTGTGCGCCGAGCTCGCGGCGCAGCGTGTCGAAAGCCTCCATGAGGGCCTTGAGCTGCTCCTCGTAGGTCAGGGTGAAGCCCGCCGGGGCGATGGAGAGCAGGGCGTGGCTCTCGGTCACGCCCTCCGTGCAGGGCAGCGTGCCCAGCTGGATGTCGATGTAGGGATGTGGTGTCATGAGGGGTGGGGTTTGGGGTCAGGCATGTGCCGGGGCGTCGGCCTCGGAGAGGGGTTTCATGGCGATGCACTCGGTCTCGATGAGCCATCCGGGCCGGCACACGGGGGCGTTGACGATGATGTAGGGCGTGTGGGGGAAGCGGCCGGCCATGAGGGAGGCCACCACGGGATAGTCGGCCACGTCGCGCAGGTAGACGGTCATCTCGGCCACGTCGTCGAATGTGCAGCCGGCCTCGGCCAGCAGGGCCTCGATGTTCTCCCACATGCGCTCCACCTGGCCGCGTATGTCGCCCACGTGGACGATGTTGCCGCGGTTGTCTATGCTGGCCGTGCCTGAGATGAAGACGCGCCGGCGGCCGTCGAAGTCCACGCAGGTGCCGCGCTCGAAGCGCACGCCGTACTCGCTTGTGCGGTTCAGATGGTCCAGTGCGTAGAGGTAGTGCACCTGTTCGGGACGTATGCCGCCGATGGCCAGGGCGTTCATCTTGCAGAGCGTGCGGGGGTCGGCGTCGCGCCCGCAGATGCCCGTCGAGGCGATGTAGTGGGTCTGGTCGGTGAGCCCCTCGCGGTCGAACACGTCGTTGCGGGCCCTCACCACGCCGTCGTAGTGGTTGTCAATGTCGTTCACGTAGAGCCAGGTGCGCACGCAATTGGCCGCCAACGTGCAACCATTGCGCCGCAATCGCTCGGCGTATGCGCCGAAAAGGGCGGCCGTTTGCACGTAAGACGTGTCGCCATTTGCCGTATTTTGTGTGGACCACAGCTCGTCGTAGCCGCCGTGCGAGGCGCGGAACAGGTGATCGTCGACCCGTGCGGTCTGCACGCCTGTCATGAGCCAGGCCCACATGCCCACCTTGCCGCCGCAGAGAGGAGGCTGCTGCACGGTGGAGACGGCGCAGTCGTCCTGCCCCACTGCGGCCCAGAACGCGTCGGCCTGGTTGGCGGCGTCGCTCAGGTAGAACCGCTTGAACACGGGCCGCGCCTCGGCCAGGCCGGGCACTTGGCCGTGGAACCGGCTCGCGAGCAGCTCGTCGTAGGCCTTGAGCAGCCAGCCCAGCTGCTCGCCGAAAGGAGCTTCGGTGGGTTCGAGGGTGAACATGCAGAGGTATTCGCCTGCGCCGTTGGCGCCGTCGAGGGCGAAGAGACGGATGAGTACGTGGTCGTTTTGAATCTGCAACTTTTGGGTTTCCATATTGTTTTGTGGTTGTTATGCGTATGCGTGCATGCCCCCGAGAAAGTAGTTCACGCCGAAGTAGGTCATGAGCACGGTGAGGAATGCACAGATGAGGTAGAGGTGGAACGCGCGCGGGCGGCGCAGGGCGGGCAGCGAAGCGGTGTGCATCGGCACGGCGTAGACCATGAGCGTAATGAGCGCCCACGTCTCCTTGGGGTCCCAGCTCCAGTAGCGGCCCCAGCTCACGTTGGCCCACACGGCCCCGAGAAAGATGCCGGCGGCCAGCAGGAACACGGCCGGATAGAGCATGAGGCGGCTCAGCACGGTGAGCTGGTCGGGGCCGTCGGCGGTGTCGGGGCCCGTCGTGGCGTCGCGGCGGCCGCCGCGCGGGGTCAGCAGCAGGGCCAGCACGCCGTTGAGGGCCATGAAGGCCAGCAGGGCGTAGGCCGCCATCGTGATGCTCACGTGGATGCTGAGCAGCGGGCTCTGCAGCACGGGCATGAGGTTGGTAATCTGTGGAGACATCTGCCCCAGGTGGCTTACCAGCAGCGTCAGGCCCGAGAGCAGGAAGCCGAAGGGCAGCACATAGTCCAGCCGCCGCAGGGCCAGCGTGAGGCCCATGAGGGCCAGCGACATGAAGAGCATGGTTTCGTAGCCGTTGCCCAAGGGCACGCGGCCGCCCACATACCAGCGCAGCGCGTAGCCCGCCAGGGCGAAGACGAAGGCCCCTGCCAGCACCGCCCAGCCCGCATGCCACAGTCGCCGCATGGCGCGGCGCGCACGCGGGCCGCGCGTGCGGCCCATGGCCCAGAGCAGGGCGAGGAACGTGGCGAGCCCCATCGTGAGGTTCAGCATGAAGAGGATGGTGGCAAAGGGGATGCGGTTGTAGATGATTTCGGCCTCGACGCGCGCCTCGCTCAGGCGTGGCGCACCGGCCGGCAGGGGCGTAAAGAGCGTGTGCCCCGTGAGCATGAGCACGAGGCCGGCCTGCTCGTCCAGCGCGCGGATGGCCTTGCCCATGGCGTCTTGCCGCTGCTCCTCCTGGATGAGGGGCATGAGTCGGTACTTGCCGTCGGCGTCGAAAAGGTCCTGCATGGCGGCATACTTGCCCTCGATGCCCAGCCAGCGGCGCAGCGGGGCGTAGGGAATGCGTATCATGGGCTCGCGCTTCCAGGCCTCGGGGCTCACGAGCCAGCCGTAGACCACCTGCTCGGCCCGCAGCCCACGGTAGCTGCGGCGGCCGTAGAGCTTCTGCACGAAGTCGATGGCCACGGTGTTGAGCGGCACCACGCGGCCGTTGTACTCCACCTGGTAGCGGGCCACCTCGCGGGCCTTGGCCTCCTGAATGGTGGGCACGCTGCGGGCGGCGGCCAGGGCGGGCACGGCGAGCAACGCCAGCCCGAAGAGGCGGCGGCGCAGGGCCGGCGAGCGCAGCAGACGGCGGAACTCCCCGCGGGGGCTCAGCAACGTGAGGGCCATGGCCACGGCAAGCAGCGCGTAGCCGGCGTAGGTCAGGGCCGTGCCCCAGGGGTCGTGGTTTACGGTGAGCACCGTTCCCTTGCGGTCGGTGTCGAAATTGGTCTGGTAGAAACGGTAGCCGTGGGTGCTTAGGATGTGGTTCATTGAGATGACGGCCGGACGGGCGTGGCCCGTGGCGCGGTCGGTGCAGGTGACGCGGCTCACGAAATCGGCCGGTGTCTCCGTGCCGGGGTAGGTCGTCACCTCGAAGCGGTCGAGGCGCAGGGCCACGGGCAGGGGCTGCATCTCGTGGCTGCCGCGCGGCATGTAGCTGGTCTCGGGCATGCCCTCGCGCAGGTGGATGCGTCCCTCGCGGCCGGTGAGGAAAGTCACTGCCGCCCCCGTGAGGATGAGCAGCAGGGCTCCGTGCAGCAGGGCCACGGCCGGTCGGCGGTGCAGACGACGCGTCGCGGCGTAGGCTGCGCCCGCTGCGGCCAGACCCGCCCACAGGGCGAAGAACCAGGGCGTGTGGTAGATGCTGCGGGCAGCCTGGTCGGTGCCGTGTAGCTTCTCCACCACGGTGCCCGCGGCCAGCACGGCCACGGTGGCCGCGAAGAGCAGTCCCAGCAGGGTCTTGAGCGTCTTTGTCGGCATCACTCGGGGGCTCCGCTGCTTATCCAGTTGTCGATGAGGGTGAGCAGATGGGCGGCACGCTCCTTGTTGAGCATGTCGGCATGGTTCTGGTGCCAGTCGGCCGAGACGTTGGTGTTGAGCACCTGGTGGAGCACGCTGCCGCCCACGTCGCCGGGCTGCACGCGCTTGTGGTCCTTGACCTTGACGGACTGCTGGCCCACGAGGGCGGCGTAGCTGTGGCCCTCGGTCAGGTCGAGACCGGCGGCCGAGCGGCCGTTTCCGCCGTGGCAGGCGGTGCAGCTGGCGTTGAACACGCTCTGCTGCACGGCGTTGAGCATGCTGGTGTTGACCGTTCCGAGGTCTATGCGGATGGTGTCGGTGCCTTTCTCGTTGGCAATGTTGCGGCTGGTGAAGGTCATGATGCGCTGTCGCAGCCGGTTGAGCACGCACACCTGCACGGTCTCTATGCTGCCGCCGATGCCCGAGAGCGACATGGAGACGTGGCCGTTGGCGTCGGCCGTGATGACTTTCGATATGGTGGCGTAGGGCGACCACTCGTCGGCGCTGTTGTCGGTAAACCCGGCCAGCGACACGTCGTAGTCGTCGGGCCAGCTGTCCAGACCGGTCAGCGTGCCCTCTACCTTGACCACTTTGCCGCCCTCGGCCACGTGCTCGGCCTCGTGGATGGGGCCGTCGTCGCACGCGGCAAGGCAGAGTGCGAGGCCGAGGAGGGCCGGCAGGGCCGGGCTTTTGTGTGTAAGGATGTTCATGGCAGTGGGTTTAGAAGGCGTATTGCAGCATCACACAGGCCGTGTGGGTGGCTATGCCGAGGTCGTCGAGGTCGCGGTCGAGCTGGGTGTCGTGGCCCCATCGGCCGATGTACTGGTACATGGCGGAGACCTTGATGTTGGTCTTCGGCACGAAATAGTTGCATACCACGGCCGGCGAGTTCAGGCTGCCGTCCTTGTGGTTGCCGTTGCGGTCCATCCAGTCGTAGCGCAGACCGAGCTGCCAGTCGCGGCCGACGAAGTAGCCCAGCTGGGCGTAGGCACCCATGTAATTGTAGCTTTCGTCGATCTTCTGGCGCTTGGTGAATCCCATGTTCATGTAGTAAGCCTCGGCGGCCACCGACCAGCGGCCGCTGAGCAGGGCGAAGTCCACGCCGGCGCGGAAGTCGTTGGTCGACTCGTATTCGGCCTCGTTGTTGTAGTTGGCCGAGAGGCCGATGACGTATTTCGTGCCCAGCTGCGTGAGGTTGGGGTTGCCCTGGCTCATCGGCATCGGGCCGTTGCCCTGGAAAGTGAGGCGTGCGGCATAGAGCAGCGAGGGCAGATGGTTGTCGTCGCTGATGGTCTTCGTGGCGGTGTTGACGGTTCCGCCGGTTCCGTTGAACAGGCCCAGCTCGTAGCCCCACTTGTTGGCAATGAGGCCGTGCATCTTGAAACCGAGGTCCCAGCCCGTGTTGATCGGCGGTGTGACGGCGTTGAGACTGTGGGGAAGAATGACGGCACTGGTGAGCGATGTGGGCATCATGGGGAAGAGCGTCTCGCCCAGCGTGGTGAGGAAAGCGCCGGCAAAGGGCGTCTTCTGCTTGCCCGCGCGGAAGCGGAGGGCGGGGCTCACGGCATAGTCTATCCAGGCTTGTTGCAGGATGGCCCCGCCGGTGGCGGCCGCGTTCACGCAGATGTTGTAGTCAATCTTGCCGAACGCCCTGCCCGTGAAGCCGATGATGCCGAACGGAATGGCGAAGCCCGAGTTGGCAATGTTGTCTTGATTGTAGGCCTTGTCGAGGCCCTCGTCGGCATAATAGTTGTAGGTGAGCGTGGTTTGAAGCATGAGATAGGGCTTCAGGATGAAGCGGCCGTCGGCCGACTGCAGGGAGAAGCCGCGGTTGTCGGCAATGGGAAGCACGCCGTTCTCCATGTCGTAGTGGGTGGCCTGGCGGCCGGAGGCCTGCGGAGCGGCGGCCATGGAGTCGAGGCGGGCGGCGGTGGCGTGGAGTGAGGCTGCGGCCTTGCCCAGGGCATTGTCCTCGGGAGCGGCGGGGTTGGCTGTCTCGGCGCAGACGGTTGCAGACAGGCTGGCTGCGACGATGGCAGCAAAAATGCGGTTGATTTTCATATCGTGATGTCTTTTCTGGTTTGTTTTCGGATGTCGGTTACAGGCTCCACAGGAAGCGGATGAGCTGGGCGCGCTGGGCCTTGGAGTAGTGGGCGAAGACCTGTTTGCTGGCCTCGGCCTCGCCGCCGTGCCACATGATGGCCTCGGTGAAGTTGCGGGCGCGGCCGTCGTGCAGGAAGTAGGTGTGGCCGTTGACGAGCTGCTGCAGACCGATGCCCCAGAGCGGGGTGGTGCGCCACTCGTTGCCGCGGGCCAGTCCGCTCACCATATTGTCGTTGAGGCCCACGCCCATGATCTCCGATCCCATGTCGTGGAGCAGGAAATCAGAGTAGGGATGGATGGTCTGGCGGCCGCCGAGCCAGGGCAAAGTGAGGCCGGCCAGCAGGGTGGAACCGCGTTTGTTGGTGTGGAGCGTGGTGACATGGCACAGGTGGCAGCCGGCCTTGTAGAAAAGTTTCTCGCCCGCCTGCACGTCGGGGTCGTTCACGTCGCGGCGCGCCGGCACGCCGAGGCTGTGCAGATAGAGGTCCACGGCTTCCATGTCGGCCGTGCTCACGTCGAGCTTTTCATAGCTCAGCCCCATCATCGAGCCCTCTTCTATCTGTCTCTGCCCGCGGCATATCTCCTCGGGGTAGCGGCTGTTGGTGAGGCCCATGTCGGAGGAGTAGCCCAGCTCCACGGTGAGGTCGCCGTGGTGTGCCTTGTTGCCGCCCACGCCAATCTGGCTCACGTTGCGCTCGGAGACGACGTTGCAGCGGCCGCTGATGCCCCAGCGGGGGTAGTTGCTGCGGGCTGCGAGCTGCTGTATCTCGGTGCGGTCGAGGGCCATAATCTGGCCCTGGCCCACGTGGCGCAGCGGTATGCGCACGGAGATGAACAGGTCTTCGGGGCGGATGCTGTCGGCATACCACTTGGTAATGCTGAAGCGAGGGTAGCAGAGCGTGTAGCGTTCGCCGTCGGGGAAGCGGTAGACGGCCGAGTCGATCTCGAAGTGAATCTCGCCCTCGGGGGTCACGCCGTAGATGGTGTTGTCGTGGATCACGCGGCCATAGTTCTGGAAAAACTTGCCGTTGCGCCGCGTCACGTAGCAGAGCATCGAGGTGAAGCCGTACTCGCCCGTGGCTTTTCGGCTGCCGTTCTTAAAGGCAGTCCAGTACGAGGGCTCGGTGCGGCCCGCGTTGCGGTGGCAGCCGCCGCAGCTGTAACCGGCATAAACCGGGCCCAAGCCACCGCCGGCATGGTTGTAGTTGCTGGTGGCCACGTTGTCGTAGAGCCGGTCGCCCTTGTTGAACAGGGCGTTGTACTCGCCCGAGATCCAGCTGGCCGGCTGGTCGTAGGAGAATGCCGACCGCGAGAACTCGGTGGCCGTGCCGGCCGAGAGGGCGTAGCCTGCGGGCACGTCCACGTCGGCAATGGTGAGCTGCCCGTCGTTGTCTTCACAGGCCGACAGGGACAAGGCTCCGAGAAGCAGGAATGAATACTTGATGGGATTCATGAATGGGGATATTTTTAACGATTTCTTTTAGCGCACAAGAGCGAAGACCGGAGTTGGGAACTCTCGGCCTTCGCTTCATGTCTTTGGACGGAAAGAGGCTTAGCGAATGGTGCGAGCCTTGCCGTTCTTGAAGATGAGGAACTCCAAAGTGTGGAATCCGCGCAGAGCTTGGCTGGCTCCGATGCTGGCGTCATCCTCGTTGAACTCGCCGGTCCACTCCAGATCGGCCCACTTCTGCGACTTCAGCACGTTCATGATGCCGTCCTGGTCGAGGGGCCAAGTGTCCATGTTGGGGTCGAGACCCTTGTCTGAAACGGGGCCGAAGAGGAAAGCCTCGGACGACTCCCACGGCTGGCGGGCGGCAATCCAGGCCTCGCAGCAGGCGGCGAAGGCGGCGTTGGAGGGGTTGCGCTCAAAGGCCACCACCTTCTCATAGAGCTTGGTGTTGAGGTCGAGCAGGTCCTTGTAGGTGGGCAGGATGACGGCATCCACCACTTGGGCAACGACAGGAGCGAGCTCGGCTTCGGTGTTGGCTTTCTCGCTGAAGAAGGTCTTCAGCTCCTTGGAGAGCAGCGACTGCAGGGTGGCGCAGGCGGTTTGGGCCTTCACCGACTCGGCCGAGTTGATGTGGTTGCGGAAAGGTTGCGGAATGTCTTGTATGGCCTTGATGGCGGCGTCGATGGCAGCCACGACCTGAGTGTGGAGTCCCGGGTTCTTGGCCTCCACCACTTTGTACATGGAATTGGCGGCCGGCGTCTTGCTCATGCTGCCGATATTCTTGTCGTAGACCCCGTAGTAGGCATTGCGGATGGACAGAATGTTGTTGGAATAGTCCAGTCGCGAGTGCCAGCTGTACCACGACTCCACGGCGTAGAGACCGGCGCGCATGCTCTTTTTATCGGGGTATTTGGTGGTGTAGAGCTTGTAGGGATCGCCGATTTTGGCCTCGCCCACCTCGTTGGCAATGTCGGACATGCCGTCGAGTACCTGCTCCACACAGGCCAGGCTGGTGGTCAAACCTTTCAGCTTGAGCCCCTTGAACTGACTGCCATAAGAGGCTCCTCCGTTGAAGCTGACGGCCCAATCGTTGTAGAGTGTAGTGGCATCTTTGACGAGCAGGTTGCCTACCACGCGCATGTAGTTGCCCCACGCCTTTGCACGGGCAGAGGTGTATTCCACGGTGTCTTCGGCATCAATCTCGGCGATAATCTTCTCGTCGTTGGTCTGTGCTGTCCCATTTCCCTTGTTGTCGTCGCCGCATGATACGAACGTGAGGCCCATGGAGAGCAACCCCAGAAGCAATAAACTCTTTTTCATGTTACTGTCTGATTACGTTAAAAATATAGTGGTTGTTTATTTGTTTGTCGACTGACTTTATTTCTTGGCGAGGTAGAGGGCGTAGGCCACGCCGATGCGCAGCTCGTTTTCGGAGTTGTAACGGCCCTTGCCGAAGAGGCTGTGGGTGCCGAACTGGCGGGTGGCATAGTCGGCCTTGACTACGAGGCAGGGCAGGGGCCGCCAGTTGAGGCCGCACGCCCACATGCTCACCTGGGTGCGTGGGTCGGCAGCAGTGCCGGCCGACATGCTTTCCTGCGGGTTGTAGTAGTCGTAGTGGGCGTAGGGATAAATGGCGGGAAACTTCACGCCGGGGAAGAAACCGGCCAGGTTGAAGCCCAGTTCGGCGCTATAGGTAAGGGCGTGAGAGCCCACGCCGCGGTTGCGGGTGCCGTAGGGCGAGGCCGACGAAACGGAGGCGGCACTCACCTGGTCTGAGGCCGAGAGGTAGCCGTGGAGCACGTTGGCACGGGCCGTGACGTAGCGGCCGACGTACTGGGCGTCGAACGAATACATGAAGACGTTGACCTTGTTCAGGGCTTCATAGTTCACCAGCTTCTCGCAGTTCTTGCCCGAATTGGGGTTGTAGTAGGCGCTTACACCCAGCCGAAGCCCGGGCACGCCTGTCCAATTGAGGCGCGCGGTGTAGGCGGGCGAGGTGAAGTTGTCGAACTCGAAGGCTCCCTGCTTGCCGCCCTTCACCCATTCGTACTTGCCGAATCCGTCGGGGTTGAGGCCGCTGGTGATGAGGGCCTCGTAGTCGAACGAGGCCAGGCCGCGGCCGAACGAGCCGAAGAACTCGAGGCCCGTCTCGTGCCAGGTGGAGGGAATGATGGAGGTTTCGCCCTCGGGACGTGCTGGGGTGAAGAAGCTGAGCGGCTCGTGATGGGTGTTGGTAAGGCCCATGGGCACGACGAGATGGCCCACGCGCACGTTGAACGCCGGCACGACAAGACGGGTGATGTGGAACTGCTCGAGCGCCACCTCGCCGCCCTTTTCGGTCTCGGTCTCGTATTCGCCGTTCTCGGAACCCGAGCCCGACTCTATCTCATAGGCCGTGCCTACGCCGCCAGCCTCGAACTCAACTTCGACTCCAAGTATCCATTTGCTGGACAGTTTGTAGTCGCCCGAGAGCACGAAGCGCGGAATAGAAATCTCGTTGTGTTTGATTTTTGTGTTGCCTTGGGCGGTGCCGGCAAAGCGATTCAGGCCGTAATCCTTGAAGCGGGCCAGCATCTCGCCATAGCCGCCGATGCGGTATTTGCTGAATGCGGTATCCTGGGCAGCCGGTGGCTGGGCGGCAAACGCGGGGGCGGAGAGGCTTAGGCACGCCAGCAGCGCGATGGCCAGTCCCTTGTTTGACTTGTTCATATCAGTATCGTTGATGTCTGTAATTCGGCTTTCGGGACTCAGTTTGATTCCGGACTACAAAGTTACGGCCGAATCGCGAACCGTGCAATACCTACAAGTGAGTATATTTGCAGGGTCATTATTTTTAGGTATTGTACCGCGAAAAAGGCAAAAAGGCGGCCGATTCTGTTGTCAATGTCCCAGTTTTTTAGTTATTTTGCACCTATTATTCACAACGAACAGACAGATGAAGAATCAGAAGATGTATGAGCCCGACGATAAACTAATCTCTATTATCCGGGACAATTACAATACGCTGCAGAGCCTCGGCTCGTTCGGCATCAACCTGGGCTTCGGCGACAAGACGGTGAAAGAGGTGTGCGAGGACCAGGATGTGGACACCTACACCTTCCTGGCCGTGGTTAATTACACCATCAACGGCTACCGCGACTACGACGACGCCGACCGCCTGTCCATCCCTACGCTGCTGCAATACCTCAAGGCCAGCCATGCCTACTACCTCGACTTTCAGCTGCCTTTCATCCGCAAGGCCCTTACCGACGCGCTCGACGAGAACGACAACCTGGCCCGACTCATCATGAAGCTCTACGATGAGTACGCCCACAGCATACGCAACCACATGCAGTATGAGGAGAAAACGGTGTTCCCCTACGTCGAAGCACTCGGGCAAGGCAACGCCCCCACCAACTACGACATCGAGACTTTCTCGAAGCACCACAACCAGACCGACCAGAAACTCAAGGAGCTGAAGAACATCATCATCAAGTACCTGCCGTCCGACGGGCTGCACAACAACCAGCTCTCGGCCGCCCTCTACGACATCTACAACTGCGAGCAGTGGCTCATGGAACACGCCGAAGTGGAAGACGAGATCCTCATCCCCGCCATACGCCGGCTCGAAATGAAGTCGAAGCAGAGCGATGTGAGCGTCAAGATCAGCAACATGATTAACCACAACGCCGAGTCGCAGGAGACATTGTCCGACCGTGAAAAGGACGTCATCGTGGCCTTGGTGCAGGGCATGACCAACAAGGAGATAGCCAACCACCTCTGCATCTCCATCAACACCGTCATCACCCACCGCCGCAACATCGCCCGCAAGCTGCAAATCCACTCGCCGGCCGGGCTCACCATCTATGCCATCGTGAACAATCTTGTGGACATCAGCACCGTGAAACTGTGATGGAAAGGCCCAAAATAGCCGTCGTCGACGCCAACACGCTCGCCGTGTTGGGCTTGAAACAGCTGTTGCAGACCGTGGTTCCCATCATGGACGTGTCGGCTTTCGGCTCGTTTGCCGAGCTGGAGGCCAACCGCCCCGACACTTTCTTCCACTACTTCGTGGCCCAGAGCATCGTGCTCGGGCACCGCCGGTTCTTCCTGGACCGCCGGCAGAAGACCATCGTGCTCACCATGAACACCGACCCGGCCACGCAGCCGACGGGCTTCCACTGCCTGTGCATCAACGTGCCCGAGGCGCAGCTCGTGCGCTCGTTGCTCGCGCTCGAGCAGCACGCCCACGCCCACGGCCGCAACCTTCCGCCCATGCCCCGCGCCCTCACCGGCAAGCTGTTGAGCGACCGCGAGATAGAGGTGCTCAGCCTTATCGTGCAGGGTTACATCAACAAGGAGGTGGGCGAGCGGCTCAACATCGGCCTCACCACGGTCATCACCCACCGTAAGCGCATCATGGAGAAGCTGGGCATGAAGAGCGTCTCGGCCCTCACCATCTATGCCGTGACCCACGGCTACGTGGACATCAACAAGATATGACGGTCGTCCCCGGCTTTCACCATGGGTGAGGGCCGGGGATGTTGCGGGGAGCCTGGGCCTAATTATAGGATGGTTTAGGCCGAAATGATAGGATTTGATAGGATGTTATAGGAGGATGATAGGCTGTGTTTTGCAGGACGGTATGGGTTGTTATGAGATTTTATAGGCCGTATTCGCGATGGCTTTACGGCGTATTCATCGGGCGAATACGCCGTATTTGTCCGATGTTTGCGGCGTGTTCGTGAAGCGTGTGCGGCGTAAAACGGAGGGTTGCGCGGCGTGCAGCTGAGGGTTGTGCAGCGTGCCCCTCCTTATTCGCCTATGGGCTGGCAGCACCATCGCGTCACTTTGAGCATGACGGCCATGCCCGGAATCTCCTTGAGCAGGAAGTAATGCTTGTTGGACCGCACCAGTTTGCCCTGCAATCCCCGGAGCGGACCGTGGGTGACACGGACGGGAGTGCCCGCCTTGAGCCGTGCCTGCTCCTGGGAGAGGTAGCGTTTCATGAGGATGTCGGGGTTGCACATGGCCTGGAACTCCTGCATCTGATGGGCCGGAATCTCGCAGTAGTCCTGCCGGTCGCGGCTTTTGCGGATGACGGCCATCTTGTAGTCGAGCCCGTGCAGCAGGGTGCGCAGCTCCTCCTCCTCCATGGTTTTGCGGATGAAGATGAGGTTGTGCACCACGGGCCGCAGCTCGTGGCGGATGTGGTGCGTGCGGTCCTCGCGGTCCCGATACTCCATGGGGATGTAGATGTCGAGGCCGAGCGACTTCAGGTGTTCGGCCACTTCGGACTGCCGCAGCGTGAAGAGGCGCAGGGCGTACCACGGCCGGTCGTCCTGCATGCCGGCGGCGTCGGCCGGCAGCAGGGGCTCTTCGCTGTTGTCGGGACTGGAGGGCGGGGCCACGGTCAGAACTCTGAGGTGAAGTGAAACTTGATGGCTTTGAAGTCCTGCTGGGCCATGGCGAGCACGTATCCCGAGTCGGCCAGGAACACGTCGCGGCCCTCAATGTCCTTGGCCATGTACTGGTACTTGCGCTTCTTGAAGTTGTCGAGCTCGTCGGCGTCCTCGGCTTCTATCCAGCATGCCTTGTGCAGGTGCACCGGTTCCCAGCGGCACTTGGCGCCGTACTCGTGCTCCAGCCGGTACTGGATGACCTCAAACTGCAGCTGCCCCACGGTGCCCACGATACGTCGGCCGTTGAACTGGTTGACAAAGAGCTGTGCCACGCCCTCGTTCATGAGCTGTTCGAGGCCCTTGGCAAACTGTTTGGACTTCATCGGGTCGTCGTTTTCGATGTATTTGAACAGCTCGGGCGAGAACGATGGCAGCCCGCGGAAGTGCAGGTCTTCGCCTTCGGTGAGCGTGTCGCCTATCTTGAAGATGCCGTTGTCGGGCAGTCCCACGATGTCGCCGGGCCATGCCTCGTCGACGGTGCTCTTGCGCTGGGCCATGAACTGCGTGGGCGAGGAGAAGCGAACGGTCTTGCCCAGCCGCACGTGCAGGTAGGGCTGGTTGCGCACGAAACGGCCCGAACAGATTTTGCAAAAGGCGATGCACGAGCGGTGGTTGGGGTCGATGTTGGCCGTTATCTTGAACACGAAGCCCGTGAACTTGTCTTCTTCGGGCTCCACCGTGCGTTCCTCGGCCTTGGTGGGACGGGGGCTCGGGGCTATTTCGACGAAGCAGTCGAGCAGCTCCTGCACGCCGAAGTTGTTGAGCGCCGAGCCAAAGAACACGGGAGCCACTTGGCCCCCGCGGTAGTCGGCCACGTCGAACGCCGGGTAGACGCCGTCCACCAGCTCCAGGTCGTCGCGCAGTTGCCGGGCCTCGCGCTCGCCCACGGTCTGGTCGAGCTCGGCCGACGCGACGTCGACGGGCACTTTCTCCGTCACCCGCTGCTTGTTGGGCGTGAAGAGGTTGAGCTGCCGTTCATAGATGTTGTACACGCCCTTGAACTTCTGTCCCTGGCCGATGGGCCACGAAAGGGGCCGCACATGGATCTGGAGTTCCTCCTCGAGCTCGTCGAGCAAGTCGAAGGGGTCGCGGCCTTCGCGGTCCATCTTGTTGATGAAGATGATGACGGGGGTGTTGCGCATGCGGCACACCTCCATGAGTTTGCGGGTCTGCGCCTCCACGCCCTTGGCCGAGTCGACCACGATGATGGCCGAGTCCACGGCGGTAAGCGTGCGGAAAGTGTCTTCGGCAAAGTCCTGGTGGCCGGGCGTGTCGAGGATGTTCACCTTGTAAGGCTCGCCTTCCTGCGCGTCAGGCAGGTAGTCGAACTCCATCACCGAGGTGGAAACCGAGATGCCTCTTTGCTTTTCAATGTCCATCCAGTCGGAGGTGGCCGTCTTGCGAATCTTGTTGCTTTTCACGGCGCCGGCCACCTGAATCTGCCCGCCGAAGAGCAGGAACTTCTCGGTGAGCGTGGTTTTTCCGGCGTCCGGATGGGAGATGATGGCGAACGTCCGCCGCCTTTCTATTTCTTTCATGCAGTGATTTGGTTTGATGGCTTACCCCTGCTCCAGCAGCCGTGCCTCGCACTTGCGCAGGCTGTCTTCCCAGTAAGGGATGCTGATGCCGAAAGCGGACTTGAACTTTGTCTTGTCGAGCACGCTGTAGGCAGGGCGCACAACGGGCGAGGGGAACTCGTCGCTGTGGCAGGGCTGGATGTCGCAGGCCGTGTGTCCGGCCAGCTGCGCTATCTTCTTGGTGAAGTCGTACCAGGAGGTGACGCCCTCGTTGGAGTAGTGGTAGACGCCCGATCGGCCCTCGAACTTGCGGTGCTCCACGATGTCGAAGATGGCCTCGGCCAGGTCGCCGGCGTAGGTTGGCGTGCCCGTCTGGTCGAACACCACCTTGAGGCTGGGCTTGGTGGCCGTGAGCTGGAGCATGGTTTTCACGAAGTTGTGCCCGTACTCGGAGTAGAGCCAGGCCGTGCGGAAGATGAGATGGTTCACGCCCGTGGCCTGGATGCGCTGTTCGCCGTGCAGCTTGGTCAGTCCGTACACGCCCGTCGGCGTGCCTTTCTGGTCTTCCTTGCAGGGCGTGTTGTAGGGGTCGCCGCCGAAAACGTAGTCGGTGGAGATGTGCACGAGCAGCCCTCCAACCTCTTTCATGGCGCGTGCGAGGTTCTCGGGGGCCGTGGCATTGAGGGTCTCCACGATGTCGCCGGCCGTTTCGGCCTTGTCCACATTGGTCCAGGCGGCGCAGTTGATGATACACTTCACGTCATTGTCGCGCACCGCCCGTCGGACGGTTTCGAGGCTGGTGATGTCGAGTTTCTCGTAGCCCTCGCACACATCAGTGAAGATGTAGCGGTCGGCTGCGGACTTTTGGCTGGCGCGCTGAATGGCGTTGCCGAGCTGTCCGTTGGCTCCTGTCACTAAGATATTCATTTATTCAAATTTAAGTCCTTCGTCACGATTCTTGATATAATAGTCGCTCAGCATGCCCACAAAGGTGGAAATCTCCTGAATGGCGTGGGTGGTCTCGGGCGAAACAGCCTTTTGTTGCAGCTTGAGCAGCATCATGCCGTAGAGCGCGTCGAGGCAAGTCTCCACCTCGTTGAGCTCCTTGTCGCCCTTGTTGCGCAGCTCCACGATGAAGGGAAGCACCTTGTAGTACTCGGCGTTGTAGAACGGGAACTTCGTCGATTCCAGCAGCTGGTGGTGCAGTTCGGCCAGGTCTTGCAGCACCACGCGGTTGATTTGCAGGTGCCCTCCCTCGCGCCGTCCCTCCTCGTTCATCATGCGGATGAGGTTGCCGAACCAGTCGGTCTCCTCCTCTTTCTGCGCCTCGGTGTAGTCGAACCGGTCGATATACTCCTTGCGTATGCGGCTCAGCGAGCAGCCGTAGGCGCGGATGAGGTCTTCCATCTGCCACATGTAGAGCAGGTATTCGGCGATGGAGGTCTTGCGTATTTCTTGAGCGATAAACATGGATGCGCGTCTATATATAATAAGGTGTGTCTTTGCAGCCGTTGCGCCGTGCCCTTTCCAAAGCGCGGGGCCCGGCCCGTTGCGGGCCCGTTGCGGGGCCGGCTAATAGTGGAACGTGTAGAGATTGAAGACGGTGCCGATGAGCACCACCAGCGAAAAGACGATGACCACCGACCCGATAATCTTGTTAAGGATGAGGATGCCGCTCTCGTCGAACTTGCCCCGCACCTTGTCCACGAGCCACGTCAGCCCGAACCACCACAGCAGCGCCCCCACGACGATGCTCAGATAGCCCAGCGTCATCTCCGTGGGGTGGGAGGGAATGACAAAGGCGAACTGGGCAAACGTGGCCATGAAAAGGAAGATGATGAGCGGGTTGGAGAACGTGACGAGGAACGCCGTCACCCCGTTGTGCCACAGTGTGCCCTTTTGCTTGCCGCTGCGGTGCATGTTGCTGGTGGGGTTGCTGCGCCAGCAATAGATGCCGAAGACGAGCAGCAGCACGCTGCCCGAGATTTGCAGCCAGAACTTGTTGGTGGGGTTGGTGATGAGATCCATCACGAAACTCATGCCCAGGCCCGTGATGAGCGCGTAGATGATGTCGCTCGCGGCGGCGCCCAGACCCGTCACGAAGCCGTACCAGCGGCCCTTGTTCAGCGTGCGCTGAATGCAGAGCACACCCACGGGACCCATAGGAGCAGAGGCGATGACGCCTATGAGCAGCCCCTTGAGTATCAGTTGCAGCAGGTCTATGTGTATCGGAAACGGCATCATACGGCTGCAAAGTTACGACTTTTTTCAGACATGGCGAAGACTTCGCGCGGAATATGTGGCCCCCGCCGCCGTAAAACCCTGTCCGCACGCGGCCGCCGTGGAGCCACCGTGGAGCCGTCGCCGCCTTGCGGCTGCGCCGTATTCGCCTTGCGGCTGCGCCGTATTCGCCGCGCGTCTGCGGCGCATTCATTGTGCGTTTGCACCGTTTTTGTCGCACGTCTGCTGGAGTCTGCATGTCGCCCCTGCCGTTTTGGCCGTGCGCATGCGCCCTTTTTGCCGTGCGTCCCAGCCCTTTTTGCCGCCCGTCCGCGCATTTGCCGCAACGGGGCCTGGCCCTTTTTGCCTCCCATACCGCCCCATTCCCACGGCGCGACCGCCCTGTTTCCGCCCGACGGCAGACACATTTTGTGGCCTGAAAATGCGGAAAAAACAGATTTTTTCTTATCTTTGCAATCGAGGGGCCACCGCCTGTGGCGGCCCCGCACACCCAACAAACCGCAGACTATGGGAAATTTATGGAACGCCCTGCTGGCACGATTCGGATTCGGCGAGCAGGCCAGAAAGGTGAGAGAGAACATAAGCTCGGTGAACGCCGCCGCCTTTGCCGACGGCGTGGCCACCCGCAGAGTGCAGATTCTGGACGTGCGCACCACCGAGGAGTACACCCTGGGACATCTTGAGGGAGCCGTCCACGTGGACGTGCAGCACACCAACTTTGGCGCCCACGTGCGGCAGCTGCTCGACCCTGCGCTGCCCGTCTACGTCTATTGCCGCAGTGGCAAGCGGTCGCTCACGGCGGCCTACATTCTGGCCCGTGCCGGCTACCGCGTGGTGAACCTGGCCGGCGGCATCATGGAGTGGGCCGCCGCCGGCCGCCCCATCGTGAGGTGAGGGGCGTGGGGCGACGGGGAATGGCTCTTCGGGCATACGCGACACATGAAGCCCCTGCCCGCAGCGCTTCTGCGGTCGGGGCCAGCACCTCTGCTTCTTGTGGGGGCCGCCGCCGCGGTTCCGGCTTGCAGGACGACATGCCAGGCGCGGCCGGCGGCGGATGAAAAACCGGCAAAACATTTGGAAGTTACAGTTTTCTTTTGTAATTTTGCACCTTGAATTGGGCGCATTGTGCCCTGTCATCCGTAAAAAAGGCTTTAATATAGTTGAATGAAGAAAGACAATGTGAAGAATCAATACCGCGTGAATGGGCAGATTCATGCCCGCGAAGTTCGTGTGGTAAGTGACAATGGCGCTGAAGTGATGCCGACCCGCCAGGCGCTGGACTTGGCTCGTCAGCAGGGGGTAGATCTCGTAGAAATCTCTCCTAACGCCCAGCCGCCTGTCTGTCGGATTATCGACTATAGCAAATTCCTCTACCAACAGAAGAAGCGGCAGAAGGAAATGAAGCAGAAACAGGTCAAGGTCGAGGTCAAGGAAATACGTTTCGGGCCGCAGACCGACGACCACGACTACCAGTTCAAGCTCAAGCACGCCAAGGAGTTCCTCGACGAGGGCAACAAGGTGCGCGCCTACGTGTTCTTCCGCGGACGCTCCATTCTGTTCAAGGAGCAGGGCGAGGTGCTGTTGCTGCGCTTTGCCAACGACCTCGAAGAGTATGCCAAGGTGGAGCAGTTGCCCAAGCTGGAAGGCAAGAAGATGTTCCTCTTCCTCGCCCCGAAAAAGGTGGGCGTGACCAAGCAGAGCCAGCAGAAGCGCGACCGTTTGGCCGCCGAGGCCGCTGCCCAGGAGGCTGCCAAGGCCCAGAAGGACGAGGATGCCGGGAAGAACGGACTGCTGGCCAATGCCAAGGGAGGCGACGCTTTGAAGAAGCTCGTCGGCGAGACGGCCGACTGATACGGGTCAATACTGTGTGGTACCGCCGGGTATATGCGTTGCCACCTTTCAATAATCATCATTTAAACAACAACAAAAAATGCCAAAAGTAAAGACGAACTCCGGTGCGAAGAAGAGATTCCGTTTCACCGGTACGGGTAAGATCAAGCGTCATCACGCTTACCACAGTCACATTCTGACTAAGAAGACCAAGAAGCAGAAACGGAACCTTGTACACCAGACTCTGGTGGACCGTTCCAACCTGAAGCAGGTGCGCGACCTGCTCTGCCTGCGCTAACCATTAACTTTTTAGTCGAACGTTTAAAGAAAGAAAATTATGCCAAGATCAGTTAACCACGTTGCATCAAAAGCAAGAAGAACAAGACTCCTGAAGCTCACCAAGGGTTACTATGGCGCCCGCAAGAATGTTTGGACCGTAGCCAAGAACACTTGGGAGAAGGGTCTCACCTACGCATACCGCGACCGCAAGAACAAGAAGCGCACTTTCCGTGCGCTTTGGATCCAGCGTATCAACGCTGCGGCCCGCCTGCAGGAGATGAGCTACAGCCAGCTCATGGGTGCTTTGCACAAGGCCGGCATCGAAATCAACCGCAAGGTGCTCGCCGACCTCGCCGTGAACAACCCCGAGGCTTTCAAGGCCATCGTGGACAAGGTGAAGTAAGCGGCGGTTCCGACAGGGCCCTTTCGCTTTAGGCTATTAAAAAAGAGCAGGAACCGGCAATGCCGGTTCCTGCTCTTTTTGTGTTTGGGCGGGGTCTATTGCAGGTGCTTGCGGCCCTTGCGGATGACGATGCCCTTGAAAGACTTGCCCACGCGCTGGCCGCTGAGGTTGTAGAGCGGGGCGTCGGTATCGTCGGCAAACAGCTCGGCACGCTTCACGGAGGTGGTGACGAAGCCGCCGGTCGTGGTGGGACAGATCTCGAAGCCCTTGCCATGGGGCACGAGGATGCCCGTCACGGTGTTGCCCTCGCTGGAGGCCGGGAGCTGGGTCTGGGCCAGCGTCTTGAACGTGTCGTACACCTGGATGGTGTCGCCGTTGAGCGAGGCGTAGAGGTTTTTGCCGATGGAGTCGAGCTTCACGCCGCTGATCTGCACCAGTCGGCACACGTTGGCATTGCTCTTGGCCTCGGCAATGGAGAGCACGGAGGGGGCCACGGGGTCGCCGTCGGTTAGGGTGAGCTTGTCGGTGGAGGTGAGGGCGTTGGCCGTAAATTCGGGCAGAGCGTAGTAGATGACCAGTGTTCCGGCCACGCTGCCGTTGAGCGTCTGGCCTGTTTTGAGGCCCAGTCCGGTGTTGTAGAAGCAGATGGCGCCCGTCTCGTCCTGCACGTAGGCGTAGCGTCCGCTGGCGTCTGCGAAGACGACGCGGGCGTTGTTCAGCGCCAGGTTGGCCACGGTCTTGTCGGTCTGCTGCTTGAAATCGTCAATGTCCGACGTCTCCACGGCGGCCGTGAACTCCTTGGCGGTCACGTCGCTGGTCTTGGTTCCGTCGCTGGCAATGGCTTTCACCGTGGCCGAGGCCGTGAGCGTGAAGGGGCCAGCATACTGCTGCGAGGCCGTGGTGGGCTCTTCGCCGTTGGTGGTGTAGTGGATGGTGGCGCCCTCGGTGGCGGTGAGTGTCACCAGGGTGGTGCCCAGGAAAGGTGTCGTGCCGTCGATGGTCGGTGCGGCCAGAGCGTTGGCACTGCTGCCGTAGGTCACTTGGATGCTCTTCACGTAGAGGGCTTTCTGGGTGGAAGGCTGGCTCAGCGTGATGACCACGTCGCCCGTGGCGTTGGGCTCAAAGCTGTAGTCGGTGGCCTCCATTTTCAGGTCATTCTGCCCCGAGAAGCCGCCCACGGCCACGGTGATCGTGGCTTTCGCGTCCTTGGCCGTGCTGGCATTCACCACCACGCGGCTGATGTTGCCGTCGAAAGCAGACGACTTGAGCACGATGCTCTTGGCCGATTTCTTGCTGCTTCCCAGCTGGATGCCCTTGCCATAGTTCTTGTCCCAGCCGAAGTAGGCCGAGGAATTCCACTCTGCACTCACGTCCCAGGCCGAGCCGGAGAGCGTGACATTGCCCACGGCATTGATGTCGCCTTCGGTGAAAGTGTGGGTGTAGTTGGCGGCATGAGCGGCCAGACCTGCAAGTGCGAGGAATAAAAGCATCGGAATGCGTAATACTTTGTTCATAGACAAACGGTTTGTAAATGGTTATAATAAATAATGTACGCGCGTGCGACATATTGCAAAGATACGAAAGATATTCGGAAGCCACAACGGCTCCGGCCGGAAAAACGAGGGTTTGCAGAAATATATCGCGCGGACATGTAATAAAGGCCATGGGCCTTGCGTTAGACAATCAGAAGACGGCAAACCACGTTCCACAAACAAAAATAGCCTATGAAGAATTTTACTCCCGAAGAAATCAAACCCTCTGAGCGCACGCTCGGCATCATCCGCCAGATGGCCTACACCTACCGTGTGGCCAAGGTGCAGGGCCGGAATGTGCCTTGTGGCATGAACTGAACACGGCCCCCTGACCGCTAAAAACTGATATTTGCAATGACAACACTTGTTTCGCCCTCTCTGTTGGCCGCCGATTTTGCCAACCTAAGGGGGGAGATAGACCTCATCAACCGCAGCGAAGCCGACTGGTTGCACTGTGACGTGATGGATGGTTCGTTTGTACCCAACATCTCGTTTGGCTTTCCTGTGCTCGAGGCCGTGAAGCGCATCAGCCGCAAACCCCTCGACGTGCACTTCATGATAGTGCATCCCGAACGCTACATTGCCCGTACGGCGCGCCTGGGTGCCATGATGATGACCGTGCATCAGGAGGCTTGCACCCATCTGGACCGCACCATCCACGAGATACACGAGGCCGGCATGAAAGCCGGTGTGGCCCTCAATCCGGCCACGCCCGTGGCGTTGCTCGAAGATGTGCTGGCCGAGGTCGACATGGTGTTGCTCATGAGTGTGAACCCCGGATTCGGCGGACAGCGGTTCATTGAGAACACGCTGGCCAAGGTGCAACGGCTCAGACGGCTCATCGCCGAGAGCGGCTCGCACGCCCTCATCCAAGTGGACGGCGGCGTGAACGGCGACACAGCGCCGCGTCTGGTCAGGGCTGGCGTGGACGTACTGGTGAGTGGAAGCTATGTGTTCGGAGCCGAGCGGCCCGGGGAGGTCATCGGCATGCTGAAGCGGCTGGGCGCAGAAAGGGCATAGACGCTTAGCCCACCTCCAGCTGTACGTCGTTGTCTCGGGCCATGCGGCGCATGTTGAGGATGGCGTAGCGCATGCGGCCCAGGGCCGTGTTGATGCTCACATTGGTGGTGAGGGCTATCTCCTTGAACGACATCTGCTGGTAGAAGCGCATGAATACCACCTCGCGCTGCGAGGCCGGCAGGTGGTTCATCATCTTCTTCACGTCGCAGAGCACCTGCTCATTCACGTAGTGCCCCTCGATGTTGCCGTCAAGCAGGGTGTCGTGGCTCAGGTTGGAGAGGTCGTTGTCCTCGCCCGCCTCAACGATGTGCCTGGCCCGTTGCTCGCGGTACCAGTCCATGATGACGTTATGGGTGATGCGCATGCACCATGCGGCAAACTTGCCCGTGGGGGCGTATTTGCCGCTCTGCAGCTTCACGATAATCTTGATGAAAGCGTCCTGGAACAGGTCGTTGGCCTTGTCTTCATCGTGTACGACGAAGAGGATATACGAAAAAAGCCTGTCCTGATGCCGCGACAACAGCAAATCGAACGCCCGGTTGTTGCCGTCCATATAAGAAAGGGCCAACTCCTCGTCGGTCATCTCTGTAAGATTCTTCATTTTCTTAGTCTTGTTGTTGAATAAGTAAATGTGTGTCGATAGGCGTTGATTAATTTGTCGTTTTGAGGTGTTACGTGTGCAAAATTATGGAAAATCTGTAAGTCCGCCAAATTTTTCGCAGGCTAAATGCAATCAAATCACAAAGTCACTTTCTTGCGCTTGCCGCTGAATTCGGTAAAGTCCACGCGGATGATTTCCACCCGGTGAAAGCTCTTGCGGGCGTATTTGTCGCCCGTGTCGCGGAAGTCGGCCGACAGTTTGTCGATGAGCAGGTGCAGGGCGGCCATCTTCTCCTCGTCGTCCAGACGGGTGTGGGCCTCGCCGAAGAAGAGTGCGCTCTCGTATTCGGTGGTAAACTTGCCGGGCAGCAAGTTCACCCTCCCGACGAGACAGAACGACACCCGCGCGTTCTCGGCCAGTGCCCGCAGCTTGCGGCCCTCGGGAGCGCAGTGGATGTAGATGCTTTGGCGGCCGTCCCACACGTAGTTCACGGGGATGCCGTAGCCGCCGCCCTCGCTGACCATGCTCAGCACACCGTACTCGCTGGTGCGGAGCAACTCCAGGGCCCGCCCCTCGTCCATCAGCCGGTCCTGCCGTCGCACGGTGTCGTTGACGTATTTCATGATGCGCGCAGGAGCTATTTGTTCTTCAGCAGGTCGCGTATTTCGGCCAGCAGCTTCTCCTCGGCGGTGGGCTCCGGGGCGGGAGCGGGTGCGGCGGGCTCCTCCTGCTTTTTGCGGGCCAGCTTGTTGATGCCCTTGACAAGCAGGAACACACAGAAGGCGATGACCACGAAATCGAAGGCCGTCTGAATGAAGTTGCCGTAGTTGATGGTGGCCGGAGCCGTGGTCTCGAGCCCCATATCCATGGCCGGAAGCGTCACTTTAAGGTCGGAGAAATTCACGCCGCCGATGAGCCAACCGATGGGCGGCATGATGATGTCGTCCACAATACTGCTGACGATTTTGCCGAACGCGCCGCCGATGATGACGCCGACGGCCATGTCTACGGCATTGCCTTTGACGGCGAACTCCTTGAATTCATTGATAAATTTGCTCATGATGCTGTGATGATGACAAGTCAATACCGTGGTTTTGGCAAGTGGATATTGCACCCGTTACCGCGCAGTCGCGCTTTTGCCAAGTCGGAATGACAGTCTGTTCCTTTTTAATTAATTTAATACTCAAACCGAATGCAAAAATAGAAAATAATTCGTAACTTTGCAATCGAGCAAGCCAAAAACTTGCGTCATTCCCTGAATAGGATACATTTTTATAAACTTTTATTAATAAATCAAAGTAAAATGACAAAAGTAGCTATTAACGGTTTCGGTCGTATCGGCCGTCTCGCATTCCGTCAGATGTTCGAGGCAGAGGGTTATGAGGTTGTTGCCATCAACGACCTGACCAGTCCCAAGATGCTCGCTCACCTGCTGAAGTATGACACCGCACAGGGTGGTTTCGCCGGCAAGTTCGGCGAGGGCAAGCACACTGTAGCTTTCAAGGACTCTGTTCTCGGCGAGGACGGCAAGACGGTGGTTACTCCGGGCTCCATCACTGTGGACGGCAAGGAGATCACTATCTATGCCAAGCCCAACGCTGCTGAACTGCCTTGGGGCGAGCTCGGAGTGGACGTGGTTCTGGAGTGCACGGGCTTCTACACCTCCAAGGCCAAGGCTTCCGCTCACCTTCAGGCCGGTGCCAAGAAGGTTGTTATCTCTGCTCCCGCAGGAAATGACCTCCCCACCATCGTGTACAACGTGAACCACAAGACCCTGAAGGCAGACGACACGGTGATTTCGGCTGCTTCCTGCACCACGAACTGCCTGGCTCCGATGGCCGCTGCCCTGAACGGCTACGCTCCTATCCAGTCTGGTATCATGTCCACCATCCACGCTTACACGGGCGACCAGATGATTCTCGACGGCCCCCAGCGCAAGGGCGACCTCCGTCGTTCGCGTGCAGGTGCCTGCAACATCGTGCCCAACTCCACGGGTGCAGCCAAGGCCATCGGTCTCGTTATCCCCGAGCTGAACGGCAAGCTCATCGGTTCGGCCCAGCGTGTACCGACTCCTACGGGTTCCACCACCATCCTCATTGCCGTGGTTAAGGGCAAGGACGTGACCGTAGAGGGCATCAACGCCGCCATGAAGGCCGCCTGCACCGAGAGCTTCGGCTACACGGAGGACCAGATTGTATCCAGCGACATCATCGGCATGCGCTTCGGTTCGCTCTTCGATGCCACCCAGACCATGGTGAGCAAGGTTAGCGATGACACCTATCAGGTGCAGGTAGTGTCTTGGTACGACAACGAGAACTCCTACACTTCGCAGATGGTTCGCACCATCAAGTACCTCGCCGAGCTGAAGTAAGAGCCCGCCGAGACTGCTTGACGGAACGCCGTCCAAACAGGTTATGACCGCCCGACACACCGTGTTGGGCGGTCTTTTTTTGCGAAAACACGGCGTAAATCTTCGGCCGTCTGATAATTTTTACCTATATTTGCCGCCGTGAACGCTCATTATCAGGACATGACAGGCCCACCGGCGGCCCCTGCACTCATCACCATTCTCGGCCCCACGGCCTGCGGCAAGACGGCGCTGGCGGCTGCCTTGGCGGCCGACCTGGGAGGCGAAGTCATCAGTGCCGACTCGCGGCAGGTGTATCGCGGCATGGACATCGGCACGGGCAAGGACCTGGCCGACTATGTGGTGGGCGCACGGCAGATACCTTACCACCTGATAGACATCGCCGAGCCGGGCACCAAATACAACCTCTACCGCTACCAGCAAGACTTCCAGGCGGCCCTCGCCGACATTTCGCGGCGCGGCGTGCAGCCCATCCTCTGCGGGGGAACGGGGCTGTACATCGAGGCGGTGCTCAAGGGCTACGCCCTGTCCACCGTGCCGCAGAACGCCGCGTTGCGCGCCCGCCTGGAGGGCGAGACGCTGCCCGCGCTCACCGAGCGGCTGCGGGAACTGAAGCGGCAGACCGGCTCCGCGATGCACAACACCACCGACGTGGACTCCCGCCAGCGCGCCATCCGCGCCATCGAGATAGAGACCTACAACCTGGAGCACGCCGCCGAGCAGCGCGCCATGCCGCGGGTGGACTCGCTCGTGGTGGGGCTCGACATCGGCCGCGACGAGCGGCGACGCCGCATCACGGCCCGTCTGCACCAGCGCATGGACGAGGGCATGGCCGACGAGATACGCCGGCTGCTGGCCCGGGGCGTAGCCGAAGAAGACCTTATTTATTATGGGCTGGAATACAAATACGTCACCGAGTATGTCGCGGGACGGCTCACGCGCGAGGAGATGCTGCGCCGGCTCGAAATCGCCATCCACCAGTTCGCCAAGCGGCAAATGACTTGGTTTCGCGGCATGGAGCGGCGCGGCACACCCATCCACTGGCTGGACGCCACGCTGCCGACGGAAGAAAAAATCAACGCAATCAAACGAATGAGAACATGGAAATGAATCGTTGGGGAATCATCTACTGCCCGAAGTCGGGCGTGATGGGCTCGTCGCGCAAGCGGTGGGAGAGGATACAGCAGTGCCTGCACGTTAATGGCATCGACTTTGACCACGTGCAGAGCGAGAGCACGGGCAGTGTGGACCGGCTGGTGAAGATGCTCATCAACAACGGCTACCGCACCATCGTCATCGTGGGCGGAGACTCTGCGCTCAACGACACCGTGAACTGCCTGATGCAGGCGGAGCGCGAGGTGCGCGAAAGCATCGTCCTGGGCGTGATACCCAACGGCATGATGAACGACTTTGCCCACTTCTGGGGCTTCGACGAAGACAACTACGAGCAGACCATCAGTTGGCTCAAGGCGCGCCGCGTGCGCCGGATCGACCTGGGTTGCATCCGCTACACCAACAGAGAGGGCGAGGCCTGCCGCCGCTATTTCCTCAACTGCGTGAACGTGGGGCTCATTGCTTCCATCATGAATCTGCGCCGGCGCACGCACCATGTGTTCGGCAGCCGGGCGTTGTCGTTCCTGTTTTCGTTCCTGCTGCTCACGTTCCAGCGGCTGGACTACCGGATGAAGCTCCGCATCAACACCGACACCATCGACCGCAGGGTGATGACGATGTGCATCGGCAACGCCTCCGGCTACGGGCAAACGCCCAATGCCGTGCCCTACAACGGGCTGCTGGACGTGTCGGTGGTGTACCATCCCGGCATGACTCAGCTCTTTGAAGGCATCTATCTCTTCGTGCGCGGCAAGATACTGAACCACCACAGCGTGCACCCATACCGCACGCACAAGGTGGAGGTGGAGCGTGCGGAGGGTGCGCTGGTGGGCGTGGACGGCCGGCTGATGCACACTCCCGTGGGTCCCTACCGCGTCACGGTGGAGCAGGAGGTCGTCAATTTCCTCATCCCCTCGTAGGGCCCTTTCGCCCCCTTTCTTTCTGTCGCTCACCCCGAGCACTTGTCTCACGCAGCCCTCTTCCCTCTTTCGCGTGGAGCTGCTTTCTCTTTCACGCGGAGGCGCCGAGAGGCAGAGCTTCCTGTCCCACCTTTTCTTTTATCCTCTTTTTCTCTGCGCCTCCGTGTAGGAGCCCGCCGAGTTCTCGCGCGAAGACATGCCTCACGCGGAGGCGCCGAGAAGCGGAGCTTCCTGCCCCACCTTTTCTTTTATCCTCTTTTTCCTCCGTGTCTCCGTGTAGGAGCCCGCCGAGCTTTCGTGCGAGGGCATGTCTCACGCGGAGGCGCCGAGAGGCGGAGCGTCTTGCCCCACCTTTTCTTTTATCCTCTTTTCCTCTGCGCCTCCGTGTAGGAGCCCGCCGAGTTCTCGCGCGAGGACATGCCTCACGCGGAGACGCCGAGAGGCGGAGCTTCCTGCCCCACCTTTTCTTTTGAGCCTTTATTTTTCTTGCACGCGGAGGCGCCGAGAGGCGGAGCGTCCTGCGTCACCTTTTCTTTTATCCTCTTTTTCTCCGTGTCTCTGCGTGCGAGTCATGTCTCACGGCGAGTCTCTTCTTCTCTCACGCAGAGTCGCAGAGCCTCTGCGTTTCTCTTCTTTTCAGCCCATCAATCTCCTTTCCTCTGCGCCTCTGCGTGCGATAACGCAGCTTTCAGCGTGCGCCCACGCTGCTCCCTGCGTGCGATAACGCCGTACTCGCGCGCCCTCTACGCCGCGATCGCGCCGCCTCCACGCCGCAATCGCCGTGCGTTTACGCCGCAAAGCGGGGGCCTCTGCGGGGCTCCCGCGGGCGTGCTTCGCCGTCTTGTGTGCGGCAACGCCCGGCAGCGCATTTGCAAAAAAGAATCAACGGCCTCAAAAATGATACATTTTTCCAAATAATTGGTCAGTATTTTTGCGCGGTTTCAAAATAATGCTTATCTTTGGGAATGGAATATAGGCATTCGCAGCGCAACGCCGCGGGCCTGCTCCTAATGAACAATCGCATATACAACAACAGCCTTAATTAGCAACTATGAGTTATCTTAGATTTGAAAAGGCTCTGATGACTAACCTGCAGGAATCCCTTCCCAAGGAGCTCCTACGCACCAACCGCTCGGGAGCATACTCCTGTTCGACCATCGTGGACTGCAACACGCGCAAGTACCACGGTCTGCTCGTGGTGCCCGTGCCCGGGCTGGACGACGAGAACCACGTGCTGCTCTCCTCGCTCGACTGCACGGTGATTCAGCATGGCGCCGAATTCAACCTCGGCCTGCACAAGTATCAGGGCAACAACTTCAGTCCGAAGGGGCACAAGTACATCCAGGAGTTCGACTGTGACAAGGTTCCCACCACCCTCTACCGCGTGGGCGGCGTGCTGCTTAGGAAAGAAGTCGTCTTCCAGCACTACGAAGACCGCATCCTCATTCGCTATACGCTCGTCGACGCCCACTCGGCCACGACGCTGCGCTTCCGCCCGTTCCTCGCCTTTCGCAGCGTGCGCCAGTTCACTCACGAGAACTCCACCGCCAGCCGTGACTACCAGGAAGTGGACAACGGCATACGTACCTGTATGTACGCCGGCTACCCCGACCTCTACATGCAACTGTCCAAAAAGGCGCAGTTCGTGTTCCAGCCCGACTGGTACCGCGGCATCGAATATCCCAAGGAGCAGGAGCGCGGCTACGCCTCCAACGAGGATCTCTACGTGCCCGGCTATTTCGAGCTGGGCATCCGCAAGGGCGAGAGCGTGGTGTTCTCGGCCTCGACCACCGAGGCCAAGACGCGCGGGCTGAAGGCGCTGTTCGAGAAAGAGGTGGAGGAGCGGTCGCCGCGCGACAGCTTCTTCCACTGTCTGGTCAACGCCGCACACCAGTTCCATGTGGAGGACAAGGACGGCAACAAATACGTGCTGGCCGGCTACCCCTGGTTCAAGGCCCGCGCCCGCGACACGTTCATTGCCCTGCCCGGCCTCACCCTCTCCATCGAGGAGGACGAATATTTCGAGGCAGCCATGGCCACGGCCGAGAAAGGGCTGCGCGAGTTCATGGCCGGCAAGCCGCTTTCGGTGAAACTTTACGAGACCGACCAGCCCGACGTGCTGCTCTGGGCCGTGTGGTGCATCCAGCAATATGCCAAGGAAAAGGGGCTCGCCACCGCCCGCGCGCGTTACGGGCAGCTCGTGGCCGACATCCTGGCCTACGTCGAAGCCGGCCGCCATCCCAACCTGAAGCTCGACGACAACGCCCTGCTCCGCACCGAAGGGCGCGACAAAGCCGTGACGTGGATGAACTCCATGGCCAACGGCCGGCCCGTGGTGCCGCGCACAGGCTACGTGGTGGAGTTCAACGCCCTGTGGTACAACGCCCTGCGTTTTGCCGCCAGCATGGCCGAGGATGCCGGCCAGTCCGAGCAGCAACGCCACCTGGAGGAGCTGGCCGCACGCTGCCAGGTCTCGTTCGTGAGCACCTTTGTCAACGAGTACGGCTACCTCTTCGACTATGTAGACGGCGAGGCCGTGGACTGGAGCGTACGGCCCAACATGATCTTCCCCGCCGCTTTCGACTACTCGCCGCTCTCTCCCGACCAGAAGAAGCGCGTCATCGACATCTGCACCCGCGAGCTGCTCTCGCCCAAAGGGCTCCGCTCGCTCTCGCCCAAGAGCGGCGGATACAACCCCATGTACGTGGGCCCGCAGACCCAACGCGACTATGCTTACCATCAGGGCACGGCCTGGCCATGGCTCGGCGGCTTCTATATTGAGGCCAGCTTGAAGCTCTACAAGCGCACCCGCCTGAGCTTCATCGACCGGCAGCTGGTGGGCTATGAAGACGAGATGTTCTACCACTGCATGGCCACGCTGCCCGAGCTCTTCGACGGAAACCCGCCTTTCCATGGGCGCGGCGCCGTGTCGTTTGCCATGAACGTGGCCGAGATCCTGCGGTCACTGGAACAGTTGGAAAAGTATAAATACTAATAGGAGGACCTGCAAATGAAAGTGTTAATGTTTGGATGGGAGTATCCTCCTCACGTGTACGGCGGCTTGGCCACCGCCAATTTCGGCATCTCCGAGGGCCTTCACGCCCAGGGCGACGTGGACATCACGCTGTGTCTGCCCAAGCCCTGGGGCGACGAGGACCGCACCTTTGCCCGCATCGTGGCCATGAACAGCGTGCCCATCGCCTACCGCGACGTGGGCTTCGACTACGTGCGCGACCGCATCGGCCACCTCATGGACCCGAACGAGTACTACCGCTACCGCGACCACATCTACTCCGACTTCAACTACATGCACGTCAACGACCTGGGCTGCATGGACTTTGCCGGAGGCTACCCGGGCAACCTGCACGAGGAAATCAACAACTACTCCGTCATCGCGGGTGTCGTGGCCCGGGCCGAGGCGTTCGATATTATCCATGCCCACGACTGGCTCACCTATCCCGCCGGCATCCATGCCAAGCAGGTGAGCGGCAAGCCGCTGTGCATCCACGTGCACGCCACCGACTACGACCGCAGCCGCGGCCACGTGAACCCCACGGTTTATTCCATCGAAAAAGACGGCATGGACCATGCCGACTGCATCATGTGCGTGAGCGAACTCACGCGGACAACCGTCATCAACCAGTACCATCAGGACCCGCGCAAGGTGTTTACCGTGCACAACGCCGTGTATCCGCTCAGTGCAGAGAACGCCGCCATCCCCCGCCCCAACCACGCGGGCAAGGAGAAGGTGGTGACTTTCCTGGGCCGCATCACCATGCAGAAAGGGCCCGAGTACTTCGTCGAGGCAGCCAACATGGTGCTTCACCGCACGCACAACGTGAGGTTCTGCATGGCCGGGTCGGGCGACATGCTGGAACAGATGATCTATCTGGCCGCCGAGCGTGGTATCGCCGACCGTTTCCACTTCCCCGGTTTCATGCGCGGCAAGCAGGTGTACGAGTGCCTGAAAGACTCCGATGTCTACGTCATGCCCTCCGTAAGCGAGCCTTTCGGCATCTCGCCGCTCGAGGCCATGCAGTGCGGCACCCCCACCATCATCTCCAAACAGAGCGGTTGCGCCGAGATATTGGACAACTGCATCAAGCTGGACTATTGGGACATCCATGCGCTGGCCGACGCCATTTACGGCATCTGCCACAACGACAGCCTCTTCCGCTACCTGCAGGACGAGGGCAAGCGCGAGGTTGACCAGATCACTTGGGAGAAAGTGGGGGCCTGGATTCGCGAGCTCTACATGCGCACCATCGGCTGGATCTGACCCCCGGCAACGGCCCGCCGCCCCGCAAGCAACGGTTCAACGCCCTGCCGGTAACGGTTCAACGCTTCGCGATTAACGGCCCGCCGCCCTGCCAGTAACGGCTTAACGCTCCGTGATTAATGGCCCAACGCTTCAAGGCGCCGGCCCGCCGCCCCGCAGGCAAAAGTTCAAAGTTCAACGTTCAAACATCAAAGTATATGAAAACCATCTGTTTGTATTTCGAGATACACCAAATCATCCATCTCAAACGGTACCGTTTCTTCGACATCGGCACCGACCACTACTACTACGACGACTACGAGAACGAGCGCAGCATCACCGATGTTGTGGAGCGTTCGTACATGCCGGCCCTCGACACGCTGGAGCAAATGATTCGCGAAAGCGAGGGCCGCTTCAAGGTGGCGTTCTCGCTTTCGGGCGTGTGCATCGAGCAGTTCGAGCTCCATGCCCCGCAAATGCTCGACAAGCTGCAGGCCATGAACAAGACGGGCTGCGTGGAATTTCTGGCCGAGCCCTACTCGCACGGCCTCTCTTCGCTGAAAGATCCCGAGTGCTTCGCCGCCGACGTGCGCAAGCAGTGCGACAAAATCAAGGAATATTTCGGCAAGAAACCCACCGTGCTGCGCAACTCCTCGCTCATCTACAGCGACGACATCGGGCTGCAAGCCGCCCAGATGGGCTTCAAGGGCATGCTCACCGAGGGCGCCAAGCACGTGCTCGGATGGAAGTCGCCCCACTATGTTTACAACTGTGCGCTGGCCCCCAACCTCAAGCTCCTGCTGCGCGACGTGCGCCTGAGCGACGACATTTGCCTGCGCTTCAACAACTCCGACTGGGACGGCTACCCGCTCTTTGCCGACAAATACATCGGCGACATCGCCTCGCTGCCCGCCGAGGAGCAGGTGGTCAACATCTTCATGGAGCTCTCGGCCATAGGCATTGCCCAGCCGTTGTCGTCGCACATCCTGGAGTTCCTGCGGGCCCTGCCCGAGTATGCACGCCTCAAGGACATCCGGTTTGCCACGCCGTCGGAGATCTGCGCCTCGGTGAAGAGCGTGGGAAGCATCGATGTTCCCGACACGTTGTCGTGGGTGGACGAGGAGCGCGACGTGAGCAGCTGGCTCGGAAATCCCATGCAGCGCGAGGCTTTCGAGAAGCTCTACAGCGTGGCCGAGCGTGTGCGCATTGCCAATGACGCCCGCATCAATCAGGACTGGGACTACTTGCAGGCCAGCAACAACTTCCGGTTCATGACCACAAAGCCCTCCAACGTGGGTCTCGACCGCGGCATCTACAGCAGCCCGTTCGACGCTTTCACCAACTATATGAACATTCTTGGCGACTTCATCACCCGCATCAACGACCGCTATTCCACCGACATCGACAACGAACAGCTCAATTCTCTGCTCACCACCATCAAGAACGAGGGCGACGAGATAGAGATGAAAGACAAGGAGATAGCCCGCTTGCAGGCCAAGATAGAGAAGATTGAGGCCGCCGCCGAGAAGCTGCGGCAGAAGTATGAGGGCAAGAAGCCGGCGCCTAAAAAGCCGGCTGCCCCGCGGAAGAAGGCTCCCGCCAAGGCCGAGGCACCGGCCGGGGAGGCGAAATAGAGCGTAGGGCTGTGGGCTTGTTCGGCCCTGTCCCGCTGTTTGTAAGCCCCTGTCCGCCGGCCAACGGCCGGTGGACAGGGGTATTTTGTGCATGCCCGGTGCATTGATATAGGTCAAAGAATCGGGACTTTCCTTTCTTTTTTTCGTTCTTGCGGCGGCAAAATCGGGCAAACGGCACTAACTTTGCGCCGCTAAAAGTAAAAAGATTGTAAAGCATTATGGACAAATTGGTAACAATGAACGCCCAGGTCGAGCTGCAAACCAACAGCCGCCTGGAGAAGATTCTGGCCGACCGCCGCGCCGCGCTGGCCGACAAAGAGAGCAAGAAGTAAGAGAAACGAAAGGCCCCCGCCCTGCCACACAGCAGGGCCGGGGCCTTTTCCTTGGGGGAAGGGGGGGGCTGGGAGAGGCCTTGAGAGGGCCCCTCGATAGGCTTTGATAGGACTCGATAGGCTTTGATAGGACTCGATAGGCTTTGATAGGACTCGATAGGCTTTGATAGGACTCGATAGGCTTTGATAGGACTCGATAGGAGAGGATAGGTCTTGATAGGGCGGGCCGGCGCGGAGGCCGGCCCCTAAGCGATAGGAGTTGATAGGAAATAATAGGCCTTGATAGGAGAGGATAGGGCGGTTGCCTTATCGGATGATGGGCCTTGCCAGGGGTGGATAGGGCAATTGTCTTATCGGATGATAGGCCTTGCCAGGGGTGGATAGGGCGGTTGCCTTATCGGATATAGTCTTTCGACACGAGGTCGTAGTAGAGGGCTTCGAGCTCGGCCAGCGAGAGTTGGGCCACGCTGTGCTCGATGATGCGGATGAGTTCGGCGCGCCGGCTCTCCTCGTCGGCGGCAAAATGGGTGAAGACCTTGGGCATGGCGGACATGGGGTTGTGGGTGAATGGCTGTGCAAGAACGCGCCGCCGGCTCGCGGGCGGGCGCGCTGCAGTTGCAAAGTTACGGCTTTTCGGCCGAATCGTTTGCCGTTCGACGGGAAATTTGTAAATTTGCGCCAAGAAACGTCTAAACCGCAATCCGAATGAAAAAACTGCTTGTGCTCCTTGCCGCCGCCCTGCTGGCACTGCCCGGCCGGGCCGAGGTGCAGCGTCCGCGACTCGTCGTGGGGATCGTGGTCGACCAGATGCGCTGGGACTACCTCTATTATTATCACGACCAGTACGGCCCCGACGGTCTGCGCCGCCTCATGGACGGGGGCTTCAGCTTCGAGAACACGATGATTAATTATGTGCCCACGGTGACGGCTATCGGCCATGCCAGCGTCTACACGGGCAGTGTGCCGGCCCTGCACGGCATCGCCGGCAACAACTTTTACATCGACGGCCGCAAGACCTACTGCTGCTCGGACACCACCGTGCAGAGCGTGGGCTCGAAGAGCCGCGAGGGCCAGATGTCGCCGCGCAACCTGCTGGCGTCGGGCCTCGGCGACGTACTCAAGACGGCAACCGACTTTCGGGCCAAGGTCATTGGCGTGGCACTGAAAGACCGCGCCGCCATCCTGCCCGCCGGGCATGCCGCCGATGCCGCCTACTGGTGGGACACTTCGGCCGGCCATTTCGTCTCGTCCACCTATTATATGCAGGAGCTTCCCCGCTGGGTGCAGCAGCAGAACCGACGCCTCGGGGCCAAGCCCGGCACCGATGTGAAGACTTCGGTGGAGGGCATTACCAAGACTTTCCAGATGGCCGAGGCCGCATTGGAGCACGAACAGCTGGGCCAGGACTCCGTTACCGACCTGCTGGCCGTGAGCATTTCGTCGACCGACGCCATCGGCCACACGTTCGGCACGCGCGGACAGCAGAACCACGATGCCTACATGGAGCTCGACCGGCAGCTGGCCCGCTTCCTGCACGTGCTCGACGAGCGCGTGGGCCGCGGCAACTACCTGCTCTTTCTCACGGCCGACCACGGCGCGGCCCACAACCATAACCTCCTGCGCCGCCACCGCATTCCGGCGGGCGGGCTGGAGACGTGGACGTGGATGGACAGTGTGGATCGGGCCGTCTGCCAGCAGTTGGGGCTGTCAACGCCCGTCGTTCAAGGCGAAGACGCGGGGCGAATCTACCTTAATCGCGACGCGATTGCCCGCCAATCGCAGCGCGTTGACGCCGTAAAACAAGCCCTTATCCGCGAGTTGGAGCGGCGCGACGACATACTCTACGCCGTGGATTACGACCGCGCCCTCACCACGTCGGTGCCGCAGCCCATCCGCGAGCGCATCGTCAACGGCTACAACAAAAAGCGCAGCGGCGACATTTTCTACGTGCCCCGCGCCGACTGGGAGAACGTAAGCAGCAAGCCCGACTACCCCGGCACCACGCACGGACAGTGGAATCCATACGACGCCCACATCCCCTTCGTGGTCTATGGCTGGCATGTGGGCCACGGCGAAACGGCCGAACCCACGGCCATTGTCGACATTGCGCCCACCATCTGCGAGCTGCTCCACATCCAGATGCCCAACAGCTGCGTGGGCAACGCCCGGCCCGTGCCCGCCCCCGACGGCCGCGAGGCCCGCTGACGGCTCTTGCCCCGCCGCCACTCATCCCCGTAAATTCAACAACTACAACAACTCTTTTATGAAACATTTCATTCTTGTCCTGGCGGCATCGCTCGCCGTTTCCATTCAGTCTGCGGCGCAGACGGCCCGCAAGTTTGTGCTCCCCAACTCGGCCGACGGCCAGTCCGAGCTCACGGCCTACCTGCCCGCGCAGCCCACGGGCCGCGCCATCGTCGATTGTCCCGGCGGCGGCTACGCCCATTTGGCCCTTGACCACGAGGGCCACGACTGGGCGGCCTACTTCAACCGGCAGGGCATCGCCTACTTCGTGCTGAAGTATCGCATGCCCCACGGCGACCGCACCATCCCCCTGACCGATGCCTACCGCGCCATGCGCACCGTTCGCGACTCGGCCGCCGCGTGGGGCGTCAACCCCCACGACGTGGGCATCATGGGCTTCTCGGCCGGCGGCCATCTGGCCTCCTCGGTGAGCACCCACGCCCCCTGGGCCTCGCGTCCCGACTTTGCCATCCTCTTTTATCCCGTCATCACCATGGGGCAGGGCTGCCACGGCGGCTCCAAGGCCAACTTTCTGGGCGACGGACAGGACGACCCTGCGCTAACACGGGCCTGGAGCAACGAGACGCAGCTGCGCCGACACCTCACTCCGCCCACCGTCATCCTGCTGGCCAACGACGACGCGGCGGTGCCCCCCGTGCCCAATGGCGTGGCCTATTATTCGGCCATGCGCCGTCTGGGCAAGGACTGCGCCCTCTACATCTATCCCTCGGGAGGCCACGGCTTCGGCTTCAGGCCCAGCTACACCTTCCACGACCAGATGCTCGCCGACCTCACCCAGTGGCTTGCCGCGCTGCCCTCGCCCCGTCCCGGAGCCCGCCGCGTGGCCTGCATCGGCAACTCCATCACCGACGGCGCCGGCCTCGCCATGGCCGAGTCGCAGGCCTATCCCGCCCGGTTGCAGCAGCTGCTCGGCCCCGACTGGCTCGTGAAAAACTTCGGAGTCTCGGCCCGCACCTTATTAAATAAGGGCGACCACCCCTACATGCAGGAGCCGGCCTGGCGCGATGCCCTCGACTTCCAGCCCCAGACCGTCATCGTCAAGCTGGGCACCAACGACTCCAAAGCCCACAACTGGCAGTACAGGGCCGACCTGGAGCGCGACCTGCAGCAGCTGGTCGACTCGCTCAAGGCCCTGCCCACCCGGCCCGCCATCTACCTGTGCACGCCCGTGCCCACCACGCGGCTCACCGGTCGCGACATCAACGACAGCATCATCACGGCCGGCGTTATCCCCGTCATTCGGAAGGTGGCGCGCAAAAACCGCCTCACCCTCATCGACTTGCACGCGGCCTTCAGCCTGGCCGACGGCCGGCAGATGCAGCGCGACGGCGTACATCCCACTGCGGAGGGGGCCGAACAGATGGCCCGCATCATCGCCCCGTATCTCAAACCGTGAGCTCCCCGCGCCCCCGCCGCCCGGTGTTGGCAGCCGGGGCACGGTCTCTAAAAGCCGGGTCTGAACGCCCGGCTTTTTTGTTTTTAACCCGTGTTTTTTGGCCATTCTGCCGAAAAACGGTTGCTGCCGTGCCCGTCTCTCTCCACGATTCACTAATTTTGCAGCCGGAATCTGCTGCCCGCGGCCCTCGCGGGCACACGTGTCCGCGCGTCCGCAAACCCCTGAAACGGCGGCCGCCCCGCACGGGACACATCCCTGCAACCCCAAAAAACAACTAAAAACCAACAACAAACCCATGAACAAGCGAATCCTTTTCTCCACCCTGCTGGCCCTCGGCATGGCCCTTCCCCTGCACGCCCAGCGCACGATGGACCGCCTCGACCGTGGCCTCGTGGCCGTGCCCGGCCGCTCGTCGGGCAATCTGGTGAGCTGGCGCAAGCTGGGCGAGGAGTACTACGACACGCAGTACAACCTCTATCGCGACGGCGCCCGCATCGCCTCCGGCCTCTCCGTCTCCAACTTTCAGGATGCCGGCGGCAACTCTTCGAGCAGTTATCAGGTCGAGGCCGTGGTCAACGGCGAGCTGCACGAACGCTGCGCGCCCGTCAAGGCGTGGGCCCGACAGTATCTCTCCATCCCCATAGAGCCCGCCCTCAACCGCGCGGGCAAGGACGTTACGGCCGGCTATTCGCTCAACGACATCTCGCTGGCCGACGTCGATGGCGACGGTGTGCCCGAGCTGATGCTCAAGCGACGCAACGACAGCGGCAACTTGCTCAAGACCAGCAACCGCACCGACTTCAACCGTTACGAGGTCTACACCCTGCAGGGCAAGCGCCTGTGGTGGATCGACCTGGGGCCCAACCTCATGTCGGGGCCCGACGAGCAGTGGGACATGATAGGCTACGACTGGGACGGCGACGGCCGTGCCGAGGCCCTGATGCGCGGTGCCGACAACATGATTATCCACACCGCCGACGGCCGCACCATCAACATCGGCGACATGAACTACGACAATGGCGGGACGGCCGACACCCGCGTCGAGTACACCCGCGCCGGCAAGGAGTACCTGCTCTACCTTGACGGCGCCACGGGCGTGCCCTACGGCTACGACGGCAACAGCGGCGCCTACACGCCGCCGGCCTATCCGCTGCCCCGCTTCGAGCAGGGCGAGACGGACTATGCGGCCGTGTGGGGCTCCAACGACACCGGCCACCGCGCCTGCAAGCACTACTTCGGCGCACCCTGCCTGGACGGCCGTCGGGCCAGCATCTTCCTGGGCCGCGGCTGCTACACGCGCCACAAGATGTGCGCGCTCGACGTGGATCCCGTCACCCACAAGCTCTCGCAGCGGTGGCGCTGGAACACCTACGACGCGTCGAGCCCGTGGTTTGGCAACGGTTTCCACAACTTCCAGATAGCCGACGTCGATATGGACGGCCGCGATGAGATAGTCTTTGGCTCAATGATTATCGACGACAACGGCCGTGGACTGGCCACCACCGGCCTCGGACATGGCGATGCACAGCACTGCGGCGACCTCGATCCGTACCGCTGGGGTCTCGAGCAGTTCACCTGTCAGGAGGGCAGTGAGGGCAACAGTTACTGGAACGCCACCACCGGCCAGCTGTATTACCGCAAGGCCGACGGCGGCGACGACGGCCGCGCCCTGGCCGGAAACTTCACCAACGACTACCCCGGCGGCCAGGGACGCTCCGTCTCTTCGGGCATCATCGGCCTCTCGTCCGACAAGATTCTGCCCGTCGACGCCAACAGTAAGATGAAGTGGGACGACCTGAACTGCCGCATCTACTGGGACGGCGACCTGCTTGACGAGATATTCGACAGCCCCGGCGTGGAGCGTGCCGCCTCGATCACGAAGTGGGGCAACGGCCGCATCTTCACCTCGGGAGGCCAGCTCAACAACTCGTCGAAGAACAATCCCTGCGCCCTTGGCGACATTCTGGGCGACTGGCGAGAGGAATTTATCGTGCGCAACGGCCCGAGCGAGCTGCAGCTCTACACCACCAACTACCCCACGGAACACGCCATTTACACCCTCTGGCACGACCACGAGTACCGCAATGCCATGGCTTGGCAGTGCGTGGGCTACAACCAACCGCCCCATCCCAGCTTTTTCCTGGGCGAGCTTGAAGGCATCACCGTGGCCCCGCCGCCCGTGACACTCACCGGCCGCAGCGTGGTGGCCGACGGCTCAACACTCCGCAGCGGCAAGGCCCATCTGCTGCTTTGCGACCAGGCTGACATGACTGTCGGCGTGGCCGACGGGGCTTCTCCTTGGATCGTTACCGACAATGCGCCCGCCATCGTGGCCGGCACCGGCGGCGAAAACGCCCGCAGCAAGACCCCCGAGCGCATGGTTACCACCTGCACCCACACCCTCACGGGCGGGGCTTTCGGCGGTGCCACGCGGCTGGTGAAGCAGGGCGAGGGCGTGCTTGTGCTGCCCAACGTCACCGAAAACCACAGCGGCCCCACCGACATTTGGAACGGTACGCTCCGGTTCGACGGCACCATGGCCAAGAGTCCCGTGTGGCTCAACCGCCACACGCGCCTTGTTTCGCGCGGCGGCCACTTCCTCGGCGGGCTGCGTGCAGACTACAACGCTACCCTGCTGCCCGGCGACGACGGCGTGGGCAGCCTCTCGGCCAGCCGCCTCGACCTCGGCATCGGCGCCCGTGTGGTGTTCGACATCGTCAATGCCCGCCCCGACACGCTCAATGCCGACACCCTCGTGCTCCAGACCAAAGACTGGGGAGAGTACGGGCCCAAGTACAAGGCGCCCGTGTTCGAGTTCCGCATCCAGGGCGAGTTGCCCGACGGCGACTACACCTTGGGCCGTGTCGACTCACTGCGCGGCCGCCTGGCCGACATCCTGCTCGAGGGCCTCGGCGACCGCCGCACCCGTCTCGTGCTGGTCGACGGCCGCCTCTCGCTGCACGTTGAGACGCTGCGCAGTGCCGCCGCCGTGCGCTGGAACGGCACCGACGACTCCCATATCTGGGACTTCGGCGTGAGTGAAAACTTCCTCAACGGCGACAAAAAAGACTATTCTGCGCCGGGCGACGACGTGACTTTCGACGACCGGGCCGCCTCCACGCAGGTGGAGGTGAAGGGCGCGGTGCGCCCCGCCTCGCTGCTTTTCACCAACGACACCAAGGCCTACACCCTCTCGGGCGACAGCATCGTGAGCCCCGCCACGCTCCGCAAGACGGGCGCCGGCACGCTCACCGTGGCCTCGCTCAACCGCATGGCCTCCACCGAGGTGAGCGGCGGACGGCTCGTGGTGAACAGCCTGGGCAATCTCACGGGCGTGGCCTACGGCGCGCTGGGCACGGCCGCGAGCCGCATCACGCTCTCGGGCGGAGCCACATTCGGTGTGGCCCGCACCATCATCACCGACCAGCCGTTCTTCATCGGCAGCGGCGGCGCCACGTTCGAGACGCCCGGCGGCACGGCCCTCACCCTGAACCGAGGCCTTGCCGGGGCGGGCAACACTGTGACCAAGATGGGCGACGGCACGCTCACGCTCGGCACGGTCAACACCATCGACCGCCTCGTCATTGCCCGCGGCACGGTGAACGACGTGGAGCTCTACAACCAACCACAGCTTCCCGCCACCGTGGAGTTCGGCCAGGGCACGCTCTACGACCCCGCCACGGAGAACAGTTCGTCGGTCAATCCCGTGAACTTCGTCGTGCCCGAGGGCTGCACCGGCACGTTCCATGCCGACCCGCGCTGCAACTACACGGGCCGCCTCACCGGCCGCGGCACGTTCAATGTGTACGACGCTTGGGTGCGTTGCACGTTCAGCGGCGACTGGAGCGACTTCGAGGGCACGGTGGTGCCGCGCCTCGAAAACCGCACGACGAAGCACCTCTACACCAACGAAACCTTCGACTTCACCAACAGCCACGGCCTTCCCCGGGCCACGCTCAACGTGCCGTCGGGCGTTACCGTGAGCAACAACGGCCACGATTTCCCGCTCGGCAGCGTCACCGGCGCGGGCACCCTGGCCGGCAGTGGCGCATGGATCGTGGGCGTTTCGGGCAACGATTTCAACTTCGGCGTGGTCTCCACCAGCAAGGTGGTGAAGCGCGGCGCGGGCCGTATGAACCTCTCTTTTGTCAACAAGGTGCAGGGACAGCTGCAGGTTGACGAGGGCATGCTTTCGTTCACCTCCGGCACAGCCACCCCCATCATCGGCTCCACGCTCACGGTGAACGGCGAGGCCGAGGTCAAGGGCACGGGTCTGGTGAGTGCCGTGACGCTCAACGGGGCGAGCCGTTTCTCCCCCGTGAAGTATGCCAACGACAACTTGGGCGGCGTGTTCCGCACGTCGGCCATGTTCAAGATGGCCCCCACGGCCACGGCCAACTTCGTGGTGAGCAGCAAGAGCGGCACGGCCGTCGTGGGTTCGCGCATCGAGTGCGGCAACTTCCTCTACCTGGGCAACGTCTGCGTGAGGCTTGCCGACGGCTACACGCCCGCTGTGGGCGACAGCATCTGCCTCTGGACTTGCCAGCGCGTGATGCAGGCCCCCACGTCGGTGACGCTGCCCGAACTGCCCGCCGGCATGGCCTGGGAGCGCACGTCGCTCACCGACAAGAGCACCACGGGCTACCTGCGCATCGTCGCGGCGACCACGGGTTTGGGCCGTCTTTCGGCCGATGTCGAGGCTGCTTTCGAGGTCTACGCCGTGGGTGGAGCCCATGTGGGCCGCGTGACCGCCCGTCCCGCCGACCTGCGCCGCCGTCTCCTCGCCCTCGGTCTTGCCCCCGGCACCTACATTGCACGCTCGGCTTCTTCTGCCGTTAAGGTGGTCTTAGCCCCCTAATCCTGCGTGGTTAGCCCCCTAATCCGGTGGTCTTAGCCCCCTAAGATAGGGGGTTGGGGGTCTGAACCCCCGCTCCCTCCTTTCTGTTTCAAGTTATCCCCCGCCTTGTCCAAACGACAACCCGCAACAACAACAAACAACGCTTCGCCCTGGTTGGCAGTGTTGTTTGTTGTTGTTCGAGTTGTCTTTAAATTTATATAGAGCAGCACAAGGGCGGTCGGAACATGCGTTTGGAGCATGCCGTGTGGGCGGTCGGCGGATGTTTGAGGGTACGGCAGGCATGTCCCGGCAGGGACATGGCGAAATAAACACGCCGTAATCGCGCGACGAGCACGCCGTAATCGCGCGACGAGCACGCCGTAATCGCGTGGCGAAAACGGTGTAATCGTGCGGTGAAAACACCGCAGACGCTCGGCGGATACGGCGTAATCGTGGGACGACGGCACACCCATGCCGGCAGGACGGTGCGGGAAAGGCAGGACGGGCGCCCTGTCGGCACCGGTCGAAGACTGACAAATGTGGCAGACGCGGGTGTGCCAAATGTGTCAGTCGGCGGCGTTGTCACGGTGTTGGCACGCTTTTGGCAGAGGGGGAGGGTGGGCTGCCGCAAGGCGGAGACCCACGACAAACCGTGCACGCGGAGCGTGCGACACAACGTATTCACATTCTAAAAATACATGAAATTATGAAAGTAAGACCATTAGCAGACAGAGTGCTGGTGCTCCCCGCACCGGCCGAAGAGAAAGTAGGAGGCATCATTATCCCCGACACGGCCAAGGAAAAGCCGCAGCGCGGCAAGGTGGTGGCTGTGGGACAGGGCACCAAAGACGAGGCCATGCTTCTCAAGGAGGGCGACGAAGTGCTCTATGGAAAGTACTCGGGAACCGAGCTGGAGAACGACGGCGAGAAGTATCTCATGATGCGGCAGAGCGATGTGCTCGCAGTGGTTGAGTAATTCAAAATTCAAAATTCATAATTCAAAATTGAGCCATCCGGGGAGATTTTTCAAGCGATGACAAGCTCGTGATAAAGCCGGGCCGAGTTGCCAAGCTAATAATTCCAGGCTGATGATAAAGCCGAGCAGAGTTGCCAAGCAAGCGATGACAGGCTCGCGACACGTCGCCCCCGCACTCATATTTAAACCATACCCAGCCCGTGAAGAAGCCGTGAGAGGCTGAGCGGGCCATAAAAAATTACAATTATGTCTAAGATTATCAAGTTCGATACAGAAGCACGCGACCTGCTCAAGCAGGGTGTAGACCAGTTGGCCAATGCCGTCAAGGTGACGCTGGGCCCCAAAGGCCGCAATGTGGTGATTGAAAAGAAGTTCGGTGCCCCGCAGATTACCAAGGACGGCGTGACCGTGGCCAAGGAGGTGGAGCTCGAAGACAAGTTTGAAAACACCGGCGCACAGCTCGTGAAGAGCGTGGCCAGCAAGACGGGCGACGACGCCGGAGACGGTACAACCACCGCCACCATACTGGCACAGGCCATCGTCAACGAGGGCCTGAAGAACGTAACGGCCGGCGCCAACCCCATGGACCTCAAGCGCGGCATCGACAAGGCCGTGGCCAACGTGGTGGATTTCATCAAGAACAATGCCGAGCTCGTGGGCGACAACTACGACAAGATTGAGCAGGTGGCCACCGTTTCGGCCAACAACGACCCCGAGATTGGCAAGCTGCTGGCCGACGCCATGCGCAAGGTGTCGAAAGATGGAGTGATTACCATCGAGGAGAGCAAGACCCGCGACACCAGCATCGGCGTGGTGGAGGGCATGCAGTTCGACCGCGGTTACCTCTCGGGTTACTTCGTGACCGACGCCGACAAGATGGAGTGCGTGATGGAAAATCCCTATATCCTCATCTACGACAAGAAGATTTCAAACCTCAAGGAGTTCCTCCCCATCCTGCAGCCTGCCGCTGAGAGCGGCCGTCCGCTCATGGTGATTGCCGAGGATGTGGACTCTGAGGCCCTCACTACGCTCGTGGTGAACCGTCTGCGCGGCGGCTTGAAGATCTGCGCCGTCAAGGCCCCCGGCTTCGGCGACCGCCGCAAAGCCATGCTCGAAGACATTGCCGTGCTCACCGGCGGCGTGGTCATCAGCGAGGAGAAAGGCCTCAAACTCGACCAGGCCACCCTCGAAATGCTCGGCACAGCCAAGAAAGTGACTGTATCGAAAGACTTTACCACCATCGTGGACGGGGCCGGCGCCAAGGAGAATATTCAGGAGCGCGTGGCACAAATCAAGAACGAAATTGCCAACACCAAGAGCTCTTACGACAAGGAGAAGCTGCAGGAGCGTCTGGCCAAGCTGGCCGGCGGTGTGGCCGTGCTCTATGTGGGCGCCAACTCCGAGGTGGAGATGAAAGAGAAGAAAGACCGTGTGGACGACGCTCTGTGCGCCACCCGCGCCGCCATCGAGGAGGGTGTCGTGGTGGGCGGCGGCACCACCTACATCCGTGCCCAGCAGGGACTGGCCGATGTGAAGGGTGACAACGCCGACGAGCAGACGGGCATCAACATCGTGTGCCGCGCCATCGAGGAGCCGTTGCGCCAGATTGTGGCCAACGCCGGCGGCGAGGGCGCCGTGGTGGTGGACAACGTTCGCGGCGGCAAGGGCGACTACGGCTACAACGCCCGCGCCGACCGTTACGAAGACCTGCGCGCTGCCGGCGTCATCGACCCGGCCAAGGTGGCCCGCGTGGCTCTGGAGAATGCCGCCTCGATAGCCGGCATGTTCCTCACCACCGAGTGCCTCATCTGCGACAAGCCCGAGGAGAACGCACCGGCCATGCCCGCTGCACAGCCCGGCATGATGTAATCACACGCAACCGCATGGAGGGGCGCGTGCCGAGGGGCACGCGCCCCTTTCGGTTTCGGCACGTTAGTCTTTTTTAAATATTGGCCGGTGCTTTTTCACGCTTAAATATTTGGAGAATATCCATAATCTTCGTATCTTTGCAGCGGTAAACTGTAACAGACCTTTCTGTGAGAGGGTCAACGATATTTTTTGATTTGTTTTAGTAGATTAGTTTTTAAGTAGTTTGTTTTTTGGAAATCGGTTGTCGCGATGACATCCGATTTTTTTTGTGCTTCCCTTAAAAACCGTTATCTTTGCACCATGAAGCCGAAATTACACATCGATTGGAAGAAAGTTCTGCTGTTTCTGCTGGTCTCTGCCGGACTGATTTACATCACGCGGTCGCTGCTCATGTCCATGGGCATCGTGCTGCTGCTGTTTGTTGTCGACAGCTTGCTGGCCGACAGGGAGTACCGCCGCCGCACGCGCCGCCTCTTCGACGAGCTTCGACGCAGGCACGAGGAGGAGCAAAAGCAATAGCTGCGCGCCATGGAACAGCTCACACAACTCTATACGGCCTGGCGGGGCGAGGCTCCGGCACGGGTGGAACGCCTGGCCGGGGCGGGCAGCAACCGGCAGTATTACCGCATGGCCGACGCCGCGGGGCAGACGGTTGTCGGCGTGGTGGGCACGAGCCGCGAGGAGAACCACGCCTTCGTCTACCTGGACCGCCACTTCGTGCGGCGCAAGCTGCCCGTGCCGCGGGTGCTCGCCGTGAGTGCCGACGAGATGTGCTACTTGCAGACCGACCTGGGCGAACGCTCGCTTTTCGACGCCATTCGCGGCGGTCGCGAGGCCGGCGGACGCTACAACGTGGCCGAGCGCGAGCTGCTGCTGCGCACCATCCGCGAACTGCCCAACATCCAGATGCGCGGCGCGCGCGGGCTCGACTGGAGCCAATGCTACCCTCAGCCCGAGATGGATGAGGACAGCGTGCTCTTCGATCTGAACTATTTCAAGTACTGTTTTCTCAAGCCCACGGAGCTCGATTTCCACGAACTCAAGCTCGAAGCCGCCTTTCGCCGCCTGGCCAAAGACCTCACGTCGGAGCCCGCCGAGAGCTTCCTCTACCGCGACTTCCAGGCCCGCAACGTGATGCTCGACGCCGAGGGGCAGCCTTTCTTCATCGATTTTCAGGGCGGACGGCGCGGTCCCGTGTACTACGATCTGGCCTCTTTCCTGTGGCAGGCCTCGGCCAAATACCCCTTTAAACTGCGTCGCGAGCTGGTGGCTGCCTACTACGAGTCGCTCAAGCAGTACACCGAGGTGCCTTCGGTGCGCCATTTTGCCGAGCGGTTGAGCCTTTTTGTGCTCTTCCGCACGCTGCAGGTGCTGGGCGCCTACGGCTTCCGCGGCTACTTTGAACACAAGCAACACTTCATCGACAGCATTCCGCCGGCCATCGACAACCTGCGCGACCTGCTGCGGCTGCGCGACGACGTGCTGCCCTATCCCTACCTGCGCGACCTGCTGCGCCGCCTCACCGAGCTGCCGCAGTTCGCTCCCGTGGCCCCGACTGTGCATAGTCGGACCGACGGCTACCGCACCACCGACCGCGACATCTACCCCGCCCATCCGCAGGACGGCCCCGCCACGTTCTCCAAGTACGACGGCAAGGGCCCGTTGCTGGTCACCGTTTATAGCTTCTCCTACCGTCGGGGCATCCCCGACGACCCCTCGGGCAACGGCGGAGGCTACGTTTTCGACTGCCGCAGCACCCACAATCCGGGTCGCTACGAGCCCTACAAGCAGCTCACGGGACTGGACGAACCCGTCATCCGTTTTCTGGAGGACGACGGAGAGATACTCGAATTTCTCGACCATGTCTACGCCTTGGCCGACAAGCATGTGGCCCGCTACCTGCAACGGGGTTTCACCCATCTGATGTTCTGCTTCGGCTGCACGGGCGGCCAACACCGCAGCGTCTACAGCGCGCAGCACCTGGCCGAGCACGTGCACAAGCGGTTCGGGGTGGAGGTGCACGTGGTGCACCGCGAGCAAGGCATCGAGCAACGCCTGGTCTGAAAAAGGTGTAAAATCTATCGCGAAAAGGTATAAAAACTGTCGAAGCACGGTTTTTATACCTTTCTTGTTTGTTTTCAGACCCTGGTTGTGGCCTGTATGGCCTACTTTTGCCGTGTCATTTCAACCCGACCAACAACTTACCGACAAATCTTAGACATCATGAAGTTCAAATCCGTACACCTGTTACTGGCCGCCCTCGTGTGCTGCGCGTGCAGTTCCAACCCCGTCGTGGCCAATCCTCCAACCGTTGCCAACCCCGAGACCCCCGTGACCGCGCAGGCGTGGAACAAGGACGTGGTGGGCTGGAATCTGGGCAACCAGCTGGAATGCCCGGCCCCCGGGCAGGACGGCGAGTCGATGGACATCGGCAATCCCGCCGGCGCACTCAATGCCGAGACCGCCTGGGGCAATCCGGTGGTGACCCGCCGACTCATCAAGGCCGTGCGCCAGGCCGGCTTCAATGCCGTGCGCATACCCGTGCGCTGGCAATGCCACATCACCAACGACAAGGCCATGAGCATAGACAAGGCTTGGCTGGACCGCGTGAAACAAGTGGTGGACTGGTGCCTGGCCGAAGACATGAAAGTCATCGTCAACGTGCACCACGACAAGTGGCTCGAGGGCCGCCCCCTGCTGGCCCACAAGGAGGAGAACTGCCAAAAGCTGTCCCTGCTCTGGATGAACATAGCCACGGCCCTGGCCAACTACGACTACCGCGTGGCCTTTGCCGGCACCAACGAGGTGCACGTGCGCGACAACTGGGGCAAGCCCACGCCCGAGAACCTTGAGGTGCAGAATGCCTACAACCAGGCTTTCGTGGACATTGTGCGCGCCATGGGCGGCAAGAACGCCCGCCGTCACCTCATCGTGCAGACCTATGTATGCAATCCCGACTTCGGCATCAACAACGGCGACTTCATCATTCCCAAGGACACCGAGGACAATGGCAACGGCTACATGAGCGTGGAGTTCCACTACTACAGTCCTTGGGACTATGCCGGCAGCTGCGAATACTACTACTGGGGCGAGCCCTACAAGCAGTACGGCGCCTCGCCCAGCGACGAGAAGGCCATGACGGCGCTCTTCGATCGCGTGGTGGGCACCTGGGCCTCGAAAGGACTCGGCGTGGTCGTGGGCGAGTGGGGCGTGACCGACCACTACAAGGCCGACGAGACCGACCGCATCCATGAGAACATGAGCTACTACTGCCGCTTCCTTACCGGCGAGGCACGCAAGCGCGGCTTCTCCACCTTCGTGTGGGACAACAACGCCTTTGGAAACGGCCAAGAGCGCTTCGGCATCTTCGACCGCACCAAGAACAGCTGCCCCATCAAGGCACAATGGATCATAGACGGCATCATGGCCGGCAAGTAAACAATGCAACACCATCTTGACATGAAATCATACGGACACTTCGACGACGAGCACCGCGAGTATGTCATCACGAACCCGAAGACCCCTTTTCCTTGGATCAACTATCTGGGAACGACCGACTTCTTCGGCCTCGTCAGCAACACCGGAGGCGGTTACGACTTCTACAAGGACGCCAAATACCGCCGCATCACGCGCTACCGCTATAACGGTGTGCCCATGGACAGCGGCGGCCGCTACTTCTACATCAACGATGGCGGCACCGTGTGGAACCCTGGATGGAAGCCCTGCAAGACCCCCTTGGACAGCTACGAGTGCCGCCACGGCATGAACTATACGCGCATTACAGGCGCCCGCCGCGGCATCGAGGCCAGCGTGCTCTTCTTTGTGCCGCTGGGCACGCAAGCCGAGGTGCAGAAGCTCACGCTGTGCAACACCACCGGCGCCGTGCGCCGGCTCAAGCTGTTTTCGCTCGCCGAGTGGTGCCTGTGGAACGCCGCCACCGACATGGAGAACTTCCAGCGCAACTGGAGTACCGGCGAGGTGGAGGTCTACACGCAGGGCGAAGACCAAGGGCAGCCCCACACTGTGGTGTATCACAAGACCGAGTACAAGGAGCGGCGCAACCACTATGCCTACTACGCCCTGACCAATGCACAGGCCCAGGGCTTCGACACTGACCGCGAAACGTTCGTCGGCATGTACAACGGGTTCGAGAATCCGCAGTGTGTCGAGGCAGGGCGGCCGGCCAACTCGGTGGCCCATGGCTGGAGCCCCGTGGCCTCACACTACGTGGAAGTGGAGTTGATGCCCGGCGAGCGGCGCGACCTCATCTTCGTGCTGGGCTATGCCGAGAACGAGCAAGCATGCAAGTTCGAGCCCGAGGACGCCCCGCGCCATGGCCTCGTGACCTCGTTGGGCGAGGCCGACCGCACCATTATTAATAAGGAAAAAGCACAGTCCGTGATAGCCCGCTTTGCCACGGCAGAGGCTGTCGACGCCGCCTTTGCCGAGCTGGGAGCCTACTGGCAGCGCATCCTGCGCAGCTTTGCGGTGCACGGTGTGCGCTTCGGCAACGCCGCCGACAACGCCCGGCTGGAGCGCATGGTCAACATCTGGAACCCCTATCAGTGCATGATTACCTTCTGCTTCTCGCGGTCGGCCAGCTTCTTCGAGAGCGGTGTGGGCCGTGGCATGGGGTTCCGGGACTCCAATCAGGACCTCGTGGGCTTCGTCCACCAAGTGCCGTCGCGTGCCCGCCAGCGCATCATCGACATAGCCTCGACCCAGTTTGCCGACGGCGGCTGCTACCATCAGTACCAGCCTCTCACCAAGCGCGGCAACAACGACATCGGCGGCGGCTTCAACGACGACCCGTGCTGGCTCATCTTCGGCACCGTGGCCTACGTCAAGGAGACCGGCGACTACTCCATCCTGGACGAGCTGGTGCCTTGGGACAATGAGCCCGGCACCGAGGTGACGCTCATGGAGCACCTGCGCATTTCGTTCAATCATGTGGTGGAACATCTGGGCCCGCACATGCTGCCGCTCATCGGGCGGGCCGACTGGAACGACTGCCTGAACCTGAACTGCTTCTCGTGGGACCCCAACGAGTCGTTCCAGACCACGGAGAACAACGCAGAAGGCAGCCAGGCCGAGTCGCTGATGATAGCCGGACTCTTCGTCGTGACGGGCAAGGACTATGTGGCCCTGTGCCGCCAGACGGGCATGGATGCCGAGGCCAGGCGCGCCGAGCAGTGCGTGGATGCCATGGTCGAAGCCGTGAAACGCCACGGCTGGGACGGCGACTGGTACCTGCGTGCCTACGATTTCTATGGCAACAAGATAGGCTCCAGAACCTGCGAGGAGGGCAAGATCTTCATTGAGTCGCAGGGTTTCTGCGCCATGGCCGGTATCGGCATGGAGGAGGGAATGGTGGGGCGAGCCCTCGATTCCTGCAAGCAATGGCTCGACTCCGAGCACGGCATGGTGCTCAATTGGCCGGCCTATACCACCTACCATGTGGAGATGGGAGAGATCAGTTCCTACCCCGTAGGCTACAAGGAGAACGGCGGCATCTTCTGCCACAACAACCCCTGGGTGGTTATTGCAGAGACCGTGGCCGGTCGCGGCAACGACGCCTGGGCCCACTACAAGAAGATAGCCCCGGCCTGGATCGAGAATCAGGAGCTGCACAAGGTGGAGCCCTACGTCTACTGCCAGATGGTGGCCGGCAAGGAAAGTGCGCGTCCCGGCGAGGGCAAGAACTCTTGGCTCACGGGCACGGCAGCGTGGAACTGGATTGCCGTGACGCAGGCCATCCTTGGCGTCAAGCCCGCCTACGACGGCATAGAGATAGACCCCTGCATCCCCGCCGACCTGAAAGAGTATCACGTGCACCGCGAGTTCCGCGACAGTGTGTTCGAGATAACTGTGCTCAATCCCGACGGACGCCAGCACGGCGTGCGCAGTCTGGTGGTCGACGGCAAGCCCCAGGAGGGCACCATTGTCAAGGCCGGGCCGGGCCGCCACGAGGTGGTGGCGACCCTGTGATTCCAATTCCGTAAACCGACAACCCGATGGCTACAATCAAGGAAAAGATAGGTTATGGCATGGGCGACATGGCCAGCAGCATGTTCTGGAAAGTGTTTTCCTACTATCTGCCTATCTTCTACAGCGACATCTTCGGACTGACGCTGGCTCAGACCGCCTCGCTGATGTTTGTCACACGCGTGTGGGATGCCGTGTCGGACCCGATGATGGGCGTCATTGCCGACCGCACCGAGACCCGATGGGGCAAGTACCGGCCTTACCTGCTGTGGTTTGCCGCTCCGTTTGCCATAGCGGGCGTGCTGCTTTTCACCACCCCCGACCTCGGCCAGAACGGAAAACTCATCTGGGCCTACTGCACCTACATCCTCATGATGACCGTCTACACGGGCATCAACGTGCCCTATGCGTCGATGCTTGGGGTGATGACCACCGACTCGTATGAGAAGACCGTGTTCTCGTCTTACCGCATGTTCTTTGCCTATGCCGGCTCGTTTGTGGCGTTGTTTGCATGGGAGCCGCTGTGCGACTTCTTCGTGAAGCATCAGCCGCTTTCGCCCGTCAATGCCCCGGCCGACGCCTGGCAGGGTGCGATGATTGCCATTGCGGCAGTGTGTTTCCTGCTGTTCATCGGTTGCTTCATGCTGACGCGCGAGCACGTCCGGGTAGACGGCGTGGCAGCCCTGGGCAGTGACTTCAAGGCCTTGCTGCGCAATGTGCCGTGGTGGATCCTCACTGCCGCCGCCCTCTGCACCAACCTTTTCAACACCGTGCGTGGAGCCACGGTGGCCTATTACTTTAAATATTACATTGGCGAGCACGCCCACGTCGACCTCGGTTTCACGGGCTTCGTGTTCTTTGCAGGCCTGTTCCTGGCTGTGGGTGAGGTGTGCAACATGCTCGGTGTGGTGGTGGCCGTGCCCCTCAGCAAGCGTTTGGGCAAGAAGTCCACGTTCATCTTGGCCGCCGCGGCCATGGCCGTGCTGAGCGTGCTGTTCTTTATGGTGCCGCTGACCAATGGCGGTTACATTCTCATGCTGGCGTTGCAGGTGGCCGTGAGCGTCTTTACCGGCATCGTGAGTCCGTTGGTGTGGAGCATGTATGCCGACGTGGCCGACTACTCACAGGCCCGCAACGGCACGGCCTCGACAGGTCTCGTCTTCTCCAGCGGCAGCATGGCGCAGAAGTTTGGAGGCGCCATTGCCGGCAGTGCCGTGCTGTTGCTCTTCGACGCCTTCGGGCTGGTGCCCAACGCCGCGTCGCAGACCGACACCGCCATTCTCGGCATGAGACTCGCCATGAGCTGTATCCCCGCGGCCATTGCACTGCTGATGTGCGCGCTGCTCTTCTGTTATCCGCTGGACCGCCGTCGCATGCAGGAGATAGGCGCACGGCTGGTTCGCTCGCAGAACGGAGGCTCCCGGCAGCCGGACTGATACCTCAAGACATATAAAAGCAACTCAAGACATATCCATCAATACGCTTACTAATATGCAGAAAAAACCAATGCTAATCGGTCTGCTGACAGCAGGAATGATGTGCGGAACACCGTTTCTGTCATCACAGGGCACTGCCTACGCTTCGGTAGCACCCCAGCAAGACATCAAGGGAACCGTGACCGATGCCCAGGGCGAACCCCTCATCGGCGCCACCATTGCCGTGGTGGGCGCCCAGACAGGCACCGTAACCAATCTGGACGGAAACTTTTCCATCAGTTGTGAACCCGGCACTATGCTCGAAGTGAGCTACGTGGGCTGCAAGACCGTTCGGGTAAAGGCTGCCAATGGAATGGTCGTCAAGCTGGAGGACGACAGCAAAATGCTGCAGGATGTCGTGGTGACCGCACTCGGCATCAAGCGCGACCGCAAGGCTCTGGGCTACGGCCTCTCCGAGGTGAAGGGCGACGAACTGACCAAAGCCAAGGAGACCAACGTCATCAACTCCCTCTCGGGCAAGGTGGCCGGCCTTGTGGTGCAGCAGACTGCAGGCGGAGCTTCGGGCTCCACGCGCGTGCTGCTGCGCGGCAACACCGAGATGACGGGCAACAATCAGCCGCTCTATGTGGTCGACGGCGTTCCCTTGGACAACACCAATTTCGGCAGTGCCGGCACGGCAGGAGGCTATGATTTGGGCGACGGCATCTCGGCCATCAACCCTGACGACATAGAAACCATGACCGTGCTGAAAGGCCCGGCGGCCTCCGCCCTCTATGGCTCGCGGGCATCTCATGGCGTGATTCTCATCACGACGAAGAAGGCGGAGAAAGACAAATTCTCCTTGGAATACAACGGTTCGTTCACCATAGACTCGCAGTTGGCCAAGTGGGACGACGTGCAGCAGGTGTACGGACAAGGGGCCGACGGCAAGTATTCCAACTCCGCCATGACGCTCACCAACAACTCTTGGGGCCCCAAAGGCGACAATAACTCCATGTTGTACTTCGACGGCGTGGAGCGTCCTTTCTACCTTTACTCCAACAATGCGGCCAGCTTTTTCCGCACGGGACTCACGGCGCAGAACACCGGCATCGTGTCTGTGCACTCGGGAAAGACCGGCATGCGCTTCTCGGTGACCGACATGCGCAACAGCGACATCCTGCCGAACACCCACATGAGCCGCGACAATTTCAACCTGCGCGTCACCACTTCTGTGTCTAAAGTAGACCTCGACCTGACGGGCAACTACACGCGGGAGAACGTGAAAAACCGTCCCGCCCTGGGAGACTCGCAGAGCAACGTGGGCAAGAACCTCATGACGCTGGCCAGCTCTTACAACCACGAGTGGCTGAAAAAGTATGAGGACGACAAGGGCGAATATTCCAAGTGGAACGGTGTGGACCAGTACAACCGCAACCCCTATTGGGATCTCTACAAGAACGAGAACACCACGTCCAAGGATATTTTCCGTCTGACGGGCAAGGCCACATGGAACGTTGACAGGCATCTCAAGCTGCAAGGAACCATCGGAACAGACATCAACAACATGAACTTCTCCGACTTCATTGCCCGCACCACACCGGGAAAGGCTGCCGGGCAACTGCAAAACTCCATCTTCAACAACCGCACGCTGAACGCTGAAATCCTCGCGTTGTACAGCAACCAGTGGGGCGACTTCGACTTCAACGCCACGGTCGGAGGCAACATTTTTAAGGTGGACAACAAGACAACCGTCTTCACCGGCACCAATCAGCAGATGGACAATCTGATTGCCATCATGAACTATGAGGAGCAGAACATCCAGGAGAACACGTACAAGAAGCAGATTAACTCAATCTACGGCAGTGCGAGCGTGGGCTACAACCACACCTATTATCTGGAAGGAACGCTGCGCGGCGACAAGTCGTCGACGCTGCCCGGCGGCCACAACGTGTATGTTTATCCCTCTGTTTCGGGAAGCGTGGTATGGTCAGAGTTCATCAAGAACAAGAAACTCGTGAACTATGGCAAGTTCCGCGCCTCGTGGGCCAAGGTGGGTTCGGATACCAATCCCTATCAGCTCTCGCTCAATTATGCCACGGGCAAGTACTCGTATCCCGGTTACACCATCGGCATGATCAACAACACCACCCAGCCCAACAAGGATCTTAAGCCCACGATGACCAGCTCTTACGAGCTCGGTCTGGAGATGAAGATGTTCAACAGCCGGTTGGGACTGGACGTGACCTACTACAACCAGACCTCGCGCGACCAGATCATCGGGCTGGCTTCATCGTCTACTTCGGGCTATTCCTACCGCCTGATCAACGCCGGCAAGATACAGAACAAGGGTATAGAGATTGCCCTTAACGGACGCGCCGTGCAGTACAAGGACTTCGCCTGGGACATGGGCGTCAACTTTTCAAAGAATGCCAACAAGGTGTTGGAGCTGGTGGACGGCATGGATTACTTTGAGTTGGAGAAGGCCACATGGTGCAATGTGTCCGTGGGTGCCGAGGTGGGCAAGAACTTCGGCTCCATCGTGGGACCCGATTTCAAGCGTACCGGCGACGGCCAGATTGTCATTAACGCCGCGACCGGTCTGCCCGAACTCGACGATCGGCTGCGCACACTGGGCAACTCCACTTGGGACTGGACGGGTGGTTTCTACTCGACCTTCACCTATAAGAACTTCCGTCTCACAGCCGGTTTCGACGTCAAGGTGGGCGCCGACCTTTATTCCATGTCCATGCGCTCGGCTTATCAGACGGGCAAGGCCAGCGGCACGCTCGAGGGCCGCGAGGAATGGTACCAGTCGGAAGAGCAGCGTCTGGCTGCCGGCATGAGCCTGGCCGAGTGGCGCGAAGCCGGAAAGTGCCGCGGACTGGTGGTGCCCGGCGTCATCCTGGACGAAAGCGGCAACGTGCTGCGTCAGAACGACGTGGCCGTGAATCCCGAGGATTACTGGGAGACCGCCTCGCGCAACGCCCCCGGCATGTTCGTCTACGACAACTCATACATCAAGTGCCGCGAGATCACTTTCGGCTACACCTTCCCACAGAAGATGCTTGGCAAGGTGGTGAAAGACCTTACTGTGTCGTTCGTGACCCGCAACCCGTTCATCGTCTGGAAGAACATCCCCAACATTGACCCCGATTCCGGTTACAACACCTCGGGCATGGGGTTGGAGTATGGCTCGCTGCCCTCGCGCAGAAGCTACGGCATTAACGTAAACCTCAAGTTCTAAACCTCCGAACCACAAACCTGAATAAACGTATGAAAAGAATAACAAGAAACATATTGCGTCTCGCCGTCGTGGCTCTTCCCCTGCTGGGCATGGCCTCGTGCTCGGACTCTTACATGGAAGAAGTGAACACCGACAAGACCAAGGCAGAGACACTTGACCCCAACACGCAGCTCACAACGGGCTTGTTGCAGACCTACGGCGACTTTGGGCTGATGGATGCTTACCGCTGCTACGTCACCGGATTCACGCAGCATTTCTCCGGAGGCTGGAACGTAAGCAACTATGGCGGCGCCGTGAATGCCAACAACGACATGATGCGTACCATCTGGGACGAGTTCTATAACGTGGGTATCAAGAACATGGTGGATGCCATCTCGCGCAGCCAGGACAAGCCCAACGTGAATGCCATGCTGCGCATTCACCGTGTGTACGTCATGTCGGTGCTGACCGACACCTACGGCGATGTACCCTGCTCGGAGGCCGGACAGGGCTATCTGAAGCACATCGCCAACCCCAAGTACGACAAGCAGGAAGACATCTACAGCTGGTTCTTCGACGAGCTGGACAGCTGCATCAACCGGCTGGGCGACGGCGACCGCGTGACGGGCGACGTGACATCCTACGGCGGCGACGTGGCACAGTGGAAGAAATATGCCAACTCACTGCGCATGCGCTACGCCATGCGCATCTCCGATGTGAACCCCGTCAAGGCGCGGCAGGAGTTTGAAAAGGCTGTGAACGCCCCCTGCGGCTACATCGCCACGGCTGCAGACAATGCCTATGTGAAGTATATCGACGGCCCGTTCACCCTCTACGACGGAGCCCGCGAGCTCGACTTCCGCGTGAATGCACTGGGCGAAATGCTTTACGGACAGGATGCCAGCAGCCCCACTTTCATCAGTGCCACGTTCTATGAAATGATGAAACAGAACGCCGATCCGCGCCTGTACCGCATTTGTCGCTATTATAATAATGTGAAGCGCAATGAGGCTTCGGCCGACGAGACGGGCAGCATCGACTTCACCGACGAGGTCGTGGCCTATCAGAATTCGGCTGTAGGCCAGCTGCCCGCCGGCTATTCCTACGCCTGTGTGCCCGGCGCGGCCTGGTACAGCAACGCCAAAGCCCGTCCCGGACAGACCTGTCCCATCCTCTCCAACTGGGTGGATCTGAGCGCAGAAAACCTGAAACTCTACTTCCCCCGACTGCAGAAGCTCATCGACGAAGACCCCAACGGCGGCTACAACACCAACAACTACCACGTGCGCATGCTGCGTCCGGCCCTCTCCGTCAAGCTGGAGAAGGGCAACACGCCCGGCATTCTCATGACGAGCGCCGAGGTGGAGCTGCTGCTGGCCGAGGCCGTCCTGAAGGGATGGCAGGTGGGCGGCACCGTGGAGAGCCACTACAAGGCCGGCGTGCGTGCCGCCATGGAGATGATTAATGGCTACTATGACGTGCAGACCAAGATTTCGGATGCCGAAATCGACGCCTACATCGCCGCACATCCCGTGGGCGCCACCGCCGAAGAACAGAAAGAACGCATCAACACCGAGGCCTGGATTCTGCACCTGATGAACCCTGCCGAGGCTTGGGCCAACATGCGCCGTTCGGACTATCCCTACATTCTCGACCGCAACAAGTACGAGATTTCCGATTTCACCAGCGAGGACAACAACCTCACCACGCCCGTGCGGCTGAAGTATCCGAGCCTTGAAGTCAAGTACAACAGCGCCAGCTACAACGACGCCCTCAGCCGCATGGGCGGCAGGGACGACTGGCACCACCGCGTGTGGTGGGACATGGCGGAGAACACGCACCTAAGATAGCTGGCTTATATCGCACGCCATCACCCAACGTCATTACTTCCCAAACCAACAAACAACAACAATGAAGAAAATATATACCGTGCTTTTGGCCTTGTCCACAGCACTTGCATTCACAGGCTGCTCGGAGAGCAACGACCCTTTCTTCACGGCCACCGAGGACGACGCACCGCGCATTCTCAACACCGACCTCCCCGAAATGTCGGGCGGCCAGCCCTCCAACCTGCCCTCGATCGACCGCGATCAGAACTTCACGTTCACCGCCATCGTCACGCCGACACAGTACACCACGGTGTCATGGTACATCGACGGCGAGAAGACAAGCGAGGGTACAACCATCGACATGCCCCTGCTGGCGGGTGACTACAATGTGAAGATTGTGGCCACCACCACCAAGGGCAAGGAGACCTCGCGTAGTTGCACGCTGTCCGTGCTGCCGCTCGACACTGATCCCTCGCTCTCCAGCGACGCCAAGTCGCGCTGGCTCAACCCCGGCCAAAAGGCAACCCTCCCAGGCAGTCATATCCAGGATGTGACGGGTCTCTACGTGGGCAGCCAGAAAGTGGCCGACCTGGCCAACAGCGGATCGGCCCTCAGCTTCACCGTGCCCGAACTGCCCGAGGGCGACTACAAGCTGGTGGTCGAGACCGCAGCGGGCAAGTTTGGAGTGGGCAAGGCCAAGGTGACCAACGAGCCCTACGTGGAACCCGGTGGGGGAGAAACCGTGCTCTGGCAGGGCGACTTGTCCATCAATTGGGGCGAGGCCAACGTCGCCGTGGGCGCCGAAGCCTTGGCCAGTGCCCCGGTGGGCTCGAAGATCTGCGTCTACTACGAGTTGGTTGAGGCCGAATACCATGCTTTTCGCATCACCACCCCGCAGTGGGGCGACAATTCCGAAGACCAGCTCGTGCCCCAGTTCGACCTCACGGCCGACACGCCCAACCCCTACGTGTTCGACTACACCGAAGCCTGCAAAGCCCTTGTGGACGGCCGCGGCGGCATGCTCATCGTGGGCTTTGGCTACAAGGTGACGAAAGTGACCTTCAAGTAACCGGCTGACATGAAAGACAAGTTCTTCTTGCTCTTGGCGACGGTGGCGGTGAACGCCGCCGCTGCCTCTGCAGCAGTCGTGCCCCTTGCCGACTCGCCGTCCGCCGCCGAGACCCGGCGCGTGAACGAAATATACAGCCGCATGTCTCAGCCCGAGCGTGTGGCGCAGCTGCAGAGCCGGTTCATGGACGACCTTTTCGATGCCCAGGGCCAGCTCGACACGGCGCAGTGCCGGCGGCTCATCCCCTACGGCATCGGCCATTTCTCCCAGTATGCCAGCCAGTTGCCCCTGTCGGCCAACGTGCTGCGCGACCGCGTGGCCGCCATTCAGCAGTGGCTCATGCGGCACACGCCCACCGGCATCCCGGCCCTGTTCCACGAGGAGGTGCTCTCGGGCATCAATGCCCGTGACGCCACGGTCTATCCGCAGCAGATTGGCCTGTCCTGCTCGTTCAACCCGCAGCTGGCCGAACGGAAGACCCTGCAGACCGGCCGCGCCCTGCGCCGCATGGGCGGCGTGCTGTCGCTCTCGCCGATGGTCGACGTGTGCCGCAACCCCTCGTTCAACCGGCTCGAAGAGTCGTATGGCGAAGATGCCTATCTCTCGGCCGTGCTGGGCACCGCCTTTGTGCGTGGCTTGCAGGCCGGCGGCCTCAAGCGGGGCGTTTCAGCCTGTTCCAAACACTACCTGGGCTATGGCGGCGGCGACGCCGACGAGAAGGAACTGATGGAAGAGATCCTCATGCCCCACGAAGCCATGATTCGGCTGGCGGGCAGCAAGGTCGTGATGCCTGGCTACCACGCCGTGCACGGCACGAAATGCGTGGCCAACGGCGAGCTGCTGACCGACATTCTGCGCGGCTACGTGGGTTTCGACGGCATGGTCGTGAGCGACTACAACGCCATCGACCAGATACCCGGACTGCCCGGCCCCATGCAGCGTGCAGCGGCGGCCATCAACGGCGGCAACGATGTTGACTTCCCCGTCGGCAGCAATTATGCCACGTTGCCCGAGGCCCTGCAGCTGGGCTTGGTGGGCAACGAGGCCTTTGAGCGCGCCGTGAAGAACGTGTTGCGGCACAAGCTGCGCTGCGGCCTGTTCGACAGCGATGCCTATCTGTACAGTCCAGACGACATCAGGCTCGACTCGCCCGAGGAGCGGCGCACGGCCTACGAGCTGGCCACGCAGTCGGTCGTGCTGCTCGAGAACCGTGGCGTGCTGCCCCTGCGCGGTCGGCAGACGGTGCTGCTCACGGGTCCCAACGCCCATTCCATGTGGGCCATGTGCGGCGACTACAGCTTCCAGTCCATGTCTTACTTCTGGAAGAAGACCGACGTGGGCCCCGACTGCCCCCACATCGTTACGCTGAACGAGGGCATGACCCGACGCGCCCCCTCGGGTGTCAGCGTGCTCTACAGCCGCGGCTGCGACTGGACCGAGGAGATAGAGACGCGCTATCAGGAGCTCGGCGACGAACGCGCGTGGGAGTATGGCATCCTGCACCGCAAGGTCGACTCGGGCCAACCGGCCAATGCCGACGAGGCATTGGCGTTGGCCAAGGGCTGCGACGTGATCGTGGCTGCCATGGGCGAGAACGTGATGCTCTGTGGTGAGAACCGCGACCGCCGGGGCTTGCGTCTGCCCGGCAGCCAGGAGGCCTACGTGCGGCGGCTCATAGCCACGGGCAAGCCCGTGGTGCTTGTGGTGTTTGGCGGCCGGGCCCAAGTGCTTGGCAACCTTGCCGACGAGTGTGCGGCCGTTGTCCAGGCCTGGTATTCGGGCGAGGAGGGGGGCAATGCCGTGGCCGACATGCTCTACGGCCTCGTGTCGCCGTCGGGCAAGCTGAGCGTGAGCTACCCCCGCGTGGAGCTCGACTCCACCCTCTGCTACAACCGCTCGACGCAGACCGACCCGCGCGTGCAGTGGCCTTTCGGCCATGGGCTGACCTACACCACCTTTAGGTATGCCAACCTGCGCGTGGCCCCCGAGGCCCGAACCACCGACGAGGCGCTCACGCTGAGCTTCGACGTGACCAACACGGGCGGGGCCGAGGCCACCGAGACGGCCCAGCTCTATCTCTCGCCCACCCGGCCGTCGCAGCCGCTGCGCCCCATCCAGCTGCAGGGCTTTGCCCGCGTGCACCTGGCCAAGGGCCAGACCAAGACGGTCTCCATCCGTCTCTACACCGAGCAGATGGGCCACTACACCCGCGAGGGCCGCCGTCGCCGCTGGCGCGTCGAGCCGGGCGCCTACACGCTCAAGCTGGGGGCCTCGTCGGCCGACATCCGGCTGCAGCAGGACGTGGTGCTCAAGGGCCGCGCCGTGGAGAAGCCCCTGCGCGAACACTACTTCTCCGTGACGACGGTGCCGGAGTAGTTCCAACCATTCAACATCCAACCCCAATCATCAGACATGAAAACACTTGTTTTATCCCTTGCATTCACCATGAGTACTGCAGCCATGGGGCAGGCGCCCCAATTGTCCCGGGACAACATCGACGCCGTGCTCCACGCCATGACGCTCGAAGAAAAGGCGTCGCTGCTCGTGGGCGGCGAGTACGACTTCTGGACGACCACGGCCATGGCCGGCAATTCCTCGCGAACGGTTCCCGGCGCCGCCGGGTCCACAATCCCCTTGCCGCGTTACGGCATCCCCGAGACGGTGTTGACCGACGGCCCTGCCGGCGTGCGCATCAACCCCTTGCGGCCCAATGACCCCAAGACCTACTATGCCACGGGCTTCCCCGTCGGCTCCTGCCTCGCAGCCACATGGAACACCGAGCTGACCAGCCGCGTGGGCAAGGCCATCGGCAACGAGGTAAAGGCCTACAATTGCGACGTCATTCTCGGTCCCGGCGCCAACATACACCGCAACCCGCTCTGCGGCCGCAACTTTGAATACTACAGCGAAGACCCGCTGCTTACCGGCAAGATTGCCGCCGCCTACATCAACGGCGTGCAGAGCGAGGGTGCCGGAGTGAGCCTGAAGCACTATGCCGTCAACTCGCAGGAGACCAACCGCCTGTACGTGGACGAGCGTGTCTCGCAGCGCGCCGCCCGCGAGATCTACCTACGCGGCTTCGAGATTGCCGTGCGCGAGAGCCAGCCCTGGACGGTCATGTCGGCCTACAACCGCATCAACGGCACCTTTGCCCAGGCCAACGACGACCTGCTCACCCGCATCCTGCGCGACGACTGGGGCTTTAAGGGCATCGTGATGACCGACTGGTGCGGCAAGCGCGAGTCGGCGGGGCTCCTTACCATCGACGAGGTGAGGGCCGGAAACGACCTTCTGGAGCCCGGCAGCAAGGAGCAGATAGCCGACATTGTGGAGGGCGTGAGGAGCGGCAAGCTGAGCATGGAGGCCGTGGACCTGTGCGTGCGCCGCCTGCTGGAGTACATCGTGCGCACGCCACACTTCAACGGCTATCAGGCCACCAACAACCCCGACCTGCAAGCCCACGCCCTCGTTGCGCGCGAGGCGGCCACCGAGGGCATGGTGCTGCTCAAGAACAACGGCGTGCTTCCCCTCGGCTTCAAGCCGGGCGCACAGCCCCGCGTGGCCCTCTTCGGCACGGGTTCGTACAATTTCCTCTCGGGCGGCGTAGGCTCGGGCTGCGTCCACACCCCCTACATCGTGGATTTGGTGCAGGGCCTGCGCGGCGCAGGCATTGAGCCCACGCCCGACCTTGCCGAGATTTACCAGAAGTACATTGCCTATGCGAAGCTCAAGTTCGAGGCCGACCGGCCCGGCGAACGCTGGTTCGAGGCACCCCTGATGGGCGACCAGAAGATGCCCGAAATCGAGATAAGCCAACTGTGTCTGGAGCGTCAGGTGGCCCAGTCGGACCTGGCCGTCGTCACCATTTCGCGGCAGGCCGGCGAGGGCATTGACCGCAAGGTCGAGGGCGAGTTCAACCTCACCCCGCTCGAGCGGAAGCTCATTCAGGACGTCTCCACCGTCTACCATGCCGAGGGCAAGCCCGTCGTGGTGGTCATCAACTCGGGTTCCGTGATCGAGACGGCCAGCTGGCGCGTTTTCCCCGATGCCATTCTCATGGCCTGGCAGCCCGGCGAGGAGGGCGGAAACAGCGTGGCCGACCTGCTCACGGGCAAGGCCTGCCCCTCGGGCCGCCTCACCATGACGTGGCCGCTGGCCGCCACCGACCACCCCTCGACGCGCTGCTTCCCGCAGGATATGGACCTCTTCACCTACGAGTCCATGAGCAGTGGCGGCCAGCCCGTGCCCAACCGCGACTACACCGAGCACGAGGAGGGCATCTGGGTGGGCTATCGTCACTTCGACAGCAGGGGCCGCGAGGTGGCCTATCCGTTCGGCTACGGACTGAGCTACACCACGTTCGACTTTGGCAAGCCCGTGGTGAAGCGCAGCGGCGACAAAATCGTGGTGTCGGTTTCGGTGAAGAACACGGGCAGCATGGCCGGCAAGGAGGTGGCCCAGCTCTACGTGGCTGCGCCCAAAGGCAGCCTGGAGAAACCCGCCAAAGAGCTCAAGGCCTTTGCCAAGACGCGCACATTGCAGCCCGGCGAGACGCAGACGCTGCAGATGACACTCGCCACCCGCGACCTGGCCAGCTACGACGAGGCCGGCAGCCAGTGGCTGGCCGACGCCGGAACCTACACTTTCCTCGTGGCTACGGACGTGGCAACCGTCAAGGGCCGAGCCACGCTCGCCCTGCCCGCATATGCGGAAAAGACCAGCAACGCCTTGGCGCGGCAGCAATAAGACGGGTTTTTCATTGGCGGTTTGGCCGAAAAACGTTACTTTTGCGACCGTTATGCCTAACCGCACAAACAACGCCATGTACATGCTCAAGCGTCTGCTTCAAATACGATGGGTCCTTTGCCTCTTGCTCTTCCCCCTGCCGGGGCGGGGCTACGAGGTGAGGGACTTTACGTTTTCACACGTCGGCCCAGGGGCCGGACTCTCGAGCCAGCGCGCCTTCTCGCTCTGCGAGACCACCGACGGCGCTGTCTGGGCAGCCACCAAGAACGGCGTCGACCGCAGCAACGGGGTCGCGGTGCGCTCCTATTTCCTGGCCGACGGGGAGCACAGCCGGTTTGCCGGCCGCGTGTTGAAGTTCGCCCATGCCTCCGGCGCCATGGAGCGGCCCTGCGTTTTCGACAACGAAGGGCGCATCTATCAGTACAACCGCATTCAGGACCGCTTTGACCTGCAGGCCAGTGCAGCCGCCCTGCTGCATGCCGCCGTGGAGCTGAACGACGTTTATGCCGCAGGGGGCACGCTCTGGCTGGCCACCGACCGCGGCGTCTTCTGGCTGCGGGACGGACGGCTGCGGCCCGTGTTCAGGGAGCCGGGCGTCGTGGCCCACCACGTCCTGCCACTGGGCGGCGGCCGGTTCTTCTTCTGCACCGACCGCGGCGGCTACCTCTACGGCCCCGCCGGGCAGTGCGTGCGCGTGCTGCCCGACAATGCCCTCGTGGCCCACTACGACGCCCGCCGCGACCGGCTGTGGGTGGGCACGTTCAACCGCGGCCTCGTGGTGGCCCGGCCGTCGGCCGCCGGCCCTTGGGCCGTGGCCCATGCGGGCCCCGGCATTCCCCACAATCCGGTGAGGGCCATCAGGCCCTGCGGCCCGATGATGCTCATAGGCATCGACGGCTGCGGCGTGTACCAGGTGGCGGCTTCGGCCGCCCTTGTCGTCGGCGTGGCCGGGGCCTCTGCCGCCCCCACCGCCCTCACGACGGCCCCGCGGCTGCTCTTCAGCGCCAACGACGGGCCCCACGGGGTGCTCTATGGCAACGGCATCTACGACATTCTGGTGGACAGCTGGGGCAACATCATCATGGCCTCCTACTCCGGCGGACTGGACATTGCGCGGCCCGTGGGCAGCACGGTGGCCATCTTCTCCCACATGCGCAACAACGCGCAGAGCATCATCGACGGCCACGTGAACTGTGTGATGCAGTACGGCGCCGACCTTTTGGTCATGGGCACCGAGGACGGCGTCAGCATGTTCAACACCGCACAGGGCACGTGGCGGCACGCGGGGCGCGGCCTCGTAGTGCTCGACGTCTGCCGGAGCCCCGACGGCAGGATTCTGGCCGCCACCTACGGCAACGGCGTGTGCGAGATAGGGCTGGACGGACAAGTGCGCCAAGCCTACTCCGTGGCCGGGGGCGTGCTGCGCGACGACCATGTCTACCGCATGGTCTACGACCGCGAGGGTAACCTCTGGATGGGCGCGCTCTACGGCCCGTTGGCGGTGAAGACGGCCGCAGGCGTGAGGTATTTCGACCTGCACAGCGTGTTTGTGATGAAGCTGCTCGCCGACGGCAGCGTGGCCGTGGGCACCACGCGGGGCCTCTTCCGTGTGCGGCTGGGCGACGCCCGACCGCAGGAGCTGCACTATGTGCCCCGCGGCGCAGCCGCTGCCAACCGCTACGTCACCGACCTGTGCGAGGCCCCCGACGGCCTTCTGTGGATTGCCACCGACGGCTGCGGCGTGCACATCCACGACCCTCGCACGGGCCGCACCACGCAGATCACCACCCGCCAGGGCCTGCCTTCCAACAGTGTGGGCAGCATTGTGCGCGACAACGCGGGCCGCTTCTGGCTGGGCACCGAGCGCGGACTGGCCTTCGTGGATCCGCGCCGGCCCGGCAGGGTGGTCAACGTGAGCTACTGCTACGGCCTCGACGCCTGCTATCTGCGCGGCTCGGTGGCCCGGCTTTCTAACGGCGACATCCTTTACGGCACCACCGAGGCGGCCCTCATCGTCAACCCGAAGCTCTTGCAGAAAGAGAGCTACACGGCCCGGCTGCAGCTGACGCGCGTGGAGGTGAAGGGGGTGGAGGGCCGCCGAAAGTCGGCCAAAGACCGCGAGCTGTTCAACGAGCAGGCTGCCAAGGGGCTGGCCCGCAACGAGATTTGGCTCAAGTACAGCCAGCGCACTTTCTCCGTGGCCTTTGAAAGCATCAACCATCGCAACCATTTTGACATCGTCTACCAGTACCGCTTGGGCGACAACAACTGGAGCGACGCCTTTGCCCAACAGTACGTCAACTTCGAGAATCTGGAGCCCGGCAGGCACCTTTTGCACATCCGTTGCGTGAGCAAGACCAGCCACGCCGTCATCGACGAGCGGACGATTGCCATCCACATCGCCCAGCCTTGGTGGAACACGTGGTGGATGTGGCTGGCCTACCTGCTGTTGCTCGCGGCGGCTTTCCGCGGCATGTGGTGGATGTATGGGCTGCACGGCAGGTACATGAAACTCGTGCAGGACAGTGCCAACGCCCATGTCCCCATCCACGTGGCCGCGCCGGCCCCCGAAGGCGCCGGCGTGAAGGAAGAGGGCGCCGTGGAGTTTATCAACAAGGCCACCAAGGCGGTGCTCGATCATATCACCGACACGGGCTTCACCATCGACAGGCTTTGCCGCGAGATGGGCATGAGCCGCACGGTGTTTTACATGAAGCTCAAGACCTTCACTGGCAAGTCGCCGCAGGACTTTGTGCGCGTCATCCGGCTCGAGCGGGCGGCTGCCCTGCTGCGCTGCGGCAAGTCCGTGGGCGAGGTTTCGGCGCTTGCGGGGTTTGACAACCCCAAGTATTTCAGCAGCGTGTTCAAGAAATACTTTGGCGTGCAGCCCTCCAGGTTCAATGCCCGGCCGGCCGGCGAAGCGGCGGGGGCGGGAGCCGGGCTTGGCGACGAGCCCGCAACGGCCGCGCGATGAGCCCGCAACGGCGGTGCGAAAACGGCGCGGACACAAGACGACGACGGCGTTATGGACTTGCCATAACGCCGTCGTGCGGGGATGTCCCGGCGGTGACGCATTCGCCGCGCCGCCGTGGGGGGGCGTCGGGCACGCCCTCCTATGCTGTCAGCTCGCGGAGCTGGGCCGCGAGTCTGTCGGCATGCCGGCGGGCGAGGGCCTTGATGTTGGCCAGCTGTTCGGGGTCGGTGCGCAGGGCATACGACACTCCTCCGGTGTACACATAGTCCTGCAGGTCGAGCTGGCACAGGCTGGCCGTGGCCTTGATTTGCGACATAAGTATCTCGTCGACGGTGTAGCCCAGTGCCTCGTGGCTGTACCAATCGGCCGTAGCACCCGTGGTGAACGAGGCGATGAGCTTCTTGCCTTTCAGGGCCGTGCCCGTGGAGCCGTGGGCAAAGCCGTGCACACACACCTCCTCGACCCAGCGGTGGAGCATCGACGGCAGGCTGTACCAGAACACGGGAAACTGCCACACGATGACGTCGGCCTCGACAAGCTTCTGCTGTTCGGCCGCCACATCGATGCGAAAGTCGGGGTAGAGCTCGCTCAAGATGGAAAACTTGGCCTCGGGAAACTGGCGTTTCAGCTCGTCGAGTACCGTGTTATTGGCCACCGAATCTTTCAGGTCGGTGTGGCCGGAAACAATTAGAACTTTCTTCATGATATGGAATAATGTTGCAAATCGGGTCAGTCCGCGGGTGTGTGCCGGCCGTTCTGTCGGGGGCTCTGCCCTGTTGGTTCCTGCCCGTGTGGCCGTGCCGGGGTGTCGAGCCGCCGTTTCACCACAGCCGGATTGCCGGCCACGAGGCAGTCGTCGGGTACGTCACGAATCACCACTGACCCGGCGGCCACGATGCAGCGGCGGCCGATGGTGACGCCGGGACACACGATGACGCCCCCGCCGAGCCAGGTGTCGTCGCCGATGGAGATGGGGTAGGAGGTCTCGCGGGTGCCTCGCCGCGCCTCGGCGTCGAGCGGATGCTGGGGCGTGAGCAGCTGGCAGCCGGGGCCAATCTTCACGTCACGACCGATGGTGACCGTGGCGCCGTCGAGGATGGTGCAGTTGTAGTTCAGAAAACTGCGCTCTCCCAGCGTGATGCCGTTGCCGTGGTCACAGTGGAAAGGCGGGCACACACAGCTGCTGTCGGGGATTCCCGGAATGACCTCGCGCAGGGCTTCGCGGAAGCCGGGCGAGGTGATCGTGAGCTGGTTCAGGCGTAGGCAGGCCTCCTTGGCGTGGGCCAGGCTGGCGTTGATTTCGGGGTCGGAGAAGTCGTAGAGCCGCTGCGACCGCATCTTCTGGAATTCGCTGTCCATCTTTGGGTGGGTGTCGGGCCGCCCGGCATGGGGCGGCGGTGTGGCTGCAAAGGTAGCAAAAAAACGGGTAGACGGTGCGTTGCGCGCCCGAAATGTTGAAAAATAAAATGCCCGTACAGCGGCGTATGGGGTGCGCGAGGCTGTACGGGCGTGGTGAGGCTGCCTTATGACGGCCTCGGATAGGCCTACTTCTTGGTGGCCTTGAACAGAAGCGGGGTTGCTTTCTTGATGAGCCGGGGCTGCAGCTTGCCGTCGATGTAGACGCCGCCAGCCACGATTTGCATCTGAAGCGTCTTGTTCGTGGCGTTGTAAGCACCGAGCGAACCACTATTGTTGACGTAGAACGCCACCACCACGTCGTGTTCTTTCTTCTCGGTGCCGTAGGCAAACTTGTAGGTCAGGCCCTTGGGATTGATGAGGAAGCACGCCGGCGACACGCTGTAGAACCCGATGTAGCACTTCATGCTCTGGGCTTGCTGCTGGGCCAGCGCCTTGCCGAGGGCTTCGTCCGAGATAGCCGGAACAAGCGCCTGGGCCGGCAGATTGTCGATGGTCATCACCGAATCGGTGGCGATGGTCCAGTTCACGTCGAGCGTATCGGTGACATCTTTCGCATTCTTGGGGTTGGTAGCGGGGAAGATGACGGAGCCCTTGTAAGTGCCTTTCACAGTTTCAAAAGCCGCCTTCACCTCTTCTTTAGTGAGGCTCTTGGGGCTGTCGTTCTCGGTACAAGCGTTGAAGACCAGTGCGGCGGCGCAGCAGGCCGCCATGGAAATGATTTTTAAGCTTTTCATTTTTCTGTTAAATTTTGGCATTTGTATTTCTTGTTGCTGCCCCTTAAACGGCGTGGTGTGGGAAACCTTGCACGGCCAATGCGATTTTTTTAGGTATTGCCCGTTTTTTCTTGGCCGTGCGCCGCCGATTCGCTAACTTTGTACACAAATAGCCGCCGCCCCGCCGGGCCGGTGGGGCTACACCTTATTATATATGTTTTTATGCGGCGCGCCACGCAAGGTTTCGCCTGGCACGGCATTTCAGGAGTGAAGACCGGAGAGACCGTGCACGGGCCGCCGCCCAGCCGCCGACGGACGTAACCATGACCGTACAGACCACAGACAACGAAGAGCAGCTCGTGCAGCTATTCCGCCAGGGCAGTCCTCTGGCCATGGAGAGGCTGTATGCGGGCTATGCCAGCTACCTCACGGGAGTCTGTGCACGCTATGTAACGGGCGACGCCGACCTGGCCGACGTGCTGCAGGAGAGCTTCATCAAGATCTATACGCAGCTGGAGCGGTTCAGCTATCGCGGCCCCGGGTCGCTGCGGGCATGGATGGCACGCATCGTGGTGAACGAGAGTCTGCAGCTGTTGCGCCGGCAGAAACGCGAGGGAACGGTGGTGCTCAACACTGACCTGCCCGACCTGCCCGACGAAGATCCCGACACGGAGGGGCTGCCGCCAGAGGCGGTGATGACCTTGTTGCGCCGCTTGCCCGAAGGCTACCGCACCGTGCTCAACCTCTATGTCATCGAAGGACGGAGCCACAAGGAGATAGGACAGCTGCTCGGCATCAGGCCCGACAGCTCGGCCTCGCAGCTCCATCGCGCCAAGAACATGCTGGCGCATCTCATCAACGAATACAAGAAAGGCAAGTCATGAACGACGAATGGATGAACAAGCTGAGGCAGCTGGCCGACGATTACGGCCCCGAACCGCCCGCCGACCTGCCCGCACGCATCAGCCGCGAGCTGGCGCGGCGCGGTGTGCAGCCTGCCGGAGCCCGCGTGGTGACGTTGCGCCGTTGGGCCGTGGCCGCCGTGGCTGCCGCCGCCGTGACGGTGGGAGTGGTCTTCTGGATGCGGCCCGCTGGGCATCGTGACCTGCCTGCCGGAACTATGGTGGCCCAGCGCGGGCCAGCCGCCAAGGCCGCCCACAGGGCGGGCGGCGGCCACGGCGCGGTCCCCGGAGGGGCAGAAGCGCTCGTGGCATCGGCTCCTTTGACCCAGGCCTCAAGGGCCGTCGCGAAGCCTGTGGCTGCCGCCGACATTGCTTTGGCCGCCGGGCCGCCCGACGTGCCGACTGCCGACGAGACTGTAACAACGCCCCCGGCCGCCACCCCGGCCGAAGCCTCGGCCGGGAGGGACACCGTGAGGCGCGTGCGCCGGAGCCGCTTCACCGACGATGCCGCCCCGCTCCTGGCCTCGGCCGACCTGCCCCGCGACTCCCGTGCATGGCGCGTGGGTGCCTTCTATGGCGGTGCGGGCGGCTCGGGTGCGGGCCCCACGGCCTCCCAGGAGCCGCTGGGCGACTTCTCGCAAGCCAGCTATGCCGACGCCGGTCTGCCGTACGACGCTGCCAAGCTGCAGGCCGTGCGGGCCCCCGAGACCGACGATCCCCCGACGACCACCCACGAACACCACCACCAGCCCCTGCGCGTGGGCCTCTCGGTGAGCCGGCGACTCAACGCCCGCTGGAGCTTGCAGACGGGCCTTGTCTACAGCAAACTCAGTTCCGAACTGGTTCAGGAGCAGCGCGGCGTGATGCAAAGCACCGTGCGCCAGCGGCTCCACTACGTGGGATTGCCCCTCATGGCCAGCTACAGCCTGTGGCGCACGCCGCACGTCAACGTCTACGCCTCGGCCGGCGGATGCGTGGAACAGCTGGTGAGCGGCCGCCAGACGGAGGACCACAGCGACCGTTCGACCCGCGTGAGCGAGCACCGACCCGTGTTCAGTCTGCTGGCGACGGCGGGCGTGGAATATCTGGCCACGCCGCGGATGAGTGTCTTTGCCGAGCCCGGCGCCGCCTGCTACCTGCACAATGGCAGCGGCGTGCACTCGGCCTATACCGACAAGCCGCTCGGCCTGCACCTCAATGTGGGCGTGCGGGTGACGGTGAAATAGGCGGGTTTGAGTTTTTTAACGTTTTACGGTTCTTTCTCCTCCGGCGTGGTTTAGCGGTTTTACGATTTGTTTTCGTAAATTTGCACGTATGACCGCCCGGAGACATTTGCTGCTGCTTCCCTTGTTGTTCATCCTCGCGCCGGGGGTGGGAGGCAGCGCCGCCACCCGTGGGGCCACGGCCGTGGACGAGGGCGAATCGTCGCCGTCGGTGCGTTCGGCCACGCGCATCTTCTATACGCTGAACCGCCAGAACGGCCTTTCCGACAATGGTATTTTGCAGATGATTCAGCTCGGCGATGGCCGCATGGCGGTCTATACCGAGCGTGGCGTCAACGTGTACAACGGGCAGAACTTCTGCCTGGTGCCGCTGCACAAGGGGCTGCGCACGCCCCTGCGCCGCTACGATGGCGAGACGCACCTCTACCTCGACCGGCAGGAACGGCTCTGGATCAAGGACCATTATGCCGTGACCTGCGTGGACCTGCAGCGTCTGCGCCCCATGCCCGCCCCGCTCGACTCGCTTCGCCGCTGGGGCGGCGGGCTGCCACCCGAAGACCTCTACATCGACAGCCATCACGACACATGGGTCGTTGCGGGCCGCAGGCTGCGCAACATCTGCACCCGCCGCGACTATCTCATGCCCGATTCGCTGGGCCGACTGCAAGACCTGGACGTGTGGGACGGCCGCCTCTACACCTTTTTCAGCACGGGCATGGCCGTGGACTACGACCTGCGCACCGGCCGCCGGCTGCGCGTGGCCACGGCCTACGGCCCGGCCGACGCCCGGCTTTACCAGCGCACCTCGCTCATTGTGCGCGGTCCCCACCGCATGTTCTACCAGATTCGCACGAGCCGGCACGAGACCATTTTCCTCGCGTTCGACACGCGCCGCTTCCGCTTTCGCGAGCTTTACCGCTCGCCCTACATCCTCAACACGCTCAATGTCACGCCCGACAACGTGGCCCTGATATGCAGTCTGCGCGGTTACCTGCTCTTCGACCTGAACCGCGGGGCCCGCTGCCGGGAGTTCCGCACGGTGTCGCTGCCCGACGGCAGCACCCTCACCGACGGCATCAACACCATTTATCCCGACCATCAGCAAGGCGTGTGGCTGGGCACTTACCACAACGGACTGCTCTACGCCTCGTCGCTTTTCAACCTCTTCGACACGCGAACCCTCAACATTCCCGTGTGTCCCATCCTGACCAACGTCTACCTTGGCGGCGAGGAGCTGCGCATGGGGCGGGCCTACGGCGGCCGCGTGCTGCTGCCCACGGACACGCCCTACCTGCAGCAACTGCGGTTGGGAAGCGGCCAGCGCGACGTGTCCTTCAAGTTCACGACGATGAACTACGTGCGGCCCCGCGGCACCTGTTACCGCTACCGCTTCGATGGCGGGGTGTGGCACACGGTGTCGGCCGACAGCCATCCCGGCGTGGTCAGCGACCACGGTGTGATGTATCTCTCGTTCACCCGCCTGGCTGCGGGCGACCACACGCTGCAGGTGCAGGCCTCGACCAACCCGCGGCGGTGGGTGGGCACGGTGCGCACGGTGCACATTTCGGTGGCGCGGCCGTGGTGGGCGTGGCCCGGCGTGTGGGCGGGCGCGGTGGTGCTGGCCGGCGGAGTGGGGGCCGGATGGCTGCTGAGGCGGCGGCGCAAGGAGGCCGCGGCCGGCACGGAAAGCCCGGTTTTGTCGCCGCAGCGGCCACAGGCGGAGCCGATGGCCGCGCTGTTCAGGCCTTTGAGTCCCGTGTCGGAGGCTCCGGCAGAGCCTGCGGCTGATGTCGCGGCCGCGCAGCCCGATTTCCTGCAGCGGGCCGAGGCCCTCGTGCGGCGGCATCTGGCCGACGGCGAGTACGGCGTGGAGCAGCTGGCCAACGACCTCTGCGTGGAACGGACAGGCCTTTACAAGAAGCTCACCGCCCTCACGGCCGACACCCCCGTGGCCTTTATCCGCAACATCCGGCTGGACGAAGCGGCCCGCATGCTGCGCCAGGGGCGGCACGGCGTGAATGAGATTGCCGCACAGTGTGGCTTCAACAGTCCCAGCTACTTCGCCAAGTGCTTCAAGCTCAAGTTCGGCATGAAGCCGTCGGAATACCAGTAATTCCTTTTCTTCGCTGCCTTGCGGCATGGCCGTGGGCTGCGCATGCTGCGGGCGCGGCGCTGCAACCGCCGCGCGATGAGGCCGCAATCGTCGCGCGAAAATGGCGCAACCGCATCGCGTCGAGCCGTTTTTCGCCGGGCGTTTTCCCGTTTTTCGGCTTGCGTTTTTGCCGTTTTCCGTTGCTGAACCAAGGGAAAATCAACATACGTTACATCCCAAATCTTCATTTGTTCTATCCTTTTTCGGGGCCGAAACCCTAACTTTGCAACCGTCGGGCAGGCGTATGTCGCCACCCCGTCGGGCCCCGTGCCGTGCCCGTGCGGCCTGTTGCCAACCATTCATCATTCATCATACAACCTAAAATTACGCAATCGACATGAACCTAAAGAAGAACCTCATCCTTGCGTCGGCGGCCGTCTGCTGCTCCGTGGCCGGAGCGCACGCCCCGTCGCAACCCGCAGCCCATGCGGCCGGCACCCCCGGCCGGCTGCCCGTGCAGACCATGAACACCGCGCCGCGGCCAGCGCCCACCCAGGCCCGCCACCAGGTGCAGGGCACCGTGACCGACGCTGCCGGCGAGCCCATCATCGGCGCAACCGTCATGGAGAAAGGCACCGGCAACGGCACCGTGACCGACCTTGACGGCCGCTTCTCCCTCACGGTGGCTTCCGCCCGGGCCACGCTGCAGGTGACATACATCGGTTTCGCCCCGCAGGAACTGCCGCTCAACGGCCGCCGGAATGTGGCCGTGACGCTGCAGGAAGACAACAAAGTGCTCAACGAGGTGGTGGTCATCGGCTACGGCACACAGCGCAAAGGCGACGTGACGAGCTCCGTGGGCAGCGTGAAGCGTGAGGACTTCACGGCCGGTGCGGTGAACGATGCCGGGCAGCTGATACAGGGAAAGATAGCCGGCCTGTCGGTCACTAATCCCAACGGAAACCCTGTGGGCGGCACCGAAGTGTCGCTGCGCGGCAGCACAACCATCCTTGGCGCATCGACCAATCCGCTGATTTTGATCGACGGCGTGCCGGGCGACTTCAACACCGTGGCCCCCGAAGACATCGAGAGCATCGACGTGCTGAAAGACGGCTCGGCCGCGGCCATCTACGGTTCGCGCGGCACCAACGGCGTGGTGATGATTACCACGCGCAAGGCCAAGGGCGAGAACATGAACGAAGTGCAGTACAGCGGCTACCTCACCATGACCCATATCGTGAAGAAACCCGACTTCTGCACGGCCGCAGATTACCGCCGACAGATTGCCGACGGGCTGCGCGACGCCTCCTGGGACCTGGGCAGCGACACGCGATGGATAGACGAAGTGCTACGCACGGGCGTGAGCCACGTGCACAATCTCTCGTTCAAGGGCGGCACACCGCAGACCAATTACATCTTCAACCTGAACTACCGCAAGCTCCAGGGCATCTTCCACAAGTCGGACAAAGAGGAGTTTCAGGGCCGTGCCGAGGTGAACCACAGCATGCTCGACGACATGCTGCGCTTCAATTTCCAGCTTCTGGCCAACAAGAGCGGCTACACCTCGACCACCGACGGCGGCAGTTTCGACACCTACAGTTGGCGTCAGGCGATGATCCACAACCCCACGGAACCCACGCGGAATGCCGACGGAACCTGGCGCGAGAACACCGGCATCTTCAACTACGACAACCCGCTGGCCCGCATCTACGAGGCCGACGGCAGGCAGGACGTGCAGCAAACGCGGGTGAGTTCAAACATTACTTTCAACCCCATCAAGGTGCTCACGTTCAACGCCCTGCTGTCCTACGACAAGACAACACGCAGCGGAGGCTACTACGAGACCAAGCAGCACATCTCCAATATCCGCGACGGCCGCAACGGATATGCCTCGACCGGCAGCTCGTCGACCATGACCAAGCTCGTGGAGCTCACGGCGCAGTATCACCAGTCGTTCGGCAATCACTCGGTGCAGGCCCTTGCGGGCTACAGCTATCAGGCCGGCAACTACAACCAGCAGTACGAGCGCAACTACAACTTCCCGACCGACCGGTTCAGCTGGCACAACATCGGGGTGGGCCAAGCACTCAAGGAAGGCAAGGCCACGGAGTACAGCTACTGGCTCGACACCAACCTCATCGGCTTCTTCGGACGCGTGAATTACAACTACAAGAACCGCTACCTCTTCATGGCAAGTCTGCGTCATGAGGCCGCGAGTCAGCTGGCAGGCACCAGGCAACCCTGGGGCAACTTCCCGTCGGTGTCGCTCGGTTGGCGCATCACCGAGGAAGATTTCATGCGCCGCCAGCAGCTCTTCGACGACATGAAGCTGCGTGCAGGCTACGGCGTGACGGGCTCGCAGCCCAGCGAATCGTTCCTCGGCCGCTCGCTCTTGGGCTATGGAGACTACTACCTTTACGACGGCAAATGGATACGTGCACTCCAGCCTACGCAGAACGCCAACGACAAATTGAAGTGGGAAGAGAAGCACGAATACGACGTGGGACTGGACTTCAGCATGCTCGGCTACCGCCTCAACGTGAGCATAGACTGGTACTATCGCCTCATCAAGGGCCTGCTCTACGACTACTCCGTGCCCTCTCCCCCCAACCTTTATACCACTACCCGCGCCAATGTGGGCGAGATGAGCAACAACGGTCTGGAGGTGATGGTGGGTGCCATTCCGGTGAAGACGAAGGACCTGACGTGGAACGCCACGCTCACTTTCTCGACCAACAGCAACAAGTTGAAGAGCCTATCGAACGACCTCTACCAGGCCTCTTCCGACTATTTCATGGCCGGATGGATCGAGGAGCCGGTGAAGACCGAGTCGCACATCGTGCGCATCGGCCACCGTGTGGGCGACATTTACGGCTTCAAAGTGGTGGACGTGGACGAGCAGGGCAAGTGGATTTACGAGAACAGGGACGGCCAACGCGTGGGTTACGACGACTTCACGCACAGCTTTGAGGACAAGCAAGTGCTGGGCAACGGCGTGCCCAAGTGGTACCTCGGCTTCAACAACCAGCTGCGTTACAGGCAGTGGGACCTGGCCGTGAACATGCGCGGGGCCTTCGGCTTCCAGATTATCAACGGCACACGGATGTTCTATGAGAACCGCAGCCGCCAGGACTGGAACCGCCTGCGCTCGGCCTACGACCCGGTATTCGGCAAGGCCGTGCTCAACACGCTCTGCTCGGAGGAGTTCAACAGCTACTATGTGGAGAACGGAGACTACTGGAAAATAGACAACGTCACGCTGGGCTATACCTTTGGCCGGCTGGGCAAGTATGTCAAGGCACTGCGCCTTTACGCCACGGTGAACAACGCTATCACCATCAGCGGCTATAAGGGCATCGACCCGGAAGTGTCGGCAGCGGGCCTGAACCCCGGCTACGACAACCGCGACATCTTCCCCCACACGCGTTCGTTCACCTTTGGACTGAACGCCACTTTCTAACCGCCACACTGCCAACTTTAAACAAAACCGAAACATGAAAACAAGAAACCTGCTCTATACCTGCCTTGTAGGGGTTGCCGCCCTCCTGGGCACAGCCTCCTGCACCAGGCTGGAGGACACCAGCTACAACCGTATTGTGGCCGACGGCTTCGAGCCGACCGACGAGGATGTGGCCTCGCTGCTGTCGTCGGGATACGTGTCGTGGCGCAAGACCATGCTGCTCTGGAACGGCGTGGCACGGGCCGAGATGCTCTGTACAGACCAAGACGTGATTCCCGCAAGGCCCAACGGATGGGTGGATGGCGGCGTGTACAAGCGCATGCACCAGCACAAATGGACCAGCGAAGACGACATTCCGCTGCAGTCGTGGGTGCGCACTTACGACGGCATCAACGCCTGCAACCGCGTGCTCTACCAGATAGAGTCGGGACAAATCAAGCTCGGCGACCGCCAGACGGCCATCGTCTCGGAGCTGAAAGTGCTGCGCGCCTCGTACTATTACCTGCTCGACGACCTCTTCGGCAACGTGCCCATCGTGACCCGCTTCGACGTGCCCGAGGGATTCCTGCCCGACCAAAGCAGCCGCAAGGACGTGTACGAGTTCGTCGTCAAGGAGCTCACCGAGAACATTCCCAACCTGAGCGAGCGCGTGGACAACGCCTATTACGGCCGCTTCAACAAGTGGGCCGGATACGCGCTGCTGGCCAAGATGTACCTCAATTCCGAGGTGTTCTCAGACGGAACGCACCAGGATTACGACAAGTGCATCGAGGCATGCGACCTGGTTATCGGCAGCGGCAAGTATGCGCTGGAGGCCACACGCAAGAACGTGTTCGTGACCAACAACGAGAAGTCGCGCGAAATCATCTTCGCCCTGCCGTTCGACGAGACCTACGTGGACGACTGGAACGCCTTCGACTTCCACATGTACTCGCTGCAACCCGAGAACCAAGCCACCTACAACTTCCAGGCCACGCCCTGGGGCGGCGTCTGCGCACTGCCGCAATACATCGACACTTTCGACCCCGACGACCGCCGTCTGCGGGATGACTTCATCGCCGGCGTGCAGTTTTCGGCCACGGGCGACACCCTGAAGTGCACCATGGGCAACCTGGTGGGCCGCCCGCTCGACTACGTGAACCACGTGAACAGCATCGACGGCTCCGAGGAAAACCAGGGGTTGCGCTGGGGCAAGTTCGAGTATGCACAGGGCATCACCAACCGGTTGAGCAACGACTTTCCCCTGCTGCGCTATGCCGACGTGCTGCTGATGAAGGCCGAAGCCCTGCTGCGCACCGGCCGGGCCGACGAGGCCGCACGGCTGGTCACCGAGGTGCGCCGCCGCAACTTTGCCGACCTTCCCGAGAAAGCCGCCGTCAGCGGCAGCCAGCTCGAGGGCACAACCTGCTACGACTACGGCCGCCGCGACGACTCCCGCACCACCCACGACGGGGCCCAGGTGAAGTATGGACGCATGCTCGACGAGCTGGGCTGGGAGTTCTCGCAGGAGGGCCGCCGCCGGCAGGACATGGTGCGCTTCGGCGTTTTCACCACGCGGGCCTGGTTCTCGCACGACGCCAGCGACGCCACGCGCAACCTTTACCCCATTCCGAACAGGCAGATTCTGACCAACGGCAAGCTGAAACAGAACCCCGGCTACTGAGCCCGGCGGCCGCAACCCCAACGTTTTTAAAACCCATTGCATGATGAGAACCTTCTTGCGTTACCTCGTCCTCACGCTCCTCGCCCTGGCCACAGGCCCGGGCGCAGGGGCCGAGAGCATCGGCTTCGGCTGCCGGAAGCAGCTGGACGGCCGCACAGTGAGCATCCAATTCTACTCGCCCACCATCGTCCGCGTGAGCGTATGGCCCGGCAGCGGGGTGGGAGAGAAGAAGAGTTATTCCGTCGTGGCCCAGCCCGGACAGGGCCTCGGGCGCGGCATAGACCGGTGCGAGGCCGACGGGCGGCTGACGTTGCAGTCGGCCCGCATCCGCGTCACGCTGAACCTGGCCGACGGAGCCGTCACCTTTGCCGACAGCACGGGCCGCACCTTGCTACGCGCCGGGGCGGCCACGCTCACGCCCTGCACCCATGCCGTGGACAGCGGCAAGTACGCCGTGAGCCAGGAGTTCACGCTGGAACCCGACGAAGCAGTCTACGGAATGGGCCAGTTGCGCGACACGGCGATGAACCGGCGCGGCCGCGACGTGGAGTTCTGGAACCACAACACCTACATCTCCATCCCCTACCTGACCAGCGAAAAGGGCTACGGACTCTACTGGGACAACGCCGGACGCTCGCGCTGGACCGACTCGCCGGCCACGGGCCGCACCGTCTTCTCGAGCGAAGTGGCGCCCTGCGTGGACTATTACTTCCTCTATCGCGACGGCACGCAGGACGGCGTCGTCGCGGCTATACGACAGCTTACGGGCCGCGCCACGATGTTCCCGCTCTGGGCCATGGGCTACTGGCAGTGCCGCGAACGCTACAAAACGAGCGACGAGCTGGCCTCGGTGCTCGACGAGTTCCGCCGCCGACGGTTGCCGCTCGACGGTATTGTGCAGGACTGGCAGTACTGGGGCTGCGACTCCAACTGGAACGCCATGCGCTTTATGAACCCTTACTATATCAATAAGGTGGGCGACCCGGAGTGGCAGAAATACCTGCCCGCCGACATGCGCAGCCTGCCCGCACGGCAGACGCCGCGGCTGAAGAGCCCCGAAGAGATGGTGGACTACGTGCACCGCAACAACGCTCATCTGATGATAAGCGTGTGGGCCAGCTTCGGGCCCTGGACGCCGCAGTACCGCGAACTGGAGAAAATCGGAGCGCTCTACCCCTTCGACACCTGGCCCCGCCGGCAGGGCGTGATGCCTTACGACGCGTTCAACCCCAAGGCGCGCGACATTTACTGGCGCCATCTGTCCCATCTCTACGGCATGGGCATGGATGCCTGGTGGACCGACTCGACCGAGCCCGACCACTTCGAGCAGCCTGGCGACGACGACTGGCTCACGGCCGACGGCTCGTGGCGCAGCGTGAAGAATGCGTTCCCCCTGGTCCACAACCGCGGCATCTACGACCATCAGCGCGCCCTGCGCGGCAACGGCAGGCGCGTGTTTCAGATGACGCGCAGCGGAACGTTCGGCATGCAGCACTACGGCGCGTTCTCGTGGAGTGGCGACATCGCGGCCAGCTGGGACGAGATGAAGCAGCAAGTGCCCTCGGGCCTCAACTACACGCTCTGCGGCATCCCCATGTGGAACACCGACCTGGGCGGATTTTTCTACTGGGGCTTCGAGCAGAACCCGCACAACGCCGCCCTCAAGGAGCTGCAAACGCGCTGGATGCAGTGGGGCGTGTTCATGCCATTGATGCGCAACCACTGCTCCTCGCCGATGGTGAGCGAGCCCTGGCGCTTCGGCGACGAGGGCGACTGGTGCTACGACGCCATCCGCGCCGGCATCCGCCTGCGCTACCGTCTGCTGCCCTACATCTACAGCACGCTGGCCGACTGCGTGCTCAACGACGGCAGCATGATGCGGCCGCTGGTGATGGACTTTCGTGCCGACCGCCGTGCCGCGCGGCTCAACGACGAGTATCTCTTCGGCCGCAGTCTGCTGGTGAAGCCCGTCACCGACCCGCTCTACACGTGGAAAGACGCGCAGAAGCGCGGCCACCTCATCTATCCCGACCTGCAGCGGGCCGCGGCTCCGGTGTGCGTGTACTTGCCAAAGGGCTCTGCCTGGTACGACTTTTGGACGAATGAGCGGCACGACGGCGGGCAGGAGCTGCTGCGTCCGTGCCCCATCGACATCATGCCGGTCTATGTCAGGGCGGGCACGGTGATGCCTTTCGGCCCCGATGTGCAGTACAGCTCGGAGAAGCCCTGGGACGACCTGGAGATACGTGTCTACCCCGGTGCCGACGGCTCTTTCACGCTCTACGAGGACGCTGGCGACGGCTACGACTACGAGCGCGGGCAGTATGCCACCATCCGCTTCGGCTACGACGATGCCGCGCACCGTCTCACCATCGGCGCGCGCCGGGGGCGTTACAAGGGCATGCTGGCCCGCCGCCGCTTCCGTGTGGTGCTGGTGGGGGCAGACAGCGGCCGCGGCGACCAGCCCATGCAGGGTGCGCAGACTGTGGACTACGACGGCCGCGCACTCTCGCTCATGCTCTGAACCCGCGCGGGGAGGCCGCGCCGCGGGGCCTCCCCACCTCTCCTATGGGTTGGTGTAGGCTGACTATAGGCCGGGATTGGACGGGTTATAGGACTGTATAGGCCGGGCTATAGGGCCAGTATAGGCGTCTTATAGGACTGTATGGGCTTGTTTGTAGGCTGTATAGGCCGGGCTATAGGACTGTATAGGCTGGTTAATAGGATTGGTATAGGCCGCCATGCCTCTTTCTTTACGCCGTCATCGCTCTGCGTTGACGGCGTAATCGTCGCGCGTTTGCGGTGTTGTCGCCTTGCGTTTGCGGCGTGAAGACAGAGCCTTGAGCGGTTTTAGACAGGATGGCCCGTTGTTCATCGTTGTTGCCGGTTGTCTTTTAGACAGAACAAGGGGTGGTTTTAGACATAACAACATATTGAACATATAGCTGCGCGACGGGTTTTTAGACAGGATGGCTTGTTGTTTATCGTTGTTGCCGGTTGTCTTTTAGACAGAACGAGGGGTGGTTTTAGACAGAACAACAGATGGCCCCAATTTGCTGCACGATTCTGTTACTATGTCTAAATCTCCACTGCGCAGCAATATGTTCAATATGTTGTTATGTCTAAAACCACCTCTCGTTCTGTCTAAAAATCATGTTTAACACGCAGGGGGATAATACAATTGTAGGGACATACGCCTTGTATGTCCCTACAATGAATGGTGCAGATGGACACACATTGCGTGTGTCCCTATATGCCAACCGTGGTTGTTTGGTGTCTTGCCTCTACAATATGTCCCTACATATCACCGGCTTTTACATAATGGCCGCCTTGATGCGGTCGACGATGTAGGCGGCATTCTCGTCGGTGACGAGCGGTCCGCTGGGTAGGCAGAGCCCTATTTTGAAGAGCGATTCGGAGACGCCGTTGACGTAGGCCGGGTAGTCGCGGTAGACCGGCTGGCGGTGCATGGGCTTCCAGAGCGGGCGGCTCTCGATGCCCGCTTGGTCAAGAAACATGCGCATGGCCTCGACATTGTCGTTGGGTTCGCAGTCGGTATGGGCCCGTCCGGTGGCATGCACCACGCCGGCGGCACCGCCCACGGCACCGTGTACGGCCTCGGCGTAGGCCCGCTCCTGCCCCGCCACACGGACAGACGGGTCGATGGTGATGGTGTTGAGCCAGAAATTGGAGTCGGCGTGGGCGTTGGGGTTGTCGTGGAAAGCGATGCCCGGCACGTCGCGCAGCGCCTCTCGGTAGTATGCCGCCAGGTGCTGATGGTGGGCAATGTGGGCGTTGAGCACGGTCATCTGTCCGCGGCCGATGCCGGCGCAGATGTTGCTCATGCGGTAGTTGTAGCCTATTTCCTCGTGCTGGTAGTAGGGGAAAGCCTCGCGGGCCTGGGTGGCGAAGAACATGATACGCTCTTTGCTGGCCGCATCGGGGCAGATAAGGGCGCCGCCGCCCGAGGTGGTGATCATCTTGTTGCCGTTGAAACTCAGCACGCCATACTGGCCGAAGGTGCCGCATACCTGCCCGTCGTAGCGCGAGCCGAGGGCTTCGGCAGCATCCTCGATGAGGGGAATGCCGTATTTTTCGGCCACGGCCATGATGTCGCGAATCCTGGCCGGCATGCCGTAGAGGTAGACCACGATGATGGCGCGCGGCTTGCGGCCCGTCTTTTCCATGCGGTCGCGGATGGCCGTCTCGAGCAGTTCGGGGTCCATGTTCCAGGAGTCGGGCTCGGAATCGACGAAGACCGGCGTGGCCCCCAGGTATCTCACGGGGTGGGAGGAGGCGCAGAATGTGAAGCTCTGGCACATCACCTCGTCGCCCGCCCGGACGCCCAGAGCGACGAGAGCCAGGTGTACGGCCGACGTGCCCGAGGCCAGGGCCACCACTTGCTTTCGCTCCAGCGCTTCCTCCATCCCGCTTTGCTCTCCCTTCCTGCTGGAGGAGCCGGCGCCGTCCGGCGCTGTTCCGGTGACGAATTGCTTCAGGTCGCTCTCAAATCCGTTGACGTTGGGGCCCAGGGGCACCACCCAATTGGTGTCGAAAGCCTCCTGCACATATTTCATTTCATTGCCCGACATGTGGGCCAGACAGAGAATGATTCGCTTTTCTGGTTTTTGCATGGTGTCTCTTTTCAGACTTTTTGATTTGTTTGGATTGTTTGTAGTACGTGTGTCAGAGGCTTTGGTACATCTGCAAGGTGGCCTCCCAGACATCCCGCTGCTCGTAGCGCGACGTAATCATAGCACGTGCATTGCGGGCCATTCGCCCTACCTCGGCAGGATGTTCCACAAACCACCGCATGGTATCGTAGAGTGCGGCCTCCATCTGCTCGGAGCCTTCGGCAAGCGGAGCGGCGATAATCTTGCCGTTCTGCCCGTCTTTAATGATTTCGTTGCAGCCGTTGATGTTTGTCACGATGCTTGCCACATCCATGGCTCCGGCCTGTATGGGCACGTTGGGGAATCCCTCGCGATAGCTGGGGAACACCAGCGCGTCGCTGATGGCAAGGTAGGGTCGCACGTCGCTCTGCCAGCCGGCCAGGCACACATCGGGCGAGGTGCGGAATTCTTGCTCGCTTTGCCGGTCGATGGGGTCTCCCTTTTCAAAGGAGCCTACAATCAGCAGCTTGGGGCGTCGGGGAAGCTGACATGCCGAAAGGCGGGCAAAAGCCCTCGCCAGCTCGTCCATGCCTTTGTCGTGGACGATGCGCCCAATGAAGACAAACACGAAGTCGTCGTCGGCCAAGCCCAGAGAAGTCCGGCTCACTTGCTCCGTTCCACCTGACAAGGCCTTGCGACTGAAGAATGCAGTATCAATGCCGTTGATGTTGCCGTGATGCAGTACGGCAAGCGGTTTTCGCGTGATATGGTCGTGCTGCAGGGTGTGGAGCACTCCTTGTCCCTCGGGTATGACCTTGGTGGCAAAGAGGCACGAGAGGCGTTCCATGGTCTTGAGGATAAGCCGCAGAAGTCCGTGTGCTCCTTGATAACGCAGTCCCGTCACGGTGTAGATGCGATGGGGCACCCGGGCCAGCCATCCGGCCGCCAAGCCAAGCAGCGATCCTTTCGGCGTGTTGCAGTGCAGGATGTAGGGCCGTTCCTGCCGCAGAAAGCGGAAGAGTGCAAACAGCGAGCGCACGTCCTGTTTCAAGGATATTTCTCGGCTCATGGGAATGTCGGCTACACGGATGCCTTCACGGTCGCCGATGCCTTGAAGTTTTCCAGAGTTGGAAGCCACGCCTATAACCTCATAGTAAGCTGACAGATATTTTAGCTGACCTTTTAATAGGTTACCCAGAGAGTAATCCATGGTTGCTAATCGTACCAACTTCCTCATGTTTTGTTGCTTTTTATTAGAGGTTTATACGACAGAATTATTTAAAGCCATCCCAACTTTTGTATTTGCGCGGGAGTCCTCGAAAAGCGTTATACGGATTATAGTTGAGGAAGTGCCCCTTATCCAATGAATCTATCAAAGCCATCTCTGTATCGTCCAAAGTAAAATCATAAAGCGAAATGTTCTGCTTTAGATATTTAGGATTCCAAGTTTTAGGAATGATGATGATGTCCTGCTGCAGGAGCCACTTAAATATAATCTGTGGAATAGTCTTGCCATATTTCTCTGCAATAGGGCGGATAGTCTCATTTTCCGTAAGTTCTTTTCTTGGTTCATTTGAACGGAAGTGGCTCAATGTAGCCATTGCTTCAACCTGAATACCTCGTTCCCGGCAATATTGAATCAGTTGCTTCTGTGTATTCAGTGGACTGATCTCAAACTGATTGACGGCAGGCACAATGTCTGATACATCTTTTAGAGCCTCTAAATGTGGAGGTAAACAGGAACATACGCCTATCGCGCGAATTCTTCCGGCCTTATAATATTTGGTCAGTTCCTTATACATTTTCCGATAAATCGGCCATGGCCAGTGAACAAGAAATAAATCTACATAATCGGTTTGAAGATTCTCAAAAGATTCTTCAATCGCCCTGCTAATGGATTTGAATGAGCGGACATTGAAGATGCTGTGTTTGCCATACCAATAACCGAAATAATAAAGTGCATCGGCATTCACTTTCGTCGTGATAAAGACATCTTCGCGATGGATTCCATTTTCCTTAAGTGCCTGTGCTATCTCTGTCTCGTTGTGATACCTCCAAGCGGTATCGAACTGCCGGTAGCCCATTTCATATGCTTCGGCCAGTGTTCTGGATAGTTTCTCTTTGGGAATGAGGAATGTTCCAAGCCCATGTTGGGGCATCTCTACCCCATTGTTCAATACGATATTTTTCATTTGTTGTTCTATTTCCATTCTAACATTTGGTACCAAATACCCTTTCCTGTTGCAATTTGCGTGATGTCTTCACCTGGAGGGATATTGCCTTCCAGAAGTTCCAATCCGTTGTCTGTTATGGCAATATCCCATCCCACGTATCTGGCGGAGGGTTCTTCCCAGACCAAACTTGTTATCAGTTTCATGCAGTCTTGGAACTCTGGAATAGGGAAGCCTTCAAAAACGACATGAGAGGAGGGATGGCGCTCATACTTCACATTGTTCATTCCGTAGGCAAACTTGGTGAGTTGACCTGTAGAAAGATTAATGGGGCAGGCCATTCCACCATCATGGTAGTTGTCCGTAAAGCCCTTTCCATTTCCAAATCTCAGTAAAGCCGCAACGACATGCAGTTCCTGCCTTTGGTCCAGCACCGTCACAACTCGGACTGTATTCAGCGAGTTATTGGCTATTTCCCGTATGCTGGAAGAATTGGAGATACATTCTTCTATAATAAAATCTTCGCCTGCTGATATACGCTTTCTGAGTGTCTGTTCCGAGGACGAATATTCGGGAGAGTATCTGTCAAGTTTCAAAATTCCATGTCCGCCGTAATCTGTCAGGGGCTTGGCAACGCACACATCATGTGTGTGTAGAAATATATCTATCGTCTGCCTTGAATGTTTTGTTGTTGATACCCATGCCCTGTGTATATATTTGGCGAAACGCTGGTTGAATGCAGCCTTGTCCAAGAACACTTGATAAACATCGGGCGAGGTGAAAGCAAATCGTAACTTGTCATTTCTCCGAAATGAGATATATGACTTGCGTTCATCAGTTGTTTTGTTCCAAAACTCGAATGTACGGTAATCGTTGAAGTCGTCTCCCCATAGGAGATAACAACGAATGAGGTCAAGGAAAATAAGGAAGCGGCATTTATCAGGCAAGATGGACAAACAAAGTTCCTTGCTGTTTGCCCAGCTGGCTTGCACGTACTTGAAGACGGTTATTACTTTATGCAATTTCATCTTATGCAATAACAGACGTGATACAAAAACTCACAGATGGCAAACTGAATATTCCTAATAGACAACGATGTCGGAGCAAACGGCATGCTCTATATACAGTTCCATGCTTGCCCATGCCAGTCCGATGCCAAATCCGGAGGCTATGCAATGATTTGTCCGTGTTGTCAGCTCCTTTTGGCATCTTGCAACAAGAGTCAAAGGAATGGAAGCACTGGTTACATTACCATATTCGTCAAGACTATAAGGAACTTTTGAGGAATCGACCTTCAGTGCTTTCCGGATTTTCTCGTCAATAAACTTGTTTGCTTGATGCAGAACCAAATAATCTATGGTATCCATGTCGATGGAGAAAGTCTCTATCAATTCCTTGATAGATTTCGGGGGACGAGAAATTGCGAAAGCAAAAACATCCATACCGTTCACAATCATATCTGTACCCTTGCGAATGACTCCTGGCTCAAGTTCTTCTTCCTGAAGAGACTCGGGGGTGGTTGGAAAGCGCATCCCGCCATACTTGGTCCAGATGGCTTGATAGCCGCTGCCGTCAACGCCAAAAACAAAATTTATGGGTTTGGCAGTGGGTGAGTATTCAAGAGCCGTGACCGTAGCTGCATCACCAAATAGTGGTCTGACTGAACGATCGTTTTTGTTTCTATTTTTTGAGTTGGTCTCTGCATTAATCATCAAAGCTCGTTTAAGATTGCCATTTTGAAGTAGGGCCGCCACCACGCTGATGCCATGTACAAAGCCTGAACAGCCAAAAGGTAGGTCCATCACAAAACATTTGTTGCTTAGTCCCAGTCGATCCTGGAGGATACACGATGTTTGTGGAGCAATAAAATCACGGGTTTGACTTACAAATGCCAGACAATCTATGCTGTCTTTTTCCCAATGTAAGTCTTCCAGTAGCTTTTCTACGGCTTTCACGGCCAAGTCTGAAGATGTAACTCCCTCTTCTGCTATATGGCGTCTTATGATACCCGTGGAGTTGATGACCTTTTCAGCTTCCTTAGTATCCTTGAAAATGGGCAAGCCTATGTTTTCTTCAACTTTTGAGGGCACGCAAGCAGACAGTCCTGCAATCCTCACATGATTTATTGTTAGTTTAGACATGAATGTTCCTTTAATAATAACCTTTGTATTTTCCCAGAGCTGGTTTTAGGAATGCTTTTAATCCATTCAAAGAACACGGGTACTTTATAAGGCTCCAGCTTACCTGAAATTCGTGAGCGAATTTCATCAAACGATATGTCTTCTTTGCCTTTCACCACGAAAGCCTTGACAACTTCACCCAGGATACCATTGGGATCCTTGACAGATATACAAGCACACTCACTGACTCCCGTCTTCAGTATAGCCTCTTCAATTTCTGTGGGACTGACTTTCTTGCCTCCAATATTGATGAGTTCTTTTTTGCGACTGACCAAATAATAATTGCCATCCTGTCCTAAATACCCCCAATCACCAGTTCTGAAATAAGAGCCAAAAAACATCCCCTCATTATCTTTGGGAAGAAAATAGCGGCTCATTACAATGTCTCCAGACACCGTGATTTCACCCTGTTCTCCCATAGGCACTTCATGCCCGGCCTCATCTCTAATCTTCACAAGGACTTCAGAAGAAGAGGGAGCACCGATTGTGTTGAGACAACCTTGTTTGTCATGAAATTCCATGAATAAAGCCCGGGAGGCCTCCGTGAGTCCATAGTGCATACAAATGCGAGTGTCTGGGAACAGGGCAAGTAATTCTCGTTTGTCCTCAATGCTCATGGCAGCACTGCCTATCTCTATGTATTTAATTTGTTGACTATATTTAGAAATTCGGTCTCCACTTAATTTTTGAATATACGCCCATACGGCAGGAACCATTCCAAAGCCAGTAATCTGATATTTTTCTATCGCTTCAAAAAATAATTTCAAGTTTGCAAAGTTCCCTAACAAAACCAAAGACGTACCTTGGAGAAGGCAACATCTCATCCGACCAAGACCAAAAGAATGGCTCAGCGGAAGAGCCAAGGCTTCTATGTCTTCTGCTGTATTTCCTATAAAGGCATTGATGTTTCTCGCAGAAGAGAAAATATTCAGATGCGACAGACATACACCTTTAGGTTTACCAGTGGTACCAGTGGTAAACATGATGTCTGCAGTATCAGTAATATTACAAATGCTTCCACTTTTCTTATAAGAAGGCATGTTTGATAAGGAAAGGGGAAACTCTTGATGCAAACATCCTTTAATTGGAGTCTTAAGACCAAAACTGATTTTCGGGTGAGTAATATCGACGATATATTCCAGTCGTTCTTTCCTCATGGCAGGATCGACGACGACATTGATGGCTCCAAGCATGTGGGAAGCAAAATAGACGAAAACAAAATCAATTTCTTTGTCTGCCGATAGGATAACCTTATCACCTTTTTGAATTCCCTTTTCTTGTAGGAAAGAAGCTGTTTTCCTGATAGCGATGAACAATTCATGATATGTTATGCGTCTTTTTGCTTCCTCTAATGCAACTTTATCAGGTATATCAATTGCATTCTTTGCCAAGGCCTGTAACAGTGGGCTGTAAAGGAGATCACTCATTCTTTATCTTTTTTACAACTTGAAAGATGTTCTCCACAGTCGTCATTTCAAAAAGATTGTCCAAAGGAATCTCTATACCCAATTTTTCTTCCAGATGACTGATAATGGTAAGATTTCCTACGGAATCCCACTCTGGTATGTCTCCAATGGACAAGCCCTCGTGAATCAAGTTGATATCAACATCCAGGGCTTCGCTGATTATCTGGTAAATCTGTTGCTTAGTATTTCCCATATCGTTTATTTTACAGATACTCCCCCGTCTATCACAAGACTTTCTCCTGTCATCCAAGAAGAAGCATCTGACAATAAATAAATTGCACCGTTGGCTATATCTTCAGAAGTGCCATATCTCTTCAGTAGGTACCTCTGTTTATCTTGTGCCAATTGTTCTTCTGTGATGGTTCCGCGATGGATAAAGGGAGTGTCAACCATTCCTGGGCAGATGCTGTTCACTCTGATTTTTCGTGGAGCAAACTCTTTGGCACAGAATTTCATGATAGAGTTCAATGCCGCTTTTGACGCTCCATAAATTGAATTTCCGCCACTGAAAATTTGGTTGCCTCCCAAAGATGACAAGATTACGATAGAACCATTCTTACTGATGAGTTTCTTCTTATACAGCAAACGTATTAATTCTGTAGGTGCAAAGAAGTTCGTCAGGAAAAGATCCATGAACTTGTCCTTGGTGGCAAACTGGAATGGCAAAGTTAAGCCTTTGCCTACACAAACGACGACTCCATCCAACGTTGGCAATTCGGCTGTTAATTGCTCTAAATCATTGTCATCACAAATATCAGCGATAATTTGAAGATGCCTATCTGCATGAGGCATTTCCTGTGCGGTTTGAGCCAACCTTTCCTTGTTTCTTGCGGTAAGAATTACAGAAGCATCCATTCTGGCACACCTTATGGCTATTTCTTTTCCTATACCTGATGATGCTCCCGTGACAAGGATCTGTTTCCCTGCCAAAGAAAAAGGATTGAAGTCTATCATAATTCAACCAAATTTGAAATTACAATTTTTCTTGTTTGAAATGCCACAGTACCCCAAGAGAGCCCGACTCCAAAACCGCAACCGATAATCTTCGTGTCCTTGGCTTCTACTTGTTGTTTCAATTGTGTTACTATGGTTAGGGGAATAGAAGCAGAAGAGGTGTTTCCAAACTCATGAAGACTATAAGGCACTTTCTTTTCTTCCAACTTTAGTTTTTTCCGAATGGTTTCATTCATTTTGAAATTAGCTTGGTGGAAGACGAAGTAATCGTAGTCTTGATAATCAAATCCGTAAGTAGAAGCCAACTTCTTGATAGACTTTGGAGCTATGGTCATGCCAAAAGCAAAGACATCCATTCCTTTCATTCTGGTCTGCAGTGAGTGCCTGAAACGTCCGTCCTCACACTCCTCCACATCCAGAGAGTGTGGGGTGAACGGATTGCGTGTACCGCCCGCAGGACGGATAATAGCATCATATCCACTGCCATCAGTACCTAAATTGAACTTAAAAGTATCAGAAAAGTCTTCGTCATATTCCAATGCTGTGGCTGTGCAGGCATAACCAAATAGTTGGTCTGGCTCTTCTGCTGCATGTTTGCGGGCATCACCTGCCAACAACAAACCTTTTTTGAAAGCACCAGTCTGCATGAGACTCATCATATTGGCTAAACCATATACCCAGCCAGAGCACCCCAAAGAAATATCCATTGCAAAGCATTCCTTTTTTAACCCAAGTTTGCCATGTAAGACGCAGGCGGTAGCCGGCAAGATATAATCAGGGGTCTGTGATACGAAAATCAGAAGATCAACGTCTTCTGCCGACCAAGACAAATCTGCCATGAGTTGTTTTGCAGCAGCAAGTCCTAAATCGGAAGTCGTGAAATCATTGGAAAAACGTTTTTCTCTAACACCGGTAATGGCAACAAAACTCTCGGCATCATATTTCCCAGTGGTGGAAACAGAGCGTTCTATATGTTTGGGAACACCAGCAGAGATACCAGCAAGTCTTACCTTTCTTAATTCCAAAAAAGCCATTAAAGTTTACTCTTTACCGTATTAAATAATTCTTCTACAGTGACGGAATTCTTGATGTCCTCACCCTTGATAGCCACATCGTACTCTTCGTCGACCATTGCGATAACAGAGAGGGCTATTAGAGAAGACCATTCGTCCAACTCGTGAAATTTAGTATTTGCCTTAATCTCCTGAGCATCTGTCTCGTCAAACTGATTTGCAAAATTCTCAATAAAATCTTTTAATTCCATAACCTTGTTTTTATTAATACTTAAATAGTTTTGCAGGATTGCCAATATAAACGCCACCGTCCTTTGGCTTGGTGTACAATACAGAGCCTGGTCCTACAGCGACATGTCGCCCCACATGAATTCTCTGAAGAATGATAGCGCCAACGCCAACCAGATTCTGCTGCTTTATTTTAACTTCTCCAGATATACGCGCCGCAGGCATGATGACATTAAAATCTCCAATCTCTACGTTGTGTCCTAACACGACAGAGCCATTCATCACATTAAAATTCCCTATGGTCACGTCACACGATGCGACACATCTGGATTGGATGATGTTGCCTTTTCCCATCTTCAGGGAGCCCTTGTCCACTATCTTGAAATCTGGAGCAATGATATTTGGAAAATTAATCCGCTTGTTTGAAATCTTATCATAAACTCCCATAATGCTTTTAGGAGAGCCAATTGCTATGACAACCGAAAGTTCTTTCGGATAGTTGTTTAATTCTTCTACACCACCTAACACTTTCCCCAATGCTGATACCGAAGAGCCTTTCTCCTTGGCATCGTCAAAAAAACCAATGAGATTCCATTGCGGTTCCATCGCGTTGAGAGAAAGAATGAGATGGCCCACTTCACGGCCGAAACCACCTGCTCCGAAAATAGCTATGTCTTGCATCGTATTTATTTTTGCGACAAAATTAAGCAAAAAAACTGGAAACCATTAATTGTTGCCGTTGAAAGCCTCCATGGTGGCCGACGTTTTGGAACTGATGCCCTCACGTTTCACCACGGTCTTAATGGTAAGCCATAATACGGTAAGGTCTACAGCCAATGAGAGATGGTCCACATACCACACATCGTAGCAGAATTTGTCTGTCCAGCTTATAGTGTTGCGTCCGTGGCACTGTGCCCATCCCGTGATGCCCGGCCTCACCTCATGACGACGATCCTGCTCTTTGGAATAGAGAGAAAGATATTGTGGCAGTAGAGGTCGCGGGCCTATTAGCGCCATGTCTCCCTTGAGTACATTGATAAGCTGAGGCAGCTCGTCCATCGAGGTTGATCGTACGAAGCGCCCTGCCCGCGTAAGCCGTTGCCCGTCGGGTAGCAGCTCTCCATTGGCATTACGTTCGTCGGTCATGGTTTTGAATTTGATAACATGGAATATCCGCCCGTGCAGCCCGGGCCGCTCTTGGAAGAAGAACGCGCCGGCACCTTTGTTGGCAAAGTGCAGCCACACTGTAATGACTAGCAACAGAGGGGAGAGAAGTATGATGCCTACCATTGAGATACAGAAATCCAGTATACGTTTGAAGAAATGTCTATACATGCAGTTGAGTTTTTAAATACACATTCTCGTATGCCTCCACCATCTTGCTAACGTCATACTGGCAAGCCCGTTCATAGCAGCCGCCGGCAATCTGTTGATAGTATGAGGCGTCTTCAGCCAGTCTGTTGATAGTTGAGGCTAATTCTTTATCATTCTCATGCTCAAACAACACGCCGTACCCCTTGGTCACCTCCCGCAGTCCGTTCACATCCGATGCCACAAATGGCTTTCCCGCACTCATTCCTTCGATATTGCTCAGGCTCAGCCCCTCCCAATGAGAGGACATGACCACTATATCGGCCGCCTGCAGCACCTGTGGGATGTCGGTGCGCAGTCCGAGAAACCGTACATTGTCGGCTACGCCCAGTTGCTTGGCCAGTGTCTTCACGGTCTCCATGCGTGTGCCGATGCCGGCAAACCATACCTCGAAACACTCCTTGTCCAATAGCGACATGGCACGGACGATGGTGTCCTGGTCTTTGGCTTCGCGGAAACCGGCCACCATCAGCACGGCTTTTCGATCGCCTTTGGCTTCGAGAAGCGAATGGTCAGGCTCGGCACGGTGGATGGCCTCTACGTCCACGCCGTTGTTGATGGTGGAGATGCGGGTGTATTTCTTTGAGTGCTTGTCGAGCCATGTCCCCCCCATATACTCGCGGAGCTTCTTTTCGGCAATTTCACTGATGCAGACCACATGGTCGTACTGCCCATACATCCAGCTCTCGATGGGAGCATACCACTTCCAACCGCGTTTGCGGTTGGAAGTGGTATGCTCTGTGGAGACTAGCTCCACAGAGCATAACACTCTGGCAATGGCAGTGAAAAGCTGTGGCGAGGAATTGTGGGTATGCACGAGATCGTAGTGGCGCATGAGTCGCACCAGCTTGAAAATGTATAATGGATTGTACGTGCCACTCCCCATCCGATACACCCTAACGCTGGGTTCCAGCTCCTTGTAGAAAGGCGTCTCTATGCCATCGAATACAGCAATGTCCACCTGATGGCCTCGCGCCACCAAGCCGTTGGCCAGTTCCACCACGATATGCTCGGCCCCTCCCATGCGGAGAGAGGTTATGACTTGAAGTATTTTCATTTGTGGCTATGTTTCTGTTTTCCCCACATTGGCAATGCTGCCGATTCAAAGTTTGTCCCTGTAGTGCATGGCCAGACCGATGGGCCAAAACACTAACCAAGGCCAGCTTATACGGGGCACCATGCTGTTGTGCTCATTTCTGATTTGCATACAATGCCGAAATCTGAAATAGTTAACTGCTGCTTTCACTTTTTGTGCAAAGGGAAGGGTATAGCCAAGCATCTCGGCGTAGGTCATGCAGGAAGCGACGGGGCTGTGCATGCGAATCCGGACGATGTTAGCCGTTAGTCCGCTTTCCAGATAGTCCCGGCAGTAAACCACTTCTTCATAAAAGTACAGTTTGTACTTCTGGGCTATTCTGAACCATACCAACTGCTCCGGGCAGAACCGCTCGCCAGGCTGTTCTGGGAAAGGAAACTCACGCAGCACGTCTGTGCGGAACACCTCGCATATATCTCCGCGAACACCATACTGGTATCGCAGGGCTATCTCGTCTGCCTTGATAGGCTGTTGTGTCTGTCCTCTGCCAATTGTGGTTATACGATGACCGTTTCGATGGGCCATGCAGAAAGCAAGGCCGCCGCATGTAGCGTCTGTAGCTGGCACCCCGCTTTCCAACCATCTTCTTGTTATCTTCTCCATGGCATTCGCAGGCAACTCGTCGTCAGAGTCGAGTATCAGCACAAGTTCGCCATGTGCCATCTGCACTCCAAGATTTACAGCCGTATGCTTCCCTCCATTCTTTTTTTTCCTATAACGAATGGGAAAAGACACTGCAGATGCTTTTGTCCACGCAGCAACTATAGCTTCTGTATCATCATCGCTACCGTCGTCTATGATGATCCATTCAAAGACCGCAACTGTTTGTTGGCACAAGGTCTTAAAGATTTGTGGCAGACAAGTGCTTCGGTTGTAGGTTGGGGTAAGTATAGACAGCATCATATTTGCAGGAGAACAATCAGAGTATTAATATTTGTCTATGAGTTTGTCTTTCTTCATGGGTCCAAAAACCGGACGGTACAGTTTGTCGTCGTCATAGTGATGATCATATTCGTATCGTTCCCAAATGGCATCTTCTGTTCGTACGCCGTCGGTCAGGAAAGATTTATAAGGTCGGAGTTGTATTCCCCATCCCCAAAGTATCCGCAAATAGAGTAGGACGGCTACGAGTGTTATCATCTTTCTTATATCGCCTTTTCTTCTATCTTTGGCCATAATCTCAGCCATGGTGCATACGACCCCTATCAGAAAATACCAGCTCATTCGACCTCCATCCAAGAACCGGACAAAAAAGCAAAGAATGAAAACAAAGGCCAAGGCGATGTTCATCATGCAGAGCGAAAGCCTGTTTTTACCGATCGTATCATAACGTTTCAAAATGAAATATAGAAAGAAGGCTGCTTCTATGATGTAGGCGTAACGCGTTGTGTTTGCCCCACTTGCCGACAAATTGGCTTTTTCCTCATTCACCGCACCTCCAATAGTAGAAAAAAGGAAAGTAGAAAGCGGTGTTAGGCCTAAGATTAACGACCAAATGATAACGGTTAATATCTGCTTTCTGCTAAAACGATGGCTTGCTATGAAATATATACCCGAGAATAGCAAGGCACTGTTATGGAACAACATGGCGAGTATAATGATGGCAAAAAAGGGGATGGGCCGTCTTTGTATCGCATAGGGAATAGCAAACCATGCTATACACAGAGCCAGCACCTGGCGGAGATAGGTGAAAGTGAAAAAGTAATAGATGCAGAACAGCAAGAAGAAAGCCATGATGGGATAACGGCTGTATCTTGTGATATGCCGGAACAGAAACAGATAGACCACCAGTGTAGTGACGAGAATGAAGATATAGCGGTTGGAAGTGACGTAGGTCAGCAGATAGTTGTACAAGGCATACCCCTGCTCCTTTTCTGCATAGATAAATGCAGCTGTAGAGAACAAGGGGATTCCCCTTGCGCGGTCGTCTGCCGTACCATCGAATATCTCGGCATAGATATATCGGTCGTATCCACCAAGCATGTCTCCCAAGCCGCATATCAAAGTGATGGCAAACACCCACAAGGCAAGCGGCCATAGGTGTTCCTGCTGACGCAGGGGAGAGGTGGTCTGCATGATATACATGATGGCAGCAAGTGCTACAATATATATTAGCATAGTTCAGTCTAATGTTATTTCTTGATAATCGGCTCCATTAAGTATAGCTGCCCGATATGGAAAGCCGCTATGGTACATCAATCTGTCACGTACCAAATAAACTGTCGAGGCATAGCTAAGCATATAATAGTCAACAAACGACTTCATGTAAGTCTGTTTGTTTGCGTCATGTGTAAATCCCATGTGCACCACTTTGCCAGGGATGAGATACAGCCACGAATCGTAGGCCTCGAGTCCATGGCCGTGTACTGATGCTTTCAGGCTCTCTAAAAATGTAGCACTGTCGGCTGTCACCAAGATTTTCTTTCCAGGTTGCTTTTGGTGCATTCTGTTTACGCAGGCTATGCAGCGTTGGACAAACAGCCCTTTTTCTCTCTCGTCAAGCGTTTCCCCTCCTTCTTTAAAGTCGCCCAAGAGCTGGCGAAAGCGGAATGTCATGGAAATATAGTTTCTTTTTCCACCTATATGTTGCAGGTGGTAATTTATCTGTTCCTGTAGTTCTTGCGTCGGGACAAACAATTCCTTGAACAGTTTGCCATACCGCTTCTCCTCTGTGGCCATGTTGGAGTAAACATGTATTTGCTCTGCGTCTTTCTTGATGAAACTTCGCAGCAGTAGCCGTTGGGCCATTCTCTGCAAAGGGTTTTCTAAACGATGGTGATAGGTCAACAGTGTGCAGGGATAGCATCGCCGCATGTCCCATATGATGTCCTGCCCGTCAATGCGCCAGTCGTATTTGTTGGGTTTCAGATAGTCTTGCAAGTGCAAGGGTTCAAATACGATTCTGAAAGGCAGTCCCTGCCTTTTGCATTCTGCATATATGGAGGTGATGGCTCGCAACCGGTCGGATAGTCCGCCAGAGAATGTTGTCTCCGGCTGTACCATGTAAACAACCGTTTTCGGCTGTTTGCTTGGCCGTGGTTCATGACTGGCCGCAGCCCTCTCGTGGTACATTGGTCTAAACAGCGACCGTCTGAACCGATAGTTGCTGACCAGAATGGGCAAGACGTAGAGCGTCTTGTTCATGAGCCCGTACAGAGCTCGCCCGATTCTTCCCTGTCTGTATTTCGATTCTTCCACGATGTTTTGGAGTCAGTATTTCAGTATGAAATCTTTTTCCACCTGTTCACCAACAGGAGATATACCCATTCACGATTGGCCAGCAGAAGAAATAGGTCTGCTTTCTTCCGATGGGCCTTGCCTGCCGGGTAGAGCCCTTTCTTCCGAAAGATTTGTAACATGGCCCTAACTTCTGTCTTGGTATAGTCCAGCGGGAGCAGGCTGAAGAGGAAACCCGAAACAGAATAGTTCAGCCAAGCGCGATAGGCCGGGCAGAAGCGTCTGCCTTGGTACTTGCTGACGAGCTGTCCGAAATGACAGATGGTCTTCAGCGAGTTGTCTACATTGCGATGAATATTTTCCCTTGTCGGCTTGCGCATCACGGAATTCTGGTTGTCGTCACAATAGTGGTAAGCCATGATGTGGGTCGTTTTCACCCGTCTGAGCATGGGATAGAGCTGCATAAGGAACAGCCAGTCCTCCTGCGAGCAAAGGTCGGCCTCAAATCTAATGTGGTTTGTTTCTATTGCAGACCTCTTGATAATCTTGCTCCAAAGATAGCCGTCGAAACGCCCCTGCACTATGTAGTCTTCCCCGCTGCCTTCAAAACTGCCGTGGAGAGTTTCTTCGTCATGCAGCACCGTCATCATATCGGTGTCTGGTGCCTCGGCCAGTGCCAAACAGATCTGTGGAATGCAGCCTTCATGGACATAGTCGTCTGCATCCACAAACCAGACGTATTCGCCTTTTGCCTCCTGCAGAAGTCGATTCCGAGTCGCACCTACTCCCTCGTTGGGTTTGGAGCATGTCCGTATATTATCGTGCAGGTGGGAATATCGTTGTGCCAGGACAAGGGTGCCATCTGTAGATCCGTCGTCAACAATGACGACTTCCGTCCCGGCCATGTCTTGCCCACAGATGGAGTCAAGGCATCTGGGCAGGAATTGCTCGGCATTGTAGGCCGGTATGAGTATGGAAAGGAGAGTCATGCCTTGTCGGTGTAATACTGCCCGCCGAACAATAAGCGGTCTACCCATTTGTAACGTGCAAAGAACTGTATGGTTGCCAAGCACAATATCGACATGAATACGGATACCCATAGGGTATGCCAAACTTCATGACCTTGCCCCCAAGCTGTTATCGTTCCGGCTATATCTGCATATATTTCTATGATGAATATGGTCTGTATGATGTATACGCCCAAAGTATATTTGCCACAACAGGCCATCTTGGCAACGATACCATGGGGAGCATATTTCTCCACGTAATAGCATAGGCCGATGCACATGAGGCTTCCGGCTGCAGCCATTACAAATTTCGACAAAAGCAGCAGGGGTGTCGATGTTATGGATGCCATGGTGGGCAGGATTCCAAGCATAGTTACCATGTCTTTATGGCACAGAGCATAGAATGTGCTATATGCGGCAATGCTCACAAGTGTCAAGACCTTCATGTTGTCCATCAACCATTGAAACTTGCACTTCATGAAATAACCCATCCAAAAGAACGGGTACAGCCATGAGAATTGCAATGAGTAGGAATGCGGGATGGCCAGAATGGCAACATAGGACAGCACGAACAGCCAACCATCCTGCAACCGAGTCTGCTTCAAGACATAGAACAATACATAGTTGGCAAACAGCGTCTTGAGGAACCAGGAATTGCCTATGAGTTCTGTTCGGACAGCATTGAAAGTCAGTTCCCTGAACAGAGCGATGTATAATATGCACAGCAAGGTGCAACTCAGGCAAGGAACCAACAATTGGGCGAACTTCTTTCTCAGTACAGAGACAAAACCATATTGTAAGGAGGATGCAACAAAAAATCCGCTCAACAGCATAAACAGCGGCATGTGAAAAGTATAAATCCAATCGTGGATGCTACGTGTATTGGCACTTTCACTGCCCGAACAGAGTATCACATGACCCCATACGACCAGAAAGATGGCTGTGAGTTTTGCCAAATCTAGGAAACGTATCCTTGTCTTTTCCATGTCTTTTAGCCTTTTGGGGTGATTAACTCTGGTTGTGAGTAATGTCCAATATTCATCTTTAATTGTTTAGCCCCAGATGATACTTGGCGAAGTTGCGTACGGCTCGGACAAATCCTATAGTTTTCAGCAAGCTCCGATTAGAGCAGCTTAAAAGGATCTTGTCTGTAAACTTTAGTCGGTAACCTGTTCGCCGGACATCTTCCTTGATTTGCTGCAAAAAGGGATGTTGCTTGTCTGCCAAGTCTTCGGGCGACGCATAGGCCACGCCGTACAGGCCATTGATGCGGCTTGAGAGGATGGCTTTCATGAAATGCTCCCGTTCGCGGGGGGGGATTGAGTGCACGCGACATTCGTCGAACAGGGCCTCATGGGCAATGGAGGCCTTCTTGGTGTGTGACACGCTCGTCAGGTTGCGCCTGAAATGGTATACCCGCTCGAAAACAAAGTGGGGTGCCCGGCTCAGCGAAAACATCACGCGAATGTTCATGATCATGTCTTCTTCGCCATCTATGCCACGTGGAAAGTCGAAGATCTCGTCAGAAAACAATGTCCGTCGGTAGAGCTTGGCCCAAGGAGTGGGTGGAAACAGTCTGCCCGTGATGGCGTTGCTCTTGCACTCTTCCAGCGTCAGCTCTTTCTTATGGATCGGCTTGTCAGGGAAACCTATCACCAAGTCGGTACCGTCCGACACTGCATAGAGCTTTTGCAAAGCATCCATGGGTAGCGTGTCGTCATCATCGACGAAGACCACCCACTCTCCATGTGCCTCCCTTACGCCGTTTCGTCGGGTGTGGTTGATGCCTTGGTTTGTTTGGTGCACCACCCTGACCCTGCTGTCTTCCATTGCATATTGGTCGCATATCATTCCACAATTGTCGGGACTTTCGTCGTCTATCAGTATCAGTTCAAAGTCCTCAAATGTCTGGGCCAGTATGCTGTCAACGCATTCCCTGATATATTTCTCGCCGTTATAGACGGGAACCACTACGGATATTTTGGTGCTCATAACCAGTCAGATTATATTTATTTAGCTTTGTTCCACGCCCTGTTCCATCGTCTCCACACCAGCCGCCCCGGCTCTTTCCGAGATATTTCACGGGCAGGATTCCCAGCCACGGTTACGCCGTCGGGTATGTCTTTAACCACCACAGCCCCTGCGCCGATGGTCACCCCGTTGCCGATGGTCACATCTTCAACAATGCAGACTGATGGACCGATGTAAACATTGTTGCCGATATGGGCGGCCGTCATGTACATACTCCCGATGGAAGTAAATTGATATATGTCAACATTGTCACCAATTACCGCGGAAGCATTGATGACAACAGGGCCTCCATGCACAATGCGGCATCCGTATCCAATCTCCGTCGTGCGCTCGATCACGATATGGTGCTTCATGGCACAATACCTATACAGCATTCTGCTTATCCCGCCTAACAAGACATTACTGCATTTGGCCAGCCGGAACCAAAACAAGAAGCGGAAGCCAACGTCGAGAAAAGTGGCCGTCCACATGCGGATTAGGCCCGCGTCCTTTCGCTCCTTGAAACGATAATAGTCGCTGCGTATATAGTCTAAGCATTCTTGGTATTGCATGTCTTTCCGTTGATGGAGAAGTCTTTGACGAGCCCGCGGTTGAGCATGGCCATTTGGATTTTGGAGAGTTTTATATTTTTACTCAATGTATCCGCATGCCGTACTGTTTATTCCCATCAAGTCAAATACAGAAACGATGCCATGCAAGATTTATGTACACTTTTATGGTATATTATGGCTATACCGCTTTCTATATGCCATACTTTAACAAGATGTTTTTATTATAGAAATGATAACTTTTTCTAGCTTAACAGAGCAAGCTCTCAAGGAATATTCTTTTTTTATATAATTCATCAGCTGTGGCTGAGCTTTCCCCTCTTTCATTAATTTGCAAATTGCTTGGCCTATTTCATCTATGCTATAAGGATTAACCAACTCTGCCATCCCTTTATAATACTCTTGCGGACCTCCCAAGTTTGTCATTAATATTTCTGCTCCGTATGCTGCTGCCTCCAAGGCAACAAGTCCAACTCCTTCATTAGTACTTGGTAATGCAAAAACTTTTGCCTTCTCGTAATAATGATTGAGTTTGTCATCTGGCAAAGTTCCTATGTATGAGATATTAGGGTAATTTCTTATTTGATCCAAGAGCAAAGTTTTATTATCTTCTCCATTGATAAATCCTGCTAATATTAGTCTAAACTGATATTTCTTTGCTGCTTCTATCAATCTTCTCACATTTTTATTTGGAGCGTCTAGTCTGCTCACATGAAAACAGAAGTCTTCTTTCTCGGGAAAATAATTTATGTCTTTATTTCTATATGAAAGAGGTACTATAAAGATACGTTTTCTCTTAATCTTGAAAACTTTAGTGAGAAAGTCTGCTTCATAATTTGAACGGACTAAATACGCATTCAACTGCTCAAAACCATAAAACAAATGCCTCATACCTCTAAAACCAGAGAAATGCTTGAACCATCCCAGCGAATATCTAGCTTTTATTCGAAACATATTCCAAGAAATACTTGGATCAGGATCCAATATTGGAGCAGAAATAACATGTTTGTTGTATTTTGAAATTTCATTAATTAGGGAAACGTGTTCTAATCCCATTCCTAATACTATAATCGCATCATAGTCTGCCCACTTGTATGAATCCCAGTAGTTAACAAGATCAACGGAATGCCCTAATAGTTCAAGACCATCTTTCCACATCTTTCCTTGATTTACAACACCACCAAGGAAAGCATGAGAAGAAGTACATAATGATATTGCTAATTTCATTTTTTCTATTAATTATATTCGACTCTTTTCGTTATTAATTAGAAAGAAGCCAAGTTCTCGAATCCATTTTGACTTAATTCTAATGTTTATAATCTTTAATATAGCTACATCTATTGTATAAATAATCTTCTTTACAGGTGGGATGTCCTCTATTTTATTCATCATCTTTCGATAAGGAGTCTCTCCATAACAATAGTCATTATAGTCTTCGAGCACACGCTTTGGAAAAATATTCTCTAATATTCCCCTAACTTCATCTCTTGACTTTTGCGTATTTTGTTCTGTGGCTCCTCCAGATTCAAAGATAGAAATACTCAAAGGTATATGTTTGTAAGTAGAATTGTTTAGGACTATCATTTCCATAAAGAATTTCCAATCAGCAGCAAATTTCATGCTCTCATCATAAGGATGTGTTTTTATTAAGTTTGTTTTAATAAATGTTGCTTGATGAAAAAGCGAGCGTATAAAAAAAATCTTTAATGTAACAAAATCCGGACTCCTAAGAAGTTTAGTGCCAATTTGTTGGTCTCCACTAATAATATCTTCTGTGAGGCTCATTCCTGCTACGTTTTCCAACACCCTTATGTTTGAGAAAATATCGCCAGAATTCAAGTATATACAATAATCACCTGTTGCCATTTTCGTACCTTTATTCATAGCTTGATAGATACCTCCGTCTGGTTCACTAACCCAATATGTCAAATCTGCCTCGTAACTCCTAATTATGTCTACACTACCATCGGTACTTCCACCATCTACAATTATGTATTCATAGTTCTTATAACTTTGGCCGATTACGCTCCTTATAGTATTTTGAAGTCCTTCCGCGTGATTAAAATTAACCGTAATAATGCTGAATTTCATTATATATAAGTTCTATATAGAATTGACAACTTGTCTTTTACAGAAAGATCGGTACTGCAATATATGGTTTTGAAGCATTTAATTCTTTTTATAAAAGAAACACTGTTAAGATGGGTAATTAATGATAGTTTATGGTATAATGGTAAAAATACATCAATATTTGAATGAAGGAACTGATTCTTTTCGTTCCTTGGTTCAATAGGTGTCAAGTTTTTTTTTAACCACTTATAGAAGAGCATCCTTGCTTGTACCTTTTCTTTTATCAATGTACTGTTACTTGAAATATTGATGCTGCTCCACCGAAACCTCACCAAATGTTCCTGACTGTTCACCACGCCGTGCCCTGCCATCATGATGGCCGTGGCATCATCTGACGCCCATGCCTTGGGAAAATCGACGAAGCCTCCCTTGGCCATTAGGGCCTGTCGCTTAAAAATATAATGAGGTATGCCGCCTTTCATGCCATGCAGCATATGGTAGGCAAACTCGTCTTTCGTCAGGTACTCCTTGTAGCAACGGTCTATTTCCTTGATGGTTCCATGAGCATCTGTCTGCAGAATGCGGGCACGGAACAGCTCGACTTTGGGGTATTTCCCGATGAGAGGAACAAATGCAGAGAGGAATGTCGGCTCATAAAGGTCGTCGTCGGTAGCCAGCACCACATACTCTCCCGAGGCATATTGCAAACAGCGGTTCCATTGCCCGACAAGGTTTCGCCCGCCCAGGTTCTTTTCATTCCGATGATAGACGACACGGTTGTCCCGGAATTCCTTCATGATTTCTCCAAGCGGCTCCGGCGAGCAGTCGTCCACTACAATCAGTTCAAAGTTCCGATAGTCCTGCCGCAGGATGGATCTCACGGCCTCTGCAAGGTATCTGCCTTTCCAGGCGGGCAGGACAAATGAGAACTTTACCGAATGATGCTCTTGAGAATTTCGCATCGGTTCTGTTTTAATGCTGCCAAAGAAAACTGAGTTTGTACGCGGTGACGTGCCGCCTGCACGAAAGCGTTGGCCAAGGCAGAGTCCTGCAAACGCAGGATTCCGTCTACAAAAGCATCGGGATCGTCAGCAATGAAGCACTCCTTGCCCGAGACAAAGGGCAGTCCCTCTGCGCCGACCTGTGTTGAGACAAACGGCACGCCGTTGGCCGCGGCCTCCAGTATCTTCATGCGGATGCCGCTTCCAATCCTGATGGGCACAATCATGACGGTGTTGGTCAAAGCCTCTTGCAAATGGTCCACGAAGCCCAGAAACTTTATGTTTTTGTATCGGCTGGCGAGGCTTGTCTTCGTCGTTTCATTCCAGTTGCCGATGATTTGGAACTGATATGCTGGGTCTTTTTGGAGCAGACGGGGCCAACATGCCGACAAAAACCACTGGATGCCTTTCTGGTTGGGGAGGTGAAACTCTGGGCCGACGAAAGAAACGGTCTTTTCCATCTTGGTGATCTCCTCGGCCTTTGGGGCTGTATTGACGATGGCAAACGAAGAGTGCACGGGTACGTTCACGCCCTCGCGGAGCAGTTTCTCCTTGTCGGTCTCCGACAAAGTGACGATGGCATCATATCTGTTCAGCAAGCCAATCTCCTGTATTTTGTTCAGTTCTACAGCCGCCCTCCGATAGAGATTCTCGCCGTAGGTCTTGAGTTCCAGCTCGTTTCTGACAAACCGAAGTTCGTGATGCACGAATACTTTCTTGACCGATTGCGGCAATCCGAGGACAATGGACATGACCCATGGCATCTCCACCTGCACGATGGATATGCTGTGTTTGCTGATGATTTCATGAACGTATCTGAGAAAATCTTCGGAGAAAACAGGTTCCACCGTCTTTTCTTCAAAGGGGTCTTGCACTCTCAGTCGGTCGCTTCCGGTCCGGTAGTACAGCGAGAGGGCAATCCTGTTTTTCAGGGGAAGGCGTGCGGACTTGACGGGCAAATACGGCAAAAGGGTGACATCCGGCCCAATCTCTTGCTCAAATTCGTGGAAATATTTCTCGCCCATCCGGCTTGTGAAGAGCACATAAACATGATACTCTTCCCTGATGGCCTGTATGCCATGAAAGATGGCCTGTGCACCGCCGTTGGTCAGCGGGTAAGGAATAAAAGGCTCAATCAGTAGGATATTTGGTTTGTTATCCATGGATCTTGCGCGACAACAGCAAATGGCCGACAAACCCTTTCATGCCCATGCCAAAGAAATAAAACAGGATAAAACTCGTGACAAACATGCAGGGCGCAAATGCCAGTGTCTGGAGCAACCAGTTCTTCCAGGACAAGGAGCCGTCTATGCCCGCATGCCCCGCAAGAAAACTGGAAAGAAAATATGCGGCAAGGAGCAAGGCAGTATAGTCGGCAACCAACAACCAATACGTGTAGAAGCGGCGTTTCAGCCCTTTGGAGAATAGAAAATAGGGTTTCCAGACATTGACAATGAGTGCGAGCGAGGCCACCGGGCCGCACAGTACGCCGACCAATCCATACCTGCTGCCCAGCGCCATGGCTACCAACACGAAAATAATAGTTTCTGCAAACGGTGCCCATACATCTGAGAAGAGGCCGTAGCCATTGGAGAACTGCTCGTTGGTGCCTCGCGACATGTTGAAGAATGTCTGGATGCAGATGAGCAAAACCACCAGTTGCGACAGCATGTATTGCTTGCCCAGCCAAACGGAAATGAAATTGGAGGCAAGATAAAAAATGCAGCAACACAGTGAGCCGGCAATGTAATATCTGATACTGAGTAGCTCTTTATACATGCGGAAAATATGCTCCCGGTTTCCCTCGGCTATCAGACTGCCCACCCCGGCCCCCGTGCTGTCGAGCACACCGCCTATGAATCCTTTTACCTGTGTGGCCACAGACATGTAGTTGTTATAGAATGTTACAACGACCAGAGACACATAGCCATAGATCAGCAGAGGGGTAATTTGGAACTGTACGAAGCTGCCTATCTTGTGAATGAACAGCTGCCCGATATATTTCCCGATGGTGGGATATTTCTTGAACAGCTGCCTTCCTTTCTTGATTTCTGTGCGCAACCAAGGATAGACGGCATTCACCCTCCATCTTAAAACCAAGGCATAAGCAATGCCAAACAAGATTTCAATGACCAGATACAACACATAGTTGGCTGTATAGTAGGCAATGGCCATCTGTATGGAGGTCTTGACAAGTCCAATGATTTGGAAATACCCGGTTATCTCATACCCTCTTTGGTCAGCCCAAAGCAGATTCTGCTTGTAGTTGCAGAAATAACCCAGCAATGCAGAGAAGAGGAAAGAGAAGAAAGCTAAATAGATAATTTCCCAGGAAAAGCTGGTGTCTGGAAATATCATGGGCAGGAAACACGACAGCACCACGCCCCCAATGAGGATGAACAAGCCTATCATACGGTAGAGATAACCCAGCACGCTGATAATCTCGTTGATGTCGTGGCGGTTCTTGTCATAGATAGGTTTGTAGAGTACTACGCTGATGGCCTGTCCCACGCCAAGCTCCGCCAGGTTGAGGAAACCCAGCAGACTTGCCAGAGTGCTCGACAGCCCCAGGAATTCGGCCCCCAGATGGTCTATGAATATCTTTCTGGAAAAGAAAGTCATGAACAGTCCAAGTGTATAACATATCGTGTTGACCTTGGCGTTCAGCAGGCTTTTCTTGATTCTTGAATCGGCTTCCATTTCTTAGTTTTCCTGATGCGTGCTCTTGCCTCAGCCGTTTGGCTTCTTGTTTTTCCTGCCCAGCAGCAAGAGGGACAGTGCGTTGCTTGATCTCAACACGCGGGTGGCAAGGAGGGACAGCACGCAGATGATGCATGCGACGGCCGCTCCATATAGCAGCTGCGCTGTACTGGCCATGCTTCCGTGAAACGCGTCTTCCTGCATGCCGCGGATGACATACGCGCCTACTTGGGGTATGGAAATGACGAAATAAAAGTGCAGGATATAAACTTCGAGTGAGTGTCGCCCAAGGCCTTTCAGCCATTCCACAAACCTGCCGGACGTGAATCTGGACTTGAACAAGTAATGCGCACAGATGATGCCGCAGTAAGGCACAAGTAGATAAGCCGTTTGGGTAGCCCATTCGCTCTGGTTGGACGCATTTGTGATAAATGTGCCGCAGCAGAAAAGAACCAAAGCCACGGTGTAGCACCAATTGCTGTCGAGCAGTTTCTTCAACGAAAAATAGCGGCTGCAGAAGATACCAAAGACAAAATATTGAAAGTGCAACATGTGTTCCGAGTCCCATAGCACGTCTACGATGTCCCCGCGGTGTTTCCACGACAATATCTTGATAACTTGTACCAGAACCATATAATAGGCGATGTCCACCCCCACAACAAGCCGCCGGTGCCCTTTCAGGCCTCGCTGCCTGACGAGCTCATAAGGCAGACTCATCAGGATGAAAATGAACAGGGTACGGAGAAACCAATATTTCGTGAAAGGTTCGCCGGTGATGGCCATGAACGTCAAGCCTGCCACGAAAAACGGTATTAAGAGCGTGTATGTCTTCCGCCATAGATAGCCGGGAAGCATGTTCGCAGCAAAAGGTCTGGATGGTGAGACCAGCAGACAGCCTGAAATCCAAAACAGCAGGGGCATGTGGAAACTGTAGATTACATGCCACCAAAGCAATACCGCCGGCGTATCCGTAGCTTCGGGCACGTAGAAACCTGCCCCATAGCTGTCGAACGACCATGCGATGACGTGCCCCATTACCACGAGGAACATGCCGAAGCCCTTGAGGGCGTCTATATATTCTACATGTTCCATACGTCCCATAGGGCTTGTTTCGCGGTGGCTTACCATTTCCCCACGCAGTAATTCAATGGATATTTCTTGAACACAAAGGCGCATCCTGCGGTACACGACCAGCATAGCAGCAGGAAAATGCCAAAATACAGCATGGAAAGCGTCTTGCCCTCTGGCGTCACCAGACCGCTCAACAACACGGCCACGCACTGCATGATGAGGAAATGGACGCAGTAGACAACCAGTGAGTTGCGGCCCATGTAAGCGACAATTCCAGCTCTTTTCAGATATACGGCAAGCTCTACAAGCAGTAGTGTTCCCGAGACGGAGAAAAGAATGTAAGCGGGAATCTCGGCAATTGTCAGTGCAGAGGAGTCTGTATAGGCAACGGGATGTATCTTGGGGAAGAACTTTGAAACAAGAATCAGGGGAATGTAACAGAAGCCAATTCCCCTGGCGTGCCCTTTCATCCAAGTGTGTCTCTTCATGCAATCGCCTATCCAAAGGAAGATTGCTAGGCACATGGCATTGCGATAATGGAAGTAATTGTGGAAGTGCGCGGGGTCTTCCGCTTCCTGATGAATGTGGTTCAGCACGACTCCCATGACAAGGATGGCAAGCAGTGCCCCTCCTCGTAAAAGGTCGTTGGTCGTAGTGCGGTGCACGGCCCAGTAAATGAATCGGGCTATAAACATGGCCGACAGGAACCAGAGCGTCTCGACCAGAAAGAAATACCGCTCGCCTCCTACGGTCAGCGTCCAGAAATCGTCCCCGAACAGTGCACTCTCTGCTGCTTTGGTGAGGATGCCAAAAAACAGGAAAGGAACCAGCAGACCCTTGAGGTTGCCGACGGAGAAAGCACGGAATGGCTTGTCAAAATGCGAGGTGTAGCCGGACAGCATGAAGAAAGCCTGCATGAAGAAACCGTCATACAAGAAACTAGTCTCATTGCTTGGGTAGCACACAAAGGGGTAGTCGTAGCCCATTTTGTGCAAGGCCATGGGTACATGAACCACTATAACCAGCATGATGAGGAGGCCCTTGGCCACATCTATCTCTTGAAATCTCTTCATTATAAGTATCTATAAAACAGATGGGCCATGTCGTAGCCGTCGGTAAAGTGCTTGCTGCGCATTTGCGGTATGGCGTGATAGCGGGTGTGGCTTATGGACAAATCAATGTCATGAAAGAAGTGGCAGTCGCCCAACCTTAGAAATTCTTCTATCTCTTCCTTTGCCATTTTCTCGTTTCCTTCGTAAATATATATGCAATTGTCCATATTTACCCTTTTGCATCGCCGTTCCCACTTTTCCTTTGCAACGGCCGGCGACGGGTAATGCATGAAATGAAGTTCTATGTCTTGGCTGCCCATCGGGATAAATCCGATAGGGTAATCTCTTCCCTTGCCGTCGTATTTTGAGACATTTCGGAAAGAAATTTCTTTTTTAACAGCCTCTCCGAGGCACTTCACGAAAAGGAAATAATCCGGCCAATACATAAACATTCCTATCGTTGGAGACCGATACGCCAAATGCAAATCTTGCGAAATTCTGCTGCCAAAGCAGTTGTTGCAGATGATGCTGGTCTGGTTTGTGAACCGTTTGGCAAGGTGTCTTCTGTGCAACCACCGGTTCAAGTTGCACCACCGTACATGCCCGTGCAGCCTCAAGCGGGCAAGGATACCTGTGGATTGGGCATAAAAGGCAAAGGTCTCTCGCCGATTCAAAAGGGGTATCATCCATGTTGTTGCCCACGAATGGGTTTTCCCGTAGACGGGATACAGCGACCTTCCCTTGGCGTCTTCAAGAAGCTGTTGCAGGAACGCATAGGGATAACGCCCTCTGAAATATAGCAGCAGCAGGGAAATCATGATGGAGTTGCAATGCTGATGATAGAAAGCTTTGAGTGTGCCAGACAGCGCAGCCGTCTCGGCAAACCTTTTCATGTTGGCCGCCACACTCAGTTCGTCAAGCAGGGATTTCCTCAGCGTGCCTGAGTCTTTGCTCCGGCTTGAAGAGTTTTCGTTTCTGAAATAGGCATAAACGAGGTGCCCTGTAAACATGATGCGTTCTGCAAAGGCGTATGCCCGGCTGTTGAAATCAACATCCTCGTGTACTATGCCAACCGAAAAGAACAGGTTGTTTTGTTGAATGAACTCCATCTTGTACAGGTTGGCGCATGCAGACGAGATGGAGACATGCTTCAACAGGGCTTGCTCTCCGGTGTATATCTTGTCTGTGTCGAATGGCTGAACCATATCCTCATACCAGCTGCCATCGACCTTCATCGTCTTGAACCGGTATGCACACATATCCAAGTCATGTTGCACCGCACAGCCATAGACCTTGTCCAGCACGTTGGGCAGCAAGTAATCGTCGGAATCAACGAACATGACATATTGCCCCGAGGCATGTCTCAATCCTGTATTTCTTGCAGCACTTTGCCCTCCATTTTCCTGATGAATGAGCTGCAGGGAATGGTGTTTGGCGGCCAGGGCTTCCGCTATTGCCCGACTGTTGTCCGTGGAACCGTCATCTACCATGATGATTTCCATATCTTCCTCTGCCATTCTTTGGCAAAAAATGGAGTCAATGCAGCGTTCCAAGTACTCTTCTACATTGTAGACAGGGACGATGATACTTAATTTCTTTTCATTCATAAGCGGCGGTTGTGATGCAATCTGCCATGTCGGTACTAGTTTCCTTTTTCCTCGAACAGCTCCATTGCCCGGGCCACCACGGGTGCCATGTCGTAATATTTGTATTCGGCCAGCCGGCCGCCGAAGAGGCAGGAACGGCCGGGGGCCGGAAGGGTCAGGGTGGCGGGGTATTCGTCGGCCAGTGCCTTGTACTTCTTGTACAGGGTGTTGTTGGCGTCATCGTTCACCGGATAGTAGGGTTCCAAGCCGGGTTGCCACTCCGTGGCGTATTCGCGGGAGATGACGGTGCGGGGGCATGCGTCCACTTGGGGGCCGAACATCTCGAAGTGCTTGTGCTCGATAATGCGGGTATAGGGCACGCGGGCCTCGGTGTAGTTGACGACGGCACAGCCCTGATAGTTGGGCGTGTCGAGGGTTTCGGTCTCGAAACGCACGGTGCGGTAAGCCAGCCGGCCGTAGCGGTAGCTGAAGAACTGGTCGATGGGGCCGGTGTAGACTAATCTGTGGGCCAGTGCGGGCCAGGTCTCCCAGAGGGTCTGTTGCGGGCCGACGGGGTGTCCGGCTTGCTGCAACAGGGCGGCAAGGGCTGTCGGGCCGGCCCCACCATGCCCGAGGCCGTGGGCGGAACCGCCGGCACCGGACGCGTGGGCGTGTGCCCGATCCCTACTATCGGCGGGGCCGAGCGGGGTGAAGAAGTCTATGCCCGTCTGGGTTTCGACATCCTTGAGCAGCCCGTCGATCAGGCGGTTGTAGCCGCCGACGGGAATGCCTTGGTAGGCATCGTCGAAGTAATTGTTGTCGAACACCATCCGCACGGGCAGCCGCTTGATGATGAAGGCGGGCAGCTCGGTGCAGGGGCGGCCCCACTGTTTCTCGGTGTAGCCCTTGACGAGCCGCTCGTAGATGTCGCGGCCGACGAGCGCCAAGGCCTGTTCTTCCAGATTGCGCGGCTCGCCGACACCCCCGGCTGCCATCCGTGCGACGGCCTCGGCCCGTTGTTCGCGGAGCTTGGCCTCGGCTTCGGCGGGGGTGGTGACACCCCACATCTGGTAAAAGGTGTTCATGTTGAAGGGCAGGTTGTAGAGCCGCCCCTCGTAGTTAGCCACGGGGCAGTTGGTGTAGCGGTTGAAGGGGGTGATGCCGTTCACGAAGTCCCACACCCGCTTGTCGCTGGTGTGGAAGATGTGCGCGCCGTACTGGTGCACGTGAATGCCCTCCATCTCCAGACAATGGACGTTGCCGCCGAGGTGCGGCCGACGGTCGATCACCAGACACCGCTTGCCTGCCTTGCGGGCCAGATGGGCAAAGGTGGCACCGAACAAGCCAGAGCCAACAATGAGATAGTCGTACTTCAAAGGGTTGATGAGGAGAGGGGGCTGTTTATATATTATAATAAGGTGTAGGCGTTCTGACAATTCTGTCTGGGACATATCTTTCCCTCCTCCGTCTGTCTGACCGCAGATGGAGTGAGGGCCAAAAGGGCCCGGGGCTGAAAGTGTCGTCCGCTTTTGAGCTGGCCGATGGGACAAGCCGTCGGCGGGATGCGCAGGGCGCCGCCCCTTGGCTGGCCGCTGCTTGCGTGGCCATGCTCGCAGATTGTCAGTAACAGTCTAAATTATGTATGCGTTTGCAAAAATACGAAAAAAATCCAAGGTGGCAACATTATCCGGATTAAATTCGATGGAATGGACGGCAATTCGTTGCCGCAGCGTTGTTCTGGCGGTCTTTTCGGAGCCCTGCGACGCGTGCGTGCGGAGCGCCGTGCGGGTTTTCCCCATGCCGGCGCTAAAATACTGCACGTGTGTGTTTGGTAACGGCCACTCCTGGCATGAGCACGAGAGTTGTTGTTGCGGTCATTGTCTCTGGCATGCCCAGTCGCCCACGGTACCGGTCTGGCTGCTGAAGGTGCAGCCGATGCAGTAGACGGGCCGGGGGTCCTGGGCGTACTCGCGGGCATAGCCCTTTTCCTCGATCTGGCGGATGGCCTCGGCGGCGGGCCGGTCGAGCTTGTACTCGAAGATGTAGACGAAGCGCGGGGTCTCGATGACGAAGTCGGCACGTCCCTGGCTGGTGTGCTTCTCGTGGTAAACGGTGTAGACACTCATCATGCGCATGAGCAGGTAGACGGTGTATTGGAAGTAGCGCTCCTGCTCTCGCTCGTTCTCATGGCGGCGTGCGGAGTAGGGAATGCTGGAGAGGAACGCGGCGAGCAGGTCGCGGTAGTCGTCGGTGTCGCCCTGCTTGAGTGCGCGCTGGGCCTGCAGAATCCAGGTCTGCGGGCTTTCTTTCGACTTGAGGTAGCTGGCGGCCGTGAGGCTGACGAAGCCCGCTGTGACCTCGTTGTTGGGGAAGTCGAGCAGGTATGCTCGGCTGTCGGGGTCGAATTCCTTGATGGTGAGGTAGCCGCTCTGGTATATCATGGGCAGCGGTCGCTCCACGTCGGCCTTGTAGTCGACGAACTGCGGCTCGCTGTAGTAGCGGCCAACCATCTCGTTGAGGTTCTCCTCGCAGTGCTCGAGCAGTCGCAGCAGGTAGGAGGGCGTGCCGGTCTGGAACCAGAAATCGCGCACGTCCTGGTTGTCGAAGGCCTTGAGCAAGCTGAAAGGATTGTACACGTCGGTCATCAGACGGCTGAAGTGGTAGCCGTCGTACTGCCTCTGCAGCAGGCTCTTCATGTCCTCCTCGGTGGTTTGCATGGCGTCGGCCAGCTCTCGTATGCTGTCGGCGAAGACGGTGTGGAGCTCTTGGTTGGTGATTCCGCAGAGCGCGTCGAACTTGGGAGCCATGCTGATGTCGTTGGGCTGGTTGAAGCCGCTGAACACGCTGACCTGCGAGAATTTGGTGACGCCCGTGAGCAAAACGAAGCGCAAGTCGGGGTCGGCGTCCTTGAACACGGCGTAGAAACCCTTGAGCAGGTCGCGGTTGTGCTCCTCGAAGGTCTTGTCTACGTTGTTCACGCGTATGGTGTCTGGCCTGTCGAGCACGTCGAGCAGCGGCTTGTCGTACTCGTCGATGAGCACTACGCATCTCAGCCCCGTCTGTTCGTGTGCGGCATGCAGCACGCGGAGGAACCGCGTGCTGAGCGTCTCTTCGATGGTCTGCAGCCCGTACTCCTGCTCCGCGCAACTGATGAAATAGTTGATGGCCTTGTACAGAGCGTCGGGTTGCGTGAAGTCCTGCGGGCCGAACGAGAGGTGGAACACGGGGTATTGCTTCCATTCGGTTTCCAGTTTGTCGATGGCCAGGCCCTTGAACAGCCCGTGCTCGCCGCGGAAATAATACTTCAGCGTGGAGACGAGCAGCGACTTTCCGAAGCGCCGCGGCCGGCTCAGGAAGTAGATTTTTCCCTGGGTCGCCATGTCGTAGACGAGGTCAGTCTTGTCCACATAGACGAAACCATCTTCGCGGATGCTCTTGAAGTCTTGTATTCCGATGGGGTATTTCATGTCGTTGCGCTTATGGATTCTTGCTGCAAATATAAGTCATATTGCCGAGACGGCAAAGGAAAGGGCGCGGTATTTCAGCTTCTGATTCTGCCTTTTTCCTCCTGGTTCCACTTTTTTGCCTCCTTTGCCGTGACGTTTCCTGCCGCCGTCCTTACGGCTCGAAGCCCTGCAATTCGCCGAGCAGACGGCGCACATAGGGGCGTTGCCAGTCGGAGAGGTGGAAGCGTTGGCCGTCGTAGAGCAGGATGTCGATGTCGGCCCGCACCACATGGGCCCGGCGGTCGGCCTCGGTGCGGCCTATGCTTTGCTCGATTTGCTTGGTGAGTCGGAGCAGCTCGTCGTAGTCCAACGCCGTACGCGCCTCGGCCAACCCATTGAGATAGAGCGGCGAACGCACACCGATGGGCACCGTCCAGAGCGTGCGTGTGAAGCAAATGTCGCCCAGTGCAGCCCGCAGTTGCTGCTGCACCAGCCGGATGTGGTAGGTCTGCCGGGTGTTGGAACCCAGGCCAAGAACGATTCTGTGTAGGGCCATGACGGCACAAAAGTACGAAATAATGTTAACACCGGCGAAGAAAAGGCGGCGAAAAACGGAAAATCCCAACTATTATTCCTATATTTGCCGCAATGGATCGGCCACCAGCCGACCCTGTTCCGAACCCCTAAACACGTGAGCCCATGTCTCGATGGCTTTTTGGTCTTGTCCTGTTTGTCTGGTCGTCCACGATGTGGGCCGCCGTGCGCCCCGCACCCATCCGGGTGAACGGCATGGAGGTGAGCAAGAGCGTCACCGAGATTGCCATGGACGGCGACATGCTTTCCCTGCGTTGGAGCGACAACACCACGCTGTGCGGCGACATTGCCCGGCTGATGTTGCAGGTGGCCCAAGCCGAATGTATCGACAAGTTGAAGCTGCTGGCGGTGAGCGGTTTTCAGGACCAGACGCTCCGTATCGACGGTCTTGAGCGGGGCGCCACGCTGTCCGTCTACAACCTGCAGGGCTCCAAGGTGATGGAACGCCGGGTGGACGACCGCCACACGGTGGTGGACATTCATCAGCTCAACACCGGCATCTACCTGTTGAAGTGCCGGTATATCGTTCTCAAGTTCGTGAAGCGCTGACGCCTCACGCCCTCCTTTTATTTTCCCAGAGCTTTTTCGGCCCGCATCTTCTCAGTGAGGAATGCGCGCTCGCCCGCCGTGTAACGGCTGTCGTCCCACCGTGCGAGTGTGGCGGCCATGCTGTCGGTCGCGGCCGTATCGGCGTGGTCGAGGGCCAGATAGAGGCAGATGCGCAGCCGCAGCAGGCTGCGCACGCTGAGCCGCGGCCAGAGCGGACGCAGCCGTTCGGCGTGGGGCAGGGTGGGCTCGCCCAGGGCGCGGGCGGCCAGATAGTGGGCCAGGGCATAGGCTGCCCGGTCGGCCGCGAGAAACGTTTTGCAGCCCTCCAGCGCGCGTCGCACAACTTGCAGCTCGCCCGCCACGATGCCGCGTTCGGCCTGCCGCGTCCCGTCGGCCGGCAGTTCGTAGAGCAGCCGCAGGGCCAGGGCGGCGAGTCGGGTCACGTCGGCATCCACATTCTGCGAACGTGCCACGCGCCGTTCCACGGGCTGCACATAGCCGGGCTTGATGCGTGCCGCCACCACCGACACGCCGGGCAGGTCTACCACGAGATAGTCGCCCCGCTTGTGGGGCAGCCGTTGCACCACGCCCTCGATGCCTTCAAAGATTCCGTCCATGATGCGAATCCGTTCTCCCTTGGCCAAATGGAGCTCTTCCGGGCGGAAATACGTGAGCTTGGCCTCGGCGATGCCCGTGAGTCGCATGAAGTTGTCCATGTCGTCGTCGCGCACGAAGAGCGGCACCAGCCGCCCCCCGACGCGTTGCATGCGGAAGAAGACGTAGGGATTGTTGCGCGAGGAGTGCTTGTAGTCGCGCAGTTGGTCGATGGTGGCGCGGGCAAACACCAGCCCATGGGCAGCCGGCCGCAGCACACGCTCGCGCCGTCCCTGCACCTGCGCCAGGGCGTACTGCATGGGCACGTAGGCCTCGAAGCCGCGCGCCCGGAGCTCGTCGCGCACGGCAAGCTCCTTCTTATAGTTGGCCGAGAGCACGTACCATCGGGTGTTTTCGCTGTCAGTTGTTGGCTGTTGTTCCATGTTGTTCCATGTCCGGCGCGTGTTTCATGGGGCGCCCTTTCGTCCATACAAAGTTAGGCATAATATTCGGTGGCGGCAAATCCGCCGCCTTTTTATTTTGCCTTTACGGCCATTTCGCGGTAAGATTTTGGCCTTTTGGCGTTGCGGAAACCTGCAAAAATGCTTAACTTTGCAAAAATATCATCATTTTCATTGCGGCCTTGTCCGGAGATGGCGTTGCCAACGCGCCCTCAGCCGGCCCCGGCCTCGGAAACTAAATTAGAACAGACAGATGAAACACCTCTTATCCGGTTGCCTGCTCCTTGCCCTTGCCGTGGGCTGCCCGGGGCCCGCCGCCGCCAAGAAGAAGCCGAAAGCCAAGCTCGGCGCACTCCTGCTTGGCAAGGATTCACTCTCCAAGGACGAGTACGGCAAGATTGTCAAGGGCGGCGTGAAGAAGCAAGGACTCTTTACCGTCATCTTCAAGGCCAAGGACAACAAGCTCTATTTCGAGATTCCTGACTCTGCTTTCGGCCGCACCTACATGCTGGCCAACCGCGTGGCCTCGACCAGCAACGCCAAGGACTACGTGGCCGGACAGATGGTTGGCAACCCGATGGTCGTCAACTTCACCAAGGACGAGCGTTCGGTCTACATGAATCTGGTGCAGGCAGCCAACCTGGTGGCCGCCTCCGACCCCATCCGCGCCTCGTTCGACCGCAACTTTCTGAACCCCATTCTCAAGGCGTTTAAGATTGTGGCCACCCACGGCCACAGCGTGGTCATCGACGTGAGCGCCTTCTTCGGCACCAACGAGGCCTGCCTGAGCCCCATCAAAACCGACAGCCCCATCACCAAGCTGCTCGGCGGCGGCAACTCGCTCAAGGGCACCTACGTGGCCGACGCCTCGGGCCTGAACGAGGTGAAGGCCTTTGAGCGCAACATCGAAATCAAGAGCACGCTCAGCTACAACCTCACCGGCGGGCTCACGGCCACGCCCTATTCCGTGCGGATGCACCGCTCGCTCTTCGTGCTGCCCGACGACCCCATGCCCAAACGCTACCAGGACAACCGCGTGGGTTACTTCTCGGAGCTGCAGAATCTCTACAGCTCCGACAAGGACCGCGTGGAGCAACGTAGCTTCATCAGGCGGTGGCGCGTGGAGCCCAGGCCCGAGGACCGCGACCGCTACTTCCGCGGAGAGCTCGTGGAGCCGCAGCGCAAGATCGTGTTCTACGTCGATTCCGCCTTCCCCGCCAAGTGGCGCCAGACCATCAAGGACGGCATCCTCGTGTGGAACAAGGCGTTCGAGGCGGCCGGTTTCAAGCATGTGATCGAGGCCCGCGACTATCCCGCGGCCGACTCGCTCTTCGATCCCGACGACATGCGCTACAACTGTTTCAAGTACGCCACCACGGCCACGCCCAACGCCATGGGCCCCAGTCACAGCGATCCACGCACGGGCGAGATACTCTGCGCCGACGTGTTGTGGTACCACAACATCGTGTCGCTGCTCCACAACTGGCGCTTTGTCCAGACCGGAGCCGTGGACGAGCGCGTGCGCCGCCCGGTGTTCGACGACGAGCTGATGCGCCAGTCGATCAAGTATGCCGCCTCGCACGAGGTGGGCCACACGCTCGGACTGATGCACAACATGGGCGCCAGCTACGCCTTCCCCGTCGACTCGCTGCGCAGCCCCTCGTTCACCCGGCGTTACGGCACCACGCCCAGCATCATGGACTACGCCCGCAACAACTACGTGGCCCAGCCCGGCGACCCCGAACGGGGCGTCAGCCTGTTGCCGCCCGAGCTGGGCGTGTACGACGTCTACGCCATCAACTGGGGCTACCGGCTCGTTCCCGGGGCCGCCACGCCCGCCGAGGAGAAGCCCGAACTCGACCGCTGGATAGCCGCCAAGGCCGGCGACCCGATGTACGAATTCGGCGCGCAGCAGATGCTGGGCACCATCGATCCCACCGACCTGACCGAGGATTTGGGCAACGACCACGTCAAGGCCGGCGACCTGGGCATCAGCAATCTCAAGATTGTGATGAGGCATCTGCTCGACTGGACCATGGAGCGCGGCGAGCGTTACGACGCCGTCGAGGACGTGTACAAGGAGCTGACGCGCCAGTACAGCCGCTACCTGGGCCACGTCATGCCCCTCGTGGGCGGCATCGAGTACAAGGAGGTGCGCCAGGGCGACGGCCAGCCCGCCGCCCGCCGCTTCGTTTCCCGCGCCCGTCAGCGCGAGGCCATGCACTGGCTGCTCCGCCAGGCGCGCAGCTACGACGCCTGGCTCACGCCCGCCGACGTGCTGAACAAGATGGAGATCGACCTCAACGTGAACGACAAGATACGCACCACCGTGGTGTCGTCGCTGCTCAATGGCGCCACGCTCTACCGCATCCGCGAGGGCGGCCTGGCCGACCCCCGCCTCAACTATCCCCTCGACACCTATCTGTCCAACCTCACCCAGGCACTCTTCATCGCCCCCCGTGGTGGCCGTTTGACCGCGGCTGAGCAGCAGCTCCAGGGGGCCGCCATTGCCCAGATGATGCGCGCTTCGGGGCTCGAAAAGGCCGAGCCCAAGAAAGCCGCGGCCGCGGCCGCCGACGTGGCAGCGTTCTGGCGCGACGCGACGGCCCCGTCAACGCTCTGCGATTACGGCCATATCGCGTCGTCTTTTTCCCGTATTAATCTCGGCTCTGCGGCGTTATCGCAGGGCGAACTCGGCGCAATCATGCTGGGCCGGCTGCGTGCAGTGCTGGCCAAGTACCGTTCCTACCGCAATCAGGCCGTGGGCAGCACGCGCGATTTCTACAATTATCAGGTGTTCGTCATCGAGCGCCTCCTGAATCATCAATAACCCATCAAGCTATGAGAATCAGACAGACAATCGTGTCGCTCCTGCTGCTCGCGGCCCCGGCGGCCGCCTGGGCGCAGGCCGGCGCCGTGAAAGGCAAGGTGGTCGACAGTGGCGGCGAGCCCGTCATTGGGGCCCAGGTGCGGTGGAAAGACACCAAGCTGGCCACCGTGACCAATGCCGACGGCGAGTTCACAATACCCCGAGACGCGCGCGCCAAGAGCCTGCTCGTGTCCTACATAGGCTATAAAACCAAGGAGGTGGCCCCCGCCTCTGGCCCCGTCAGCGTCACCATGGAGGACGATGCACAGAGTCTCGACGAGCTCGTTGTCGTGGGCTACGGCATCCAGAAGAAGTCGTCCATCACGGGTTCGGTGGAGACTGTCAAGGCCGAAGACCTACTCATGATCCCCACTACCAACCTCGACCAGTCGCTGGCAGGCCAGGTTGCCGGCCTGCAGGTGATGCAAACCACCGGCGACCCCAGCACGGCGCGCGAGGCGGCGATGAGCATCCGTGGCATCAACAGCGCGCCGCTGCTCGTCATCGACGGCGTGCCGCGCTTCGGAACCAACACCTCAGACGGCGAGACGCGCCTCTCCGACCTGAACCCCGACGACATCGAGAGCATCACAGTGCTCAAGGATGCCGCCGCCGCCGCCGTCTATGGAGCGCGCGCCGCCAACGGCGTGCTGCTGGTGCAGACCAAGCGCGCCAAGGCCAACGGCAAGATCAAGCTGGACTATCGCGGGCAGTACAACCTGCAACAGGCCACCCGTCTGCCCGAGTTCCTCGACGCCTACGAGTTTGCCAAGCTGCGCAACGTGGCCATTGCCAACTCGCCCACCACCACCCTCGAGCCCTACACCGACGAGCAGCTGGAGCAGATACGCACCCATTCCAACCCCAACGTGTATGGCAACGACAACATATTGGACTACCTCGACAAGACCGGCCACTCCACTTCGCACAGTGTTTCGGCCTCGGGCGGCAACGAGTTCGTGCGCTATTACCTCTCGCTGGGCTATGCCGGAAACAAGGGACTGTACAGCGGCGTGAAGCGCAGCCGACTCAACTACAGCGGCAAGCTCGACGCCACGCTGGCCAAAGGCCTCACCCTCTCGCTCGACTACACCGGCGCCAGCTCGCAGAGCAAGAACAGTAGCTATACTACCATCGACGCGGCCTACGCCTACTCGCCTGTGCAGGTGCTGCGCTTCAGCGACGGAAGCCTGGCCAGCGCCAACGGCAACAACCCCCTCATCAACATCTACGGACTGGGCGGATACATCAAGGACAACAGCAAGAACGCCACCATCACCGCCCGCCTGGCCTACGACTTCCCCATGGTCAAGGGCCTCTCGGCCTACCTGCGCGGCACGTTCGACGACAACCACCGCATCGAGACCGACTTCGACAAGCCCGTTACGCTCTACACCTACGACGAGAAGACCCGCTCGCTGGCCGTGGACCGCAACACCATCTACCCCTCGGCCAAGGTGTCGCAGCAGCAGACCGACCGCTTCTACACCAGCCAGCTCTACGAGGCAGGGCTCAACTTCAACCGCACTTTCGCCAGCAAGCACGACGTGGGGGCCACCCTTGTGGCCAACTACCAGCGGCTGCACAACCAGTACATGACCGGCCAGAACCTCGACAAGAGCAGCTTTCCCGAGACCATCGGCGTGTCCAAGGACTCCAAGCTCTCGGGCGACGAGAGCATCAACGAGCGCGCTTCGCTCATCGGCCGCGTCAACTACGGCTATGCCTACCGCTACTTCTTCGAGTTCAGCTTCCGTGTGGACGGCTCCACCAACTTCTCGCCCGACAATCGCTGGGGCTTCTTCCCCTCGCTGTCGGCCTCGTGGGTGCTGTCCAATGAGACGTTCTTCAAGAACTGGAAGCAGGACGTCGTCTCCAACGTCAAGCTCCGGGCCTCCACCGGATGGCTCGGCAACGACGGCCTGGTGGGTGCCTATTCCTACCTCACCAACTACACCGAGTCGGGCAATTACGGCTACAGCTTCGGCGGCTCCTACCGCCCTGGCCTCGTGCTCGAGGGCTATCCCAACGCCGCACTCACCTGGGGCAAGACCCACGACTACAACGTGGGCGCCGACCTGGGCTTCTGGGGCGGCCGCATCGGCCTGACGTTCGAGTACTACCTGCGCTACGAGACCGACAAGATCACCTCCGCACCCGAGTATCTCTTTCCGCCCTCGACCGGCGTCAACGGCAGCGTGCCGAGCATGAACTTCAGCAAGCTCAAGGCCTGGGGCTGGGACTTCACCCTGAGCCACCGCAACACCATCGGCAAGTTCAAGTACAGTCTGTCCCTCTCCCTGGCCAAGAACGACGACAAATACCTGGACTATGGCGACGAGTCGGCACAGCTTCCGAACCTGCGTCGCAAAGGCCGTAGCAGTATGGTGTGGACCATGTATCAGGCCGACGGCCTCTTCAAGACGCAGGAAGAGATCGACGCCCACCGGCTCGACCAAGACGGACAAGGCAACGCTACCCTCGCGCCGGGCGACATCCGGTACGTCGATCAGAACAACGACGGCGTGCTCGACAACAATGATCGCATCTTCGTCAAGAACTCTTCCGTGCCCGATTTCGACTTCGGCATCCGCCTCGGAGCCTCTTACAAGGGCTTCTTCATCAACGCCATGTTCCAGGGCGAGAGCGGATACAAGCAGAATATACGCGACTACTACACGCTCGACAACGGCACACTGCAGAAGTTCCAGCGTTACCACCTCACCGAATCGTGGTCGCCCGAGAACCCAAACGGCCGCTATCCCCGCATCAAGTTCGTCACCACCAACGACAACAACCGCCTGGAATCCACCTTTTGGATACAGGATTGCAACTTCGTGAGGCTCAAGATGCTCAACCTCGGCTACTCCTTTCCCGCATCGCTGCTGCGTCCCCTCCACGTCTCCACCATGAGCATCGCCCTGCAGGGCAGCAACCTGCTCACGTGGTCGTCGCTCAAAGGTATGGACCCCGAGTCGCTTCGGGGTTACCCTATCCAGCGCAGCTACGGCCTTACACTCAACATTGGTTTCTAATCCACACTTTCACGTATGACACGCATGAGTTTCAAGAACTGTCTATATGCCGCTCTTCTCGTTGCGAGCACGGCCCAGCTGGCCTCCTGCGACGACATCTTCAGGACGGCTCCCATCAATAAAATCTCCGAAACCGAGGTTTGGCACAACTCCATGCTGCTCGACGAGTACGTCAATTCCTGGTACCACGGCATCGGGTCGGGCTTCAAAACCTTCGTGCCCAGCATCGCGCTGGTGAAGAGTGCGTCCAAATACTACATGCCTTGGTTCGGCGATCAGCTCACCGTGAGCAAGAGCGACTGGTTCAATGCCGGCTACGGCGACCTGCTCAAAGGCAGCGACCTCGAGCTCACCAACTGGGCGCGCTACAACTGGAACGCCTATTTCACCCAGATTCAGGCCATCAACAAGCTGTTTGCCAACGAGGGCAGCATCGCCGACGGCGACCAGAAGGCGCGTGTCGTGGGCGAGGCCCACTTCCTCCGCGGCTACTACTATTACCTGCTCTGGCGGCTCCACGGCGGCGTTACCATCATCGACCATCCCTACGACCCGCTGCAACATGCCGAGAAATTCCCCCGCGCCACCTACGGGCAGATGCTCGACTTCATCGTGGCCGAGGCCGACGCGGCCGCCAAGACGCTCCCCGCGAGCCACGCCGCAGCCGGCCAAGGCCGCGCCACCAAGGGCGCAGCCCTCATGCTCAAGGCCAAGGCCTGCCTGTGGGCGTCGGCCGAAGTGTTCCAGAACAAGCCCGACACGGCCGCCTCGCTGGGCTTCACCGGCGACCATGCGCACGAACTTCTGCTCAGGGCCAAGGCCGCCTACGAGGAGCTCATCGCCCTCGGCGCCTACCGGCTCATCCCCATTCAGGCCACCACGGAGCAGGGTATCAGCGAGGAATACCGCAAAATCTTCCTCACCAAGAACAGCGAAGAGTCGATCTTCGAGATTCAGCACTCCGACGATGGCGACTATGCCGTCAAGTTTGGACACACGCTCGACCGCGATGCGGCCTCGCCATTCTTCACCGGTGTCACCGCAGCCTACACGCCGACACAGAACCATGTAGACGAGTACGGCATGCGCGCGGGGGCCGTCTACGACCCCAAGCACCCCTATGCCAACCGCGATTACCGCTTCTATGCCAACGTGCTCTACGACGGTTGCACCTATCGCAACCATGTGATGGACATGCACTACACCGGCAAGCAGCCGGGCGTCGACATCACAAAGTACGGCACCTCGGCCAGCGCGGCCTGTTCGCGCACGGGCTATTACATGGCCAAGTTCCTCGATCCGGCCCAGACCATCGACGACAACAAGACCTACGCCAGCAAGCAGAACTACATCATCTGGCGCTATGCAGAGGTTCTGCTCGACTATGCGGAGGTGCTCTTCCGCCTCGGCGACACCGCCGCCGCCCTGTCTCTGGTCAACCAAGTGCGGGCCCGTGTCCACATGGAGCCCCTCGTTTCCCTCGGTTGGGATCAGCTGGTGAACGAGCGGCGCGTGGAGCTTGCCTTTGAGGAGACCACGTATTGGGACTTCTTCCGCTGGGGTATTGCCGAGCAGAAGCTCAACGGCAGCAGCAACCCGCTCATGGCCATGCGCGTGGACCTCAATGCTGACGGCAGCTACAAGTACACCGTCGGCCGGCTCAACCGCTATCCGGGACGCATCCGCAAGTTCAACGCCAAGCAGTATTACCTGCCCATTCCCTGGAGCGAAGTCAAGTATCACGGCATCAAACAGAACCCGGGCTGGACGGAGATGTAACCCCTCCGCCCGCCCCTTTTATCAACTTAAAATAGAAAATGATGATGAAGAAGAGAATCTTTACACTCCTTGCACTGTCTCTTGGCCTCGCCGCCTCCGTGCCGGCGCAGACCGACTACAACTTCTTCCCGGCCGATTGCGTGGATGGCGACGGCTGGCTCTGGTTCGATTCGCAGGACAAAATCGACCGCTTTGTGGGTGCCATCGACAACGATAACTACTGCGCCAACGCCGCAGGCAAGGTCGTTCAGATGGCCGGAGCCAACTTCGAGCCCTATGAGGAGGCCTTCGCTTCGCCCACGGTGGTGGGCGTGGGACGCGACGGCAACGACGCCGAATCCATCGGCATTGGCAAGAAAGGCTCCAAGACGGGTGCCATTGTGCTGCCCGGCAGCAGCAAGAACACCCAGCGCAACGGCGGCGCCATCGTGCTCAAGCTGCCCTCGCTGGCCACGCTAAGCCTCAATGTGTCGTGCGCCAGCACGATGTATTACTATGTGGCCTCCACCACAAAGGCCGGGACGGCACTCGACAGCTACGAGCAGAAGTTCAACCGCTACAACCTCATTGGCTTCGGAAGACTGAGCTATGCGGGCAACTTCACTTGGAAAAACGTACATCAACTCACCAACGCGCAGGAGCAGACCATCGTTTCCGATGGGCCCATCTACGTGCTCATCCAGAACACCAGCGCCGACACGGCCTACGTGCACGGCGTCAGAATTACCACGCCGCGCCAGGAAACCACGGGCATCCGCACGCTCGTCGACGCGACGGCGCGCGTCGACGTGTATGCCGTGAACGGCACGCCGTTGGCCCTTCAGGCCGACGCGCAGCTGCTTTCCACGCTTCCCAAGGGCCTCTACATCGTGCGTAGGGGCAAGGAAGTGCGCAAGCTGGCTGTGCGCTGAACGCTCCGTACAAATTGAAAAATCCCACGCCCCTGCCGGGCGTGGGATTTTTTGATGGGGTCAGTGGGCCTTGAAAAGCGGCCGAAGAATAGCTTTACATCACCACCTTGACGGCCTTTCCGCCGGCCTTCACCACATAGACGCCGTGGCCCAGCTGCACCGTGGCCTTGCCGCCAACGGCCAGACGCGTGGCGACGGTCTCGCCGGCGAGGCTGTATACCGTCACCGTCTCGCCCTCGGCAAGCCCGCTCACGCGCAGTTCGCCCTGCTCGACGCTCACGGCCGGCCCGGCATTCTCGGCGGCAGTCACGCCGTTGGTCGTGGCGGTGACATAGAAATTGGTGGTGCGCATCACCTTGGTGCCCACGAATTTAGGGAATGCCGTCGTCGTCATGCTCACGTGCAGCGAGTCGGTCTGGCCTTTCAGGAAGGTGATTTTGCCGCCCTCCTCGCTGTAGTCCACACCCGCCACGAGCTCCTCGTCCTTGGCGTTGCTCACGGCAAACACCGTTGCCTGGGGTGCGTCGGCCAGGCCCTTGATTTGCGTCTGGGCCGAGAGGTCGAGCACGTCGCCCTGCCTGAAGTCCTTCTGCACCTCCATGGCGCGCTGCGGCGCATAGTTGAAACGGGTTGCCGTGGCAAACGTTCCGGGCACGGGCAGCGTGGCCAGGGTGAAGCTGTTGCCCATGATGTTCAGCGTCTTGCGCTTGGCGGTTGAGGCCACAAAGGCGTCGCTCAGCTTGAGTTCCGTCAGCAAGTTGTTGTTCAGCGAGAGCGATTCCAGGCCCGTCAGGCTACTGCCGTCGAAGCTCGTCAGTGCATTGTTGTTCATGCTGATGAGCAGACCGGCGGTGTTGTTCTCGCCGAACTTCACGCTCGAGAGCCCGCAGTTGAGCATATAGACGGTTTTCAGCTTGTTGTTGGCCGAGAAATCGACGGTCGGGATGGCGTTGTCCGAGAGGTAAATCTTGTACAGCTCCGTGTTCTTCGACAGGTCGACGGCGGTCAGCCGGTTGTTGCTCAGCGTGAGGTTGTGCAGTTTCACGTTGGCTGTGAGGTCGATATTCTCGAGCAGATTGTTCGAGAGTTCGAGCAAGTACAGCTCCGTGTTCTTCGACAGGTCGATAGCCGTCAGCTCGTGGGTGGGCGCATAAAGATAGCGCAGTGCGGGCAGGTTCGACACGTTCAGCTCGCTGATCTTCGCCTCGTCCTTGCGGTAAGAGCAGTCCAGCACGGTGATGTCGTCGCTGTAAATCTTCACTTCGCCGGTGCCTACGGCCGTTCCGGTCACGTTGGTTGTGGTCTGATAGCCGTCGTCCATCTTGATGGCTTCGGTCGGTACGAGTGTGCCGTCGCCCCAGTCTATGTTGATGGAGGCCACGTCCTTGCTTGTTGCCAGCCCCAGGGTGAGCGGCTTGCCGTCCACGGCTGTCTTCAAGGTGATGGAAGGATGGGTCTGTGCAGACAGAGCCATGCAAAAGGCCACGGAGGCCAAAGAGAGTAAAGTCTTCTTCATAAGCGGTAATAATAATAATGTGAATGACGTCTCCGCAAAAGTATTAAATTATTTGAATAAATTACGATTTCGGCCTTAAAAAGTTCCATTTTTATATTAATTGGCTTAACTTTGCTTGTCTTCGGGCCGTATTCGCCCGCCAATTAGCCTCGAAACCACCAATTTTTCACAATATGAAGAAGATTTACCTGTCCAGCCTCCTGCTGCTCGCGGCCCTGTTGTTGCCGCTGCGCGCCACGGCGGCCGCCACCAACAAGGGCGACCTTTCCAATCTGGTTTGCTTCATTCAGTTTGCCGACGACACCGAGGAGGAGGCGTTCACGCGCCCGTTCCCGGCCTACGACAAGCTGTTCAACGACGACCGTCCCGACTCGCTCTCCCTGTTCAACTACTTCAAGCGCGCCTCCTACGGCCAGCTGTCGTGGCGCACCGGCTTCTTCCCGGCCCCAAATTCGGGGGCGGTTGTGGCCTGCCGCACCAAGTACGAGCGCGGTTATTACCAGCCCTATCAGGCCGGCATCAACGACAGTGGATACAAGGACGACGTGGCCGGCGCGGCCCGTTTGCAGGCCCTCGCCATCGAGATTGCCAACTATTTGGACAAGCATTTGCCTGCCGACCAGACGCTCGACGCCGACCAGGACGGCTTCATCGACAACCTGACCTACGTCTTCAGCGGCAACTCCGACCGCTCGGCCTCGCACATGCTCTGGCCCAAGCGCCTCGACGTGATCACGGCCCCGGGCAAGGAAGTCTACGTGCACGGCAAGCGATTCGTGGGTTGCCTCATGGTCTTCGACCAGGCCAACGGCTACCGCAGCGCGTTCTCCGGCGGACTGGAACCCATCGACCTCAACCTGGGCCTCGTCTGCCACGAGAGCTCCCACTCGCTCGGCACCTATGATCTCTACCATGCCAACGACTCGCAGACGCCCGTGGGCATGTGGGACCTCATGTCCAACCAGGGACTTCTGCCCCAGCAAATGATGGTCTACACCAAGATGAAGTACTGCCATTGGGTGGACAGCATCCCCGAAATTTCGGTTCCCGGCACCTACAAACTCAACCCCGTGGGCGGCCCCGACAAGGAAAACATAGCCTATAAAATCCATCCGCTGGGCTCCGACGAATACTTCGTCGTGGAGTACCGGCGGCGCGAGGCCGGCGACATCTCCCTGCCGGAGAGCGGCCTGCTGGTCTACCGCATCAACCCGCGGACCTCGGGCGGCAACGTGAACTACAACGGCACGACCATCCTCGACGAGACCTACGTGTTCCGTCCCGGCGGCAGCCTCACCTCCGACGGAACCATCGCGAAGGCCGTGCTCAGTGCCGAGAGCGGCCGCACGGCCTTTGGAGGCGCCGCGCCCGACAAGCCATTCTACAGCGACGGCACCGTAGCCAACTTCGCCATCAGCCAGGTGTCGGCCTGCGGCGAGACCATCACGTTCACGCTCGGACAGACCGAACAGCGCATCGTCCTCTCCGACTCGGCCCTCATGCTCGCCGGCACGGCGGGCAGTGCAGGCAGCCTGACCGTCGCCTCGGACGTGGAATGGCAGATCCGCAACGTGCCCGACTGGCTCATGCCGTCGGCCATACAGGGCCCCTCGGGCACCACGCAGCTGGTGTTTGTGGCCGCTGCCGACAACACCGACTCCAAGGTGCGACAGGCCGTGATCACGGTCGCCGCCACGCACAACCCCGCCCTGCAGCAGCAGTTCACCGTGGCCCAGGTGTCCAATCTGGTGTCCATGCCCAACGGTCTGCACGCCGTCATCGACTCCTCCGGCGTGTCGCTCTCGTGGAATGCGGTGCCCGTGGGCAAGAAAATACTGAGCGAAGACTTCGAGAACACCGACAATCCCAACGGATGGCAAATGCAGAACGTGGGCACGCGCGGCTGGCACTGGCAGCTGAAAAACCGCACCTACAAGGCCTACGACGGCAACTACAGCGCGGCCATGTGGTCGGCCTGGGACTCCGAGAGCCAGAACGAGACGCTCACTTCGCCCACCCTCGACCATGCCACGACGCTGGTGTTCCAGTCGTGCAACACGGGCATGGGGCTCTTTCCGGTCAAGAATCCACAGGAGTACAACGTGGAGGTGAGCTCCGACAACGGCGCCACCTGGCACGTGCTGCTCGAGGTTCGCAGCCTCGGCGGCAGGGAAACGAGCAACAAATACATGGAAGTGGCCGTCGACCTTTCGGCCTACGCCTCCAGCCAGATGCGCGTGCGCTTCCACGCTTTCGACAAGCCGCTCGACCCGGCCGACCCCATCGGGCTGGCCTACAACTGGATGGTGGACAACATTGAGCTCTATGCCGCCGATGCCTCGCACACCCTGCAGGGCTACCGCGTCTATCGCAACGGCGAGCTCATAGGCACTGCCCCCACGCCGTCGTTCGTCGACAAGGCCCCCCTGCCGGGCACCAACGTCTATACCGTAGCCGCCGTAACGAGCAAGGGCGAGTCGTCGGCCTCGCAGCCGGCCACGGTCAACGTCACGCCCACGGGCATCCGCACCGCCGTGCGCACCCTGTTGCCGGCCGGCGTCTACACGCTTGGCGGCATCCGTGTGGCCGATAGCGCCCGGGGTTTGGCCAAGGGCGTCTACATCGTCCGCGGCACCGACGCCGCCGGTCGCGCCACCACACGGAAGAAGGTGGTGAGGTAGACCGTCTGCCATTCACCCGACAAGGCGTTGTCTTTACGCCGTAACGGCATTCCGTCTACGGCGTAAAGACAATGCCGTTACGGCGTAATCGCCATGCGTTTGCGCCGTGTTTTCAGACAGAACAACGTGTGTTGGATGTGGCTGCGCGGTGTGTTTAAAGACATAGTAACAGAATAACATGTGGCTGGCGCGGTGATATTTTAGACATAACAACATATAGAACACATCGCGTCAGCCACATGTTATTCTGTTACTATGTCTTTAAACACAGTGCGCCAGCCAATATGTTATTCTGTTGTTATGTCTAACCCCCCCCGTTGTTCTGTCTAACCCCCCGTGTTGTTCTGTCTATCCCCCCATCACGAATCCGGCAAGCGACTCCGTTCTCCTGTCTGACGCACTGCGATGGCCCTGCAAAAGATATTTTGTCCAACAATGTAGATTTTCCAATGAAATCGTTGCGGGAATCGGGAAAAATCGTTAAGTTTGCAGCTATAACCAAAAACTAATGAATTTCAAGTCAAGCAAGCTATACCGATTGATGCGCGGAACCTATCGCCTCTACCGTGACGGGTTCAGGGAAATGACGCTGGGGCGTACGCTGTGGGCCGTCATTCTGATTAAGCTGTTCGTCATCTTCGCCGTGCTCAAGCTGTTTTTCTTCCCCAATTTCATTAGCAACCATGCGCAGAAAGGACACGAGCCGGAGTTTGTCTCCTCGCGCATCCTTCCTGCTCCGCAGCCGTAAATTTAATTCTTAACCAATATGTTCAATTTGTTACTCGACATTACCAGCTCAACAGTAGACTGGTCCAGAGCCCAGTTTGCGCTGACGGCGATCTATCACTGGCTGTTTGTCCCGCTCACGCTGGGCCTTGCCGTGATTATGGGCATCGCAGAGACTTGTTACTATCGCACGCAGAAAGCTTTCTGGCGGGACGTGGCCCGTTTCTGGCAGAAGCTCTTCGGCATCAACTTTGCCATGGGCGTGGCCACGGGAATCATCCTCGAATTCGAGTTCGGCACCAACTGGAGTAACTACTCCTGGATGGTGGGCGACGTGTTTGGAGCCCCGCTGGCCATCGAGGGCATCGTGGCTTTCTTCATGGAGAGCACGTTCGTGGCCGTGATGTTCTTCGGTTGGGACAAGGTGTCGCGCGGCTTCCACCTGGCCGCCACCTGGCTCACCGGCCTCGGCGCAACCATTTCGGCCTGGTGGATTCTGGTGGCCAACTCGTGGATGCAGTACCCCGTGGGCCAGCAGTTCAACCCCGACACCATGCGTTTTGAGATGACCTCGTTCATGGATGTGGCGTTCTCGCCCTTTGCCGTAGACAAGTTTTTCCACACCATCACTTCGTCGTGGATCATCGGCGCCGTGTTTGCCGTGGGCGTGAGCTGCTGGTATCTGCTGAAGAAGCGCGAGCTGCAGCTGGCCCGGGCCAGCATCAAGATTGGCGCGGGAGTGGGTCTGGTGGCCTCGTTGCTGGCCGCCGCCACGGGCGACAACTCGGCCTACATGGTGGCAAAGGTGCAGCCCATGAAGCTGGCCACGATGGAAGCGCTCTACAACGGCGGCACCAACCAGGGCCTTACGCTGGTCTCGATGGTGAGCCCCATCGGCCAGCCCGACTACGAACGCCAGGCCGAACCGCCCATGCGGCTGGCTGTTCCGGGGGTGCTCTCACTGCTGGCCACGCACTCGACAGACGGTTATGTGCCGGGCGTGAACGACCTCATCAAGGGCTACACCCGCGAGGACGGCACCCGCGAGCCCTCGTATGCCGAGAAGATGGCCAGCGGCAAGAAAGCCATCGTGGCCCTGCAGACCTACCGTGCGGCCATGGCCCGCGCCAAGAAGGGCGAGCCCATGCCGGCCGAGGCCAAGGCGCAGCTGCCCGTGCTGCGCGACAACATCAAGTATTTCGGCTACGGATACATCAAGGACGTGCACGAGTTGGTGCCCAATATTCCCTTGATGTTCTACGCTTTCCGCGTGATGGTGGGGCTGGGTGTGCTGTTCATCGCGTTCTTTGCGGTGGTGCTCTTCGTGGTTTACCGCAAGGACATCACCCGCATGCGCTGGTTGCAGCTGGCTGGCGTGGCCCTCATCCCGCTGGCTTATGTGGCCAGCGAGGCGGGTTGGGTGGTGGCCGAGATGGGCCGCCAGCCGTGGACCATCCAGGACATGCTGCCCGTAGGCGTGGCCGTGTCCGACATTCCGGCCGGCAGCGTCGCCCTCACGTTCTTCCTTTTCCTGGCTCTTTTCACCACGATGCTCGTCGTAGAGGTGAGCATTCTGTGCAAGCAGATCAGGCGGGGACCGGAATACAATTCATAATTCATAATTCAAAATTCAAAATTTTTCCGGCATCCCGTGCTGCGTTCGCAAGTCATCATTTAAAATGTTCTTGGAATACGGTTCGTCGTTCACAAGTCAGAGTTCACAGTTTTAAAGCAACAAATAAAAATGAGTTACGAATTTCTGCAATCATACTGGTGGTTCATCGTGTCGCTGATGGCCGCTTTTCTGGTGTTCCTACTCTTTGTGCAGGGAGCCAATTCGCTCATCTTCAACCTGGGTAAGACGGCCGAAGAGCGTCGTCTCGTGGTCAACTCCACGGGCCGCAAGTGGGAGTTCACGTTTACCACGCTGGTCACTTTCGGCGCCTCGTTCTTTGCCTCGTTCCCTCTTTTCTACAGCACCAGCTTCGGTGGAGCCTACTGGGTGTGGATGCTCATCCTGTTTTCTTTCGTGGTTCAGGCCGTGAGCTATGAGTTTCAGCACAAGCTGGGCAACCTCTTCGGCCCGAAGACGTTCCAGGCCTGCCTGGTGTTCAACGGCGTGGTAGGCCCGCTTCTGCTGGGCGGCGCGGTGGCCACGTTCTTCAATGGCAGCAATTTCATCATCGAAAAAGCCAACATGATGACCTCCGTGCAACCCGTCATCAGCCGCTGGGCCAACGCCAGCAGCGGCCTCGATGCCCTGCTCGACGTGTGGAATCTGGTGTTCGGCGTGGCCGTGTTCCTGCTGGCCCGCGTGCTGGGCATCCTCTACGTGCACAACAATGTGGCCGACGACGAGATACGTCGGCGCACCCGCACGCAGCTCGTCTGGAACGTGGCGGCTTTCCTCGTGTTCTTCCTCGCCTTCCTGCTGCGCACCCTTCTCAAGGCCGGCTACGCCTACGACCCGGCCACGGGGCTCATCTTCATGGAGCCTTACAAGTATCTGCACAACCTCATCGCCATGTGGCCCCTCACGCTGGTGCTGCTCGCGGGTGTGGTGCTGCTGCTCTTCGGCGTGGCCCGCACCGTGCTGGTCAAGGACTATGTGCGCGGCATTTGGCCCGCGGGCATCGGTGTAATCCTCGTGGTGCTGGTGCTCTTCCTCTGCGTGGGCTGGAACAACACGGCGTTCTATCCCTCCAACGCCGACCTGCAGAGCTCGCTCACCATCCGCAACAGCTCCAGCAGCGAGACCACGCTACGCGCCATGGCCTACGTGTCGCTGCTGGTGCCGGTCATCCTGGCCTATGCCGCGTATGCGTGGCGGGCCATCGACAAGAAGAAGATAGACCGCCGCGAAATCAGCGAGGGCGAGGCCTACTGACCCGCGCGCCGGCCTTCCGGCCCCCATACCACAGCATCATCGGGCAGCCCCCGGCGTGTCGTCGCGGCACGGGGGCTGCCCGATGCTTTTGCCCCAAAGGGGGCATCGTGAGCGAGCGCGGTCGTGGAGGCTCTGCGTTGACGGCGCAATGGCAGGGCGATTGCACGGAAAAGGCGATGCGGTTACGGCGTAACGGCATCGCCTTTGCGGCGTGGAGGCGGGGCGGGTGCGCCGCCGTGGCGGCTGCTTGCGGCAGGGCGGGCGGGACGGGGAGCGGCGGTCAGCGCAGCCGGTTGAGCAGTGGGGCCTTGCCGTCGTCGATGAGTTTGAGCACCAGCTCGCCGAAAAGCGTGTTGGCCCAGGCAAACCAGGGGCGGGTGTAGCTGGTGGCGTCGTCCACGTTGAACGACTCGTGCATGAAGCCCGTGCCGCCGTCGGTGTGCATGAGCATGGTCATGTATCGGGCAATCTCTTTGTCGTCGCGGGCGGTGAACACCTTCATCATGATGCTCATGGGCCAGGCCAGCTGCCGTCCGGCATGGGGCCCGCCGATGCCTTCGCCCGCCCGTCCGCGGAAGAACCAGGGGTTGTCGTCGCTCCAGACAAAGCGGCGCGTGTTCTGATAGATGGGGTCTGCGGGATCCACGTCGCCCAGATAGGCCAGGCTGAGCAGGCTCGGCACGTTGGCATCGTCGGCCAGCAGGTGGTTGCCGTAGCCGTCTACCTCGAAAGCGTAGATGTCGCCATACTTGGGATGGGGGTACACGGCATGCTGCTTCAGGGCGGCGCTCACCTCGCGGGCCAGCCGTGCGCAGTCGTCGGCCAGCCGGGCGTCGCCGTTGGTCTTGCGCAGGATCTCGGCGGCTTTGTTCATGGCCGAGACGGCCATGAAGTTGGAGGGCACGAGGAAAGGAAAGGTGGTGGCGTCGTCGCTCGGCCGGAACACCGAGGCGATGAGGCCCACGGGCTTCGCCGGCGCGCCGTAGCCGCCCCAGCCCACGGTGTCGTAGGTGCGGTCGGTGACGCGGTAGAATCGATAGCTGCCCAGCCCGTCCTTGCGCTGTTGCTCGCGGAAAGTCTTCACCACGGCGGCGATGGCCCTTTGCCAGGCATCGCCGAAGATGGTGTCGTCGCCCGTGGCCAGCCAGTAAGCGTAGGCCAGGCGGATGGGGTAGCAGAGGGAGTCGATTTCGTATTTGCGCTCGTAGACTTCCTTTTTCATGTCGGTCTCGTCGGTCTGCCAGCCCGCGCCGGTGGGGCCGTCGTTGAATGCGTTGGCATAGGGATCGATGGCCATGAGCTTGAACTGGCGCAGAATGACGCCGCGGATGAGCCGGCGCAGCTTCGGGTCCTTGCGGGCAAACGGCACGTAAGGCCATACCTGCGCACCGGAGTCGCGCAGCCACATGGCCGGGATGTCGCCGGTATAGACAAAGGTGTCGTCGTCGCCGTCGGGCTGTCGGTAGTGTGCAGTGGTCTCCAGCGTGTTGGGAAAGCAGTTCCCGAACATCCAGGCCAGCCTGGGATTGTCCTTTAGAATGCGCTTCACTTCCTTGATTTTCTGGTCGATCACCTCGGAGCGGAACAGGCGTTGCTCCACGGGAGGGCGCTTGGAGATGTACTCGGCGGCGTGGTCGTCGGCCACGGTGGTGGTGTATCGCGGATCCACTTGCACGTCTTGGGCGTGCAGTGCGGGTGCGGCGGCTGTCAGGCACAGCGCGAGGGCTAGGGTGCGGGTGATGGGATGGTACATGGCGGGTTGGGTGTTGGCGGTGGATGTTGGGGTCGAGTTTGGGTTGTTTTTCGTTGATGGTCTTGTCCGTATGGCGCAAATATAGCCATTATTTTCCGGTTTTCAAGCCTTTTCGCCCGATTTTTGCGGTGTCTGTCATTCCCTTTCCAGCCTCCTCAAGCATGTTTCAGTCGTTTCAACAATGCTTGTCGCCGCTTTTTCGCGCATATATATAATAATGTGAGTTCTGTTTTTGTGTCCTTGTTTTGTCCGTTAAAGCGAAAAATTCGTTTTTCATCTGTATTTTTTTGTGGGATTGTTTGGTTGTTTTGGTTGCAATGTCTACCTTTGCACTCGCTTTCCGCCTGTGTGGCGGTTTGCGTTTAGGAAAGAGTTCTTTGAAAGTATTTACATAGACAGAGTAGTAGTACAAGAAGCAAGTCCCCGTTCCTGTTTTTATTGGGTTTCGGGGAATTGGGTATGAATGAGAACCGTCCGATTCATTTTGGATGAGATTCACAGGTTTTACTTGAACTTCGATACATTTTCAGGCGTTCTGTGACAGGCAAGACGTCGTGCTTCCATTTGCCGTGGGGCATTGGCCTTGTGGTGATTGTAGGCACGTACAATGTTATATTTTACCATGGAGAGTTTGATCCTGGCTCAGGATGAACGCTGGCTACAGGCTTAACACATGCAAGTCGAGGGGCAGCATGGCGGATGCTTGCATCTGCCGATGGCGACCGGCGCACGGGTGAGTAACGCGTATCCAACCTACCTTCAAGCAGGGGACAATCCGTAGAAATGCGGTCTGATACCCTATGTATTCCAACGAGGTCCTCCGTGTTGGAAGAAAGGTTTATCCGCTTGTTGATGGGGATGCGTCCGATTAGCTTGTTGGCGGGGCAACGGCCCACCAAGGCAACGATCGGTAGGGGTTCTGAGAGGAAGGTCCCCCACACTGGAACTGAGACACGGTCCAGACTCCTACGGGAGGCAGCAGTGAGGAATATTGGTCAATGGGCGTAAGCCTGAACCAGCCAAGTAGCGTGCAGGATGACGGCCCTATGGGTTGTAAACTGCTTTTATACGGGGATAAAGTGCGCCACGTGTGGTGTTTTGCAGGTACCGTATGAATAAGGACCGGCTAATTCCGTGCCAGCAGCCGCGGTAATACGGAAGGTCCGGGCGTTATCCGGATTTATTGGGTTTAAAGGGAGCGTAGGCCGCATGTCAAGCGTGTTGTGAAATGCAGGTGCTCAACACCTGGATTGCAGCGCGAACTGTCGTGCTTGAGTGTGCGCAACGTTGGCGGAATTCGTCGTGTAGCGGTGAAATGCTTAGATATGACGAGGAACCCCGATTGCGAAGGCAGCTGACGGGAGCATAACTGACGCTGAAGCTCGAAGGTGCGGGTATCGAACAGGATTAGATACCCTGGTAGTCCGCACGGTAAACGATGGATGCCCGCCGTCCGCCCTTTTATTGGGCGTGTGGCCAAGCGAAAGCATTAAGCATCCCACCTGGGGAGTACGCCGGCAACGGTGAAACTCAAAGGAATTGACGGGGGCCCGCACAAGCGGAGGAACATGTGGTTTAATTCGATGATACGCGAGGAACCTTACCCGGGCTTGAATTGCAGAGGAACGATCCAGAGATGGTGAGGCCCTTCGGGGCTTCTGCGAAGGTGCTGCATGGTTGTCGTCAGCTCGTGCCGTGAGGTGTCGGCTCAAGTGCCATAACGAGCGCAACCCCTCTCCGCAGTTGCCATCGGGTCATGCCGGGCACTCTGTGGACACTGCCGCCGCAAGGTGTGAGGAAGGTGGGGATGACGTCAAATCAGCACGGCCCTTACGTCCGGGGCTACACACGTGTTACAATGGGGGGCACAGCAAGCCGGCCGCGTGCAAACGCGGTCCAATCCTGAAATCCCCCCTCAGTTCGGACTGGGGTCTGCAACCCGACCCCACGAAGCTGGATTCGCTAGTAATCGCGCATCAGCCATGGCGCGGTGAATACGTTCCCGGGCCTTGTACACACCGCCCGTCAAGCCATGAAAGCCGGGGGTGCCTGAAGTCCGTGACCGGAAGGATCGGCCTAGGGCAAAACTGGTGATTGGGGCTAAGTCGTAACAAGGTAGCCGTACCGGAAGGTGCGGCTGGAACACCTCCTTTCTGGAGCTGTCGCCTGTGAGGTGTGCGTTGTGATGAAAGGTATTGCCTTAAGGCATGTGTGCCCCTCTGGGGCGTGTATGCCTTGTGTTTCTGAAAGGATGATGCCGTCCGGCCCGTGTGGCCGTATGGCAGTGACGGTTCGTCCAGCCGTTCCCAATCTTCTTGCTGCTGCTGCCCTGTTTTTGACAAGCAAGGGAAGAAGGAAGCCGGGCTGCCTCCGGTCCCCGTTTTTTGACAAGGGCCGGTGGGGCGCTAGAGAGTCCTATAGCTCAGTTGGTCAGAGCGCCACACTGATAATGTGGAGGTCGGCAGTTCAAGTCTGCCTGGGACTACTTTTGCAATTCAGGATTCAGGATTCAAAATTCAAGATTGCCGTCCGGCGAGGGCGTGCGGTTGGGAAGATGACGATGTTTTTTGTATTGTACGCTCCCTGTGGTTCCCGGTTCGGAATGCCGCCGGCTTGACATTGACATCCGTCGGTGCAGGTCTGTAATTTTGAATTTTGCATTTTGAATTATGAATTGGACAAGGGGGATTAGCTCAGCTGGCTGGAGCACCTGCTTTGCAAGCAGGGGGTCAACGGTTCGAATCCGTTATTCTCCACCACGACCGTTCCGTTCACGGAGCACGAACATGGGTTCGTGCGTCCTGAATGTGTACCCGGTCTCCGATCTTTGACATATTGACACAAGCAAGACTGTATAAGAAGAAAAAGTGAAGACTTGCCGCTCGTGGCGCGCCTTTTTAGAGGTGCGTGTCCACGTGCGGGACGATACAGCTGAAAGTATGGGCGTCCCCCTGGCAGATAAGCTGTCATGGGGGAAAGTCGAAGAAAGTAGGAAAGGGCGCATGGCGGATGCCTTGGCTCATCCAGGCGAGGAAGGACGTGATAAGCTGCGAAAAGCTGCGGTGAGGTGCAAATGACCCCTGACCCGCGGATATCCGAATGGGACAACCCGTCAGTCTGAAGGACTGTCACCCGGTGTTTTTTCCGGGGGCTAACGGAGGGAACTGAAACATCTTAGTACCTCCAGGAAAAGAAAATAAGATAATGATTCCCCCAGTAGTGGCGAGCGACCGGGGAAGAGCCCAAACCCACGCCGTGGCAACGCGGCTTGGGGGTTGTAGGACCACGTCGTTGCACGGCAGTTGCGAGGGGAATCCGCTGGAAAGCGGTGCCGCAGGGGGTGATAGCCCCGTACCCGAAGCATTTGTCGGCATAGTGGTATCCTGAGTAGCGCGGGCCACGAGTAATCCTGCGTGAATCCGCCGGGACCATCCGGCAAGGCTAAATACTCGGATGAGACCGATAGCGAACGAGTACCGTGAGGGAAAGGTGAAAAGCACTTCCATGAGAAGAGTGAAATAGTTCCTGAAACCATGCGCCTACAAGCGGTCGGAGCTGCTTATAGCAGTGACGGCGTGCCTTTTGCATAATGAACCTACGAGTTGCCGTCACCGGCGAGGTTAAGCGTCATGAGACGCGTGAGCCGCAGTGAAAGCGAGCCTGAATAGGGCGTTTCAGTCGGTGGTGGCAGACGCGAAACCAAGTGATCTACACATGTCCAGGATGAAGTCCGGGTAACACCGGATGGAGGTCCGCACCAATAAGCGTTGAAAAGCTTCTGGATGAGGTGTGTGTAGGAGTGAAAGGCCAATCAAACTTGGAGATAGCTCGTACTCCCCGAAAGGCATTTAGGTGCCGCGTGCGGTGTTCCGCATGAGAGGTAGAGCGACCGATAGGTCGAGAGGGCTTCACCGCCTATCGAGACCTGACGAACTCCGAATGCTCATGCGCCGCAGCCGTGCAGTAAGGGGGCGGGTGCTAAGGTCCGTCCCCGAGAGGAGAAGAATCCAGACTGCCGTCTAAGGCCCCGAAGTTCCGCCTGAGTTAGTCTAACGAAGTCCTGTCCCTGTGACAGCCAGGATGTTGGCTTGGAAGCAGCCATTCATTCAAAGAGTGCGTAACAGCTCACTGGTCGAGGGTCCGGGCGTGGATAATAATCGGGTATAAGGCGGACGCCGAAGACGCAGGATAGCATTGAATAAAGTATCGGTAGGGGAGCATGCCGTATGCGCAGAATGGTGAAGATGACTGATCCTGGAGCGTACGGCAAAGCAAATGTAGGTATAAGTAACGACAAGGGGGGTGAGATCCCCCCCCGCCGCAAGTCCAAGGTTTCCCGGGCAATGCCAGTCATCCCGGGGTAAGTCGGGTCCTAAGCCTCAGCCGACAGGCGATGGCGATGGCAGAAACGGTCAACATTCCGTTACTACCACATGGGGCGACGCGGGGACGGAGCAGTGACACAGCCGCGGGGTGACGGAAATCCCCGTTGAAGGGCGTAGGCGCCGAGGAGGGCAGGCAAATCCACCCTCCGAGCCGACCCTGACAGTATGCCCCTCCTTTCGGGGAGGGGTAACAGCGCTGGTAATCATACTCCCGAGAAAATCCGCTAAGCTCAACCCTTGTGGTACCCGTACCGCAAACCGACACAGGTAGACGGGTAGAACATACTCAGGCGTTGAGAGATTCATGGTTAAGGAACTAGGCAAACTGACCCTGTAACTTCGGGATAAAGGGTCCTCCCTTTTTTGGGAGGCGCAGAGAATAGGTCCAGGCAACTGTTTAACAAAAACACAGGGCTGTGCCAACACGCAAGTGGACGTATACAGCCTGACACCTGCCCGGTGCCGGAAGGTTAAGAGGAGACGTCATCCGCAAGGTGCCGCGTTGAATTGAAGCCCCGGTAAACGGCGGCCGTAACTATAACGGTCCTAAGGTAGCGAAATTCCTTGTCGGGTAAGTTCCGACCTGCACGAATGGTGTAATGATCCGGACGCTGTCTCAACCATGAGCTCAGTGAAATTGTAGTATCGGTGAAGATGCCGATTACCCGCGATGGGACGAAAAGACCCCGTGAACCTTTACTACAGCTTAGCGCTGACCTTGGTCATCCGATGTGTAGGATAGGCCGGAGGCTTTGAGGCGTGCACGCCAGTGCATGTGGAGCCCTCCTTGAAATACGGCCCTTCGGCTGTCTGAGGTCTAACGCGCGTATGCGCGGACACCGCTTGGCGGGTAGTTTGACTGGGGTGGTCGCCTCCAAAAGCGTAACGGAGGCTTCCAAAGGTGCCCTCCGGCCGATTGGTAACCGGCCTTATGGAGTGCAATGGCATAAGGGCGCTTGACTGGGAGGCAGACATGCCGAGCAGGCAGGAAACTGGGGCATAGTGATCCGGCGGACGTGTATGGAAACTCCGTCGCTCAAAGGATAAAAGGTACTCCGGGGATAACAGGCTGATCCCCCCCAAGAGCTCATATCGACGGGGTGGTTTGGCACCTCGATGTCGGCTCGTCACATCCTGGGGCTGGAGAAGGTCCCAAGGGTTGGGCTGTTCGCCCATTAAAGTGGCACGCGAGCTGGGTTCAGAACGTCGTGAGACAGTTCGGTCTCTATCTATCGTGGGCGCAGGAGTTTTGCGTGGTGCCGTCACTAGTACGAGAGGACCGTGACGGACAGACCTCCGGTTTGCCGGTTGTGCCGCCAGGTGCACCGCCGGGTATCCGCGTCTGGTCGGGATAAGCGCTGAAAGCATCTAAGTGCGAAGCCCTCCGCAAGATGAGAACTCCGTAGAGGGTCGTTGCAGACGACGACGTAGATAGGGCGCAGGTGTAAAGACGGCGACGTCAAAGCCGAGCGCTACTAATTGCCCGAGCGCTTTCTTCGGGCCCCATTTTTTCAGCCGTGGCGTTCCCTGTCCCGCTTTGATGCGGTGTCCGGGCGCATGTCTTTGTTTTTCTTTTTCAGTCTTGCCTTGTGCCGATGGTCATTCGTTATTTTTGGTGGCTGTTGCGGCGGTGTCCCACCTCTTCCCATTCCGAACAGAGAAGTTAAGCCCGTCTGCGCCGATGGTACTGCAATGCAATGCGGGAGAGTAGGGAGCTGCCTGCTTTTTGGTTCCCCGTCCACAGGAAGTGTGGGCGGGGGACTTTTTTGGGGTGGGGGAGGTTGGGGAAAGAGAAAGGGGAGAGAAGAGGATAGGCAGGGATAGGCAATGATAGGAGGTGATAGGTAATGATAGGAGGTGATAGGCAATTATAGGCTATGATAGGAGGTGATAGCAATTGATAGGCTATGATAGGCGTGATAGGCAATGGTGCGCGCCATCATAGGAGGTGATAGGAATTTGTAGGGACTTTTTAAGGGGCAATAGGCAATTTATAAGCAATGATAAGCTATGATAAGCTGTTATTGAGAGTTATGTGAGGGGGGAGGAAGTGAGGAGGTGAAGCATTTGCTGGTGGCCTTGGTTGATAATTTCGGGTGCTTTATCGAAGTCGAAAAGGCCGAAAGTGGACATTGGAAGATTCAGGCAGAGGTCTGGAGGGGTGAGACGCATGGCCATCTGCGTGTTGTTTTGAATGCTTATCTGGGCCACGCGCAAAGCCATGTTCATGTAGTTGGCGGATAATTCGGTTTTAAGGAATACGCGGAGCAGGGGGAGGCGATGCCAAAGAGAGGAGAACATGCTGCTCGCTCTGGCATCGTGTTGTTTGTGGGAACTGAAAGAGGTGTCAGTTTGGTGATTATTTTGTTTGAAATGGGCACCGAAGGAGGCATCAGCTTTGGGATTGTTTTGTTTGAGATAGGTGCCGAATGGCCTGTCTGCTGTGAGGTTGTCTTGTTTGAGACGGGTAGGGAAAGGTTTGTCGTCCGGTGCACTTACATTAACGGCTATCAGCAAATCGCCAGGATGACGCTGCACCCGATCAAGAGGGAGCGTGTTGTGCAGACTGCCGTCTACCAGGATACGGTTGTCGAGTGTAACGGGTTTGAAGAAGCCGGGAATGGAGATAGAGGCGCGGATGGCCGTGGAAAGCGGACCGCTGCGAAACACCACTTCCTGTCCGCTTACGACATCCGAAGCAGAGCAGCAGAAAGGAATGGGCAGGTCTTCTATCCGGACATCGCCGATGAGACTGTCGAGCAGCTGCATGAACCGCCCGCCGGTGGCAATGTGATCCAGGCCGGGTGAAATATCCATCATGCGGAGGACACGTCTGCGCGTGAGCCGTTCGGCTATGTTTTTTGCCTCGTTGATTTTGCCGGCGGCAAAAAGACCACCGACGAGGGCCCCCATTGACGTGCCGGCCACCGAGGTAATACGGAAGCCTTGAGCTTGCAGAGCCTCGATGGCGCCCAAGTGGGCCAGGCCGCGTGCACCGCCGCCGCCCAACACGAGAGCCACGCATCTGGCTTCTTCCATGCCATGCCGTCCCCTTATACGGTTCCACCATTGTGCAAACAATTCCATGCTTTGTGCTTTGCAATGCAGTTCTTTGCAAATTTACATAAAAATCGTGATTTATAAGCCAGTGGTAATAAAAAACCAAAAATAAATTCCCTGACGGCTTCCCTTGTACCGGTAGAAGTGTCAAGGCCAGCATAGATTTCCTTGTCCTAAACACATGCTCGTGGCACAATTTGTATTATCTTTGAGAGGTATTAATAATCCTCAAAATGTAGGCTTATGAGAATCGTATGCGGCCTTGACGTGCACAAAGATAGCATTTATCTTTGTATTTTGAGCAGCACAGGCGAAATTATTGAGAAAGTTTTCGGTGTTCTGACCTGCCAGTTACAGGAAATGCGTGATCTGATGCTCACACATCACGTAGAGGAGGCCGGCATGGAAAGCACGAGTGTCTATTGGATTCCTGTATGGCGTGTGCTTGAGCCGCACTTCAAGCTGAAGCTCATCAACCCCTACTTCATCAGGCAGCTTCCCGGCCACAAGAGCGATGTCAAGGATGCCCGGTGGATAGCGGAGTGCATGATGAAGGAACTTGTCCGTGGCAGCTTCGTCCCGCCCGAGCGCATCCAGCAGCTGCGCCAGTATGACAGGCGCATCTACGACCTTGACGATGAGATTGTCCGAAAGCTCGCCAAGCTCGACGCCGTCGTCCAGCGGTGCAACATCCGGCTGGGCAACTACGTGTCCAACACGGACAGCAAGAGCTACAAGTCCGTCATAGACAGGATCTGCGAGGGCGTGACCGACCCCAAGGTGCTTGTGGAGGAGATTCACGGCCGTATCATCAATCGCCACGGGAAGGACACCATCATCTCCTCGCTCACGGGATGCGTCACGGAATGCGACATGGACATCCTGCGCCAGCTCAAGGCCGAGATAGACATGGCCGGGCAACATAAGCAGGAATGCATGGACAAGATGCAGGCCGTCTGTGAAAGGGAATACTCCGCCGCATTGCAGAACCTACAGACCATACCGGGAATAAAGATGAGGGCCGCCACCTCACTGATTGCAGAAATCGGAACGGACATGGGCCATTTCCAGACGGCAAACCATCTTACTTCATGGAGTGGCCTGAGACCACGCAACGACCAGTCGAACAAGACCATAAAGTCACGCTGCATCACCCATGGCAACCGCTACCTGCGCCGCACCCTCATCCAATGCGCCTTGGGCGCGAGCCGCACCCAAGGCTGTTTCTTCAACCGCTTCTCCTATCATCAGACACAAGTCCGCAGAAAGAACAGGATGAAAGTACAGGTCGCCATTGCGCGCAAGATGCTTGTCTGCGCATGGCACATACTCAGCCGGAACGTCCAATACAAGGACTTCGACAACAGAATCGGGACTTCCGACGAAAACGGATGACACGATATACCGGTCATGGAAAGGCTATTATCTTTGTGATGGCACGCGACCTCGCTTTGCAAATTAACCCACGACATGGCCGGCGATGGAACCCAGTGTGAGCCCGGAGCTCGAAGAGGAAAGTATCATTATCGTTTATGCAGGCCTGGAGACGGGCCTGTACGCAACCAATATGGAACGAGGTGGCGAACTCCGGGTGTTTGAGTTACCTGGAAGGGCTTTTATTTTCGGTTTTATAGAGGAAAGATACAAAGTTTTGCGGACAAAGCGCGACTTGTCAGCGATTCTTCCGATAACTTGCCACCGCCCACACGTTCATCACCCCGGCAAAGGCAGCGAGGGCGAAAATTTGGCGGGCGACACTGGCGAAGCCGCCACCCCTCACGTACACTGTTCGGATGGCATCCATGAAATAGTGCATCGGGTTGGCCCTCACGATGACCTGTGCCCAGGCCGGCATGGAGGCCACCGGCGTGAACATGCCGCTCATCAACATCATGACCACCACCATAAACCACATGACAAACACCGCCTGCTGCATGTTGTCGCTGTAGTTGCTCACGATGAGCCCCAGCCCGCTGAAGAATAAAGCCAGCAGCAACGCCACGAGATAGGCCAGCCCCAACGGCCCCTGACAGCCAATGCCATAGACCAGCCACGCCAGCACGAGGGCTGTGGTCATGGCCACCATACCCACCAGCCAGTAGGGCACCAGCTTGGCCAGGATGAACTCCCACTTCCTGACCGGCGTCACATTCATCTGCTCTATGGTGCCCGTTTCCTTTTCGCCCACGATGTTCAGGGCCGGCAGAAATCCGCAAAGCATCATCATCAACAGCCCCATGAGGGCCGGAATCATGAACACTTTATAGCTCAAATGAGGGTTGTACAGGTCGATCACCGACACGCGCAACTGCTCCTCCGACGGCGTTGCCCTCAGGTTGGCCGTCACAATTTGCGAGAGATAGGCGGCCCCCATTCCGCCTTTGGTGGCGTTGCCGGCATTGGCCGCCACGTGTATCTGCGGCTGCCTCCCGTCGACGAGGCCGCGTTCATAGCGTGGCGGCACCTCCAACACGATGTCGGTCTGGCCGCGTTCCATGCGTTTCAGACCGTCGGCGTAGGTGTCGGCCTGTCCCTTGAACACAAAGTAGTTGCTGGCCTCGATGCGATGGATGAGCCGCCGGCTTGTGGTGGAGCGGTCGTTATCGACCACCGTCACGCCGATGTTGCGCACCTCCATGCTCATCACCCACGGCATCACGCACACGATGACGATGGGGTATAGCAGGATGAGCCTGAGGAGGAAAGGGTTGCGCCCCATCTGGATGAACTCCTTGCGTATCAGATGTTTCAGTATCATAACTTGCCCATTTTCTTGGTGAACGACTATTGCAGCCGCGTCTTGAACTTGCCCAGGGCTAGTCCGAGGACAGCGGCGGCCATAAGGCCGAGGACGCAGAGCTCGCGCATCACGTCGCCTACACCCACTCCCATAATCATCAACTTGCGCATGGCGGCGATGTACCAGCGGGCCGGCACCACGCACGAAGCCCATTGCAGCACCTCCGGCATGCTCTCTACGGGGAATATTAGGCCCGAAAGTATGATGACGGGCATGAGCAATACCACGGCCGACACCAGCAGCGCCACCAGCTGAGACTCGGCTACGGTGCTGATGAGCAGCCCGAGTGAGAGCGACAGCAGGATGTAGACCAGCGATACCACGACTATCCATCCCACCGAGCCCGCCAGCGGCACGTCGAGCACGAAGTAGCTCATCGTCAGGATGGCGACGAGGATAAGGACGGCCAAGGCCATGTAGGGTACGGCCTTGGCCAGGATGATGACGATGGGGCGCACGGGCGACACGAGCAGCACCTCCATGGTACCGCGCTCCTTTTCGCGGGCGATGCTCACCGAAGTCATCAGTGCACACACCAGCATGAGCAGCATGCCCATGATGCCGGGCACGAAGTTGTAGGCCGAGCGCAGCTGCGGATTGTAGAGCATGGTCGTGGCCACGACCTCTCTTGTCGTGCCCCCGCGGCCCCGTTGCGCGGCCGCTGCCACCACGGGCACCACGATGCTCTGGGCATAGCTGGCATAGAGCTGCCCCATGTTGGGGTCGGCTGCGTCGGTGAGTATCTGGATGGCGCCACGGTCGTAGGCGTGGCTGGCCAGCCGTGGGGCAAAGGCGATGGCCAGGTCGGCCTGTTGCCGCCGCATCATGCGCTCGGCGTCGGCCCCCGTGGGAGCCGTGCCCACGATGGTGAAATAGTCCGAGGCGTCGAGCGCCGCCACGGCCCGGCGCGTGAGTCCGTCCATCGAAGCCGTCACCACCACGGTGCGCACGTTCTTCACATCGGTGCGGATGGCAAAGCCAAAGAGCAGCATCATCACCGTGGGCATGCCGAAGAGGATGAGCATCGTGCGCCGGTCGCGCAGGATGTGGCGGCTTTCCTTGCGGACAAAAGAGAGAAATGTTTTCATGTGCGCCGGGCTTTTCGTGCCAAATGGGTGAATATTTCGTCCATGGTTGCAAGCCCGAGCCGGCGTTTCAGCTCGTCGGGCGGGCCCATGGCACTGATTTTTCCATCCACCATGATGGAGATACGGTCGCAGTATTCGGCCTCGTCCATGTAGTGGGTGGTCACAAAGATGGTGATGTTGCGCCGGGCAGCCTGGCGGATGAGCAGCCAGAACTGCCGGCGTGTGGCCGCGTCCACGCCGCCCGTAGGCTCGTCGAGGAACACGATGCCCGGCTCATGGAAGATGCTCACCGAGAAGGCCAGCTTCTGTTTCCAGCCCAGCGGTATGGCCTTCACGATGGTGTCGCGCTGTGCTTCCATGCCCAGTTCGTGCAGCACCAGCCCCGTGCGCTCCCGGATGTCCCGGTCGTTCATGCCGTAAATGCCGCCAAAGAGCCTCAGGTTCTCGGCCACGGTCATGTCCTCGTAGAGCGAGAAGCGCTGGCTCATGTAGCCAATGTTTCGTTTGATTTGCTCGTACTCCGTGGCCACGTCATAGCCCATCACGCGGCCGCGGCCCGCCGTGGGCTGGCTCAATCCCGTGAGCATGTGCATGGCCGTGCTCTTGCCGGCCCCGTTGGCGCCGAGGAATCCGAAGATTTCGCCCTGCTGCACGCTGAACGAAATGTCGTCCACGGCCCTGAAGTTTCCAAAGGCTTTCACCAGATGCTCCACCTCGATGACCGCCTCTTCCCCGTCGCCGCGCGTCGTGGCGGGCAGCGGGTCGGGGTCGAACACCGCCTTGAACCGGTTGAGTATTTCCTCGGGTGTGCCCGTGCCGGCCACGCGGCCGTGGTCCAGATAAGCCACTCTGTCGCAGCGTCTTATCTCGTCCAGATAGGGCGTGGCGGCCACGATGGTGATGCCTTGGCGGCGCAGCGTGGCGAGCATGTCCCACAGTTCCTTGCGGCTCACGGGGTCCACACCCGTGGTGGGCTCGTCGAGCAGCAGCACGCGCGGCCGGTGCACCAGCGCGCAACTCAGGGCCAACTTCTGCTTCATGCCGCCCGAAAGGGCTCCCGCCCGCCGCTGGCGGAAGGGCTCTATCTGGCCGTATATGGCGCGAATGCTGTCGTATCCCTGGGCCACGGTGGTGCCGAAGAGGGTGGCAAAGAAGTCCAGGTTCTCCTCCACCGTGAGGTCTTCGTAGAGCGAGAAGCGGCCGGGCATGTAGCCCGTCACCCGCCGTATGGCCCCCGGCTGCCGCCGGCTGTCGTGCCCCTCCACCGTGGCCTGTCCGCCGTCGGGCAGCAGCAGCGTGGCGATGATGCGGAAGAGCGTGGTCTTGCCCGACCCGTCGGGGCCGATGAGCCCGAACATTTCGCCAGGCTTCACCTTGAGCGACACGTCGTCCAGGGCCTGCACTGCGCCGTAGACCTTGGATACATGGCTGATTTCTATGGCTGCCTGTTCCATGCCGCTACGGTTTGGGGGCGAGCTCCACATGGCCGTACATCCCTATTTTGACATACCCGTCGTTCCTCACGGCAACCTTCACGGCATACACCAGGTCGGCCCTCTCGTCGTCGGTGAGGATGGTTTTGGGCGTGAACTCGCTCTTGTCCGAAATCCAGGTCACGGTGCCGGCATAGCGTCTGGGCTTTTGGTCGCCGTAGTCGGTGGTCACTGTCACCTTCTGTCCCAGTTTCACGGCGGCCAGCTGTGCCGAGGTGAGATAGGCACGCAGCGTCATCCGTCGGGTGTCGGCCATCTTGAAGAGGGGCTTTCCGGCCGTCGTCACCTCGCCGCGCTCGGCATATTTCTCCAGCACGGTGCCCTGCAGCGGGGCGGTGATGCGGCAGCGGGCGATGCAGTCGCGCAGCTGTGCCTCTTCGGCGTCGGTGGTCTGCTGCTGTCGGGCCAGCGTGGCCGTCTGTGTGCCCAGTGCCGAGGCTTGGGCGGCAATCTGGCGTTCCAGCACCAGCACCTGGCTGTTTGCGTCGTCGAGCAGCTTGCGCGGGGCGGCGCCGTCGGCCACGAGCTCGGTGTATCGCCGCTGTTCCTGCCGGGCTTTGGCCAGTTGTTGGCGCAGGGCGGCCAGCTGGGCCGTCACGTCGGGCCGCTGCGCCCCGTACACTTGGCGCACGGCACGCAGCTGTTGCAGCCGGAGGTGCAGGGGCATGGTGTCTACCAGCCCCGCCGTCTGTCCCATGGTCAGTTCCTGGCCTTCGGCAATATCAAGGGCGAGCAGGCGGCCGCTCTCTTCGGCCGACACGGTGGTCTCGGTGGCCTCGAACGTGCCCGAGGCCGTGTTCCGGGTCTCTGTGTTGCCGCAACCGACGAGGATGAGGGCGGCTATGAGGGGGAGGGGAGTTTTCATTTTTCTTTTGGAGTTATGAAGTTAAGGGGTGGGAGTTATGGAGTTAAAGGAGTTATGGAGTTAAGACAAATGGCAGTCTTTTGCCATATTGGGTGAGTTATGGAGTGAAGGAGTGAGGGAGTTAGGACAAATGCAAGGTGTGTCACGGGTTCAGCGTGTGGCGCAAGCGATAGATTTCGCGCAGCATCTCGAGCTCGTGGATGGAGCGTTGGAGGCGCGCCTGGTTCTCGGCGTTGATCTCGCGGACGAGGTTGTTTACGTCGATGATGCCGTGGGCCAGCTTCGACTCGGCCGCCCGACGCACGTCGGTGCGCAGCCGGATGATTTCGTCGTCCTGTTCCTGCAGCCGCCGGTACTTGTCAATGTCGGCCTGTTGCCGGGTGGCTTCCAGCCGGTTGTTGAAGAGAAACAGCTCGCGGTCGTTCTCGGCTGTCTGCCGTTCCAGCCCCAAACGGGCGCGATCGTTACGCCGAGTGTAGAGGGCCCCGATGTTCCAGCTCAGCTTCACGCCTACCAGCGCGTTCAGGCTGGGCGTGCGCCGCATGATGTCGCGATACATGTCGAGGCCCGGATAGCCGTAGTAGCCCTGGGCAAAAGCCGCGAGTGCGGGGCGCAGCTGGGTGTCGAGGGCCCGCTGCCGGGCGTCGAGCAGCGACAGCCGGGCCTCGGTGAGCAGCAGTTCCGGGCGGTGGCAGTCGGCAGCGTCGGGGGTGCCGGCGGCCGTGCCGGCCTCGGGTCGCGAAAGGCTGCCGATGTCGAGGCCGGTGAAGAGGGCCAGCATCTGCCGCAGGGCCGCCTGTTGCGTCTCCAGCTCCACGGCCTGTTGGCGGGCTCCGATGCGCTCGGCCCGCACCGCGTCGAGGTCGCTCGTGGCCGCCGTGCCGGCCCGCACCATGGCCGCCAACTGCCGCTCGCTGCTCGTGAGCAGCCGTTGCAGGTCGAGGTTCAGCTGCCGTTTTTCGTCGAGCAACAGCAGCCCGAAGTAGAGATCGTCCACGCGTTGGCGCACGGCGTAGAGTCCCACGCGGTTCTGCGCCTCGTCCACGGTCTGCCGGCGGCGGGCCACAGACTTCTGTCCGCGCATGCGGCCGCCGTCGTAGAGGGTCTGCGCCACGTCCACACCTATCTTATATTGTGTCTTCGCCAGGCCGTCCGCCTGCATGCCTTGGCTGGTCATCAGCCGGGTCATGGCCTCTGGCAACGTCACCACACGGTTCTGGACGGTGCCCTGTGCATAGGCCGACACTTGGGGCAACCACCCTTTTTCGATGTTGGCCACGGTGAGCCCGGCCGTCTGCTCTGCGAGGGCATACCGCTTGATGAGCGGATAGTTGCGCTCGGCGGCCTCGTGGCACTGCTCCAGTGTCTGGGCCCGCGCGGGCAGCAGGGCGGCCAGGCAGAGCGTGGCCAGCAGGAGGCGGGCGGAGGGTTTGTGGGGAGTCATGATAGTTTTTGTTTTCTGTTCGTGGTGTAAAGGTAGGCACTTTGCCCGGAACGGCTGTTGTCTTCTTGTGCGGGAAGATGTGCTTTTTGTACGATTTTCCAGTTTTTTCGTCCACGATACGGGCGGAATGATTATCTTTGCGTCGGATAATACCTTGTTATATGAAAGAAAAAGAGCTCCGCCGTCTTTCGCTGCTCCAGATGCGTTCGCTGCTTCTCGAGGCCGCCGACACAGCCGATGCGGATCTGAATCAGGAGATTCACGCCTACGTGAACCGCCACGTGGCTGTGGCGAAACACATGATTACCAGCGTGACGCGCCATCTGACGGACCACCCCTCCCTGCTCGAGGAGATGCGCGTGGTGCTCGTCCGGCAGGGCCATGCCCACCCGGTCATCAATCTGTTGCCCGTAGACCTGCAGGCGGGCGACCTGTTCTTTCTGGGCCGCAACTCCACGGCCCACGTCCGTGGCCTGTCCGACGATGTTGCGGGCGAGGGCGTCGTCATGAGCGACGAAGTCTTCGGGCTGGCCTTGGGCAATGCCATTCCGCCCGCGCTCGACGGCCATCTGCGCAGCTTCCGCCTATCGCTGTCGGCCGCCGAACAGGCCTGTTTCTCCCAGTTTGTCTCCTTGCTCTACGACACGCTCCAGCAGGACGACTGCAGTCCGCAGGTGTTTCTGGGCATGGCTTCCGCTTTCTGGTGGTACGTGGACAGCCTCTATCAGCGTCACGCCCCCGGCGACCAGGCCGCCCAGAGCCGCGAGCAGCAGCTGTTTGCCCGTTTCATCGCCCTGGTCAACGCCTATGCCCGCCGCGAGCACACCCTCGATTTCTATGCCTCGCGGCTGTGCCTCTCGCCCCGCTACATGAGCACGCTCGTCAGGCAAGTGAGCGGCCGCGGCGCCAAGGCGTGGATAGACGAGGCCCTGCTCACGGCCATCAAGGTGGATCTGCGCCACACATCCAAGCCCCTCAAGCAGATTGCCGACGAGCTCTGCTTCCCCGGCATGAGCTTTTTCGGCAAGTTTTTCAAGCGCATGACCGGCCAGACGCCCATGGCCTATCGGCGGTCGGCCGAGGGCTGAGCCGTTTGTCGTCCGCTTTTCGGCTCCGCGGGGTGGCCTTTTACATGGGAAACCGCCGCCCTTTGCCGGGATTTTGCTAATTTTGCAGCCATGAATCCGTCAACCGTCCGCAGCCATCTGGGCTATCATGTTGTGGGTGCCCTCGTGGTGCTCATCTGGGGATGCACGTTCGTCAACTCCAAGGTGCTGTTGCAGCACGGCCTCCAGGCCCACGAGATCTTCGCCCTCCGCTTTCTCTTTGCCTACCTCTGCATCTGGTTCATCTCGCCCCGCCGCCTCTGGGCCGACAGTCTGCGCGACGAGCTGCAGCTCGTGCTGCTCGGCATGACAGGCGGTTCTCTCTATTTCGTCACCGAGAACGAGGCCGTTCGCATCGACTATGTGAACAACGTTTCGTTCATTGTCTGCACCGCGCCGCTGCTCACCACGCTGCTCGCCCTGGCCCTGCTGCGCAGCGTCCGGGCCACTCGTCCGCTCGTCATGGGCTCGGTGGCGGCCACGCTGGGCGTGGCCTTGGTGGTGTTCAACGGGCATTTCCTGCTCAAACTCAACCCCTTGGGCGACCTGCTGGCCCTCTCGGCGGCCCTGTGCTGGGCCGTCTACAGTCTGCTGTTGCGTCGGCTGGGCGGCTACGGTGCGGTGTTCGTCACGCGCAAGGTGTTCTTCTATGGGCTCGTCACAGTGCTGCCCTTGTTTGCCGTGCGGCCATGGCAGTTTCCACTGGAGGGCTTCGTCCGCCCCGTGGTGTGGGGTAACCTGCTGTTCCTGGGGCTGGTGGCCAGCTTCGGGTGCTTCGCCCTTTGGAGCCTCGTGAGCAAGAAGATAGGTGCCCTCCACGCCAGCAACTACATCTATCTGAACCCCATTTCCACAGTGGTGTTCTCGGCCTTGGTGCTCGGCGAGTCGATGACGTGGCTTGCTTGCTTGGGTTCCGCCCTCATCCTGCTCGGCGTGTACTGGTCCAACAAAGGGTAGGGCAGGGGGCGGCGAATGGATTTATTTGTCAGTAATACTGCGTTATCTCAAAAGAATCGCTTAACTTTGCACCGTAATCAAAGCCATTATGTGGAATTATGGAAGAACGATTGTCAATGCTTTCTTTAAGAAACGGACAGAATGCCCTCCTGTACGTGCAGAGCTTGAAACAAGGCGTGAGGCAGATTGCAGCCGAAGCCATATTGGAGTGTTCGAGGTTGGGGTATCCGCTGAACAATATGGAGATTACGAGCAAAGCACGCGAACTGCAGCGCAAGAGGCGGAGGGCGCGCGGCTGATAGCCGTTGCAAAAGCTCATGGCCTTTATATTCCACGCGATGACTGGGCACTTTTTGGAGACCGAAAACGTCTGCCGTCGGGTGAGAGTATCGTCTATCTTGAAGAGCACGGCGAGTACGTGGTGAAAGTGCGAAACCCATTTGCCAAGTCCACCATCAAGCAAATGCACGCTCAGGATGCCATCTACGAGCATCTGATACACAATATTCTTTTTCCCAATACCCGTTATGATTTCAAAGGTATCAGTGATGATGTGGACGGTGTGCGCATTATTCTGACCCAGGCCTACGTCCCGGACCAGTATGGTGTTCCCGCTCAAAAGGAGATAGACCGTTATCTCACGCAAGGTCTTGGGCTGGTACCCGAGAACCGATATTTTTATGGAAACGATTATTTGGCCGTCACCGACGTGTCTGCCGACGGTGACAACGTGCTGACCAATGGCGAGCAATTCTATTTCATCGACCCCATTATCAAACTGAAACGACCGGCCGTTGAGGTGCTGGCGCACTATTACGCGTTGCTGAAATAGTGGTCAATGTCCATAGATTCTGTTGTGGTGATAATGCCGTATGCCCGCAAGGGCATGGATGTTTTGGGGATTTTCTCACAGATTTCACGGATTCCACAGATGCAGCTCAAGGAAGTTTCTCACAGATTCCACGGATTTCACAGATGCTGCGCGGGCGAATTGGTATCTGGGCAACCAGTGAAACACATTAACAAAAACACCGCGCAGCATCTGTGAAATCCGTGAAATCTGTGAGAAACACCCTCGCGCAGCCATCTGTCCAATATGTTGTTCTGTCTAAAAAATCCCGCACAGCATCCGCGCGCATCCGTGTGGGTTGTGTTCAATGCCCGCTTATCGCCCCGCGGCAACACCGTAATCGCGGGGCGATTGCACCGCGGACGCAGGGCGATTGCGGCGTAATGGCGACGCGATTACGCCGTGATGTCCGCACGAAAAAGCGATGGAATGAAAAACATCTGGCACAAAACGAAAAGCAGGAATGCCGTCTTTTGACTAACTTTGCACCAAAACCTAAGACCAAGAACAATGAACAGACCGATGCTCCACCGACTCCCGCTCGTGCTACTCCTGCTTATGGCCGCCCTCTTGCTGCCGGCCCAGGAGCGGCGTCCCATTGATGCCCGCCACCCGTTGTGGCTGGTTCACATCGACGTTTGGAACAAAGCCGACCCGCAGAAAATCATCGACCTGATACCCGAAGACGTCAAACCCTACGTGTGCATGAACCTGTCGCTCTCGTGCCAGTACGACACCGCGCGGCGAGTGTACAAGATGCCGCAGAACGCCATACGCACGTACAAGTCGTGGGCAACGGTCTGCCAGGCCAACCGCCTGTGGTTCACGTGTCAGCCTGCCAGCGGCGGACACACCCACATACAGGACAACGACCTGGAGACCTTCGAGTATTTCTACCGACGCTACCCCAACTTCCTGGGCTGGAACTATGCCGAACAGTTCTGGGGCTTCGACGAACCGGGCGACAAAAGCTCCAGTCCGCAGGCCACGCGACTGGCTCTCTTTGCCCGCCTGGTGGAGATGGCGCACCGCTACGGCGGCTTCCTCACGGTGAGCTTCTGCGGCAACATCTGGTCGCATCCGCTCAATCCCATGGGCATGATGAAGCGCAACGCCGACCTCTTGGCCGCCTGCAAGGCCTATCCCGAGGCCATTTTGTGGCTCTATAAATACACCACCTCGTCGTGTTTCTACAACAACGAGAGCGTGACCATCGGCCCGTTCATCGCCGGGCTGGCCGCCAACTATGGCGTGCGCTACGACAATTGCGGATGGAACGGGTCGCTCGACGAGGTGCTGGGACGCGGCCACGGCTGCACCTATCCCGTGGCGGCCGGCATCGGCACGGTGATGGAGCAGACGGGTATCAACGGCGGTGCCGTGTGGGACGGCCCGGAACTCATCTGGACGGAGGACTTCCAGAACCTGCGAAACTCCACCGTCAAGGGCTTCACGCACCGCAACTGGGGCACGTTCCCAGGGTTTCGCAATGCGTGGATCGACCTGTTTCGCAAGGTCATCGACGGCACGCTGACCATTCCCACCCGGGCCGACGTGGTGGGCCGCACGAAGATTGCCGTGGTGAACGACCTCGCCACCGGCAGCGACGAGGACAAGTATGCCGCCTGGGGCAGTCTCTACGACGGCCTTTACAAGCAGGACGACCCGATGAACCGCGGCCGCGGGCAGTGGATGGAGAACGGATTCTACCTGAAGCGCACGGGCCGTTACGGCGTGATTCCCGTGGTGCCGGGCCTCTACGACGACTTGGCACGCGCCATTCCCGTGCAGGTCAGCAAGTCGGCCGCCGCCTCGCGCTGGCCCTCGGAGGCCTCCAAGGTGGCCGAGTTCGACGCCAACTATGCCGAGACGAGCCGGGGCGACCTGTTCGTGTCGCGCTTCCGCAACCAGCTTGTCACCTACACACCCTACTCCTATCTGAACGGCAAGACCACGGCCACGGCCGTCATCCCCCTGCAATACAACAGTTGCGCGTCGCTGCAGCTCACCTACGGCAAGCTCGGCAGCGGCGTCATCAAGGAGTATGCCGGCCATATCGACGTCTATTTGAACAATTACCGGTCGGACAGTGCCGCGCTGGTGACCGACCGCATCGTGGTGACCGGCGTCACGGCCGAGCCCTCCTGCACGGTGAATGTCCGGGCCGAGGCCCAGGCGGAGACCGCCCTCGGATGGGATGCCGCGCAGGGCACGTACACCGTCGAGGTGAGGCACAACGGCCCGGTAGACCTGCGCATCGTGTGCCGGGGCGAGGCCGACGGCCGCCGCACCGACGTGCTGGACAGCACGCGGCTTAGTCTCGACCTGCCCCGCCAGCCCGCGCCGCAGACGGGCGAGCTCGTGGTCGAGGCCGAAGACATGGACTGGCAGCAAATCAAGAGCTGTGTGCTCGACCCCTACAACGCCTATCCCCAGGTGCGCGGACATGCTGGCAACGGGTTCATGGACATGGGCACCAGCCCGCGCGGCTGCCTGCGCCACACGGTACGGACGGAGCGTGGCGGTGACTATGCGGTTGGCGTGAGATACCAGTCGCCCGACGGCGACGCCCGCCTCACCGTGTCGGTGAACGGCGTGGGGCAGACGCTCGACTGTCCGCGGACGGCTGCCGGCGCCTGGGGCAGGGCCACCCTTACGGCCGCGTTCACGGCCGGCGAGAATCGGTTGCTGCTGAACAATGTGGACGGCCGGGCCATGTACATCGACCAAGTGACCTGCACTCCGGCCGGTACCCCGGCCGAAACGTTTGCCGTGACGCTGCGCCCGTCGGCCCACGGCACGGCCACGGCCAGCACAGCCACGGCTGCCGAGGGGCAGACGGTGACGCTGCAGGCCGAGCCCGCAGCCGGTTATGAGCTTGCGGGCTGGGAGCTGGTGCACGGCGATGTGACCATCGACGGCCAGTCGTTTGTCATGCCCGACGACAACGTGACGCTCATTCCGCTCTTCCGCGACACCACGGCCGTCTATCGGCTCGACTTCTCGGCCACGGCCGCCGGCGCGCTGCCCGAGGGCTGGCAGACCGACCAGGGCGGCGAGCTGCACGAATATCCCAACATCTACGGCAGTGGGGCGCGCACGATGGTGGGCTTCACCGGCTGGCAGGGCAAGGCCCTTTACTGGCGGGTGGGCAGTGCGGCCTACGGCCGTCAGCCCGCATACCGCCTCGCGCTGGCCCCGGGCCGCTACGAGCTCACGCTGGCCGTGGCCGCCTGGAAAGGTGTGCCGCACTACCGGGTGGCCGTGGAGAGCCTCGCGGGGCAGCAGCTTTTCCTGTCGCCCGACTGTACGGCCGCGCCCAATGCCGACGGCAACCGCACGGCCGACATCAGTGGCGCACAGCCCGTCGTGCTGCCCTTCACGGTGAAGGTAGCGGGCAATTATGTTGTCAAGCTGGTGAGTGAGGGCGGCTTCAGCGAGTATCTGCTGGCCGACTGCCGGGTGAACAAGGTGGTCGCCACCGGCCTGGAGTCGGTGGATGTGCCGGCCGGCGCGGCTGCCGTGACGGGCATCTACAATGCCGCCGGCGTGAGGCTGGAGCGCATGCAGCGCGGCCTGAACATCCTGCGCACGGCCGACGGCACGGCCAGAAAGGTGTTTGTCGGCTCATCCGCCAGCCTCAGTCGGCCACGAACGTGGTGACCGACTGGGGCTCGAGCACCGTGGAGCCGTCGGTTTGGCCCACGGGTGTCAGGCTCTCGCCCTCGACGTCGCTCGTGCGATACATCTTCCATTGCCGCCGGCCCACGCCCGAGAGGGTGAACGGGCGGGCGGCTTCGCTGTAGTTGATGGCCACCACCGCCCAGCGTCCGTCGGTGTTGCGGTAGGCCGAGACCATGACGCCGTACGGGTCGGAGTCGCCGTCGGTCACGCGTTGGCCCGTGGCGTCGCGTGCCGTCATGTCGTAACGCACGGCCCCCGGCCGCACGAAACGGCTGTAGTTGCCCAGTGTCCACATGAGCTTGCCGGGCAGGGCCTTGCCCGTGCGCCAGCCGTCGGTGCTGAGCACGCGGATGAGTCCGTCGCGGTAGTCGCCGCCCAGGGCGCGCCACCACGACCAGCTCTCGGCGTTGCCATACACCAGATCGTGGTGGATGACGCGGGCCACGTAGAGCGCGGTGCGCATGGAGTAGTCGTAGAATGCGCCTCCGCCAATCTCGTTGTCGTTGCTCATGATGCAGAGTTCGGTCTGCCAATAGGCTACGTTGTAGCGGCGCAGCGTGTCGCGCAGCTGCTCGCGGATTTGGCGCATGAACGCTACGGGCGTGTTGGTCCAGTAGCTGTGGGCGTTGATGATGCGGGGCACCGCCGGCGTGTTGCCCAGGTAGGTGGCCGTGGAGTCGGGCGAGAAGAAGCTGCGGATGGCGTGGCCCCGCGTCCAGTCGGTGTCGTGGATGCCGAGCAGGCAACGCAGGTCGCAGCTCTCATCGACCATGACAGCCGTGGAGACGCCCTGCTGCTGGAACTCCTTGCCGATGGCGCGGGCCAGGCGTACCACCTCGCGGTTGGTGGCGGGCGAGCCCTCCTGCTTGGGCCCGAGCCAGTTCCAGCTGCCGTCGGGCTCGTTCACCGGGCAGAAGTAATCGAAGTGGACGCCCTCGCGCCGCTCCAGTTCGCGCATCACGGTGGCGGCAAACCGCGCCACGCTGTCGTAGCAGTCGTCGCGCAGGTTGATGGTGCCGCCGCGCCCGGTGTTGGTGGCGAGGCCGTTGCGGGTGAAGTAGACGGGGGCGGAGTTGAGGAAAGCCAGGAAGTGGGGCACGCCGCGCCGGCGGGCCAGCTGCAGGAAGCGGCGTTGCCCCGGCTGCCGCGTCCAGTCGTAGGTGCCCTGTGGCGTGAGGAAGCATTCGGTGCGCGTGGCGGGCTGAATCTGGGACGAATCGCCCTGTTCGGCACTGCCCGCGCCCAGGTTGAACCGCCACACCGAGAGGCCGATGCCCCGCGGACGGCCCGTGGCGTCGTTGTCGGTGGAGAAGAGCCAGTCGGCTATCTGCTCCTGCTGGGCCTGGGGCCACAGGCCCACAAACTGCATGCTCCAGGCGTCGGAGGCCCCGAAGTGGCGGATGGTCTGCTCGGCACGTGTGGTGTCTATCTGCCAGACCACGGCCGTCTGGGCCGAGGCCGCGAGCGTGGCACACAGCAGCGGGAGGGCGGCAAGGAGCCGCCGCAGCGGTGAGGTTGTCTTGTCGTTCATCTTCTTTTTGTTTTGGAGTGAAGCCTCCGCGCGATGGGAGGCATGCGATTACGGCGACAAACTTACGAAAAAAACGGCAGATGCGCGGCGGCGCGCCCGGTTTTTTCGATGCGACGGCGGCGTGAAACCTATGCGGAGACCGGGCGGGAGAAGTTGCTTAAAACTTGGATAAATCTAAAAAGTGCTTGCAAATTGATAAATATTTCCCGTTAGCGGTAACAATTTGGATTATTTTTCGTACTTTTGCAAAGCATTAAACATTTAAGTAGGACAAGATGATACTGGACCGAGACATGTTGCGGCATTTCTATGCCAGCTACGCCAGTCGGGTGGAGGCCGCCCGTCAGGCATTGCGTCGCCCGCTGACCTATGCCGAGAAAGTGCTGTACGCCCATCTCTACGACCCCCGGGAGCTGCGCCCCTTCAGCCGGGGCGAGGCCTATGTAAACTTCCGGCCCGACCGCGTGGCCATGCAGGACGCCACGGCGCAGATGGCCCTGTTACAGTTCATGAACGCGGGCAAGGACCGCGTGGCCGTGCCCGCCAGCGTGCATTGCGACCACCTGATACTGGCCGACGAGGGGGCGGAGCACGACCTGCCCGCGGCCCGCAGGCAGAATCGGGAGGTTTACGACTTCCTGCGCTCGGTGTCGGCCAAGTACCGCATCGGCTTCTGGGCGCCCGGAGCGGGCATCATCCATCAGGTGGTGCTCGAGAACTACGCCTTCCCCGGCGGCATGATGGTGGGCACGGATTCCCATACGCCCAATGCCGGCGGCCTGGGCATGGTGGCCGTGGGCGTGGGTGGCGCCGATGCCGTCGACGTGCTCACGGCGCAGCCCTGGGAGCTCAGGATGCCACGGCTCATCGGCGTGCGTCTCACGGGCCGCCTCTCGGGCTGGGCCGCGCCCAAGGACGTGATACTGAAAATACTGGGCATGCTCACCGTGAAAGGTGGCACGAACGCCATACTCGAATACTTCGGCGAGGGCGTGCAGACGCTCTCGGCCACGGGCCGCGCCACCATCTGCAACATGGGCGCCGAGCTGGGAGCCACGTGCTCGCTCTTTCCCTTCGACGACAACACCGGGGAATACCTGCGGCGCACCGACCGCCAGGAGATTGCCACGATGGCGTGTGGGGTGGCCGACGAGCTGCGGGCCGACGAGGCCGTGACGGCCAATCCCGAACGCTTCTACGACCGCGTGATCCACATCGACCTCTCGGAGGTGGAGCCTCATCTGAACGGCCCTTTCACGCCCGACGCCGCCACGCCCCTCTCGCAGATGAAGGCCAAGGGCCCGGCAGCCGGATACCCCATGACGGTGGAGGTGGGGCTGGTGGGCTCGTGCACCAACTCGTCGTACCAAGATCTGGCCCGTGCCGCCTCGGTGGCCCGTCAGGCAGCCGAGAAGCACATCCCCGTGCGTGGGCAGCTCATCATCAATCCCGGGTCGGAACAGATACGCTACACGGCCGAGCGCGACGGACTGCTCGACGACTTCAGGCGCATCGGCGCCCTCATCATGACCAATGCCTGCGGCCCCTGCATCGGGCAGTGGAAGCGGCACACCGATGATGCGGAGCGCAAGAACGCCATCGTGACCTCGTTCAACCGCAACTTCCGCCGGCGGGCCGACGGCAATCCCAACACCTACGCCTTCATCGGGTCGCCCGAAATCACGGTGGCACAGGCCATTGCCGGCCGGCTGGACTTCAATCCCGCCACCGATGCGCTGACCGATGAGGCGGGCCACAGCGTGATGCTCGACGAACCGCGAGGCTTCGACTTCCCGCCACGCGGCTTCCGTGCCGGGGCCGACGAGACGCTCACGGGCGTGGAGGTGCTGGAACGGGAGGGGCTCTTCATCAGGCCGTCGGGCGACCATCGCGACATCGCCGTGGAGATAGCCCCGGACTCCAACCGGTTGCAACGCCTCGAACCCTTTGCCCCCTGGGACGGGAAAGAGCTTGTGGGCATGCCGCTGCTCATCAAGACGCAGGGCAAGTGCACCACCGACCATATCTCGATGGCCGGCCCGTGGCTCAGGTTCCGCGGGCATCTGCAGAACATTTCGGACAATCTGCTCATGGGGGCGGTGAATGCTTTCAACGGCGAGAGCAACCGGGTGAAGGACCAATTGGACGGACAATATAAAGAGGTGTCGGCCGCAGCCAAGGACTACAAGGCCCATGCCATGCCGAGTATCGTGGTGGCCGAGGACAACTATGGCGAGGGATCCTCGCGCGAGCACGCGGCCATGGAGCCGCGCTACCTCAACGTGCGCGTCATCCTGGCCAAGAGCTTCGCCCGCATCCACGAGACCAACCTGAAGAAACAGGGCATGCTGGCCCTCACCTTTGTGGACAAGGCCGACTACGACCGCGTGCAGGAGGACGACCGCATCGACGTGACGGGGCTGGCCGACATGGCCCCGGGCTCGCTCCTCGACGTGACGCTGCACCACCGTGACGGCTCGCAGGAGCGGCTGAAAGCCGCCCACACGTACAACGAGACGCAAATCAACTGGTTCAGGGCAGGCTCTGCACTGAACTTCTCCTCCATGGAGCGTTGAACTTTGGAGTTAAGGATTTAAAGGAGTTAGGGGGAGTAAGGAGTGATGGAGTGAAGATAAATGTCTTAACTCCATCCCTCCATCCCTCCTTCACTCCTCGTAAAACATCGAACCGACAATGAAGAAAGAATATCTGATTTACAAACTGAGCGACGAGGTGAAGAACTCGTGCAAGATACCACGTGAGGCTTTTCAGCAGTACGGCGTGAAGCGCGGACTGCGCAATGACGACGGCTCCGGCGTGCTGGTGGGCCTGACCAACATCGGCAACGTGGTGGGTTACGAACGCGACGACGACGGCAAGCTGCAGCCCTGCCGCGGACAACTCTACTACCGCGGCTACGAATTGGACACGCTGGTGTCGCCGCTGTTGCAGGAGAAACGGTTCGGCTTTGAGGAGATTGCCTATCTGGTGCTCTCGGGCAAGCTGCCCGACCAGGAGGAGCTGGCGGCCTTTGAGGAGCTCATCAACGAGAACATGCCGCTCGACCACCGCACCATCGTGCACATCATAGACCTGGAAGGCTCGAACATCATGAACATTCTGGCACGCTGCGTGCTGGAGATGTACACCTTTGACCCCAATCCCGACGACATCTCGCGCGACAACCTGATGCGCCAGTCCATCGAGCTCATCGCCCGGTTTCCCACCATCATTGCCTACGCTTACAACATTTACCGGCACACGGTGCAGGGCCGCAGCCTGAACATACGCCATCCTCGCGAGAACAAGACCATTGCCGAGAACTTCCTCTACATGCTCAAGGAGGGCAACTACACGGAACTGGACGCACGCATGCTCGACCTGTTGCTCATCATCCAGGCCGAGCACGGCGGCGGTAACAACTCGACGTTCACCGTGCGCGTCACCTCTTCGACCCGCACCGACACCTATTCGAGCATTGCTGCGGGCATCGGTTCGCTGAAAGGTCCGCTCCACGGCGGTGCCAATATCAAGGCCATCAACATGTTCCACCACCTGAAAGAGGCCATCTCCGACTGGACCAACATAGACGAGATAGACACCTACCTGTTGCGCATGCTCAACAAAGAGGCCTACGACAAGTCGGGACTCATCTATGGCATCGGCCATGCCGTCTACACGGTGAGCGACCCGCGCGCCGAAGAACTGAAGCGGCTCGCCGGCGAACTGGCCCGTGAGAAAGGACGCGAAAAGGAATACGAGTTCTTGAAACTCATCGAGGAGGAGGGCGTGAAGTGCGTGTCGGCCTTCCGGCAGTCGAAGAAACCCATCTGTGCCAACCTCGATTTCTACAGCGGCTTTATCTATGAGATGATTGGATTGCCGCAGGAAATCTATACGCCTATCTTTGCCATGGCCCGCATTGTGGGCTGGACGGCCCACCGCATCGAGGAACTCAACTTCGAGAGCCGGCGCATCATCCGCCCCGCCTACAAGAATATCCTCACGCCGAAGGCGTATGTGGCGATTAAGGACAGGTAGATTTTGACAGTGGAGTTAGGGAGTTAAGGATTTAACTCCCTAACTCCTTACTCGTCATCCCCGCATTGTTCCCGCCTGCCGGAGCAGGTCTTTCACCACTTCGCCGGCGACGATGAGGCCGGCGGCGGCGGGAACAAAAGCATTGCTGGCCGGAATGCTGCGGCGGCCGCTGCCCATTGGCAGGTCTTTTTCGGGGCAGTTGCAGGGTGATGGGCAGGAGTCGGCCTCGTCATGGATGGGCGTGAGCGGCTCCTCCTCGCTGTAGACCACCTTGAGGCGTGGGATGCCGAGCTTGCGCAGCTTCTTGCGAATGACCTTGGCCAGCGGGTCCATCTGTGTCTTGTTGATGTCGGTGACACGGAATCCCGTGGGGTCGAGCTTGTTGGCGGCGCCCATACTCGAGATGATGGGCACGTGGAGCTCGTGGCAACGACGGATGAGTTCGAGCTTGGCCGACACTGTGTCGATGCAGTCGGCCACGTAGTCGAACTGCGAGAGGTCGATGGAATTGGCATTCTGCGGCAGGTAGAACATCTGGCATTTGCAAACGATGCAGTGGGGATTGATGTCGTGCACACGGTCGGCGGCCACGTCTACCTTGTATTTGCCCACGGTGGAGAGCAGGGCATGGAGCTGCCGGTTCAGGTTGGAGAGGCACACGCGGTCGTTGTCGACAAGGGTGAGACCGCCCACACCGCTGCGTGCCAGTGCCTCGACGGCATAGCCGCCCACGCCGCCCACGCCGAAGACGGCCACCCGTGCACGGCCGAGCGTGTCCATGGCGGGCTGACCCAGCAGCATGCGGGTGCGGGAGAATTGGTCTTGCATATCCTGTATTTTGGTCTTTTGGGCTGCAAAGTTACTTAAATTTTTCCTATCTTTGCGGGCAGAACATCAGAAAACCCAAGAGACGACAACGATGGACAAACAATTTGATGGCGAGTTCGAGACTTATTGGCGGGCCCATGAAGCCCAGCTGTTGCGCTGTGCACCGTTGCAGCTGCGCGAGGAGCGCGAGAACAATGGAAAGATGAACACGGCCGGCGACTGGTTGCTGTTTGTCCTGCCCGTGGCGGCGACAGTGGGCTTTATGAATGCCGGATGGCTGCACAACGAGATGGTCAACTTGCTGGCTGGGCTGGGCGTAGGCGCGGCGGCCTTCGTGCTGACCATGTTTGTGAAGCCCTACGTGACGGGCAAGCGGAGCATTGTGGACATCAATGCCGACATCAAACGGCACTTCTACCGCGTGTATCAGGAGCAGGGCATTGAGGGACTGGAGCAGATGGTGGGGCGTGGTTAGTCGTGCATCAGGTTGCTCATGACGGTGTTGCTGATGCTGATGCCGGCGCGGGTGAGGCGTAGCCGTCCGTCTTCGAGACGGAGCAGGCTGCGGTTCAAATAGTCTTGCGCGTTTCGGAGCAGGTAGTCTCGGTAGGCGGGGGCGAGCTCTTCGAGGGCAATGCCCTCGCTGGTGCGCAGGCGGGTCATGACCAATTCGTCGTATTTCGTATTGTCGTCCAGCTGCTCGGTTTCGCTGGGCAGCCGGCCTTGTTCGATGGCACGGATGTATTGCAGCACGTCGGCCACGTTCCATTGGCGGGTGTCGATGGCATAGGAGTGGGCCGCAGCCCCCAGCCCGATGTAGGGAACGCCCTGCCAGTAGCTCGAATTGTGGCGGCTGCGGAAGCCCGGCCGGGCGAAATTGCTGATTTCGTAGTGCTCGTAGCCGGCGGCGGTGAGCCGGTCGACAAGCGTGTCGTACATGGTGAGGCTCAGTTCCTCGCTGATTTCTTCCACTTTCTTTTTCGCCAACAACCCGTGGAGCGGCGTGCCCTCCTCGTACATCAAGCTGTAGGCCGACAGGTGCTCGGGCTGCAAGTGCAGGGCATGAGTGAGGTCGTGTTGCCAGTCGTCCAGGGTCTCTCCCGGAAATCCGAACATCAGATCGATGCTGATATTGTTGATGCCCTGCCGGCGCAGGGCATCGACTGCCCGGTCCACCTCGGTCGCCGTGTGGCGTCGACGGAGGAAGTGCAGCCGTCCGTCGTCGAAAGTCTGGGCCCCCATGCTCACCCGGTTGACGGGCAGATGGCGGGGTAGCCCCTCCGGAATATCGTCGGGATTGCACTCCATCGTCACCTCGGCGCCAGCTCGCACAGGGTACACCTTATATATATAGGAGAACAATCGGTCGAGTTGGGCGGGCGTGAGCTGGCTTGGCGTGCCGCCGCCGAGGTAGATTGTGGAGAGCTCGGGGCGTTCGGGGCGCAGCTCCATCTCGCGGCACAAAGCCTCTACATAGCGGTCGCGCAGCCCGGGGAGCGTGGTGGAGTAGAAGCCGCAGTAGATGCAGCGGCTTGCACAGAAAGGAATATGGATGTAAAGGCCTGCCATAAGAAACGTGGATTGATGGTTCCGAGCGCACAAAAGTACTAAGAAGTTTTAAAATAAGCCGGTTTCCCGGGGCTTTCTTTTGGAGCCTATTTGTTTTTTGCCTATCTTTAGCAACGTTTTGGAGACGACGGCTCCTAACCTTAACAAGACACTTATACATTACTAACAACTTAAATCTTTTGATATGAGAGTATATCAGACAGACGAAATCAAAAACATTGCCTTGCTGGGCAGTGCGGGTAGCGGCAAGACCACTCTTGCCGAGAGTATGCTTTACGAAGCCGGCATCATCAAGCGTCGTGGCTCCATCGAGGGCAAGAACACCGTGAGCGACTACTTCCCCGTGGAGTTGGAATATGGCTATTCGGTATTCCCGACGGTCTTCCATGTTGAGTGGAACAACAAGAAGCTGAACATTATTGATTGTCCCGGCTCGGACGATTTTGTGGGCGGTGCCATCACTTCGCTCAATGTAACTGACCAGGCAGTGATACTCATCAACGGCCAGTATGGCCCCGAAGTGGGTACGCAGAACTGCTTCAGATATACTGAAAAGCTCAAGAAACCGGTCATCTTCCTCATCAATCAACTCGATTCCGAGAAGTGCGACTATGACAATATCATCTCTACGATGCAGGAGATTTACGGCCCCAAGTGCGTGCAGATACAATATCCGCTGGAGACCGGGCCGGGTTTCCACAGCCTTATAGACGTGCTTATCATGAAGAAACTTTCCTGGGGACCCGATGGTGGCGAGCCCAAGCGCGAGGAAATCCCCGCCGAGGAGATGGACAAGGCCATGGAATTGCACAAGGCTCTCGTAGAGGCGGCCGCCGAAAACGACGATGCGCTGATGGAGAAATTCTTTGAGGAAGAGGCGCTTTCGGAAAACGAGATGCGCGAGGGCATCCGCAAAGGACTCGTGACCCGCAGCATCTTCCCCGTATTCTGCGTGGATGCCCACAAGGACATGGGCGTGCAGCGACTCATGGAATTTCTGGGCAATGTGGTGCCTTTCGTGAGCGAAATGCCGCGAGTGCGCAATACCCGGGGCGAGGAAGTGGCTCCCGAGAGCAACGGTGTGGAACGCCTTTACTTCTTCAAGACCGGTATGGAACCCCATATCGGCGAGGTGTCGTACTTCAAGGTGATGAGCGGCAGCGTGAGGTCGGGCGACGATCTGAGCAATGCCGACCGTGGCTCCAAGGAGCGGCTGGGCCAGATTTATGCCTGTGCCGGCGCCAACCGGCTGCCTGTGGACCAGCTCAATGCCGGCGACATCGGCTGCACGGTGAAGCTGAAAGACGTGAAGACAGGCAATACCCTGAACGGCAAAGGAGCCGAAGACCGATTTGATTTTATCAAATATCCCAACTCGAAATACAGTCGTGCCATCAAGTCGAACAGTCCACAGGACATGGAGAAGCTGATGGCCGCCCTGCTGAAGATGCGCCAGGAAGACCCCACGTGGGTGGTGGAGCAGAGCAAGGAACTGCGCCAGACCATCGTGCACGGACAGGGAGAGTTCCATTTGCGCACGCTGAAGTGGCGGCTGGAGAACAACGAGAAGCTGGCCGTGACCTTTGGCGAGCCGAAGATTCCCTATCGCGAGACCATCACCAAGAAAGCTAAGGCGGAGTATCGCCATAAGAAACAGAGCGGCGGCGCCGGTCAGTTCGGCGAGGTGCACCTCATTGTGGAGCCTTATGCCGAGGGCATGCCCGACCCCACATCCTATAGTTTTAACGGCCAGGAGTTCAAGATGAACATCAAGTCGAGGGAGGAAAAAGACCTGCCTTGGGGCGGCAAGCTGGTGTTTATCAACTCTGTGGTGGGTGGTGCCATCGACCTTCGGTTCATGCCTGCCATCCTCAAGGGCGTGATGGACTGTATGGAACGCGGCCCCCTCACGGGCAGCTATGCCCGTGATGTGCGTGTCGTGGTGTTCGATGGAAAGATGCACCCCGTGGACTCCAACGAGCTCTCGTTCACGTTGGCGGCCCGACACGCTTTCTCGGATGCCTTTAAAGCCGCCGGCCCCAAGATACTGGAGCCCATCTATGACTTGGAAGTCTATGTGCCGTCCGACTATATGGGCGACGTGATGAGCGACCTGCAGGGCCGCCGTGCCATCATCATGGGCATGGATGCAGAGGCTGGTTATCAGAAACTTGCCGCCAAAATTCCGTTGAAAGAACTCGCCAACTACAGCGTGGCACTGAGCTCACTCACTGGCGGCAGGGCCAGCTTCACCACCAAGTTTGCGAGCTACGAGCTTGTGCCCAACGACATGCAGCAGAAGTTGATAGCCGAACACGAGGCCGAAGCCGCCGAGGAGGAAGCCTGAACTACCGGGGAAAAGGCTTGAGCCGAAATCTCCCGGAGGCACGACGCTCCCAATTGAAAGTCCCCGTCTTTCCGTCATGGAAAGGCGGGGACTTGGTTGTTTATAGGGCATCAATGGCCTTTTGATTAGTTAAAATCATTGAATTTGGGCGAAAGAATTAACAGTTGAATGTTAAGCAATTAAGTTTTTGCCTATCTTTGTCCGCATGAAGAAGAAGACCATTTGGACGATTGCCATTGTCATGGGGCTGTCCTTCGTCATCCTGCTTGGCCTCCAGCTGACCTATATTCAGGAGATGGCCAACATGAAGAAGGAGCAGTTCGACGAGAGTGTAAACCGCGCTCTCTATCAGGCCTCGCGCAATTTGGAGCTCAACGAGACCCTCCGCTATCTGGAAAAGGATGTCAACGAGACTGAGCGCAGGGCCTACCGCAAGGACAGCGTGGGCACCCGGTCGGGGCAACCCAACGATGGTACGGTGCAATACTCCCATCAATATTCCGTGGCCGGCAGGGACGGCACGGTGTATTCTTCGTTCGAGCTGAAGACGCTGGCCACCCGTCCGGGCAGCATGCCTAAGGCAATGATTTTGCGAACAGACAAGAATTCGGCCGCCGCAGCCAGTAAATCGTTGCAGGAAATCGTGAAGAACCGCTATGTCTATCAGAAGGCTTTGCTCGACGAAGTGGTGATGAACATGCTCTATTCGGCCTCGGAAAAGCCGCTGAAAGAGCGGGTCAACTTCAAGATTCTCGACCAGGATCTCAAGGCCGAACTGATGAACAACGGCATCAACATCCCTTACCACTTCACCGTGTGCACGCAGGACGGCCGCGAGGTGTACCGCTGTCCTGACTACACTGACGAGGGCGTCAGGTACACTTACACGCAGGTACTCTTCCGCAACGACCCCTCATCAAAGATGGGTGTGGTGAAAGTCCATTTCCCCGACATCGACAGTTACATCTTCTCCAGCGTGCGGTTTATGATACCCAGCGTGGTGTTCACGTTCATTTTGCTGATTACGTTCATCTTCACCATCATGGTCATCTTCCGCCAGAAGCGGTACAGCGAGATCAAAAACGACTTCATCAACAACATGACCCACGAGCTGAAGACACCCATTGCCAGCATCTCCCTGGCTGCCCAAATGCTTAACGACGACTCCGTGACCAAGAGCGACAAGATGATGAAGCACCTCACCGGAGTGGTGACCGACGAGACCAAGCGGCTGCGCTTCCTCGTGGAGAAAGTACTTCAGATGTCGATGTTCGACCGTAAGAAAGCCTCGTTCAAGAAGAAACACCTCGACTTGAACGAGATGGTAGAGACGATTGCCAACTCCTTCAGCCTCCGGGTGGAGCACACCGGAGGCAAAATCTATGTCGAGGTGGAGGCTGTCGAGTCGGGCATCTACGTGGATGAGGTGCACTTTCAGAACGTGATCTTCAACCTGATGGACAATGCCGTGAAGTATCGCAAGCCCGAGGAGCCGCTCAATGTCTACCTCAGGACGTGGAACGACGACCAAAATCTCTACCTTTCGGTACGCGATACCGGCATGGGCATGAAGAAAGAGAACTTGAAAAAAATCTTCGACAAGTTCTATCGGGTGCATACCGGCAACGTGCACGACGTGAAAGGATTCGGCCTTGGACTAGCCTACGTGCGCAACGTGGTCGTCTTGCATGATGGCGACATCCGTGTGGACAGCGAGTATGGCAATGGCACCACGTTCACCATCAAGCTGCCCGTCATCAAGGACGAATAGGCCGCGGCGCCACGGCTCCGGCCCCTGCGCGGTGCCTCCGGGTTCCGATGGCAGACAAAAGAATCATTCATTTTAAAAGTATAAGACTATGGACGAGAGAATTAAAGTCCTGCTTTGCGAGGACGACGAGAACCTGGGAACGCTGCTTTGCGAGTATCTGATCGCCAAAGGCTACGATGCCGTGCTCTGCCCCGACGGCGAAGCGGGCTACCGGGAGTTTACCAAGGACAAGTTCGACATCTGCATCCTTGACGTGATGATGCCCAAGAAAGACGGCTTCTCACTGGCCCAGGACATCCGGCAAATCAATTCGCAGGTGCCCATCATCTTCCTCACGGCCCGCGTGCAGAAAGAAGACGTGCTCGAGGGATTCGACAAAGGAGCCGACGACTACATCACCAAGCCTTTCTCTATGGAGGAACTGGTGAAGCGTGTGGAGGCCATCCTGCGCCGGGTGCGCGGCAAAAAGAACAAGGAGAGCACGCGCTACAAGATTGGCCGCTACACTTTCGACACCCAGAAACAGCTGCTCACCATTGCCGACAAGCAGACCAAGCTCACCACTAAGGAGAACGAACTGCTGGCCCTGCTCTGCTCGCATGCCAACGAGATACTCAAGCGCAATGATGCCTTGCGCACCATCTGGATCGACGACAACTACTTCAACGCCCGTTCCATGGACGTATATATCACCAAGCTGCGCAAGCATCTGAAAGACGACGACCAGGTGGAAATCATCAACATTCACGGCCAGGGCTACAAACTCATCGTGCCCGACGAGGACTAAGAGTCATGAGAACAGGTCTCGCCGAGGCCTCTATGCCACGGGGACAGCTACCGTTCAGTAGCTGCCCCCGTGTTTTTCGTGCTGCACGTAGCCCGCAATGCCGGCGGCAATGAGCGCCACCGGAACAAAGAGGCACAGGTTGTAGTTGGTGAGTCCCGCCGCATAGCTCACAGCGATGAGCGCCACCCCTGCATACACCAGCGGCAGCCCCCACAGGCGTCTGTGTCTGCGGGCCCATGAGCGGGCGGCGGCCCAGCCCCTGCGTATGGTCTGCATCTTCTTCATTGCGGCTGCAAAAGTACGAATAAAAGGGAGTCTAAAGCTCGCAATTTATGTTAAAAAGCGAAAAAACAATGCGTCTACGGCCTTTTGTCTCGCCGATTATTGGTACCTTTGCACCCGCATTTTGCACAATAACATTTATTTCATTACAAGTTTAGTATGAATCAATACGAAACCGTTTTCATTTTGACTCCCGTTTTGTCTGATGAACAGATGAAGGAAACGGTCGCTAAATTCAAGAAACTGCTCACCGACAAGGGTGCTGAAATCCTGAATGAAGAGGCCTGGGGACTGAAGAAGATGGCTTATGCCATCGAGAAGAAATCGACCGGCTTCTACTGCCTGTTGCAGTTCAAGGCAGAGCCGTCGGTAGTTGACACACTTGAGACAGGCTATCGCCGTGACGAGAAAGTGATTCGTTTCATGACCGTGAAGCTCGACAAGTTCTCCATTGCTTATGCAGAGAAGCGTCGTGCAAAGTGGGCAGCTAAAGTGGAGGCATAATTATGGCAGAGCAGAAGAAATCAGAAATCCGTTATTTGAACGCTCCTTCTATCGACACCAAGAAGAAGAAGTACTGCCGTTTCAAGAAGAGCGGCATCAAGTATATCGACTACAAGGATCCCGAGTTCCTGAAGAAGTTCCTCAACGAACAGGGCAAGATCCTTCCGCGCCGCATCACCGGCACCTCGCTAAAATACCAGCGTCGTGTGGCCCAGGCCATCAAGCGTGCACGTCAGATTGCACTGCTTCCATACGTAACCGACATGATGAAGTAAGACAAGGAGGCTAAGATATGGAGATTATACTGAAAGAAGATATTATCGGTCTTGGATATAAGAACGACATTGTGAACGTGAAGAGCGGCTACGGCCGTAACTATCTCATCCCCACGGGCAAGGGCGTCATTGCCTCCGAGAGTGCCAAGAAGGTGCTCGCCGAGAACCTGCGTCAGCAGGCCGGCAAGCTCGCCGCCCTGAAGGCCGAGGCCGAGAAGCGTGCCGAGGCTCTGAAAGACGTAGCCCTGGAGATCAGCGCCAAGGTGGCAGCCACCGGCCATCTCTATGGCTCGGTCAATGCAGCTACCGTGGCCGAGGAGCTGGCCAAGCGCGGCATTGAGGTTGACCGCAAGATTGTCACCATGCGCGATGCCCGCAAGCTGGGCGATTTCGAGGCCGTGGTTCACTTCCACAAGGAGGTTGAGGTGCGCGTGCCCGTGAAGGTTGTTGCCGAGAACGCCCCTGTGCCCGCCCCCGTCGAGGAGGCTCCCGCAGAGGTTGCCCCCGAGGCTCCCGTGGCCGAGGAGGAGGCTCCCGCAGCCGAATAGGCAGGGCCCGATTGCGCACTGCAAAGCATATCCACATACAAATCCCTGCCACCATGCCGGTGACAGGGATTTTTTCTTGTAATTCCTACATGGCGTTGGTGCGAAAATGCCTTTTTTTTCGTACCTTTGCAGGTAGATTATTCAAACTCAATCAGAACAAAACATGAAAGCATTTGTATTCCCCGGACAGGGCTCGCAGTTCGTAGGAATGGGCAAGGACCTCTACGATAACAATGCGTTGGCCAAGGAACTGTTCGACAAGGCCGATGAGATTCTCGGCTTCAAGATAACCGACATTATGTTTTCCGGCACCGACGACCAGCTCAAGGAGACGCGCGTCACCCAGCCGGCCGTGTTTCTTCACAGCGTCATCTCGGCGCTTTGCATGGGCGACGCCTTTGCTCCCGACATGGTGGCCGGCCACTCGCTGGGCGAGTTCTCGGCCCTCGTGGCTGCCGGTGCACTGAGCTTTGAGGACGGTCTGCGCCTTGTGGCCGCCCGTGCCAACGCCATGCAGAAAGCCTGTGAGGCCAATCCCGGCACCATGGCCGCCATCATCGGCGTGGCCGACGACAAGGTGGAGGAGATATGTGCCGAGGTCAGCGCCACTGGCAAGGTGGTGGTGGCCGCCAACTACAACTGCCCCGGGCAGCTCGTCATCTCGGGCGACGAGGCCGGCATTCTCGAGGCTTGCGACAAGCTGAAGGCCGCCGGCGCCAAGCGTGCCCTGCCGCTCAAGGTGGGCGGTGCGTTCCACTCGCCGCTTATGCAGCCCGCCAAGGACGAGCTGCAGGCTGCCATCGAGCAGACGGCCATCGCCGCACCCAAGTGCCCCGTCTACCAGAACGTGGACGGCAAGCCCCACACCGACGCCGCCGAAATCAAGCAGAACCTCATCGCGCAGCTCACCAGTTCCGTGCGTTGGACGTCCAGCGTGCAGAACATGATTGCCGACGGTGCCGACGATTTCACCGAGTGCGGCCCCGGCAAAGCTCTGCAGGGCATGATTGCCCGCATCGACAAGACAGTGGCCGCCCGCGGCATTGCCTGAAAACAGACCCCTACACCGAGAGACGGCACCGGCCCGACGCGTGGCCGGTGCCGTCTCTTTTTACACCAAGACATCTGCTAAACACGTTGCGCACCGACGCATCATGAACAGTAAACTATTTATTTATCAGGTTCTCCCACGCCTCTTTGGCAACCCGAACAGCACCCGGAAGAAGAACGGCACGCTTCTCGAGAACGGCGTGGGCAAGATGAACGATTTCGATGCGGTGCGTCTGCGCCGCATCCGGGGCATGGGATTCACCCATGTCTGGTACACCGGCGTCATCCGTCACGCCACCACCACCGATTATTCCCGCTACGGCATTCCCCGGCAGCACGCCTCGGTGACGAAAGGCAAGGCCGGTTCGCCCTATGCCATCACCGATTATTACGACATCGACCCCGACCTGGCCGTTGATGTGCCCAGCCGTATGGCCGAATTCGAGGCCCTGGTGCAGCGCACCCATGAGGCCGACATGAAGGTCATCATCGACTTTGTGCCCAACCACGTGGCCCGCGAATACCACTCCATTGCACGCCCTGCCGGCGTGCGCGACCTGGGTCAGGACGACCGCACCGACATGCACTTCTCGCCCCGGAACAATTTCTACTATTGTCCCGGCCAGCCGTTCGTGTTGCCCGTGGGGCCGGCCGAGGGCGAGGAGCCCTACGTGGAGATGCCCGCCCGCTGCACGGGCAACGACCGGTTCGACAACCATCCCGGTGTGAACGACTGGTACGAGACAGTGAAGCTCAACTACGGCGTGGACTATTGCGATGCCGGCGGTCGCAGCTTCCACTACGACCCCGTACCCGGCACTTGGAGCAAAATGACCGACATTTTGCTCTTCTGGGCGTCGAAGGGCATCGACGCTTTTCGCTGCGACATGGCTGAGATGGTGCCCTCGCAGTTCTGGGCTTATGCCACCCGCATTGTGAAACTGCGTCATCCCCACGTCGACTTCATCGGCGAGGTGTACGACACGGCCCAGTACCGCACCTACATCCAGGCCGGGTTCGACTACCTCTACGACAAGGTGGGCATGTACGACTGCGTGCGCGACGTCATCTGCGGCCACCGTCCCGCCAGCAGCATCACCTATTGCTGGCAGAGCGTTGACGACATCAAGGACCACATGCTTTACTTCCTCGAGAACCACGACGAGCAGCGCATTGCCAGCGATGCTTTCTGCGGCGACGCCAACCGGGCCCTGCCCGGCGTCATCCTGCTGGCCATGTTGCAGCAGAATCCCTTCATGGTCTACGCCGGTCAGGAGCTGGGCGAGCGCGGCATGGACGAGGAAGGATTCTCCGGACGCGACGGCCGCACCACCATCTTCGACTACTGGCAGCTCGAAAAGCTCTACCGTGGCTACTTCGACCGGCAGCGCCTCGACCCGGCAGAGAAGTGTCTGCAGCTGCGTTACCAGCAGATATTGCACCTGGCCAACCGCGAGGCGGCCGTGCGCGAGGGCAAGTTTTTCGACCTGATGTATGTCAACCCGCAGACGTGGAAGTTCAACCCCCGCCACCAGTTTGCTTTCCTGCGCAAGCATGGCGACGAGGTGTTGCTCATCGTGATCAACTTCTCCGGCGAGCGCGTGCACGCCGGTGTGGTGATTCCCGGCCATGCCTTCGACTTCCTGCACATGCCCGAGCGCGGGGTGACGGCCATCGACCTGCTGACCGGTCAGGAGATGCCCATCGCCCTGCAGCGCGACGGCACCGTGGATATGGACATCAGGCCCTACGACGGCCGTATTTATAAATTCAGTATCAGTATGGACGAAAATCCCTATGTGCTCAACGTGCATGCCAAGGACGAGTTCCCGCCGGCCCACACGGCCGAGCACCTGCTCAACCAGGTGATGATACGCATGTTCGGCTGCGGCCGGTCGGCCAACGCCCACATTGAGCGCAAGAAGAGTAAGATGAGCTTCGTGCTCGACCGTAAACCCACGCGCAAGGAGGAGAAAGCCATCGAGGAGCAGATGAATGCGCTCATCGACGACGACCTGCCCGTGACTTTCGACTACGTCGACCGCCACAACCTGCCCGAGGGCGTGAGCCTCGACCGGCTGCCCAAGGACAGCTCGGATACCATCCGGCTGGTGCGCATCGGCGACTTCGACGTGTGCCCCTGCATCGGCAAGCACGTGCGTTCCACGGCCCAGATAGGCCGCTTCGAGCTGCTCGGCACCAACTGGGACCAGCCGACGATGACCTTCCGCGTGCGCTTCAAGGTGCACCCGTAGGCCCGCGGCCCTACGGGCAACAAAAAAGTGAGGCTCCCGGAGGAGCCTCACTTGATTTCGATTTCTTCTTTCATGTCCAGAAATTCGCCCTTGGAATCGTAAAATTCGTATTGCAAGAAAGCGAGTTTCTGCGACGGAACGATGTGCACGCCCAGTCCGTATTTCTTCTGCCACCTGCGTTTCAGGCTGATAAAGCCCTGGTTGATGTAGGCGGCCACATAGGGATGGACGTGCAGATAGAACTTTCTGACGCCAATCTTGTTGACAAGTTGGTCAATCTTTCCTTCCAGTTGGTCGGTGAAGAGAATGCTCGATTTGATTTTTCCGCTGCCGTTACAGGTGGGGCAGGTCTCCTCCACGTTCACGTCCATGGCCGGGCGCACGCGTTGACGGGTAATCTGCATCAGTCCGAACTTGCTCAGAGGCAGGATGTTGTGCCGTGCCCTGTCTTTCTGCATGGCCTTGCACATGCGTTCGTAGAGCATCTGGCGGTCTTCTGCCAGGTTCATGTCGATGAAGTCCACTACGATGATTCCTCCCATATCTCGCAGTCTGAGCTGTCGGGCCAGTTCGTCGGCGGCACCCAGATTGGTGTCGAGTGCCGTTCCCTCCTGTCCTTTTTCGTTTTTGGAGCGGTTGCCGCTGTTCACATCCACGACGTGCATGGCTTCGGTGTGCTCGATGATGAGGTAGGCCCCGTGGGCGTAGTTCACCGTCTTTCCGAAGCTCGACTTAATCTGCTTGGTGATGCTGAAGTTGTCGAAGATGGGCACTTTTCCCGTGTAAGGCTTGACGATTCGCACCTTCTCTGGGGCGATGAGGCCCACGTAATCCTTTACTTCCTTGAACACGTCTTCGTCGTTCACGAAGATGTTTTCGTAGCTGGGGTTGAAGAGGTCGCGCAGCAAGGCCACTGCCCTGCCGGTCTCTTCGTACACGAGTTGCGGGCGGCTCTGTGTCTTCTGAACCTTGGCGATGGCGTCTTCCCACCGCTTGTTGAGTATCTTCAGTTCGGCGTCGAGCTCGGCCACGCGCTTTCCCTCGGCCACGGTGCGCACGATGACGCCGCAGTTTTTGGGCTTGATGCTGTGGATGAGTTGCTTGAGGCGGGCTCTCTCTTCTCCGCTCTTGATCTTGGTAGATACCGACACCTTATCGCCAAAGGGCATAAGGACAAGGAAGCGTCCGGCGAAGCTCAGCTCTCCCGTGAGGCGTGGCCCCTTGGTGGAGATGGGTTCCTTCACCACCTGCACCAGCACCTCCTGGCCCACGGTCAGGGTGGTTTGCACGCTGCCGTCCTTTTTCAGGTCGGGCAGTCGGCTGGCTTTGGCAAAGGGGTAGAGCTTCTTGCGGTCGCTCTGTACCTGCTTCAGATACTTTGCGTAAGAATTGAATTGACTTCCCAAGTCAAGGTAATGCAAGAAAGCGTCACGTTCATAACCCACGTCTACAAAGCAGGCGTTCAAGCCCGGCATGAGCTTTTTCACCTTGGCAATGTAGATGTTTCCCACGGAGAAGTTGGCCGATCGCGGTTCGTTCTGGTATTCCACCAGCCGCTTGTCTTCCAAGAGGGCGATGGAAATCTCCTTGGGTTTTACATCGATTACTACTTCGCTTGTCATTTCCTAAACTTTTGTTTGAATGAAGAAAGGGGCGCGCCGCAAAGGCGGGCCCCCTCCTCAGAACGGTCTCTCGGGCTTACTTGCTCTTGTGACGGTTCTTACGTAATCTCTTTTTACGCTTATGCGTGGCCATCTTGTGGCCCTTCTTCTTCTTTCCGTTTGGCATAGCTTTGAATGTTTAAAATGTGGTTATAATATTTGTTTGTTCTTTTTCCGGGAGGTTTGCGGCCGAGATTATTCGCCTTTCATCTCGTCCACGAAAGCCTTGGCCGGCTTAAAGCTCGGCAGGTCGTGGGCGGCGATGGTGATGGTGGTGTTCTTACCGATGTCGCGGGCCGTCTTGGCGGCGCGGTGTTTGATGATGAAGCTGCCGAAGCCACGCAGGTACACGTTCTCCTTCTTTTCGAGCATGCACTTCTTCACGGTTTCCATGAAGCTCTCTATTACGATGGCCACCTCTTTCTTTTGCAGGCCGGTCTGCTCAGTAATCTCACTGATGATATCTGCTTTCGTCATAGCTGATCTTGTGTCTTATATTGTTATCTAATTTTACTTACGCTTTCTTTGCGGTCTGCAAATATACGGGTTTTTCGCGTGATAAGGAAACTTATTTCGGTTTTTTTCGGTGTGATGGGTTAAAATTCTTGGTCGAAGTGTCTAATATTCAAGTCCTTGCCGTTGCCGCCGGGTGAGTGGGGCACGCGTGTGGACTGGCCGGCGGGGCCATTTGTCACGTTTCTTCGGGCGGCATGGGTGGGCGTTCGGCGGGGCCTTGGGGCGTGGGGACGGGCAGCGGCTTTTTTCGTCGTGTCACCACTGCGCCGCCGCGGCGTTTTCTTGGCGGCGCAACGGCGTTGCCGTTACGCCGTAATGGCCGCGCGACGACGGTGCAAACGCTGCGCGATTATGCCGTAACGGCCACGCGATGACGGCGCAAACGGACGGCGGTGAAAGGGTGGGGTGGGTGACGGCGCCGAGTGGTGGTGGGCGTACCAAGGGTTGGCGGAGATTGTTCCAATGGGTGACGGAGGTCATTGCACCGGGTGGGGGCAAAACAAAAAGGATGTACGGCGCGTGCCGTACATCCTTGGTTTGTGGTGACTCCGACAGGATTCAAACCTGTAACCTTCTGATCCGTAGTCAGATGCTCTATTCAGTTGAGCTACGGAGCCAAGCCGTTGGTGATGCTTGCAGGGGGAGGAGTGACTTCGCTGGGATTCAAACCCGGAACCTTCTGATCCGTAGTCAGATGCTCTATTCAGTTGAGCTACGAAGCCATGCTACCTTGTAAGCGAGTGCAAAGGTACGGCGTTTTTCCCGAACAACCAAACATTTGCCGGTCTTTTTTGCCGTACTCGCCTTTTTTTATTTCTTCGACTTGTCGGCGGCGGCCTTGCCCTTGTAGGCCTTGTTCAGCCCGGCCACCACCTCGTTGGTGATGTCGTAGGCCTTGTCGGCATAGAGCACGTTGTCGCCCTGCTTGGCGAAGATCATGCCATATTTCTTGTTCTTGTTGTAGATGGCCAGGTAGTGCTGCAGCGAGTCGTGGAGCGCCTTGTTGAATTGGTCGGTCTCGGCCTGGAACTCCGAGCTGAGCCGCTGGTTCAATGCCTGGAGGTCGTTGTTCTGTTTCTGCAGTCCGGCCTGCACGGCCTCGGCCTGCTCGCGGGTGTAAGCGTTGGCCTGCACCTTCTGTTGGAAGTTGGCAGCGGCGGCCTGGAGCTGCTGCTGCTTGTTGGCCAAGGTCTTCTGGATGTTGTTTCCTTTCTGTTGGAGTATCTTGCTGTACTCCTTGCAGAAGTTGTACTGCACCATGATGGAGTCCACCTCGACGTAGGCCATCTTGGTGCCGGCGGCCGTACCGGCCGTGGCGGGTGTGGCTTTCTCGTCCATTTGGGGCTTGCTCTTGTCACAGGATGCCAGGCACACGGTGGCCAGTGCGGCCACGGCCATTGTGCGGAAAATGCGGTTCTTGTTCATTTCAATATCTGTTTTGTCCTTTTGTTCTCATGCTGTGGGGCGGCGTTCAGCAGGCCTTGCCGGCGCGGCGTGCCTCGCGATCCTGGTCGAGCACGCAGTGGATGCCTCGGTCGCGCATGGCCTTGCTGTCGTGGATGTGTTGGGAGCTGAAGCGGCCGTTGCGCCGAAACACCAGCTTGACGGCCAGCAGGGCCACGGCAATAGCAATTATTAACACGCTGCAGAGCAGAGATTCTGTCATTTTTATTAACTTTGCAGTGTCGTGGGCGCGCCGTCGGGGCATGCGTCCTGACACACGAACGCTGCAAAGTTAGTGCAAAAAGCGCAAAGTGCAAAGAAAAAACGGACAAACCTTTAAAAATAAAATTTAAAAACATCAAGTTATGGCAGAATTGAAACCGGCTCGTGTTTTCGAGCAATTCGCAAGGATCAACCAGATTCCCCGCCCCTCGAAGCACGAGGAACAGATGATAGCATACCTCAAGGAGTTCGGCCGCAAGCGCGGCCTCGAGACGCTGGTCGACGAGACGGGCAATGTCATCATCCGCAAGCCCGCCTCGAAAGGCTATGAGCAGCGGGCCGTCACCGTGCTGCAAAGCCACATGGACATGGTGTGCGACAAGCTGGTCGACGTGGACTTTGATTTCCACAAAGACGCCATCCAGACCTATGTGGAGGGCGACTGGCTGCACGCCAAGGGCACCACGCTGGGGGCCGACGACGGCATCGGCGTGGCCATCGAGCTGGCCCTGCTCGACTCCGACGACCTGGAGCACGGCCCCATCGAGTGCGTGTTCACACGCGACGAGGAGACTGGCCTCACGGGCGCCTTCGGCATGAAAGCGGGCTTCATGACGGGCGACTACCTCATCAACCTCGACTCTGAGGACGAGGGACAGATCTTCGTGTCGTGTGCCGGCGGCATCAACACCACGGCAACGTTCCGCTTCGAGCGCGAGAAAGCTCCTGAAAGACACTTCTTCATCGAGGCCTCGCTCAAGGGACTCAACGGCGGCCACTCGGGCGACGACATCGATAAGAAGCGTGCCAACGCCATCAAGCTCATGGCCCGCTTCCTCTATATGCAGCAGGAGAAGCTCGACCTGCGCCTGGCACAGTGGAATTCGGGCAAAATGCACAACGCCATTCCGCGCGACGGAAAGATTGTGTTTGCCGTGCCGGCCGACCGGAAGGAGCAGGTGCGCGCCGACTGGAACGTGTTTACCGCCGGGGTGGAAGACGAGTTCCACGTGACCGACAAGAACATGGTGTGGAACATGGAAAGCGCCGAAGCCCAGCCCGTGATGCCCAAGACGGTGAGCGTCGGCCTCATCCGCGCCGTGCAGGCCATGGATAACGGTGTGCTGGCCATGTGCCAAGACGAGGCCCTGGCCTCGATGGTCGAGACGTCGAGCAACGTAGCCAGCGTGCAAAGCAGCGAGGGCGAGGTGGTCGTGGTGGCCAGCCAGCGTTCCAATGTGATGAGCAACCTGCGCAACATGGCCGACAGCGTGAAAGCCGTGTTCCAGTTGGCCGGCGCCGAAGTGGTGCAGAACGACGGCTATCCCGCCTGGAAGATGAACCCCGACTCCAAGCTCGTCAAGGTGACGGTGGACGCCTACCGCAAGCTCTTCGGCAAGGAGCCGCAGGTGAAAGGCATCCACGCTGGACTGGAGTGCGGCCTGTTCTCCGAGAAGTATCCGCACCTCGACATGGTGAGCTTCGGGCCCACGCTGCGCTGCGTCCATACGCCCGACGAGCGTCTCAGTATCCCCACGGTGCAGATGGTGTGGGATCACCTGCTCGAGATTCTGAAGAACATTCCTGCAAAACAGTAGGCCCATGATGCGATGGTTTGCAGCAGCAGCCCTGGCCGCACTGCTCCTCGTGGGGTGCGGCGAGTCGCGCCAGGCGCGTGGGCTGGTCCGCGACTTCATGGGGCGCGACATGGGACTGGCCGACGCCGAGGTGCTGGAGTGGTCGAAGATGGACTCCACGTTCTTCGTCACCGACTCCGTGGTGCAGGTCATGCGCGTCCGCGCCGCCGCCGCCGGGCAGTTGCGTGCCCACGGCCATGCGGCCTACGTGGCGCCCACGCCCAAACTCCACTTCATCCACGTGCGCTATGTGGCGGGCGGCGACACCCTGCGCCAGACCTTCTACCTCGACGCAGGGCTCACGGGTGTCGTGGGATTCAAGAACGATTAAGTTTTCCGGTGTGGATGGCTCTTCGGTCATGTCGGGCCGAAGGGCCGTTTGCACGGCCCGCAAGGGGCAAACAAATACCCCAATCCACGGTATCACTACTCGGATTGGGGCCTTTTAACCTTTTAAAAAACTAACCTTAACCTATTGAAATGAATCTATGTTGCAAATATAAAGATTATTTCAACGCGCCGTGTCAAGAATTCGGTAAATCTTCAAAAAAACTTTGAATGCGGGCGGGGCGGCCGTGCACGCGACCGCGGCTTGGCACATTTTTTGCAAAGTCAGCCCATGTAACTGAATACAATAAATCATTAACGATGAAAAAAGGAAATATCGGGGTTACCACGGAGAACATCTTCCCCGTCATCAAAAAGTTCCTCTACTCAGACCATGAAATCTTTCTTCGCGAGATGGTTTCCAATGCCGTCGATGCCACACAGAAGCTGCGCACCCTGGCCCAAAAGGGCGACTTCAAGGGCGAAGTGGGCGACGAGACCATCCGCATCGCCCTCGATCCGGAGGCCAAGACGCTCACCATCAGCGACCACGGACTGGGCATGACGGCCGAAGAAATCGACAAATACATCAATCAGATAGCCTTCTCGGGCGTCACCGACTTCCTCGACAAGTACAAGGACGAGGCCAATGCCATCATCGGTCACTTCGGATTGGGCTTCTATTCCAGCTTCATGGTGGCCGACCGGGTGGACATTGTCACCCGCTCTTACCGGGAGGACGCACAGCCCGTGCGCTGGAGTTGCGACGGCTCGCCCTCGTTCACGATCGAGGATGCCGACAAGACCGACCGCGGTACAGACATCGTGCTCCACATCGCCGATGACTGCAAGGAGTTCCTCGATAAGGCCCGCATCGAGGCATTGCTCAACAAATACTGCAAGTTCATGGCCGTGCCCGTGGCCTTCGGCAAGAAGACCGAGTGGAAAGACGGCAAGCAAGTGGACACCGACGAGGACAACATCATCAACCATGTGGAGCCGCTCTGGACCAAGGCGCCCGCTTCACTGAAGGACGAGGACTACAAGAACTTCTACCGCACGCTCTATCCCATGCAGGACGAGCCGCTGTTCTGGATTCACCTCAACGTGGACTTCCCGTTCCATCTCACGGGCATTCTCTATTTCCCGCGCGTGCAGAACAATCTTGAACTGCAGCGCAACAAGATTCAGCTCTACTGCAATCAGGTGTTCGTCACCGACCAGGTGGAGGGCATCGTGCCCGACTTCCTGACGCTGCTCCACGGTGTCATCGACTCGCCCGACATCCCGTTGAACGTGAGTCGCAGCTATCTGCAGAGCGATGCCAACGTGAAAAAGATCTCGACCTACATCACCAAGAAGGTGGCCGACCGGCTGCAACAGATCTTCAAAACCGACCGACAGGACTACGAGAAGAAGTGGGACGACCTGCGTCTGTTCATCAATTACGGCATGCTCTCGCAGGAAGACTTCTACGAGCGCGCCAAGGACTTCGCCCTGTTCAAGGACGTGGACGGCAAGCATTTCACTTTCGAGGAGTACAAAACCCTCATCAAGGACGCGCAAACCGACAAGGACGGCAACCTCGTTTACCTCTACGCCACCAACAAGGAAGAGCAGTACGCCTACGTGGCCAGTGCCCAGAGCAAGGGCTACAGCGTGCTCTGGCTCGATGGCCAGCTCGATGTGCCGATGGTGAGCATGCTCGAACAGAAGCTCGAGAAGAGTCGGTTCACCCGCGTGGACGCCGACATCATCGACCGGCTCATCGTGAAAGACGATGCCAAAAAGGGTGCCGTGGCCGAGGCCGACCGTGACAATCTGTCAGCCGTATTCAGCTCTCAGATGCCCAAAATGGACAAGGCGATGTTCAATGTCGATGTGGAGTCGCTGGGAGAGACGGGCATGCCCGTTGTCATTACCCAAAGCGAGTACATGCGCCGTATGAAGGAAATGAGCCATTTCCAGCCGGGAATGAGCTTCTATGGCCAGATGCCCGACAGCTATACCGTGGTGCTCAATGCCGATCATGCGCTGGTCAAGCAGGTGCTCGACGACGTGAACGCCGGCACGGCAGAGGCTCTGAAGCCGGTCGACAGCGAGCTCAAGGGATTGCAGGCACGCCTGGCCGCCCTGCATCAGAGCCAGGACGGCAAGAAGCCCGAGGAGCTGACGCAGGAAGAAAAAGACGATGTGCAGAACACCGAAAAGGCGGTGAGCGAGCAGCGCGACAAGCGAAAACAGATACTTTCCGACTGTGCTGCCGGCAACCGCATCGTGCACCAGCTCATCGATCTGGCCCTGCTCCAGAACGGAATGCTCAAGGGAGAGGCACTCGACAAGTTCCTCAAGCGCAGCATCGAACTCATCAAATAATGTCTTAACTCCGTAACTCCATCGCTCCGCAACACCCCGGTGAAGCGGAAAGCCTGCCTGTCATGACCCGCAAAGAAAGGTATCAGTACATCCTCGACTACTTCCGCAGGAACGCGCCCGACGTAGGCACAGAGCTGCAGTTCGGCTCGGCGTTCCAGCTGCTGTGTGCCACGCTGCTCTCGGCACAGTGCACCGACAAGCGCATCAACGAGGTGACGCCGGCCCTTTTCGCTCGCTACCCCACGGCGCGGGCCATGGCCCAGGCCGAGCCCGAGGACGTGTTGGAGTACGTTCACTCCGTGAGCTATCCCAATGCCAAGTCGCGCCACCTTGTCGAGATGGCGCGCATGCTCGTCAACAACTATGGCGGCGAGGTGCCCAGCGACCCCAAGGAACTGGTGAAACTGCCGGGCGTGGGACGCAAGACGGCCAACGTGCTGCAGGCTGTATGGTTTGGAAAGGCTACGATGGCCGTAGACACGCACGTCTATCGTGTGTCGCACCGACTCGGTCTGGTGCCTCGCACGGCCAACACGCCGCTCAAAGTGGAGCAGCATCTCATGCGCGACATTCCGGCCGCCGACATTCCTTCGGCCCACCACTGGCTGCTGCTCCACGGCCGATATGTGTGCCAGAGTGCGCGGCCCAAGTGCGGGGAGTGCCCGTTCGACACCGTGTGCCCCAAGCGGCTGGAGGGGAGTAAACTCGAATAGACCCATGGAAACCCAACGCATCATGAAGTTCCTGCAGGACGTGGCGGCCAACAACAACCGCCCTTGGTTCCAGGAACACAAGTCCGAATACCAGGCGGCCCGCGACTCGTTCGACGCCGGCGTGGACAAAGCCATCGCTGCCATTGCCGCCTTCGACCCCTCCGTGGGGCACCTCACGGCCAAGGACTGCACCTATCGCTTCTATCGCGACACGCGGTTCTCGCCCGACAAGTCGCCCTACAAGCGCCACTTCGGCGCCTATATCTCGGCCAAAGGCAAGAAGAGTCTGCACGCAGGCTACTACCTCCACGTGCAGCCGGGCCAGTGTTTGCTGGCTGTTGGCGCCCACTGGCTGCCTACCAACATCCTCACTGCCATGCGCAATGAGATCATGGGAAACATTGGCGAGTGGCTCAAGTGCGTGGAGAACGGCCAGTTTATCAAGGCTTTCGGCTATGCCAACGACTCCGAATGGAGCGACGACCACGCCGCCCCCAAAGGCTTTGGCATAGCCCGACTGAAGAAGGCTCCCAGGGATTTCCCCAGCGATTACGAGCATCTGCACTATCTGAAAATGAAAGATTACTGTGCGTGGCACGTGGTGCCCGACGACTTTTTCGACGGCGAGGCATGGCCGAAAGAGATGGTAAAGATACTCAAGACAGGCAAGCCGATGATGGATTTCACCAACAACGTCATTGATGACTACGAATAAACAACGGCGGGCGGCAAGTGTTCACAACACTTGCCGCCCACTTTCTTTTCAACCGGGCGGCCGCAAACATGGCCGCCCGGCCTTGTTTTTATGCCCCTTGCCTTAGTGCGTGGCTTTCCACCACCCGGTTTTCTCCCTGCCTTTCAGGGCCACCGGATGGCGGCTGGGGTCGGAGACGGTGAGTCCCGAGTAGCTTTTCACCTTTATATATAAGGGGGCTGCATAGAGGTACGAGTAGAGCGTATCTGTGGCGGCCTTGGCTTTCACCACCTCGTCGAGTCGCGAATGGAAGTCGCTCAGCAGGGTGGTGTTCGGGCAAAGATGGTCTGCATAGTCGCCCAAGTCGTAGAACAGGGGCGTATTGAAGCCGTCGAGCACTTGTAGGCTGTCTGCCAGTGAGTCGGCCAGCGCATAGCGTTGGTTGATCTGCCGCATCATGGCGGCCAGGCCGTCCACCTTGCGGCAGTCGATGGCCGACAGGGCGCCGTAGGGATAGGCGTAGGTCGAGTAGAACGTGTGGAACGCCGAAACGGCCGTCTTATAGTTGGGCGTGGCCGAGGCCAGTGCGCTCCACATGGTCTGATAAGGAACTCCCAGGGCCAGCACCTCCGAGGTGGAGGCGATGAGATAGTTGGTGGCCTGGCGCAGTTCGTAGGCTGTCTCGACGTTGGCCATGTAGCAGTCGTCGAAGAGAATGTACTGCATCTTCAGTCCGGCTCCCCGGATGCCGTCGGCCAGCGTCGGCACATCGATGCCGTAGGCCTTGTCGCCCACGCTGCCGAAAAACCGGGTCGTGGGCCAGACCGCGCCCCCGCCCATGCCCTTGGCCCCGGCGGCGGCCTCCTGTTTCTGCCCGGGAACCAGCACGTTGCGCTTGGCCTGGAAGGGATAGTTCTCCCAATCGGCCTTGTAGGTCCAGCCGCATCCGTGGCAGCCCACCATCATGGCGTAGTTCAGTGCGGGGGCGTTGGCCTTCACGTCGTTGAGTATTTGCGTGATGCCGGCCGCCGTGGTGTAGTCGTTGCCCGCGTAGGTCTTGATGGGTGTGTGCACGATTTTGCCGCCCGTGTAGCCCACCTCGTAGAGCTCAGACTGCCTGGCCGCCGTGCTGATAAACACCATCAGCCGTCCCTGCAGCCGCTTGGCCTTCAGGATGGCCCCCTCGATGCTGTCGAGGTTTTGCCGGAAAACCGGATAGAGGCCGCTGCTGGACTCCGTACCCGACCAGGGCATGAAGACCAGAATGGTCTGTTTGTTGATGTCGTTCACGGAGGGCGCCTCCTTGTTGTCGCACGCCGAGAACAGCTGTGCGCCGACCAGAGAGAGCACCAACACGACGAGGCCCAGGAACGATTTCTTCATGGTTTACTTGTTTTTCAGCGCAGCCAGCGACTCTTTCAGCGCGGCAATCTTCTCCTCGGAATCGCTTTGCTTCTTGCGTTCGCGGGCCACCACGGCCTCGGGGGCGTGGGCCACGAAGTTCTCGTTGGCCAGTTTCTTGCGGATGCCGGCCAGGAATCCCTCGAGGTGCTGCAGTTCTTTCTCTTGCTTCTCTATCTCGGCGGCCACGTCGATGAGGTCGCCCACGGGCACGGCAAACTCGTCGGTGCCCACCATGAAGGCGCTGGCATCGGCCGGTTTCTCGGCCACGGTCTCGACGGTCTTCAGGTTGGCCATCTTCGTCATCACGCTGCCGTAGGCCCCGAAGCGGTTGCTGCCGATGGCCAGCAGGTCGAGCTGCTCTTTCGGGGCGATGTTCTTCTGGTTGCGAACCATGCGCACCCCCGACACCACCTGCTTCACCTGCTCTACGTCGGCCAGGAGTTTCAGCTCGGCTTCGGTGGGTGCGCCCATCTGCAGCGTGGCCTTCATGATGCTCTCGCCCGGCTTGCGGTCGAGGATGTGCTGCCACAGTTCCTCGGTGATGAACGGCATGAACGGATGCAGCATCTTGAGCAAGTCGTCGAAGAAACGCAGCGTAGCGTCGTAGGTCAGGCGGTCGATGGGCTTGCCGTACTCGGGCTTCACTATCTCCAGATACCAGCTTGAGAACTCGTCCCAGAACAGTCGGTACACCGTCATCAGGGCCTCGGAGATGCGGTAGCCCTTGAACTGCTCGTCCATCTGGGCGTTCACCTCCTTGAGCTTGGCCTCGAACCAGGCCACGGCGAGGCGGTTTTCCTCGGGCTGCGCGGCGTCTGCCGTCTGCCATCCCTGCACCAGGCGGAAAGCATTCCATATCTTGTTGTTGAAGTTGCGGCCCTGCTCGCACAGGCTCTCATCGAAGAGAATGTCGTTGCCGGCCGGTGCCGAGAGCATCATGCCCATGCGCACGCCGTCGGCGCCGAACTTCTCGATGAGCTGAAGAGGGTCTGGCGAGTTGCCCAGACTCTTGCTCATCTTGCGTCCCAGCTTGTCGCGCACGATGCCCGTAAAGTACACATGCTTGAAGGGGAACGTGCCGCGGTACTCGTATCCGGCCATAATCATGCGGGCCACCCAGAAGAAAATGATGTCCGGGCCCGTCACCAGGTCCGACGTGGGATAGTAATACCGTATCTCCTCATTGTCGGGATGGTTCACGCCGTCGAAGACGGAGATGGGCCAAAGCCACGACGAGAACCACGTGTCCAGGCAGTCGCTCTCCTGCTCCAGGCCGTCGGCCGTGAGGGCCGGGTTCTGCCGGCGTGCCTCGGCCAGGGCCTTGTCGGCCGTCTCGGCCACCACGCAGGCATTCTTTCCCTCGGCGTCTTTGAAGTAGTAGGCCGGGATGCGGTGTCCCCACCACAGCTGGCGCGAGATGCACCAGTCCTTGATATTCTCCAGCCAGTGGCGGTAGGTGTTCTTGTATTTCTTGGGATAGAACTCGATGTCGTCGTCCATAACAGGGGCCAGCGCAATGTCGGCGAAGTGCCGCATCTTGAGAAACCACTGCGTGGAGAGCTTCGGTTCGATGGGCACGTTGGTGCGCTCGGAGAAGCCCACCTTGTTGTCGTAGTCCTCAACACGCTCCATCAGTCCCTCGGCCTCCAGGTCGAGGGCGATCTGCCGACGCACGTCCATGCGGTCTTGACCCACGTACATGCCCGCGGCCTCGGCCATCGTGCCGTTGTCGTTGAAGATGTCTATGGTCTGCAAGCCGTGCTTGAGGCCCAGCGCGTGGTCGTTCACGTCGTGCGCGGGAGTCACTTTCAGGCAACCCGTGCCGAACTCCACGTCCACATACGAGTCCTCGATGACGGGAATCACGCGGCCCACGCGGGGCACCACCACGTGCTTGCCGCGCAGCCAAGTGTTCTTCACGTCGTCGGGATTGATGCACATCGCCGTGTCGCCCATGATGGTTTCAGGGCGTGTGGTGGCCACCACGGCATAGTATCCGCGGCCGTCGCGGTGCATCACGTTGCCCTCATCCCTGCGCTCCACCGAGGCCTGGTCCTCGGGTGCCACGTAGTATTTCAGGTAGTACAGCTTGGAATGCTCGTCCTTGTACACCACCTCCTCGTCCGAGAGTGCCGTCTGTGCCTGCGGATCCCAGTTCACCATGCGCACGCCGCGGTAGATATAGCCCTTGTTGTACAGGTCCACGAACACCTTGATGACGCCCTCCGAGCGGGTCTCGTCCATGGTGAAGGCCGTGCGGTCCCAGTCGCACGAGCAGCCCAGCCTGCGCAGCTGCTTCAGGATGATGCCTCCGTGCTCGCGCGTCCAGTCCCAGGCATGCTCGAGAAACTGCTCTCGTGTCAGGTCGGTTTTCTTGATGCCCTGCTCGGCCAGACGGGCCACCACCTTAGCTTCGGTGGCTATCGAGGCGTGGTCGGTGCCGGGAACCCAGCACGCATTCTTGCCCTCCATGCGGGCGTGGCGCACCAGAATGTCCTGAATGGTGTTGTTCAGCATGTGGCCCATGTGGAGCACACCAGTCACGTTGGGTGGCGGAATCACCACCGTGTAGGGCTCGCGCCCGTCGGGTTTAGAACTGAAGAGCTTGTTGTCGAGCCAATACTCGTACCATTTCGACTCCACCTCTTTGGGGTCGTACTTGCTTGCTAATTCCATGTATGTTGGTTGTCTTTTCGTATATTTATCCTTGCCGAGGCCGCATCGGCGCTTTCGCATGCGGGCGAAAACGGCCTTGTCGGCCCACAAAAACACCGCAAAATTACGAATTTATCCCCGAAAACCCGTAACTTTGCATCAAAAAGATGATGCAACAATCCGGCAAACCCCAAGCCCGGCACAGCCGGGCTGAGATGCTGGCCGCCTTTGGCCGGCTGCTCGACGTGCAGTACCGTCTGCGCCGCGAGTGCCCCTGGGACCGCAAACAAACCATGGCGAGCCTGCGCCCCAACACCATCGAGGAGGTGTTCGAGCTGGCCGACGCCCTGCAGCACGGCGACCTCCGCGAGGTGATGAAAGAGCTGGGCGACGTGATGGAGCACGTGGTGTTCTACGCCATGATAGGTGCCGAGGCCGGGGCCTACGACATGGCCGACGTGTGCAACCGGGAGGCCGACAAGCTGATGTTCCGCCATCCTTTCATCGACTGGAGCCGCAGCGAGGGCGACTGGGGCATCGACAACGCCCCGTTCGCCGTGGACAACCCCGCCATGACGATGAACGCGCAGGGCCAGGTGGTCTACAAGGCCGACGGCGAAACCCTTGGCGACAAGCCCGGCACGGCCGGCGAGGTGGAGCAAACGTGGGAACAAATCAAGCAGCGCGAGCGCGACGGCAACAAGAGTGTGCTCAGCGGCGTGCCCGCTGCACTGCCCGCTCTCATCAAGGCCTACCGCATACAGGACAAGGCCCGCAACGTGGGATTCGACTGGCAACAGAAAGAAGACGTGTGGGACAAGGTGCGCGAGGAGCTGGGCGAGCTCGAGGCCGAGCTGCGGCGCGGCGACCGCGAGCGTTCCACCCACGAGCTGGGCGACTTCCTCTTCAGCGTCATCAATGCCGCGCGCCTCTACCGGCTGAACCCCGACAACGCGCTGGAGTCGACCAACCGCAAGTTCATCTCGCGCTTTGGCTACATCGAACGCCAGGCCAAGGCTGCGGGCAAGGCCCTCAGCGAACTGACGCTCGGCGAGATGGACGCGCTCTGGAACGAAGCCAAGGCGCAGGAAAAATGAAGACAAACCCCTAAATACATGCAACGATGAAACAGGTAACTATCTGCGCCTTGGCCCTGCTGGCCCTGGCTTTTGTGGTGGCCGGCTGCCGCAACACGCCGTCGCGCGGCGACCGCGGCGGGGCCGACAGCACCCTCCTGGCCGACACCGCGGCCGACTCCACCGTCTACGGCGTGTGCGGCGAGGGCACGGCCATGCACACGCTCGAGCTCATTACCGACGCCGGCGACACGCTCCGCTACGTGCTGGGCGAGGACGAAGACGGGCGGCAGGACGTGCAGGGCGGGCTGCTCGTGGGCGACAGGCTGGCCGTTATCGAGGGCCAAGCCGTCGACGGCGACCCCACGGCGCGCCGCGTCATCAACCTCACCACGCTGCTGGGCAAGTGGACCAGCCTGGACAAGAACTTTGAAATCCTCGAGGGCGGCGTGGTCAAGTCGAGCGTCAAGGCCGAGCGCAACCCCTGGACCAGCTGGAAAATCCTCAACGGCCAGCTGCTGCTCAACCGCGACACGTTCAACATCGGCCATCTGGGCAGCGACTCGCTCTATCTGGAAAACCGCGAAGGCATCTTCGTCTACAAGCGTCAGAAATAAGCGGCGGCCCCGTCGTCGGGGCGCGCTTCACGGCTTATGGAACCATTCAAAATACATATTCTGGGCTGCGGCAGTGCGCTGCCCACGCTGAAGCACTACGCCTCCGCCCAGGTGGTGGAGCTGCGCGGCAAGTTCTTCATGGTCGATTGCGGCGAGGGCACGCAGATGCAGCTGCGGCGGTCGCACGTGGGCTTCACCAAGATACAGGCCATCTTCATTTCCCATCTGCACGGCGACCACTGCTTCGGGCTGCCCGGCCTCATCTCCACCTTCGGCATGCTGGGGCGCACGGCCCCGCTCCACGTCTACGGCCCGGCCGCCTTGGGGCCCATGCTCGACGCGGTGTTGAGGCAGTTCTGCACGGGGCTCGAGTTCACGGTGGAGTTCCATGCCGTCGCCACCACGCGGCAGCAGGTGGTCTACGACGACCGCAGCCTTACCGTGGAGTCCGTTCCCCTGCGCCACCGCATCGCCTGTTGCGGCTACCTCTTCCGCGAGAAGCCCACGCTGCCCCACATCCGCCGCGACATGATCGACTGCTTCGAGATTCCCCTGAGCCAAATCAACAACATCAAGAACGGGGCCGGCTGGACCACACCCGACGGTCTTTTCATCCCCCACGACCGGCTCACGCTGCCCGCCGCCCCGCCCCGGGCCTATGCCTATTGCAGCGACACGCGCTACATGCCCACGTTGCACGAGGCCGTCGAGGGCGTGAATCTGCTCTATCACGAGTCCACCTACGACGCGGCCCACGCCGACCGCGCCCGCCTCTACCACCATTCCACGTCGGTTCAGGCGGCCACCGTGGCCCGCGACGCCCACGTGGGGCGGCTCCTCTTGGGCCATTTCAGCGCACGCTACGACGACGAGACGCTGCTGCTGCGCGAGGCCCAGGCCGTCTTCCCCAACACGTTGCTGGCCAATGAGGGGCTGGTGGTCAGCGTGTAGGGCCGGCCTTTTGTTCCGTCTTTCGGCCGCCCGCATTTTCTTTACGCCGTCTTCGCCCTGCGATGACGGCGTTTTCGCGTCGCGTTTGCGGCGTGTTCGTGGGGCGTTTGCGGCGTGTTCGTGGGGCGTTTGCGGCGTGTTCGCGGGGTGCCGGCGGCGTGTTCGCAACGCCGCTGCGGCATGGACGAATCTGCACGCCCACGCACTTCGCGGGCGGCAAGCGCGCCGCGGCGGGAATCGCACCGGGCCATGCCGCCGAGTTGACAACCGACACCCGACAGGGCGGGGGCTGAAAGTATTGTGTAGCGCACGTTAAATATTCTTAACCGAGCGAAGAAAGGAGGGGGCAATCGGGAGATTTTCACCGCAATCTGCTATCTTTGCAAGTGGATCCAAAAGCAAACGCGTATGTGCAAAAAGATATTTTTCACCCTCTTGCTAACCCTGCTCGCCGCCGCCGTGCCGCTGCGGACGACGGCCGCTCCCGCCGTGGAAATCATCGAGAACGACCTGCCTTCAGTGGTCATTTCGGTGTCGAGCGAGTCGGTGCTCCACGTGTCGGGAGCTGCAGGACAGACGCTTTCCATCTACAATGTGACGGGATTGTGCGTGATGAACGTCAAGGTGGACAGCTCGGAAAAGAGCTATCCGCTCAACCTGCCCAAGGGCTGCTACATCGTCAAGGTGGGCAAGGTGGTGAGAAAGATTTCCATTCGATGAGCCGATTGGCGTTGCCGCTTTGAAGTACCCATGCTCGTGGGTGCTCCTGTTGCTCGTGGTGGGGCTGTTGCAGTCGTGCCATGACAAGGAGCCCAACCCCAACCGCAACCTGTCGCTGGCCGACTTTGCCACGCTGTCGGCCCCGGCCTACCGGCTCAACTCCCACCGCATCCGTGAAGAAATAGACCGTCTGGCTGCCGCCGACCGCGACTCGATGGCGGCCGACCAGCGCACGCGTGCCTACTATGCCGGCCGCAGTCCCTTGGTGTGGATAGACCGCAAGGGGCTCGACAGCAGGGCCGACAGCGCGGTGGCCCACCTGCAGGGCGTGGCGCGCATGGGGTTCAGCCGCCGCCGCTTCCGCCTGCCCCAGATCGAGGCCGACCTGAAACGGGCCCGCGAGCTGCGCTTCGACGACGGCGACAACCGCATCAACCGGGTGATGGCCCGGCTGGAATACAACCTCACGAAAGCCTACCTGCGCTATGCCGCCGGACAGCAGTTCGGCTTTGTAAACCCTACCTACGTCTTCAACCGGCTCGACGTGCACGACAGCGACTCCGTGCACCCGACCTACCGCACGCTCTTCGATCTGAAGATGCGCCACGCCACGCGTGCCTTCTTCCGCGAGGCCCTGCACAAGGCAGGGACTGACAGCGTGGGCCCTTTCCTTGCGGAGGCCGAGCCGCAGGACGCATTCTACCACCGGCTGCGGGCCCGGCTGGACAGCGGCCCCGCCCCGGCGCCCGACCGCGTGCGGCTGCTGGTGAACATGGAGCGGTGCCGATGGCGGCTGGCCGACCGGCCCCAGGCCCACCGCAAATACGTGCTGGTGAACATTCCCTCGTACCATCTGCTTGCCGTAGACGGCGACGAGACGATGACCATGCGCGTGGCCTCGGGCACCATGGCCACCAAAACGCCGGTCATGGCCAGCCGCGTGCAGCGCATGGACATCAATCCCCAGTGGGTGATGCCGCGCAGCATCGTGCGCAAGAGCATCCTGCCGCATGCCGGCGACACGGGCTACTTCCGCCGTCACCGCTACTTTGTGCGCCAGCGCAGCACGGGGCGCGTGGTGGAGCCGGGGCTCGTCACCCGCGGAATGCTGCTCGACGGCGACTACTTGGTGATACAGGAGGGCGGCGAGGGCAACGCCCTGGGCCGCATCATCTTCCGTTTCGACAACGGCCTTTCCATCTTCCTGCACGACACTTCGTCGCGCAATGTGTTTGCGCAGACCGACCGCGGCGTGAGCCATGGCTGCGTGCGCGTGGAGCGACCGCTGGACCTGGCCGTGTTCATGCTGGCCCGCAAGGACGAGCAACTCATCGACCGCATACGCTATTCGATGGCGGCCGACGTGTCGCCGCTGGGCAAGCGACGCAGCGAGCTCACGCCTGAGATGCAGACCGTGAGCGACACACTCGACCGCCGCAGGCTGGTGGGCACGGTCAAAGTGGAGCCCGCCGTGCCGATATTCCTCTATTACTTCACGCTCTACCCCGACCCCGACGGCCGCATCGAGGCCTTTGCCGACGTGTATGGCTACGACCGCGTGATCTACGACATTCTGAAAAACTATCTCTAATCCCACCCCGACCCGCAACGTGAGCGAGACCGACGAACAGCAAATCATCCGGATGCTGGCCGACCCCGGCCGGCGGCGACAGGGCTTCGAGGCCCTCGTGGCCCGCTATGGCGAGCCGCTCTACTGGAAGATTCGCCGCATGGTGCTCTCGCACGACGATGCCGACGACGTGCTGCAGAACACGCTGCTCAAGGCGTGGAGCCGGCTCGACACCTTCGAGAACCGCTCGCGGCTCTCCACTTGGCTCTACCGCATCGCCGTGAACGAGTCGCTCGACTTCCTGCGCCACCGGCGCGTGGTGCAGCAGGTGAGCGCCGATGCCGACGAGACGGTGGCCGCACAGCTGCTGGCCGACGAGTGGTTCGACGGCGACGAGACCCAGGCACGCCTCCAGGAGGCCGTGGCCACGCTGCCCGACGTGCAGCGCACGGTGTTCAACCTGCGCTATTTCGACGAGATGAAATATGCGGAGATGAGCCGTCTGCTCGGCACCAGCGAGGGGGCGCTCAAGGCCAGCTACCACTTGGCCGTGAAGAAAATCACGGCCTATCTCGAGGGCCACGGCTGACGCCCGCGGGGTGGCGATCGGAAAATTCGGGCGCGCGGGATTAAACTTTCCCAAGCGCCGAACGTCAAAAGGACAAAAGGAGACAAGCCAATATGGACAGAGAAGAAAAACGCTTGACCGAAATGCTGGGCCGGCAGACGCCTTTCCGGGTGCCTTCGGGCTATTTTGACGACCTGCCCTCGCGGGTGATGCGGCAGCTGCCCGAGGGGGCCGACACCGCGCCGGAACAGGCCGCTGCGACTCCCGAAACCGTTGTGGGCGGCGGGCGGCGGGCCCGCACGGCAGCCCTGCGACCCACCCTGTGGCGGCGGCTGCACCCGGCCGTGGTGGCTGCGGCCAGCGTGTGCGTGGCCGTGTTCAGCCTCGAAGTCTACCTGCATGGCGGCGGGGGCAAGCCCTCCGCCCAAGGCAGCGCCGCGCCCGAGGCCCCGGCACAGGCCTCCTACTCGGCTATGGACGCCATGGCCGACTATGCCATGCTCGACACCGAAGACCTGTACAAGTATATGGTCGATACTGATTGAAACCCCTAAACCCCGTGTAGTCTATGATTTGGAAGAGAATATTGATGGTCTGGGCCGTCGTGGCGGTCATGCTTCCGGCGGTTGCCCAGGAGGGCCCGAAGTTCGACCCGCGGCAGTTTGAGGCCGACCTTGAACAGTTTGTCACCACCGAGGCCGGGCTGTCGCCGCAGGAGGCGGCCGTTTTTTTTCCGGTCTACAAGGAGATGCAGCAGAAGCAACGCGTGCTGTTTGGCAAGATGCGGCAGTACCGGCATACCGACACACGCGACGACAAAGCCAGTCTTGAGGCCATCCGCGCGTGCGACGAGATAGACCTGCAAATCAAGAAGTTGCAGCAACAATACCATGCCCGGTTCTGCAAGGTGCTGCCGGCGGGCACCGTGCTGCGCATCATCAAGGCTGAGGAAAAGTTCCATCGGCAGGCTTTCCGCCGCATGGCGCGCCGCCAGCATTGAACAAACTGTGGCGTGGGACGGCCCGATGCCCCCACGCCACGGCGCATGATGGCCGGCGGCTCCCTGTGGGAGTGCCGGCTTGCGCCCCTTGGCCATTATGGCCGGGGGGCTTTTTCGTATCAGTTGTAGAAGTTCCAGCTCAGGCCGAAGCGGATGGTGCTGCCGTTGAGCGGGTAGTGGGGAGCCAGGAAATAGTTCTTCTTGCCGCTGCCCGCATTGGCATGACTCATCATGACGAAGAAGCGCGTGTGCTGCAAGTGGAAGTTGGCATAGACGTTCACGATGGGATAATTGCCCACCTTGACCTTGCTCTCGTTGCCTTGTAGGGCGTACTGACCGATGCCGGGCACATACTCGGGGGCGGTGTACGACGTGAAGTAGCGGGCGTCACCACCGAAGTCACACTTCAGCACGCGGGCTATCTTGAAGCGCAAATAAAGGTTGGTGTAGACGTTGATGGTGGGTGCGGGCAGCACGTCGTCGTCGGTCGACTTCTGGAAAGTCACCACGCTCTCCCAGTTGAGCGGGCCGAAAGTGAGGTCCTGCGCCAGCTCGGCGGTGAGCAGACTGATGGCGCCGCTCTTCTGTTTCACGGCGAGCGCATTGTAGAGCCGGCCACTGCTGCTCGTGGTATAGGTGGCGGCGAAGTAGGCATGGTTCCGCAGTTCGTCGACGGCCACGCGCAGCGTGGTACGCGTCTTGCGGTAGCGCAGGATGCCCTGCAGGCGCAGGTGGTCGGTCATGGAGAGGCCGTCGTTGTCCCACCAGTAGTGGCGGCTCTGGTAGTGGCGGTAGTAGAAGCCGGGCTTCTCGCGGTGGTAGAATCCCGTGGCGGCCAGCGTCATGGTGTCGCCGAGCAGCGGGAAGTTCAGGTCGGCCCCGCCGTCGAGGTGCAGCTCGCCGGCGTTGATGCCGGCAATGCCGAACTCGGCGAGGGCGTGGTAGTGTACGGTGCGGCCCGCTGTCTTGCCCAATTGTCCGCCCACACTGACGGCATTCTCATTCCACGAGCGGTCGCCGGTGGCGTCGGGCAGCGTGAAATGGCGCAGCTCGTGGGTGAGGAAGCCCTTGAGTCCGGCCTTGGCCCACTTGTTGAAGCCCTCGAGCAGTGACACGGCAAAGGTGTTGCGCAGGCTCCAGTGGCGCGTCTGGTCGTAGATGGAATCGCCCGGCAGCTTCTCCTGCACGGTGAATTTGTCCAGATAATAGTTGGCGGGGGTGGCATAAGCCTCGTAGATACGGCGGTAGCTGTTGAGTTCGGCGGTGTGGATAAAGCTCGTTACCGGCACGTATTCCGTCTTGAGCCAGGCGGTGTCTTCTGCCGCTTTTTTCGCGGCGGAAAGCAGGCTGTCGGCCGTGGCTTTGCTGTCAACGGCGATGCGTTGGCCGGCTGTCGGGCCGACGGTGGCCGAGTCGGGGTGGGCAGGGCCCTCGGCAATGCGTGCTCCGTCGGGCCGTCCGGCAAAGGTGGCGGGGGCCTTGAGGTCCTGCGTGCTCGGCTTGCGGCCCTGCTTGCGGGCGGTCTTGGCGGCCTCGTCGCGGGCCTGGCGGTCGGCCGACTCCTGCTGTGAGGCCATGGCGAACTTGCGGGCGTCGATCTCCTCCTGCGTCATGCGCACCTTGCGGGTGAAGCCCAGACTGTAGCGTTGCGTGAGGAAGACGTGCTGGTTGTCGTTGCGGTTCCAGTTGGAAGAGAGCATGGTTGGGATCTCCGAGGTCTGGAAATTTTCGTTGAACGACTCGGGATGGGTGATGTAGTTGTCGTCGGAAATGCCGCCGTTCTCCGTCACTTTCTGGTGGTTGGTCGAGAGCAACAGGTGTGCCTGATACCGGTCGCCGATGTACGATCCGTACATGGTGTAGTTGAAATGAGACGTGGATTGGTTGCTGTAATAGCCGCGGCCGTAGAGATAATCGAACTTGAAGCCCGCGCCGATGCGCCTTCCCGCGTTCACGCCGAACTTGGCCGTGAAGTGGTCTTCGCCGTTGGTGCGGTCGCCGCAAGTGTTGTAACTGATGTTGGTGAAAGGCGACAACGTATTGGTGAAGCGGAACGAATCGGGTGCGACGATGAAGAAATCGTAGGGGTTGGTGAAGATAAACTGGCGGTCGTTCTCCCGTCGGTCTATGAGGATGCGGGCCTGGCGGGGTGCGCCGAGGTTGCCCGTGGTGTTGTATTCACCGCGTAGCCCGGAGGTGAAGATGGTGTTCATGAACATGTGCGACAGCGTGTCGAGGGGTGCCGCTTGCCGGTCGCCGAAGCGCCTGTCCACGGTCCACATGTGCAGTCCCTTGGGAATCTCTTTGTCCGAGCCCAGTGAGTCGGCGTTGTTGCGCCGCTGGTTCGGAGTGGTGAGCGTCCCGTTTTCGTCTATCTGGTTATACCCCCCGTCTCGGGTTTCCAGCTGCGCCAGGGCAGGAAACACGGTCGGGAGGAGGAGGAACAAAAGGAGGATTTTCTTCATTTAGTGCAAAAAGCGTAGGGCGCACTCCACAATCTTGAAGACCATGGCCGCCAGAATAACGATCGTGCCGACTGTGTGGTCGCTGAAAAAATAGAGCGCCACGCCCACGACGGCCCCCAGCATGAAGACGAGGTTGAGCCAGTTGCGCAGTCGGATAAAGGGGTCGCGTGGTGCGTCGTCCGCGTTGCGGCGGCGACGTTGGAGGTAAGAATTTTCGTTTTCCATGTCAGTAAGCCACGCCGACGGCCTTGCAGAGGTAGTCGAAAAGATGGTCCTTGCGGTCTATTGTCTTGCGTCTGAACTTGGCGCAGAACTTGTTGAGCTTGTCCTTTTTCTTGTTCAACGCCACCTGATCGCTGATCCATTCCTCGGCCTTGGTGTCGAGACCGCCGTTGGTGTCCTCGCGCTCTTTCTCGTATTGGTAGCCCAGACGCTCCATGGTCACCTTGAGATGGCCGTCGGTTGCCTTGACAATCAGGGTGTAAAGAAAGACGGTACGGTCGAGCGAGAGAAAGGTATTCTGGAACACCAGCCACTCTTTGAAGCGGGCGGCAATGGTGTGTTCGTCCTTGTTCACCGCGGCAATCTTGCTCGTGGGAAACTGGTCGGGCTCCTTGACAAGGGCCTGGAGGGCGTCGAAAGTCTTCTGATAAATCTCGTCTGCACCCATGCCCGGCACGTCTTTGTCGAGGGTAAAGACGATGCGTCCGTCCACTTCGGGCACGGCTCCGGCCAGATATTTCGGGTCTTCGACCTTCTTGTGGGTCTCGAAGAGGGCCTTTTTCTTCTGCTGGGATTGCGTCTGCCGGGTATCTTCTTGTGGAACTTCCCACGTATTCTGTGCCATGCCTGTCATCGGGAGGCATGCCAGGAGGGCGATAATGATCCTTTTCATTGCCTGTATTTCTGGTTTAACGGTTAGCAAAATTACGAATTTCCGTGGTATAAACGACGGTTGGCCCGCATTTTAACTTTTGTTATTGGCTGTGCCGCTGCGGCTTGTCGGTCGTGGGTTCGGCCGTTAAGGGCGCGGGTTACTTGAGTTCCAGCTGGGCCTGCAAGCGCAGAATCTCGTCGCGGTACTGGGCGGCCTGGATGAAGTCGAGGTCGCGGGCGGCCTGCTCCATGAGGGCCTTCGTGTCGGCAATGCTCTTTTCCAGTTCGGGCCGCGTCATGCGTTTCACAATCGGGTCGGCGGCAAAGGCGGCGCTGTCGGGCTCCAGATACACCTGCTGAGCCTGTCGGCGTTCGGGCCGTTCGTAGTCCGCGCCCTGGCTGGTGGGCAGCATTCCCTTGATGTCCTTCACGATCTGGCGGGGCGTGATGCCGTGCTCTTCGTTGTATTTCAGCTGGATGCTGCGCCGTCGGGCCGTCTCGTCGATGGTGCGCTGCATGCTCTCGGTGACGGTGTCGGCGTACATAATGACCTTGCCGTTCACGTTGCGGGCGGCCCGTCCGGCCGTCTGCGTCAGACTGCGGTGGCTTCGCAGGAACCCCTCCTTGTCGGCATCGAGGATGGCTACGAGCGACACCTCGGGCAGATCGAGGCCCTCGCGCAGCAGGTTCACGCCCACGAGCACGTCGTAGAGACCGGCGCGCAGGTCGTTCATAATCTTTACACGGTCCAGCGTGGCGATGTCGCTGTGGATGTAGTTGGCCCTCACGTCGTGGTTGAGCAGGTATTCCGTGAGCTCCTCGGCCATGCGCTTGGTGAGCGTGGTGACGAGCACACGCTCGCCTTTACGGCTTCGTGTCACGATCTCGTCGAGCAAATCGTCTATCTGATTTTCGGACGGACGTATCTCGATCTCTGGGTCGAGCAGCCCTGTAGGACGGATGAGTTGTTCCACTACCACGCCCTCAGATTCCTGCAATTCGTAGTTGGCCGGCGTGGCCGAGACGTAGATCACCTGATGAAGCAGGTCGTGGAACTCCTCGAAGCGCAGCGGCCGGTTGTCGAAAGTGGCGGGCAGCCGGAAGCCGTACTCCACGAGATTCTGCTTGCGTGCCCGGTCGCCGCCGTACATGGCACCGATTTGCGGCACGCTCACATGGCTTTCGTCGATGACCATGAGATAGTCTTTCGGGAAGAAGTCGAGCAGGCAATAGGGCCGCTGGCCGGGCTCGCGGCCGTCGAAATAGCGCGAGTAGTTCTCGATGCCCGAGCAGTGTCCCAGCTCCTTAATCATCTCCATGTCGTACTCCACGCGCTCCTTGATGCGCTGTGCCTTGATGTTATCGCCCAGTTCGACGAAGTGATCGACCTGCGTCACCAGGTCGTCCTGGATGTGGCGGATGGCACTTTCAGTCTGTTCCTTGCTGGTGACGAAGAGGTTGGCGGGGTAAATCTGATACTCGTCAAAGCGTTGCAGCGTGTGCATCGAGAGGGCATCCACCTCCTCGATGCTGTCTATCTCGTCGTCCCACCACGTCACCCGCAGCACGTAGTCGCTGTAGGCCATGGCGATATTGACCGTATCTCCCTTCACCGAGAAGTTGCCGCGCTGCAGCTCTATGTCGTTGCGCACGTACAAAGCATTGACTAGCCGCCGCAGGAAATCGTTGCGGTCGAGCCGCTGTCCGCGCCTGATGGGAATGATGCTCTCCTGCATGGCCACCGGCCCGCCCATGCCATAGATGCACGATACCGACGAGACCACGATCACATCCCTGCGTCCCGACAGCAGGTCGCTCACGGCGGCGAGCCGCAGTTTGTCGATTTCCTCGTTGATGGCAAGGTCTTTTTCTATGTAGGTATCGGTGGTGGGCAGGTAGGCCTCCGGCTGATAATAGTCGTAATAAGACACATAATAGTCCACCGCATTGTCGGGAAAGAAGCCCTTCATCTCCTCGTAGAGCTGGGCGGCGAGCGTTTTATTGTGGCTCAGCACCAGTGTGGGCATGCCCGCCTGGGCTATTACGTTGGCCACGGTGAACGTCTTGCCCGAGCCCGTCACGCCGAGCAGCACCTGCGCCGGGTCGCCGCGGCGCACGCCTTCGGCCAGTTGGGCGATGGCCTGGGGCTGGTCGCCGGTGGGCTTGTATTTAGAAGTCAGCTTGAAATCCATGGGAATGCAAAATTACGAAAAAACTGTTTTCGCGTCCCTTTTTTCACTAAAAATAACGATGCCACCTTTGCAAATCAAAGAAATATGCGTAATTTTGCACGTCAAAAGACAGGATATGAAGAAAACCGTAACCGTTGCTTTATCCGCCCTTCTCCTTTGCACCAGTTGTGCCAAGGAGTTCAACCAGGTGTACAAATCCCAGGACTGGCGTTACAAATACGAGTATGCCAAGGAGTGTTTTGCCCAGGGCAAGTACACCCGCGCCACCACTTTGCTTCAGGAACTCATCGTTCAGGAGAAAGGAACGCCCGATGCAGAGGAGAGCCTCTACATGCTGGCCATGGCCGAATATTGCAGTCGCGACTACGAGACGGCGGCCGAGGCTTTCAAGCGTTACGTGAAGACCTATCCGCGTGGCGTCTATGCCGAGCAGGCCTCCTACTACGTGGGGCAGAGCCTCTACATGAGCACGCCCGAGCCCCGGCTCGACCAAAGTGAGACGGTGAGGGCCATCTCGGCCTTTCAGGAGTATCTGGACATCTATCCGGACGCCCGTATGAAGGAGCTGGCGCAGCAGCGACTCTTCGCCCTGCAGGACAAGTTGGTGGAGAAAGAACTGCTCTCTGCCCGGCTCTACTACGACCTCGGGTCCTACTTCGGCAACTGTTTCAGCGGCGGAAACAACTATGAAGCCTGCATCGTGACGGCCCAGAACGCCCTGAAAGACTATCCCTACACCTCCAAGCGCGAGGACTTTGCCGTGCTCATCATGAAGAGCAAGTACGAGTTGGCCCAGCAAAGCATCGAGGCCCGAAAGCTGGAACGCTTCCAGGATGCCGAGGACGAGTGCTACGGTTTCATCAACGAATATCCTGATTCCAAGGAAAGAAAGCACGCCGAAGAGTACATCGAGAAGTGCAAGAAGGTCACTTCCACGGCGCAGGAATAGGCTCCTGCCTCTCCCGAGGCCGCCTCTACGGCCTGCCGGCAACGCCAAAATTTAAAACCCAACAATAGACATGGATTACAAAAAGTCAAAAGCTCCGGTCAACACCGTCACCCGAAACATCATGGATCTCTGTGACGAGACGAACAACATTTACGAGAGTGTGGCCATCATTGGCAAGCGCGCCAACCAGATTTCTACAGAGATCAAGCAGGATCTGAACAAGAAACTGGCCGAGTTCGCCTCCTACAACGACTCGCTCGAAGAGGTGTTCGAGAACCGTGAGCAGATAGAAATCAGCCGTTACTACGAGAAACTGCCCAAGGCCACGCTGCTGGCCACGCAGGAATTTATCGAGGGCAACGTGTATTGGCGCGACCCCTCGCAGGATAACCAGACGGAGCAGGCCTGATGATTCAGCGCAAACAGACCCTCTTTCTGCTGCTGGCCCTGGCATGCGTCATCGTTTGCCTGTGTCTGCCGGTGGCCACGCTGGAGCCCAAAGCCATGGGCGAGGGCGTGCGTTGGTATAGCCTGGGGCTGTATTCGGGCAGGGGCTTCGACCCCCATCCGCTGCCTTTTGTCGACCTGGTGGTGGTGGGCTCGCTGACGCTTATCAGCATTTTCCTCTATCGTCGGCGCCCTGTTCAGATGGCGTTGTGCACGGCCAACATCGTGCTCTGCCTGGCCTGGTATGCCGCCTTTGCCGGCTACTGGTTCCTGGGGTCGGTGGATTCGGCCTCCACGTCGCTGCGCGTTCACTTTGCTTTCTGCCTGCCCTTGGTGGCCGTGGTGCTGCTGGTGCTGGCGCGTGCCGGGGTGAAAGCCGACGAGAAGCTGGTGCGGTCAATGGACCGCATACGTTGATTGGCGGCCCGCGCGGGGCGTGTTCCTGCGGGCAAAAACCATAAGGGGTGCCACAACGAGGCCCCGTTTCAACCATCATCCCGTCCGGATCGTTGCGTCCGGACGGGATGATTGTTTTTGGTGGACGGGTTTTTGTGTTATCCGTTTCCTACAGAATGGTCTTCACGGCCTCGAGCATTCCCTTGGCCTGAATGAGGTCGAGGTACTCCTTGACCAGTGCGGCGAGGCCGGGAACAGTCTGGTTGAGGTTCTCTTTCCACACGTAGTCGAAGGCCAATACGCCCTCGGCCACCTGCCGCGTGTCGCCCGTGGCCCAGAGTTCGGCCAGCCGGGCCATGATTTTCGGGTCGTCGTTGGGCACGATGGCTGTGCCGTCGGCGCGCTGTCCACCTTTATAATAGGTGATGATGGCGGCCAGTCCGAACACCAGCCCCTTGGGCAGCTCGCCCTTGCGCTCCAAGTAAATCTTCACGCCGGGCAGGTCGCGCGTTTCGTATTTGGGGAAGCTGTTGAGCATGATGCTCGTCACCTGATGGTCCACAAACGGGTTCTCGAAGCGTTCGAGCACGTCGGCGGCAAACTGTCTGAGCTCTTCCATGGGCAGGTCGAGCGTCTGCATGAGCTCGTCGAATTGCACTTTGTGGATGTACTTGCCCAGTACGGGGTGCTCGCATGCGTCGCGCACGATGTCCACTCCGCTAAGGAATGTCACCGGCGAGAGCACGGTATGAGGGCCGTTGAGCAGGGTCACCTTGCGGGCATGGTAGGGCTTTTCGTTGTCGGTGATGAGCACATGCAACCCGGCTTTTTCGGCAGGGAACTCGGCCTTGAGCTGTTCCACGGTCATGTTCTCGGCCTTCTCGATGACCCAAAGGTGGAAGCTCTCGGCCTTGACCACGAGGTTGTCGCGGTAGCAAATCTTCTGCTGGATGTCCTGAATGGTGTCGCGCGGGAAGCCCGGCACGATGCGATCCACGAGCGTGGCGCACACGTAGCAGTGGCGTGTGAACCACGTTTTGAAGCCCTCGTAGTCGTCGCCCAGGTCGTTTTTCCAGAGTTCGATGTACTGATAGATGCACTTCTTGAGGTGGTGGCCGTTGAGGAAGATGAGCTCGCAGGGCATCAGAATCATGCCCTTGGTGGGGTCTCCGCCGAAGAACTTGTAGCGGTGGAACAGCAGCTGCACCAGTTTGCCGGGATAGCTGGCGGCCGGAGCGTCGCTGAACTTGCAGCTCTCGTCGAAGGCAATGCCGGCCTCGGTGGTGTTGGAAATGATAAACCGCATCTCGGGCTGCTCGGCCAGGGCCATGAAGGCCTGGTTCTGCGTGTAGGGATTGAGGGCCCGACTGATGACGTCGATGCGGGTGAGCGTGTCCACGGGCCGGCCGTTCTCCTTGCCCTGCAGGTTCACATGGTACAGGCAGTCCTGGCCGTTGAGCCAGTCGGCCATGCCCCGTTCGATGGGCTGCACCACCACCACCGACGCGTTGAAGTCGGTCTTCTGGTCCATGTTGTAGACAATCCAGTCTACGAAGGCGCGCAGGAAGTTGCCCTCGCCAAACTGAATGATACGCTCGGGCATGGCGCTTTTCGGTGCCGTGCGCTTGTTGAGTGCTTGCAATGCTTTCATGATTTGTCTTGAATATGATGTTGTTTCTGAATGGAATTGTCGATGCTGCGCTTTCAAAGTCGCTGCAAAGTTAAGCAAATAAACCGCAGGTCGGCACGCCGCCGCACATTAATTGCACGTAAACCTTTGCGTGCCCGATTTTATTTTGCGCCGTAAAGGCCGTTCTGCGAAATTTTAAGTACCTTTGCAAGAGTATTCAGACATCAATCGTTATCTCCCCAAATAATCCCCTTGGAATTATGAAACAGACAAAGATAGTTTGCTCCATCAGCGACCGCCGCTGCGACGTGGACTTCCTGCGCAAGTTGTTTTTTGCAGGCATGAACGTGGTTCGGATGAACACCGCCCACGCCACACCCGACGGTATCCGCACCATTATCCGCAACGTGCGGGCCGTGTCGCCCCACATCGGCATCCTCATCGACACCAAAGGCCCCGAGGTGCGCACCACCGGCGTGGAGGCACCCATCGAGTACAAGACGGGCGACGTGGTGAAAATCTTCGGCCGTCCCGGCATGGACAGCAGCCACGACATCGTGAATCTCTCGTTCCCCGACATTGCCAGCGACGTGAAAGTGGGCGACGACATCCTCTTCGACGACGGCGCCATCGACATGAAAGTGACCGACATTGTGGGCCCGACGGTCTTCACCCGCGTCACCAACGACGGCGTGCTGGGCGCCCACAAGAGCGTGAACGTGCCCGGCGAGCACATCAATCTGCCTGCACTCACCGAGAAAGACCGCCGCAACATCCTGCTCGCCATCGAGGAGGACATCGACTTCATAGCCCACAGCTTCGTGCGTTCGGCCGCCGACGTGAAGGCCGTGCAGGACATTCTCGACGAGCATCACTCCGACATCAAGGTCATCTCCAAGATAGAAAACCAGGAGGGCGTGGACAACATCGACGAGATTATCGACGCCAGCTACGGCATCATGATTGCCCGCGGCGACCTGGGCATCGAGGTGCCCGTGAAGCAGATACCCGGCATCCAGCGCATGATTATCCGCAAGTGCGTGCAGAAGAAGAAGCCCGTCATCGTGGCCACACAGATGCTCCACACCATGATTGGCAATCCGAGGCCCACGCGCGCCGAGGTGACCGACATTGCCAACGCCATCTATTCCAACACCGACGCCCTGATGCTCAGCGGCGAGACCGCCTCGGGACGCTATCCGGTGGAGGCTGTCGAGACCATGTCGGCCATTGCAGAGCAGGCCGAGAAAGACCGGCAGAACTTCGGCGAGCACTACGAAGTGCCCCTGAACGACAACTGCACGCAGAAGGAGTTCCTGGCCCACGCCGCCATCGAGTCGTCGCGCCATCTGGGCGTGGCCGGCATCATCACCGACTCCGAGACGGGCGAGACGGCCCGCGACCTGGCTGCTTTCCGCGGCCCCAAGCCCATCCTGGCCATCTGCTACAAGGAGAAGACGCAGCGATGGCTCAACCTTTCCTACGGCGTCATCCCCATTTACCAGAAAGACCACGTCTCGTCCGAGTACATGTTCTCGGCTGCCCTGCGCATGTTGAGGCAGAAAGGCTACATCCAACCCGACGACAAGATAGCCTACCTTTCCGGTTCGTTCGGTGAGGGCGGCGGCACCACGTTCCTCGAAATCAACAACGTGGGCAAGGTGTTCGACAACGATTACCAGTTCCACCTGCCCGACAAGAAGTAGGCGCGGCGGCCCCGCAGCGCGCCGGCCCCTTGGTGGCGGCGCGGCGCAGGGCTGGAGACGGTGCCGCGATGGCGGTGTAATCGCGCGGCGGCGACGGCGCAATCGCATCGCGAAAACGGCGCAGACGCCCTGCGATGACGGCGCAGACGCATGGCGACAACGGCGCGAAGAATTTGACGGAAAGGCCCCACCGCATGGCGGTGGGGCCTTTTGTATGTGCCCGCGCCCGCCCTGCGGTGGGCGGACGGACGGAGAAAGACGGGTGGACGGCCGGTTAATCAATCGTGTCCCACCTGCTGTCGCCCGCGCCGAGGCGGGTGTATGCGGGCTTCAGGGTGAAGTTACCGGCGGCCGGGTCGGCAAACACGTCGCCGGCTGCAGCGTCGAGCGCCGTGGCCCCGTCTATCTTCTTGAAGAAGTCGGAGGTGGTGTAGGTGTTGGTCACGACGGGTGCATGCAGACAGCGCAGGTTCTTGTTGGTCACGTCGTCGGGCGTTTTTGCAAACAGCGAATTGCTGATGGTGATGCTGTTTGCGCCGAAAGTCTTGTCGCCGAAGTCGATGAGGAAGTTGCCGTTGCCTATGCAGTTGTACATCGTCAGACGGTCTATGGCGATGGATTCCATGTTGGTTTTCTTGCTGAATATGAGCATTTTGCCGCCCGTGGCAATGTTGTAGAGCGTGCAGTTGGCCATGCGTATGCGGTTCACCTTGCCCTTGCCGCTGCCCGCGTCCACGTGGATGAAGGAGTATCCGCTGCACATGTCGTGGAAGATGCTGTTGTTCAGGCTGAGCGTGTTCACGGAGATGCCGCTCGTTCCCTGGAGCCGGAAGAAGGCCGTGGCGAAGTCGCTCACTTCGCAATTGTCCACGCCGAACTCGTCTACGGTGGCTGTTTTCGACTGGTTGACGAAGTAGCCCGCGCCGTCGTCGGTGATGTTCAGGTGCTGGAAGCGCACGTAAGCGTGGCTGCCCTCAAGGTTGAGCGCCTTCTGCAGCTTGAGCGTGGGGGCGTCGCCAGCCAGTCCGAAGAAGGTGACGGCCATGCCGTCGGGGATGGTCAGCGAGGTCTTGCCCTCCTCGGCGTTGCTGCCATAGAGGGCCAGTTGCTGGCCGGCGGCGATGCCGATGGTGACGCTGTAGTTGGTGTTGCTGCCCGCTTTCTGCTGCGCCGTGGCCGCAATCTGGTCGAGCATGTCCTGTGTAAGCTCCTTGGTGCCGGCCGGCAGGTAGTACTTGTAGCTGGCCGCCGGCATGGCTGCAGTGGTGGTCAGGGTCAGTGTGCCGCGCTTGGCGGTGCCGTTCATCAGGTTCACGGTGTAGGTGGTGGTGGGTTGCAGTCCGGTGATGGTGTAGTCGCCGGCGGCTATTGGGTCGGCTCCGAGCTCGATGCTCTTCACCGTTTCGCCGCCCTTGAGCACCACGAGGTGGGTCACCTGCTGGCCCGCCCGCCAGCTCACGTGGGCCGTGCTCTCGTCCACGTCGGCCGGGGTGAGGTCGCGGAAGAGCTGTTCCGACTTGGTGACGAAGTAGCGATGGCCGCGGCTGTTCTTGTAGTACACCCAGCGCGAAGCCGCCTTGCCCTGGGCGATGGAGCGCATGCGCAGGTAGTATTTGGTCTCGCCCGTGAGGTTGCGCAGGGTGTCGGGCGTGCCGCGTAGCGTGTCGACGATGGAGCCCGGGGCCACCTCGTCGGCATAAAGAGAGTCTGTGCTCAGCTCCACCTGGTAGCCCTCGGCCCCCTTGATCTCGGTGAAGGCCACACCAACTTTGGTGTCATGGATGTCGAGCGAGATGTCGGTGGTGCCGAAAAGACGGTTCAGCGTGTTGTCCACGTTCCAGTCGTTGCCGTCGGTGCACGACGCGAGGGAGAGCGCTCCCAGCGTCGCCACGGCGGCCGTGCAGATGCTATGCTTGATACTTTTCATGATGATGCGTTGATGAAGTGCGTGATGTTTAGTCCCCGTAGCCATAGGAATTGTGCAGGTGGCCGTTGGAAGTGGAGATGGTTGTCGAGGCGATGGGCACGAGGTAACGGTTCTTCACCGTCACGTCGGGCGTGTCGCCGACGGCGAGTGCCGAGCCCACGAGGCCGCTGGAAATGGATGGCAGGTTGGTGTAGACGTTCTTGTCGGTCTTGTCTGCCGTCTTGGCCGCGCCGAAAGAGCTGGCGCTTCCCGTGTAGTCGGCCGCCGTCTTGCCCTCGGGCAGCCCGTACCAGGTGCTGCTGCTCTCGTCTATGTCGGTCTTCGTGGCGTCGGTATAGTTGAAGTAAACCGTCTTCTGGTAGCGGCCGCTGTTGTCTGGATCGGCCTCGGCGGCCGCCACGTCGGCCAGGTACTGAGCCTTCATCTCGAGTGTCTTTTGCGTGAGGAGGTTCCACCGAATCAGGTCGAACTTGCGCACTCCCTCGCCTGCAAGTTCCCAGGCGTTCTCGTCGACGATGGCCCTGAAGAAGGCTTCCTTGCCGGCAGGAAGCGTGGCGGTGTAGGCCTGTGCCTGTGCCTTGTGCTGGCTGTCAAAGGCGCGCTCGTGCACTTGGCCCAGCGCTTCGCGGGCGGTGAGCCCGGCGTCGCCCGTGTAGTGGCCGTCGGGGCCGGCCAGTTCGTTCATCACTTCGGCATACATCAGCAGCACTTGGGCGTAGCGCATCTTCACGCAGTTGATGCCCGTGAGGTGCTTCTGCGACACCTGTTTGTTCTGCGAGAGCCAGGCTTCGCCCTCCATCCGTGGGTCCCACTTGCCCACATAGATGCCGAAAGGCGTGTTGCCCAGCATCTGGCAAACGGTTGCCTTGTTGCCGCTGGCGTCCTTGTCCTCCTTGTATTGTATGTTGGAGCAGGTCACGTCGCGGCGTGTGTCGTTCTTGTCGAACGAGTAGAAGAAGGGCGCCGTGAGCTTCATCTTGCCCGACGAATTGCCGTAGCCGAAGCGCGAGGTCACGCCGTTCATGCGCACGCCGACGGTGTAACCCAGCTCGCTACTCACGTTGAGGCCCATCGGAACCTCGAACAAGTTCTCGCGATAGCTCTGGTCGAGCTTGAGTTGGTTCAGGAGTTCCCACTCGTTTCGGAACGAGGGGTTAAGGGCGTGCACGCCGCTTTTGATGACGGCCGCGAGGTGGGCGAGGGCCCGCTCGTAGAGCGTCTTGCGCATTTCGGCGGCCGGCCGCTGCGTGGGATAGGTGGCGTCGCTGTAGCTTGCCGTCTCGTAACCGTCCTTTCCCTGCTCCCGAATGGCGTAGCCGGCACGGGTAAGGGCGATCTGTGCCAGCAGGGCGTGGGCGTATCCCTTGGTTGCATGCTCGGTGGTGTAGCCGTTCTGGCCGGCCCAGGGCAGGTAGTCGATGGCGCGGTCCAGCTGGTTCATGAGCGAGTCCATGATGACGTCGCGGTCGGTTTTGTCCAGATAGGCGTTGCCCAGGTCGCTTCGCGACGGCTCCATCTTCATGGGAATGTCGCCGAAGAAGCGAATCATGTCCAGGTAAAGCATGGCTCGCAGCGTGAGGGCCTCGCCCTCATAGCGGCGCATGACGGCCCGCTCGCTGCTGCCGGCAGCGAGGAGACGGCTGCCCTCGATGCCCTCGATGGTGGTGTTGCAGTCCTCGATCACACCGTAGGCCTTGTCCCACAGCGACGAGATTCTGCTCCAGCCCGGCGAGGCGTTGTAGTTCATGTTGCCGCGTTCGCTGCCTGTATTGGCTGCGTCGCTGCCGAGGCCGTCCACCAATTCTATGTCGCTGTTCAGGCCCCAAACGATGTTCATGTACTGCGAATAGGTCTGGTCCTGGGTCAGTCCGCCGTAGATTTTGTTGACGCGCAGGCTGGTATAGTATGCCGAATTGTAGGTGTTTTCGGCGTTTTGCTCGGATGGCGAGTTCTGGTCGAGGAAGTCGGAGCACGACGTTGTCCCGGCCAGGGCGGCTGCAATGGTGCAAACTGTGATTATCTTTTTCATGGGAATGCTGTCTGATGATTAGAAAGTGATGTTCACGCCACCCACGAACGTGCGGCTCTTGGGGTAGGCGGCATAGTCGATGCCGGGGCACATGGCGTTCCTTTTGCTGCTTGTATCCACCTCGGGATCGTAGCCGCTGTAGCTGGTGAAGCAGTAGAGGTTGTGGGCCGTGAAGTAGAGACGGATGCTGCTGATGAAGATAATCTTCATCCATTTGGCGGGCAACGTGTAGCCTACGGTCAGTGTATTGAGGCGCAGGAACGAGGCGTCTTCCACGGCGTAGTCGTTGATGTACATGTTGCTCACGGCTGCCGGGTTGTAGATGGCCGCGCCGGCGTTGAGCTCGTACAGGCGCGTGGCAATGGCGTCGCCGCTTCCATAGTGGGCCAGAATGTCGGCCGAGGGACGCGCCAGGTTCATGCCCGTGGCGGGATCAATCCATGTATAGCGGTTGCCGAGCCTGAAATCGTCCACGAGATTGTAGCCCCTGGCCGAGCCGGCATAGAACGCATTGACCAGTTTGGTGCCGTTGACGATCTTGTTGCCCACCGAATAGTCGAGGAAGATGGAGAAGTCGAGATTGTGCCAATTGCCGTTGAGGCCGAAGCCGCCGGTGACCGGAGCAATGGTGTTGCCCAGCTTCTGCTTGACGGGGTCGCCGTTCCCGTCGACCTGATATTTCAGTCCTCCGGGATAGTACTGGCCGCCGGTGAGCGTGTTGCTGTTGTCCTTGACGCCGTCGCGCAGCTTCCATGTGGTGCCGTTGAGCACCAGTTCGCCGTTCGGATTGCGCACAGGGTCGTAGGCAGTAAAGAAGCCATTGGTGCGGTAGCCCCAGACTTCGCCCAGCCGTCCGCCCTCGGTCACGTAGAAATCTTCGTATTTTGCAATGTTGCTTCCGGCGAAATTGCTGCTCTGCCAGGGCGAATTGTAGTTCAGTTTGTCGATGTTGCTCTTGTTCCAAGCCACGTTCAACGTGGCGTTGAGCGCGAAGTTTTTGTGCTCGACGATGGCGGCATTGAGGGCGAGTTCCACGCCCTTGTTGGAGGTTTGGCCGATGTTTTGGTACTGGAAATTGTAGCCCGTGTTGGCCGGAATCTCCGTTCGCATGAGCAGGTCCTTGGTGGTGTTCCAGTAGAAATCCAGCGTACCGTTGATGCGTCCGTCGAAGAATCCGTAGTCGATGCCGAAGTTGCGGGTGATGGTGGTCTCCCATTTCAGGTCGGGATTGGACAGGTAGGTGCCGCGTTCGAGCTGTGCGCCGCGCTCCTCATTGAAGTAAGGGGCCTTGCCGTCGTTGCCTGCCATGCTGTAGACGGGGTAGAGCTGGCCGGCCGGGATGCGGTTGTTGCCGGCGGTTCCGAAGCTCAGCCGCGCCTTGAGATTGGACAAAACCTTGCTGCCTTTGAGGAACGCTTCGTCGCTGATGCGCCAAGCGAGGGCCAGCGACGGGAAGACGCCCCAGCGGTGGTTCTTGCCGAATTTGGAGGAGCCGTCGGCGCGCAGGGCCAGCGTGGCGAGGTATTTCTCGTTGAGCGTGTAGTTCACACGCCCGAAGTAGGAGAGCATATTGTCGTCGGCGGCAATGGTGGTCACCACGGGAAGCGGCGTTCCCGCGCCCGTGTTGGCCTTGACTTCGCCGATGGTCATGGTCGAGGGGAAGGCCACAACAGTGTTTTCCCGCGCGGTGTGCCGGGTGGAACTCCACTCCTGTCCGACGAGCAGCGTGAGGCGGTCGCGGCCGTCGAAGAGCTTCCTGTTGTCGTAGGTGGCGGTGTTGGCATTGCGCCACGACTTGTATTCCTGGTGCACATAGTCGAGCTGCGGCTGGCCGTTGAAGGCGAATTTGGAGCTTTGCACGGCATCGGCGGCCCACACATAGTTGTCGTCTTCGTATCTCCAGCCGTAGCCAAACTCCGAGCGGAACGTGATGTTCTTCCAGGGCTTCCAGTTCAGTCCGGCGTTATAGTCCTGACGGAAACGCCGCTGTATGCGGTCGGTGGCCTTGATGCGGAGCAGCGGATCCTTGAGCGAAGAGGAGTTGGTCGACTCGTCGTCGTCGTTGGAGGCCAGCGGATCGACGGGGCGGAAACGGATGCTGTTGGCCACGATGGAGTTGGCGGCGTTGCTCTGGTTGGTCTCCGCGCCGCCGCTCAGACCGTTGATTTTGGCATTGGCCAGCCGGGCGTTGAAGTCGAGCGACAGCCATTTGCTCAGGTTGGCGTTGATTTTTGCGTTGATGTTGTCCTTGCGGTATCCGGAGTTGAGCATGATGCTGTTCTCGCCGTTGTGGGCGTAGCTCACGTTGTATTTCAGGTCCTTGGTGCCCCCGCTCACGTTGGCGTTGTACTGCCGCTGCGTTCCCGTGCGGCCGAAGAGCTCGTCCTGCCAGTTGCTGCCGGCGTTGCTCTTCCAGATGTCGAGGTCTTCGTAGTTGCCGTAGTCGGTGGAACCGAGCTCGTGCTGATAGGCCACATAGTCGTAAGGACTCATGACTTTGACCTCCTTGGAGAGCTTCTTCCAGCCCAGCGAAGCGTTGAAGCTGACCTGCGTCTTGCCCTCCTTGCCGCTCTTGGTGGTGATGATGATGACACCGTTGGCGCCCCGTGCGCCGTAGATGGCGGTGGAGGAGGCGTCCTTCAGCACGTCGATGCTCTCGATTTCGGACGGTGCAATGTCGCCGATGCCGCTCACGGGGAAGCCGTCGACAATGTAGAGCGGCGAGTTGTCCTGCGAGAGCGAGCCGCCGCCGCGCACGCGGATCTTCACGTCGGCGTCGGGCGAACCCTCGGTGGTGGTGATGCTCACGCCGGCCAGCTTGCCGGTCATGGCCTCGCCCACATTGGCCACCGGCACGCCGGCAATGTCCTTGGCCGAGATGGACGACACCGAGCCGGTGAGGTCTTTCTTCTTCACCGTGCCGTAGCCGATGACCACCACGTCGTTCAAACTGGTGGCCTCGTCCTCGAGGGTGACGCTGACCGAGGTCTTGCCGTCCACGTTGACCAGCTGCGTCTTCATGCCCACGTAGGACACGCTGAGCCTCCGGCTCTTGCCTTTGAGCGTGATGGTGAAGTTGCCGTCCAGGTCGGTCACGGTGCCGTTGGCCCGTGCGCTGTCTTCCTGGATGGTGGCTCCGAGCACGGGCTCGCCCGTGTTGTCCTTCACCGTACCTTTGATTGTCTGCGCCGACAGGCTTCCTGCCACCAACAGCAGCAGGCCGACGAGCGCCATTCTGATAGAGTTCAAATTACCAGACATACATTAGTTTTTAATTATAAATCACAGAAAAGTCTCAAACCACTTGGCTATTGGGAAGAAAGCGGGCTGCCAAATGAGTGGGGCGACGGATTGGGCGGCCTGTCTTCTTCGATGACACGCAACGCCTTGCATCGTCCGAATAACCTGTTGCAAAGGTAATGGTATATCGGGAAAAAAAAGAATTTTCGCCGAATTGTTTTTGTCAGGGTGCCTGTTTGGACGGTTTCCATGGCTCCATACACCACCGGGATTTGTGCGTTTGACAGGAAAGGGCGGAAAGGACGGGGGCGTGGATGTTGGGACAGAAGCCGCGGATGGCGCGTGGGCTGCGGGGTGGGGATTTGGACATAACAACATATTGGACATGTGGCTGCGCGGTGCTTTTTCTCACAGATTCCACAGATTTCACGGATGCTGCGCGGTGGAGGGCGGACGATGACGGCGCAAACGCGCGGCGATTGCGCCGTGAAGGCGATGCGATTGCGGTGGAATGGCGATGCGATTGCGGCGTTATGACAACGTGACAACGCCGTGACGGCCGGGCATGCAACGGGGGATGGGTGGATTGGTCAAACGGAACGGGCGTAGGAACCGGCCTTTGCGCCGGCCCCTACGCCCGTTCAAGTCATATCGCATGTTTGTTCAAATGATACCATTTGCCCGTTTCATCGAAACCACATGGCCGATGGAACAATGCCGGATATGTGTTTCATCAAAATGGAACGGCCGATGGAACGATGCCGTTTTCTCCTACTGCTGCATCAGATACTCCTTGAAGGCGGCGAAGCTGGCGGGCAGGGGCACGCTGTGGCGGGTGCCGCGCATGAAGGCTTGGAGGCGTTCGGGGATGGCGATGTCGGTGCCGAGGATGCGGTCTACCTGCTCCTTGAACTTGGCCGGATGGGCTGTTTCGAGGAACACGCCCAGCTCGTCGGGCTGCAGCTGCTCGCGCAAGGCCTGGTAGCCGCAGGCTCCGTGGGGGTCGAGCACGTAGCCGGTGCGCTCGTGGCACTGGCGCATGGTCTGGCGGATGCGGTCGTCGGTGTAGGTGGCCCCGCTGATGTCGGCCCTGATGGCCGGCCAGCTGGAGCCGTAAAGGTCGAGTATGCGGGCGAAGTTGCTCGGGTCGCCCACGTCCATGGCGTTGGCCAGCGTCTGCTTGCTGGGCTGCGGACGGTACTGGCCCGACTGCAGATAGTTGTAGAAGACGTCGTTGGCGTTGTTGGCAGCGATGAACCGCTTCACGGGCAGTCCCATGCGCACGCCGAAGAGGCCGGCCGTGATGTTGCCGAAATTGCCGCTCGGCACGCACACCACGAGGTTGCTGCGGCCGCCCTCGCGACGCAGCCGGCCGTCGCGAAGAAGCTGGGCGTAGGCGTTGAAATAGTAGAACGCCTGGGGCAGGAAACGGGCCACGTTGATGGAATTGGCCGAGGTGAGCTTCATGTGGGCGTTGAGTTCGGGGTCCATGAAGGCGCTCTTCACCAGGGCCTGGCAGTCGTCGAACACGCCGTCCACCTCGAGGGCGGTGATGTTGCGGCCCAGCGTGGTGAACTGACTTTCCTGGATGCGGCTCACCTTGCCCTTGGGATAGAGCACGTAGACGTGGATGCCGTCGACGCCGAGAAAGCCGTTGGCCACGGCCGATCCGGTGTCGCCCGAGGTGGCCACGAGCACGTTCACGGGACGGCCGTCGGCTGCATCGCGGTGGATGAAGTGTTGTAGCAGCCGTGCCATAAAGCGGGCGCCCACGTCCTTGAAGGCCAGCGTGGGGCCGTGGAAGAGTTCGAGGCTGAAGATGTTGCCGTCGACGGGGGCCACGGGCGTGTCGAATGTCAGCGTGTCGGCCACGATGTGGCGCAGCGAGGCCTCGTCCACGTCTTCGCCGAAGAAAGCGCGGCTCACCTCGAAAGCCATGTCGGGGAACGACATGGAGGCGATGCGGTCGAAGAACGAGGCCGGCAGCCGCTCGATGCGCTCGGGCATGTAGAGGCCCCGGTCGGGGGCGAGGCCGCGCTCCACGGCCTCGCGCAGCGTGGCCTCGGGGGCCTGGTGGTTGGTGGAATAGTATTTCATGCGTCAGTGTATTTGCATCAGGGTTTTCATGAATTGTTCGAGGTGGAGCAGACCGTAGGCCCCGGAGGCACACGCCACTTCGTCGTATTGCTGCACGGCGTCGGGCTCGATGCCCGGGTGCCAGACGAGGAAGGGCACGGGTTCGGCCACGTGGGTGCGCAGCTCCACCGGCGTGGGGTGGTCGGGCAGCACGGCGATGCACACCGGCTCGGCCCAGTGCTTCACCTCGTTGTAGACGGGCTCCACGATGCGACGGTCCAGATATTCGATGGTGCGCAGCTTGAGTTCGAGGTCGCCGTCGTGGCCGGCCTCGTCGCTGGCTTCGAGGTGCAGGTAGACGAAGTCCTGCCGGCGCAGGGCATCGATGGCGGCCGCAGCCTTGCCTTCGTAGTTGGTGTCGGCCAGTCCGGTGGCTCCCGGCACCTTCACCACGTCGAGTCCGGCGTAGCGTCCGATGCCCCGAATGAGGTCGACGGCCGAGATGACCGAGCCCGTCCTGACCTGCGGATAGAGCTGCATCAGCGTCTGCATGCTGGGCCTGTAGCCTCCGCCCCAGGGCCAGATGCTGTTGGCGGGCCGATCGCCGCGGGCCGTGCGGTCGCGGTTGTAGGGGTGGTCGGCCAGGATTTGCTGGGAGTCGATGATGAGCTGGTTGAGCAATTCGGCCGTCTCCCGGCCCGTGAGGCGGTGCTCTCCCGTGGGCCGTCCGTCGTGGCCGAGCACGTCCTCGCGCCTGTCTTCCCAGCCCGGCTCGCTCTGTACCAGCAGGGGCCGCCAGGGTTCGCCGGGGTGGTCGTGGGGCGGTGCGCACACCACGTGCTTGCTGGCACGCTTCACCACGAGCAGGTGCCGGTACTGTATGCCGGTGATGAAGCGCACGCTGTCGTTGCCCAGACGCTCGTCAAGGTAGCGCATGAGCTCGTCGCCGTGCTCGGTGGAGAGGTTGCCGCCGTTGTGGGTGAGGATTCGATCGTCGTGCAGCGTGATGACATTGCAGCGGAAAGCCGTGTCCTCGGGCTGCATGTCGTAGCCTATGCTGGCCGCCTCCAACGGTCCGCGGCCCTCGTAGACGCGGTTCAGGTCGTAGCCCAGGATAGCCGTATTGGCCACCTCGGAGCCCGGGTGGAAGCCTTGGGGGATGGTCATCAGCCGGCCCGTGCGGCCTCGGCGGGCCAGCAGGTCCATGTAGGGGGTGTCGGCGTGCTGCAGCAGGGTGCGGCCGCCCAGCCGTCCGACGGCATGGTCGGCCATGCCGTCGCCCAGAATAATGATGTGTTTCATGGGGATTTGCGCTTGTGGGGTGAATGTGATGGGGTCAGATATTGGCAATGCTCATGATATTGGCAAACACGCCTGCGGCCGTGACGCTGGCCCCTGCGCCGTAGCCTTGGATGAGCATGGGGTATTCCTTGTACCGCTCTGTGGTGAGCATCACGATGTTGTTGCTGCCCTCGAGTCCGTAGAAAGGGTGGCTGCGGTTCACGGCCTGTAGGGCCACGCTGGTCTTTCCGCCCTCCATCGTGGCCACGAACCGCCACCGCTTGCCCTCGGCTTCGAGCTGCCGTCGCCGCTGCTCGAAGCTGTCGTCGAGTTCGGGCAGCCGCCTCCAGAAGTCGTCGGCGCTGCCTTGGAAGAAGTCGTCGGGCACGAAGAGGCGCCGCTCCACGTCGGCCTGCTCCACCCGGTAGCCGGCCTCGCGCGTCAGGATGACCAGCTTGCGGATGACGTCGGTGCCGCTCAGGTCGATGCGGGGGTCGGGCTCGGCGTAGCCCTGCTGCCTGGCGCGGCGCACGGTTTCGGAGAAAGGCACGTCGGCTGCAAGCTCGTTGAAGATGAAGTTGAGCGTGCCGCTGAGCACGGCTTCTATCTTGAGGATGCGGTCGCCGGAGTTGCGCAGGTCGTTGATGGTGCCGATGATGGGCAGCCCCGCGCCCACGTTGGTCTCGAAAAGAAACTTCACACCGCGGCGCAGCGCCGTCTCCTTGAGTTGCGCGTAGTCCTCGTAGCGCGAGCTGGCAGCTATCTTGTTGGCCGCCACCACGCTGATATTGTGGGTGAGCAAGGTCTGGTAGAGGGCCGAAATGTCCTTGGAGGCCGTGCAGTCCACGAACACCGAGTTGAAGATGTTCATGCCGAGGATGGCGTTGCGCAGCTTCTCGGGAGTGCAGGGCTCCGAGTTTTTCAGCTGTTCGCGGTAGTTGTCGAGGTCGATTCCGTCGCGCGAGAAGACGGCGTTGCGCGAGGTGGCGATGCCCACCACGTTGAGCTTGAGGCGCGAGTGCTCCTTGAGCTCGTCGTATTGGGCGCGTATCTGCTCGATGAGCTTCCCGCCCACGGTGCCCACGCCGCAGATGAAGAGGTTGAGAACATTGTATTCCGAGAGGAAGAAGGAGTCGTGGAGCACGTTGAGTGCCTTGCGCAAATACTGCGAATCAATGACGAATGAGATGTTGGTCTCCGAGGCGCCCTGGGCGCAGGCAATGACCGAGATGCCGCTGCGGCCCAGTGTTCCGAAGAGCTTGCCCGCAATGCCGGGCGTGTGCTTCATGTTTTCGCCCACGATGGCAATGGTGGCCAGGTGGCTCTCGGCGTGCATGGGGAACATGGAACCGTCCTCGATCTCGGCCCCGAACTCGCGGTTGAGCACATCGACGGCGGCCTGGGCGTCCTCGTCGCGCACGCCGATGGAGGTGGAATTTTCCGACGAAGCCTGCGACACGAGGAACACACTGATGCCGTTTTCGGCCAGGGCGGTGAAGATACGGCGGTTCACACCGATGACGCCCACCATCGAAAGGCCCGACACGGTGATGAGCGTGGTGCCCTTGATGCTGGATATTCCCTTGATGGCCTTGCGGTCGTTCTCTATCTTGTCCTTGATGATGGTGCCGGGGCTCTCGGGATTAAACGTATTCTTCACCCGTATGGGGATGCTCTTGATACACACGGGGTAGATCGTTGGAGGGTAGATTACCTTGGCGCCGAAGTTGCAGAGCTCCATCGCCTCGACGTAGCTTAGCTCGTCAATGGTGTAGGCCGAGCGGATGACTTTGGGGTCGGCGGTCATGAATCCGTCCACATCGGTCCATATTTCCAGCGAGTCGGCGTCGAGCGCGGCGGCGATGATGGCGGCTGTGTAGTCCGATCCACCTCGGCCCAGATTGGTGATTTCGCCCGTGGTGCGGTCGGTCGAGATGAAGCCCGGAACGAGCGACACGCGGGGCATGTCGTCGAAAGCGTCGCGCACGAGCTTGTTGGTGAGGTCGCTGTCGAGGGCGTTCCTGCCGTTCACCACCTCGGTTTTGATGAACTCGCGCGCGTCCATCCAGCGCGAACCGCGGACGAGTGTCGACACGATGATCGAGCTCAGGCGCTCGCCGTAGCTCACGATGGCGTCCTGAGTCTTCTTGCTCAGGTCGCGGATGAGGTACACACCGAAGTATATGGAATGGAGTTGCTCGAAGAGAGCGTCCACTTGATTGAACAGCGTTTCGCGGCTGGCGGGGTCGGTAATGATGGTGTCTATCATCTTGTGGTGGCGGTCCACCATCTCCTCGTAGGCGCTCTTCCAGCCCTCGTTGCCCGTCAGAGCCAGTTGTGAAGTGGAGATAAGCTGGTCGGTGATGCCGCCCAAGGCGCTCACGACAACGACAATCGGCTGTCGGCGGGCCTCATTTTCCACGATGCGTTTCAGACTCAGAATGCTCTTTACGGAACCTACTGATGTTCCGCCAAACTTTAATACTTTCATTGTGAATGACGTTTTAATCATGTCATGCCGCCCCCGGAACAAACGGGGCTACGGCAAAACTTGGCTGCAAAAATACTAAGAATTATCCTCCCGACCAACGTTTTCGGTAACAATTTACCGTTTAACGTGGAGGGAAAATTGGAATTTGATACCTGTTTGGCGTGTTTAGCGTGTGGGCAGAATGGGCTTTTCGTATGAAGAATTATACTTTTTGGCAGGTCTGTCTTTGATAAATTGCGTAATTTTGCACCGTTTTTAAGATTTGCATGACATGATACAGGAATACCAGATACGGGTTTTGCCGCAGGTGGCGGGCAGCTCGGAGCGCATTGCCGGGCACATTGCCCGGGAGAAAGGACTGGATGCACGGAGCATCAATCAGGTGCGCGTGCTCAGGCGCAGCATCGACGCGCGCCAGCGAACCATCTATGTAAACCTCACGGTGAGGGTCTACATCAACGAGTTTCCGCAGGACGAGGCCTACACGCCCACGGCTTATCCCAACGTGGAGGGCCGGCCGCAGGTGGTCGTGGTGGGCGCGGGGCCGGGCGGTCTCTTCGCTGCCCTGCGCCTCATCGAGCTGGGACTGCGCCCCGTGGTGCTGGAGCGCGGCAAGGATGTACGCGAGCGAAAGAAGGACTTGGCCCTCATCACGCGCACCCAACAGGTGGACCCCGAGAGCAATTACTGCTTCGGCGAGGGTGGGGCGGGCGCCTACAGCGACGGCAAACTCTATACGCGCAGCAAGAAACGGGGCAACACAGAGAAGATCCTCAACGTGTTCTGCCAGCACGGGGCCTCGACCAACATCCTGGCCGACGCCCATCCACACATCGGCACCGACAAGCTGCCGCGCGTCATTGAGAACATGCGGATGCAGATTTTGCAGAGTGGCGGCGAGGTGCACTTCCAGACAAAGATGACCCGGCTGCTGCTCGACGGCGACACGGTAGTGGGCGCCGAGGCCGTGAATCTGGCCACGGGGGCCGGCGAGACCTACCGCGGGCCGGTGATTCTGGCCACCGGCCACAGCGCGCGCGACGTGTACCGCTATCTGGATGCCGCCCGCATTGAGATAGAGCCCAAGGGTATTGCCGTGGGTGTGAGGCTGGAACATCCCTCCGAACTCATCGACCGCATACAGTATCACAACCGCGAAGGCCGTGGCCAATACCTGCCGACGGCCGAGTATGCCTATGTGGCGCAGGTGGCGGGACGGGGCGTTTACTCGTTCTGCATGTGTCCGGGCGGCTTTGTCATCCCCGCCGCCACGGGGCCGGAACAGATTGTTGTGAACGGCATGTCGCCGGCCAACCGCGGCACGCAGTGGTCGAACAGCGGCATGGTGGTCGAGATTCGTCCCGAGGACATGGCCGACCCTACGCTCTTTGCGCCCGATGCGGCCCAGCCCGGAACGGAGGACGAGAGTCGTGCGGACGGGCCGGACAACCTCCGTGTGATGCGATTCCAGGAGCGACTGGAGCGTGACTGCTGGCAGCAGGGCAACCGAAGGCAGACTGCTCCGGCGCAGCGCATGGCCGATTTTGTGAACGGCCACCTCAGTTTCGACCTGCCGAAGAGCAGCTATGCGCCGGGGCTCATCAGCAGTCCGCTGCACTTCTGGATGCCCAAGTTCATCACCTCGCGTCTGCAGGAGGGGTTCAAGGCCTTCGGCAAGCGCAGCCACGGCTTCCTCACCAACGAGGCCACGCTCATCAGCGTCGAGACGCGCACGTCGAGTCCGGTGCGCATTCTGCGCGACCACACGACGCTGCAGCACGTCCGTCTGCGCGGTCTCTTCCCCTGCGGAGAGGGTGCGGGCTATGCCGGCGGCATCGTCTCGGCCGGCGTGGACGGCGAGCGGTGTGCCGAAATGGCGGTCGAATATGCAAGCAACGGGCAGTCTTCCCAGTAAAAACAAGAAAGCTTTCGCCACGTGGCGAAAGCTTTTTATTTGAGCAAGTCGGGGCGCAGACGGCGCGTGCGCTCCATGGCTTGGTCCATTTCCCACTGTTTCACCTTGGCCTCGTTGCCGCTAAGCAGGATGTCGGGCACTTTCCAACCCTTGTATTCAGCCGGTCGGGTGTAGATGGGAGCGGCCAGCAGATTGTCTTGAAAACAGTCGGAGAGGGCGCTCTGGTCGTCGCTGATGACGCCCGGCACCAGCCTCACCACGGCGTCGGCAATGGCTGCAGCGGCCAGCTCGCCGCCGGTAAGCACGAAGTCGCCCATGCTGATCTCGCGTGTAATGAGGTGGTCGCGCACGCGCTGGTCTATGCCTTTGTAGTGGCCGCAAAGGATGATGAGGTTCTGTTGCAGGCTCATGCCGTTGGCGATGCGCTGGTCGAACCTCTCTCCGTCGGGCGTCACATAGATCACATCGTCGTATTCGCGTTCGGCTTTCAGGGCCGAGATGCAGCGGTCTATGGGTTCAATCTGCATCACCATGCCGGCAAATCCACCGTAGGGATAGTCGTCCACGCGGCGCCATTTGTCGTTGGTGTAGTCGCGCAGGTTGTGCAGCCGGATCTCTGCCAGCCCTTTTTTCTGGGCGCGTGCCAGGATAGACTCGTGTACAAATCCGTCGAGCATCTCGGGCAGCACCGTGATGATGTCTATTCTCATGGGCGGCTTAGTCGAATGTCCACTTGGCGGCGATGGTGGGAATGGCGTAGAACCGGTTGTTCTTGCCATTCTCATTCCACACGAAGTTGTTGCTCAACTCCACCTCGGTGCCGAGGCTCAGGTTCACCTTGTCCCAGCCTTTGATGGTGTTTAGATTGAACCAAAACTGCGGTTCGCTCACCACAATCCACTTGCCTTTCACGTTGGGATCGTACCAAGCATCGCAGAAACCGCTGAAGGTGCACAGGTTGCGGGCGAAGTTCAGGCCCCACACCTCGGTGAGTTGGAACGAGCTGAAGGGGTGCGCGCCATAGTGGCGGTTCTTGAAATAATACTTGTACAGGGCCTGAATGCTGAACGTTCGGCTGAAGTCTGCGCTGTGCCAGTTCCACGCGCCGCCGGCCAGCGCGGCGTGTTGGAAGCGTGTGGCGTTCCAGGTGGACTCGTCGCTGCTCAGCCCGCCGTTGTATTCCACGTGGGCTGCCCACTGTTTGTTCTTCGTGACGCTGAACTCGCGGGCTATCTCCCAGTAGGCGCCGGCCACGCCGTCGCGCTGGTAATCGAGGTCGGTAAATAGGTAGGTGCTGCCCCAACGGTCGGGTTTGAACATCTCTACAGTGGTTGTCATACTGGGCCTGGTGGTCAGGTCGTTGTAGAGCGAGTGGCCCAAGTCGTAGTGCAGCTGCACGTTTTGCGCAGCCAGGGCGGCAGTGCAGGCCACGAAAGCGGCCGTAGCAAGGATACGTTTCATCTTCTGTTAAATTTTGTGCAAATGTAAGGGAAAATCCCGTAACTGCCAAATGTTTTCCCCGTTTATTGCCCGCGGCGCATGCACGGCGGGCTATCGGAGCGGCGGCGGGCCGTTCCGCGTCAGTCGGCGAAGCGGCTCACGAACTCGTCTTCCGAGATAACGGCGATGCCCAGCTGCCGTGCTTTCTGGTTCTTTCCGCTGGCCGAGGCCGTGTCATTATTAATAAGGTAGGACGTAGCCTTGCTTACCGAGCCCGTCACCTTTCCCCCCTGGCTCTCGATGTAGGCCTTGAGCTCGTTGCGGTTCTTGTAGTGGTGCACGTCGCCGGTCACCACAAACGTGAGCCCCCGGCAGCGGTCGCCGGCGGTGGTGACGGCCGTCTGGCTGACGCTGACCTCCTTGAGCAGCCGCTCTACCATAGCCAGGTTGGCCGGTTGACTGAACCATCCCACCAGTGAGGCCGACTTCTCGGGCCCAATGCCCGGGATGAGGGCCAGCCGTTCCTGTCCCGTGGGGCCGAAGAGCGTGGCCCCGTCGCGGTCGCGCCCCGAGGCGATGTCGATGAGGTCGGCCAGCGGATAGGCGGCGAGCAGCCGTGCGCACACGTCCTGCCCAACCATCGGGATGGTGAGTGCATAGAGCAGCCGCCGGGCCTCCACGGTGCGCGCCTTCTCGATGGAGCGCATGAGGTTGGCGGCAGACTTCTCTCCGAAGCCCTCGAGCGCGGCTATCTCGTGGATGTGTGCGGGCAACTTGAAGATGTCGGCATACTCGCACACCCAGCCCAAATTGATGAATTTGGCGAGCGTCTGCTCGGAAATGCCATCCACGTTGACGCCCTCCTTGGAGACGAAGCGGGCGAATTTCCTGAGCTGTTTGGCCGGGCAGGCCGCATTGGTGCAGTGCAGCGTCTTGGTGCCGCTGGCCGGGCTCACCGTCACCTCGGTGGGCTTGCCGCACACGGGGCACGCCTCCGGGACAACGAGGCTGCCCACCCGCGCGCTCACACTTACCACCTTGGGGATGATCTTGTTGGCCTTGATCACCTCGATCCGCGTGCCCCGTCCGCCGATGCCCAGCCGCTCGCACTCGCTGATGTTGCACAGCGAGGCGCGCTTCACGGTGGTTCCTTCCAGCTCCACGGGGGTGAAGACGGCCACGGGCGATATGGTCGAGGCCGCACAACTCCACTCCACCCGTTCGAGTTCGGTGGCCGCGCGCTCGTCCTGCCACTTGAAGGCGAGGCCCGCCCTCGTGGCATGATGGCCCGTGACGGAGCCTGTACGGGCATAGTCCGTGTCGTCGTAGACCATCACCAAGCCGTCCACGGGGTAGGGATTCCGGCGGTGGGTCACGCGTTCGGTCCAGCGGTCGATGGCCGTCTGCACGTTTTCCGGCGTGGGATGGTCTATGCGTTCGTGCTCCACGCAGCCCATGCCGTTGTCGCGCAGATAGTCCATGCGCGCGCCCCAGGAGTGGAGCTCGTCGTCGGTGTGCACCAAGGTGAAGGGAATCCAGCGGATGTGCCGCTGCGCCACCTCGGCCGGGTCTTTCAGCGTGAGCGAGCCCGAGGCCAGGTTGCGGGGGTTGGCATACTCCTCCTCGCTCTCCATGTTGAACTGCTCGAAGTCGTCGTAGGCGATGACGGCCTCGCCCCGCACCACCACGTGCCCCCGGTCCTTGATGGTCGGCGGTATGCCCGCGATGGCCCGTGCCAGGTGTGTAATGTTGGTGCCGGTGTGTCCGTTGCCGCGCGTCACCACCTTGGCGAGCCGGCCGCCGTCGTAGGTCACCACGAGCGTCAGCCCGTCGAGCTTCCACGAGAGCCACACGGGCCGCCCCTCGGCCCACTTTGCCAGGTCTTCCGTGCGCTTGGTCTTGGCCAGCGAGAGGGCGGCAAACTCGTGAGCTTCTTTCTGTCCGGCGATGCTGTCTTCCGACACCCGGTGGGTGGGCGAGCCGGGCATCACGGTGCCCGTCTCCTGTTCCAGCCGTCGCAGCTCGTCGAACTTCGCGTCCCATTCATAGTCGGTCATGCGCTCCCCACGCCCGTTGTAGTAGGCCTCCGAGGCCTCGTTGAGCTGCCGTATCAGCTCCTGCATCTGTTGGGTCTTGTCCATGCGTGTCTTGTCTTTCCCTGCAAAGTTAGCAAAAAAGGCGGGAAAGGACCGCGGGCGCGCCGCAATATTTTCGGAGTGCCCCTACGCTTGCGGCCCATGGCGCCGCCGGTTCATGCGGGTACATGCGGCCAAAACCGTGCGCAACCCGGCCCCTTGCCCCTCACGGCAGCAGGGCCAGCACCTGGCGGTCGGCCGCGGTCCAGTTGAGGCCCTCGGCTTCCTCGCGCGTGAGCCAGCGGGCGTCGAGGTGTTCCAGCAGCGTGAAGGGGCCGTCGCCCGGCTTGCACAGGTAGGGCCAGAGGCGTATGGTGAAGTCGGGGTAGGCGTGGACCACGCAACCCAGCGGCCGTCCCACGTAGACGTCCCAGTCCATTTCTTCGCGGATTTCGCGCAGCAGGGCCTCGTGCCGGCTCTCTCCCGCCTTCACCTTGCCCCCGGGAAACTCCCAGTGCTCGGAGTTGTAGGCGCGGTGCGAACGGCGGCGTTGCACGCAGAGGTAGCGGTCGTCGTCTCTGACAACGGCCGCCACCACGTCGATGATGTCCTCTTGGGTGCTCATGTTTCGGTTGTTTTAGGGTGTGGTTTTGTTGTTGATTCATGCAAAGATACGCAAAAAATCAGATACCGCCCCCGCCTTTTTCCCATTATTTTCAGGCTGGCGTGCCGCCCCTCCGCCATGTAGGGGCACAGCCTTTGTGTGTCTGCCGGGGATGTATGGGGCGGTGGCGGCGGGCATGGGGCGGCGCAATCGCCGCGCGAACACGCCGCAAACGCGTTGCGAAAACGGTGCAAACGCCGCGCGAAAAGGCCGTAATCGCACGGCCGTTGCGGCGCAATCGCCCCACGGTGCGGGCGTGGGCGTGCCGTTGCAGCCGCCTTGGGCCCCTCGTTTTCAGGTGGGCTGTCCGCCCCGTGCCACCCCCATCTTGCCCCCGCACCCCTGCATCCCCGAGCCCGGAAAGGCGGCGGGGCAGGGCGGGCAGCCCTCCCGGCAGCCTCAATTTTTCGGCAAAGAGGGGGCGTAATCCGATAATTTTGCGTAAGTTTGCACCCAAAAGACACCGACATGACATTCAAACAACTCCTGGGCCAGGTGGCATACGCCGACATGGCTCCCTATATCGACGAGGCCGCAAGGCAGAACGCCGAGGACCTGCGACCGCAGCACGTGAAGACGGCGGAGGTGCGGCGGGCCTACGACGAACTGCTGGCGGCGCGGCCAACCTTTGGTTTCATCGACACGCCCATCGAGGTGAAGATGGCGGGTGGCCGCCTCAGTGTGAGCAACATGCACCTCGGTTCGCCTACCGACCTGCTGAGCCACCGCCTCCGCGTGGCTGCCGACGTGACGGCCCCACAGGCCGAGATTGCCTCCCAGTGCCTCTACCAGCTCGCGGCCCACGAGGCCGCCACGCAGAAATACCGCGAGGGCGACGAGTTCGACGACCTGGACCCGCAGATGGCCCGCATCGTGCGCTGAGGCCCGGGAGGCAGGGCAACACGTTCAATCCCCATCACCCATCATATCTTTCACCCAATTATGGTAATCGGTATAGACGTAGGTATCAGTACCACCAAGATAGTAGGCATCGACGGCGAGGGCGCTGTGGTGTCGCCCGTCCGCATCAAAGCCACCGACCCCGTGACCTCGCTCTACGGGGCTTTCGGCAAGTATCTCTACGACAACAGGCTGCGACTCGACGACATTGAGCACGTGATGATAACCGGTGTAGGGGCTGCTTACATCGACACGCCCATCTACGGGCTGCCCACCGACAAGGCCGAGGAGTTCCTGGCCGACGGTCTGGGGGCGCGCTACGAGACCGACTTGGACCGCATGCTCGTGGTTTCGATGGGCACGGGAACCAGTCTGGTGCAGTGCGACGGCGACGACATCCGCCACATCGGAGGCATCGGTTTGGGCGGCGGCACGCTGATGGGGCTGAGCCGCATCATGCTCAAGACCGACGAGGTGAAGCAGATTGTGGCCCTGGCCATGGAGGGCGACCCCGCCAACGTGGACGTGCTCATCGGCGACATCAGCCCCAATCCCCTGCCCAACCTGCCCAAGACGGCCACCGCCTCGCTCTTCGGCAACGCGCGGAGCAATGCCTCGCGCGAGGACATTGCCCTGGGCATCATCACCATGGTGCTGCAAAGCATCGGGTCGAGCTGCATTCTGGCTTCGCTCAACTCGGGCATCAGGGAGTACGTGCTCATCGGCAACCTGACGCTGCTGCCCCAGTGCAAGGTCATCTTTCCCGCCATGGAGAAGCTCTATAAGGTGCACTTCATCATCCCCAAATACTCCGAATTCTGCACGGCCATCGGGGCCGCCCTGTGCCATGGCGGGCTGCCCCGGTCTCGTTTCCGCTCTTAGGCCCCTGTGCGGGCCGGGAGTTTCCACCCACTGACAAGATGAAAGAACAAGACTTTGCCTATGCCGACGAGCGGTTTGCCGACCTCCAGCTGTTGCGCTACCGCCTCGCCGGCTTCGAGCAGCTGACGCTGCAACAGAAGAAATACGTGTACTTCCTGGCCCAGGCCACGCTCTTTGGCCGCGACATCACCACCGACCAGGGAGGCCGCTGGAACCTCGACATCCGCAAACTGCTGGAAGCCGTCTACACCAACTACGGCGGCGACCGCACGGAGCCCGATTTCGCGGCCCTGACGCTCTACCTGAAACGCCTCTGGTTCTCCAACGGCATCTACCACCACTACGGCTGCGAGAAGTTCGTGCCGGGCTTCGGCGAGGCTTGGCTGCACGCCGCGGCGGAGCGGCTGCCCGCGGTGGGCGTGCCCCGGGGCTACGCTTCCTGGGCCGACGTGGCGGTGGCGGTGGCCCCCGTCGTCTTCGACCCCGCGCTGCTGCCCAAGCGTGTGAACCAGGCCGACGGCGAAGACTTGGTGCAGACCTCGGCCTGCAACTACTACGAAAACCTGACCCAAGCCGAGGTGGAGGCCTACTATGCGCGCCTCAAGGCCGGGGGCGACGCCGACTGCCCGCCCTCCTACGGGCTCAACTCCCGGCTGGTGAAGACGGCCGACGGCCGCATCGAGGAGCATGTCTATACTATCGACGGGCTCTACGGGCCCGCCATCAGGCAAATCACGGAATGGCTGGAACGCGCCGCCACGGTGGCCGAGAACGAGCGGCAGCGGCAGGTCATCGCCCTGCTCACAGACTATTATCGCACGGGCGACCTGCGCCGCTTCGACGACTATTCCATCGCCTGGCTGGGCGAACAGCAGGGGCAGGTGGACTTCGTGAACGGTTTCATCGAGGTCTACGGCGACCCCCTCGGGCTGAAAGGCTCGTGGGAGGGCATCGTGGAATACAAGGACATGGAGGCCACGCGGCGCACGCAGACCATCGCGCAGAACGCCCAGTGGTTCGAGGACCACTCGCCCGTGGACCCCCGCTTCCGCAAGGAAAAGGTGACTGGCGTCACGGCCAACGTGGTGTGTGCAGCCATGCTCGGCGGCGACGAATACCCGGCGTCGGCCATCGGCATCAACCTGCCCAATGCCGACTGGATACGGGCACGCCACGGCTCGAAGAGTGTCACCATCGGCAATCTGACCGAGGCTTACCGGCAGGCTGCCCGCGGCAACGGCTTCGACGAGGAGTTTGTCATCGACGAGGAGACGCGCCGCCTCACGGCCGCCTACGGCGACCTGTGCGACGATCTGCACACCGACCTGCACGAATGTCTGGGCCACGGCAGCGGCCGTCTGCTGCCCGGCACCGACCCCGACGCCCTGAAGGCCTATGCCAGCACCGTGGAAGAGGCGCGGGCCGACCTCTTCGGGCTCTACTATCTGGCCGACCCCAAGCTGCGGGAGCTGGGCCTCGTGCCCGACGACGAGGCCTACAAGAGCCAGTACTACCACTACATGATGAACGGACTGCTCACCCAGCTGGTGCGCATCAAGCCCGGCCACCAGATTGAGGAGGCCCACATGCGCAACCGTGCGCTCATTGCCCGCTGGTGCCTGGCCCAGGGCGACGGCACGGTGCAACTGGTGAAGCGCGCGGGCAAGACCTACGTCCGCATCGACGACTACCCCCGGCTGCGCGGGCTCTTCGCCCGGCTGCTGGCCGAGGTGCAGCGCATCAAGAGCGAGGGCGACCATGAAGCCGCCCGCCGGCTGGTGGAGCAGTATGGCGTGCGGGTGGATGCCGGGCTCCACAGCGAGGTGCTCGCGCGCTACGAACACCTACACATCGCCCCCTACAAAGGCTTCATCAACCCCCGGATGCGGCCCGTGACCGACGCCGACGGCCACATCACCGACATTGCGCTGGACTACAGCGAGAGCTTCGAACACCAGATGTTGCGCTACTCGCGCGAGTATGCCACGCTTTAATCGCCTGTCCATACACCATGAAGAAAGAAGACGTACAGGAACGGCTGCGCCGGATCAAGCGGGGCTTCCACGGCATGATGAACGGCCCCGTGGCCCAGTCCATGCGCGACAAAGGCCTCGACTACCACCTCAACTGGGGCGTGCCCTTCGTGCAGCTGCGCGAGTTGGCGCAGGAAACAGGCCAGGACTACGACCTGGCCATCGCCTTGTGGAAGGAAGACATACGCGAGTGCAAGATACTGGCAACGCTCGTTATGCCCGCCTCGGCCATGCCCGAGGAGGTGGCCGAGATATGGATGGAGCAGACACGTTCGCAGGAAATGGCCGAGATGCAGGCCTTCAACCTCTACCAGCACGTGCCCTACGCCCCCGCGCTGGCCTATCGCTGGATGGCCAGCGACCGCGACGTGTGCCAGATTTGCGCCTACGGCATCCTGGCGAGGCTCTTCATGCGCGGGCAGGAACCCAACGAACGGGGCATCCACGAGTTCCTCGACCAGGCTGTGGCAGCCCTCCACTCCGGTTCGGCGGGCGTCAGGCATGCCGCCATGAACGCCGTGACGCGCTTTGCAGGACTGGGTCTGCTCTACGAGCGCATGGCCCAATCGGCCCTGCGTCCCGATTTTAATATTATTTAGATACGATGTTTCGCCGCTCTAAGGATAATGTTGTACTTTTGCGCCAAAATAGAAATCAAGGTTAATACAAGAGATTATGGCAGAATCCGTAGACATTAGAGAACTCAACGTCAGAATAGAGCAGCAGAGCGGTTTCGTCACCAACCTGGTGTCGGGAATGAACCGTGTCATCGTGGGGCAGCGTCATTTGGTCGACATGCTCCTCATTTCGCTGCTCAGTGACGGCCATATCCTGCTCGAGGGTGTGCCGGGATTGGCCAAGACTTTGGCCATCAAGACGCTGGCACAACTGGTCGATGCCGGCTTCAGCCGCATACAGTTCACGCCCGATTTGCTCCCGGCCGACGTGGTGGGCACGATGATTTACTCGCAGAAAGACGAGCGCTTCCAGGTGAAGCGCGGCCCCGTGTTTGCCAACTTCGTGCTGGCCGACGAGATCAACCGGGCCCCGGCCAAGGTGCAGAGCGCCCTGCTCGAAGCCATGCAGGAGCACCAAGTGACTATCGGCGAGAGCACGTTCAAGCTGCCCGTGCCTTTCCTCGTGATGGCCACGCAGAACCCCATCGAGCAGGAGGGCACCTATCCGTTGCCCGAGGCCCAGGTGGACCGCTTCATGCTCAAGGTTGTCATCGACTATCCCACGCTGGAGGAGGAGAAGCTAATCATCCGCGAAAACATCCGGGGCAGTCTGCCAACGGTCAGCCCCGTGACCACCGCCGACGAGATTTTGCGCGCCCGCGACGTGGTGGGGCAGGTCTACATCGACGAGAAAATCGAGCAGTACATCGCCGATATTGTCTTTGCCTCGCGCTATCCCGACCGCTACGGGCTGGCCGAATTGAAAGACCTCATCACCTTTGGCGGCAGTCCGCGCGCCAGCATCAACCTGGCCAAGGCCTCGCGCGCCTATGCCTTCATCAAGCATCGCGGCTACGTGGTGCCCGAGGATGTGCGGGCCGTGGTGCACGATGTGATGCGCCACCGCATCGGCCTGAGCTATGAGGCCGAGGCCGGCAACGTGTCGGCCGAGGAGATTGTGAGCAAGATTGTGAACAAGATAGAGGTGCCTTGAGCCGGCAGGCAAGCGTCAGGATGGACACGAGCGACATATTAAAAAAGGTAAGGAAGATAGAGATTAAGACCCGCGGGTTGAGTCGGAACATCTTCGCCGGACAGTACCACTCGGCCTTCAAGGGCCGGGGCATGGCCTTTTCGGAGGTCAGGGAGTATCAGTTCGGCGACGACGTGCGCGACATCGACTGGAACGTGACGGCCCGTTTCCATCATCCTTATGTCAAGGTGTTCGAGGAGGAGCGCGAGCTCACCGTCATGTTGCTCGTCGATGTGTCGGGTTCGCTCGACTTCGGTACGTCGCGGCAGATGAAGCGCGACATGGCCACGGAGATTGCCGCGACCATTGCTTTCTCGGCCATTCAGAACAATGACAAGATCGGCGTGGTCTTCTTCTCGGACCGAATAGAGAAATACATCCCTCCGAAGAAAGGGCGCCGCCACATCCTTTATATCATCCGCGAGATGCTCAACTTCGAGCCACAGAGCCGCAAAACCGACGTGGCCATGGCCACTGCATTCCTTACACGCGTGATGAAGCGGCGGTGCACCTCGTTTGTCATCAGCGACTTCTACGACCGCGGCGACTTCTCGCGCGAGATGGAGATAGCCAACCGCAAGCACGACGTGATAGCCATTCAGGTGTATGACCCGCGTGCCCGGATGCTGCCCGACGTGGGACTCATCCGCGTGCGCGACGCCGAGACCGGCCACGAAATGCTCATCGACACCTCCAGCGCCAGTCTGCGCCGTGCCCACACCCGCTACTGGATGGAGCGCGAGGCGGTTCTGCGCCAGACTTTTTCGCGCAGCCGCGTGGACTGGACGGCCGTGGCCACCGACGAAGACTTCACCCGCGCGCTGATGCTGCTCTTCAAACAGCGGGCGTAAACAAGCAAAGACACGATGAACAGATTGATACACGGCATATTGACATTCGTTCTTCTGCTCGGCTTCCTGCCGGGCAGAGCGCAGGTGGTGGTGGAGCAAACGGTCGATTCCGTGGGCATCCTCATCGGCCAGCAGGCCCATTTGTCGCTCGCCGTCACCCTGCCCGAGAGGTCGCGCGTACAGTGGCCCGCACTCAAGGCCGCGCAATACGTGGTGCCTGGAGTGGAAGTGGTGGGCGTGGCCGACGGCGACAGCGTGAGCGTGGGCAACGGGCAGGTGCAGCTGACACGCGTCTATACCATCACCTCGTTCGACGAGCGGCTCTATGCCATCCCCGCTCTGCCGGTGCGGGTGGACGGCAAGACCTACCGCGGCGGCACGGCCGCGCTGAAGGTCATCACCATGGACGTGGACACGCTGCACCCCAATCAGTTCTTCCCGCCCAACGATGTGCAGGACAATCCTTTCCTCATGTCCGAGTGGATGCCCGGGTTCTGGCTCTCCGTGCTGGTGTTGTTGTTGGGGCTGGGCGCGTTCTACCTCGTGGTGCGGCTGCGTGCCCACAAGCCCATCATCACCCGAATCCGCATCGTGAAGCACATCCCCGCCCATCAACGGGCCCTGACGGCCATCGACAAAATCAAGGCCGAGCACATGCAGGCCAGTGAGGACCAGAAGACTTATTACACGCAACTCACCAACACCCTGCGCCAATACATCCAGGAACGCTTCGGCTTCAATGCCATGGAAATGACCTCTGGCGAAATCATCGACCACCTGCAGGCGGCCGGCGACCGCCGCATGCTGGCCGAACTGACCGAGCTCTTCACCACGGCCGACCTGGTGAAGTTTGCCAAATACTCGACGCTCATCAATGAAAACGACCTCAACCTGGTGAATGCCGTGAACTATATCGACGTGACTAAGCAGGAGGGGCAGCCCACGGAGGAGCGCATCGTGCCCCAACTCTCCGAGAGCGACCGGCAGAAACAGCAGAGCCGCATCACCATCAAGGGGTTGCTCTGGGTTGTGGGGCTGGCTGTTGTGGGCTTGGTGGGCTATGTGCTCTGGCAGCTGTGGCAGTTGATGGTGTGACTTCATCCTAAGTAACTCGTGGAAATGGAATTTGCAAACAAGGAATATTTCTTACTGCTGCTGTTGCTGCTCCCCTACGTGCTGTGGTACTTCCTCTACCGCCGCCGCAGCGAGCCCGCGATGCGCATGAGCGATACTCACGCCTACATGGATGCCCCGCGCAGCTGGCGCATGCGCATTGTGGGGCTGCCCATGGTGCTGCGTTGCCTCGTTTTCGTGCTGGTGGTGCTGGCACTGGCGCGCCCCCAGACCCGCAACTCCTGGGGTCACAGGACAGTCGAGGGCATCGACATCATGCTGGCCATGGACGTTTCGACCTCCATGCTGGCCGAAGACCTGAAGCCCAATCGCATCGAAGCCGCCAAAGACGTGGCCGCCGAGTTCATCTCGGGCCGCCCCGACGACAACATCGGCCTCACGATCTTTGCCGGAGAGGCGTTCACGCAGTGTCCGCTCACCACCGACCACGGGTCGCTGCTCAGTCTGCTGCACAACGTGCGCACCGACATTGCCGCCCGCGGGCTCATCCAGGATGGCACGGCCGTGGGCATGGGACTGGCCAATGCCGTGTCGCGCCTCAAGGGATCGAAGGCCAAGAGCAAGGTCGTCATCCTGCTTACCGACGGCAGCAACAACATGGGCGACATATCGCCCCTCACCGCTGCACAGATTGCTCGCTCGCTGGGCATCCGTGTATATACTATCGGTGTGGGCACCAACAAGGTGGCTCCATACCCTATGCCCGTGGGCGGCACGGTGCAATATGTGAACATGCCCGTAGAGATAGACACCCGAACGCTGACGCAAATCTCGGCCATGACCGAGGGCAACTTCTACCGCGCCACCAACAACCGCGAACTCAAGCAGATATACCGCGACATCGATCAACTGGAAAAGACGAAGATGAACGTCACGCATTTCTCCAAACGCTACGAGGCTTACCAGCCCTTTGCCTTGGCCGCCGTGGTGTGTCTGCTGCTCGAACTGCTGCTGCGCAACACCGTATTGCGGCGGTTGCCTTGAGTCTGCGCATCGTGTTAAACAAGAATCGATATGTTAAGATTTGAAGATACGACATACCTGTGGCTGCTGTTGCTCATTCCGGCAATGGCTCTGCTGCGCTGGTTGATGAGCCGGCGGCAGAAGCGGCGCCTCCGGCAGTTCGGCGCCTTGAGGCTGTTGCGCGGGCTCATGCCCGACGTGTCGCGCTGGCGGCCGCTGCTCAAGTTCTGGCTGTTGCAGGCGGCATTGGCCGTGCTGGTGCTCATGCTGGCTCGCCCGCAGATGGGTACACGCATCTCGCATGAGAAGCGAAACGGCATCGAAGCCATCATCTGCATGGACATTTCCAACTCTATGCGTGCCGAGGATGTGGTGCCGAGCCGGCTCGACAAGAGCAAAATGCTCGTGGAAAGCATGACCGATCACTTCACCAACGACAAGATAGGGCTCGTGGTTTTTGCCGGTGATGCCTTCGTGCAGCTGCCTATTACGAGCGACTATGTGTCGGCCAAGATGTTCCTGCAAAACATCGATCCCTCGCTCATTGCCACGCAGGGCACCGACATTGCACGGGCCATCAATGTGGGTATGCACAGCTTCACGCAGCAGGATGGCGTGGGGCGCGCCATCATTATTATTACTGATGGTGAGGACCATGAGGGGGGCGCGCTGGAAGCTGCAAGGGCTGCACGCAAGGCGGGCATCAATGTTTTTGTGCTCGGCGTGGGCGATCCCAAGGGTGCTCCCATCCCCGACGGGCGGGGCGGCTACATGAAAGACGCGGCGGGACAGACCGTCATGTCGGCCCTCAACGAGCAGATGTGCCGGCAGGTGGCCCAGGCGGGCAGCGGCGTATATATCCATGTGGACAACACGTCCGACGCGCAGGAGGACCTCAACGACGAGCTCACCAAACTGCAAAAAGGCGAGACCAGCTCCGTGATTTACAGTGAATACGACGAACAGTTCCAGGCTTTCGGACTGCTGGCCATCCTGCTTTTGCTGGCCGAAGTGTGTGTGCTCGAGGCCAAGAACCCCATGTTCAAGGGTGTGCGCCTGTTTAAACGAAAGGGGGAAACGTCATGAAAAAGCTGAGATACCTGCTTTTGCTCCTGCTGTGCACGGTGCAGGCGCTGGCCGTGTCGGCCCAGAGTGACCGCCAATTTATCCGCAACGGCAACCGGCTCTACCGGCAGCAGAACTATGCCAAAGCCGAGATAGAATACCGAAAGGCCCTGGGCAAGAATGGTCGCAACACGCAAGCGATGTACAATCTGGGCTGTGCGCTCATGCAGCAACAGAAAGATTCGGCTGCCATCGTGCAGTTGCAGAACGCCGGCAAGGCCGAAACCGCCCGTGTGCGAAAGGCTATGGCGTACCACAATATCGGGGTCATCTGCCAGAAACACCAGTTGTATAGCGAGGCCATCGAGGCCTACAAGGAGAGCCTTCGCAACCGTCCCGACAACAACGAGACGCGCTACAACCTGGCCCTCTGCAAGCGGTTGGCCAAGAAACAGAAGCAAAACGGCGGCAAGGACAACAAGAACGACAAGCAGAAAGACAACAGGAACGACAAGGACAAACAGAAGCAAGACAAGCAGAACAAGCAGGATTCCAAGCAGGACAAGCAGCAACAGCAGCCCCGTCCCGAGGAGCAGATGAGCAAGGACAACGCCGAACAGCTGCTCAACTACGCCGTCCAGGCGGAGCGTGCCACCCAGCAACGCATGAAGCAACAGCAGCAGCAACCGCAGCGTCGCCGGTTGCAGAAGAACTGGTAAACCGATGAATATGGTAAAAAATCGCTTACAGCCCATCCCCCACCTTATATTATATATGCTCCTTGCCACGGTTGCCATGGCGTGGGGCACGCTTCCGCTGCGGGCGCAAATCACGGTGTCGGCCCCTGCGCGCGTGTCGGCGGGTGAGAATTTCCGGCTGGCCTACACCATCAACACGCAGGACGTGGAGGACTTCCGCGCCGGCAACATCCCCAGTGGACTCGAAGTCATTGCGGGCCCCTACACCTCGCAGCAGTCAAGTTACCAGATGGTGAACGGACATACGAGCAGTTCCTCGTCGATCACGTTCACCTATACGCTCTACGCCGACAAGACCGGCACCTACACCATTCCCGCCGCCCACGCCCGCATCAACGGCCGCACGGTGGCCTCGCGGGCGGTCAAGATTACGGTGTCGGGCCATGCCCGTCCCAACAGCAACGGTGCACCGCAGATGCACCAGGACAATGACGACGAGGCTCAGTTGCGCAGCGCGGGTTCGCGCATCTCGGGAAACGACCTGTTCATCAAGGTATCGGCCAACAAACGACGCGTGCATGAGCAGGAGCCCGTGCTGTTGACCTACAAGGTTTACACCCTCGTCGACCTGACGCAACTTGAGGGAAAGATGCCCGACCTCACGGGATTCCACACCCAGGAAGTGCCGCTGCCCCAGCAGAAGAGCTTTCACATGGAGAACGTCAACGGCCGCAACTACAAGGCTGTGACGTGGAGCCAGTACGTGATGTACCCCCAGATGACGGGCCGTCTCCAGATTCCGAGCATCGTTTTCAAGGGCATCGTGGTGCAGCAGAACCGCTCCGTCGATCCTTTCGAGGCCTTCTTCAACGGCGGTTCGGGCTATGTGGAGGTGAAGCGCAACATTGAGGCGCCGGGTCTTACCATCCAAGTGGACCCGCTGCCCCAGCGTCCGGCCAACTTCTCGGGCGGCGTAGGGCGGTTCAATATCTCGGCCCAGCTGAGCAAGACCGAGGTAAAAGCCGGCGACCCCGTGACGTTGCGCGTGGTCGTGGGCGGCACGGGCAACCTCAAACTCATCCGTCAGCCCGAGGCGAACTTCCCCAAGGGCTTCGACAAATACGACCCCAAGGTCACCGACAAAACCAAGCTCACGGCCAACGGCGTGGAGGGAAACATGATCTACGACATCCTTGCCGTGCCCCGAAACCAAGGCCGCTACACCATCCCCAGCGTGGAATTCTGCTACTACGACACGCAGGCCAACGCCTATCGCACGCTTCGCACGCAGTCTTTCCAGCTGACAGTCGGCAAGGGCGACGGCTCCACCACCAAAGCCAGCTACGCTGCACCCGAGGACAATGACATCCGCCCCATCAAGGTTGGCGACGTGAAACTGCACCCGGTGAACGACTTTTTCTTTGCCAGCACCACCTATTGGCTCTGCCTGCTCCTGCCCCTTGCCGCCTTTGTGGCACTGCTTGTGGTCTTCCGCAAGCGGGCCATCGACAATGCCGACATCGTTAAAATGCGGCTCAAGAAAGCCGACAAGATTGCCCGCCGCCGGCTGAAGAAGGCGCGGCAGCTCATGCTTCGTGGGCGCAGCGGCGAGTTTTACGACGAGGTGCTGCGGGCCCTCTGGGACTATGCCGGCTACAAACTCAACATGCCGGTGGAGCAACTCTCGCGCGACAACATCGCCGAGAACCTGGCGGCACGCGACGTGGACGAGGCCACCATCGGCAAATTCCTCTCCGCACTGGACGAGTGCGAGTACGAACGCTATGCTCCCGGCGACCCGTCGGGCAACATGGGGAAGACCTTTGCCACGGCCATGACGGCCATTAGCGAGACCGAAGACGTGATGAAGAAGACCCAAAAGAAACACAAGTCATGACAAATCTGCACATCCATCATCGTGTGGGAGCCCTTGTCCGGGCCACGCTGCTGTGGCTGTTGCTGGCCGTTCTGACGTTGCCGGCTTCGGCCATTACCAAGCGCGACGCCGACGAGGCATACCGCAAGGGCAATTTTCAGCAGGCCATCGACGACTACAGGGAGCTGCTGCACCGCGGCGTGTCGGCCGAACTCTACTATAATCTGGGCAATGCCTACTATCGTTCCGACAATCTTACACAGGCCATCCTGGCCTATGAGCGGGCCTCGCTGCTTTCGCCGGGCGACGACGACATCCGCTTCAACCTGCAGTTTGCCCGCTCCAAGACCATCGACAAGATTACGCCCGAGGGCGAGACCGTCTTCGCGACCTGGTACCGAAGCCTAGTCAACTTCACCAGCGTGGATCGTTGGGCCACGGTCAGCGTGTCGTCCGTCGTGCTGGCGTTGCTGCTCATGCTGGCCTACCTCTTCGCTCCGCGGCTTGCCTTGCGCAAGGTGGGCTTCTTCGGCGGTGTGCTGTTTGTGCTGACATTCCTCTGTTCCACCCTCTTTGGCTGGAGCCAGAAGCGCGCGCTCGAGAGCCGCACCGGCGCCATCATCGTGACTCCCTGCGTAAGCGTCAGGAAGACGCCCGTGAAGAATGCGCAGGAGGCCTTTGTGCTCCACGAGGGAACCCGCGTTGACGTGACCGACGCCAGTCTTCCCGCCTGGCGCGGCATCCGTCTGGCCGACGGTCGTGAGGGCTGGATTCCGGCCCGCCAGCTGGAGGCCATTTAACAGATTCTACACCCAAAGCCTACCGCCATGATATGGGAAGACCTCGCCGCCCTCGACCGATTGATACTGGAGGGCCTCAACGGCAGCGACTCCGTGCTCGTCGATCGGCTGGCCATGCTGCTCACTTCGGGCCTCACGTGGATACCGTTGTACCTGGCTCTGCTCTATCTGGTCATCAAGAACAACGAGACGATGGCCCAGATTTTGCTCGTGGTGTGCTGTGCCGGACTCTGTCTGCTGCTGGCCGGCGGCATAGACGGGGGCATCGTGAAGCCCCTCGTGGCGCGGCCGCGACCGGCTCTCGACCCCGTGATGAAATACTCCGTCCGCATTGTCGACGGCTATCGTGCCTCGGGCTTCAGCTTCTTCTCGGCTCACGCGGCCAACACCATGTCGCTGGCAGTGTTCTTCAGTCTGCTGGTGCGCGACCGGCTGTTCATCGCCGTCATGATGCTCTGGTCGCTGGTGAACTGCTGGACACGCCTCTATCTCGGCGTGCACTATCCCAGCGACATCCTCTGCGGACTGCTCTGGGGCGTGCTCAGCGGCGTGGCCAGCTACGCGGTGTTCACGCACGTCTACTTCCGCCTCACCCCTAAAATCAACTACATTTCTTCGCAGTACACCCGCACGGGCTACAGCATGGCCGACATCGACGTGGTGATGATGGTCGTCGTAGGTACGCTGGCTGCCGTGCAGCTTGCGGCCCTGGCCACGCTGCCTTATTAGGGTGCACACCTGACACATGGATACAAAACACATTCACATTACCGATTATCAGTACAATCTTCCCGACGAGCGCATAGCCAAGTTTCCCCTGGCCCGGCGCGACCACAGCAAGTTGCTGGTCTACCGCCACGGCGAGCTGACCGACGACGTGTTTTGCCAACTGCCCCATTATCTGCCTCAAGGGGCGTTGATGGTGTTCAACAACACGCGCGTTATCCAGGCCCGCATGCACTTTCGCAAGGAGACGGGCGCACTCATCGAGGTGTTTCTCATGGAGCCCGCCCAGCCCGCAGACTACGAACAGATGTTCCAGACCACGGGGCGGTGCAGCTGGCTCTGCATGGTGGGCAACCTGAAAAAGTGGAAAGAGGGCCCGTTGCGCCGCGACTTCGACGTCAAGGGCCGGCACCTCACGCTCACGGCTACCATCGACCGCGACCGCGCCGCCCAGACGAGCGGAGGCACCAACTACTGGGTGGACTTCGGTTGGGACAATGCCCAGGTGAGCTTTGCCGAGATTCTCGAGACGGTGGGCGAGTTGCCCATCCCCCCTTACCTGAACCGCGCCACCGAGGAGAGCGACAAAACCACGTACCAGACCGTCTACTCCAAGATCAAGGGCAGTGTGGCCGCCCCCACGGCCGGGCTGCACTTCACCGACGACGTGCTGGCGGCGCTCGACGCCCACGGCATCGTGCGCGACGAGGTGACGCTCCATGTGGGCGCCGGCACCTTCAAACCGGTGAAGAGCGAGGAGATTGAAAGCCACAGCATGCACACCGAATACATCGTGGTGCACCGCCACACCTTCGAGCGGCTGCTTGCCCACGGCTGCCGTGCCATCGCCGTGGGCACCACGAGCGTGCGCACGTTGGAGAGCCTTTACTACATGGGCGTGAAGCTGCTGCTCCGTCCCGGAGCCGCGGAGGCCGACCTGCACGTGGGCCAGTGGGAGCCCTACGACCTGCCCCACAATGCCGACGGCCTGGTGATGGCCGGCGACGAGCCCGTGTCGCCGCGGCGTGCCATCCAGGCCATCCTGGACTATCTCGACCGCGACGGCCTCGAAGCCCTGCACTCCAGCACCCAGATTATCATTGCGCCGGGCTATGCCTACAAGATGGTGCAGATGCTCGTCACCAACTTTCACCAGCCCCAAAGCACGCTGCTCCTACTGGTGAGCGCCTTCCTCGGCGGCGACTGGCGGCGCGTGTACGACTACGCCCTGGCCCACGACTTCCGCTTCCTGAGCTACGGCGACTCCAGTCTGCTCATCCCCTGAGGCCGGCAACCTCAAAGTTCAAACCACAAAGTTCAACATTCAAAGTCTATGAAGATAGGAGACAAAGTGAGATTTCTCAGTGAGACGGGCGGCGGCAAGGTCGCCGGTTTCAAGGGCAAGAACCTCGTGTTGGTGGAAGACGAAGACGGCTTCCAGATTCCTACGCCCCTCAACGAGGTGGTGGTGGTGAGTGCCGACGACTACAGCACGGCCACGCTCATCAACCGCAGGGCCGAGGCCCAGGAGCGGCACGCCGAGGAGACACCGCTCAGCCGGGGCGGCCGCTCGGTGAAGGCCATGATGCGCGAGGGCCAGGACGAGGAGGTGGACATGACCGTGGAGGACACCGTGGACGACTCCCGCGAGGTGACCTTCCGCCCCAAGGCCGAGGAACGGCAGGGCGGCAACCGGCTCTCGGCCTGGCTGGCCTTTGTGCCGCTCGATGCCAAGCAGCTGGCCAACCCCCGTTTCGAGGTCTATTTTGTGAACGACAGCAACTACCACATGCAGTTCGCCTACCTCGCTGCCGAGGGCAACAGCTGGACGCTCAGGGCCCAGGCCGAGGTGGAACCCAACACAAAGATCTTCGTGGAAGAGATTGGCCGCGAGGAGATTAACCATCTTTCGCAGGTGGCCGTACAGCTTGTGGCCTACAAGCGCGACAAGCCTTTCGTACGCAAGCCGGCCGTCGACGTGACACTGCGCATCGACCCGCTGCGCTTCTACAAGGCGCACACCTTTGAGGACAGTGCGTTCTTCGAGACCCCGGCCCTGCTCTATGCCGTGGTCGAGAACGACAGTCCGGCCCGCCCGCTCGTGGTCGACGCACGCCAGCTCAAGCGCGAGATGTACCGCAGTGCACGTGAGGACGAGCCCTCGCAGTCGGCCGCACCCCTCGCGTCCGGGCAGCGCGGGCCGTTGCCGGGCCGCTATGCCGACGACCAGCGCAGGGGCGACAAGCGGCATTCGCCCTACATGCGGCACCGCGGTCTCGACGATGCCATCGTCGTAGACTTGCATGCCGGCGAGGTGCTCGACACCACGCAGGGCATGCAGCCCGGCGAGATACTGGAGTATCAGCTCAAGATTTTCCACGACACGATGGCCCAGTATGCCTCCCGCCACGGGCAGAAGCTCATCTTCATCCACGGCAAGGGCGAGGGCGTGTTGCGCCGCGCGCTCATCAATGCACTCACCTACAAGTACAAAGGCTACACCTATCAGGACGCCTCGTTCCAGGAATATGGCTACGGGGCCACGCAGGTGACGATTAAATAGAGAGGAGTTCAAGGGCCCATGGAGCGTGGTTTTCAAGGAGTTGGGGAGTTAAGGAGTGATGGAGTCAAGACAAATGGTCATGCAACTGCGATGGATTCAGCAGCAATCACGGCCTTATTGTAATGTCTTAACTCCATCACGTCTTAACTCCCTAACTCCTTGGACATCATCACTCCATCATTCCATCACTCCTTAACTCCAAAGAAAAATACCCATCACATGAAATACGGATTCATCAAAGTGGCCAGTGCCGTGCCCACCGTGCAGGTGGCCGACTGCGTGCAGAACCTCAAAGAGATAGAGTCGCTCATCGTTCAGGCTGAGGGGCAGGGCGTGGAGGTCATCGCCTTCCCCGAGCTGAGCCTCACGGGCTACTCCTGTCAGGACCTCTTCCGCCAGCAGCTGTTGCTCGATGCGGCCGAGAACGCCCTGTTGCAGCTGCTCGACTTCACCCGTCATCTCGACATCATCGCCATCGTGGGCCTGCCCGTGCCCGTGGGCGACCTGCTGCTCAACTGCGCCGCCGTGGTGCAGCGCGGCAAGATACTGGGCCTGGTGCCCAAGACCTACCTACCCAACTACGGTGAGTTCTACGAGAAACGCTGGTTCGCCTCCTCGCAGGACCTGCGCCCCGCCACCATCCGGCTGGCCGGGCACAGCGTGCACGTCACGGCCTCGCCCCAGCTCTTCCGCACCTGCGACGGGGCCGTCTTCGGCGTGGAAATCTGCGAAGACGTGTGGGCCCCCACGCCGCCGAGCAACCATCTGGCCCTGGCTGGGGCCGACATCGTCTTCAACCTTTCGGCCAGCGACGAGCTCACGGGCAAGCACGCCTATCTGAAAAGTCTGCTGGCACAGCAGAGCGCGCGCACGGTCACGGCCTATGTGTACAGCAGCGCGGGCTTCGGCGAGAGTACGCAGGACGTGGTCTACGGCGGCAACGCCCTCATCTACGAGAACGGTCGGCTGCTGGCCGAGGGCGAGCGCTTCGCCCTGAAGAGCCAGATGCAGACGGCACAGGTCGATGTGGAGCGGTTGCGCGGCGAGCGACGCAACAATACCACCTTTGCCAATGCCCAGCGGCGCATGCGCAACGAGGAGGTGACAACCGTCGAGGCTGAGGCCACACAACCCAGGGACTTCGTGCTGGAGCGGGCCGTCGAGCCCCTGCCGTTCATCCCCGGGGCCGCCGACATGGAGACCTCGTGCGACGAAATATTCAGCATTCAGGTGATGGGACTGGCCAAACGCATGGTTCACACCCGTGCCCGCACGGTGGTCATCGGCATCAGCGGCGGCCTGGACTCCACGCTGGCGCTGCTGGTCTGCGCGAAGACCTTCGACCGGCTGCAGCTCGACCGCCGCGGCATCGTCGGCGTCACCATGCCGGGATTCGGCACCACCGACCGCACCTACCGCAACGCCGTCGGCCTGATGCAGAGCTTGGGTGTCACCATCCGCGAGGTGAACATCGCGCGGAGCGTGACGCAGCACTTCGAGGACATCGGCCACGACGCCGCCGTACGCGACGTGACCTACGAGAATGCGCAAGCCCGCGAGCGCACGCAGATACTGATGGACCTGGCCAACGAGCTGGGCGGCATGGTCGTGGGCACGGGCGACCTCTCGGAGCTGGCGTTGGGATGGGCCACCTACAACGGCGACCACATGTCGATGTACGGTGTCAATGCCTCCGTGCCCAAGACGCTTGTACTGCATCTGGTGCGCCATGTGGCAGGGCAGATGGACACCGATTCGGCGGCCACGCTGCTCGATATTGTCAATACTCCCATCTCGCCCGAGCTCATCCCGGCCGACGACGAGGGCAACATCCGGCAGAAAACCGAGGATCTCGTGGGGCCCTACGAGCTGCACGACTTCTTCCTCTACTACTTCCTGCGCCACGGTTTCAGTCCGCGCAAGATCTTCCTGCTGGCCCGGAAGGCTTTCGGCGGCGGGGCTTCGGCGGCCGCTGCTGCCGGCACCGCCTCGTCCTCGCCGGCCAGTCGGGCCGACGGCGGGGCCGGCATCTACGACGAGGCAACCATCCTGCACTGGCTCCAGACGTTCTGCCGCCGGTTCTTCAACCAGCAGTTCAAGCGTTCGTGCCTGCCCGACGGGCCCAAGGTGGGGTCGGTGAGCCTGAGTCCCCGCGGCGACTGGCGCATGCCCTCCGATGCCGTCTCGGCCCTCTGGCTGCGCGAAGTGGATGCGCTGATGAGCCAGGCGGGCGTGCAGCAGTAGCCGTCGGCCCGGCGCGGAGGCCGGCCCCTGCGGTGGAAACATTGGGCACAGGTGGGGCGTTGGGCGGGGATGCTCCCGCGACGATGGTTTTGCCGCGTTTTCTTTACGGCGTTATCGCCTCGCGTTTACGGTGTGGAGGGCCCGCGTTTGCGGTGTTATCGCCTCGCGTTTACACCGTGGAAGATTTGCGTCTGCGGCGTGGAGTCGGGCCGATGGCTGGCTATCGGTTGCTCCCGCTGTGGAACAAGGCTTCCGCTTTTGCGGTTTCGCGGGTGGAGCATGGCTGTTTCTTTGCACGCAGTGGCGCGGAGAAAAGGAGGGCGCGGGCAGGTCGCCGCGTATATGTTTCGTCTCCTTGTCTTTGCGGCTCTGCGTGAGACCCGATGCCAAGTGCGTGAGGTTTTGCACGCAGAGCCGCAGAGATAAAGAGGCTCCACACGCTGCTCATAAATTGTAAAACGACAAAAAGGCCTAACCTTGCACTTGCTGATGGACTCCACGCAGCCGTTCATAAACTGTAAAATAACTTAAAAACGGCATTTCTTCAGGGGAATATTTTGCTGATTTGAAAATTAATTGTAATTTTGCATCCTGTTTGGAATAAGTATCACAATCGAAAACAAAAACAAAGATAGCAATGTCTAAGATTTGTCAGATCACAGGAAAGAAGGCACAGATAGGTTGTAATGTGTCTCACTCAAAGCACCGCACGAAGAGAAGCTTTGACGTCAACCTCTTCCATAAGAAGTTCTATTACGTTGAGGAGGGCTGCTGGATTTCGCTCAAGGTCAGCGCAGCTGGTCTTCGTACTATCAATAAAAAAGGCCTTGACGCAGCTCTCAAGCAGGCCGTTGCCAAGGGCTATTGCGACTGGAAAGACATTAAAGTTATAGGAGAATAATTGTCATGGCAAAGAAAGCTAAGGGTAATAGAGTGCAGGTTGTGCTGGAATGCACGGAGATGAAGAACTCCGGTCTGCCTGGCACAAGCCGCTATGTAACCACCAAGAACCGCAAGAACAGTCCTGAGCGCCTTGAGCTCATGAAGTATAACCCCATCATGAAGAAGATGACGCTCCACAAGGAGATCAAGTAATCGGGGTTTATTCGCTAACGTTAGATTATAGACATTCATAGACTATGGCAAAGAAAGCGGTCGCCTCTCTCCACGAAGGTTCGTTGGATGGTCGCGCATATTCAAAAGTTATCAAGATGGTGAAGAGCCCCAAGACGGGTGCTTATACTTTCGCCGAGCAGATGGTTCTCAACGAAGCAGTGAAGGACTATTTCAAGAAATAAGTTTTTTGTAGACAGACAAACGGGTCGTGGGCTGAGGCACACGACCCGTTTGCGTTTGGGTCGGGGCGTATCGATGCTCCGGCCCACGGGGGTTCAGCGGCTGATCTCTCCGGCCAGCGATCGGTCCATGAGGTTGCGGATGGTGGCGGGTGTGCTGTGACGCGCCAGCAGGAACATGAGTTTGGTGACGGCCGACTCCACCGTGGAGTCGTAACCCGAGACAATTCCGGCCGCCTTGAGCTGGTAGCCCGTGTCGTAGCGCCCCATCTCCACGCTGCCCGACACGCACTGGCTGATGTTCACCACCACGATGCCGCGCCGCGCCGCCTCGCGCAGGGCATGCATGAGCCAGGGCGTCTGCGGGGCGTTGCCGCTGCCGAAGGTGCGCATCACGATGCCGCGCACCTCCTTGGCCTGGAGCACATTGCGTACGATGTGCTCCTGCACGCCGGGAAAAAGACTGAACACCACGACGTTGGGATCCAGCGTGAGATGGGGCGTCATGGGCTTGCCGAAGTCGGGCTTGAGGATGTGGTGGTCGTGAAAGACGAAGTCCACGCCCGCGTCGCACAGGTGGGGGTAGTTGAAAGAGTCGAAGGCATGGAAGCCGTCGGCATTGATTTTGGTCGACCGGTTGCCGCGCATGAGGCGCCCGCTGAAGTAGATGCACACCTCGGGCACGCGGGCGCGGCCCTGCGAATCTTTCAGCGCGGCCAGCTCAATGCTCGTCACCAGGTTCTCCTTGCCGTCGGTGCGCAGCTGCCCCATAGGCAGTTGAGAGCCGGTGAGAATGACGGGTTTGGTAAGGTTTTCGAGCATGAACGAGAGGGCAGAAGCCGTGTAGGCCATGGTGTCGGTGCCGTGGAGGATGACGAATCCGTCGTAGGCGTCGTAGCGGCGCGCAATGATACGCACGAGCTTGGCCCACTTGTCGGGGGCCATGTCGCTGGAGTCGATGGGGGGAGTGAACTGGTAAACGTCGATTTCGGTCTTGATAAGCCTGAACTCGGGCATCGACTCCACCAAGTGATTGAAGTCGAGGGGCTCCAGCGCCCCCGTGACAGCGTTCTGCCCCATGCCGATGGTGCCTCCGGTATAGATGAGTAAGACCTTGTTCATTGGTACTCGATATTTTGTGCAAATATAGTTAAAAACCTTGAGAATTCAAATATTTTGTCTTATTTTTGCAGAAACAACACACTTCAATATTAAAACAAACGCAGAAGATGAAACAGTTTATGGATGAGAACTTCCTGCTCGACACAGCTACGGCGCAGGACCTTTATCACAAGCATGCGGCCCGGATGCCCATCATTGATTACCATTGTCATCTCGTGCCGCAGATGGTGGCCGAGGACCATCAATTCAGAAGCATCACCGAATTGTGGCTTGGCGGCGACCATTACAAGTGGCGGGCCATGCGCACCAACGGCGTGGACGAGCGCTTTTGCACCGGCGACGCCACCGATTGGGAGAAGTTTGAGAAGTGGGCCGAGACCGTGCCCTACACGTTTCGCAACCCGCTCTACCACTGGACACACCTGGAACTGAAGACGGCCTTCGGCATCACCCGACAGCTCTCGCCCGCAACGGCGCGCGAAATCTACGACGAGTGCAACGAGAAACTCACGCAGCCCGAGTATTCGGCCCGTGGGCTGATGCGCCGTTATCACGTGGAATGCGTGTGCACCACCGACGATCCCGTGGACGACCTGCGCTGGCACAAGGCCACGCGGGAGAGCGGATTCGAGATCAAGATGATTCCCGCGTGGCGCCCCGACAAGGCCATGAACATCGAAAAGCCTGATTTTGCCGACTACGTGAAGCAGCTCTCCGAGGTGAGTGGGGTAGAGGTGGACAGCTACAAGCACATGGTGGACGCGCTCCAAAAACGCCACGACTTCTTTGCCGAGAACGGCTGCCGCCTGTCCGACCACGGCGTGGAGGAGTTCTACGACGACACTTACACCGACTCGCAAATCGAGACCATCTTCTCCAAAGCCCTGCGCGGACTGCAGCTGTCGGCCGAGGAAGTGCGGCAGTACAAGCACGCTTTCCTGAAAGACAGTGCCGAGATGGACCATGCCGCCGGCTGGACACAGCAGTACCATTACGGAGCCATCCGCGACAACAATACGCTGATGTACAACCAGCTCGGCCCCGACACGGGCTTCGATTCCATCGGCGAGTTCAGCACGGCACGCGCCATGAGCCACTTCCTGAACGAGCTGAACATGGAGAAGAAGCTCACGCGTACCATATTATATACGCTCAATCCCTGTGCCAACGAGGTGATAGCCACCATGCTCGGCAACTTCCAGGACGGATCGGAGCCCGGCAAGATTCAGTTCGGCTCTGGCTGGTGGTTCAACGACCAGCTGGACGGCATGACCCGTCAGCTCAACGCCCTCTCGGTGCTCGGCTTGCTCTCGCGTTTCGTGGGCATGCTCACCGACAGCCGTTCGTTCCTGAGCTATCCGCGTCATGAGTATTTCCGGCGGCTGCTCTGCAACCTGCTGGGCAACGATGTGGAGAACGGACTGCTGCCCGACGACCGTGAAACCCTGGCCCGCATGGTGGAGGACATCTCCTACAACAACGCCCGCCGCTACTTCAAGTTCTATTAACCGCCCCTCCGCGTGCGGGGAGTGCCGGCACGGGCCGGCCTATCCCCGCACGCGTTCCTTTTATAAAAGCGGGTAGCACTTTTCGTTTCATTTATTTGTTGCTTCCGAAAATAAGTATTAATTTTGCAGAAATTTAAGTTATAACAGTCGCTTACGCATGAAGAAATTATTGATTCCCTTTGTCCTCTTGGCAGTGATTATGGCCATGGGCAGTTGTTCGGGGAGTAAAAAAGTAGCTTATTTCCAGAACATTGATTCCATCAGCCTGGCCGCTTCCCGTGGTCTCTACGATGCCAAGATTATGCCGAAGGACGAGCTTACCATCACTGTACTGACCACCAATCCCGAGGCATCGGCCCCTTTCAACCTGACAGTGAGTAACACGGTGGGCACTTCCGGCCAGCTCTCCACGAGCGTAGGCTCGCTGCAAGGCTACCTGGTCGACAACAATGGAGACATTAATTTCCCGGTGCTGGGCAAGCTGCACGTGGGCGGGCTCACGAAGACACAGACCGAAGACATGATTCTCAGCAAGGTGCGCCCCTACCTGAACGCCAAGGAAAACCCCATCGTGACGGTGCGCATGTCGAGCTATCGGGTGACCGTCATCGGTGAGGTGGGAGCGCCGAAAGTGGTTCCAGTCACCACCGAGAAGATGAGCATCATCGAGGCTTTGGCCTATTCCGGCGACCTGACCATCTATGGCAAGCGCGGCAATGTACTGCTCATCCGCGAGGATGCAAACGGTGAAAAGAAAGCCCACCGCCTGAATCTGAACGACGGCAACCTCTTCAACTCACCCTATTATTACTTGCAGCAGAACGACATTATCTATGTGGAGCCCAACTCGGTCAAGGCCAAGAACTCCGCGATAGGCAGCAGCACCACCATCTGGTTCTCGTTCATCGGCATCGTGACATCCGTCGCTTCATTGCTTGTCAACATCTTGAGAAAATAAGTGAGCGCGCCAGAGGTGATACAAACAAGATAAAAAGAAAGATTGAAATATTAGTCGAAGCTCTTCGGGCTGCCGGTAATATTTCAATCTTTTTTTGAATATACAGTCCAGAAGCACAACAAGAAGAGATTTCATGGAAAAGGGAATACACGAGGATTGCGGCGTGGCCATGGTGCGTCTGCTCAAGCCCCTGAGCTATTACCAGCAGAAATACGGCACGTGGAAGTACGGCTTGAACAAGCTCTACCTGATGATGGAGAAAGAGCACAACCGTGGACAGGAGGGCGCCGGCATTGCTTCGGTGAAGCTGCACACCCAGCCCGGCAACGAATATATGTTCCGCGAGCGCGCCGAAGGCTCCAATGCCATCACGAAAATCTTCGGTTCGGCCCATCGGCAGATACGTCAGGTGCTGGCCGAGAACGGCGAACTTGATCCCAACGACTATGCTGAACTGCCCTTTGCCGGCGAGCTTTACATGGGCCATCTGCGCTATTCCACCACGGGAAAGAGCGGTCTGAAGTACGTGCATCCCTTTTTGCGGCGCAACAATTGGCGGGCCAAGAACCTCTGCCTGTGCGGCAATTACAACATGACCAACGTGGACGAGGTGTTCGAGCGGCTGCTCCATCAGGGCCAGTGTCCCCGTGTCTACAGCGACAGTTACATCATGCTCGAGCTCATGGGGCACCGTCTCGACCGTGAGGTGGAGCGCAATTTTGTCGAGGCCCAGCGGCTCGGACTCGAAGACGGAGCCATCACCGACTACATCGACAGCCATGTGCAGGTGGAGAATGTACTCAAGACCACGATGACAGGCTTCGACGGCGGCTACGTGGTGTGCGGCATCACGGGCAGCGGCGAGATGTTTGCCATGCGCGACCCACACGGCATCCGCCCCGGGTTCTACTACCGGAACGACGAGGTGGTGGTGCTGGCCTCCGAGCGTCCGGTGCTGCAAACCACTTTCGATCTGGAGTACGACGACGTGAAAGAGCTACCCGCCGGCTCGGCGCTTATCGTGCGCAGCAGCGGCGAAGCCCTCATCAAGCCCATCCTGGAGCCCGGCGCCGACGCGGCTTGCTCGTTCGAGCGCATCTATTTCTCGCGCGGATCCGACCGCGACATCTACCAGGAACGCAAGAAATTAGGCGAGCAACTCACCCCCCAAGTGCTCCGGGCCGTGGGCCATGACACCCGTCATACCGTCTTCTCCTTTATTCCAAACACAGCCGAGGTGGCCTTTTACGGACTGCTCGACGGCTTCAAACGCTATGTGAACGAGCAGAAAATCCAGCGCATCGAGTCGCTCGGACACATCCCCACGCGGGCCGAACTGGAAGAGATTCTCCACGAATACGTGCGCTCTGAAAAGGTGGCCTGGAAAGATATAAAGCTGCGCACGTTCATCACCGAGGGCAATGCGCGCAACGACCTGGCCTCGCACGTGTATGATATTACCTATGGCAGCGTCAATCCCGAGGATAATTTGGTCATCATCGACGACAGCATCGTGCGCGGCACCACGCTCAAGGAGAGCATTCTGCACATTCTCGACCGGCTGCATCCCAAGAAAATCGTCATCGTGAGCTCGGCACCGCAAATCCGTTATCCCGACTACTACGGCATCGACATGCCGCGACTGGAGGAGTTCTGCGTGTTCCGCGCCACCATCGAACTGCTCAAGGAGCGCGGCATGGCCGACCGCATCCAGAAGGTCTACGCCGACTGCAAGGTCGAATTGAAGAAGCCCAAGACCGAGATGGACAACTGCGTGCGCGAGCTCTACGAGCCTTTCACCGTGGAAGAAATCAACCGAAAGATTGTCGAAATGCTGCGCCCGGCAGGCATGGCCACGCCCATTGAACTGGTGTTCCAGAGCATCGAGGGCCTACGCAGCGCCATTCCCGACCACCGCGGCACGTGGTACTTCACCGGTCATTACCCCACACCCGGCGGCACCAAGCTGTGCAACCAGGCCTTTGTGAACTATGTGGAGACCGTTTTCCGGCATGATGGCGACCAATAAACGAACAGAATCTTAAAACAAGCTATACAAATGAAGAATGTAACCTTGGTTTTATCCGACGGGACTAAGTTTCATGGGCAGTCCTTTGGCTACGATGCACCCGTGGCCGGAGAGGTGGTTTTCAACACGGCCATGACGGGCTACCCCGAGTCTCTTACCGATCCTTCGTATGCGGGGCAGCTGATGACGCTCACCTATCCCTTGGTGGGTAACTATGGTGTGCCGCCTTTCTCGGTGGAGCCCAACGGTCTCCCCACCTTCATGGAGAGCGACAAGATCTACGCTTCGGCCATCATCGTGGCCGACTACAGCGAGCAGTTCAGTCATTGGAACGCCGTCGAGAGCCTGGCCGACTGGCTCAAGCGCGAGCACGTGCCCGGCATCACGGGCATCGATACCCGCCAGCTCACCAAGGTGCTGCGCGAGCACGGCGTGATGATGGGCAAGATTATCTTCGACGACGACCCCGACAACATACCCTCGGCCAACTACGAAGGCGTCAACTTTGTCGACCAAGTGTCGTGCAAAGAAGTGGTTCGTTACAACGAGGGGGCCGGCAAACGGGTGGTGCTTGTCGACTGTGGAGTGAAGGCCAACATCATACGTTGCCTCATCGAGCGCGGCGTGGAGGTGGTGCGCGTGCCCTGGAACTACGACTACACGGGCATGGATTTCGACGGCCTCTTCCTGGCCAACGGGCCCGGTGATCCCGACACTTGTCAGGACGCGGTGGACATCATCCGCAAGCAAATGAGCCAGAGCCGCAAGCCCATCTGCGGCATCTGCATGGGCAACCAGCTGCTGGGCAAGGCCGCCGGGGCTTCAATCTACAAGCTGAAGTACGGGCACCGCTCGCACAATCAGCCCGTGCGCCTCGTGGGCAGCGAGAAATGCTACATCACTTCGCAGAACCACGGCTATGCGGTGGACGCCCACACGCTGGGCCAGGACTGGGAGGAGCTCTTCGTTAACATGAACGACGGCTCCAACGAGGGCATACGCCACAAGACCAATTCCTGGTTCACCAGCCAGTTTCACCCCGAGGCTTGCTCGGGTCCGGTGGACACAATGTTCATGTTCGATAGGTTCGTCGAAACGCTAAAGTAAGGTAAGCTCATTCATTAAGGTCAATAAGAAAGGTCATGAAAGATACAAATATCAAGAAGGTTTTGCTGTTGGGCTCCGGCGCTTTGAAGATAGGCGAGGCCGGAGAGTTCGACTATTCGGGTTCGCAGGCCCTGAAAGCCCTGCGCGAAGAGGGGGTCAGGACGGTGCTTATCAACCCCAACATCGCCACCGTGCAGACGTCGGAGGGTGTGGCCGACCAGATATACTTCCTCCCGGTGCAGCCCTATTTCGTGGAGCGCGTCATCGAAAAGGAGCGCCCCGACGGCATCCTGCTGAGCTTTGGAGGCCAGACCGCCCTGAACTGCGGCGTGGAGCTCTACGAGAGCGGCGTGCTGGAGAAGTACGGGGTCAAGGTGCTCGGCACCCCCGTGCAGGCCATCATGGACACCGAAGACCGCGAACTCTTCGTGCGCAAGCTCGACGAAATCGACGTGAAGACCATCAAGAGCGAGGCCTGTGAGACGATGGAACAGTCGCTGCAGGCCGCCAACCATCTGGGCTATCCGGTCATCGTGCGGGCGGCCTACGCCCTCGGCGGCCTCGGTTCGGGCTTTGCCAACAACGACGACGAGCTGCGCACGCTCTGCGAAAAGGCGTTCTCATTCTCGCCCCAGGTGCTGGTGGAGAAGAGTCTCAAGGGATGGAAGGAGATAGAATACGAGGTGGTGCGCGACTGTTACGACAACTGTATCACCGTGTGCAACATGGAGAACTTCGACCCGCTGGGCATCCACACCGGCGAGTCCATCGTCATTGCGCCCTCGCAGACCCTCACCAACGCCGAGTATCACAAGCTGCGCGCGCTGAGCATCAAGATAGTAAGGCACATCGGCATCGTGGGCGAGTGCAACGTGCAGTACGCTTTCGACCCCGCCAGCGAGGACTACCGCGTCATCGAAGTGAACGCCCGCCTAAGCCGTTCGTCGGCACTTGCCTCCAAGGCCACGGGCTACCCGCTGGCCTTTGTGGCCGCCAAGCTGGGCATGGGCTACGGCCTGTTCGAGCTGAAGAACTCGGTGACCAAGACCACAAGTGCCTTTTTCGAGCCCGCGCTGGACTATGTGGTGTGCAAGATTCCGCGCTGGGACCTCTCCAAATTCCACGGCGTAGACCGCGAGTTGGGGTCGAGCATGAAGAGCGTGGGCGAGGTAATGGCCATCGGCCGCAACTTTGAAGAGGCCATCCAGAAAGGCCTGCGCATGATAGGGCAGGGCATGCACGGCTTCGTGGAGAACAAGGAATTGGAGATTCCCAACCTGGACGAGGCCCTGCAAGAACCCACCGACAAGCGCGTGTTTGTCATTTCCAAGGCCATGCACCGCGGCTATACCATCGACCAGATACACGAACTGACGAAGATAGACCGCTGGTTCCTCCACAAGCTGAAACACATCATCGACATCGATGAGCGGCTGAAACGCTGCAACGTGAACACCCTCGACCGCACGCTGCTGCGCGAGGCCAAAGTCTACGGCTTCACCGATTTCCAGGTGGCCCGCGCCGTGGGGCTGGAGCGCGAGCTGGGCAACATGCACAAGGCCATGCTCCTCATCCGCCGTCTGCGCAAGGGCTACGGCATCGTTCCCGTGGTGAAACAGATCGACACGCTGGCCGCCGAGTACCCCGCCCAGACCAATTACCTCTACGTGACCTACGCCGGAGTGGCCAGCGACGTGGCTTTCCCGTCCGACCGCCACTCGGTGGTGGTGCTCGGTTCGGGGGCTTACCGCATCGGCAGCTCCGTGGAATTCGACTGGTGTGGCGTGCAGGCTCTGCAGACGATTCGCCGGCAGGGCTACCGCAGCATCATGATTAACTACAACCCGGAAACCGTGTCGACCGACTACGACATGTGCGACCGGCTCTACTTCGACGAGCTCACCTTTGAGCGCGTGATGGACATTATCGAGCTCGAGAACCCGCACGGCGTCATTGTTTCCACCGGCGGCCAGATACCCAACAACCTTGCCATGCACCTCGACGAGCAGCACGTGCCCATCCTCGGCACGTCGGCCCGCGACATCGACAACGCCGAAGACCGCGCCAAGTTCTCGTCGATGCTCACCCGCAACAACATCAACCAGCCAGAATGGAGCGCGCTTACCTCGATGGATGACATCGACCGCTTCGTCGAGCGCGTGGGCTTCCCCGTGCTCGTGCGCCCCAGCTACGTGCTTTCGGGCGCGGCCATGAACGTGTGTTCCAACCGCGAGGAGCTCGAACGCTTCCTGCGACTGGCCGCCAACGTGAGTGAAGACCACCCCGTGGTGGTGTCGAAGTTCATCGAGCACGCCAAGGAAATCGAGATGGATGCCGTGGCACGCGACGGCGAGATACTGGCCTACGCCATCTCCGAGCACATCGAGTTTGCCGGTGTGCACTCCGGCGACGCCACCATTGAGTTCCCGCCGCAGAAGCTCTACGTGGAGACCGTGCGCCGCATCAAGCGCGTGAGCCGTCAGATTGCCCGCGAACTCCACATCTCCGGCCCGTTCAACATACAGTACATGGCCCGCGAGAACGACATCCTCGTCATCGAGTGCAACCTGCGTGCCAGCCGTTCGTTCCCCTTCGTGAGCAAGGTGCTCAAGCTCAATCTCATCGACTTGGCCACCAAAGTGATGCTCGGCGTGCCCGTGGAGAGGCCCTCGAAGAACCTCTTCGACCTGGAGTATGTGGGCATCAAGGCCAGCCAGTTCTCCTTCAACCGTCTGCAGAAGGCCGACCCCGTGCTGGGTGTCGACATGAGTTCCACGGGCGAGGTGGGCTGCCTGGGCGACGACACCAACCAGGCTCTGCTCAAGAGCATGCTCTCTGTGGGCCACCGCATTCCGCGCCACTCGGTGCTGCTCTCCACGGGTGGAGCCAAGCAAAAGGTCGAGATGCTCGACGCAGCGAAGATGCTTATCGACCACGGCTACGAGCTTTATGCCACGGGCGGCACGTCGAAATACTTGAAAGACAACGGCATTGACAACACGCTGGTGTACTGGCCCTCCGACGAGGGCAAGGAGCCGCAGGCCCTCACGCTGCTGCACGAGAAGAAGATCGATATGGTGGTGAACATTCCCAAGGACCTCACCACTCACGAACTCACCAACGGCTACAAGATTCGGCGCGCAGCCATAGACCTCAACGTGCCGCTCATCACCAACACGCGGCTGGCCAGTGCTTTCATCACGGCGTTCTGTACGCTTGGCCCTGCTGACATCGACATCAAGGCTTGGGGCGAGTATTAGGTCCGCCGGCCGGTGCGAATGCGCCCTGCGCGTGGCTGTGGGGCTGGCTGTAGCGAGTGGCACGCACGGTGTGGGGTGCTGCAAGGTGGGGCGGAAGTGTTGGCCGGCACGGCCTACTGTCAAAACAAATACGGCGTTATCACGAAGTGATAACGCCGTATTTGCGTTGCGTTTGCGCCGTAACCGCCTCGCGTTTGCGGTGTTTTCATGGGGTGAATACGGCGTGTTTGTAGGAGGGGATAGGGGCGCTTATAGGAGAAGATAGGCGTATGATAGGATTTGATAAGCCGCAAGCATGGGTGGAGCAAACCATATCATAGGGATGTGCAGCGGTTGCGGGCTGTGCGCGGGCCGGTTGCCGGCCCACGGAAGACGGGGGCGGGGCAACAGCGGCGGCGGTCAGCGCGAGGGCCGGGTCAGCTCGGCGTAGGCGGCATCGAAAGCCTTGGGGTGGCGGGCCAGGAAGCAGATGTTGACAAAAGCGTTGGCCAACATCTCGACATCAGAGAGGTCTACGCCCTTCTCGCGGCTCAGGTTCTTGCCCAGACACACCTCCCAGGTGGTGTCGAAGTCGCGGTCTTCGGCCCCCATGTACTTTTCTTCGCCGCGCGGGGCCGGCATAATCTTGTAGCGGATGTCCTTTTTCGACGGCACGGGCTTCAGGCCGAGCAGGATGTTGTAGGCCTCGTGGAGGGGCTCGCGATACTTGGCCGTGCCGGGGAACATGTCGGCAATGGTCGACATGATCTCGTCGAAATCGTAGGCTTGGAGGAGTTCGTAAACAATCATAAACTTAGAATTTGGCCATCTTGATGGCGTCTATGGCACACTCGTCGCCCTTGTTGCCCAGCCGTCCGCCGCTGCGGTCGCGGGCCTGCTGCAGGTCGTTGGTGGTGAGCAGACCGTAGATGACGGGTATGTTTTGCGAGGCATTGAGGTGTGCGATGCCGTAGGTCACGCCCTGGCAGATATAGTCGAAGTGGGGTGTCTCGCCGCGAATGACGCTGCCCAGGATGATGATGGCGTCGAAACCGTCGTTCTTGCTCAGCTGCTGTGCGCCGTAGACCAGCTCGAAGCTGCCCGGCACGGTCTTCACATGGATGTTCTCAGGCAGCGTGCCGTGCTTCTCGAGGGTCTTCACGGCACCCTCGAGCAGGGCGCCGGTAATCTCCGGATTCCACTCGGCCACCACGATGCCGAAGCACATGTTGCTGGCATCGGGCACCTGGGCGAAGTCGTAATCGGAGAGGTTGTGGAGTGCGGTGGCCATGGGTTACTTCGTAGCGCGTTCGATGTACTTGTCGATCTCGTGGCTCTGTACGAGTGGGGAGTTCAAGTATTTGGCTTGGATTTGCTGATAAATCTTCAAGGCCTCGTCCTGCTTATTCTGCGACTCGAGCAGCTGTCCGGCCTGGAGCAGGAAAGCGGGCGAGAGGCTGTTGTTGACGCCGTTCTTGGCTTCACGGTCGGCCTTGTCGGCGGCTTCCTTGAGCTTGCTCACGGCTTTGTCGAGTTGTCCCACGTGGGCGTAGGCGTTGCCCAAGGCCTCGATGGCGGCGGGACCAACCATGGCATCGCCCGCGGGCGAGTAGCTTTCGAGGTACTTTACAGCCTCCTGCCACTTGCCGAGATTGGCGTAACACAGGCCCGCATAGAGGTTGGCCAGGTTGCCGGCGTCGGTGCTGCTGTAGTCGCCGGCTATCTTGACGAAGCCCTCGTAGCCGGCGCCGTCGCCGTTGAGAGCCTTGTCGAACTGCTCGGCGTTGAAGTATTCCTGGCCGCGTGCGATGGCCGTGCTGGCCTTTTCCTGGCGCGGATGGCCAATAAAGGTGGTGTAGCAGAAATAGCCGGCCACGATGATGATGACGGCAGCTGCGGCGATGAGAATTGCCTTGACGTTCTTCTGGAAGAATGCTTGCTCTTTGCTGGCAACCTCATAGGTAGCCTGTTCGTTTTTGTTTGCCATTATTTTTTGCTTATTTTTATGATTTCATTCATTGCGACAAAATTACGGTTTTTCTCTCAGATAGTGAAATTTATCATGCCCTTTTTTCGTTTTTACAGCCTAAAACAGCTAACTTTGCACGCCAGCACACGCAGCGTAAAATGAGATTAAACAAGATTTCCATCATCAATTACAAGAATATTCGTGCGGCCAATCTGGCGTTCTCGCCCAAGGTAAACTGCTTCATCGGCAGCAACGGCGAGGGCAAGACCAACCTGCTCGACGCGGTCTACTACCTGTCGTTCTGCCACAGCAGCTTCACCAATATGGACAGCCAGGTGATGACCCACGGGGAGGACTTCTTCGTGCTTGAGGGTGATTACGAGACCGACGACGGCTCCGAGGAGAACATCTACGCCGGCATGAAGCGCGGACGGCACAAGCACTTCCGCCGCAACAAGAAAGATTACAAGAAGTTTTCGGAGCACATCGGGCGCGTGCCGCTCATCTTCGTGTCGCCCTCTGACACCATTCTCGTGGACGGCGGCGGCGAGGAGCGGCGGCGGCTCATGGATGTGGTGATTGCGCAGTACGACCATCGGTACATCGATGCCCTGAACCGCTACAACAAAGCCCTGCAGCAACGCAACGCCTTGCTCAGGCAGGAGCAGGAGCCCGACGCCATGCTCATGCAGCTGTGGGAGGAGGAGATGGCTGCGCAGGGCGAGGCGGTGTATGCCCGGCGCGATGCTTTCGTGCGCGAGCTGGTGCCGGTGTTCCAGGAGATTTACCGGCACATCTCGGGCGAGCGGGAGACGGTGTCGCTGCGCTATGTGTCGCATGCGCAGCGCGGGCCCCTGCTCGACGTGATACGGCGCGACGCCCATCGCGACCGCGCCGTGGGCTACAGCCTGCACGGCATACACCGCGACGACCTGGAAATGCTCATCGGCGACTATCCCATGAAACGCGAGGGCAGCCAGGGACAGACCAAGACTTACGTGCTGGCACTGAAGCTGGCGCAGTTCGATTTCCTGCGGCGCACGGCGTCGAACACCGCGCCGCTGTTGTTGCTTGACGATATTTTCGACAAGCTCGACGCCCGGCGCGTGGAGCAGATCGTGGACTTGGTGTCGGGCGACAAGTACGGACAGATCTTCATTACCGACACCAACCGCGACCATCTGGACAAGATTCTGCGGCACAGCCGTCAGGACTACAAGCTGTTCGACGTGCAGGGGGGCGAAATCGAGGAAAGGGAACGCGGCCATGTTTAAGCGCGAGGTGAAGCCGCTGGGCGAGGTGCTGCGCAAGTTTCTGCGCGACGGCGGGCTCGAGACACCGCTGTTGCAGCTGCGTGTGGTCGAGGCTTGGGATCGCGTGGCCGGCCCCATGGTGGCCCGCTACACGGCAGAAAAGTTTGTGAAAAACCAAGTGCTTTTCGTCAAGATTCAGAATCCCGCGTTGCGTCAGGACTTGAGCATGATGCGGTCGCAGCTGGTGCGGCGGCTCAATGCCGCCGTGGGCAGCTCGGTAATCGTGGATGTAAGGGTGTATTAGGCGCCGTCGGCATGGCACCGACGGGCGTGCGGGGTGTCAGAGCACCTCGTCCATGGGCTGGTCCGTAGCTTCGCAGGGCACGCGGTCCGTCTTCTGAAAGTCGAAGCAAATGCCTATCTTGTATGTGTGGGCGAACCGTGCCAGCAAGCGGTCGTAGTAGCCCTTGCCGCGCCCCAGCCGGTTGCCGTGGGCGTCGAAACTCATGCCCGGCACCACGGCCACGTCGATGTCGAGGGGCCGCAGATAGGCCGGCCCCGTGGGTTCCATGATGCCGAAAGCACCGGGCTGCATGCTCTCGTGCCCGGTGTAGCGGCGCAGCTCCAGCCGTTCGCCGTCTGCGACCTTGGGCAGCAGCACGGTCTTGCCCTCGGCGTGCAGCCGGGCGATGCAGCCGTGGGTGTCCACTTCGTCGGGCAGCGAGCAGTAGAGTAGGATGGTTCGGGCCGCCTGCATGCGCGGGTGGGCCGTCAGCCGGCCGATGACCTCGGCCGACAGCGTGGCCAGCTCCTCGGCCGTGTGCTCTCGCTTGCGCCGGCGAATGAGTTCGCGCAACGCCTGCTTGGCGGCCTGTGTCTCGTTCTTCATCGCTTCTGGCCTTGCTCTTTTTACTCTTTTACCCTTTTATTTTTTCACCTTTTTCCCTTTTGCCTTCTCCGGGGCTTTGGGAAAAGAGGCGTTGTTTCGGAACACGCGCAGGGCCGTGGCAACGACCGGGTCGTCCTGATTGAGGTATTGGTTGAGCGCCTGCTCGTCAAGCATGTTGTAGATGATGCGGCCGTTGATGTAGCGTTCGAGCAGCGAATGGCTCTGTCGGATGAGCAGATTGCGGCGCTGCAAGCCCCTCTTGTCGGCATAGTTGACGAACTGGTCCACCGTGTTCTGCTTCTTCAAGTAGGCTGCGAGCTTGAGCATTTCCTTGAATTGCTTCATCTTCTGGCGGTTGTTGTCGGTGTAGGTGAAAGCAAATTGCAGGATGAGTCCGCTCATGGCTGCCTGTTTATAATAAGAGGTGACACCCGTCGTGTCTTCGGGAACAAAGATGTCGGGGGTGACGCCGCCGCCGCCATACACCGTCCGTCCGTTGGCCGTGTGGTAGGCAGGGCCGGTGTGTTTGATGCTGTCCTGCGAGAAAAACTCGCCGTGCTGGTAGCGCGTGATGAGGTCGGAGGCGTAGCTTGGGTCGCCGCCGTCGGTGTAGGGTTTCTGGATGCAGCGGCCCGAGGGGGTGTAGTAGCGGGCGATGGTGAGGCGTATCATGCTGCCGTCGGGGAACGGAATCTGCTGCTGCACGAGTCCCTTGCCGAACGAACGGCGGCCGATGATGGTGGCGCGGTCGTTGTCCTGCATGGCCCCGGCAAAGATTTCGGCGGCCGATGCCGACCCCTCGTTGATGAGCACCACGAGCGGCATGGTCTGATAGGCGCCGTGTCCGTCGGAGCGATACTCCTCGCGCGGCGACTTGCGGCCCTGGGTATAGACGATGAGCTTCTTGGCGGGGAGGAACTCATTGGCCATCTGCACCGCGCTTTGCAGGTAGCCTCCGGTATTGTCTCGCAGGTCGATTACGAGGTTGCTGAAGCCCTGTTGCTGCAAATTGGCCAGTGCGATGAGCAGTTCGGGATAGGTCTTTTCTCCGAAGTTTTTCACCTTGATATAGCCTGTACTGTCGTCGAGCATGAAGGCGGCGGTGACGGTTTTGGTGGGAATTTCGCCGCGTGTCACCTCGTAGACGATGGGCTTGGCATGGCCGTAGCGCAGCACTCCTATCTTTACTTTGGAGCCCTGCGGGCCCTTGAGGCGACGCTGTGCCTCCTCGTTGGTGACGCTCTTGCCCACGAACGGCTTGCCGTCCACGGTCACAATCTTGTCGCCCGCAATGAGGCCGGCCTTCTCGGCGGGCCCGTTTCGGATGACGTTTTGCACGTGGATGGTGTCCTCGCGGATGGTAAACTCGATGCCCACACCCGAGAACGAGCCCTTCAGATCGTCGTTGGCGGCCTGCACGTCGCTTGCGCTGATGTAGACAGAATGGGGGTCAAGCTCGGCGAGAATCTGTGGAATGGCCTTCTCCACAAGGGAGTCGATGTCCACCTTGTCCACATATTGGTCGTCGATGATGCGCAGCAGGTTGTTCAATCGGTTGCTCCCGCTGTTGATGACAGTGAGCCGATTGCCCGAGAAATGGTTGGCATAGAAGGAGCCGATGATGATGCCGATGACCACGCAAAGGGCCATGAGCAGCGGCATAAACCTATTCTTGTTCTCGTTCTTCATCTTGCTTGTCTTTGATTTGTTGCATGTCCATGAACACAACTTCCACTCCTGCGCGCCGGAGCAGCTGGATGCCGTCGTCGAGTCGGTAGGTTTCGCCATAGACCACGCGGCGTATGCCGGCCTGGATGATGAGCTTGGCACACTCGATGCAGGGCGATGCCGTGACGTAGAGCGTGGCTCCCTCGCTGTTGTTGTGCGAGCGGGCCAGCTTCGTGATGGCGTTGGCCTCGGCGTGGAGCACGTAGGAAAAGGTGACGTTGGACGTGTCCTCGCACCGGTTCTCGAAGCCGCTCGGCGTGCCGTTGTAGCCGTCGCTGATAATCATCTTGTCCTTCACCACCAGCGCGCCCACCTTGCGGCGTCGGCAATAGGAGTTTTCGGCCCAGATGTGGGCCATGCGCAGATAGCGCCCGTCAAGGCGGCGGCGCTTGTCTTCCTGCTTTCTCTCGTCTTCCATGAGTGTGGGATGTTATGTCGTTGGGGCGGTCAAGGGTGGGCCGGGTCGATGCCGTTGCGCCGGAGCAGGGCGTCGATGGTGGGCTCCTGGCCGCGGAACCGCTTGTAGAGCGTCATGGGATTCTCGGTGCCGCCACGCGAGAGCACGCAGTCGCGCAGCCGTTGGGCCGTGGCGCGGTCGAAGATGCCGTGCTGCTTGAACACGCTGAACGCGTCGGCATCGAGCACTTCGGCCCACTTGTAGCTGTAGTAGCCGGCTGCATAGCCACCGGCCATGATGTGGGAAAACTGCACCGTCATGCACGTGTCGGGCAGCTGTGGGGTGATGATGGCCGGGGCCCACGCTTGCTTTTCAAAGGTCATGATGTCCTCGGTGAACGGCTCGCGCTGGGTGTAATAGGCCATGTCGAGCAGACCGAAGCCCACCTGACGCAGACAGCTGTAGGCCACGTTGAAGTTGCGGCTGCGCACGATACGGTCGACGAGCTCGTCGGGAATGGGCTCGCCCGACTCGTAGTGGAAGGCGAAAGTGCGCAGGAATTCTTTCTCGACGGCATAGTTCTCCATGAACTGCGAGGGCATCTCCACGAAGTCCCACCACACGTTTGTGCCCGAGAGCGAGCCGAAACGGGTGTTGGCCAGCATGCCGTGGAGCGAGTGTCCGAACTCGTGCAGGAAAGTTTCCACCTCGCTCAGCGTGAGCAATGCCGGCTTGGTGTCGGTGGGTTTGGTGAGATTCATCACCACGCTCACGTGGGGACGCACGTTCTCTCCCTGGTTGGTGATGTGCTGTCCTTGGAACTCTGTCATCCAGGCGCCGCCCTGCTTGCCGGCCCGCGGATGGAAGTCGGCATAGAAAACAGCGAGGAACGAGCCGTCGTTGTCGAACACTTCGTAGGCCTTGACATCGGGATGATACACCGGTATGTCGGGGTTTTCGCGGAACGTCAGGCCGTAGAGACGGCCGGCCAGACCGAACACTCCCTCCGTCACCTTGTCGAGTTGGAAGTAGGGGCGCAGCATTTCGGCGTCGAGATCGTACTTCTCCATTTGCAGCTTGTGGGCGTAGAACGAGAAGTCCCAGGGCTGCAAATCAAAATCGTCGCCCTCCATCTTGCGGGCCATGGCCGCGATTTCCTCTACCTCCTGCACGGCGGTGGGCTTGTAGGCGGCCAGCAAATCATTGAGCAACTTGTACACATGGGCCGTGTCGCCGGCCATGCGGTGCTTGAGTATATAGTCTGCAAAGCAGTCGTAGCCCAGCAGTTGGGCCAGCTCGCGCCTCAGGTTGACGAGGCGTAGGCATATCCGGAGGTTGTTCTCTGCGTTGTCGTGGGTGCACTCGGTGTTGCGCGCCATGTACATTTGGCGGCGCAGCTCGCGCTGTGTGGAGTAGGTGAGGAAAGGCGAATAGCTGGGATAGTCGAGTGTGAAGACCCATCCCTCGAGGCCCCGTTCGCGGGCCGTCTGTGCGGCGGCGTCCACTGCAGTGTCGGGCAGTCCGTCGAGTTGGGCGCGGTCGGAGAGGTGCAGGGTGTAGGCTTTGTTCTCCTTGAGCAGGTTCTGTGAGAACTGCAGGGTGAGCATGTCGGCCTCCTCGGTGAGCCGGCGCAGCCGTTGCTTGCCCTCTTCGTCGAGCAGGGCGCCGCTGCGTACAAAGGCATCGTACTCCTTGTCGAGCAGAGTTTGCTCCTCGGGCGTGAGCTCGCGGTGGTGCTCATATACGTATTTCACGCGCTCAAAGAGCCGTGGATTGAGGATGACGTCGTTGCTGTGCTTGGTGAGAATGGGGCTCAGCTTCTGGGCCAGGGCCTCCATCTGGGGCGTGGTTTCCGCACTCATCAGGCAGGAGAAGACAGTCGACACGCGGTCGAGCAGGTCGTAATAGTGCCGCCCGTGCGACAGATCCTCGGCGGCAATGGTATTGTCGAACGTGGGTTCCTCGGGGTTGCCGACAATCTTGGCAATCTCCTCGTCGTCGCGTCGGATGCCTTCCATGAAGGCCTCCTCGTAGTCCTCGAACTTGATTTTGTGGAAGGGGATGGTGTCGTGTGGCGTCCCGTAGGGCTCCATGAAAGGGTTGACACGTTTTTCGGTTTGGCTCATGGCTTGTCGCTTTCTCTTTCTCTATGGATGTGCAAAGGTAACAAAAAGAGTTGGACACGCGCGGGAAGCGGCTGGTTTATAAGCAAAATTTAACGTAGAACACGGCGCAAACGCACGGCGGCGGGCACGAAAAAAGGAGGCCTTTCCTTTGCCGTTCGGGAAATAAATACTAATTTTGCGCCATGAAGCAAGCCATGATTTTCGCTGCAGGCTTGGGCACACGCCTGAAACCGCTTACCGACACGATGCCCAAGGCACTGGTAAGCGTGGGCGGACAGCCGCTGTTGCAGCACGTGGTTTTCAGGTTGCGCGATGCCGGTTTTTCGCGGCTGGTCGTCAACGTGCATCACTTTTCCCAGCAAATCAAGGACTATCTGCAGGCCAACGACAGCTTTGGCCTCGACATTCGGGTGAGCGACGAGACTGCCGCCTTGCTCGACACGGGCGGCGGTCTGCGCAAGGCCGCGCCGCTGTTCGACGCGCACCGCCCCATCCTCATCCACAACGTGGACATCCTGAGCAACGTGGACCTGGCCCGGTTCTACGCCCTCGACCCCCGCGTGGCGTGCCCCGACTGCGGCGTGCCCCACCGCATGGCCGGCGCGCAACTGCTCGTGAGTTGGCGCAGGACGCGCCGCTACCTGCTCTTCGACGACCGGATGCTGCTCGTGGGGTGGGTCAATGTGGAGACGGGCGAGGTGAAATCGCCCTATCCCGAAGTGGCCCGTGTGGCCGCCTCGGTGCGTTGGCCGCTGGCCGTCGGCGACGCGCCCATGCGGCTGGCAGGGCTTTACCGCATGTATGCTTTCAGCGGCATACACAGCTTTTCGCCGCTCTTCTTCCCCTACATGGCGGCGTGGCCCGAGCGGTTTGCCATCATGGACTTCTACCTGCGCCACTGCCGCGAGGTGCCCGTCAAGGGCCATGTCAAGCCCGACCTGCAACTCATGGACGTGGGCAAGCTCGGCACACTGGATGCCGCCGAGGCCTTTGCGCAGCAGCTCGACCATCAACATCAAATTCATCATAACACTTAAACGCATGCCTCGGCCGTCTCCCCGCAACGGGAGAGGGGCGGGGCCTTTCGACTATGCAACAGAAGATCATCATCCTCGATTTCGGTTCGCAGACCACGCAGCTCATTGGCCGCCGCGTGCGCGAGCTGGACACCTTCTGCGAGATCCTGCCCTACAACAAGTTTCCGCACGACGATCCCTCCGTCATTGGCGTGATTTTGAGCGGCAGCCCCTACTCCGTGCACGACAAGGAGGCTTTCCGCGTGGATCTGAGCCGGCTCATCGGCCGCTATCCCGTGCTGGGCATCTGCTACGGCGCCCAGTTTATCAGCCATGCCGGAGGCGGCCGGGTGGAGCAGACCGGCACGCGCGAGTACGGCCGGGCCAACCTGCAATGGCTGGACTCCACCAACCCCTTGTTCAAGGGCTTCGACCCCAACTCGCAGGTGTGGATGAGCCATGGCGACACCATCACGGCCATCCCCGCCGGCTATCGGGTCATCGGCTCCACGCCTGACGTGGAATATGCGGCCTTTGCCAGCGGCTCGCAGCCCGTGTGGTGCGTGCAGTTTCACCCCGAAGTGTACCATACCACGCAGGGCATGCAGCTGCTGCGCAACTTCGTGGTCGACATCTGCGGCAGCCGTCAGGAGTGGAGCGCCGCCTCGTTTGTGGAGTCGACGGTGGCCGAACTGCGGCAGCAGCTGGGCGGCGACCGCGTCATTCTGGGCCTCTCGGGCGGCGTGGACTCGTCGGTTTGCGCCACGCTTCTCAACCGCGCCATCGGCCGCAACCTCACGTGCATCTTCGTGGACCACGGCATGCTGCGCAAGAACGAGTTCCAGAAAGTGATGGAGGCCTACCAGGGCCTGGGGCTCAACGTGGTGGGCGTGGACGCTTCAGAGAAGTTCTTCAAGGACTTGGAGGGCGTGACCGACCCCGAGCAGAAGCGCAAAATCATAGGCCGCGACTTCGTGGAAGTGTTCAATGCGGAGGCCCGGAAAATCACCGACGCCAAGTGGCTGGCCCAAGGCACCATCTATCCCGACCGTATCGAGAGCCTCAGCATCACGGGTATGGTCATCAAAAGCCACCACAACGTGGGCGGCCTGCCCAAGGAAATGCACCTGCAACTCTGCGAGCCGCTGAAGTGGCTGTTCAAGGATGAGGTGCGCCGCGTGGGCTTCGAGCTGCACATGCCCGAGCGGCTCATCAAGCGCCACCCGTTCCCCGGGCCCGGCTTGGCCGTGCGCATCCTGGGCGACATCACGCGCGAGAAGGTGCGTATCCTGCAGGATGCCGACGACATCTATATCGGTAAGATGCATCAGTACACCATGCCCGACGGCACAAGTCTCTACGATCACGTGTGGCAGGCCGGCACGGTGCTGCTCTCCACCATCCGTTCTGTGGGCGTGATGGGCGACGAGCGCACCTACGAGCACCCGGTGGCCCTACGCGCCGTGACCTCGACAGACGCCATGACGGCCGACTGGGCCCACCTGCCCTACGACTTCATGGCCGACGTGTCCAACGAAATCATCCGCAAGGTGAAGGGTGTGAACCGCGTGTGCTACGACATTTCCTCCAAACCGCCTTCGACCATCGAGTGGGAGTAGCCGCCCGCATGGCCCCACAACGGCAAGGGGAAGGCGGCCCGTCGTGGCTGCGTTCCCCTTGTGGGTTGAGGGCGTTCCGCTACTGTCTTGGCGGTGCCTCTCCCGGTTTTCAGAGGCGTTTCCCTCTGTTGTTAGAAGTGCTTTTCATTAGTATATAGAATGGTCTCCTTTTGTTTTCGGAAGAGCCTCTTCCGGTTTTCAGGAGTGTCTCGCTTTGTTTTCAGAGAGGAGCCGCAAGCATTGGGCCGTCTTATTGCGTGACTTTTATCTCTGCGTTCCTGTCATCAACGGAAACATTGATGTAGAGCTTGCGTTTCCTGCCTGTCGTGTTGGGCTCGGCGGTAATCACCAAGGTGGGTGTTCCCCGCTTCCTCCTTACCGTGAGCCAGCTGTATTGCACGGAGATGGTGTCGGGGTCTTCCAAAACTGTCCTTTCGCTTTTTCCGTCTCCGTTGTAATTTAATACCTCAATATTGTATGGAGCGTATGAACCCGACATCATGACGGTGCCTCCCTCTTTCGGGAAAGAGAGCTTGGAGGGATAGCCGCAGTTGCCGTCTGTCGTGCAGGATGCGGCCAGAAGGATACTTGTGAGGAGGAACAAGAGCTTCTTCATACGTCGTTTTTTTAGGGTTTTTAGGGGGTGTTTGCAGCCTTGAACCGTCCCTTTTCCTGTCTTTATAATGCCATTTGCAAGGAAAACTTGCACGTTTGCGTGCCAAAAATCGTGTCCAGACTGCACGAACCCTCCCGTATGCCGGCACCGGTGCGGCGTGGCGGCCAAAGGTTTACGGCGCAACGGCCGCGCGTTTACGCCGTCATCGCGCGGCCGTTGCGCCGTAATCGCCATGCGATTGCACCGCCAATCGCGCGGCCATGGCCCGTGGGACGTTTGGATGGTCAGGGTGAATTTTATAGGATGGTACAGGACATGATGGGAGGTTATGGGGCTGTGCCGAGATGCCCATCACCGCGCAGCATCTGTGAAATCGGTGGAATCTGTGAGAGGAACAGGCGGTGCCGGCAATGTGTTTATCTGTTGTTGTGCAGATGTTGATGGTAAAACCATCTGCATTTCATCTGTGGCATTCGTGGCAAACCATCCCTGTTTTCCATGTGCCCTGCCGGTCATTGCGCGTCGGCGGAGGGGGCGGCCTGTGGACGGGACGAGGGCTGGGCACGCAGGATGAGGCGCAGACTCTGCTTGTAGTTCAGGTAGTTCCACACCCAGTTGAGGAACACCACCGTCTTGTTGCGCACGCCAAGGATGGAACGCAGGTGCACTACCAGCCACAACAGCCAGGCCGGGAACCCGCCGAAACGGAAACGCCCAATCTCGGCCACGGCCTTCTTGCGGCCGATGGTGGCCATGGCGCCCAGATTGCGGTAGCTGAACGGCTGCTCGGCTCTGCCCTCGAGGCGGCGCGAGAGGTTGTGGGCCACGGTGGCTGCCTGCTGCATGGCCACCTGGGCCAGCTGCGGATGGCCCAGCGGGTAGGCCTCGTCGCCCTCGACAAGGCTCTGGTCGCCGACGGCGTAGACGTTGGGCACGCCTTTCACGCGGCAGTAGCGGTCGGTGAGGATGCGCCCGGCATGGCCGATACTTGCGGTGGGCAGGCCGCCGATGGCACTGGCCCTGACGCCGCTCACCCACACCGTCAGTCCGGCCTCCAGCGTGTCGCCGCCCTGCAACACTACGCCGCAGTCGTTGCAGTCGACCACGCGGCAGCCCTTCATCACCTTGATGCCCAGTTCCGTCAGGTCGCGTTCGGCGCGGGCCGAGAGGCCGGCATCCATGCCCTTGAGCAGACGGTCGCCCGAGTCGAGCAGGCAGATGTGCATGCGGCTGGCGTCCAGGTCGGGGTAGTCGCGCGGCACGATGGTGCGCTTCATCTCGGCCAGCGCACCGGCAATCTCCACGCCCGAGGGCCCGCCGCCCACGATGACCACGTTCATCAGCCGCTGCCGGGCCTCCTCGTTGTCCTCGGTCTCGGCGCGCTCCAGGTTCTGCAGGATGGTGTTGCGCAGGCGCATGGCCTCGGCAACGGTCTTCATGGGCAGGGCGTTGCGCTCGATGTCGGCATTGCCGAAGAAGTTGGTCGTGGCTCCGGCGGCCAGCACCAGGAAGTCGTAGTACAGCGTGCCGAAGGAGGTTTGCAGCGACTGCTCCTCCGGGTTCACGGCCTGCACCTCGCCCATGCGGAAGTAGAAGTTGGTGCGGCCTTGGAACAGACGGCGGAAAGGAAACGAGATGCTGCTCGGCTCCAAGCCGGCCGAGGCCACCTGATAGATGAGTGGCGGAAACTGGTTGTAGTTGTTCTTGTCGACCAGCACCACCTGGAAAGGGGTGCGGCACAGGATCCGGGCCAGCTGCAGGCCGGCGATGCCGCCGCCCACAATGACCACGCGGCGGTGCCCGCCCTTGTGTATATTTGCTCTCATTGCTGCTTCTGTGTTAAGCGTTGTGTGTATGTTTTGCCGTGCGTTGGGCATCAATTGATGTGTGCAAAGGTAAGTAAAATCACGCGTAAAACCTTGATGAATCGGAAAAGAAACGCTACCTTTGCCCTGTAGAACAGAAGACAACATCCAACATAAACGACAAAAACAACCATGACAAAGAAGCTGAAACCCTCCACGCTCTGCGTGCGGGGCGGGTGGAAACCCAAGAACGGCGAGCCCGTGGAGCCGCCCATCGTGCAGAGCACCACGTTCAAGTATGACAATTCCGAGGAGATGGCCATGCTCTTCGACCTGAAAAAGGAGGGATATTTCTATACCCGGCTGCAAAATCCGACGCTTGATGCCGTGGCCGCCAAGATAGCCGCGCTCGAGGGTGGCGTGGGTGCCATGCTCACTTCGTCGGGGCAGGCGGCCAACTTCTACGCCGTGCTCAACATCTGTTCGGCCGGCGACCACATCGTGGCCTCCAACGAAATCTACGGCGGCACGTTCAATCTCTTCGGCGTGACGATGAAGAAAATGGGCATCGACTGTACGTTTGTGAACCCCGAACTGCCCGAGGAGGAGATCGGAAAAGCCTTTCGTCCCAACACCAAGGCCCTCTTCGGCGAGACCATTTCCAACCCCGGCTGCCGCGTGCTCGACATTGAAAAGTTTGCGCGCATCGCCCATCGCCATGGCGTGCCCCTCATCGTCGACAACACTTTTGCCACGCCCGTCAACTGCCGTCCGTTTGAATGGGGCTGCGACATCGTGACTCACTCCACCACAAAGTACATGGACGGCCATGCCACGCAGGTGGGCGGTGTGGTCGTGGACAGCGGCAACTTCGACTGGGCAGCCCATGCCGACCGCTTCCCGGGCCTCACCACGCCCGACGATTCCTACCATGGTCTCGTCTACACCACGGCCTTCGGCAAGCTGGGCTACACCACCAAACTCGTGGCTCAACTCATGCGCGACTTGGGCAGCATCCCGTCGCCGCAAAACGCTTTCCTGCTCAATCTGGGGCTGGAGACCTTGCACCTGCGCATGCGCCAGCACTGCGCCAACGCCCAGCGCATAGCCGAGTTCCTGCACGGAGACCCTCGCGTGGCCTGGGTGCGCTACTGCGGACTCGACGACGACCCGTGTCATGACCTGGCCCGGAAGTATTTGCCCGGTGGCTCGTGCGGCGTCATCGCTTTCGGACTGAAAGGCACCCGCGAGACGGCCATCCGGTGGATGGACTCGCTCGAACTCATCAACATCGCCACGCATGTGGCCGACAGCCGCTCTTGCGTGCTCCATCCGGCCAGCCACACCCACCGCCAGCTCTCCGACGAGCAGCTGCGCGCGGCCGGCATAGCCCCCGACCTCATCCGCCTTTCGGTGGGCATTGAAGATGCCGACGACCTGCTCGACGACATCCGCCAGGCTCTCGACAGGCTGTAAGAAGAGCTCCCATGCAGAGCTGCCAACGTGGAAACAATGGCAAATCTGCATGGGAGCATTTTTATTTCCCGCCGATGCGCATGGCGCGCATGGCGTTGAGCACGGCGAGAACCATCACTCCCACGTCGCCGAACACGGCCACAGGCATGGCCCACGAACCCATGAAACCAGAGGCAACGGCGAGCAGGATGCCCACCTTGACGGCGATGGCGAAGACAGCATTCTGCCGGGCGATGCGGATGGTGCGGCGCGAAATGCGGATGGCGAGGCCCAGTTTGGAGGGCTTGTCGTCCATGAGCACCACGTCGGCAGCCTCGATGGCCGCGTCGCTGCCCAGCGCACCCATGGCCACGCCCACGTCGGCGCGGGCCAGCACAGGGGCATCGTTGATGCCGTCGCCCACGAAAGCCAGGCTCCGTCCGGCGGCATTCTCCTTGAGCAACCGCTCCACATGGGTCACCTTGTCGGCCGGCAGCAGTCCGGCGTAGTAGGCATCGAGGCCCAGTTGCTGGGCCACCGTGCGCCCCACTTCCTCGCGGTCGCCGGTGAGCATCACCGTCTTGCTCACGCCCAGACGCTTCAGCGTGGCGACGGCATCGGCGGCGTCGGACTTCAGCTGGTCGGCAATGACTACGTGTCCGGCATAGACACCCTCCACCGCCACATGGACCACGGTGCCCGTATGAGCCTTGCACTTGTCGCAAGGCACCACGGCGGCTCCCACGGCAGCCATCATTTTCTCGTTGCCCACACACACCGTCCGCCCGTCTATCACGGCTCGAATGCCCAGGCCGGGCAGTTCTTCCACCTGCTCCGTGCGGCAGTTGTCATGTTCGAGAGGGTAGGCAGCGCGCAGGGCGGCGGCGATGGGGTGGTTGGAGAGGTGCTCCACATGGGCCGCCAGATGCAGCAGTTCGCGCTCGTCGGGCATGTCGGGGTGCACGGCCTCCACGGCAAACACGCCGCGGGTGAGCGTTCCGGTCTTGTCGAACACCACGATGCCCATGCGCGACAGGGCCTCCATGAAGTTGCCGCCCTTGATAAGAATACCCTTGGTCGAGGCGGCACCGATGCCGGCAAAGAACGTGAGCGGCACGCTGATGACCAGTGCACACGGACAGCTCACCACCAGAAATGTCAGTGCCCGGTAGAGCCAAGAGGGCAGGGCGGCGGCGTAGCCGGTGTAGAAGAAAGGTGGGATGAGGGCGATGGCCAAGGCCAGGAACACTACCACAGGCGTGTAGACGCGGGCAAAGCGACGGATGAAGGTCTCGCTGTGCGACTTGTTTTCACCGGCTTCCTCCACCAACTGGAGAATGCGCGAGGCCGTGGACTCGCCGAAAGAGTGGGTCACCCGCAGCTTGATGACCCCCGTGAGGCTCACGCAACCCGAGGCCACCTCGGTGCCCTTGGCCGCGTCGCGGGGCAGGCTCTCGCCCGTCAGAGCCACAGTGTCGAGGCTTGTGGAGCCCTCGACGACGGTGCCGTCGAGGGGTACTTTCTCGCCCGGCTTCACCACGATGACGTCGCCCGGCTGTACCGTCTCCGGGGCCACCGTCTCCAGTTGGCCACCCCGTTCCACGTGGGCCGTGTCGGGACGGATGTCCATCAGCTTGGCAATGGACTCGCGGCTGCGGTCTTCGGCATAGTCCTCGAACAGCTCGCCCACCTGGAAAAACAGCATCACGAACACGGCTTCGGGGAATTGCGGCTCGGCCCCCGGCAAGAAACCGATGAACAACGCCCCGATGGTGGCGATGGCCATAAGGAAGTCTTCGTCGAAGGGGTCGCCCTCCATGACTCCCTCTGCCGCCTCGCCCAGCACGTCGTAACCGATGAGCAGGTAGGGCACCAGATAGACAACGAGCTGCTGCCACACGGGCAAGCCGCTGTCGTGAGTAACGAGCCATGCGGCCAGCAGCAGCACGGCGGTAGCAATAATTCTCAGTAATTTGCGGTTCATAACTTTGCCTTGTTATCGTTTTCTGTGGGCAAAGTTACGGCAAATGTTTTGCAACCGAGTTGCAAAGTTGCGTCCCGCCCCCGCGTGCACCTACCGCACGGGGAGGGTGATGGCGTGGGTGCCGAGGGAAGAAGCCACGGAAATGGTGGCGGAGCCCCGTTTCTGACGGCTGCGCACGACGATGGAGGCGCGCCCTTTCCAGGTGGTTGCGCGGTTGGAAGTGAGGGGTTCGAGGTCTTCGAGGTCGGCGCTGCCGGCAGCCAGGAGGCGTGCGGGGCCGTCGACGCGCACCGTGAGGGGAAGCGAGGCATTGGGCACCACGCGGCCTTCAGCATCGATTACCTCCGCGGTGACATAGGCCAGCGACTGCCCGTAGGCCGGCATCGCCGTGCGGTCGGCCGTGAGCCGCACGGCGGCCGGGGCTCCGGCGGTGGCGAGCAGCACGCTGTCGGTCTCGCGTCCGGCGGTATCCACGGCCACGGCGCGCAGCTGCCCGGCGGCATAGGCCACGGGGAACACGGCCTTGAACTCCGTGGCAAGCGTGGTGGGCTTCTCGCCCACGAGCCGCCCATTGAGGTAGAGCCGCATGGCCGGAGCCTTGCTGCAAACCTCCACGTCGATGGTGCGGCCCTCCCAGCCCGGCCAGTTCCAGCTCTCCCAGGTGGGCCATACGGACCACTGCGTCTCCTTGATGTCGCCCTTTCTGCCGTAGCCGTTGGGCTCTTTCACGGCCATGTAGAGCGTGGGCGCGGTGTCGCGATTCCACAACATGTCGCGATAGTGCGAGATGGGCTTGCGCCATCCCGTGAGGTCCACATCGCCGCAGTAGGCCCCGTGGTAGGGGAACTGGTCGCGTTGATAGTGTTCGCCCGAGCTCTCGCCGGCGTAATGCCACCGCCCGATGCCCGACTCGCCCAGATAGTCGAGGCCTGTCCACACGATGTCGCCGATGATATAGGCGAAGTCGCGGGTGCGCTGCCAGTTGCGGAACGCGTCGCGCGGGTAGCTCTCCGTCTGCCAGAGGATGCGCTGCGGAGCCCGCACATGGTCGGCGGCGGCCAGTGCGATGAAAAGGAAGAGCAGGTTTCTGAATATGACGGTAGGTTGGATTGCTGCCGCAAAGATAGCATGATTTTGCGGAAACCGCACTATTGGGCCCCGGAAAAATGGTGCCGGCTCCTCCGCCAGGACAGTGCGGCCGCGGCGCGGCCCGCTTGGCGGGAGCGTGCCGGAAGGCCGGGGCGGAGCCTCCCGGGCGGCGCTTATTTCCTGCCGTAGACGGCCTTGACCACGTGCCAGTGCTTGCGGATGTCGTCGCAGCCGGCGTGTTTTTGGGCCATCAGGTTGTACAGTTGGTCGTAGCGGGTGCCTTTCTGCTTCTCGGCCAGGGCCCATTGGCGGAACTCGTCGGCCGAGGGATGGACAATCGTGAGGTCTCTGACGACGGTGTAATTGCTGATTCCCTGCGCTTTCAGTATGCCCTCCATGCGGCCGATTTCCTGCTGCGTGGCCTCGGTGCTGGCGTAGATATAGACCTTGAAGTCGGGGTGGCCGCGGCGCGTTTCCAGTTCTTTGCGTATGCCTTTGTTGCCGAAACGGTCGGTGTCCCACGCCGTCGCGCTGACGTTCATCCAGTTGCTTTTCTGGGCTGCTGCCGTTCCTTGGGCGAAGCCAATCTCGTTCCGGCCGGGCAGCATCACGGTGACGACGGGCAGTGTGGTGGGCCGCACGCTGGCGGGAACCTTGACTTCCCGGGTGATGATGTTCACCCACATGTGGTTCTTGCGGGCGTTGCGGCGAATCTCGACTTTCCTTACGGCCGCCGCCGGGAGGCGGGGCAGGCTCGATCTGCCGAACGTTGCGCCGTCGAGTTGCAGACTGGTTTGTGTGGCCTCGAAGGCCATGTGTGTGGCGCAGTCTGACAGATACGAGCCTTGCCCCACGTTTTCTATCCAGGTGTTGAGCGGGAAATGCACCACGTAGGCGTCTGCCACCTTGCGGCCCATCCGCTCCCGGGGCTTGAAGGTGACCATGGGCACGGAGTCGGCCGGAGCGGTGGCGAGGGCCGCGCTTCCGGAAGTTTGCCCTGCGGTTTCGGGTGTTGCGAAGGCGCTGAGCGCCAGCGCAACGAGCGGGACGAGGTACAGCGCCTTGGCGCGGGCCCGCTTGCGGGGATTGGATTTCATCATCATGGAAATTCTTTTTTGGATTAAACTGTGATTGAAACTGTTGGCAAGGGCGCAGGTTCCGGACCCCGCGACCTTGCGGACCAGCAGCATTTGATATTCTCGGAGGCCGACGCCCCGGCGCAGGGCATGGTCGTCGGCCTGGTATTCGTGCACGTCGCGCAGACAGTTGCCCAGCACATAGACCAGCGGGTTCCACCATTGCAGGGTCTCCACGGCGGCCAGCAGCAGCACGTCGAGCGAGTGGCAGTGCAGAATGTGCCCCTGTTCGTGCAGGATGATGGGGCGGCCGTGCATGCGGTAGTCGGCCTCGCCGATGACGATGCTCCGCATCCAGCTGAACGGTGCCACGTCTTCGGCATGGCAGTAGACGGTGCAGCCGTTCTCCCGCAGAGTCCACAGGCATCCGCTGCGGATGGCTCCCCGCATGCGGGCCACCTGCATCAGGTGCACGGTGCCCGTGGCCGCCATGCCGGCCAGACAGGCCCAACCCAGGACGACGGTCCACGGCAGCCCTGCAGCTGCGGGGGCGGCCATGTCGGGATCGGGCTGAGATGTTGGCTGCACCGTGGGTTCCGACCCCTCGGTCGGGGCGGGAGCAGGGGCCGCGGGCGGCTGTATGTCCAGGTGGGTGGTGTGCCATTTCATGGCGGGCATGGGCACATGGCACAGCGGAACCGACAGTGCCAGCAGCAGAATGCCCAGCAGCACCGCACGATTGAGCCTGAAGAGCCGCTCGTGCCTGAGCAGCAACAGGTAGGGAATGAGCAGCAGGGCCAGCACGGCGGCCGAGCGGAGCGAGTAGGAGAGCAGGTCATTCATAAGCCGGGGTTTCGCTGTAAAGGGTTGCCATGAGTTCCCGGAGCTCGTCGGGCGAGAGGTTCTCCTCCCTGACAAAGAAGCTGAACATCGACTTCAGACTGTTGCCGAAGAGGTCTTTCTTGATGCCGTTCATTGCGCGGCGGGTGTATTCGGCGCGCGTCACCAAGGGGACGTACAGCTGCGTCTTGCCCTGTCCTTTCACCTTATAATAGTCCACAAAGCCTTTCTCTACCAGTATTTTCATGTAGGTGGCCAGCGTGGTGTAGGCCGGACGGGGCTCCGGGCACCGCTGAAGAATGTCGTGCACGCATGCCGAATGATTGATGTCCCACAGGATGGACATCAGGTCGAACTCGGCTTTGGTCAGGGTCTTCTCTTTCTGTTTCATGGCTCCGGTGTATGGGTTTACACGGGCAAAGATAGGCCGCCGGCCCGTTTGCTGCAAGAGTTCTATTTCTAATCTTTTCGATATGGAACGCTATTTAACTTTTATTGTTCGTAATAAAAGGTTTGTTAAGAACCGCCGTACCGCACCCGTGACGGCGGTGGGGTGGGCGCGTGACCCGCCGGCGGCCCTGCAGCCGGGCGGTGGAGGCGTGGCGACGGCGGCTTTGTTGCGTTTTGATGACGGGTTTTTCGCGTGGCGACGACGGGTTTTTCGCAACGCGTTTACGGCGTGGACGCACGGCGATTGCACCGCAGCGGCGATGCGTTTGCGGCGTTGCAGCGAGGCCGGCAGTGGGTGGACGAGGATAAACGGCAAAGGCAAGCGTCTTGTTTTCAGACACTTGCCTTTGCCGTTGGTCGGGGCGACAGGATTCGAACCTGCGACCACCTGGTCCCAAACCAGGAGCGCTACCGGACTGCGCTACACCCCGCGGGGCAATTCGCAGCGGTCGGCCATGCGGTGATGGGTCCGCCCGCGAATTGCAGGTGCAAAGGTATCACATTTCCGCGACACCACCAAACTTTTCCCGCCTTTTTAGAGACAGTTCGCATCTTGGCAGCCCCGGCGGCGGAAGTCTTTGGGGGTGGCGGCGAGTCTTTCGGCGGGAGGCGGCCGGAGGGCAGAAGAATTTCAGCGGCTTTGCTTGCCGGAACAAAATTAAAGCCGTAATTTTGGGCATGTTTAAAACCATCAGCATGAACAAAACGCACGCTCTTTTCCTTTTGCTGCTTCTGGCAGTGATGCCGTCGTTTGCCCAACCGCCCATGCAGGGCGGGGAGTGGAAAGCCAGCGACGGCAAGCATGTCAACGTCCATGGCGGCAACATCCTCGCCCTGGGCGGCACCTACTACTGGTATGGCGAGGCCCGCTCGCACGACGGCAAGCCCTATTCTTCCTTGGGCGTGGGCCTCTATACGTCAAAGGATTTGCTGCACTGGACCAGCCGCGGCCTTGTGCTGCCGGTGAGCCGGGAGGCCGGAAGCGACATCGAGGGCGGGTGCATCATGGAGCGTCCGAAAGTGGTCTACAATGCCCGAACCCGCAAATACGTCATGTGGTTCCATCTGGAACTCAAGGGGCAGGGCTACGACGCGGCGCGCTATGGCATCGCCACAAGCGACACGCCGGCGGGGCCGTTCCGGTTTGTGCGCTCGGGCAGAGTCAATCCCGGCGGCTGGCCCATCGGCTTCTCCCTGCCCGACACCACCGACCTGCGTCACCAGCTCCTCTTTCCCGAGCTGAAAGCGTGGTGGACGCCCGAGTGGCGCACGCAGATAGAGCGTGGCATGTTCTTCGTGCGCGACCTCGAAGGCGGCCAGATGGCACGCGACATGACCATCTTTGTCGACGACGACGGCAAGGCTTACCATGTCTATTCCTCCGAGGACAACCTCACCTTGCAGATAGCCCAGCTGGCCGACGACTACATGTCGCACAACGGATCTTTCGTGCGCGTGGCTGCCGGGGGGCAGAACGAGGCCCCGACCGTCTTCAAGAAAGACGGCGTCTACTGGATGATAACAAGCGGATGCACCGGGTGGGCGCCGAACGCGGCGCGGATGTTCTGTGCAAAAAACATCTTCGGCCCGTGGAAACAGTTGCCCAACCCATGCCGTGGCGAGGGGGCCGACAAGACTTTCGGGGCGCAGGGAACCTATATCTTCGAGCTGACGACAGGCAGGGAGCGCAAGCTCTTCAAGGGCGCCGGCCATGTTTTCATGGCCGATATATGGAATCCGGAGCACCTCTCCGAGAGCCGCCATCTGTGGATACCCGTCACGTTTGAGGACGGCGTGCCCGTGTTGAGGAAATAAGGGAACAGTCGCCGCCCGAAATAAGCTTGCTGAAAAGAAACGCCCGCAGGGCCGGAGCCCCCGCCGTCTCAGAGCAGTCTTAGGGCAATGGCGGCGCAGGCTTCAGCGTCGGCCAGGGCGTGGTGGTGGCGATCCAGCCGGTAGCCACAGGCCGCCGCCACGGTATGGAGCTGGTGGTTGGGCAAATGGGGCAGGGCACGGCGGGCGGCCCGCAGCGTGTCGTGGAAAGAATAGTCGGGATAGTCCATCTGGTAGGTGCGGAAAACAGCCCGCAGACAGCCCTCGTCGAAGGGACTGTTGTGGGCCACGAGGGGCAGATTGGCGATGAGCGGCCGGATTTGGGCCCACACTTCGCTGAACACGGGAGCGTCGTCGGTGTCGCGTTGCGTCAGGCCGTGCACCTGTGTGCATCGCCAGGTGTAATAGTTGGGCTCGGGCTGGATGAGCGAGTAGAACGAGTCGGCCACTTCGCCGTGGCGCACAATCACGACGCCCACCGAGCACACGCTGCTGCGCTCGAAGTTGGCCGTCTCAAAATCTATGGCTGCAAAGTCTGTCATGGCTGGATGCGGGATGGACGATAGGTCTGAATCTGCACAAAGTTACGCATTTCGTCTCAACAAACGAACCCGGCCGCCGGGTTTGTAACAGCGGGCAAGGTTAAAAAGAGTGAACGGAGCCTTTCGTGCAACTTCCAACTATTTACTTCTTGTGTTCCCAGTTAATATATTATTGTTCGCGCGTGAGAAAGGCAGTGCGCTCCCTTGGTTCCATCCAAAATTTGGGCGTCAGGGGAGATCGACGGAACGTGGGAAAGGAATGGATTGGCAAAGCCTGCTGCCATGATGTGGGGCAGGACAGCACAGCCTTGCGCTTTCTTGTGGAATCCGCCTTCCATTCTTGGCAAAACAAAAAAGCCTAAAAGTTTGGTGGTTCCAAATAATATGCTTACCTTTGCAACCGCTTTCCAATAGGCAAGTTTACGATATGGCGGGATAGCTCAGCTGGTTAGAGCGTCGGATTCATAATCCGGAGGTCGTGGGTTCGGGTCCCACCCCCGCTACAAAGAATAGCTGGTAATCATTTGATTATCAGTCGTTTTTATTTTAACGGGGTGCAAATAGGGTGCAAATTACAACACGTACCTCACTTTTGCCACTTGGAAGCCTCATCTATCCAGATATAAAAAGACGGGTTACTAAATTGGTAACTCCATCTTACAGACAATAGCAAAACATTTATTTGCCATCTGGCGGGTTTTCTTTCCTGCTGTGGATAGTTCAGGCAAAAGAAATAATAAAGTCTCTTGTGGCTGCTGTTGAGGCTTACAGACAAAAAGAAGTGCCTACCATCTGGCAAACACTTCTCTTTATTAGTCAATCATTGAATTGAATATTGCTATTACTAATTGTTTTGGTCTTGTAACCGCTTTATCGCCTCATCACCTTGTTTTTCTGATTCCTCTTTACTTATGCCATATATAAGTCTATACAACAAGTCTAATTGCTCCTCACACATATTGTAAGCATCTATAATATCATCCTCGGTTAATGGTTCTTTCTTAAACACGGCTCTTGCTTCTGCAATAAGATAACCAAACTCTTCCACGATTTTTTCTTTGTCCATAATCTTAGTTTTTAATTAAATATGTCTATTTTTTCTTTGTCCAAAATTAAGTTCTAATTTCTCACCTCTTGACTTCATTTCATCAAGCTCTTTCTTGATTTCTTTTTCTCACTCGTTCTGCGGGGTTCTTTCTCCACTCCACAGCTTGGAGTATATCAAGTCTAAATCAAGGTCTGGGGAATTGACATATCCCTCATAACTTTTATACTTATGTCCCTCTGCGTCTATGTACATATTACTATGAAATGTTATTTGGCTTCTACGATTTCAAAGCCCATTTCCAACTCGTCTAACAATCGTTTGTAATCGGCCAACTGACACAATGGCCAAAGTTCCATCATTGTTAATGTGTCATGCCTGCCGTCTCTCGTGCTGGAAATGTGATTGATTGTTTCACACATAGCATCTAAAAGATAATCCTTTTCACTTTCAATGTTTTCTGACTTCCACTTTAATGTGTCTACCAAATCTTCACTTACTTTAATTTGTACCATAACATTTACATTTGAATTATAGTGCAAAGATAGTAAGCAAATATGAAGTTATACCAAATATTTAGTTAAATGATTTTTGTATATATTTGTTATTCAAATACCTTTACGCTTTTTTAACTCATCATTCAGTCTAATAACTTTCTGTATGTCATCATCTGTTAGTATTGGTATTCTATCATCAAGATTTGGCAAGTCTTTTATTTTAGCCTATAAGCGGGATGTACACCTTGTTTCCCAAACTCCTTGTTTGATAGCTTTCAACAATCCTATTTTATCCTCTCTGCTTAAAATAATCTTCATTCTTCTTCATCATCTTCTAATGGTAAAGACTTCATTAACTCTTCAAAAGCGTTTCCACCCTCATAGCATTCTGGTATATCCATGGTCTCAATATAACCTTGCTTCAACCATTTTAGTAAAATGATTTTCTTTTCTTTGTCAATATTCACTCTCATTGTTTATATTTTTGTAAGTTCATCTACTATTAAATCAAGTTGCTCATCGGACAACTTATTAAAGTCCACATTGGCACTTGCCGCCTGTTGCTTGGGTACAACATATTGCATCAATTTTTCAAGCATCTGCAAGCGGTCTTTGGGTTCAAGGGCTTTTATATCCCTCTCCATCTGCCTCCTGTTTTTGTCTATCACTTGGGCAACCCAATCTTTTACACTTGCCGTTACTTTGTTGGGAGTGCCTTTTTGCCTCCCTCCAATTCTGCCTTTTCCATCGTTTTTCTGTCTTGCCATACTAAAACAAACTACTTTAGTTTAGTGTTACCAATTTTTGGTAACTCATACAGGTTATTATAAAGACACATCACACATAAGCACCACAATTTCTTATCTCATCATCCAACTCCCTAATAAGTTCATCGGAAATGGTAATGTTGGCTTTTGTGGCAACATCTTGTATCTTGTTCTTTAGTCTGGTGTAATTCTTTCTATCGTCAAACACACCTGCCTCTTTCAGCTCATCCAAAAATCCCACTATCTGTGTTTGGCCTGTCTGGTTAATCAATCGTGCCACAAACACATTAAAAGCATCTGAAACAGTCTTTATTTCACTCATAACATTGGTTTTTATCTGGTTCTGTTTGGATATTGAAAAGTAACTATCTTGATAACGTTTTACCATCATTCTGTAAAAGTCATTATCATACAGGGTTGAGGCTTGCACCTCTGGCACTCCTAATTGGTGGGATAGTCTGCCGTTTAACCTCATTTCATATCTCAACAGGTTTGCCTCTTTCATACCCTCTGGGCACTCCATCCCTTTAGCTCTGGCATCTGCCATCTTATCATAGAAAGCAAACACTTTAGGTTGCTGCCTGCCTGTTCCCTTATAATACAGGGTTGAGGGTTCAAAGTGGTATCGGCTCAATCTGGGCATATTGCCCAACTTTGCAAGGTAATCTGGCACTTGGTGCATCATCAAAAAGTTTGTGCCAAACTCAATCCCTGTAACACTTGCCTCATCTGCACGTAGGTGCAAAGCATCACTTAACTTTGCTATTGCTTGGGCTGTTGTGTGCCTATCCAGAGGGTAAACATTACTCCCATACAGGTATTTGGGCAAACTCCCCACCACCGACAAACCACCGACAAAGATAGACACTTTCAATCCCTCCAGACTGCCAAAGGTTTTAACCTCCCCTGTCTGGTGGTTTATCTGGGTGTTAGCCTCTTCCAGATAGTTGGCTATAGTGGGGTATTGCTCCCCAACCATAGCACTATCAATCCAGAGTTTTACTTTATCGTACATCGGTGTTAATTGTTACCAATTTTTGCCCACAAACTACATATTATTATAAGGCATCATCCTTTCTGGGCTTGCTGTCTTAATGCCTCCAAAGCCTCATCAAAGCCACCCATCTTTAGTTGCTTGCAATAGGCACTAATAAGCACCTTTGCCCCCTCCAACACCACCAATTCAATACAGGTGGGAGTTAGGTTTGTTGGTTCTTTCTCATCTTGATAAACCCTAAACAAGTAGCCATCCCCCTTATACTCATAGAAAGGGTTTGGCTTTTCATCCTTGCTGTAGGTCGGTTTATCCATCGGATAGCCATAGGCAAAGCCACTCAATTTGCCCTCAATCCAAAAGTCTTTCAAGCCTGTAAAGTTGAGGCTGTTTTTGGCTTGCAACCTCATTGGGGGTGTGCTGCTCTTATCCTCTCTGCTTTGTGGCATCAAGTTCATTGAAACAAGCCCATCCCTGCCCCTTAATTGTTCCATTGGTGGGTAATACCCTGCTTGCTCTACAATCGTGTATTTTGGGGTTTTCTTGCCTTTCTGGGTAGTATTTACCAACTTGGCATAATAACGTATGTTGGGAGTGTTCATTGCTTGCCTCCTTTCTTCTGGGTGTATGCCATTGCCTTATCTGCCAACTCTGTAGCGGTGGCACTCATGTTGCTAAGCAACCACCCGTCCACATCGGTACGCTTGAAATAAATCATCTTGCCGTTTGGCTTGGAAAATGGTATTTCTTTGCTTGAAGTTACCTTGTAAAGGGCTGATTTGCTCATCCCCATATACAAACAAGCCTCATCAAATGTAAGGATAGGCTTTGTGTTAATCGCTACCCTGTAAGCTATTCTATTAGCTGCCTCTTGTGTCATTGTCTCCATATTGCTATGAATTATAATTTAACTTTAGAGGCTGTGCACCGCCCCAACCAACTTTTTGTTAGCTGTTGCAAAGAAAATAAGAAATGTAAGCAATTACAAATAAAAGAAATGGTGTCCAGTGGAGCACCACCAAACACCATTAAACACCATTAAAAAGGCTATTATTTCTATTCTAAAAGTCTTTTTTTTATCCCATTTATTTCACTATCAGAAAATTTACTTTTATTCAAATAGTTGTTATAACCGCTTTCAGCACCTATATTCCCAAACTCATTTTTTACTTCTTTGTATGTTGGTTTCAGAATTAAACCTATTTCCACACTTGCAAATATTACCAAAGCAACATTTTTCCCCCGCTTGCCATCAATCATTGAATGGAGCTTGTTTAATACTTCATCTTTATTTTCTGCTATTATTTTATCTTTGAAAGTCGTCTTACCTGTTAAGGCTTGCTCCTGTTGTGGTTGTTCTATCTTATCTTTGCAAGCCTCAACTATCCCCATTGCTTCAAATACTCTATCTTGTTGCTTCTGCTGTACTATTGAAATTCTGTTATTATCTTTTATCTCCTCTAAACCATCATTACCCCTATCACCTGTAAAAATTATCTCTGGGTCTGAAAGGGTGCGGGCTGTCATTTTGAGTAGTAAACTATCCAACTCGCCACAATTAGTAAAATATTCTTTAGCATAGGCAACTATACCACTCTTTGATATTGAGCCGCTCATAATACTATCTATAAAGTCTGAAAAATCATTTACATTCATATTATTTTCTCTTCATCATATTTTGATATTCCTGTGTTCTTTACATACCTTTTGCCGTCGTCATCAACTCTAACCACTACATCATCATTGAAATTCATGTAATATTTCATAATCTTATCTTTTAAATGTTTGTAATATCAATTTGTGGCAAACTATTGATTGCCGCTTTCTTCTGGTCGTCCAACGCCCTTACATACTTCTGGGTAAACTTTAGGCTGCTGTGCCCTAATAACTCGCTTACAACTTTTATGTTTGCCCCATTGCTTAACAGGTTGGTAGCAAATGAATGTCGCCCACAATGGAAAATATCATCCATTTGAGGAATTGGAAGAACATAGAGAATAAACCGGTAACAGGTTGTGAATTAGTCGATTTTCTATATTTTACGAGTGTGGCAGAAAAGCAATCCGGCATGGAATATTGAATCCTTTCGGTTACCAAACCGTTATCCGTTGGTTTCCCCAATGAAGAGAGGTAACGAAAAAAAAGGAGAGATTTCTATGGAGAGGTTTCTATCTCACTGTTCCGCAATGTTCTGCTTATCAAAGAACGCTTTAACAACGGGTAATTTTGCCCATAAAATTAAAGCATATGAAAATAGAGAAATTCAAGGTGTTGCTCTACCTCAAAAAGAGCCGATTGGACAAGTCGGGCAAAGCCCCCATCATGGGACGTATCACCGTCAATCGTTCGATGGTGCAGTTCAGTTGCAAAATCTCCTGTACGCCCGATTTATGGAATCCTCGTGAAAGCCGTCTGAAAGGCAAGAGCCATGAAGCCGTGGAGACTAATGCGAAGCTGGACAAGCTGATGCTCTCCATCCACACGGCATTCGACACGCTTGTGGGAAGAAACGCGGATTTCGATGCGGAAGCTGTCAAGAACCTGTTTCAGGGAAGCCTCGAAACACAGATGCCCCTGTTGGGAATGACGGACATCGTCTGTGAGGAACTGAGGAAGCGTATCGGGATAGACCGGGCAAAAGGAACCTACCCTGCCTATATCTATACCCGGAGAACCTTGGCAGAGTTCATCGAAAAGGAGTTTCGCACCAAAGACGTTGCTTTCGGTCAGATGACGGAGCAGTTTATCCACGATTACCAGAGTTTCATCTTGGACGAGAAAGGACTTGCCATAGATACCTGCCGGCACTATCTGGCTATCGTCAAGAAAGTATGCCGAAAAGCCTATAAGGAGGGACATGCCGACAGATGCTTCTTCGCCCACTTCAGTCTTCCCCAACCAAAGGAAAAAACGCCGAAAGCCCTAAGCCGAGAATCCTTCGAGAAAATCCGTGACTTGGTAATCCCCGAACATCGCGCCTCCCATATCTTGGCAAGAGATCTCTTTCTCTTTGCCTGCTATACGGGAACAGCCTACGCCGATGCCGTTTCCGTTACACGTGACAATCTGTTCACGGATGACAATGGCGGGCTGTGGCTTAAATACCGCCGCAAGAAAAACGAGCTTCGTGCCTGTGTCAAGCTGCTGCCCGAAGCCCTTGCCTTGATAGAGAAATACAGGGATGACGACCGTCAGACTCTCTTCCCGATGTTGCACTATCCCAATATGCGCCGCCTCATGAAATGTCTGGCTGTCCTTGCCGACATCAAGGAAGACCTGACCTACCATGCTGGCAGGCACTCGTTTGCATCGCTGATTACCTTGGAAGCCGGCGTTCCTATCGAGACCATCTGCAAGATGCTGGGGCATTCCAATCTGCAAACTACTCAGGTGTATGCGAAGGTTACGCCCAAGAAGCTTTTCGAGGATATGGACAAATACATCGAAGCGACAAAGGATTTGAAACTTGTATTATAACACCCCATAGATAATAAACGAATTTATGCGTAGTACATTTTCTTTACTACTCTATATCAATCGCAACAAGGTACGTGTGGATGGTACAACTTCCGTACTCTGCCGAATCTCCATTGACGGGAAAAGCACGACGATAACCACCGGCATCTCCTGCAATCCCAAACAGTGGAATGCCAAAAAGGCGGAGACCGTAGAGGTGCGGACGAACAATCGCCTGAAAGAGTTTCGCAAGCATGCGGAGCAGCTCTATGATGAAATGCTCAAAGAGCAGGGGGTGGTCAGTGCCGAACTATTGAAAAACAAAATTGCAGGTCATGCGGTCATTCCTACCCATCTGCTCAAAATGGGAGAAAGGGAACGGGAACGCCTTGCCGTCCGCTCCAAGGAAATCGACTCCACTTCGACCTACAGGAGTTCTCGGTATTACCAGAGTTATATCCGTGAGTTCTTGGACTCGAAAGGCAAGACAGACATTGCCTTTTCAGACATCACCGAGGAGTTCGGACGGGAATACAAGGTCTACCTGAAGCGGTACAAGAACTTCGGGGCATCGCAGACCAACCATTGCCTCTGCTGGCTGAACCGATTGGTTTACCTTGCCGTAGACCATGAGATTATCCGTGCCAATCCTTTGGAGGAGTTGGAGTATGAGAAGAAACCGTCCTCCAAGCGAATGCATATCAGCAGGACTGAACTGAAACAACTGTTGGAACTGAAACTTCCCGCCAATGACCCATTGAAGGAATTGGCTCGCCGGGCTTTTATCTTCTCCTGTTTTACAGGACTTGCCTATGTCGATACCCAGCTGCTGTATCCGCACCATATCGGGCGAACGGCAGAAGGGAGACGGTACATCCGAATCAATAGAAAGAAAACAAAGATAGAGTCATTCATTCCTTTGCATCCGATAGCGGAGCAAATACTTGATTTGTACAATACGACCGATGACACACAGCCGGTCTTTCCGTTGCCGAGCAGAGACTCTATGTGGTTCGAAATACACGAGCTCGGTGTTATCATCGGGCGGAAGGAGAACCTCTCCTACCACCAAGCCCGACATAGCTTCGGCTCATTTCTGATTTCCGAGGGGATTTGCACGGAGAGCATTGCCAAGATGATGGGGCACGCCTCTATCACCAGTACGCAAACCTATGCGAAGATTTCCGAGAAGAAGATTGCGGAGGATATGGATAGGTTAATCGAAAGAAGAAAGAACAATGAATATTGAATTACCATGAAAAGAGAAATCATAACCATCAGCGAGAATGGGAATATACACATTCCTACGACTACCATTTGGATGTCTGTTTGTGAGATTGCCGACCTGTTCGGTGTTTTACAGAACTAACTCTGTAATCTTCTCATCATGTTCAGAAAAGATGTTTTCTATGAGAATAGAAAAAGACACTATGCTTTTCCATAAGGATTGTTTGGTGAAACTATGCGATATAGATGTTTCTGTTTAATTGTTTTTACGCTTATAAACGCGGAAGTCAAGGATTCTCTGCTGATGGTAGTCAGTAGAGAAGACCAACTCTAAGAGAAAGCAAGTCTTCAATCATCCACAGTTATATGCTTCCTTTCGGAAGTACTTAAAAAAGATTTTCGTGTTTTCTTTGGTAGAAACACGAAAAATGTATACCTTTGTGACGACTTGGAATACAACTCTTCAAAAGAGTTTAGAACAATGATATGGTATTACAAGTCATTCACCTCTATATGAGATTAACCTGAAAGAAAATAGGCAGGCATTAATGATAGAGGTGATAATTGAAGGAAGAGTGTAGTTTTTTAATATAGTAGCTATGGCAAAAAAAAGAAGAAATGTTGATGTCCTATCAGTTAATCTCCGATTTATCGATGACAGTCATATTGTCTCTTTTGTAGATATTCTTAATTATATAAATGGCAGAGAATATCGGTGTAATGAGAAAATATTCAATCTTAACATGTTACGTACAGATAAGGCGGATTGTGATTTAGGTATTATAGTAACGACGCAAGATTCTGACATTCCTCCAAAACGAAATAAGAATACGGGTAATTATAGTCCGGTTCAAATTAATACTACTGAAGAAGGATTTGCATATGCCAATATTTTCCTGTACGATCATCGGAGAAATATTTTATTGTATGAAATAAATCGTAATGGTTGTTATCCCAATCAATTTCGAGAATTTATTTATTCACATTGGAATGCAGATGAAGATAATGTAAAATTTGATTTGACATTTCCTTCTGTGGTAAGAGCAAATGAATATGCTCGAATGCTTCGAATGGATAGATATAAAAAAATAAGCATCCAATTATATAATCCAATTGAGTTGCAAAATTGCATTGCAGAGGAGAATCTATCGATTTATGAGAATATTTTAAAGCATAACATAGAGATGGGGACTCAAAGTAATGCAAATACTATAACGATAGAGCAAGTAGCATTACGGAAAAGAATCAATCCTATGGGATTAAGCCGTTCTATGGTAAAGGGATTAGTTGATGCTGTCAAACTTAATATCGTAGATTGTGGACATCGTCAGAATGTACAGACATTACGAGTAGAGGGTTATACTTCGGACAGCGAAGATCCTAATAGATGTAAACCTATTGATATTATTGCAGACTCTTTTGATGAATATTTTAAAATTACTGATATTCAAGTCCATAGAGATGTTCAACAAATTGAAAGAAAAGAGGGAATAGAAAATTTATATGATAAACTACTACCTGAAATAAGACAATTAATAGGATATTAATTATGGGAATATTTGGAAAGTCATATCGTTATTGGGTGGAAACCATTGGAGGATTGCTTGCTGGAATAATTGTGTGTATCCTATTATTCATCGTTGATCCTCATCTTTCAAATTGGAAAGATTTTGTCAAGGAAATTCCTTCAATAGGGATGTGTACTTTCGGCTTTTTATTGACACTGCTAAGCATTATATTACAAGGAAATAGTTCTACAATTGAGTGGATGAAAAGCCGCAAAACGTTATTTGATAGATTCATTCAATATAACAAGCATATTGTAATTCTTTCTTTTATAATATCCATTTATGCTTACACGCTTCGATTTTTTAATTTTCAATGGTTAATACACGAACTAAGTTTAGAGACTAATCCAATCATTCCTCACATTAGAAGATTATTAATAAGTGTCTTTGGAGGATTGATCACTTGGTTTGTAATTGACACTTTTCAATTTATAGAAATGTTTTACCTGTTAATAAAAAAAGCAAAATGATATATTGTGAAAAATCAGCATTAAAGTATGTGATCGTACATATAGTTGGGAATAAGTCATTTAATGAAAATGTTATTTATTCTGCATCAGAAACAATTCTTGATGAGGATTTAGTAGGTGTTTTAAACATGTATTATTTGCAGTCTTTTAAAACTGAAGAATACTACCAACTCTACCACGAAAGTGATTTGGTATTAAATGAGGTTTATACCTATGTCTCCAAGATTTTCGATGAGCCTAAACAACTTTATGAACAATCGGTAAATCTGGCAAAACATTTGTATGAGCAAAGCACCCACCCTAGAATCAAAGGTGGTGAGTTTTATACCGTGTATTTCAAAGATTGTATATTTGACGGAGAAACTCTTGATGCGGTTGGTTTATTCAAATCGGAGAATAAAGAGACTTTTTTGAAGGTGTTGCGTGAAAACGGCAGTTTCAACTTAGTGAGCGACAAGGGTATCAACATTAAAAAGCTGGACAAAGGCTGCCTGATTTTCAATAAGGACAGAGAAAACGGATATGTAGTTGCTGTGGTTGATAATACCAATAAGGACGTAGAAGCTCAATACTGGATTGATGATTTTCTACATGTCCGACAACGGAAGGACGAATATGCTAATACGCAAAATTTTATGGCGTTAGCAAAGAACTTTGTAATCAAAGAATTGCCTAAGGAATTTGAGGTTTCCAAAGCAGACCAAATTGATTTGCTCAACAAGTCGTTGCATTTTTTCAAAGAGAAAGAAACTTTTAATATTAATGATTTTTCCCATGAAGTAATTGCTCAACCCGAAGTGATTGAAAGATTTCATCAGTATAAGCAAGAGTATGAGGACCAAAGTGATATTGTCATCGATAATCAGTTCAAAATTTCCGAATCCGCTTGTAAAAAGCAGCAGCGCTCCTACAAACGTGTCATCAATTTGGACAAGAAAATCCAAATCGTCATTGCCGGCAATCGCCAAAATATAGAACAGGGAAAAGATGATCGTGGAAAATTTTACAAGGTATATTATACAGATGAAGAGTGAATTGTGCGACAAATCATTCGTGTTTTTGTTGGAGTAAAAAACGAATTCATGAACGAAAATATTTCAGAAATAGTAAGAAGAAAAATAGAGAAAACGGATTGTGGCATCGTGTTTTCCGCGAGCGATTTTCCTGTTGAAGTTACCAAGCAAAAAACAGTAAACAAGGTCTTGGAAAACTTGACTAAAGCTGGTGAAATTCGACGTTTGTCGAAAGGTCGATATTACAAAACAAAAATGACAGAGTTTGGTGAGCTTATGCCCAGCAGTTATCAGATTGTAAAGGACTTACTGGAAGAGAACGGCAAACTGATTGGTTATATTACAGGATATCAAATTTTTAATGAGCTTGGATTGACTACACAAGTTTCTGCCATTTTGCAGATAGGAACCATCAAAGATAAGAAAAGCACAAAGCGTGGTTATTACAGGATGAAATTTATAAAACAATGGAATACAATCACCAAAGAGAATATTCCTCTTTTGCAGTTGCTCGATTGCCTTCGTTTCTTCAAAAATATTCCTGACACTAACCCTGCGGATAGCAGTAAAAAACTCTTGGGACTATTATCTAAGTTAAGTGAAATTCAACGCAGCAAAATAAAAAAATTGGCTTTAAAATACACTCCGCAGACAATCGCATTATTGGGTGCAATGCTTGAAGTGTTGAATCCGAACGAAGATGTTCTGATATTGCAAATGTCGCTTAATTACCAGACATTTTATAACTTATCAATTCCGCAAGAAATATTGCCTAATCAAAAGAAATGGAATATAAGATGAAACTGCACGAAAATCAACCTCTGTTTGCCCAACCACCCAATTTTGCAGCAAACATCTTGAATATAAGACCAGAATTTATCGAGAAAGCTTATTGGATTACTCGTGCGTTACAGAGAATGTCTCAAAATGTCAATGCCGAAAAAGTAGTTTTCAAAGGAGGAACGTCCCTCTCTAAGGTCTTAAATAATTTATTGATTCCGTAATGTGCATAGATAAAGTATTAAGTGATATTATAGCAATTAAGAATGGCTTTCAGCACATCCTTGATGGGGCTGATGGAATCCTTTCGACATACTCAAAGGAACAGTGCTTTGAATTTGCTCTTGAATTGTTTAAGCACGAAGCCTATCAAGCCCGAATGTTGGCAACAACGGTATTGGGAAGATTGGCAACAACGAATGATGATGCCCTTTATTTTCTGAAAGAGCAAGTCAGCACAGACGAGAATTGGCGAGTTCAGGAAATGCTTGCAAAGGCTTTTGATGAGGTTTGCAAACGCAGAGGATATGAAATGTCCTTATCTCTCATCGAAGAGTGGATAAATGACGATAATCCGAATGTAGTCCGTGCCGTAACAGAAGGGCTGAGGATTTGGACAAGTCGCCCATTCTTCAAAGAAAATCCATCGGTGGCTATTGCATTAATCAGTAAGCATAAAGCACACGAGAGCAAATATCTTCGGAAATCCGTAGGAAACGCTCTAAGGGATATAAGCAAGAAGCACGCAGAATTGATACGGCAAGAGGTGGAGCAATGGGATTTATCCAATCCTCGAATTATGTTCACTTATAAACTTGCAGCGAAGTTGTTAAAGTAAAAAAGATATATCAATGAAACAGAAAGTATTATTTATCATATTGAATGAATACACAGATTGGGAGGGGGCTTTTCTCTCCACGGCTCTTCATGTGGGCGTGATACCGGGCGGTGAAATAAAATACGAAGTGCATACCATTGCCCCGACATCGGACGCAGTCCGTTCCATCGGAGGTTTCAGAACCTTGCCCGATTATTCTTTCGAGAATATGCCGAAAGATTATGCCGCTTTAGTGCTTATCGGTGGCAACCGTTGGGACTCTCCTGAAGCAGAACTTTTCGTACCATTGGTACGGGAGGCTTTGGATAAAGGTAAAATCATCGGGGCGATATGCAACGGTGCTTCATTCCTATGTTCACACGGTTTCCTGAACAATGTAAAGCATACAGGCAACGGTCTCGACCAACTCAAAAAATGGGGCGATATCGTTTACACTAACGCAGAAAACTATGTGGAAGCACAAGCTGTTAGTGACAAGAATATTGTTACGGCAAACGGTGTAGGGCATTTGGAATTCACTCGAGAGATGCTTCTATTGCTGGAAGCCAATACTCCGGAAAACATTGCGTCATGGTATGATTTCTATAAAAACGGATTTGTGAGATAAAGTTATTTTTCTGAAATTATATGGTCGTAATGTCAAACATAAAAGCCACGTTTTCGTGCAATTTACAGAGCGTTTGGCAAGTTGTAACATCGCTAACAGACTATTCGTGGAGAAGTGATGTTGAAAAGATAGAGGTCATATCAGACACGCAATTTGTAGAAATAACGAAGAGTGGATATAAGACAACTTTCACGGTAACAAGACAAGAACCTTTTTGTCTTTGGGAGTTTGACATGGAGAATGACAATATGAAAGGACATTGGATCGGTGTTTTCAGTGGCAATGAAAAGAATGCTACGATTGACTTTACAGAACACATTGAGCCTAAGAAATGGTTTATGATTCCATTTGTGAAGATTTATTTGAAATATCGGCAAGCCAAGTATGTCAGAGATTTAAGAAACGTGTTGAAAAGAGTACAGCCATAGATTTTTGGAAACCATTATGATGAAATTAGAATTAATAATGCTGCTTCTCCCTGTTGTGTTCATGCTTCACGAATACGAAGAGATTATCATGTTCAGGCATTGGCTAGACAGAAATAGGGATGAATTGAAAAGGCGTTTCCCGAAATTCGAGCGGTTTCTTGCACGCAGGAGACATTTTGATTATTCCACAGCCACATTTGCCATTGGGACTGCCCACGAGTTCATTCTGATTTCCCTCATTTCTTTCTGTGCCGTATGGTTGGGTGCTTATCAATGGTGGTTCGCTGCATTTGCAGGGTATTCCTTCCACCTTATAGTACATCTTGCTCAATGGACAATATACCGAAAATATATACCTGTTATCATTACCACATTTTTGACTTTGCCTTATTGTGTCTATGCCTTTGTTGAATTGGAAAAGACTTCCATTCTATCTCCTTTACAGATGTTCTTATGGTCAGTTGTCGGGATTATCCTTACAGTGCTTAGTTTACTCTCTGCTTTTTTCGTGATGAGCAAATTTCAACAATGGCAGGAGAAACATTGAGAGCGTATTGTCAATATAAAGTAATAGAAAGAATGTCCCGATTCCCCATCCATAGAAGTTCGCAACTCACAGAATTCGGAGTATATCTGAAGACGGTCGCCTTTCGGACATCGACACCTTCAGAAAGATATGCTTTCTCCCATACCGATGATTATTATTTCTTCGGCTTCATAGAGGATGGGCAATGCCGTCTGAATATTGATTTTGAGGAATACACTTTCGGGAAAGGAAGCCTGGCTATCATCCGTCCGGGACAAGTACACCGTATCATCGACGCTTTCAATCTTTCCGCAAAGTTCTTGGTTATCGACTCGGTATTGGTGGATAAGGAGGAAAAACGAACGCTTGAGAGATACGGTCGCCCTCAAATACAACTATCCGACATATCGGAACAGAAACTATTATTATCACTTCTTGACTGCAAACTGAGTGGCATGGAAAATCCATCTGCCAAAGCAGTCGTTCAGCGACTGACCACCGTCATTGTAGGGTTAGTCGTGGAGAACATTGTAAATGTAACGATAGCTCAATCCAAATTACAGGGGACAGTGACCAGACACAAGGAAATAGTATGGGAATTTCGGGATTTGTTGGAAAGCAATATCCGAAGCAACCGTTCGCCATCATTCTATGCCGGGCGGCTGAACATTACCGTTGCCTACCTGAATGAAGCTGTAAATTCTGTTCTGGGGACAAGTGTGAGCCACCATATCCAAAACGAGATTATTTTGTTGGCTAAACGTCAATTGGTCTATACTACAGATTCCATCAAAGAGATTGCACATAGTTTAGGCTTTAACGATTACTCCTACTTCACACGGCTGTTTACCAAGGTTGCAGGCGTTTCTCCCGCGCTCTTCAGGAGGACTTTCCACGAATAGTGCTATCATTACCATTGTCCGTCTATTGTGACAGCTTGTATCCCACCGTACCTTTGCAACGAACTTTATTCACTTAAAAAGATACGGATTATAAGGATGAACAACGCTGTAAATATTTTGCGAGAAGGAAGTATGATGAAAGCCCTGACAAAATTGGGGATACCTATTGTCATCGCAATGCTGATTATGGCAATATACAATGTGGTAGATACTTTTTGGGTTGCACGTCTTGGAACTCTTCCTGTCGCCGCTGTATCTGTTGTTTTCCCTATATCGTTGTTATTTCTTGGGATAGGACTAATGTTCGGTGTCGGAGGCGGAGTGTATATATCCTGTCTGTTGGGAGCGAAACAGGTTGTCAAGGCAAGTCAGGTCGCTTCCGTCTCAGTGATTACCTCTGTGATGTTGGCAGCTCTCATTGCCCTTGTGTGCAATGTGTTCCTGCCGGACATCCTACTTTTCATGGGAGCAAACGAGGAGATGATGAGTTTGGCAGAATCCTACGGCAGGCTTTTTATCATCAGTTGTGTCATAGGAACATTGAATGTGTCCATGTCCAATATCATTGTTTCACAAGGTGCGTCGAAGACATCTGCGTCGGCAATGATCATCGGCTCTATCGTCAATGTTGCATTAGACCCCTTGTTTATCTACACTTTCAATTGGGGTGTGGAAGGTGCTGCATGGGCAACCATTCTTTCAAGAATCGTCACGACAGCTATTTACATCCGTTTCCTTACGAAAGCAGAGGTAAAAGTATCTCTTGCCTTGTTCGCTCCCACGATAAGAATATACGCAGACATCATTAAGATTGGTATCTCTATGCTCTTTTTGCAACTGCTCCAGACCCTTTCCATCAGTTTGTTGCAGAAAGCCGCTGTGAAATATGGGGCAGAGGCTGTTGCGGCTGTGGGTATCGTCCTGAAAATCGTCACATTGGGAACAAACGTGGTCTTCGGATTTGTAAAAGGACTCCAACCTATGGCAGGCTATAACTACGGGGCAGGCAATTTTCAAAGATTAAGGGAAGCGGTGTGCTGTTCTCTGATACTCACAACCTCGTTTTGTGTGCTCTGGAGTATTCTTATAGTCATTTTTACCTCTCCTATCATCAGTTGTTTCGGTAAAGACGAAACAATGCAGGAAATAGCAAGAATTGCGCTTAGAGCCAATACGATTATGTTCTTCACTTTCGGATTCCAATTTGTGTATTCCACACTATATATGGCAATCGGAAGAGCAAGGCAAAGTCTGTTACTCAATATCGGACGGCAAGGTTTGTTTTTTATCCCTACTATATTGCTGCTCCCATCGTATTGGGGATTGAACGGAGTACTCTATGTCCAGCCTATTGCCGACGTCTTTGCAACCTTGATGACGCTGCTTTTTGCCGTCCGAATTCACAGGGAGATAGGTCATCAATCACATCTCACGACAGAAAATATATAATGTTGAACTTAAAAGATATGATTATGCTGAGACTCACTCAAACGGAAGACTTCAAGACGATAATTTCGTCTTGCTCTACAGAAGAGCAAGTACAAAAGGCATCGGACAATTTTATATTGAAGGTCGTTGCTCTATGTGATACAGAAGAAGATACTGTCTCGTTGTTTCGTATCCTCCGCTACACTCGCTGTCGCTTACAAGCTATGCAAAAGGCGTATCCTTTAAACGGAGAGGGGGAAAAATGTGTCAGAACTACTCAGTGTCATTGACACAGAGTTGAAGTTGCTGAAGATGCGAATGCAGGGGCTTCTTCCTGCTTTGTCTGTCAAACCAACCAAGAAACTCCACTGGACAGGCAAGGCGACAGACTTGGTGGAACTACTTTATGCCCTTGACACCTGCGACTGTATCAATGATGGAGAGATTGGTGTAGAGGAACTGGCAGACGCTCTTTCTGAAATCTTCGGTGTGGAAATCAAGAACTGCTACAACGTCTATATGAATATGAAACGTCGCAAGGATGACAGTCGCACCTATTTCCTTGACGAACTCCGAGAAAAATTGAACAAGCGAATGGTGGAGAGCGATCTGAAAGGCGGCAAGTTCAAGAAACGATAATTGCATTCAAATGCCTTAATCAGGCTTCCCGAAATGAGAGGGAAGCCTGATCTTCTTTCGTTAAGGAATAACAATACACAATAAAAGGCTATTGCCGATGTTGCCATTTCTCTTGGAATTCACGGGTTAATTGCACGATTTCCCCTCCGATTATTACCAATTCAAGTGTGAGTTTCTCCAACTTGGCAAGCATCGCAAAGGCTTTTTTCTCGGTAAAGTTACTCTTCAAAACGACAACTGTCTGGTTATAATTCACTCCCACACTGCGAAATTGCCCATACAAAGTCGTCAGTTTCTGATAATAGTCGAGCAACGAGCGATCTACTTTTATCACCCGAAAGGTCTCGTTAAATACCCTTGCCTTGATGAAAGCAGCTTTATTTAGAAGCCCCGATTGCTCGAATAGCATAAGGAAACGAGCAAACTCAGTGTCCGTAAATCGAACCATACAACAATGGTTGGCTCGTTCATTCTTGGGAGGTCGTCCCACATTTCTCTTTGTCATTACTTCTGATTTTAATGGTTTATAATTCTCTCTTCAGGAAACAGAACGTGCTAATTCCATTGGAGAGCGTTTGCAATATAACAGCCTGTCAAGACAACGAAAATTTCCAATCGAGAACACCGACTTCGGAGGTGTTCCGCCCTCTGCCAAGAGCAAGGGTTTTGAGTTACCGAAATAATTTCGGGTAACGCAAGACATACCTTGCTATTTGCACTGACGCAAATAAATCCGTTCCGAAGAATGATACTTTATTCTCTCGAAATGTATGTTTTCAAAGCCATGAAATACCGACTTATCGCTTGCTGCAAAGTTAATACCTCTTGTATCCAAAGCCATTAGCTGAGACGAAGCCACAACCAACCAAATCGAAGCCACAAGTACGCACTAAAGAAAATCACGCAGAATACAGCATCACCGAGCCATATTTTTGCACTGTCGAATATGTCGGTGAGGGTATGTGTCTTCGATAACATCACGTTTCGATGAGCGATATGAGCGAGGGTGTATGTCAAAGGACATATCCTTAATTCTTTCATTCGAACGTGGGAATGTGCGAAAGCAGATACAATCGTTCAATTGTATTGATGGACACCAATAAACATCTCCACAGAAAGGATATAGCCCTACCGGTACAAGCCGATTGTTGGACATATCTTCGATAGTGGCTGTATTCGTCTTTGTCGGTAAATATATCGGCAACGAAATGGACAGTGAATTATATAACAATAGAACTTAAGAAAATATGAAAGAGAATCAAAACGGCAAGGTTGATTCCGTTGCCATCCGGGAACTTATTTCACAGGGTATTCCTATGAAAAGAAAAGAGAGTGAGATGAAACGCCCTCAATCAGAAGAGCAGTGTGTAGAATCGGAACGTCCCAACGAGGAACCAATGTCAAAGGATTTTTCAAGAGTCCCAAGAAGAGAAAGGCGGAAGGTTGACAAAGGTGATTATGAGTCGCTTTTCATCTGTCGCAATACCTTGAAAAATCGCAAGACTATCTATATCGCCAAAGAGTTGCAGGACACGCTGGCGGAGATAGTCATGTCTATGAGAAACAGGGATATGACCATCGGTATCTATGTGGAGAACATCATCCTGCATCACCTTGAGACCTACAAAGATGAAATCAACAGATTGGCGGAGATGAAATTCAAGAAGCTACTGTGAGGCGTTTAGCAATGGCTTTTTGTTACTTTTGAGCCGTATCAACTCACTGTCAAAAGTAACGAAGTGTTTTTCATTTTGGGGGCTTTGTCCGCCCGAAGCATAAGAAAGAAAAGGAGCGGTTGGCAAATCTGCCGACCGCTTTACTCCATCTGTTCTTCTTGAACGGTTACCCGTTCCGTCCTTACTCGGAATAAATCATCTTGTCTGATTTTATGCGGATTCCAGAGGAGAGGGAGTTAAGTTTCCATTTTTCTTTTTCCCAGCTTCTCGCATATCCGACATTTTTTTATGCGTCTTTCCGTCGGGTCGGTCGTTTTCGTTTCAGTGGCGTAAAAAGGTAGGACTTGGGACAAACAAGGTTTTACGGCGAGAATACTACCTGCAATGAAATGGAAGCGTGGAGATTGTCGTCTAAACGGCTTGCCGCACCGACCTTTTTTGTCCGTAGAAGCCCGGAACTACCTTTGCCACTGACAACGAACAACCGATCCCGACATAAGTGGAGGATGTGCAGACAGAGAAGCAGGGCGAAAACAGAAAACGCAGTCTTCGGAGGTTGCACTTTACCATAGGAATAGAATCCACGGAAAAAAGTCGCCCCAACGGACGGCTTTACAAAAATAATTCGGAGAAAATTCTTTTTTCTCACGATATACCCTTATCTTTCCTCTATAAAACCGAAAATAAAAGCCCTTCCAGGTAACTCAAACACCCGGAGTTCGCCACCTCGTTCCATATTGGTTGCGTACAGGCCCGTCTCCAGGCCTGCATAAACGATAATGATACTTTCCTCTTCGAGCTCCGGGCTCACACTGGGTTCCATCGCCGGCCATGTCGTGGGTTAATTTGCAAAGCGAGGTCGCGTGCCATCACAAAGATAATAGCCTTTCCATGACCGGTATATCGTGTCATCCGTTTTCGTCGGAAGTCCCGATTCTGTTGTCGAAGTCCTTGTATTGGACGTTCCGGCTGAGTATGTGCCATGCGCAGACAAGCATCTTGCGCGCAATGGCGACCTGTACTTTCATCCTGTTCTTTCTGCGGACTTGTGTCTGATGATAGGAGAAGCGGTTGAAGAAACAGCCTTGGGTGCGGCTCGCGCCCCAGGCGCATTGGATGAGGGTGCGGCGCAGGTAGCGGTTGCCATGGGTGATGCAGCGTGACTTTATGGTCTTGTTCGACTGGTCGTTGCGTGGTCTCAGGCCACTCCATGAAGTAAGATGGTTTGCCGTCTGGAAATGGCCCATGTCCGTTCCGATTTCTGCAATCAGTGAGGTGGCGGCCCTCATCTTTATTCCCGGTATGGTCTGTAGGTTCTGCAATGCGGCGGAGTATTCCCTTTCACAGACGGCCTGCATCTTGTCCATGCATTCCTGCTTATGTTGCCCGGCCATGTCTATCTCGGCCTTGAGCTGGCGCAGGATGTCCATGTCGCATTCCGTGACGCATCCCGTGAGCGAGGAGATGATGGTGTCCTTCCCGTGGCGATTGATGATACGGCCGTGAATCTCCTCCACAAGCACCTTGGGGTCGGTCACGCCCTCGCAGATCCTGTCTATGACGGACTTGTAGCTCTTGCTGTCCGTGTTGGACACGTAGTTGCCCAGCCGGATGTTGCACCGCTGGACGACGGCGTCGAGCTTGGCGAGCTTTCGGACAATCTCATCGTCAAGGTCGTAGATGCGCCTGTCATACTGGCGCAGCTGCTGGATGCGCTCGGGCGGGACGAAGCTGCCACGGACAAGTTCCTTCATCATGCACTCCGCTATCCACCGGGCATCCTTGACATCGCTCTTGTGGCCGGGAAGCTGCCTGATGAAGTAGGGGTTGATGAGCTTCAGCTTGAAGTGCGGCTCAAGCACACGCCATACAGGAATCCAATAGACACTCGTGCTTTCCATGCCGGCCTCCTCTACGTGATGTGTGAGCATCAGATCACGCATTTCCTGTAACTGGCAGGTCAGAACACCGAAAACTTTCTCAATAATTTCGCCTGTGCTGCTCAAAATACAAAGATAAATGCTATCTTTGTGCACGTCAAGGCCGCATACGATTCTCATAAGCCTACATTTTGAGGATTATTAATACCTCTCAAAGATAATACAAATTGTGCCACGAGCATGTGTTTAGGACAAGGAAATCTATGCTGGCCTTGACACTTCTACCGGTACAAGGGAAGCCGTCAGGGAATTTATTTTTGGTTTTTTATTACCACTGGCTTATAAATCACGATTTTTATGTAAATTTGTTTCAAATAAGAAAGTATGGACAAAAACAATAGTTATTCAATTCCGATGTCGTTAGAAGAGGCCAAAAAGTTCATTAAGGATAGTCCTAAACTCTTCTATCATAATATCAGTATTGACACAGTCATAATAGGTTACCACCAACGTTCGCTGAAGATTCTGCTGGAAAAGCCACAGTTCAGTGAACATGAATGGATGTTGCCTGGCGGTTATATTCGGCGTGACCAAACAGCTGAAGAAGCTGCACAAAAGATAGTGCAGGATCGAACACGACTCAAAGGACTTACGCTTCAGCAATATATGATCTATTCTTCACCCGGCCGAACATGGGGAAACGAAAATAGCATACGCCGATTATTGGAAAGTGCAGGAATAGAGGTCGGAGATAACTTTTGGATGTTTGACAAATTCATGTCTATAGGTTTCTTTGCGCTGACAGAGTATTCCAAGGTGGAACCGTCTGGCGACTTCTACTCTGAAGAGTGTAAATGGTTCTCACTCGATGAACTACCGCCACTCATTTTCAATCATCACCAGATGATTAAAGATGCACTCCACCGCCTCCGTCATCATATTGTTTTTCATCCCATAGGATACACGCTGTTGCCTGATAAATTTACCTTGCCTGAGATTATGTCTCTTTATGAAACCATTCTAGGCAAAACACTTGATGCACGCAACTTTGCAAAGAAACTCACCAATCTCGGAATTATTGTCAAGACAAACGAAACACGAAACATCGGGGCACATCGTTCACCTTATTTATACGTATTTAATAAAGTGAAGTATGATGAGTTCCTTAGGCAAAATGAAGCCTTGATTCTATAGCTATCGTGCCCACAAGATTATATATATAGAATACTTTTTGCACGACAAATCATTTAGATTTAATCTTAAATATGTAAAGCCTCACTTGTTACACTTCTAAAATAATAAATAACTTTAATCCAAAACTGCCATTAGAGAAATTTGAAAGCAAAATGTTACGAAACGCCCCATTATTGTCTGAGGCACGAATTACCTACTAATCATCACATGTATATATTATAGATATATGACAAAATAAAAGTAGGTTTTTCTAATGGGCGATTTGGAGTTAAAGAACATATAGTATGAATACTCATATCCTAATTCCTCTCTGCCTTTCTATACCTTCCTTTCCCAATCGAATTTCCTGTTCAGAAGTGGATTTTTTCTCAGAAGTATCTTTCTGTACATCTACTGTCTTTTCTTCCGTTTCCGGCATAGGCAGCGCCAATTCCAACTGTATCTTCCTGTCCAAGGTCGCGAGTTCGGATTTGAGCCCTTTGAGTTCGTCCTCCTTCTTCCACTCCTTCGACACGATGGGCTGCATCTGCGCCACCTTTTGTTCCTGTTCTTCAATACGAGCGTTGTACTGGGCAATCGTCTGTGGAATATGCTCCAATGCGCGTAAGAAATTCCTTGCAGCGGCTTCCTTGTCCGCCTTGGCTATCTGCCCGTGATTGTGCGTGTACTTGTAGTTGCCCTTGATGGAAAAGCGGTTCTGTGTCAGCTCCAACCCCTTGCTCAATACCCGCTCCGTGGTTACGCTCACCTCAAAGCCGTAGAGTTCGCCGATACGCAGCGGCGCACCACCCGTGTTTATATTCTTGTCAATGTCCTGCAACTTCGTACCGAGCGCTTTCTCATCCCGTGAGGGAAAACCGTCGAGCACGAGGCCATTGAGATAGTTGCCGTCCTTGTCTTTCGCTGCAGCCGCCTCGAACTTCTTCCAGTCCTCCGACATCTTTTCCTTTGCCGCCCTGTCGAAAGCTAATTGGTTGGTCATTTCCAAAAGTCTGTTCTGGGTTTCGTGCTTGGCGCGGTTGAACGACTTGCGTTCGCTCTCCAAAGCGGCGACCTTCTTTTCCAACCGTGCCTTGTCGAGCAGGTCGGTGTTGCCCGAAAGAATGGCCATGTACTCCGAAAAGTTCATGCCCGACTTCTCGTCCATACTCCCCTCGTCGATGGTACGCGCGCCCATCGCCCCGCTTTTGAGCTGCGAGATGAAAGTCTGCTTGCAATGCAGCAGGTTGAACTTATAGCTGTCGAGCGACTTTTCCACTGCATAGATGATGACGTCCACCTTGTTGTCGGCATAGAGCCGCGCTATCTCATTGCCCTTTCTCACCGCCCGTCCGTCGCGCTGGGCAAGATCGGACGGTCGATCGGGTAGGTCAAGGGCATTACTACCCTCTTCCCCCCTAAGAACCGTACATGAGAGTTTCCCCTCATACGGCTCAAGCTTTTCTAAATCCCTATTCTTATATAGAGACCGGCTCATATTACTTGTTGTTGTCATTGGATTTGTGGGATAATTTGAAACATTCGTCATGAACCAATAGGTTGCACTTTCGCCCATTTTGGACGGTAGGCATCACATTCCATGCCTTGTGCGTGTCTATCGGCTCACCACATATTGGACATTTTCTCCCTTGCTTTTCCCATAGGTACAGCAAAGACTTACGTCCTTTCAGTGAAACAAGCATTTTCGACTTCATTCTTTGGTTGAAGTATAAACGACAGTCCACGTCAAACGGATTCATATCCCCTTTTATCTGCGTATATTGCAGAAAAGGGAATGAGGAAGCCAAAGTCAACAATGTGAGTTGGTCTTCCTTTCCATTTGATTTCTTGAACTTGGCAGCAAAAGTCCAGCTGTTACCTCGGATATTATGCCAATAGCGGTCTTTAATCCATCGCTTCCCTTTCTTGGAGTGGCGACGTTTAGCCCATTGCCATAGGGAGAGGAATATCTGATGGTCAACTCTGTGAAAGGAATCACGCGTTGCGCCATGCTGATAGTAAGCTCCCCATCCTCGGATTTTAGCATTCAACATTCTGATTAAGGACTCCTGCCTGCACCCCTTGTTGCCTTTTATTACCTTACGGATATTCTCCATAAAGCGTTTTTCGGCTTTCTTGGTAGGCTTGGTCAATATTTCATTACCGTATTTGCGGATGTTGAAACCTAGAAAATCGAACCCGTCACGAATGTTGGTTATCACCGTCTTTTCTTCTGACAAGGTAAGCCCTGCAGTGTCCTAGGATTAGTTGACAACTTTGGTTCTTAATTTAATTCTTCTTTGACAAGTTTATTTGTTAAGTTCAAATACGCTTGTCGCCGTCTTTTCTTAACTACATAATTAGTTGACAGTTGTCTTCTAATTGCAAAATTAATCTTTATTTTCTAGTTGCGGTTGTTTCTACCTCCTTCTTTTATTGTTGGACTTAATAATGTGTGCCGATGAAGTTATGCCGTCAACCTTGCGACTTCTTCCAAGGGCGTTCTCATCTGCAGGCTCTGATGTGGTCTGAACGTGTTGTATAGTTCGATGGCTTTCTTTGTGAGGCGCCTGACCTGCTGCAGACTTTTGTCTTCTGTACTGAAGAGCCAACCATTCTTGAGCGTATTGTTCATTCTCTCGGCCAGGGCGTTGTGCAATGGGTCTCCGGTTTGTGTCATACTGATTTGTATACCAAGAGATTTGAGTTTGTTGACATAGGCGTTGCAGCAGTATTGCACGCCACGGTCGGAATGGTGTATGAGCTGCGAGAGCTCGACGTTATACTTTCTGTAGCAGTCGATGGCCATAGAGAGGGCTTTCATCGGACCTTGGCTCTCAAGGGTCGGATGCAGACACCAGCCCACGATCAGACGTGAGGCTGCATCGGTTACTAAGGAGAGATAAGCCCAGCCTGAAGAGGTTGCTACGTAGGTGATATCCGTAACGCACAGCTGACCGAAACGGGTAGGATGTAGCTTGGGCGTTGTGTTGAGAAGGTCTTCATAGATGTGGTAGTTGTGATTGGGGTTGGTCGTTCTTGGGCGTTTGCGACGGCGAAGGCACAGACCATTAGAGCGGAAGAGCTCATAGCATTGGTCGCGCCCGATGGTAAACTTATCTGCATACTTGCGACGGCATAGCTCGTAAAGGATGCGTATGCCGGCCTTGGGTAAAGAGCTGCGGAGCTCCTGCGCATAGAACACGATGCTGCTGCGCAGGACGTCTAACTCCAAAGAACGATCCACATGGCGGTAATATCCTTGTCTGCTTATGCCAAGATAACCACAGAGTAAACTGACAGGATGGTTTACCAGAGCCTGTCTTTCTTCTCCCTGCGACAAGGTCTTGATTACTTGGCATCGGAGTTTTTCGTATGCGGATGTTGTATTTCTTCTCGGCAAGGTCGATCATCGTCTTGTTGGCCAAACCATAAAGTTTTTCAACGGCCAGTTCTTTCTCAAGACGTTTGATTTCTTTTGCATGAGCCTTGCGCTCGCGTAATAGCTGCGCTTGAAGTTCTTCGAGCGTACCGGGGATATCTTCTTTTTTCATAAGATCTGCGAGTGACGAGACGTCGGGTGAGCCATATTCTGTATAAATACGATGGAAAGTGCTTAAAGGGATGCCAAGACGAGAAGAGAACTCTTGCAAGGTTAAGCCACTTGTTACATACTGATGTAATAACAGTATTTTCTCTGATTCATTGTAATGAGACATAAATTTTTACTCCTTTGTGATTGAGAAGGTGTCAACTTATTCAGTACACTACAACACTGTAATGGTGCTTGAACAGCGATACGTAGGAGTTCCTGCCGACGGTCATCAGCTTTTTCTCTTTCATGACGTAGCGTTTCAGTGGAAGCGGGCGGAGGTAGTCCTTCTCACCGCGCAGGAACATCTCCTTGCGTGACGCCTCCCGGCCGGCCATCACCTTTTCATTGAAATCGTGCAGGGAAACATGGATAGCGGCATTGAGATCGTCCAGACTGGAGAAAGTCATTCCCTCTATGTCCAGGTAAACGGAACGGTAGAGAAGCTTCACTGCGTTTTCAACAAGGGCCTTGTCCTTGGGGTGGCGTACACGGGCGGGATAGACCGCACAGCCGTAATGCTCGGCAAAAGCGGCGAAATCGTCATTGATGACGGGCTCGTTGCGGTCGCTTCGTGTGACGGCCGCCTTCAGATTGTCGGGGACTATTGCCGCCGGAGCCCCTTCGAAATACAGCATGGCATTCTCGCATCCCTTGATCAGGTCTTCCTTGCGCTGCGACCATACGGCCTCACAGTAGGTGTAATGACTGAACGGAAGGATGGCAACAAAGACTTCGGCCTTCTTCGTCTCGCCTGTCATCTCATCGACAACTTCAAGCCTGTCACCGGCAAAATCAACATACATCTGGTCTGCGGCATAGTGCTCGACATGGCCGACGACCTTGATGTGGAACTTGTACTGGCGGACTGCCCGCTTGAAGGAAGACAGCTGAAGACCGTCAGGATATTCAGCATGATACTCCTTAAACAGTTTTCTGACACTCATCCCTTTGCGTGTCAGGCGGGATACATATCCGGGAAGCAAAGCCTCCAATTCAATCCTTTTGGAAGAAGGCTCCCGACGTCGGGATTCCGTACCGCCAAACATCTCATGCAACTGCTCCTCGGAAAGGGAGAGAAGCTGATCGATGCTTTTCCCACTTGAAAGGAACAGACGGACATACTTGCGGACAGTGTTACGGGAAGTATGGAACGTGGATGCCGTTTCCTTGATACCCATCCCTGCCGCATAACATCTTAAAATGTTCTTGATTCTCTTGTTCATTTGCATAGATTTTATTATTACCCCTTACACCAGGACTCGGGTTCCCAAATCTACATAAAAAACTCTAACGACACTTGTACTAAGTGGTTAATGTTATTTTGGCCAAAAGGGTCAATCATATTATGGCCAAGGTGAGCAATCCTGTTTGGCCAAAAGGGTCAAAGTAGAGTGGCTTTTCCAACTGCCCGCCAAACGATGGAAAACAACATAGAGGGGTTGAAGTCGGGGGCAGACGCCTACATCGTCAAGCCGTTCTCCATGGCACACCTTCTGACTCAGATACAGACTTTGCTGGAAAACCGGAAGCGGGAGCGTGAGAGTTTCGTCCATAAGCCTTACTTGCCTAGCTCGAAGCCGGGCATCAACAAGGCTGATGAAGAATTTCTCAAGAAGATGACCGACCTCATCGTGACACATATCAATCAGCCTGAATTCAACGTCGAACAACTTGCTTCTTCCTTGGGCATGAGCCGTTCAAGCCTGCATCGCAAGATCAAAGATGTTTCTAACCTGACACCTGTAGACTTCATCCGATTGGTTCGCTTGAAAAAAGCGGCCGAATTGATACGCAACAACAATTACCGTGTGACAGAGGTCTGCGAGATGGTGGGCATCAGCTCTCCCTCCTATTTCATCAAACTGTTCCATAAACAGTTTGGAATGACACCTAAGGAATTTGCAGACAAAAAGGAATAAAATAAAGAATAGGTGTTTCATTAAGAGTAGTGGCATGCACTTATGGTTTTCATATCACAATCCGCATCACTCCCATCAAACCAATGGGAGATGAGGCGGAAAAGTGTTTCCTAGCAGAAAATCTTTTGTCTCCTTTACAAAATTATTGCCCATAAATTTGCTGTTCTCGTGAAAACTTGCTACCTTTGCAACCGCTTTTGTAGAAGTCTTTCTCGACTTTAATACAGAAAGCTGCTGATTTTCTGATCCGTTAGCTCAGTTGGTAGAGCACAACACTTTTAATGTTGGGGTCTTGGGTTCGAGCCCCAAACGGATCACTTTCACCCCCATGCGGGTCACAAAACGGTAAAAAGGGGATTCTTTCAAGGATCCCCTTTTTTAGGTTCAGACACAGGCACTTGTGTTCCAATTCGTTGGTTTAGAGGATTTTGCGTCAATGTTAAATCCTATGGCCAACGGGAAGTGTCGGGAAGTAAAAAGACCCATCGGGAACGATTTGCGCTACAAAATCACAAATGCGCTACAAATTTGCGCTACACGATTTCATCGTTTCCAGGCTTTCTCCTCCATTTTCCCCTGCGACCATATTAAAGTTAGTTAAAATGGCAAAAGAAAAGGTGTCTGTCGTATTTGACAGGAGAAAAAAAGCTGAGCAAGCGGGAGTTGGCTATGTAGAAGTTCAAATCTATTTAAGCCGAAGCGAACGCAAGTACATTTGCCTGGGCAAATGTACACCGGAGGAATTGGACGTATTTTTATCCCAGCCTCCAGTGAAGGAGGAAATCAAGCGATGCCATGACTGTATTTCTGCCATGTCGCTGTTCAGGGACAGCATGACCATCAGCAATTTTGACATATACTATCAGGGAATAAAGGACGGAAACGGCATACAGGAATGCAGGAATAGCAACCTGAAGACGGATTTTGTTGCTTACATGAAAGACTATATCGAGAAAGAGCATGTAAGTGAAGGCACGCGAAAGCACAAATTCTGTACTTTGGAGGCTGTCAAGCGTTTTGGCAAACTGAAAACTTTCGCAGACCTTACTTCCAAGAACCTTGTGCTGTTTGACACATGGCTGCACGATGGCACACGGGAGGATATTTCTATCCATACCTACCACAAGCATCTCAAAAAGATAACCCACTACCTGCGTATCACCGACATGATTCCTACAGACCCCTATACCCAGGTGAAATTCAGCAGGGGAAAGAGTAAGGAACGTAGGCCTTTGTTAGAAGATGAACTTACTAAGATGCGAAAACTGAAATTGGATGAGAAAACGGGAAACGTACGGGATCTCTTTATCTTCTCAGCCTATACTGGCCTGGCATTTTGCGATGTTATGGCATTTGATTTTGAGACGATGACTGAACATGAGGGGAAACTGTTTTACATAGACGGTAGTCGCCTGAAAACCGGCACCCAGTTCTTCACCCCCATCCTCAAGCCAGCAATGGAAGTCCTGAAGAAATATCATTTTTCGCTTCCTAAAATATCCAATCAGAAAGCTAATGATTATCTTCATCTCATTCAGGCAGCGATGAAACTCAATAAGAATCTGACCTTCCATGTTGCAAGGCATAGAGAATTTTGTAAATATCAAACAACCAACAGATTAAATTGTTTATCAATATAGGGAGGTAACGATAAGGAAACCAGCGAGCTTCTATACACTACCTTGTTTTGCCATTTCAAAGAACCACTTTGTTTGTTGCAAAGATAAGGGTATATCGTGAGAAAAAAGAATTTTCTCCAAATTAATTTCGACAGAGCCGTCCGTTTAGGATGGCTTTTTGCTTTCCATGTATTCTAATCTTATGATGATATGCAGTCCTTTAAAGACTGCGTTTTTTGTTTTCGCCCTGCTTCTCTCCCTGCACATCCTCCACTTATGCTCGTGTATCATGTCGGGATCGGTTGTTCGTTGTCTGCGGCAAAGGTAGTTCCGGACTTTCACGGACAAAAAAGGTCAAGGCGGCAAGCCGTTTAGACGACAATCTCCACACTTCCATTTCATTGCAGGTAGTATTCTCGCCGTAAAACCTTGTTTGTCCTAAGCCCTACCTTTTTACGCCACTGAAACGAAAACGACCGACCCGACGGAAAGACGCATAAAAAAATGTCGGATATGCGAGAAGCAGGGAAAAGAAAAGTTGAAACTCAACTCCCTTACCTCTGAAATCCGCATAAAATCAAAAAAATCAGACAAGATGAAACTGAGATACAAAATATCAATTTGGGTGGCACTTGCAGGATCTCTCCTTTGTGGCGGAAGCGTTTGGCTTTGGCTGGCAGGGATATGTGCAGGAAAATTCCTCATTCGGTTAACTCCTTACCATCGCTTTGGCTATCGCAGTGTACATTCTGACTTATGCCCTCATTATCGGGGCAATACTTTGGTTACTCATTTCTTAAATACGCTCAGATATGAAAAGAAGAAGCAAGACAATTGCACAGCAATGCAGATACTATGATGTGGACAACATCTTTGACTATATGGTATCGGTTTACCTCAACGGAAATATCTCCGCCTTTGGTGAATAAGATGCAATATTTTTTTACATACTGATATTTAAAATATTGCAGTAACATAAAGGCAGATGACTTTCAATTTAGTATCATTTTAGCACCATTATTCAGCCACTGCAATAATCTAAATAACGAAATAAATACTATCATAGGATTGGAAATGGGCTTGATTTGAATTTATTTCTAAAAACTCGCGTAAAATACATTTTACAACTGAATTTGGTAATTTTTCAACTAAAACACTGATTATAATTTGTTGTATGAGATTTTATTCGTATCTTTGCATCGTGTAATAGATAAATCCAACGAATATGATAGCAGAATTCAACATTGAAAATTTTTTCTCAATAAAGTCTCCACAAAAGATAAGCTTTGAGCCTTCGTCAGATACTTTTATGTCTGACGAATATTCGTATGAAGTTAAGGATGGGATAAAGTTGCTAAAAGTAGGCATCATATATGGTGCTAACGCCTCCGGCAAAACCAACATCTTGAATGCTGTTGAATTTTTCAGGATGCTTGTGCTTAGGATGCCCAAAGACCGAAACGAGAAAACTGGGGTTGTTCCTTTCATGCTGGATGATATATCAAGGAATGAAAAGACTAAGATGTCAATGGTATTCTATATCAGTCAGTCGAAGTATATCCTTACTTTTGAATTGGATGCAAAATATATCCATTCTGAGACGCTGATTGTTTATGATTCTATCCGACCTACCAAATTGTATAGCCGCAGTTATGATGCAGCAACAGATTCCACGACAATAGATTTCGGTGTAAATCTGAAAATGACAAAGAAAAGCCAAGATGTGATTTCTGGCAACACTATTAATAATTGCAGTGTGCTTGCTGCATTTGGTAAAAGTAATGTGGAGCGGACGAAACTAAATGATGTGTACGATTACTTTGCCAAACAAGTAAAAGAGGTGCTGGCACCGGGTATGTTACTTTCGGGCTATGTTAAATCACGATTGGACAAAGACGAATCGGGCGACTTGAAGAAGTTCATCCTAAACTTCCTGAAAGCCTCTGACTTCAACATAGAAGATGTTGTATTACACGAGGAGGAGGAATTGATTACCCCTGAACTGGAGCAACTGATTCAGAATGCCCCTATTGGTGATGAAGCAAAAGCCGATATGCTTAGAAAGGGGAAAATCACAAATACCGAATTGACATTCAAACATAAAGCAGGCAACAAACTTTATGACTTGTCGGAAGGATACGAATCCAACGGTACAATGAGGTTTTTGGGTATGGCCGTAATTTTGAATTTCTTGCTAAAGACCAATCGGTTTGTTCCTATTGATGAAGTTGAAACAAGCATCCATTACGAACTGCTGGCTTATTTTATAAAAGTCTTTTTAGCGAATAGTGAAGGAACATCGCAAATGCTGTTGACAACGCACGACATTAATCTTCTCAATGAGGATTTCATTCGCCGTGATACGATATGGTTTACCGACAAAGACGAATTGGGCGAAACTAAAATAGTGCGTTTGTCCTCTTTGGGGCTACATAAGAATCTCTCTCCATATAATGCCTATAAACAAGGTAAATTAGTAAAACTGCCGTTTCTTGGCAGTCAGTATATCAACTTAAACGACTGACAATATGGGACGAACAGTAACAAAAAGTATCGCCATCATAGGCGAAGGAGAGACCGAGTGGTTCTACTTCGATTCTTTGAGAGTAGCATGTCGCTACCCTTTCAAGGTTGCGCCAGACTTTCCGCAGCATAGCGACATCAATCATATTCTAAAATTGGTTGAATCCTATTTGAGCAAACAATATGATTTTATCGTATGTCTGTTTGATATGGACAGACTATTTCAGTTTCCATCGGAAATGCAATTGTATCAGCGAGCAAAGAAGAAATATGCTGCAAAGAGATATGCCGGAAGGGTGATGTTTGTAGAAACTAATCCTTGCACAGAGTTCTGGTTCCTGCTACATTTCTTGCCTAATGTCGTTTTTCGGCGATATGAGAATTACAAACAATTGCTTCCTGAATTACAGAAATATATGCCGGGCTATGAAAAAACCAAACGGTATTTCATACGTACCAATCTTTATAAATACTTGACGGAGAATGGTGACTTAGAAAGGGCGATGTCAAATTCCGAAAAGTTGTGCCAACTCTGTAAGGAATCGCCGGAGGATTTGAACGCGTTTTCTGAGATTCACAAGGTTGTAGAGCTGTTAATTAACATATAAACATACACATTTAAAAGAAATATGAATTTTGATAAAAACAAACATTTGAGAGAAGTGTTAGACACACACAAGATGTGTCACATTCAGGATTTCGTGAATAAAGTTAAAAACCGTAGAGAGGAGATTAAGACCAAAATGCACAACCACTACGGTAGCGACAAGTATTCATCGTTTGGCTCTGGCAGTTTTGCTAAGCATACCGCCACTAATGTTAAATTCGACCTTGATTTGGTTGAACCATTCAAGCATAATGCCTTTGGAACATTACAGGAAATGTTTGACAGTATACACGATTTTCTTACAGAAGAATATAAAAACAGCAATGTAACTATTCGCAAGCAAAAGGTTTCTATTGGCGTAAGTTTTCCTATTGAAGAGGGAGATGAGAAGCCTGTTGAAATTGATGTAGTACCTGGTAGGGAACTTAGCGATGATGATTATCTTGATTCGCACGACCTAAATTTATATTTTAATGAAGATCATTGGGGATTCAAGAAAGGGACAAGCCAGAAAACAAACATCCAGAAGCAAATTTCGCATATCGAAGGTAAGTCGAATGAGCGTAAGATTATCCGCCTGCTTAAAATATGGAAAAAGCAAAAGGATAAGAAATACAAGTCGTTCGTTATAGAACTGGCTGTAATAAAAGCCCTTGATGGTTATGATGGTGATAATGGTCTTTGGCCAAGATTAAAATTCACAATGGAGTATCTACGTGACCACATAGCAGAAAGTAGTTTTCATCTTTATGATCCAGGTAATACTAATAACGATGTTATAGCGGCAATGCAGGACTATGATAGACAATCGTTTAAATCGGATATGGAAAGTATGCTCAACAATATAGACAGTAATCCCAATGTGTACCTGCCTTACTACTTCAAGGTAAACGAGAGGTATAGCGGATATAAAGAGAAAGATGCGGGTACGGCTTACCCTACAAGTACAAAACGATTCGGGTAGTATAGAATATGATGACGGCAGATAAAATAAAGAAATTGATAAGTACCCTTTCTGGAGTTAGCCTTGTTGATGATTTTACCATCGATGAGGCTGGCTCGTTGAAAGGTCGTATTGCTGTGGCTACAGGCCAAGACAATACAAATTTGGAATGGAATGTAGAAATCAGCCCTACCTACCCGTTTAAAGCTATGGGCAGTGAACCTATCCATTTTCAAAATAAGAATCTGCTAGACTATCCGCACATTATGCAAGGTGGGAATCTTTGTATGCATCCTGCGGAATATGAGAATGCTGAAAGTCAGTTTGTGAACGACTTGAAACAACTTAAAGAATGGATAGAGAAATACTATGTAAAGGGAAAGAAGGATGCACATTATGAGCATTTGGTAGTGAATCATCATACGATTTGCGGGCAGTATTATACTTTCTGTTTCGCAGAGACTCAAGAGGATTTTACTGAAGGAGACTACGGAATAGTACACTATGCAACGTTGCCAACAGGTCAAAAAAATGACTGCCAAGTCTTCAACTATGTGGCACAAAAGTTTGTGTCGTATCTGAAGACGAAGAAGGTACTGCCATGTAAGATTAGCAAGTCCTACCAAGAATTAAGGTCGTTTGCTGGCGTATATTGCCTACTGAGCGACACCCCATCGGTTTGTAACAAGTTTATTGTTGAGGAGTACGATTCTATCAAGGGGCTATTTTCGCAGAGTCAGAAGAACTATATTCATAGTTTTGTGGTATCGCATAGGGACAAGTATGATTTCTTCCCGTTGTTCTGTGGATATAGAATTCCCGAAGGTGGCGTTCACTGGCAGGCAATGATTCTCTTCATGGATGATCTGCCGATAGAACCTGTGCGGGTGGGCACTGGTAAGAATAGGCTTTGGTTCACTGATTTTAGGCAAGGGCAAATCCAATGGGCAGAAACCGTGGATATTTCCTATAAGTATTTCTTTGGGCGTGGAGCTATGCCAGAAGAACTGGCTAACAAAAAAATGCTGATTATGGGTGTCGGGGCTATAGGAAGTATTTTGGCTGAAACTCTAACAAGATGTGGTGCGAAAAACCTGACTCTATATGACATAGACAATAAGGAACCTGGTAATGTTTGCCGGTCTGCATGTCCTTTTTATACAGGTATAATTGAGAAAACCTTGGATATAACGAATTTACTGACGCAGATTTCGCCTCATGTTGAATGTTCCAGTTTGAAGTCTATTGCTGACTTAGTGATAAAAACATATGTGGCAGGGCATGAAGATAAAAGTGCTCTTGCAGAGTTCTTTGACGAGTTTGATGTGATATTTGATTGTACTACGGATAATCAGTTAATGAGGGTAATGGATTCCGTGGGTACGAAAGCTCTGCTGGTTAATCTATCTATAACAAATCATGCACAGGATTTGATATGTGCCTTTTCGCCCAATGTGCCAGAAACAGTTTTGTTGATATATGGCTTGCTTAAGCACGATATGGAAACCGACATGTATAACCCCACGGGATGTTGGAATCCAACCTTTAAGGCTTCGTATAATGACATAGAATGCAAAGTGCAAGTCGCCGTGAAGCATATTATCAAGATGTTGAGCAAACAGGAAGCATTAAGTGATTTTTATATAACAGAAGACGACTTGAATTTAAAGATAAACAAGTTATGAAGTATTATTTGGCAAGTAATGATTTGTATATAGAGATACCAACCTTAGTATTCAACCAAATAAAGTTGCAGGCTGAGGGCGAATATCCTAACGAGAACGGAGGAATGCTCGCAGGACGATATTCTGCAGATAGGCATACGGTGTATATAGAAAAAGTTGTGGTGCCTATGGAAAAATTGACTGGCAGGACAAAGTTTATGCGCATTACCAAGGGCTTGGAAAATGTTTGGGAACAATTAGCCAAGGAGGGATTGCAATATGTGGGCGAATGGCATAGTCATCCAAATGGTTCTTCACAATATAGCAGCACTGACTTGGCGACTATGATAGATATTGAGAAGGAAGTGGCCATTGAGAATCCATTACTACTGATAGTCAGTGTTAGAAGTAATGGACTTAGTGCTCATAACTTTTATTGTTATATGAATAATCAATTGTTGGAATACAAGAAAATGATAGATTTAAGGGATTTATTTCATGGCTTGCAGAACCAAATGTTGGCTAGCCTGAATGTGAACAGAGAATTTATAGAACATCCCGGCAGCAAAGGTGATGCTACGGAGCAACATTGGATTGCGTTTCTACGGACCTATCTTCCTGACAGATATAAAGTGGATAAGGCCATAGTGATAGATTCGACAGGCAATGTTAGTGAACAGATGGACGTAGTCATTTATGATACCATTTATACACCCTTCATATTCAAGCAGGATGGTTTTATGTATATACCAGCAGAAAGCGTGTATGCCGTGTTTGAAGTGAAACAGGATGTAAAAGGGTATATAGAATATGCAGCCCAGAAAGTTGAGAGCGTTCGTACGCTGAAAAGAACAAGTATTGGTATGGTTGCCTCAGGAAAAACTGCGGCCGCTAGACCACTAACTAAGATAATTGGTGGTATTTTAACTACGACTAGTTCATATAGTGGGAACGATACGGTAAAAAAGCAGTTAAAGGAATTGAAGGGGCTACAGACATTGGATTTAGGATGTCTCTGTGATACAGGCAGTTTTTATGTTGATTATAAAGAAACAGAACCTGAAGGTATAGCCCCAACCAGCAGTATCGAGGATAATCGCAAGTATATAAGACAAGTGTATGAAAGCCGCAAAGTAAAAGAGGTTAAGTTTAGCGACAAAGGCGTGTCTCTCTTTACATTCTTTCTTCAGCTTGTAAACTATTTAAAGTTCATTGGTACTGTTCCTGCTATAGATATTAATGCATATCTGAAAGCCATTCATGCAGAAATTGACGAAGATATTTAAGAGTAGATGCGACAGATTTCGTGAACTACTGCATAATTGCTCTTCGTTTCAATTTCACTCTTAATTTGTCACATTGGTTTTATCATAGATTCGATGAAGATATAATAAAGGTGGTTATGCGTTATATAAAATACGGAGACCACCTTTATTATATTATTCTTTTGAAGCGAGTACCTCTCTAATATGCTGTTAATTTTTTATGCTAAACAATTCATAAAGTTGGGCATTTACATCGCAGTTGTAGTCAATAACACCATTAGTATCTGAGTAGTCCAACAAATCAGGAACTTTCTTTGCCAAAGAGGTCAAGGATTCGTCTGTGAGCAGGAATGCAAAGCGGATGATTTCGCTTGTAGCATACTTAAAGAAGTTCTTGGCTTCTTGCTCTGTTGCGAATGTTTTCAGTGCTACACGAGAACGACCGAATACGCTATGATTATCTACGATAGCGATTTGATTACTACGTTTCTGTCCTCCAGCATTGGCGCTTGATACAATAACTTCCCATCGATTCAAATGTTCAAACCCAGTTGTAATGACCTCTTTATTTGCCACATACCAACGTGCTCTTCCACTTTTACCAGCTTTATCATTGGTGAAAAGTTCAATTTCTGTTTCTGGATTAAAGGTGTCTCCTTCAGTATATTCTCTAACTAAGTCAGGATTGCGTTCAACGAAATCACTTTCGATAGAAAACAAGCAACGTGGTAAAATAGCATCATGTAAGCATGAGAATTTTCCGATGGAGTTTTTTAAGGAATTGGATATCTCATTATCAAGGGGGGTAAGGGAAAATAATTCCTCATTTGGATTGGCACTATAAAAGCAAAACAATTTATTGCCCATTTTGTTGGAGAGTTGCAGGATACAGGTGATAAACGACTCACAATAGCTTCCTGAATTTCATTTCAGCTAATCTGTTGATTTCATCTTTGTAGGTCTCAAGATGGTGAAGAATTATGTTCTCCACATAGATGCCGATGGTCATATCCCTGTTTCTCATAGACATGACTATCTCCGCTAATGTGTCCTGTAACTCTTTGGCAATGTAGATGGTCTTGCGATTTTTCAGGGCGTTGCGACAGATGAAAAGCGACTCATAATCGCCTTTGTCTGACTTTCGCCTTTCTCTTCTTGGGACTCTTGAAAAATCCTTTGATATTGGTTCGTCATTTGGACGTTCCGATTTGACAACCTGCTCTTCTGATTGAGAGCGTTTCATCTCACTCTCTTTTCTTTTCATAGGAATACCCTGTGAAATAAGTTCTCGGATGGCAACGGGATCAACCTTGCCGTTTTGATTCTCTTTCATACTTACTTAATTTTATTGTTATACAATTCACTGTTCACTTCGTTGCCGATATATTTACCGATGAAGATGAATACGTCCGCTATCGAAGATATGCCCGATAATCAGATTGTATCAGCAGGGGTACATCCTTTCGTTCATACCCTTTCTGTGGAGATGTTCATTGGTGTCCATCAATACAATCGTTCGATTGTATCTGCTTTCGCACATTCCCACGTTCGAGTGAAAGGATCAAGGATATGCTCTTTGATATACACCCTCGCTCACACCGCTCATCGAAACGAAATGTTATCGAAGACGCATACCCTCACCGACATATTCGACAGTGCAAATATATGGCTCGGTGATGCTGTAATCAGCGTGATTTTCTTTAGTGCGTACTTGTGACTTCGATTTGGATAGTTGTGGCTTCGTCCCTCCTAATGGCTTTGGGGACAAGAGGCAGTAACTTTGCAGCAAGCGATAAGTCGGTATTTCATGGCTCTGAAAACATACATTTCAAGAAGATAAAGCACCGCCTTTCGAGGCGGATTTATTTGCGTCCGTGCAAATAGCAAGGTATGTTTTATGCAGCACGACTTCGTTTTTGCAGCATAAAACCCTTGCTCTTGCAGAGGGCTGAAAAACTCCGAAGTCGTTTTTCTTGGGAGAGAAAATACCATGTCTCAAATACTGATAATGTCGTGAAACACTAAAATCCAAAGAAAGAAATGAAAATGAAGAAAATTCGGAGCGCACGCTCCAAAGAGAAGATTGAAAAGCGTGTTTCGGTCAATTTCACGCCGACGGAATACGCTCATTTCCTCACGATGAAAGAGGAAAGTGGTGTACCAAGTCTGTCACTATTCATCAAGGCAAGGGTCTTTAATGAGACCTTTCGGGTGATAAAAGTGGATCGTTCCCTGCTTGATTATTACCAGAAACTGACGACTTTGTATGGACAATTCCGCAGTGTGGGAGTCAATTACAACCAGACAGTAGTTACAATGAAGAGCAACTTTACAGAGAAGAAAGCCTTTGCCATGCTCGCAAAGTTGGAGAAACTGACACTTGAATTGGCAATAATCGGAGGTAAAATCGTGCAACTCACTCGTGAGTTTCAAGAGAAATGGCAACAACGGCAGTAGCCATTTTACATCGCATTGTTCTTATGGGTAAAAAAATCAGGCTCCTCTCTCGTTTGAGGAAGCCTGATTGATTATTTGAATGCAATTACCGTTTTTTGAATTTTCCGCCTTTTAGGTCGCTTTCCTTCATTCGCCTGTTCAGCTTCTCCCTAAGTTCGTCAAGGAAATAGGTGCGGCTGCCATCCTTGCGACGTTTCATGTTCATATAGACGTTGTAGCAGTTCTTGATTTCTACCCCGAAGACTTCAGAAAGAGCGTCTGCCAGTTCCTCTACACCGATTTCACCATCGTTGATACAGTCACAGGTGTCGAGTGCGTAAAGCAATTCAACTAAATCTGTCGCCTTGCCTGTCCAACGGAGTTTCTCGGTTGGTTTGACGGGCAAAGCAGGAAGAAACCCCTGTATTCGCATATTCAACAGTTCCAGCTCAGTATCAATGACAGACAACAGTTCTGCCACATTTTTCCCCCGCCCTGTTCGAAGATGGTTTCTCTTGCAGAGATTGCAATCGGAAGCGAGTGTAACGGAGGATGCGGAATAGAGAAATGTTATTGTTCTCTTCCGTGTTCATTTTAATGACTTTTTTGATTAAATCATCAGTTGCATTCCGCTGTTCGGCAGTGGATGAATCATTCGAAGAAAGAACCCTGAATGAAAAAGTTTTGACTAATCTTTCCATACACATTTGATTTGAATTATTGATTGAGATAATAGCAAAGTCAACTGTTATTTCATGAGCCTTTTGTAGAAATCTTCTTTGTAAGTATTGCCGATACTGATTTCATATTTTCCGATGAATACGTCGTTGGTGTCGAACGATTCTATTTTCTCTAAATTCACAACATAGGATTTGTTGATGCGGAAGAAAACAGACGGAGGCAGAAGTTCGTGGATAGTGCGCAGGTACATCTTGGTAATGATGCGTCGATTTTCTGTTTGTATGATTACATAATCCTTTAAGCCTTCTATAAAGAGGATGTCGTCATATCTGATTTTGAAATATCTACGCTCTGATTTCACGAAGAAGAAATCCACATCTGCCTCCACACTTTCTTTCTCTGCATTGATGAGTAGGGTGTGATAGGCAGAAACCTTTTCCACTGCTTTACGGAAACGTTGTTCCTCTATAGGTTTGACGAGGTAATCGGTAGCGTTTACCTCATAGCTGTCCAATGCGTATTCGGAATAGGCTGTGGTAAAAACGACAAGTGTTTGTTGTGGGATTTTACGGGCAAAATCAAGCCCGTTTGTCCCAGGCATCTCGATATCAAGGAATATTAAATCCACAGGATTATCTTTTATGTATTCAGTCGCAGATTCTGCAGACTCAAAATTGCCGACAAGTTCCAGCATTGGACTCTTGCGTACCAATCTTTCCAATCCTTCTCGGGCGATAGGTTCATCATCGACGATGATACATTTTATAGGTTCACACATAAGCATACAGTATATTTATTTTCTTCTTCCGTAATGGATAAGGTATAAGACTTTCCGAATAGCAATTCCAGTCTCCGTTTGATGTTTTTCAATCCCAAACCTCCGTAATGATTCGATGTGCGAGAAGAGGTCTTGGTGTTTTCGCATCGGAAGTGCAGTTGGTTTCCGGATGTGGCAAACGTGATGTGTATGTTTGTCTTTCCTTTGACTTCCACACTATGCTTGACTGCGTTTTCTACAAAGGGAATAAACAGCAATGGATATATGGATATATCTTCCACCACACCTTCTGTCTTGATTTCGTAATAGAAGTTTCCGCGACGTGTACTTTCCAGTTCCAAATAGTCATGCAAGAAGGAAATTTCATTCCGTATCAGAACTTTTTCTTGCGAGGATTCGGACAACTGATAGCCCAACAAATTTTCAAGCCGGGAAAGAATGGCATATGCCAGTTGCGGTTCTTGCTCTGCTTTTATGTTGGCATTATTGAGTGTGTTGAAAAGGAAGTGCGGATTTATCTGGCTTTTCAGTTGTTGCAATTCTGCTTCTGCCGTCGTCTTTTCCAATTCCGATACTCGACGGCTGTTTTCCGCCCAGCAGCGAAACAGTGGTACTACTGAAGTAGAGGCTATCGTCAATCCCAACAATAACATATTTCCCGCGATATTGAAACAAAGAGAGGTCAGCCTGTAACTTTTGGGAACATCGTACAGGGTGTTTTGCACCAGTATGATAAAAAGCATCAACAGAAATACGCACAAGCCGATGGAAGCGAAATATCCTGACAGCTTATTGCGCAACAGGAAACGAGGAACCAGCAGGCGGGCGTTGATATATACGGCGCAGGTGAAGACAATGAAATATGCCATCCATTCGTAGAACCTTGCATTCGTGAGCCGTCCGTGTACACTGCCAGTGTTATAGACCATTTCCATTGTCAAGACAACTATAATGCAAAGTAAAAGCAGGTCTCCCATTCTATGGAATCCTCCTGTTTGGATTTGTGTTCCAATCTTTTTATTTATCTCTTTCAATAATGCCATTCGATTCTTTATGTTTGTTAATTCCCAAAAACTTTATCGGAAAATTTCTTGGAAAGCTTAGGAACTTTTCTAACTCGTTTTGTGTGGGGCGTTTTCTGGTCTTCTTGAGATGGTAAAAATGCACTTATCCATTTGGGGAGGATTCCTATTGTTTGTACAGGTACAGACAAGCGTGCCAGCGCATATTTCAATCTCAATTTCCATTCGTTCTTTTCCCGAAGAATTGAATAGATGTTCTTTTACAAACGATAGTAACGTCAATGGAGGAATGAAACAAATACCAGTCCTCATTTGGCAAGAGAGTGTGAAATCGGTGAGAGCACCGCACTTCTTTTCCAAATTCAGGTAGTCTTTAAGGATTTTGATTTCGGAATTGAGTGGTACAATCGGATTACTGCAATCGTATAGGCGATAGCGTACAATCCGGCTCAGTGTCAATAATAGCGGAGATACTTCCAGAGGTTCGGTCAGGCATAGTGCAGCTGCTTTTTTCAATTTAGCTAAAAGAAATTCCGATCCGATTTTGTTTCTCAAATTTTCCAACTCAACGGTTAGCCTGCGAGTTTCGATTTGTTCCTCCATCTCAGTCATTTGAATCCAATGTTTGTAAAAGACGATTACGGTAATACTCGTCACCGACAATGTCAGTACCGAGAAATCGGAGAAGAAATCGACTGCTTTATTGCGTCCGTCAGAAAAAAAAGAATATAGACCGAAAGGTATTTGATACTTAAAATGAATGTAATACTCCAAGCCGACATTCGCTATCTCGAATGTGAATATTGCAGCGAGCAAAACAGCTGCATATTGCACATATCTTTCTTGTTGTAGCAATTTAGGAATGAAGATGTATATATTCAGATATATCAACAACAGATAAGCTACTATATACGCAAATATAATTCCACAAACATCTCCGCCTCGAATCTGTTCTCCATAGGTAATAAAAATATGGTTTGCGGAGATAATGCCGATGGAGATGATAAGCAGGAAATGGCGAGTCCATCTGTATTTCTTCTCCATTAGAAAATCATATAATACGCTTTGTTTCTTTCTCTCTTGCATATATATACTATTACTTTTTTGCCAAGTCTTCCATTATTTCAAAACACAATGCGTCTACATTTTTCGCATGAGGATGCAGAAAAGAAACATTGGAAAGAATAATGACTCCACTCTTTTCATTCATATCGAATACCATAGAGGAAGAAAAACCGCCCGTACCACCATTGTGCCAATATAAATCGTTTCCGTTATCTGCCTTTACGATATGCCATCCAAGTGCTACGCTAAGTTTATCGTTTACTTTGAAAGTCGGTTTTCTTGTCATTGCAAGTTCTTTGTTGTCCATATCAAATTGAGCCTCTAAAAAACATGCCATATCGTTTGCAGAAGAAAGGATACCACCGGCTCCTAAAAACACATCCGAATCCCATATCCAATTGCCGATAGGAACACCTGTGCGGCTTATTCCTTTGACAAGACCGGTTTCTACCAATCTTGCATCTGTATATGAATTATTCATTTTGTACTTTTTGAAGATTTTATTGGAAACGAGTTCCGTGAAACTGCATTTTTCCATTTGACATAACGTATATCCCAACAAACCTGTTCCCAAATTTGAATACAGATATTCTTTCCTATCGAAAGAACAACATAATTGCAACTGATTTCTGAGGTAATACTCTAATTCAGAGTCGCTGTATTTCTGAAAAGGATTTTCCCGCTCTGCTTTTGTACTGTCTGCCAGAAACTCTGAAAGTTGCAAATTGGAGGGATTTTCTCCCAATCCGGATGTATGATTTGACAGGCTTTCAAAAGTTATCCGCACATCATCCTTGAACGTATAAGGGTAAAATTCGTTTATGTCGTCTGTCTGTTTAATCTTCCTTTCAAGTATTGCATCGGCGAGTAATGTCGCAGTAAAGACTTTTGAAATTGAGCCGATCTCAAAAACCTTATCTTTGTTCTCAATATTTCTAATCGTGTCATTCTGCTTTATCATTCCATAAAAACGGGATATCCCATTTTTTATGAGTACGATGGACAGTTGAGTTTCATTAGACAAGTCCTTTGTCTTTTCAAATATTTTCTGTGTCAGATTTTCCTCTAAATCTGTCAGGTTATTTACGACATTCTGTGAAAAAGTTATTCCACGTCCAAACAGATTTATCAAAAGGAACAGTGCGAATTTTATTTTCATATAATCTTATGATGTATTGAACGTTATGCCTGAGCATTTATTATAATCCGTATCGTATGCCTATTGAAAAATAGGGGGATACACCGAAATGAGGGTAGTCGTCTTTGCTGCTAAAGAAAGCCTTCAATGTCCGTGAACGAAAATAAGCTTCTCTTGATGCGACAATTCCTCCGACAATAGGGATAGAAACATATTTCCCAATTCTGAACTCTGGTTGAATGCCTATATAACCATACTGCATCACGAAATACTTCTTACTGCCGTCTTTCTCTACTGCAGCCATAAGCCCTTTGGATTCCGCATGTATTCCCAGATAGAATCTCTTACTAAATCGTGTACTGATTTCAGCTTCGAATGTATTATACATGGATAATTTGAATTTGTATTTTCCCTCTATTTTCCAATCCAGATATAAGGACGGAAAAATCATTGGATACCCCAGCGCATTATTCAACACGATACCGGCTCCCCAATCCAAATTCTTGTTTGCGTGTCTGATAAATAATACACCTCCCTGACCGAGAAACGAGCTGCCCGATATTTTGTTCAGATCGGATGTGTACATTCCAGCTCCTAAAATACCGAGTATAGACCATTTCTCATTAAGTGGTCGCAGATGCATAACTCCCATTTGAGCATTCATAAGTTCTTTCTCTGTAAAATCCGATGGCATTTCTTTATTTTTCATGGAAGCGTATGTACCACCCAAAGCAACAATCCAAGCCGTCAGTCTCCCGTTTTCATTCTTTCTTACATATAAAGGAAGTCTCGCTGAGCCTTCAAAGGTCTGCAAGTTTCCTTTACCACCAATTTTATTACCATTCTCATCTTTATATACAGACGGAGCAATATATTCTGACTTTAATTGAATCTGGGCAAACACATTCGCTCCTCCCAAAAAGAGGAATAGCATAAAAATATATACTCTGAGCATTTTTTGTTCCATAATAGTATTATTTTAACACAAAGATATCGTATAAAACAATCAGGTTTCAAGAAAATAGACAAATTATAGGTTTTCAACATACAAAATAGGGTGTTTGAATATACTAACATTCTTCTTCATACTTAGTTCCACCATCCGTGTTTGCTATGATGCACAATTAGTGGAGAAAAAAGTATTTTCTTCTCAATGAGTTTGCTAATTATCCATTTTCGGAAGAGCTTTGCTTGTGGAGAAGGAAAGCGAAACGACAGCATCGTTATCATTTCAAGGTTGTATAAATCCACTGCACCGCCCTTAAACGATAGCGTTTGCATCACCTCATCTTCTCTGAGCAAGCCCTCTTTGAGGATAGACTTGATGTGGCTGCTTACCTTACCGGAGAATACACCGAACAAGGTGGCTATTTCGCAAGCCGACATCCAAACGGGAGTTGTCGGGATATGTACTTTTCCGTTCTCTCCAATGGTTATGATTTCTCTTTTCATAGTAATTCAATATTCATTGTTTTTTCTTCTTTCGATTAACCTATCCATATCCTCTGCAATCTTCTTCTCGGAAATCTTCGCATAGATCTGCGTGCTGGTGATGGAGGCGTGCCCCATCATCTTTGCGATACTCTCCGTACAAATCCCCTCGGAAATCAAAAACGAGCCGAAGCTGTGTCGGGCTTGATGGTAGGAGAGGTTCTCCTTTCGCCCGATGATAACACCCAGTTCGTGTACCTCGAACCACATAGAGTCTCTGCTCGGCAGAGGAAAGACCGGCTGCGTATCATCGGTCGTATTGTACAAATCAAGTATCTGCTCGGCTATCGGATGCAGAGGAATGAAGGACTCTACTTTCGTCTTCTTGCGGTTGATGCGAATGTATCTTCTATCGTCGGTAGTCCGCCCGATATGGTGCGGATACAGCAGTTGGGTATCGACATAGGCGAGTCCCGTAAAACAGGAGAAGATAAAAGTCCGTCGAGCCAATTCCTTCAAAGGGGCATTGACGGGCAGTTTCAGTTCCAGCAGTTGTTTGAGTTCCGCCCTGCTGATGTGCATCCGCTTGGAGGGTGGTTTCTTCTCATACTCCAGTTCTTCCAAAGGATTGGCACGGATGATCTCATGGTCTACGGCAAGATACATCAGTCTGTTCAGCCAACAAAGGCAATGGTTGGTCTGCAATGCCCCGAAGTTCTTATATCGCTTCAGGTAGACCTTGTATTCCCGTCCGAATTCTTCGGTGATATCCGAAAAGGCAATATCCGTCTTACCTTTCGAGTCCAAGAACTCACGGATATAGCTCTGGTAATACTGTGAGCTTCTGTAAGCCGAAGTGGAGTCGATTTCCTTGGAGCGGACGGCAAGGCGTTCCCGTTCCCTTTCTCCCATTTTGAGCAGATGGGTAGGAATGACCGCATGACCTGCAATTTTGTTTTTCAATAGTTCGGCACTGACCACACCCTGCTCTTTGAGCATTTCATCATAGAGCTGCTCCGCATGCTTGCGGAACTCTTTCAGGCGATTGTTCGTCCGCACCTCTACGGTCTCCGCCTTTTTGGCATTCCACTGTTTGGGATTGCAGGAGATGCCGGTGGTTATCGTCGTACTTTTCCCGTCAATGGAGATTCGGCAGAGTACGGCGGTCGTGCCGTCTGCGCGGACTTTGCTTCGGTTGATGTATAACAATAAAGAAAATGTGCTACGCATAATTCGTTTGTTATCTATGGGGTGTTTATAATATGAGTTTCAAATCCTTTGTCGCTTCGATGTATTTGTCCATATCCTCGAAAAGCTTCTTGGGCGTAACCTTCGCATACACCTGAGTAGTTTGCAGGTTGGAATGCCCCAGCATCTTGCAGATGGTCTCGATAGGAACGCCGGCTTCCAAGGTAATCAGCGATGCAAACGAGTGCCTGCCGGCATGGTAGGTCAGGTCTTCCTTGATGTCGGCAAGGACAGCCAGACATTTCATGAGGCGGCGCATATTGGGATAGTGCAACATCGGGAAGAGAGTCTGACGGTCGTCATCCCTGTATTTCTCTATCAAGGCAAGGGCTTCGGGCAGCAGCTTGACACAGGCACGAAGCTCGTTTTTCTTGCGGCGGTATTTAAGCCACAGCCCGCCATCGTCATCCGTGAACAGATTGTCACGTGTAACGGAAACGGCATCGGCGTAGGCTGTTCCCGTATAGCAGGCAAAGAGAAAGAGATCTCTTGCCAAGATATGGGAGGCGCGATGTTCGGGGATTACCAAGTCACGGATTTTCTCGAAGGATTCTCGGCTTAGGGCTTTCGGCGTTTTTTCCTTTGGTTGGGGAAGACTGAAATGGGCGAAGAAGCATCTGTCGGCATGTCCCTCCTTATAGGCTTTTCGGCATACTTTCTTGACGATAGCCAGATAGTGCCGGCAGGTATCTATGGCAAGTCCTTTCTCGTCCAAGATGAAACTCTGGTAATCGTGGATAAACTGCTCCGTCATCTGACCGAAAGCAACGTCTTTGGTGCGAAACTCCTTTTCGATGAACTCTGCCAAGGTTCTCCGGGTATAGATATAGGCAGGGTAGGTTCCTTTTGCCCGGTCTATCCCGATACGCTTTCTCAGTTCCTCACAGACGATGTCCGTCATTCCCAACAGGGTCATCTGTGTTTCGAGGCTTCCCTGAAACAGGTTCTTGACAGCTTCCGCATCGAATTCCGCGTTTCTTCCCACAAGCGTGTCGAATGCCGTGTGGATGGAGAGCATCAGCTTGTCCAGCTTCGCATTAGTCTCCACGGCTTCATGGCTCTTGCCTTTCAGACGGCTTTCACGAGGATTCCATAAATCGGGCGTACAGGAGATTTTGCAACCGAACTGCACCATCGAACGATTGACGGTGATACGTCCCATGATGGGGGCTTTGCCCGACTTGTCCAATCGGCTCTTTTTGAGGTAGAGCAACACCTTGAATTTCTCTATTTTCATACGCTTTAATTCTATGGGCAAAATTACCCGTTGTTAAAGCGTTCTTTGACAAGCAAAACATTGTGAAACAGACAGAAAGAAACGAGGTGGGAAAAATCTTCCAATAATCGTTACCTCAGTTTGTTCAGGAAACAAGCGGATAACGGTTTGGTAACTGAAAGGTCTCAATATCCCATACTGTTTTGCCTATCCCTATCTGTTGCAGAATATAGAAAAACGACTAATTCACAACCTGTTACCATATTTTCACCTATGTTCCTCTTACACTTGCTTATGCTTGTATTTACCACATGGCCCGGCACTCATTTGCCACGCTTGCCCTCGCCCATGATGTGCCCATCGAAAATGTGGCTCGGATGTTGGGACATCAAAACATACGCACTACGCAAATCTATGCGAAAGTGCTGAAAACGACCATTGAGCGTCATGCCATAAGCCTCCAAAAGGCAATCAGATGAATTTGACAACAACCCACATAGAGCCATACCTCCCACTTCGAGGCATGGCTTTATGTTTTACGCTCCATCAGATAGTTCACCAAATAGGCGATGCCGCCAAAGAGCATCCACAAGACATACAGAAAGCCTTGAATCACCCAACCGATCAGCTGGAAGATGGCCCTGAACAGGATATATACGAAGAGAAACACTTGCATCTTAAAACATTATTAGCCATACCAAAGATACGAAAAATTACTGAGAAAAGCAAATAATACAGTATATAAAGCATTGGTTATCAGCAAGTGTTTTACGATTTAACATTCTCGCAATGTCACTATTTCACGACTTCGCTTCTTCGTTATTTTGTGAAGGGGCGGTCACGTGATTTCGATTTCGGTTTATCCCTATATCGCTAAATCGGGATTTTATCATCCCTATTTCACGAAAACACTTTCTTGAAAAAGAAACCATGGGAACACCGTAGCTCGTCATTTCTTGCTAACTTTAAGTCAGACAAGCAGGTGGCGGGACTACATTTCCCTTACGGAGTTTGGGTAGCAAGTTGTACTTTTGTGCGGACAAAAGTGACTTGCCAACTCTGTCAAGTTGGGGATTATTCTTCGCAACTCAGAATAGATACGGAAGGATATAGAACGAAAGACGAAACGGCTTTGGATAAGGATGTCGGCACAGGATGCCGAGCTGATCAAGCAGAAGGCAGCCAACTACAAGACAGTAAGTGGCATGATATGGGATGCCATCAAACAATTTGATGATACAGGAACAAAACGGAAAATTGTTGCCCTGAACGAGATGATAGCTTTCTACAAGAAGTATCAGCAGGACTTGGCATGGATGGGCGGCAACTTCAATCAGGTGGTCAAGCGTGCCAACGAACTGGCGATAGCCAATGAGCTTACCGTTCCCTATTTTGAAAAAGTGCTTTACCCTCAAATCATGGAGCTGCAAAGGCTCTTAACAGCGTTAAAACAGGAACAGCATCAGATAGCCAAACGATTAACACGATAAGAAGAAAAGCCGTAATCGGGAAATACCGATTTACCGCTCCCGTATTCTCACGATAATGCGAAATCACAAGAAAGCGACATGATAGCAACCATACTACCCTCCAGCACAACATTCCATGCCGTCGGGTACAACGAGCGAAAGGTGGCCAAAGGTCAGGCCGTACTTCTTGAAATGAAGAACTTCGGCTACGTGGGCGCCATTGACGGCTACTCGCCCGAACAGTTGCAGCAATACCTGATTGACTATTCGGCAAGAAACGGGCATATCCGCAAGGCACAGTTCCATGTGGCCATTTCCTGCCGTGGCCACGAATACTCCCAGGAGCAACTTTTGGACATTGCCCACCAGTATCTCCAAGAAATGGGCTATAATGAAGAAGGGCAACCCCTGCTTATCTATGCCCACCATGACACCGACAATAATCACCTGCATATCGTTACCAGCCGTGTGGCTCCCGACGGGCATAAGATAAACCACAACCACGAGCGCATCCGCTCACAGGAGGCCATCAATAAGATTGTCGGCGAAGACGAGGAACTACGTGGCGATCTGTTTCTGAAGGAGGCTCTCGATTACAAGTTCAATTCGCTTACTCAGTTCAAAGCCATCCTGGAGGCGTCCGGCTATGAATGTTTCGAGCGTGGTGGCCACCTTGAAATTGCACGTGGCGGACGGGTACGAACAAAAATCGGAATAGAAGATTTGACGGCAAGATTCGCCATCATTGATGAAAAGGAGACCTATAGACGCCGGAGGCAGTTGGGAGCCATTCTGAGGAAGTATCGCAACATGGTTGCTGACCGCAGTGAGTTGGCAGACATCATGCAAAAGAAGTTTGGCGTGTCGCTTGTCTTCTTCGGTTCAAAGGATAAGCCCTACGGTTACATGATAGTGGATCACCACAAACAGGCGGTGTATAAAGGCGGCAGCATACTCTCCATCAAGCAACTGCAACACTTTATGAGCGAAGAGGAACGTATCAATAAGGTGGAACTTTTTGTGGATGCCATGCTGGAGGAAAATCCCCGGATGATAGCCTACGAACTCAACAGAATGTTGTGGCGGCAGTACGGTACTCGCATTGCCAAGGGGCGTTTCAAATTGTATGGCGGCAGGGAGGTCGCCCTAAGCGATAGCGTGCAAAAGGTATTGAAATTCAACTACATGCTGCGCCGCGTCCAAGACTTCCGCCCAGTAAATGAGACGGAACGTGACATTCTCTGCCGTATCTGGAAGATTGAGAATCCCCACCTTATTCATATAGAACCACACGGCATCCTCAACAATGGCTTTGCCGTGGAAGTGCTGAACAATCTGGCCACATCGACCGAAAAGCAAGACCTGGGAGCCGCACTGAAAACAAATCACCTCGCCATTTTCAGGCAAGGTGACCAATACTATTGTGTTGATTTCTCGCACAAGTGCATCTTCAACTTAGCTTCATTGGGCATCGACTTCAAGGCCTTGCTCCCGGCCCTGCAAGAGCTCCAACCTGTTTCAGTCCAAAGTCTCCACCGTTCCAATGGCATCCTCAAAAATGTCCTTTCGCACCATACATCGACTTCCGACCGCAACGCCGAATGGGAAGTGGGTGGCAATGGTGGATATGAGGTGGATGGAGAGTGGAAACTAAAAAGATAGATACGACACAAATAGAGCCGACAAGGTGATTTGCTAAACCAATTACGGTGCTACTCTATCATCTCGCAAGCTCTATACTGCAAAATTAGTTTCTTCTTTTGTTATCCTATAATTTCAAATACAGAATTTGTTAAACATCTGTAAAATAATGGGTTAAAACACCTTGGAGGTATTCCCTATAAATCCCTTGCTTTTCCGAATGGTCATTCTGGGTATCATCAATGCTTAAATCTGTCTTAAAGAAGCATATCTATATTGATTTGCAAGTTTCACCTACTATCCCTATCTTTGCCAATGATTTCAAGATTTAGCACCTTCATCATATGCTTAATCCGCAAGATGCCTATTTCACGAAATAACACTACTGGGGCCCAACTCCATTTGATAATCGGCCTTCCAAAAAGGAGTTTGTTATTATCAATCAACTAATAACAACCTCGACAATGAGCGACAACATCATGATTACCTTTGCCAATCAGAAGGGCGGTGTCGGAAAGACAACGCTCTGCACGATGTTTGCCAATTATCTGGCAGCAAAAGGAGAAAGCGTACTCGTTGTGGATTTCGACCGACAGCAGACCATCTATTCCAAGCGGAAGGAGGATGTGGAGAAATACCAAGGGGTGCGACTGCCTTATACCGTTCAGCCTTTCGACATCAAAGACACCAATAATGTCAAGGAGTTTCTTACCAGTCTGTGCGAAGGGTACAAGGGCATCGTGTTAATGGACACGCCCGGCAACTTGTCGCAACAGGGTCTGGTGCCCATCTTCGCCCTCAGTCATTACATCGTATGCCCTTATCAGTTTGAGGCTACTTCCATCAGTTCTACAGCCACTTTCATCGGCTTCATCGTCAAACTTCAACGTATGCTGCCCATCATGAAGGGCCGGTTCATCTTCGTCGTGAACAAATGGGACAAGCGGTATGGTCGGAAGGCAGAACTGGAACTGTGGGATAAGACCGAGGAGAGGCTACGCCACTTCGGACTGGTCGCACCACGCATAGAGGTCAAGGCGGATATGCAACGGTACAACACCATCGAACTGATGGGCTCGCAAAACGACATCGTATCGCCCACCTTCGACTTTATGTATCAACAGATCTTCAAACCTAAAGAGCAGACAAAATGAAAGCAAACATTCCCCATTCGCAAACGCCACCTACCAACGACCTGCTCAACCTGCCCGATATTGACGGGGTATTTAATGAGGTGAAAAGGCCATCTGTTCCATCACCTTCGCAAGCTGCACCCAAGGTATCACCCCTCGACATCCACAAGACCGATGGTAGTTGGAAGCTTTTCCAGCAGTATGCACGGCAATACGGCTACCGTGTCAAGAAGAACGACCGCAAGAACTACGAGATAGACAACGAGGTGGTGGATCTTCTGAAGCTCTGCAACATCAACAACATGTCTGTTACCGACATCATTAACGCTGCCCTCCGTGCCTTCATTGGCACCAACAGCGGCTACCTCAAAGAGTTTCTACGCAGGAACGATTATATTGTCAATAATCTTCAAAATCATGTATAGGCAAAGCATTATATGGACAACAGCTATGGTGGATTTCCTTCTCGACCACTACAAGGAGACGAATAACGCCTCCTTAGCAGAACGATTGGGAATTTCTCTCAGTTGCCTTCGCCGGAAGCTGCATGAGTTGGGCTTGCGGAAACGACCTGTCACCAAGGCGATGACGGTGGCAGATACTGTCAAGCGGCTATACAGCAGCCATTCTCATAGTGAGATAGCCCGACTTACAGGCATTTCTACAAGGACGGTATCACGGATCGTGAAGAAGCACCATCTTAGCAGAACGTCAGACGATGCCCGGCAGATAAGGTCGCGCAGCAGGAAGTGCATCATCAAACGGGAGAAGGCTCGTGTGTTGTTCGGACTGCCACAGAAAACCAGCATCAAGGTGGTCGGTAACAAAAGACGGGTGGTATTGAAGAGCATCCTGAAGTCGTGCGGCTACCTTGTCATCCCAGGCCACAATACCTTATATTATAATGAGGGGCTGAAGCGCAGACCGATCCGTGAGAGCAACGGACAGAAGCTGGGGTTGCGGTTTCAGCCCATGAGTGCCTATCCTGCCGCATCAGCTCAATGTCCATCATTCACTTAATGCCGGTTGTCTATGAACTTTCAGTTATTTTTAGGCTTTATCCTGACTTGCTACCTCTGCTATTACTTCGGCACGGTGGCCTACGACCTGCTGGCAAACAGTAAGCGAGCTGCCAGCGAAGACGACAAAATGCAGGAGGAAGCCATCGACATCTCCGGTGAAGTAAGAGAGTTTACGCCGATCCTCATCACCCGCCCCGTTGTTAAGAAACAGAAGGCGGCTGCCATGAAGCGAAAACAGACGGCAGAGCTCCTGATGACCGGCGGCATTGAAGTAAGCAACCTGCTAGTCAAGGTGGAGGATCTGTCAAAGGAAGGCGAGAACAGTGAACTGGGTGGCTTGCTTGCCGAATGGAAGGAGTTTGAGCCAGACAGAGGGAGCATTTCTTCATAACAGCATATTGACCTTTATCTTTAATATTTCAGACGTAGCACTTTAACTTGTTTCACTTACGGCTTTAACATGGAATTGTATTTCAAATTTAATCCATTCGATTATGTCGCAATTAAGAGAACAAGCAGGAAAATACGTCAGACGTGCTTGGAGCTTTGCGAAGCGTCAGTCTTTGAAATTAGCAGTAGGCGTGGGGATATTCGCCCTGAGTACAGGAACAGCGTTGGCCAATAGCAAGGGTGCGGGCGGCTTTTCCAAAGCCACCACGGAGATTTCTTCGTATCAGACCCCTGTTTCCAACTTGATGAAGGCCATCGCTGCCGTTATCGTGCTCGTGGGCGCGTTCAATGTGTATTTCAAGATGCAAAACGGCGACCAGGACGTGAAAAAGACCATCATGCTCACTATCGGTGGCTGTGTGGCTTTCATCGCCATGTCGGAGGCTCTTCCGCTTTTCTTCAAGTGATCAACCGGCAGGGGCCGGACCTGCCAACCAAGCATCTGGCTCCTGCCTAATTTTAACTTCTATGGAAGATTTTTACCCCATATATAAGGGTATTCAGAAACCGCTCGAGTTCATGGGCATCAGAGGCAGGTTTCTCACCTTCGCTGCCATCGCCATCGGTGTGTCCTTTCTCGGTTTCATCCTCTTCTCCATCATCTTGGGTAAGTTGGCAGGCTTCATCGCCATGATTGTCCTTGCCCTTGTCGGACTGGCTACCATCTACATTCGGCAGCGCAACGGGCTTCACGCCAAACGCCACGATAAGGGTATCTACATCTACCACGGAATCTTCAAACACTAATGGTTATGGCACAGAAAAGAAAACCATTCGATAAACTCTTTGCTCAGTTGCAGGACATCAGGGGGAAAGACGGGAAACTGCTCAACACGGTGCTGTGGTCTCAGAAGGGCAATCCGTCTGTTTTCTTTGAGATAGAAAACCCTGTGCAGCAGTATTGTACCGATGCTGACCAATATCGGCTCTTTCAGGATGTGCTGGCCAATATCGTCAAGACGCTCGGCGAGGGCTATGCCCTCCAGAAGCAGGATATCTTCTGCAAGCAGAAATATCACCATGAGGCAGAAGGCAATCAGGAGTTTTTGACGGAAAGCTACTTCAACTACTTTGAGGGGAGGGAATACACTGACATACGCACGTTTCTTATTATTACCCAGGAATGTACGCACAATGCCTTCGTGAAATATGATGCCAAGCGATGGGAGGACTTTCATGTGAAGGTCGCAAAGGTGGCTGACATCCTTCATGAGAAAGGTATCACCCACCGCAAGCTGAATAAGCAAGAGATAGACGAATACCTTCACCGCTTCATGGCTTTCCAGTTCAAGCAGGGTGCTTTTTCCATGACCAACTTCAAGTGCTCGGACGAGAACCTGAAGATTGGCAACCGGACGGTGAAGTCATTTCCCTTGGTCGACATAGACGAAATCAATATGCCCAATTTCGTGAGGCCGTTCCTCTCGGTCAATGTGGGTGGCACTTACATTGCCACCGATCTCTTCTCTTTCCTGGCGGAGATACCCCATACCGATTGTGTCATCTACAATCAGGTCATCCAAATACCTGCCCAGCGCAAGCTCATGCGGAAACTGCAAGGCAAGGCGAAGCGTCATGGCTCCATGCCCGACCCGTCCAACCGCATCGCCAAGGAAGACATAGAACGGCTGCTGGACACGCTGGCCGTGGATAGCAAACTGATGGTATATACCAATTTCAATATCATCGTCAGTTGTCCCCATGACAAGATAACGCCGGTTACATCGTATATTGAGACGAAACTTTATGACTGCGCCATCATGCCCTCCCAATCGGCCCATAACCAGTTGGAACTCTTCACATGCAGTTTTCCGGGTAACGGCTACGCCTTCAATCCAGACTACGACCTTTTTCTCACTTTGTCGGACGCTGCCCTGTGCCTTTGCTTCAAGGAGCATCTGAAGCATTCGGAGGAGACGCCGCTCAAAACCTACTATACAGACCGTCAGGGGCTGCCAGTGGCCATTGACATTACAGGCAAGGAAGGTGCTCACAAATACACCGACAATGCTAATTTCTTCTGCATCGGACCCAGTGGCAGCGGCAAGAGCTTCCACATGAACAGTGTGGTACGCCAGCTGCTGGAGCAAAATACCGATGTGGTGATGGTCGATACAGGCGACAGCTACGAAGGCATCTGCAGCTACTTCGGTGGCACCTATATCACCTATTCCAAAGAGCATCCCATCTCTATGAATCCGTTTAAGATTACCAAGACGGAATACCGCCAGAACTTCGGGGAGAAGAAGAACTTCCTTAAATCGCTCATCTTCCTCATCTTCAAGGGTAGTGAGTTGCCTTCCAAAATTGAGGATGCCATCATCAATCAGGTCATCGTGGAGTATTACGAAGCCTTCTTCCACCCTTTTCGCGGCTTCTCTTCAGAAGAGAAGGACAGGTTACGCCAACGACTTTTGCTGGAGGATAAGAAAAACGGTGAGTATGAGAAGTATGGTGAGAAGGTAGAGCATCGCTATTATCACGACATCAAGGCAGAGAAGGCTGAACAGTGTGATAGTAACGGGGAACAGCCGATAACCACTCCACAATATGCCCAGGAGGAAAACATATTCTCCGAGGCAGAGGTTGCCCATCAAGCCAAGGCAAAGCGTCAGGTAGAGAAGTTACATGCCTTGGTCAATGACAAGGCAGCAACGGAGGGCGAGAAAGTGGCTGCCAACCGTCATCTCGTGCGACTGATGGCAGAGGTGATAGAGGACAGTTATCTCATGCGCATCGAGCGGAAGATAGAGAAAATGGAAGAGCGCAGACGGAAGATGAGCGTGAGGAAGTTGTCTTTCAATACTTTCTATGAATATGCGCTGGAACGTATCCCACAGTTGATGGCGGAGAAGAAAATTGTCTTCGACATCGATAACTTTGCGGCCATCCTCGAACAGTTCTACCGTGGTGGCGAACTGGAGAGTACGCTGAACAATGATTTGGAGCAGTCGCTCTTCGATGAGCGGTTCATCGTCTTCGAGATAGACAAAATCAAGGACGACCCGGTGCTGTTTCCTATCGTGGTGCTTATCATCATGGATGTGTTCCTCCAGAAGATGCGTATCAAGAAAGGCCGCAAGGCTCTCATCATCGAAGAGGCATGGAAGGCGATTGCCTCACCTACGATGGCAGAGTATATCAAATATCTGTATAAGACGGTGCGTAAGTTCCACGGCATCGCCGGAGTAGTGACACAGGAATTGAACGATGTGATTGATTCTCCGATTGTCAAGGAGGCTATCATCAACAACAGCGACGTGAAGATTCTGCTCGACCAGGCCAAATTCAAGGACCGGTACGATGACATTGCGGCTATCCTCGGACTGACGGCGGTTCAACGACAGCAGATCTTCACCATCAATGCGCTCAACAACCACGAGGGGCGTAACTACTTCAAAGAGGTATGGATATGCCGTGGTCAGATGTCTGATGTATATGGTGTGGAGGAGCCACCTGAATGTTACTGGGCCTATACCACGGAACGGGCGGAAAAGGAAGCTCTCAAAATATACACGAAGCATTATGGTGGCAACATTCAGCGTGCCATTACAGAGATAGAGAAAGACCGCAAACAGGCCGGGATAGGCAAATATCTCGATTTTGCACGGCAGGTTAACGAACATCAAAACATTATGAGCTTATGGAAAAGTCAAGAGTAATCCTCGTCATGGCAATGCTCCTTGCCTCACTGAATATTCGGGCTGGCTGGCGTGTGGTGATTGACAAGAGAACGACGGCAACTGTAACGGCAAATGCTGCTTCGCAGAAATTGATAGAGGATAAACACAATGGGCGCTTGGATTCCATCAAGTCCAAGCAGGAAAAGTTGATGCAATATGCTGCTACAATGGCAAGCATCAAGGAACTTTACCAACTCTCCATGCAAAACATCACGGGTTTGGGGGAGGAAAGCAGATATTACGATGAAATCGTCTCACTCACAGCTGGCATCTTCAAAGATGTGCCCATCGTACTGAGACAGCTTGGCAAGTCGCCGGGCAAGAACTATGTAGTATGCCTCAATGAGATGACCAACCTTGTGTCTGAGACAGAGGGTCTGGTGCATGACTTTGTGGATATAGTAAACAACGGCAAGATACGCAATCCCCTGGGTTCGGCCAAAGAGGATGATAAGAACGACGGATATAATCTGCTCAATCGCTACGAACGACTAACGATGACCAACAAAATCTATAGTCGTCTGCTCGAAATCCACTATAAGCTGGAGGTCATGGTAATGATGTGCCAGTTTGGTAACAGCTGGGGGGATGTGCTCATGGCCATTGACGTAGAGTCATGGGCTGCCTATATCACAGCCCGGAACTCTGTAGATGGGCTGATTGACAACTGGAACGGTTTGAGTGTATAATGGGGTTGAGCCTATGAAAAGAACATGGAATATAAAGAGGTGTTGGTTGTTGCTCTTATGTCTTACCTTAGCTACTCCCACCTTTGCCAGCGTAATCCCCACGCCGAGGGATCCGGCCACCATCGAAGCCCTCATCAGCCTGCACAAACTCATCAAGGGTGAAGAGGACAAGGCTCTGGCAAAGGTAACAACGAGCTTTGGTGAGCAGAGCGTCATTACAAAAGGTGCCATCAAGTTCAACAATGTTAGGACAACTCTGGACAGCAAACTGAACAATGGCTATTCCTACGTCATATTAGCCGGAGCGTTGGGTTCGACGGCCAACAGCATGTACCGCCTGATACAGGAATATAGCCAGTTTACACGCTCTACCTTTCAATATACTTTCAAGAAACCGGTGGTGGCATGGTACTATACTGAGGCGAACATGGCGTGTGCAAGAGAAATCAAGAACATCAAAGCCCTTTATGCCTCGCTTGCCGCCAGCGGCATCAATGTGATGAAGGCCTCAATGGATGAGAAACTGCACCTGGTCATGGAACTAAGAACTTCCATTGAGAATATGCGTGGTATCATCGACGGTGCCAACGTATGGTGCAGCATCATTACCGTCGGCGGCTTCAGATACGATTACATCTGGGACATTCTCAACAGTGAGGTGACGGATAAGATAGCAGAGGGCGTCATCAATAAATGGAACAGCGTATGAGAAAATATCTATTCGTCATCATGGGGTTATTGTACTTCTCTTCCCCTGTCTTGGCCCAACATCCTACTTACGACGACCAGAAGGAAAAGCAATGGAAGTCGATGGAGAACGGGCCGTGGGACTTTGCTCTCGATTGGTATTATTACTTGCTGCACAAGAAGTACAGCGGAGGCGAGACCTATTGGAAATGGGGATTCCTCAAATCCGGCTGGAGGGTGCGGTTCAAGGAAAGCAAGTCGAATGTGAAGCGTATCATGCCCACCCGTATCTCCGCAGAGGAGACGCAAAGGCAAAAAATGAAGGAAGCAGAACAGGAACGTGTCAAGATGGAAGAACTATACAAGGAAGAGGTAGCGCGTGCCGCTGACAGGAACGTCGATCTGGTTTACCCATCCTTCAAAGCCGACTTCGACCGTATGCAGAAATCCATTGCCGACGGACTGCTCTTCTGTATGCAGAGAAGCAAAGGCAAGCTGAAATTCCAAGTCGATGAACTGACCCGGCAGAATGAACTGATTTGCGAGGACATTGCCTATATCCATCAGACGGGTGTGGGATATGAACTTGAAAACGCCAAACGCCAGAAAACCTACCAGCAATACAAGAGACGGATGGAGGAGATGGTCAGCAGGGTGGCGCACCTTGTCGGTATGGCACAAAACTATTACAAACGATAAATCATGGTTTAAGAGTATGGTTACAGACATTTTGATGAATATCACAAGCCAGCTGCTCACGATGGGATTGCCTTCCATTGACGAGAGTCTTGACAAGCTGCTGGTGGCGATGGAGACCTTCCCCAAATCAGCGGTACTGGGCAACACCGTGGGCTATGCCCGTGTCATCGGCCTGTGCCTCGCCCTTTGCGTGGGTTCCTACGAGTGCTGGATGATGATGCTTGGGCGTAGGGCAATGGATGTGATGAAACTTCTCCGCATCGTGGGGCTTTCCATTTGCATCACTTACAGCTCATGGATATGTCAGGAGTTGGCTCGGCCGGGCAAAGCATTGGAGACAACCACCAAGCAGATGGCAAGCAGCAAGAACAAGGAGGTGGCTGCCCTCGAACTGAAGGTGGCGCAGAAGCAATCAGATTACCTGAAACGGCTCAGGCAGGTGCAGGACAGCATCGAAACAGCAAAACAAGTGCAGGAGATAGGCGAAGATGCCCATTGGTGGGACAAGCTCATCTACAACATGGAAAACTTGGGCTCGACCATCAATAATTATGCGCAGCGTGCAACCGTAGCCGCTGAGACAAAGGTATCGGAATGGATTAACGACGTGATACGCTTTATTGGGGAGCTGATTTTTCAGATGTCCTATTACGGCATTTTGGTAGCCCAGCGTATCTTCATGACGATTCTTGCCACATTTGCACCGATCATGTTTGCCCTGTCCATCGTTCCGCCATGGCATAGCGCGTGGTCGCAATGGATTAGCAAATACCTGTCCTTGTCGCTATGGGGATTCGTTACCTATATGTGCCTGTACTACATCGACTTTATCTTGATGTATAACCTGGGCGAGGACCTTACTGCTTACGGCAAGCTCCTACAAGGCCAGGTGGACTCTTGGGGGCAGATAGGCGCGCTGGGCATACAGGGCATCGGCTCCAACTGCATGTATGCCATGGGAATGTTGGTAGGTGCCTATATCATTCGCTTCGTCCCCGAAGTGGCATCATGGCTGATTCCGGGTGGCATGAGTTCGAGTGCAGGCAGTGCCGCCGGTGGTATTGTGGCAGGTGCCGTTGGAGGTGCTGTGGGAAGTGCCGCTTCTTCAGGAGTGGGTATCGTTTCGGCGGCTACGCCAGTGGCAGGTTCTGCGGTATCGGGCGCGGCACACCTCGGAGCAGCAGGTATGGCCGGTGCCGTGAGCGGCGCAAGTGGCTATTCCGATGGCGGTGCAGCTACTGTGGCTGGAGCGATGGGCGGCGCCGCGGCTGGTATGGCAAAAGAGGCTAAGCACATGTTCACCGAAAGTTCTGCTGGCAAAGCGGCATCGAAGATGGGCAGTTCCATGAGGGATTCATACAACAGGGGAAAATAAACTAAAAAGACAGGATATGTTAATACAGAGTTTGGAACAGAAAACAAGGCTCGCATTGATGACCGTGCTGATGACCATCATTGGCAGTACGGTGGTCTGTGCCTGCTGCATCTTCTACTGTGCCAAGTTGGTAACAGAAGAACGCAATCAGATCTATGTCCTTGATGGTGACATTCCTTTCCTCGCTGAAAGGAGCAAGCAGGAGGCGAACTTCGTCATGGAAGCGAAAGCGCACATCCAGCTCTTTCATCAGTATTTCTTTAATCTGCCTCCCGATGATGATTATATCAAATGGACGCTGTCCAAGGCGATGTATATGGCGGATGGGACGGCCCTGAAACAGAAACAGGCCATGGAGGAAAATGGATTCTACTCAGACATCATTTCTTCCTCGGCCGTGTGCATGATCATCTGTGATTCCATCCAGCTGGATGAGCAGTCGAAGAAGTTCAAATACTACGGTACGCAAATCATCAAACGCCGTTCAAGGGATATGAAACGCTCCCTCGTCACGGTGGGCAGTATCGAGAATGTGCCGCGAACGAGGAACAATCCGCACGGTTTGCTGATTACCAGCTGGAGAACGCTGGAGAATAAGGATTTAGACTACTAAGGGTATGAAGAAGGAAATGAAACGTGCGAAAGAGGCCAAGAGCAAATGGGAACAGGAAACCAAGGGTAAAATGGAAGCCTTCGTGAGGAAACTCTCCCGTCAGTGGAAGTTACAGGAGCGGATAGATGCGACCAACGCATGGGCGGTGAAACACCCGAAGCGCATGGCGGCCATGACCATCGGTGCGTTGGTCTGTTCGCTCGGCCTTGGGATTGTCGTATCCCTCTATACCCCGCAACCCAACGGGGATATTGTGGGGGAGATAGAGAATGTACAGCCAATGTTCACCGGACTGCAGAGTATACAGAATGGCAAGAACGTACAGGTACGGGGGATAGGATTGTTGGTCATCCGGGGACAGCGGCTGAAATGGGAGTTGGACTCCTTGGTGCATATCCCTGTAAAGACGCATCAGGATTCAATGTTCATCATATCTAAATACAGGCAACTCGAAATGATAGTAGCAAACTTAAAACATTAATGATATGAAAGTACTGATTAAGAAACTCTTACTCAAAATCGGACTGGGAAAGGCGGATGATTCGTCGGTCACTGTTGAGACAGAAACTGATGCTGAATCACATGGTGAGAACAAGAACGAGACCGATGAAAAGGAAAAGACGAGCCCGAAAGAGCCTCCCGTAGTGAAGCCTTTGTCACAGGGCAAGAGCTGGTGGCGCATCGACTTCAAACAGCCCAAGTATATCTTTCCTTTGGCTATCCTCCTGCCTATCTTGTTCTTAGGCTATGAACTGTTGGGCGTGTTCGGTGGTACGGACAATACCAAGAAAGGTGTTGCCACGGACAGCATCAACGCCTCCCTGCCCACGGCAGCCAATGAAGAAATGGGGGACAAGATGACGGAGATGAACAAACGCTATAATGAGGAAGACGCGGCATCGGCAGTGAACGGTATCGGTGAGGACCAAGGGCAGCAGGACTCGCTCGGTAACGGCTATCGGGAAGATGAACTGAACGAGATAGACCGTCAGAATGCCATCAATGCCAAGCGACAGAAGGACGTAGAAGCCCTGCGGCAGCGACTGGCACAGTCCCGGAAGCATATCAATGCCTATGAGGGTGGCAGCTATGGGGACGCATCTGGATATGGTTCGGGCGGCAGCTATGGCCGTGGCTCCAGACAGGCAGAAATGGATGACTATGCAAGGGAGGTAGAGGCCATTCAGAAGAGAAGCCTTGCCCGGCAGAAATCTTTGGAACGGAGCATGGGTATCGACGAGGACGAAAGTGTCAAAGTGTCAAAAGTGTCACAGCCTTATGATACTCCTCATCGTAAGCCCGAAGAGAAGCCGGTCATCGTCAAGAAGGTGATGGAGGGCAATGCGGATAAGTTCAATACCGTCAGTGCCGAGCCTACGACGGATGTACCGCTAATCCGCGCCATGATAGACAAGACGACCAAGGCACACGAGGGTACGCGCCTCCGTTTCAAGCTCCTCGACGATGTGACGCTCAAAGGTACAAGACTAAGGAAGGGTACCTACCTCTATGGTACGGTGACGGGATTCGGACAACAGCGTGTCATGGCCACTATCACCAGCATCCTGGTCAGGGATAAGTTCATTAAGGTGGGATTGTCCGTCTATGACAACGACGGCATGGAGGGCTTTTATGTTCCTGAGTCTGCCTTCCGTGACCTGATGAAGGATGCCAAGGCGAATGCCTTACAGAGTAACATCACTCTTGACGGGGGGTATGGCGGTGGACTGAGTTCCGAAGCGGTGGCCCTGCAGGCCCTGCAGAACATGTACCAGTCGGCAACCTCTGCCATGTCTGCGAATATCCGAAAGAACAAGGCACGGATCAAGTACAATACCATTGTCTATTTGGTCAACACCAATGCTGAGTAGCGTTCAACAATTCATTAAACATTAAAAATATGAAGCAGTTTTTAGTTATCTTGGTTGCCCTCATGGGATTCTATGGCAGCCTTCAGGCACAGAAAATGTATAAGAACATGGAAGCAGACTCGGTTTCGGTGAGATATATCCGCAACGCCAAGCCCACGGACAGCTACATCTTTGACGAGAACAGGCGCAAGGATGTGGTCTTCGTCAACGAGGAGGTGGCGACACACCTGCTGATGCCTGAGAATATCAAGCTCGTGGACATCTCGACCAATAAGATTGTGGGCAACCAGTGTACGGACAATATCGTACGCATCAAACCCTCCGGGAGAATGTACGACAATGAGCTGGTGGGCATAATTACCGTGATTGGTGAGCGGCATATCGTACAGCTCAACGTGGTCTATACCGCCGGACCAGCCAAAGCCAACTCCATCTACCGCATCAAAGCCGGGGACATGGGCAGGTATGAGAATCCCGACGTGACGATGCCGCGCAAGGAGATGGCGGCATACGCCTGGGCCATCTTTGCCAGTAAGCCACGCAAGCATATCCATTCTCAGGAGAACGGTATCAAGGCAGGGGTGAACAACATCTACAGTATCGGGGATTATTTCTTCATCGACTACTCGCTCTACAATGCCACCAAAATCAAGTATGACATCAGTGAGGTGCGCATCAAACTCGCGGATAAGAAGGAGCTGAAGGCCACCAACTCGCAGACGATTGAACTGACACCGGTGTATAGTCTGAGCAGTGCCAAGAGTTTCAAGAAGGCATACCGAAACGTGCTGGTACTCGACAAGCTCACCTTCCCTGAAGAGAAGGTGCTGAAGCTGGAGATTTCGGAGGAACAGATTTCGGGGCGTGTCATTACGCTCGACATCAACTATAAGGATATGCTGCACGCTGATGGGGTCAGCGAGCAGATGGTATCTTACTTGCCTGTATTGTAATCATCAAACCGTAAAGTCATGGCTGTAGAAGAGACAAGGGAACAGCAGCAGATGTACAACACGTTCAGGAGCTGTATTTATCTTTTCCTGATTGTGGAGCTGATCATGAATCTGCCCATCACGGCAGACAACCGTGTTACTGGGTTCATACTGGAGCTGATTGCTCGTTTCAAGGTGTTCAACACGGTACCGACCTGCAAACTCGTTGAACTGATTTGCATCGGGGTGACGTGCATCGGCACTCGGCCGCAGAAGGCGCTGAAGTTCAATGTCAAGACAATGGTGCTATATCCTATCGGCATCGGTGTCACGTTTATTGCGCTCTGCATGATGTTCCATAAGGGCATCTGGGGCGGACTCTCTTTTGGGTTCCCGACCAACCGTGTTCTCTACGCCATGACTTCCATCATCGGCACGATGCTCCTGCATCAGGGGCTGGACGGTATCTCACGCTACTACAACTACAAGTTAGGCGAGGATCGGTTTAATTTTGAGAATGAGTCGTTTCAGCAGTCAGAGGAACTGAATGAGAATCCTTATTCTGTTAATATCCCGATGATATACTATTTCAAGGGGCGTATGCACAAGGGATGGATCAACATCATCAATCCCTTTCGTGGCACCATCGTACTGGGCACGCCTGGTTCTGGCAAGTCATTCGGCATCATTGACCCATTTATACGTCAGCATGCGGCCAAGGGATTTTCCATGATGGTGTATGACTATAAGTTCCCGACATTGGGAAAGACGCTGTTCTATCAGTATTGCAAGAACAAGAAGCTGGGCAGGTTGCCGGAGAACTGTGGTTTCCACATCGTCAACTTTACCGATGTGGAGTACTCCAACCGTATTAACCCTATACAACGGAAGTATATTCCTGACTTGGCGGCGGCAGCGGAGACGGCAGCGACCTTGCTCGAATCACTCAACAAGGGAGGCGACAAGAAAGGAGGCTCGGAGGCGTTCTTCCAAAATTCGGCCATCAACTTCCTCTCTGCCATCATCTATTTCTTCGTGAATTTTCATCCTACAGGCTTCAAGGACGGTAAGAAGCTCACAAGGTATATCAAATACAGAGGTAAGAAACTGAAGTTGATTACAAAAAACTGGCATGACTACCGGGCTGTCGATAAGGACGGCAACACGATACTGGACTTTGTGGATGAGTTGAGCCATGATGTGTCAGTGGATGAGGATGGCATGTTCGTGGATTTGAATGACTTTACCTATACAAGCCGTAACGGACAGCGGGTGCATATCACTTCATCCTGGTATGAGGATGAGCAGGGGCAGGTGGTAGAGCCTGACACTATTACCGGCGAATACTCGGATATGCCGCATGTGCTGTCGTTCCTTGGTAAGCAGTACAGCGATGTATTCGACATCCTGATGCAGGATCAGAAAATCCTCTCGCTTATGGCTCCGTTCCAGTCGGCTTATACCAACAAGGCGATGGATCAGCTCGAAGGTATGGTGGGTACGCTGCGTGTCAATGCGGCTCGTTTAGTGTCGCCGGAAGCCTATTGGATTTTTACAGGGGATGACTTCGATCTGAAGATTTCTGACCCTGCCAATCCTTCGTATCTCGTGATTGCCAACGACCCGGAAAAGGAGCAGATTGTAAGCGCGTTGAATGCGTTGGTGCTCAATCGTCTTGTTACCCGTGTGAACAGCAGAGGGAATATCCCTGTTTCCATCATCGTAGATGAGTTGCCAACATTGTATTTTCATAAGATTGACCGCCTGATAGGTACGGCGCGTAGCAACAAGGTGGCGGTGACACTGGGATTTCAGGAGCTGCCACAGCTGGAGGCGGATTATGGCAAGAACGGTATGCAGAAGATTATCACCACATGCGGTAATATCTTCATGGGGGCTGCCCGTAACAAGGAAACGCTGGAATGGGCACAGAACGATGTGTTTGGCAAGGCGAAGCAGACTTCTAAATCTATCACCATCAATGACCAGAAGGTTTCCACGTCTATTTCTGAGCGGTTGGACTTCCTCGTTCCGGCAGCGAAGATAGCGGATATGGCCACGGGGTGGCTGGCTGGTCAGTCAGCACGTGACTTCACTCCGACCGAAGGTAGCATGATGCAGGGCTTCGACATCGAGAAGTCGGAGGAGTTCAAGACCTCCAAGTATTTTTGTAAGACGCACTTCGATATGGCGCAGATCAAGAAGGAGGAAAGGCTGTATGCCGACTTGCCGAAAATCTATCAGTTTGCCTCCAACCGTGAGAAAGAAATCATGCTCGGTCGTAACTTCAAGCGTGTCAATGACGAGGTGGATGCAATGATTGCAGAACTGTTGGGCAAAGAAAAGAAAACAAAGTGACATGATCCTCGTTCAAGGTAAAGGACTGTCAGGAAGCGCATTGAAGGTAATTGCGTTGGTGTCCATGACATTAGACCACATAGCCTGTTATCTGATGGACAATGGCTTGGCCTACGATGCCATGCGAACGATAGGTAGGATGGCTTTTCCCATCTTCGCCTTTCTGCTGGTGGAAGGATATGTGCATACTCGTTCTGTGAGGAAATATGCGGTGAATCTTTTCGTCTTTGCCCTGGTGTCGGATATTCCGTGGTGGCTACTGAATCATGACAATACACATAATGTATTCTTTACCCTGTTATTGGGACTGGTGGTGATGGAGGGCATGAATAAGATAGACAATAAGCCATTACTTTTGTGTGTCCTGATGGCAGCCGTTTGTGGAATGGCCACATGGGTACACGTCGATTACGAGTATTCCGGCATCCTGCTGATCTGTGCGTTCTATATCTTTCGGACGAACAACGTGACAAAAAGCCTTTTAGCCACCCTTTTCATGTACCAGTACGGTGTGATTGGGCTTTGGTTGGGATTAGCTGTCATCCTTTGTTACAATGGACAGCGAGGTTTTATCAATGGACAGTATGCGAAGTATTTGTGCTACGCATACTATCCCTTGCACTTCTTTGGGATATTATGCATTCTATGATTTTCTGCTATGAAACTATGTGAGGTTTAAGGTTGTTTTCTCCGTTATAACAATAAGTTTCTTGCACGCTCGAGATATGGCTACATAGAAATTCTTGGCATCTTCAAACTTGTCTGCTTCCCAAATAACAACCGAATCAAATTCCAAGCCTTTTGTTAATAAAGTAGTACCAATATATTTCCCATGAATTTTCCTTCCTTGATGCCTCACTCTTGTTTTGAGCAGTTTCATGGCTTCGAACATCGAAATATTATTTATTATGCTTACATCAAAACATTTGTTTATCGTATATAGGAATACCCTATGGTAGTTTTTTACCTTAGGAAGATTGCTTACAAAACTGATGATTTGTTGAAGGTTTTGAAGTGAAGGAGTTGATTCGAATGACAAAAATAATGCTTTCAGTTTTTGGGAATTTTCTGTGTTGTCTTTTTGTCTATCAACAATTCTGTTGTCCTTAGGGTTTATCCAATCTTGTACTATACTCATTTTGAAATGTAGCAAGGATAAAATATTATATAGACGAGCCACCTTATGTATTCGCCTGCCCCGTTTGCATTTAGAGATATACTCATCTATCTGTCTTGCACAAGCATAGTATTCTTTTCCATCTATCGCATCCAAGATTGAGAATTGATTATTAAAATCAGCTCGCTGTTTAATACCTATCCTATCTTTAACATCTCCTTTTAGTACATCTTGGCCATGCCTATTTTTTGCCGTATAAGAAGGACAAATAATCAGCATATTATCGGTGTTATGGTATTTGATTATATTTGCTAACACAGAATATTTATTTTGCTCTGTACAAGGCATTACATAAAAGCCGATCGCTGGATTATTTTGCAATTCAATACATTCTCCTGTTTCCAGTTTCTTTCTCATTTCAAAGATCAGACAACCTAATGCCGGATTCGTTTCTTCCCAGCGCCAAGGGTGGTTTAAAAGGTTAAAATGCTGGAAAAAACTAAGGTCGTGGGTAAAATCCACTAATCGTTTGCGCTCAAATGAGAAGATACCTTGCAGAGGATCTCCCAATAGGTGCAGAGGCAGGTCATGTGCAAGCTCTAACACCATCAAATGTTGGTCAATAGTACAGTCTTGGTATTCATCTACAAATACTCCATTGTATGAAAGTTTGAGAATATTCTGAACAATGCTGCTTTGTATTAACTCTTTGCATTTTTCGACAGCAACTTCAAAATAATTTTTATCTTCTTCACTGGGTAAAACCGACTTCCCGAAAAAATTAAGCACGTAACGTTGTGCAAAACCTGTGATGGTCTCTAAATGATAGCGACTTGCAGGTACATTCTTCTTCTGAAACTTTGTACGCAAGGATGCTATACCTGCATGAGTATGTGTCAATACCAATTGACAAGAATCTTCTGGACACTGTAACAAGCAATCGGCTATGGCAGTCGTCTTACCATGCCCCGCAGGTGCTATCAACACACCACGAAAACAATCTATAAATTCTTTCCAATCTATCATTGTTTGATTCCACACCAGTTGAGAAGGTTTGACACAGTTTGCTTCATGTGTTTATTGTCATCAACATCCGAATAAGCTTCCATAAACATCCTGCCAAGAAATTCACCTCCAGGAATGTGCTTAAACCATTCTTTATCCTTCATGATAGACAAATTGGTAATGTCGTTCCTTAATGCATCTTGTGTTGTATCATCAGCACAATCTATTTTCTCCTTTAACTCGGCTGGAATTTTTATGTTATGATGAGGAAAATTATCTTGGTTACAATCGATGACTTTCAACATGTATTTCCAAGGAAGATCTGTAAATAGTTGTCTTTCCATACAGTTGCCTTCTTCACAAAGAAATAGCCTAATTCCGGCTTCTATAGCCTTTTGTTTTTTTGATGCAAGTTCTTTTGGTTTATCATCATCGGCAAAGATACATGTGTCATATCCCAATGTCTTTAATTTTAGGGCATAGGTAAACATGTTGTCTCCACCCTTAGCATCGACCAAGACAACACCTTCCGCCGACAATGTTGTATGATATGTGTCCCATATCCATTTGTCGATTGCTCGAACAAATCCCTGCTCGGTTTTACCTTCACAACATATTATCTTCTTGGCAAAAAACGCCTGCGGATTTGTACGACGACACGAATCAAGATTACTATCAACCTTGGCAAGTGTGTTATGCCCCTTGTTTAATACGAAGAGGTTATTTGCTTCCGCCTCTAATATGACATGCAGGGAATGGGTTGTAATGAATACTTGACCAGCTTGTGTCTCTTTCAACTTCCTCACCAATGTGATGATGCGATCTGGTTCTAAGCCTTGTTCCAATTCATCTACCAGTATTATGCCGCCCTGTTTAGTCATTTCCGACTGGATAGCTATCGACATAAGCCGCTTGCTCCCCTTACCATGCAAACGATAGGGCAGTGAATTTTCGTGCAAAGAAATGCTATTACCTGTGTATGGGTTTTCCTTAATATCAATTTTTGCACATAGTGTATCTACCGTCAATCCTAGCTGCCTTGCGGAAATGGTCAAATCTCCCAATGGTGTATTTAGGGGATCTAACACGTCGTTGTCTGTACTCTGCGACATGCTACGTATCAGCTCCGACTTCAATCGTTCGATAGTTTTTCCACTATCAAGCTGTGCTTTGGTAAGTGCGTAAAGCGGCGACTGCCGGTTATAGGCAAACTGATTATCTGTAAAATCAGAAATGCAGTTAACAGCCAGCATAGATCTGTCTGCACCCGATATGGGCTTATCATCGAAGTCTGATCCTGGACGTGCCTTGACTACCCAATGAGGTTCTAAAGTCTCATCTACCATTAGCCTGACCACAAGTGTTAAGTCTTCATTATTGACCCTGTTATGTAAGCTGTTTTGGATATAGAGGGCAAATTTCTGTTCTTTGAGTAGTTCGATAGGTAGCTCTCGCAAAGTCACTTCTATTTCTATGGGGTGTGAAGTGTCCTGCCTATAGAAATCCAAGTCGCTGAATGTCATATTCCACGAGGGTGACAACGCGGAATAAATGGCAGAGAGTATGGTACTCTTTCCTGAATCGCCACGCCCTATCAAGACAACGAATTGCTCTGCTCCAAAATCCTGACTAAGTTCTTTTATTCCCCGATAGTTCTTGATAGAAATACTTGTAATCTGGCTCATTATTATTTCATAAATAAAGTCAAGCCTTGCATCAACGTACCAGCAATCTGCGCAAGTTGTGATGCCTTTTCTGCATACTTGGGTTCGAGCTGCTTGGACAGATTCTGAAGTTCCAAGCTCAATTTCTCAATATTCGATTTGAGCAATTCTTCTTCGGCTTTGAAACCACCATGGCGATACAAATCCATAGCCTTAGTTGAAATTTCAATTACTGCACCATCACTATAACTATATGTAATTTTCAATAGTCCTAAATTTTGAAATTGATCTAAGAGCATTTTTGTATACGATGGGGCAAAGCCATATTCTTCTTGACTGTTATCGTAATCAAATTTGAAACGAGGCTTGTCAGCTGATAACAAATCAGCCAATACTATATCCTTCATTTCTGGTGTTATTAAAAACATACGCTTCCCAATTATTCGTTAAACTTAAATTTCTTCCATGCGTCCATCACAAGTCGTTTGGTACGATATTCACCGAGTTCACGAACCTCGCGATCTTTCAGCACACGGAAGGTCTCATTGATGCAGCCGGGGCCACAGACATCTTCGGGGTCGAGAATATAACGCAGGTCCTCGGTGGAGAGACCATAGAGGTGGGCAAAGATGGCATCAAGCTCTGCTTGTGCCACAGACCTTCGTCCTTCATTATATATAAAGGGCTCTGGCTCGGTGTGCGTACCACCGTTGCAAGCATCAAGCCGTGCAAGGATTGCCGTTTGCAGCTCTTCTGTCATACCCCCATCTGACCAAACTTCCTCCATCCATCCGTCGAGGTCGTGATTGAAATAGCATAGCTCTGTTACACGTTCGATAATCATTCTTGCCATTGCAGTCGAAATCTGTTCGGGCGAAAGGAATGGCAACTGCTTGATAACAAAAATACTCATGTGGTTTCCACCATTTTTTTGCTTTGCTACAAAATCAAAAACAATGGACGACATCATCGCCAGCAGTAATGCCGCGGGCATACAGCCACGCTCCTCATAAAGGAGCGTGGCTGTATGCCCGACGCCGCAGGCGTCGGGAATAAGCGATGTGATAAAAGTACGTGCTACACCAGTCCTTCCTATATCCTTAATTGCAATTAGCCATTTATGTTTCCATTCCCAAATCAATTCTCCCTGGCGATTTGTTTTTATCAAGCGTTTAGCAACTTCCTCTTGACGAATCCAATAGTAAGGTACTATTGACGAATGCGTATCCATTAATACATTGATTGGTGGCAGAGGTAAACTTGCATTATTAGGATGACTCCCAAAAATGGGATTTATACCATAGTGATGGTTGTAGAGTCCTATCATCTTCCCCTCGTACAGTGGTACATATACCTTTCTGTCAAGCAAGAATTTATTACCATCGAGTACAGCGCCTTCTTCTGTTAGCTGCTGATAGGTACGGAATAGATGAGAGTCGTTAGACATGTCTATCATTCTACCAAACTTCACCTCCCAAAGGTTACTACACTTGTCCTCATCAATCAACACCTGTGCATTGCGGTATATCTTCGCCGTAAGGCGTGCATCCCTGGCTGTACGGAAGATGGAACAGGTTTTAGTATTAGGGTTCAAACGGATAAAGTCTTCCGTATTCAACTTATATATGCGGTTAGGGTCAAGCAGGTGATCCAGCCTTGTTAAATAGAATCCGCCCGTAACCTCACGAGGCATATCCTGTTTTTGTTTTGCAGTTAATAGACAAAACTTGATTGTACTATCAATATCAAATAATCTTTCTTTATTTTCAAAACAGAAGAAACTATATAGACAATTTTCTTCTACCAATACACCAAAGAATTTTTTATTTGAATCGTTTACAGCTATGCCCAAAGGAACGACCAGTCCCCATGCTTCGCGCGAGCAGTTGAAACAATGCTCAGCAAAGAGTGGATAAAGGTCGATGTCGCCCATGGCTGTAAGCGGGAAACGGCCTCCGAATCGAACAAAACGGCTCATGGCTTCAGCATCTGCCAAAGCCTCTTGGTAGTTTTGAAAAAGCGCAGGGTCTGAAGCAGGAAGTTCAGCAATCGCTTTTTTGCGTTGGGCGGCCGTGCCCGCATTGACAATGTCGGATCGTCCTTGCCGCTCAAACCACTTTTTATCTTCCACCTTTATCTTATCCCAAGGTGGATTACCGCACATCACGTCGAACTTGCCGTTGTTGACAAACACATCGGGAAACTCTATGCACCAATGAAAATAGCGATGCTTCTCCGCCTCACGATACACTTCGCTCTTAAAATTGCTTGTTAAAGGCAGATAATATCGAGGCACAGACAGCCCTTTCTCCATGCGCTCCATCACGTCAATCTGCTGAAGGGCACGATAGACGGTCTTAGAGTATGGCACCTGAGGCTCGGCAAGCAGATGCTCGGGAGAGCCTTCGGTTTCATCATTCTTCTTGTAGAGCTCTTCATGCTTTGCCGTGTGGTAGAATGCATAGGTATAGATGTTGCAGGCTTCGCGGAGACAATCCACACGAGCCGACCTCATCAAGTTCTCCCAACGTTGCTTTTTTATCTCCTCCTGCTCCATGGTGTCTTCAGGCAGATGAGAGATAAACGCGACCTTCTCGGCAAGCCCTATCTGCTCGGTACTCATTTCGCTAATACCGAAGGGATCTTCCTCTCCTGCGAAGATTCCATCATGACCATGGGCATTGGCCTGCTTGATGGCTTCGGCATTGAGTTTTTTCAGTTCACGCTTAGTATCGTTACTGTCGGCGGTGAAGGCCTCGGCGGGTACGCCGTCAATAAGCATCTGCAGGTCGGTCACGCCCACCACGGAGTTGCCACAACGGATGTGATGGTCGAGAAATGACAGCGGCTTGCCAGCACAATAGCCCTCAATCCATAGTACGACCTTGCATAGTTCCACAGCGTCTGGATTGTAGTCAACGGCATAGACACACTTCTGGATTACCTCTCGCAGAGCATCGCGATAGTCAAGCGAGGCAGGATTGTCCTCACCCGTACGGATGGAACACACGTACCAAGCTATGGTGCGTGCCATCGCCAATACGATATGGCCGGAGCCACTTGCAGCATCGCACACCTTCATGGAGAGCAACGACTGCACCTGCTCTTCAGGTGTAGTGCATTGGGCTATACGTTCCTTGATGACAGGTTCCAAAGTAGTACGGATAAGACTCTGCACAAGGTCGGGACGTGTGTAATAGCTACTTGAGGATTTGCGGTCAAGACCAGCACCAAAGGTGAACTGCCAATCATAGTCGGCCTGGCCAGGGATAATGACTGCACGCATTTCAAGAATACCTTCATATACTGAGCCAAACTCCTCTACATCCAACGCTGAGTAGTTTATCTTCACACGGTTTTGCTTGTCGTCCAAGAACTCATTTAGGCAATTAAAGGCAGCCAGCAGACGGTCGTTGCCGATGGTACACTGCTTTATCCAATGGAGAGTATTCGGATTAAAGAGTGTTCCGCCCAATGGCTTGATGAATAATGGTGCCCCGAAAGATTCATCCTCAAAGAGATGGAACGAATCCATGAGTCCTTCCCACAGGTCGTGGTAACGCGCATTACGCAGATGTGGCAATTCGGACAAGTGACGCAGCCGCGACACTGCATAATATTTCCTATATATCTCCAGGCAATGAGCTTTCTGCTCATAATCCGGATCTTTATACGGGTCGCCAAACCGATAAACTAGGTTGCGGTCTTCTATGATGAAGAGAAACAGCAGTCGGTAGATGAAGTGGATGAGTTCCTTGTTCAGTTCGGCAGCATTAACCTTCCCATCCAGAAAAGCCTCACGGAATACTTTGTTGCCATCTCCCTCTCCGCATACTATGGCAAGTCCAAGAATCTCCATGGCTTTCTGTACGGCATCAGAGAGTCCGGCACGAATACGATTGCCACTCTCAACGGAGCGATTAAACCACTGCTCCAGCACACATGGGTCATCACCAGTATGGATGAAACGTGAACTGTGCAGGAGCCGGAACATCAGCACAAATTCAGCATAGTGGTCTTCTTCCACCATGCGACGCAGGTCAAACTCGGCATAGGTGAGTTTCACAAGTTGTCCGGTATTGCGGATGATGCGCAACACCTGACCATTGGTTACGATGCCATAGACGTGCTCGGTGTTGTTCAGATAGTCAAGCATAGTAGCATGCGGTGATTTCTGCCTTCGCCCTCCTTTAGCCCGAATATCGAGAGTACACTTATCAAGCGTGTCGAGTTGCACATCGCCCGTTTTGTCACCAACAATGATAACGGGCATATTGTCCAATTCTGGGGCAAGATAAGTGATGTCAAATGACCGTTCACCAACCTCTACATTGTGTGGTTGATAATTCAGCTGATAGTCAAGACTGGAGAAAAACCTCTCCATCAAGCGGCGAACAGACTTTGTGCCGTAAGGGTCGCGAATGAGGTTGCGCCCACAGAAAAGACTCCAATCGTTGCGCAGACTGCTCCAAGCATTATCAATCTTTGCTGTGAGATTAACATCGAGGTTGAAGTCCTGCTCACGGTTGCCCACCATGCTAGCATCGGTCTCTATCTCATGCAGTATGTCATCGGAAAGCAGATGACCATATATGTGAATTGATGTATAATCCATATTTTTAGTTTATTTTAGGGAGGAACACATAACATGCCATGACATCCACCGGGAGTACAGGGCGAACCACCTGAAACTCTGTGGCTACCACATAGGTGCGATATTGGGTAAATGCCTGAACAAGTTTATTAGCCCTCTCCAATGCTATGTCGTCAGTATGCTCACGAAGAGCATTTTCATCATTCACCCATTCCAGGCTACGCTGATAACGCATCCGCTGAGTTGTGATATTCACATCGCCAGCGGCCTTAGCATCAAGGAACAGATGCCGGCACTCATCATCTGAGATTAATTCATGATTTTCGATGCGTCCACGGTAACCGAAGAAAATAATCTCTTCGCCCACCATCTGATGGTCGGGTTGTTTCTGCTCGCTGATTACGGAGCGCACCCGCACCAGCATCACTGTGGTGAGTTTATCCACCTGTTCTGTAGTCATCACCATAGCACGGCAAGCTGCCAACGGCCCCCCATTGATAGTGTCGTTGACGACGCCACGAGAAAGGTCTTCAACGAATATATGGTTACGACCGATATACATATATCCCTTTGGTGTGGGTGAGGCGAACGAAATACGGATGGTGCCTTTCTTGTCAACTGCACGACGGAAATACACCTTGAGTGATTCCGAGAGTTCTGCCATCTGGAAGGAATAGCACAAAGGAGATTCGTCGGTCTTAATGTTTATACTGGCATTTTTAAGCTCGCTTACAATGAAATCACGTGTGTCGTAGATATCACCAATCACTTTTTTGGCCTCATTCAGACTTTCCACCAGGCGGGTTGGATTCATCGCTTTGGTGTTATGGGCAAAATAAGTATGCGACTTTTTCTCCACTTCTGCGGCACGTTGCATTCTGATATCATGCTCCTTTATAGCTTCTTTCTCGTCGAATTCAAAATTGAGTTCAAGCTGTTTGACCTGCCGTTCTGGTTGTAAAACAATAATTTCCTCCATGATGCTCTCCATAATGCTGGAATCGTTGTCGGCGATAGGAATATAGATGCCAAGTGACTTACGAATTTGCTCCTGCTTACGATAGAGAACTTTCATCACAATCTTATCGACTGGATTCTGCACTTCATCAAACATTGTGCAAATCATGACCTCATGTGAGGTCTGGCCGAAGCGGTCGATACGACCATTACGCTGCTCTACACGGTTCGGGTTCCATGGCAGATCATAATGGATGATGGCATCGAATCCATTCTGGAGGTTCACCCCCTCAGAAAGACAGTCTGTGCAGATAAGTACGTGGCGCTCAGTCTTTGACAGTTCGTCAATTTTCATCTTGCGATCTTCATCCGTAAGACGGCTGGTGATTACTTCTATAGAGACATTTTTGAATTTCTTGTTCGCCTTTAACTGCTTTTCGGCGTATGCTTTCACATATTCAGCTGTCTGAATGTACTGACAGAACACAATAGGATTATAACCTGAATTGAGTGCAAACTCAATGTATTTCTCTGCCTCTTTCACCTTCGTGTCCTGACCTTTATCGATGATAGCACGCAGAGAAGCAATGAAGCCGCGGAACTTATTTTTCTCTGATGAAGACGACTCTTCATAAGAATCTGGTACAATATCCTCACCATAGAATCCATCCTTCATGGCATCATTAAAGGTATAAACTTTTTCAGTATCAGATGATTCACTATTATTGGAATCATTGTCGCGCTTGGTAATCTTGTTTTGCAACATGCTGATGCCGGCCTCCGGACTTGACATAACACCACGGATAAGAGCCAGCAAATCCCAGTATATGTAGCGTTGTTTCCTTTTCTCAAGTTGCTTAGCCAGTTTCACACCATAGCGTACATACTCGATGATGTCCATAAGCAGTGCATGATATTGAGGAGACAAACTATATTTACCATCAAAAGGTACTCTATCGGGGAAGATGACATCATCGCCCACATATGGCTTGACATCAGCACGACGGCGCTGGATAAAATAGTGGGAAAGTGCCTCGCGCTGCTTTGCATCTTCAAGTGTGTAAGAGGCAAACTCGGGCTTCAACAAACCGATGAGTGACTGAAACTCCTCCGTGTTCCCACTGTGTGGCGTTGCCGTCAACATAACAATGTGCCTGTCTGTTTTGGCGAGGTCTGACAACAGGGAGTGACGAAGTTGCTGACTTTTATTAGCACCCTTTGGTTTGGCGCAGGTGTGCGCCTCATCCACGATAATAAACTCCGGACAGTGCTGTAGGAACATCGGCTTGCGGTCGGATGACTTGATGTAGTCGATGGAGATAATCTGAAAGGGAATGTCATGGAAGATGTTCTGATTGGCACGCATGTTTTTTTCCAAGCGGCTGATGGTGCTGGAGCGGATAATCTCTGCTTCAAGTCCGAATTTGTCACGAATTTCATTCTGCCATTGTTCGCACAGATGTGGCAGACAGATAACGGCAAAGCGTTGTATTTCTTTGCGATCAAGCAATTCTTTAGCTATGAGCAAGGACTCCAGAGTCTTGCCAATTCCCACGTCATCGGAGATCAGCAATCGGATAGTCTCATGCTTCAAAGCCAAAATAAGCGGAACCATCTGGTAGGGACGCGGCTCAAAAGAAAGACGACCAAGACACTGAAATGGTCCAGCAATATCACGGAACGAAAGGCGGCACGCATTGAAGAGAATGCGAGCTGCACCGGGGTAGCTGTTCTTGCCTATGTCTTCCTTAGATGGTTTGCGGAAGTTATATGGTTTGACGGCATCTTTAAGTGCATGGCCATAGACAGGCTTGTAAAGGCCAATTGTTTCGGCATCTGTACCACCAAGTGGTTTTAGCACAAGCAGGTCTGTATCAATGGACTGCTGCACAACCCAAGGGCGAGAACGAAATTCAACCAATGTGCCAGTTTTATAATTCAATTCTTCCATTTCCAATTAGCTTACAGGAGTAAATAAATCTGTATGGGCAGTTATGAAATCCTCCAAAGGAGTGGCATAATGCCATGCTAGAACGAGATAGCCTGCATCTTCAAGCACTTCTCGCTTGCGGCGGTCATCCTCTTGAACATCAGGACGATCATGGGGTATTCCGTCACAGAAAATGACTATGCGATCACCATACATGAAATCGGGCTGAACATAATATTCTTCAGGAAACATAGGCTGAGCCTTGTTGGGCAATCGGAGCCGATGATCGTAGAGATATTTCAAGAATTCATATTCTGTGCTACTGTTATGGTCGCGAGCACGCTCAAGACTTGCATATTGCTCATCATAACTCTCTGTCTGACCAGCCACACGAATCTCTATGTTAGCCTCCCACATCATGCGCAGCGTATGATATATCTTGCGAATATCAATCTGGCTGTGGTAAGGCTGGTTGTAGTAGTTAAGTAGATTGGTGTAGTCGGCAGGAATTAGTCTCTCACGCTGTTCATCGGTAAGAGGCTCAAGTGTGTTATAACAAATTTCATAGGCTCGACGTACTACGGTACGATAGGCTTCCGGTTCATGAACCAAGCGGCCTAGAACGCCAAGCGACCCCTCGGCATTCTCATAGATGAGGACATTGGGAATCTTTACCTCACCCATCACGTCGGCACCTATCTCGCTGCCCTCGGTCTGGAATACATCCTCAATAGCTTGTTTGAAGGCATAGAGGAAGGTGAGTACGGCACCCTTGTCCTGTAGCTGGAGCGCGTCCAGAGGCTGGATGTAAATAGCGTTTGCTGTTGTCTCGGTGAAGAGCTTCACATAACGAGCACGTCCCGCCTCTTCGGGGTGCTGCTCCTGCTCTTGCTGAATCTTGGTCATCCGGTCGATACTGAGCCAGTCGCCGGTCTTGGTATCGAAGGCAAAACCATTGGCATTGTCATCATTCTTGGATTCCAAAAAGTAAGTTAGACGGCACGCGGGAATATAGCGGATGTTAGCAAGATGGACATCGTTAGCGGTTTTCAACTCGCATAGACTGATTGACTTCGGGTCGTCCGACGAGAAGAATGTCTTGAACTGATAAGATTTGCGGTTGCGTTCCTCTTCCTGGCAGGTAATCTTCTCTTTCTCTTCCGCCACCATATCCTGCGACTGTATGCACATTCCAGGAATGAGCTTAGATACGCCATCAAGAGCCTCTCCTGTAATTATGTCAGTGTGGTAGGCTGCATTGTCCTGGTCTTTGTAGATAGTACCCGTATTGGGGTTGTAGAAGAACTTATGCTCCAACACATCACCAGTAAGCATCATTCGTGTAACACGAAACTTTCCTCCGTTGTTATAGATAATATTCTGTGGTCCAAACTCTGACAGAGCCAGACGGCGGGACCGGCTCAGATATTCTACCTTGTCGCTCTTGTATTGCAGTAAGGCACGTTGTGGGAGCTTTGTGAAATTGTAACCAGGTAGGAAACCTTCACTGGCAAAATAGCGGTAAGGATAGAACTCGTTTTCCTCAGCATTCATGCCCTGATTCTGACCAAGAAGCATATCTCGAAGTTCTGTGCCGCGCTTTTCTTTAATTAGGGCATCTTTCTTCTCTTTCGAATTATCTCCGTAGATGTTATTGCGGATTACAATCTGTGCTTCTTCTATCTGTTGCTGTGCAATCTTATACAGGTTACGCCAGCGGTCAAGTGCCTTATCAAAGTCCTTTTCATAGCAATTGAGAATATCATCCATCCATCTATCAGTGAACCAATATGGTTGGTCTTCATCAAGCTTCATTGACAGGAATGAGTCGGCAAGGACTCTCTTGAATACGTTTTTGATCTTTCCTTTCAATTCTGATGACAAGCGTAGACAATAACAAACCTCCGGCTTCAACGTGATATTGTTCGAGTTGGAATAGTCCACAAGAGAAGCTATGCCCTCTGACAACTGTTGTATGGGACATAATGATAATATCGTAGAATGTAAATGGGTGGTGAAAAGTTCTTCGTTTACCAATTCCATACGAGGTGCCTTAACTTCGCCATTCACCATCTTCTCTGGATGATTTAGATAATAATTCTCATGAGAATTGCGGGGCCGACAATAAGTATAGATGAGAGCAGCCTGCCCACTACGCCCTGCACGCCCTGCACGCTGAGTATAGTTGGCAGGTGTAGGCGGTACATTTCTCATGCCGACGATTGACAAGTCCTTGATATCAATACCAAGTTCCATGGTAGGAGTACAATAGAGCACGGGGAAAACTCCATTGCGAAACTGCTTCTCGCGCTCTTCGCGTTCTATCTTAGGAACTTGGCCGGTATGATCTTTAGCTTCAAGCACGACTTCCTTGAGCGGAATATGCTTGTAGAAATTCTGAAAATAGGCATTAGGCTTGTACTTGATTTCCTCACCAATGGCACGAACCTTTATTTGGTCGGTGCGCACATTCTCTTCATCGCCTTTCTCCCAAAGGATAGAACGATAGTCAAGCTGATAAGTGCCGTCGCGTTCAATAATATAATTGCCCAAACCTTGGAACAGACGGGCCATGTAATCTATATATTCATCGGCATTTGAAATAGAAGCTGTACCGCCATTATTGATAAGGAAATCACTAATAAAGGTGGCAAACTTGGAATGGAAACCTGCAACCTCTATATTGAAGGTTTTTCTTCTGCTCCGAGGTTTTACAAGCATCAGCGAACTGGCCGCAACAATGGTATCGTTATCGTCCAAAGTCCAAGGATCCACGAGGTCGTCTCTGACAGCCTTTATCGTGTCCCTCACAGCTGTCTCAGTTCGTTCTGCTGAGTGCATACAAAGCTTATGACGGAAATAGTCGAGAATCTGAATGATGAAAGTCTCTTTGGCTTCATCGGTCAGACCATCCAGCTCCGGTATGTCGTAAAGACGATCTCTTCCAGCGTTTCCGAAAATCTCGTCATGAAGATATTTGTAGTTAATCCTCAATAAAGCACAATCTTCCAAATTGGGCATGTTCACCTGCCAGTTGCCTGCAAGATCATCATAGATAATTGTGGAGAGATAACGCTCCATCACCTCTTCAACATCATGGGCACGGCCTCCGCGAAGATCTTTGCGTTTGGAGAATTCATTGAATTGGAGATGAAGATTCTGAAACACCAATCGGGCAATCTTTTCACTGTCTATGGGAGAGTTAGACTCATACACGGCATGCCAGATAGCAGAACGGATTTTTCCAATACGAATGAAATCATTGAAGTGACCAGCCTGAAGGGCTGCATCCTGACGAGCATCAACAAATGTCATGATCTTTCTATCCGATGAAGGCACACCAGACTCTTGCATTTCTATGATATTTTCGTATGAGAGCACGGTAGTAGCGGTGCTTCGACCTTCACTGCCAATCTTTGCTAGTTTTGACCATTCTTTACTTGATCCCCTATAAACCACCTTGGCTGTCGGGTCATATTTGAGAGGATATGGCACGTATATGGCTTCAATGGCATTAGCAAAGGCAGAGGAATTGTCGGCATATTTGCCAGTATAGGTCACATAAATCAATCTCGGCAAACGTTCTTGGTAAGTCTTCTTCAAATGACGCCGGCCTTTTCTGTCCACCTTATACCAATCTTCAGGGATTTCTTCTGAATCTTCGGAAAGGAGGTATCTGTCGGCCTTCTCATCTTCATGCGGAAGAATGATATATCCATCTGTGGTATTTGCACTATCTTCTTTCTCTTCGTTTCGGTTATCGAAACTGCGTGGCACAAAGGTTCCGTTGGCATTAAGCTTAACACAATAGAACTCATGCCCGGTGTGACGACTGAAGACGATAGGAAAATAGTTTACTTTGATATCACCGTCAGATAATTCTTCGCAATAAAGCTTTTCCTCGACAGTGACATAGCGGTTGGATGGCATTCCGATAGTTGCATAGACATTGCCCGATTGTGGGATAAACTGATGTATCTTATATGGGAGTAGATTGGTATGCTGCTCCACATTCACGCGGTTGCACCAGTTCAGTACTTCTATAAGATGACGAGTACAATCTTCCTTGGTAATGGAACGGTCAACATACTCATATAGTTTATTGGCCATTTCCTCTATGGAAAGTGGTTTACCACGGAATATCTTCTTTTCTTTTGCATCATACCTCAATGCTATATTCTGCTCTATCCAGTTTGTCGTGGGATGGATTCGTATGTCGTCTGCACCAGCATTAGCTGGCACAGGGGCATTTACAGCTGCCATTACTTCCTGCTTGGTAACTTCGGGGTAGTTCAGACCAGCTTTTAATGTCTCGTCGATAATCTGCTCTGCTACATAACTACTTCCAAAGATACAGGACGCAACCTCTGCAACTTTTTCCTTTTGCTCCTTATACGATATTTTGTCATCAGCAACCAGTGTAGCCGATGTTCCAAAACACAGCACATGCCCTTGGGCTTGGGCTTTAATGCGACGAATCAGTAAAGAGACATCGCTACCCTGCATACCACGATAAGTGTGAAGCTCATCGAAAACAAGATAGTGAAGATTCTGCAAGAAGCACCCCCTTAGAGGCTGCTCCTCACCTGCACGTGTCATAAGGAGTTCCAACATCATATAGTTGGTAAGGATGATGTTCGGTGGAGTCTGTTGCATACGTTCGCGTTCCTGCCGTCCTTCCTGACCCGTGTATTTGCCGAAAGTGAAAGGGCAATTTTCGCCTTTCTTTCGCTCATATTCCTCCTTATAGCGTTGCAACTCTTCAGACTGAGAGTTGATAAGAGCATTCATTGGGTAAACTATGATAGCAATGGTCTTGTCCTGACATTCTTCCCGATGGAAAAGAAGATAATTGAAAATCGTTGCCATGAAAGTACGTGACTTTCCTGAACCTGTTCCCGATGTTACAATAAATTCCCGATCACGGCATCCCAGTTCAATGGCATCCTGTTGATGCTTATAGAACTTGTTTTCAAAGAACATTGAAAGATCTGTATGAATAGGACTACCTACAGCTATCATTTCCTCTACACTCTTCCCCTGAGCAAAATTTGGGTTAAACTGAACCAATGCTTCAGGCCATAAAGTTTCGTCTTTGAGAGCAGCAGATACCGTTTCTTTTATACGGTCATCCTTGATGGTTACAAAACTACTGACATAACTCTTATAACTATCCTTCAGCTGGTTATATTGGCTAATAATGTCCATAGAAAGTTTGGTTTATTAGATTTAATCTACTCTTTAGGTTTATTACTTACAAGAAGTTCTCGCGAATCAACGCCAAGAATTTCTGATATACGCATCAATGTCTCAAGCCCTGGTTGAGATGAATTTGTGCACCATTTACTAACGGTGGCAGGATCCTTGCCCAACTGCTCGGCTAACCACTTTCCTGTTCTTTTTTGTTCTACTAGAACTATTTTCAGACGATTTATGTCCTTCTCCATAATTTTGAGATCTAATTTGCATCCAAAAGTACAAAAAATAAAGAGAATATGTAACATTAAACTAAAGAAAATAGCTATTTTCATCTAATTTTTTTGAAATAGATGAAATTCATTTGCGTTTTACAGAAATTCAGCCCTACACAAACTTTCCTCATTTCAATATCAAGCAATTTTTTGCTCTATCAGCATTAATAGTGCAAAAGAATTTTAATTCTTAGGAGGTATACATATAAGCTACTTGCGGAGATACATCAAATATTCGGAAAGGAAGTTGCAATACTCTCAATGAAAGCGGAAACTGATATATGGGTTGCTGGTCAGTTTCTTCCATCTTGAAAGCATAATTTGGTGTAGAGCTTGAACATCTTCAGAATGCGAAAAACCGTATTATGCATGCATTTTGCCTGTGAGAAAAGGTCGATTTCTAAATCATAGCTAACCAAGATTACAAACTTCTTTTAATATTGATAATCTTAGATATGTAGTCACCATCTTCCGCGTAGCCTATCTTATTCAGAAAATCATAGTAGTTTCCACCCTTATATTTGTATTGTACATAGTCTTTATATGCCTTTACGCTCTCTTCCCATGAGTTGAATGTGTAGTAGCTGCCGTTACTGGGGCGGCGGAGTCCGAAGAGGTTGTTGTTCTCCAGACATACCCTGGAAGTGAAATAGCCAGTTTCAAGCAGGGCTTGTGCTGCCACAATTTGGGGGAATTTCACATCATACTGTCGGAGAACGGCCATTAGGTTTTCGATGTTCAACGCTCGGTCTGGCTTAGTGCCGAAGCGGAGATATGACATCTTTTCTTGTAGCTGTGTGATATAGCCATTAAGATAGTCCACAAAAACATTTGGATCAATACTCTTCCCTCCTTTCCTGATTCTGATATGAAGATGCGGCCCAGTGCTTTTGCCCGTGTTCCCTGATATTCCCACGATGGTTCCTGCCGTCACCGCATCGTCCTCACGAACGGTTATCATGCTGAGGTGTCCGTACAGACATTCAAAGATGCCATGCTCCAACACGATATAGTTGCCGTAGCCTCTGCTGCCATAGTGTACTTCCTTGATGATACCGGGCAGCATGGCATAGACATGGGCGTGGTTGCATTGCAGGTCGATGCCGTCATGAAAGGCGGTGCTGCTACTCACGGGGTCTTTTCTATAACCATAGGCAGAAGTGAGTTTCAGGAAGTCAAGGGGCAAGCAAACATTCATGCGCTGGCTGATCAAGCCGAAAAGCAGGGAGTCCTTCACGTTGACAAACAGTGGTACATCCTTCTCAATACTCACTTTCATGCCGTTTCCGTTCTGAAACATAATATCCGTAGGACGAACCTTTATAGTGTCCTTCTGCTGTGGCGTAACTCTTTGTTTTACAGTATTTGTCTCCCTTTTAGTCATTTGGGGTCGGAGGGTAAAGAACTGTGCTGCCACATTATTACTAAAAGACATGGCTACAGTGACCATCAGAAATAATCGGTATCGGCGTCTTATATTCATCTTCTTTTGATAATTTTGTTCAGTGGAAGCCCTCTTTTCGGGTTTTCCGCTTACAAATTTACCTTCAAACATTTATCGTATGGAAGAAGTGATGACTTTTCAAGCCCAAGGAACTGTCTTAGACAAACTGAAGCAGTTGGGTATTAACGAGCGACGGCTGGAGTTGATGCCTGATGCTCTGAAAGTTCCGCTGCTTCGTGGAGAGGTAACGCCTGTTTTCATGGCCAACATGGAAACATCAAATGGCAAGGTGATACAGTTGCCGCTGAAAGCCCAATTCGTACTGGATGATAACGAGCAGGTGTTACTGATGACTTACCCACTTCGTAAAGAGATTGCCAACGAATTAGGACTTAACCAAAATGAGTTCCAACGGGTGCAGTATGGCGAGGTTATACGCAAGGAAGTGGACGTGGAGGGGGAAAGGAAAGTTAGATTTATCCAGTTGGATAAAGAGACCAACTCGCCCATGCACCGTAATGTGGCCAGCATTCCTATAGAGACAGAACTACAAACACGAGATAAAGTGAAGGACATCGAACTGGGCGCCAACCAAAAGGAGGCTTTGCAGGAAGGCAAGCCTGTGGAGCTGTCGCTCGGCGACACCAAGGTGACGGTGGGCGTGGACCTTCGTGAGCCCCAAGGATTCAAGATTGTCAACGGCGACATGAAGGAGTGGGAACGATTGCAGCAGATGCGCTATGATGATGCCCACGAGGATTTCATGGGGTATGTGATGACCGACGAGAACCGCTGGGAATACCAGAAGGTGGTGGAACGTCAGGCCATGACCAATAACCCTTCGGAGGCTATCGAAAAGAAGCAGCGTACTGGCTTGACACGATAACTCCGGACTAAAAACCATTCTCCCAAACAAGGGATTCTTTAATATTCTGCTCCCGTCTTGTCACCTTGCATGGCCTCGGTGAGTGCTTTAACATTCTTCTCTTTTGGCGAGTTCTTCTGTTGTAGAACCGTAGCGTTAAAGCACATCGCGATAAGACAAGGTGGATAGAAAGAAATACAAAAATCTTGATTACGACTACATCGTCAGCTCGGTGGCTGGCTATGCCAAGGTCGCTCCTATCGCCCGAAAGGTGAAGGCTGGGGACGAGATGGCCATAGCGAGGGCAGCAACGATGATGGTGGCAGCCGTGAGGAATGTGATGCCGATGGACAGACCTGTGGTGCTGGTTCCTATTCCCAACCGCACCGGCAGGGCTGGCTATACCAAGACGCTGGCCGAAAAGATCAGCGAAGCACTGCATCTGCCTGTCATCGACGCGTTGGCAAGCAATACCCATGAGCCGCTTTATCTGGTGAAGAAAGCCAATGGCTCGCTCGACGAAGTTCCGCTCTACTTTTATCGCATCCGTAGGGTGCCCAAAGACAAGATTCCCATTCTCATTGATAATGTGCTTGACACCGGGCATACGGCCATGGCTGCCTACGAAGCGCTGGGCAGGCAGGACACGCGGATGGCGGTGCTCGGTGATACGCATAAGTTCACGCCCAACAAGTGGAAACCGGATATTTACCCCTTAATTGACAACAATATGGCAAGAAAGAAAAAAGAAGAGGTGCCGCAGCAAGCTACCCCAAAGGAAGAGCCGACGGCTCAGACCGAGAAAAAAGCTGCAAAGAAAACATCGAAGCTCCCGAAGTCAAAGACATTGGCAGAGCTGTACACGAACATGAAGGAAAAGCACCCGGATGCCGTCCTGCTCTTCCGTACGGGAGATTTCTATACGGCCGTGAACGCGGATGCCTCCAAGGTGGCTGACACATTGGCCATCAAAACGACCAAGCCGACAAAGGCAGAAGACGGTTCTCTACAGGTGACATTCCCTCATCACGCCTTAGACACGAATCTGCCCAAGCTCATCCGTGCCGGTCTCCGCGTGGCTATTGTGGACAGTCTGGAGAAGAAACAAAGTGTAGAGAAATCCGCATCGGTGGAAACGGAATCAAAGGCACAGGAAAAGAAAGAGGAAGGAAAGGCCGTGGACAAGTCGACTACCACCAAGCAGGACCATCAGCCACGCGAGCCGCAGATGATAACGGTCAACGGCGACAAGGTCTCCCACGCCCATGCCTTCCAGTCGAAGGTGAATCCCGCCGACTGGTTCTATGTGGCACAGATCAACGGCAAGCAACTCAACCCCATGAAGATGGATGCTGCCGATATCGCTGCCTACCAGAAACGGGAGGCGAAGGTGGAGGACATGATGCAGAAGTATTATCCTACCAAATTGGCTCCCAAGGTGTCGGTGGAGGAATACAAGGCAGCCAACACCATCTCTGATGGTAGAATCATCGACAAGATGACGGTGTATAAGGAGAAGGACGAGCAGCGTGCCGACTATGGCAAGTACAAACTCTATGCACAGGTGGGCGATCAGCGTATGTCGGTACCGATGACAAAGGCTGACCAGAGTGCCTTCTTCGACCGTGTGACGACACCGGCGGCATTGGTGGAAAAGAACTTCGGTGAGCGGCTGCATCTGGCATCGGCGTACTCGGCTTATCAGCTTCCTGCCAATATCAAGGTGGAGGACATCCGGGTGGCGAAGGACAACATGGACGGCAAGTGGAAGATTTCGGCTGCCGTTGGCGAGAATGGACGAACGGAGAAGAAGGCGATTTCCTTTGACGACGGCTTTTCGCTTTTCCAAGCCAAGACTGTCACTCGTGAGCAGTTGGCCGCTAAGTATCTCTCGGATGACATCAAGGTGCTGTCGGGACAGAAACAAACCATCAGCAATGGACTGAAGATGTAGGATTTGGCTATGATATAGTGAATATGGAATATAGAATACAGGCAATATAAAATCAAAGAAAATGGCATATAGTTTTGAAGAGCTGGTCCAGCTCAAACAGGACAAACGTATCGGATGGCTTCAGTTCACTCTTGAAAGTGAGCATGCGGATGACTTTATGCAGTGGTGCAAGGATCACAATACGCATCCGAGTGAGGACACTGCGGAGTTCTATATGGAATCGGTGGAACTAAGCATGCAGGACAAGCAAATCTTGGCGGAGGACGATGATGACTACAGCTGGAACTGAAACGAAGAGCCTCAGTCAGAAAGCCGTGGACAGGTTCACGGAGATGATGATTGAGCGCATGGAGCAGATGAAGTCAACAGAATGGAAGAAGGGGTGGATTGGCAACTCGATCGCTCCTGGTGCCATGCCGCAAAATGTGTCCGGGCGCGGCTATTCGGGCAGCAACTCCTTCTTTCTCCAGTTGGACACGACTCTACGCGGCTACTCCATGCCCGTATATCTTACCTTCAAACAGGCCAACGACCTGGGAGCGCACGTCAAAAAGGGAGAGTCGGCCATGCCGGTGCTTTACTGGGACATCATGGCAAGGGACAAGGACGGACGTAAAATCACCACGGACACCTATCGCCAGATGAGCCTTGCGGAACGGATGCAGGTGCAGACAATTCCTTTTCTGAAGGCTTATAACGTGTTCAATATCGACCAGACGAACCTCGCTGAGGTGAAGCCGGATAAGGTGGAAGCCCTCAAAAAGTTGTTTGCCCCGCCAGAGATACGTGATACGGTAGGCATGTTCGCCAGTAAGGCTCTTGACCGTATGTTTGAACAGCAGGAGTGGATTTGTCCCATCCAATACGACAAGCAGGTACCAGGGGCCTACTTCTCGCCCTCCAAAGACATCATCGTCATTCCGAGGAAGGAGCAGTTCAATATCGGCAAGACACCGGAGGAGGTGTATAAGGACGGTATGGAGTATTACTCCACGGCACTTCACGAGATGGCTCACTCTACAGGGACGGAATCCCGACTGAACAGGGGCAGCCATGAGAAGTTCGGTGACGCCAAGTATGCCAAGGAGGAACTGGTGGCAGAGCTGACGGCAGCAATGGTGGGTAACTCCATGGGATTTGACAAGCGCATCCTGAACAACAACGCAGCCTATCTAGATGGCTGGATCTCTACCCTCAAAGAGAATCCTAAGTTCATCGTGTCGGTAATAGCCGACGTGAATAAGGCTGCCAACATGGTGCTGGAAGAGGTGGACAAGCAAAAGATGGCCTTGGGCGAAGAACCCTTGCTCGATAAGAACAGAAATCTATCCGCCGATGCTACAAAGGATAAGATTGCCTTTGAGAACGCATCCATCATCAAGCAGAATAGCGGAGACTATGCGGTGCGTGCCTCCTTCCAAGGCAGGGAGCTGGGAGTCAAGCCGATTGACAAGAGTCTCGGCATGCTTTATTTCTCACTGTCGGAAGGGACTGAAAAGAATCGGCTGCTCTTCCAGACTTTGGAAAAAAGCTATGGCGATGTGGTGCTGTCGCAGTCCCGAAAGCGTTCGCATCAGATAAAAGTCTAACTATAAATACTTACAGGTAGTATGGAGCAGACCGTAAACTTCAAAGACCTGAAAACGAAGGTTGGTGTTGATGACATTGCCTATTATCTGGGCTATCGCCTCGATCGCTCGGCTGGCGTGGGCAGATACATCGAAATGGTCTTGGCTGACACCACCGGTCATAAGGATAAGCTCATCATCAAGAACCCGAAGGAAAAGGCGGCACAGACCTATTTTCGGCGTAACGGGGCGAAAGGCGGCGATGTGGTATCATTGATACGTGAGAACCTTAACAGCTTCCACGAGTCTGGCAGAAACGAATGGGAAATCATCGGCAAAGTGATGGCTCGCTTTGCTAATGAGCCGATTCCTGACTATGGCGATAGTCAGTATCTCACGAAGGCTGGATATAGCGACAGTCGTGTGTTTGATCCGAAACGGTACGAGACGAAGGAGATTGGAAGTGATTTGTCGGAGGTGATGGCCTTCTTTGCCCAGCGTGGCATCAACGAGGATACGGTGGATGCCTTCGCTCCGTTCATCAAGCAGATAAGGGACAGCAGCCATACCACCTACAAGCAGTTCAACATCGGCTTCCCTTATACGGAGGCTGGCAAGGACAGGGTGGTGGGTTATGAGATCCGTGGCTTTGGTTCCTTCAAGAGTAAAGCGGCTGGTACCAATTCCACAACGGGTGCCTGGATAGCCGACCTCTCGCAGGGTGGAGAGCCTGCGGACATCCGGAATGTATATTTCGCTGAAAGTGCTTACGACATCATGGCGTTCTATCAGCTGAATCACCTTCGCTTGGATGCTGCTCATTCGGTGTTCGTATCGCTGGGCGGTACTTTCTCAGACGGACAGGTCAATAGCATCATGGCGCATTACCCGGAAGCCAGAGCAATGGACAGTTTTGACAACGATCTTTCAGGACGCATCTATGGCATCCGTATGGCTGCCCTGCTGGAGGGCATCCGCATGAATGTGCATAAGGAGGATAGTGAGGTAAAGATTACCGTTGGTGATAAGAACTTTGCCATTCCTAACGACCAGTTGTCAATCCGTGAGCTTCGCAAGCATATCCACATTCGCTATAATGTGGGTGAATGGAAGGCTGCCGAGAACTACAAGGATTGGAATGACCAGTTGATGGGCAAGCAGATGGAGGCTGTGGCGGTAGAGAACAAGTTTGTCAGAGACAGAAATTTGGCAGACAGGCGTGAGAAAGGAGTGGCCTTATGAAACGATTCTTTATCATATTATTGTTGGGTGGTCTGGCTTTCTGCCCGATGATGGCGCAGCAGACAGACCCGACGCTGACGGGTGCCGTGGTAGCGCAGAGCGAGATGCTGAAAAAGCTTTTCAAGGACCGCGAAAAGACGCAGAAGAAAATTATTGCGGCGGAAACGGCTGTTGGCGTGGCGATGGACAGGATGCACAAGGTGGAGGATAAGATGCTGGAGTATCTTTCCAATGCGCAGGGTGCCATGCAGAACCTCTATCAGATCAAGCGGGCTGCAGAACTGACGACCGTGGAGATTCCACGAAACATGAGCCTCCTGCGCCGTTCTCTCCCTGGACATCTGAAAGGTACGGCCATCGCCCTCTTGGTGTCTGATGAGTTGACGGACGCTACCACGCAAATGGCTTCGCTCTATCCGTTTATGAGGCAACTGGTGACAAGCGGCACATACAACGTAAGTGGTTATGATGCCGCTGGAAAGCCTGTGAGCGAAAAGCACAAGGTGAACCTGCTGTCATCGGCGGAACGGTATTACATTGCCAACGAGGTGGTGACGAAACTCGAAGCCATCAATACAGATCTGTGGCTGCTGGCATGGCAGGTGAGGACGTACTCGTGGAACGACCTTTGGTTCGGACTTGATCCTGAAGGTTGGGCCACGGTGATGTCGGGAAAGGCGATTGTGGATGGACTGGTCTATGAGTGGAAATACATCTGACCGACCTGAATATGGGCAATTTTCTGTACTTTTGCACTTGCTACACTTTGTTATTTCGAGGAAGAGCAGTACAAACAGCGGATTTGCCTAGTAATCATTAAACTTTAAGAAATAACAAAGATATGAGTGATACAAATAACTTAATGATTTGCCCTGTTTGCGGCAGAGGTACAATGGTACACGACGAGCAGGGCTGGAAGTGCAGTGAGCAGTCCTGTGGATTCGTTATCCCTGATCGTTTGTTTGATCTGGAGATGACGGAGGAACTGGTGACGCAGCTCGTGAAGCATGGACATACTGGGGTGCTATCTTTGCAAAACAGAGACGGCCAACATTTTAAGGCGGCTCTCGTCATCCGTAATGGAAAGGTGGCGGTATCATCAGGTGTGCATTACATCGATGGGGTGTGCCCGATATGTGGAGGTAGGATGCGCAAGACCTCGAAGGGCTACCGATGTGAGAACTCCCTTGGCGAGCATCCTTCGTGCGACTTTATGATTCCGGGTATCATCTGCAACCGTAGGATTACGGAGCAGGATGCCGTGGAGTTCCTGAAGGGTAAGCACATCGCCCTGGAAGGCTTTGCCTCGAACGAGTGGAAGATGTTTGCCTCGTCGTTATCAATAGCCGAGGGTAAGGTGAAGTTGGAGTCGCGCGTCACGAAGTGTCCGCATTGCGGGGGCGACCTACATGTCGGGCTGAAGGCATACAACTGTGCCAATTATCGCAATGCCGAGCACCCCTGCAAGTTCTCCATCTGGCGAAATATCAGCGGCCATACCGTTTCGGTGGAGGAGGTGAAGCAAATTTGTGAACAGGGCGTGACCAAGGACAGCATAGAGTTCTACAAGGAAGACGGTACCGTGTACTACAAGCGTCTGCAACTAACGCCTGAAAAGGACAGGATTATCATGATTTGAGATGAAGCACATTAGAATACAACTCTCGTTGCTATTGGGCATCACTGTGCTCATGGCATCGTGTACGGACAGGAAAAAGGAACTACAGCAACGCGCAGAGGAGAATCTGCGGCAGTCGGTGGAGTACCCCAAGCAGTTGAACATCGTGGCGGTTTCTGAACCAGACTCGGCATTTGGCTTTAGCTATTTTACCCAAAAGGAGAAGGCGGGTATCGTCCGTATCATGAAATCGGTCACTGACAGCATTATGAAACGTACCGACAATATGCAGTCGCTGGACATCAACGACTTCTATGTGATGGATCTCGCCGAGAGGCAAATGCGTGCCAACTCGGACATCAGGCAGATGCTCAGTCTGGCAACCAACAAGAAAGAATGGACGGGGTGGAAAGTGAAGATCGACTATCAGGCGGTAACGCATCATGGCATGAAGTATAATGCCGAACGGTGGTTCTTCATCAGTAAGGATGGCAAGGCGGTGGTAAGGACGTTTGAACTGCCGCTGCCATAGCTTCCTTGCTTTTGATATCAGAAAGCAGAATAAACAAAAATAACTTTTAGAAAAGTGATTTTCTTTATAAAATTCGCTTTTCAAAAAGTTATTTCGTATATTTGCATCCTCATCCTTCAATCAACGAGATATGGAACAAAATGATGTTTTTCCCCTGCTGACCACCTATCACCGCAGGTTGGCCATGACGGATATGCGGTTCATGCGATTCTTGCATGACCGAATCAACTGGAGATCAAGGCTGATAGGCATACGCGGCTCACGAGGCGCCGGAAAGACCACCCTGCTCCTGCAGCACATCAAGCAGAGCTTTGCCAACGTCGATGATGCCATTTGGATCTCGCTTGACAATATCTGGTTCAAGACCCATAGCCTCCCAGAACTCATTGAATACTTTTACAGCCACGGCCTGAAGCATCTCTTTGTGGACGAGGTGCACAAATATCCCGATTGGGTTGTTGTGCTGAAAAACATCTATGACAGTTATCCCGACCTGAACGTGGCCTACACGGGCTCGTCCATGCTGGAGATAGACAACTCCAAGACAGACCTTTCGCGCCGCCAGTCGCTGTACACACTGCCCGTGATGTCGTTTAGGGAATACCTGGCCTTTACCGGCATCGTGGAGGTGGCTCCCCTCACATTAGAGGATCTGTTGCGCGACCATGTTGCGCTGTCCATGGATTTGGCCTCCAAGGGGAAGATGCTGAAGACTTTTGGCGAATATCTGGACAAGGGATGCTATCCGTTCTTCCTGGAGGCCGGCGACGACTACTATATGCGGCTCGCCGCCACCGCGTCGCTGGTCATTGAGAGCGACATGCCCGCCGTGGAGAACGTGTCCTACGCCACGGTGGAGAAAACGAAGAAGCTGCTGGCCGTCATCGCACAAAGCGTGCCGTTGGTGCCCAATGTCAACAAGCTGGGGCAGGCTCTGGAAACGACACGTGACAGTTGCCTGAAGATGCTTTATACCCTGGACAAGGCGCAGATTATCTCCCTACTGACCAAGGTCGAAAAGAACTACAAGCACCTGTCCTCTCCTGAAAAGATTTACCTGGGCAACACCAATCTCATGGCGGCTCTGGGGACAAGCGTCAATATCGGCAACCGACGCGAGACCTTCTTCAACAACCAGCTTCAGGCGGTGGCCAACGTAACCATGCCACAGATAGGAGATTTCCTGGTGAACGACAAATATCTTTTTGAGGTGGGAGGGGCAAGCAAGAGCTTTGAGCAGATCAAGGATGAGCCCAACAGTTTCCTGGCCATTGATGACATAGAGATGGGTTCAGGAAACAGAATCCCGCTTTGGATGTTCGGGCTGTTATACTAATGTACCTTTTTCTTAGGACATATCCAAAGTACACTCTGAGCTGTACGATGAAAGAATCCTGTCCTTCTGTAATAGAAAGACGGGATTTCTCTTCTTCAAAGCTTTCTCATACCTTGAATATTTTTAGTAATGGAATAGTGAGAATAAAAAGACTGACAGGTGGAGTCGGACCACCTATCAACTTCACAACGAAAAGTGATTAAATCCAATTTGCCAGTCTTGATTTTCAGATGTTCAATTGTCTGCCCCCTAAAGTTCCTGTTTTCTCACTTTCTCTGCAGCCCCAAGCAACTTAAACTCGTATTTGAGTTCGTTGTTAAGAGTTGGACACTACAGTTTGTCGTGATAGGAAGACTACAAGTTGACAAAACATAATACAAAGGATGCGGCAAGAATTAAATTGCCAATTTTTTTCTTTGTAGATTGAGCCATCCTTTTACACTCAATCTACGCATGATAAATAAATTTATTCATCGTATATTTGTTTTAAGGCCGGTGATAGCATAGGGCTGGTGCGTCGGTCGTGTTTATATTTGCCCTTCGGCTACAAATATACGAAAAAACGCCTAAATAAAACGAGATTCATTTGTTATTATTTCCAAACTTTTTTATGGAGATAGTTACTTCTATTCTTTACCCAGCCTCTTCTTCTCGCCAGCACTCATTTTCTTTGCAAAGTTACGGCACCAGGAAGAATGGCAAGTACCACTTCGCTATGGAGGATAAAACTTGTTGGCAGCCTTCCGCAAAAGATGCTCTTTTGGGTATTCCACCAACTTTCATTCTCCATCGCTTGCCTTTTCTCCTGTTGGATGCCGTATGCTCTTGCACGAAAATCGAGTACCGGCGGAGAAGTCTGAAGACTTCACAAAAGGGAAAAGATTAAGATTTATAATCTCTTAAAATGATAAGTTATGCACGCATGGATTTTTCAATTATCAGAAGAACGCATCGAGGGCTATCTCTGTGAAGATACCTTGTTGCAGGGTGATGGCAGCGATTACGACTATTGTGCAGCCATATCAGAGGAGGAGCGGAAAAGAGCCGTTTACTCGCTCATGGCTCATATTCTGCCATTGGGCATGTTCTGCCATTGGGCATGTTCTGCCATTGGGCATGTTCTGCCTCAAAGATGAAACGACGTTGGTGTATCAAGGTGGTTTCGAGCAGTGGAAACGTGAGTGGGTGGAGCGTATTCAGACAAGGGCGGAAAAGGTAAACACGGAAAACGTGATGAACTTTTGCGGTGAGGTGTACCAGTTGGAGACCGAGTTAGAAAATCCGCTGGGAACCGATGCTCACTTCTACCTCTGCAATGACGACTATCAGACCTTTGCGGAGAAGTCGGCGGAGTTGATGCGAATGGTGGAGCATCTGACGGAGGGCGACAAACTTTATATCGGTGGTATCATTGATTTTCATTTCTAAGCGTATGGACAACATCAGTATTTTCTCGATAGAGGGCGTTGATGCAAGGGAGATATGTAATGCGCAGTTAGGCGATGCTCTGTTTGCACCTTGTAGTGTGTGCGACAAGTGGAAAGGTGATTTTCCGTCAGTAGATAACCTGTTTTACGGATATGTGGAAGATGACATTTTCTACAACTATTCCGATGACGAGTTTGAGACCCACGTCAATGCGATGTTTGACTAAGTGGAACCAGGAGTGTGCCGAGCTTTCGGCATACTCCATAATTGATACAACGATGAAGAAAATTTATTGTGTACCGGCAAGATACATTTTCGAGGGGACTTTTAAAGTGGAAGCAGAGAGCAGTGAGGAAGCTAAGGATAAAATCCTGAAACACTGTGGCATGGTCATGGGCAGTGGCATACAGACTACTCTGCCAGACCATGAGGTTGATTGGAAATTCTGCAACCACCCCTACAAGCAGGTGGGCAGAATAAGCAGGGAGAAGTAAGGCGTGGCTGGGCATATCTGAGAGGTATGCCCGGCTTTCAAAAAATCGGGCAGCGGTCACAGTCCGCTGCCTGCTTGGGAGATATTTGTCCACTTGGATAATGCTTAGTTGATATAAAAGTCTTGTTTTTGACGTAGAAAACAAGACAAATGTACGAAAAGACACTTTTCCCTATAAGCCGTATCTCGCTATCACGTCATAAATGAGTGTGATGGCGAGATACCGCTTTCATCGCTCCGTCGGGACACAGAGCGACAGGGGAGAGCGGTTGGGGCGTTTTGTGCTGAATGGAGTGTATAGGCATGGTACAGGAAGGATAGGCTACCGCTGTTCCGCTCGTCAAGGACTTATCGCCCATGACAACTTCACAACCCCGCCCATCTTACTTCCTGCTCCGTGCCTATGCACACCATATCGCACTTAGGAACTTAGAAGAATTATCCCTATTGGCAAAACCACTGCATTTGCAACCATTTCGTCATTAGAGATGATCGGTATTTGGATCGGCAAAAACTATCATCGTGTTCGTTTCACCTTTTGGTAGTCCTGATATTATGAAGAGCTATCTTCCCTGAAAGCCGTATCTCCATTCATTGCGCATGGAGCAGCAATCATTACGATACCGCTTTCATCATTCTTCAGGGACAAAGAATGACAAGGGAGAGAGGTTTGGTCATTCCGTGCGCAGCAAGGCCAGTGATGAGTTGAAGATGCCACATTACATTTCAGACTTGTAGCAAGATGCCCAAGCATCATTGCTTGCAGTTCTTCCATTCCATTTCCGGCTATCTTCAACCCATTACCTGCCATAGCGCACGCTTTGTTTTGAGCAACCAACCTTCTTCGGTGATTATCTATTTTCTTCGCGAAGTTCGCTATTGGCACATTCTGGTCAGGTACCAGTGCCTTATTTCCTGTTTTTTATTGGCAGCCTTCCCAGATTAAAATTTGGGTATTCCAATAAAAACTCAGGAAATTCCTTGCCCTTGAATGTGTCGCCCAACAGCAACTGATTGCTCGAAAATAGTTTTCCCCGAAGAAGTCATTAGACTTCACAAGAGGGAAAAGAATCAAAGGTAACGGGGTGGCTCACCACTGCTCCACAAATACTTTGCAAATGAGGGCAATGGAAAGTTTACTTTCACATTGCCGAGTGAAGCTAAGCATTATCCAATAGCATTTTATATGGCAAATCGTTTGATGACGGCTGAACTCGCCGAACAGCTGAAGAACTTCCCTCTTTATTCTCAGGACGGGAGGCAAAAGGACGCCACTTGCGTCTGTGTGTTTGAAATTGGACTCATCCGGTGGTATGTACTGGAAGGGCAGCCGGAAGGCGACGACTTTACTTTGTTCTGTATCGTCGTTGGCATGGCTGAAACGGAGTATGGCTATGCCTCTGTAAAGGAGATGGAAGGTATTACGGTGGATGGCTCACGGTATGGACTGGGCATGTTGAGCATTAAGCAGATGCCGGACTTTAGGCCCTGTCCCCTTGCTGAGATACAGGACAGGCGACTACAGGACTTCCTGTCAAGGCTATATGCCGAGCAGTAACGAAAAGACTTTGCAGGCAAGAGCAAAGGGAGCTTGCTCCAACTTTGCCGAGTGAAGCCAAGCATTATGCAAAGGCGGAGTTTCCGCCTTTTAATTTTTTCATAGGGCACATATATTTTGGCTGTCTTGGCTGTCTTATTTGTCTTTTTATCATAAGTCATTGATAATCAGAAGATGTTTGTTCTCAGAGAATAAGACGAGGTTCCAATAATCGTGACTTTCGAGGACAAAATCAGAGAAAGCGGCAAAAAATAGACAGTAAAAGACAAAGCAAGACAGAAAAAGAAACTTTGAAAATGCACCTAAATCATTGAATGTCAGCAACAAGACAAACAAAGACAAGCAAGACAGGAAATTTCAGGTTTTTCTGAGAAAAAACACGCGGATAAGGGCCAAGGGGGCTGTCCCAGGTTTACCAAGTTCAGCTAAGTATCATACAAATGCCTTGAAAGAAAAACCGCCATGACTGGAGGCTTTCCCAATCATGACGGCTTTAGAGAGTACCAGCCTACACGGCAGCCGGTATTTTATGGTGCGGCATAGCGCTTCATACCGCTTCTACCTCGCTGGGAAGCAAATGAAGTGAGAGGGCATCCTCTATTTTACAGAGCGTCTCGATGGAGAGGTTCTCTTTCCCTCGGAGTATCTTTGACACATACTGCTGCGAACAGCCCATTCGCTGGGCAAGTTCTGTCTGGGTAAGATGGAGTTCGTCCATCTTGTCGAGCATGAGCATCGCTATACGCTGCGAGTGGCGGAGCCACGACTTGTTGGCCTGGCGATATTCGGCAGCCTCACGCCAGCGAGATGGTGTCTTGCTCTCGTGCGCTTCCAGTTTGTTTATAATTCGGTTCATATTTGCCTCCTTTTTATATTGTAGTTACATAATCTATAAAAGAATCATCGTCAATAATATCCTCATTCAGAAGAAAACGGCGGACTTTTTCCAGTTTTGTCAATTCTGCCTTTGTATGGTCTCGCTCTTCCATTGTGAGCGTCAGTTTAATAGCTCCACCAGTGATGACATAAACACCTTGTGATAACTTGATAGCATAGATGCGGAGCCATGAAGAATGACGAACCGTGCGTTTCAGCCTGGCTTTTTCCTTGCCGAGCACCATTTCCGAAGTACGGAAGTTTTCCAATGGGTGAAACAGCGATTCTAAGTCGGAATCAGGCTGCAAGTCCAGCATCAGACATTGCAGTTGATCGCTGTCATCTATTGTATCTTCAATGGCTTGGTTGATGTCCGTCACCTTAAAGTAGGCTGTCAGATCAGCCCAATTATCACGGAAGAACTGTCGAAGCCACATTACGTCGCTCCATTTGTCAAATAGCTTATAAAGCGCATTGTCGGTGTCCCCGTCGTAGCGCACTGCCCATAGACGGCCGTCATCTGTAATTTTATCGAACGTCATGTTCTTTCCTTTCTGTTGCAAAGATAAGTTATATATTTGAATTATACAACTCACAGGTTGTATTTAACTATTATTTTCCTCCCCCGTCATCTCCAGATTGATGTCAAAGGCCTCGACGAGCTTTTCATAGTCGAAGCAGTAGGAACGCTGCTGGACGGACATCTTGGTAGGCTGTCCCTTGGCATCACGGTGCTCAAAGTCGAGCACCTGGTTGTCTTTCTTGACGACGTGGTAGGTCATGCGCTGCTCGCCGAGGTATTCCTTGCTGTTTTCAAGGTAATATTTCAGCGATTCTTCGGGTAGGGAGGTCTCGCCGTTGCGATGGGCATTGAGCTTGTAGAGCATGAAGATGCGGGTCTTTTGCAAATAGAGAATCTTATGCGGCGCTGCCCATTCCGTTCCCTTGACGGTGCTGGAATGGAAACGGGTAACACTGCGTATCTTGAAGTCGGCTCCCTCACCAATTTCGCCCTCGCTGTTGAGGAACTGTACCATGCGCCAGAAGCTGCCCAGCTCGTCGTTGGTCTTGCACTCCAAGTTCTGACGGATGATACCGTCTATCGTGATGTTGAAATACTCGGCATAGGTCAGCGGGATGTCGATGTAGGTTTCCAGACAACGGAATACGGTCAAGGGAATCACCCAGTTCAATATAATACGGTCGATGACGGTACACCCAGCAAGACGGCTGTTCACCTCGTCCATCGTCTGGCGGTACATATCATAGAATACCGGGGCCAGCTTCTCCCGCAAGGGGAGTAGCTGGAGGGTGAGGTGGCTCATTCCCTTGGAGCGCATCTGAAGCAGTGTCTGGTAGTTGTCCTTCTCTGCTTGTGTGAAATCGGATTTGGGAAATGACAGGAATATCAGTCGGCTGAAAAGGGCGATGTCGGCCGTGGGCATCTCCTGCCCGGAGATGATCACACCGGCATTCACGGCGGTGGTCTCCTTCTTCTTGTCGGCGGCCATGTTCATGCGGGTGCGTCCCGTACCATCCCATAGCCCCTTGATGAACTCTACCTTGAGGGTATCGATACCATTCTTGTACTCGTCGATGTGTACCAGGGCATTGGCGGCGGCAGCCACGGTGTCGTTGAGGGCGGGAATGGTGGAGTTCTGGATATTCGGCGGCACGTTGTCTATCATGAACAGCGACATGAGCGTGGTGCCCATCTCGCTTTTGCCTGAGCCTTTGGGTCCGAAAAGGTCGAGGATGGGAAAGGAACGGGAGGCGAGCTTCACAATGTCACGAAAGAGCGTGGCAAGATAAAAACAGAACCCGACCCTGCCGTTATCCCCAAAGACGAGGAATAGCTGGCGTGTAAACTCATGCAGGGAGACCATGGAGAAATGGAGGTGGACGAACTGCCGCTCAAACTTGAAGTAATCCGTTTTCTCCTTATATATCTTGGAATAGGCGGGCAGATAGTAGTTGCCCTTGTCGCCCAGGCGTACAATGCCGTAGTCATCTACCGCATGAAAGCCCTTGCCGTCGAAGATTCCATTGCCGAAAGCATAAAACCCCTTTCTGTTCCAGCCCAATTGCTTGACCTGCATGGCGGTCTCCGTCTTTTCGTAGAGGTAGCATTTGAGTTTGGTCAATTCTTTGTCACCGGCTTTCCATACGAAATTGCCTAAGGACTCCACTTTCTGCTTGAACTTCTGCAAGGATATCAGGTCTTCCTGTTCCAATTCCACCAGCTCTTTCACCCCCAACTCGTTTTGCAGGACATAGATGCGCTTGGCCATCAGCGGGTCTTTGATATGGAAGAGGGGCTGCATGGTGAAATTGCTCCATTCATAGATGCCGCCTTTCTCGGTGGTGGAATAGTATTTGGAGTGTTCGGTCCAGAAACCATACCGTCGGTGGGTGTCGGTCTCCTGTTCTTTGGGCTGTCCCTTGCGTGCCGATTCGCTCTCGATGGCTTTTTTCCAAAAGAGCTTTCCACGATGATATCTGGTGAGTGCATCAATATACATGGAGAGTTTGGTGTCATCTTCGACAAAGGTGAGCAGGTAGGCTACTTGCTTGACGACATCACTCTTCTGCTCCGTATTTTGGCTGCGGACAAAGAGTTTGGCTGCCATCCAGAGAATGAAGTCGGTTTCCTCCGCTTCCCTGAAGGTCTGCATCATCTGGAAATAGCTGTCGGGATCCTGCTTCTCTCCATCCTTTCCCTCCGGGATTTCCTTGACGGAGACAATCAGGCCCTGTTCCATGGCCATACGCCCAGCCTTCATGATGGCACTTATGCCTGTCCCAAAGGCTTCCCCGTCTTTGGGAGGGTCACGGTCAGGAAGGAAACAGACCCTGTCTGCTGCCTTGTGTATCAGCGCAAACTGCTCTGCCGTCCAGTTGGAGCCAAGGTCGGCTACAGCGTTCCCCACGCCAATCAGCTGAAGGCGCATACAATCTGGTGCGCCCTCCACTAGGTATAGCTTCCTCTCCCTACCCGCTGCTTTCCATGCTACATCCAGGCCAAACAGGGTGCTTCGCTTGTTGTATAGCAAGGATTCCTTGCTGTTGAGATATTTCGGCTGGCTGTCGTCCATCACACGGGCGGTAAAGCCTATGATATGCTGGAATCGTGAACGGATGGGGATGACGATACGATGTTGGAAGAAGTCATACCCTTGCTTGTTGATCAGCCCCAGTTCCTCCAAGAACGCTCTCTGAAGTGGGAGCCGTGAAAGGCTCTTGCCCTCCTGCGGTGCAAAACCGATGGATATTTCATCACAGTATTTCTTCCCCCAGCGTTTGTAGGCGTAGTTCTGCGCAGCCTTGTCGTTCAGAAACTCCATGCGATAGAAGTCATGTACTTTCTCATTGACAATCAGCAAGGACTCCCTCTTCAGCCGCGCCTGCTTCTCCTCTATGGTTTCCTCACGTTCCTCCACCTCTATGCCATACTTCCTGCCCAGCCATCTTACGGCCTCCGGGTAGGACATATTCTCATGTTCCATCAAAAACGTGATGGCATTGCCGCCTTTCTTGCAGCCGAAACAGTAGAATATTCCACGATGGGGAGTTACGGTGAAGGAAGGTGTGTTTTCTTGATGGAACGGACACAAGGCCTTATAGTTTGCACCGCTCTTTCGCAAGGGTATAAACGTTTCAACGACCTCCTCTATCCGGGTTCTGTCGAGTATCTTCTCTATGATTGCTTTTGGTATCATCCTCTAATCGTAAAAATCATAAAAATGCCTTGACTGACCGGCTTCACAGCAGGTCAGCCAAGGTCTTGCTACTTAGTCACTTGTTATTTAGAGGATTGCTAAGTATCTCTCAGTCCAGCCACGAGTTCCGACTTCAGGATATACCAGCAGCGCCCCATCTTGTGGGCAGGGATAAGCCCATTCTCGATGCGTTTGCGAATGGTACACTCTTTGCGTCCGAACATTCGGGCGATGTCGGGCACGGTATAAACCGTGTCCGAGGCGTTTACAATACCATGATTCCAGACCTGGTCGTTACTCGTACTCTTTTCCTTCCTCCCAGGGCTCTTCACTGTAGAAGCCGGTGGGCAGTTTGTCTTTCCATTCATTTTCATCTGCTAATGTGTCTAATTCGAGGGTTCTCTGTTCTGTACTAATGGCATAGATAGCCATGCGGTGGGCATAGCTGTTATAAGAGACATGGAGGAATTTACCTCTTTCCTCACCCCAGAAGCGGTTGTACCTGCTTGCTAAATTACGCACGGTATGCGCCTGGGCAGGTGGGATGTTGGCTACTCTCAACTCTCCGATACCGGTTCCATTGATCCATGCTGAGGGATGGATTACCTTTTCTACTTTTACTTTCATCTTAATGAAATTTAGTCCGTAGCGACATTGCTCCGGTATTCAAAAGTAGAAAGATTCCGGTCCCCGTTTTTGAGGGCAAATCGAATAGCATTAAATCCGTTTCCTGTCATTTTGTACTTGTTCCTTTTGATTTAATGCTGCAAAAATATAATCAAAAAATATGGAAAAAGAGAGAAAAGGCATTAAAACTTGCCAACCAACCAACTTTTTAACACTACATGGCAGGTTCTAAGGGGATTTTGTAAGATGGTATAGGGCTCTTTAATAGCACTCGCATCAGCAATGTTAGTAACATATAGAACAAAAAAGTCTTGTTTTTTACGTAGAAAACATGACTTTTTTGCTATCTTTGCAGTCGTAAGATAGTGAAGTCTATGATTATCGCAAGACAAGTAAAACAGAAAATCGAGACCATACCCGAAGGCGTGGTACTTGGTATCAAGGACTTTCAGGTGGAGACCCAATATGAGCCTACCCTCGTGAAAGTCTTGAATCGGCTTGTGAAGCAGGGCGACCTCGAAAGACTGTCCAAAGGGAAATATTATAAGCCTAAACGTACCATGTTCGGCTTGCTGAAGCCATCGGCTTCCGAGATAGCCAAGGATTTACTGGAGAGAAACGGAGAAATCATTGGTTATATTACAGGTACGACTGCTTTCGCTGGTATGGGGTTGACTACGCAAATTGCTTCTTCTATCGTGATTGGTACAAACAAATACCGGCGTCCTATTAAAAGAGGCGAATACACCATCAGGTTTCTTGTGCAGGATAATCAGATTACGGAGAAGAACATACCGCTGCTTCGCATTTTAGACGCCATTCGGCTTATCCGTGAGATTCCCGCGACCACGCCAGATGAAAGCATTGCTGTCTTGCAAAAGACAATGTCCTGCTTGCCTAAGAAGGAACAAGACGAGTTGGTGTCGCTGTCGAAAAGTTATACTCCTTACGTGAGAGCTTTGTTGGGAGCCATCCTGGAGAGTGTCGGAGCTGATGTAGACGATTTGAGGAATACCCTCAATGGAGTTACCACCTACAAGCTCCCTGTCTCCATTCAATCATTGCCAACCAAAAACAATTGGAACATCGTATGAAACTACACGAAAACATTCAGCTATTTCATGACGCTATATTGGCCGCCTCGCAATCGAAAGAAGATGGCGGCTTGGGCATCAAAAGCATATTCATAGAAAAAGATTATTGGATATGTCGATCGCTTTCCCTGATGGTTAAAGGCGACCCTGAGCATAAGGCTGTTTTCAAGGGAGGAACCAGCCTGACCAAGGCGTATGGCATCGGTGCCAGGTTCTCTGAAGATATTGACATTGCCATTGCTGAAGCATGGACGATGAGTGGAAATCAGCTGAAGAACCTGATACGTAAGACATCCAAGAACATGACGGAAGGATTGCAGGAAAAAGTAATTCCCGGTGCCACCAGCAAAGGATCCCATTACCACAAGGCCTACTATACCTATCCGCGGGCTGTCAATGAAGAACAGGTCGGGGCAATAAAGGCCGGTCAACTATTGGTTGAGATTAACTCCTTTGCCAACCCATATCCGGTTCTGCAATGTCCCCTTCAGAGTTTCCTCACGGAGTTCTTGATGAATACAGGCAATTCGCAGTTGGTTACGGAATATGACATGCAGCCGTTTCTCGTTCCCGTTCTTGACAAGAGACGCACACTGACGGAGAAACTGGTCTCGCTGCTCCGTTTCTCACTGGCAGATTCCCCAATCTCCGAATTACAAGCCAAAATCAGGCATTTTTATGATTTGCACTTTCTGTTGCAGGATAATGAATGCCGCACCTATCTGAACAGTACGGATTTCAAAAAAGACTTCCAGACCTTATTTGATCACGACAAGCAGAGCTTTGACAAGCCACAAGGTTGGCAAGACCGAGACATCATGGACTCACCTCTTGTTACAAACCTCCAGGGTCTGTGGGCTAAATTGCAAGAAACCTATCTCAGGGAATTACCCGATTTGGCATACCAACAGATACCGGATGTTCTTTCCATAAAGACCAGTATGCAGGAGATGATAAGCAAACTTGTAAATCAATGAACAGGGTTATCAGTCACGGCCTAAAAATATAATAAGAAGATATTTCTTCATCTGAAAGAAAACCATTATCTTTGCAACGTTATTTAGAGGAGGCAAGATGTTCTCGAAACACACAAAATCCTCTTCTTTTCATTCTGCCTTGTCTCTTAAAAAATGTAGAAAGGCATGAGCTCTTTGAAAGCAGTTAAGGATGCAATTTTCCCCCACATTAGTGTCATGGGTTCTGACCCCTTTTGTGACCCCGCTTTTTTGCGCTACAAGTGCGCTACACGCATTTTACGCCCAAACTCTCTATGTGATGTAAATCATTGGTTAATAGGAACTTTGGAAAACGCAGAAGGCCGACCCCAAACGGATCACTTTAGGCCCATGCGGATCACAAAACGGCAAAAAGGGGATTCTTTCGAGAATCCCCTTTTTGATGTTCATACACAGGCACTTGCCAAATGCGCTGCGCAATTCTATCGTTGCCAGCCTTTCAATCCCCGATTTTCCGACTTTCCAATCCCATCTGCATCTTGTCCACCAACAGCTCCATGAGGTGTTTCCGAAGGTCCTGGTCGGCGGGCACATTCAGTTTCCTGCGTACATGGGTGCGCACCACATCAATGTTTTTCTCAGTCTTGTCGAGCAACTGGCAGATCTCGCCCCGCTTCTTGCCTTGCAGGACGAGGTTGCATACGTCCGCCTCCGATTTTGTAAGCATGGGCAAGAGCCGTGCGAGATCACAGTCGTCCATAAGGTGGCTTTGCAGGTAGAGGCGCACGGCATGGATGATATTGCGTTGCGACTTCGGCTTGAGCATGGCAAACAGACGGTCGGCATCCTCCTGGGTAGGGTGGTCGTTGCTGCTCATCCGCAGATAGGCCTCTATCTCCCGCTCGTTGAGCCTGACGGCGTGCATCAGTACCGACTCGCGATGGTGCAGGTCGGTATTCTCCGTCTGCACGTGGCGCACGTTGCGGCGCAGCAGTTCACCCAGCACACAGAGAAAGAACTCCACGCCAAGAAAAAATCCAAAGAGTTTCCGTAGGGCCGGTTCTTCCAGATAGCCGGCGACACTTCCGAACGCAATCAGACTGATGGTGGCGACGATGAACGGCGTGTATTTCACGAAACACATCACGAGGAACACCACCGCCAGCAGCGATGTGATCTGGTTGAGAAGAATGAGTTGGATGTACTGGTCGGGGCGTATATGCGCAAAATATATAAGACGGCATACGATGGTAGCCTGGGCCACGAGGGCGACGAGTGAGAATGCGACAGGAATGGACAGACGATGGGAGAACCAAAGCGAGAGTGCCGTGAGGCAGATTGCCAGATGGATGGTGCTCATCGCCATCGGCAATGCTTCCTGCGACCCGCCCAGGCCCATGAGCTGCATGGAAACCACGATGGTAACGATGGCGGAGTGCAGCAGATATACGATAATCTGATGGCGGTCGATGGCGGTTTTTGCTCTCGACTGCATGAAGGCTTTAGCCTTTTCCTGAAGATTCTGTAGGGCCATGATGCTTGTTCTTGCTTGTAGTATTACGGCTGCAAAGTTACGGCTTAATTTTCAAAAGACAAGTTGTTTTTTATGGGTTTTTAAGGGTGTTTTATGGTTTTTAGGGGGAGAAAAATTCAGAAAAATGCGTTTTTTATAACTAAAATTTAAACAACGTTTCTTTGTTTTATATAAATTTACTTCGCCTTTCAACGTCGAAAGCCGGAATCTTCATGTCGGTTCGGTGGAACCGTGAACCGCTGACGGACGGGAACCGACCAATGTGAAAAGACGACAACCACGCCCACAGAGAAGAGCGATTCATGTGGGCAAACCCATACGACAAGTAACAAATAACTAATAATTTAAATTTTAAAATGACAACCATGAGTATGAAATTACGAAGATGGAGGTGGCACCTGACGTTGACGGTGCTGCTGGCCATGTTTAGTGCCCCGCCGGCTTTTGCCGACTGGACAAAGTGGAACACAGAGGGTTTCCGCATCTTGGAGAGTCCAATAAAACCCGACGCGGACAATGTTCTCCTGAAGATTGTATGCTGCCAACATGACGATGAGTGGGACTGGTTCGAAGAAGGAAAGATTTATGCAGTCTATGATAATGGCAGTACAGAACAAATAGGCTCCCTCAAGTATAAAGGAAAGCTCTCCATAGAATCCGAATATGGTTGGGTAAATCAAACACAAAATGAAGCACCTTTTCCTGGCAAGAACGACAATAAATTATATTTTAGCGAATACAGGTTCTACCCCTCTCCCAAGCTGATTTGGAAAGGCCTCAAGGGCCTCAAGATCACGGGGGTATGGACGTATGACGACCGTCATGCGAAAGGCAAAAAGGATAACATAGAAAGCACCCAATACCTGAGCGTCGAGGGTCTCAACCAGGCGAGGGGTTCTTTCTATCGCCCCGCGCCCGGGAAGATAGCTTTCAGGGCAAGCAACATAAAAGTTTATACCTCGCGCTCCAACTACTATAATATCTATAACGACTATGGCAATTACGTCAATGACTGCAAGAGCCCTGGGAGTCACGAGAATTATTATGCCGGTTCTGGTAACAACACATCGGTCGACAAAGAGATCATCACCAACGCGAGCAACAAGGACGCCAGAAGTTTCTGGGTGACTTTTACGACAAACTATTGGCATTCTAACAACCACGAGACCAGCTTCATCGATCCTCAAGGATGGTTCGGGCTGCAAGGATGTGCCTATCCGACGGACCTAAACGTCACCACCAACCAATGGGTGGGGACAGGCAACATTACGCTGCGTTGGAACGCAGTAACCTACGACCGCGACACCGATGGAAAGTGGGGTGTCTACAGGAAGCTCAAGGGCGGCAGCTCCTGGACGCTGCAGAAGAAACTCCCCTTCGGCACCCATGATTACACGGAGACCATCAGCACGGAGACGGATTACGTCTATTGCGTGAGTTTCATCCACAACAACTGGAGCGACCCCTCCAGTCCCGTTGGCGACATTTGCACAAAAGAGGTAAACGCGAACCTGACGCGCACGTACAACATCCAGCTCAACGTCAAGGGCGAGCAAAACAAGATTAGCGTGAAATTCACCTACCCCGCGGGCACGGGTAATGCCGCTTTCGACCTATACCGCTCCACGGACAACGGCCAGCACTGGACGAAGAAATACACGGTGCAAAAGACGCTGACGGACGTTTCGGGCGAGGACAGCTGGGAGGACGTGGACATTACCTCGTCATGCCAGATCAATATATACAAGGTGGAGACCACGGTACTGGGCAAGAAGTTCACCAGCAACATCATGTCCGGGCATATCGAGGGCGAGACAAGCCTGCAAAGCCTCATGGTGTCGAAGGGCACGTACGCCAACACGGTGAAGCTGACATGGCGCGTGAACCAGGTGGGCTCGGAGGCCACGCAGTACGTGGTGGAGCGCAGGTTGCTGGGATCCACGGCGGAAGAGGACTATAAGTCCGTCTACTCCGTGGAGGGCACCAACTCCTCTTACACCTTTGACGACAACACCGCCGCTCCCGGGCAATACTACCAGTATCGGCTTACCACCTACAAGAGTTGCAAGGAGGGCGTCAGCAGCACGTTGGTGCCCCTGAGCACGCACGCCGAAGAGGGCTTCTGCGTGAACACGGGCTCCATTTCCGGCCGCATCGCCTACGGCACGGGCATGGCTGTGCCCGACGCGAAGGTCATCCTCACCTCCAATTCCGAAGCCAAGAACCAGTTCTATTCCCTCCGGGTAAAGAGCAGGGAAGCCGGTCTGCATTGGGACATGAACAACAAGCAGACGATTGATTTCTTCAAGAAAGACGGAAAGGACCGGCCCTTTACCATACAGATGTGGGTGAATCCTGACAAGGGAATGACGCATAATGCCACGTTGGCTCATGCACATTGTATCTTCCATTTCGGGTTGAAGCCGAATGAAAATAAATATGAAATCATATTAGGCGCTCCTGATGGCAACTCTGGTAATAATCGCTGGATTAATACGGGTATAAAGATCAAGCCCGAGGAATTCTCGCACATTTCCCTTTCCACGGATGGTAACCAGAAATGGACCGTGCGTGTGCCTAATGGAGAATCTATCCAAAGCTATACCGTTACGGCCAACGCTATTGACTCGAACTTTGAAATAGAGGGCATCCGCTTTGGACGCCCCAGAAGTCCCGAAGCCAGCTGGGCTTTCAGCGGCTACCTCGACGAGATACGCGTTTGGAACAAGGAACTCAGCGACAAGGAAATCCTAAACACCTACAACCGCATCATCTCCGGCACGGAGCAGGGTCTAATGCTCTACTGGCCCCTGGACGAGAACATCCCCAACCAACCCACAGCCTACGACTACAGCAAGACCAGCGATGTGCCCAATGGCAACCACGGAAAGATTCTGGGTAGCAGCGGCACCAGCCGCGAGATCAGCACCGTGGTGCCCACGACGGACCAGCTGAGCGTCTATGGCATCACGGATGCCAATGGTGGTTATCTTATCACCGGCGTGCCCTTCATCAGCGGCGGTACCAGCTATTCCATCACCCCCGACAAGGGTGGGCACCAGTTCAACCCCCAGAGCCTGACACGCTTTGTGAACAGCGAGGCCCTGAATCACAGTGCAGTTGATTTCAAGGATATTTCTTCGTTCAAGGTTACGGGTAAGGTGACATACCAAAACACCACCTATCCTGTGGACAGCTGTTATTTCTATGTCGATGGCACCATCTGCAGCAAGGACAGCAAGGCCATCATGAGCAAGGCCGACGGCAGCTACGAGATCTCCGTGCCCATTGGCAACCACCACATTGAGGTCAAGAAAGACGGCCACGTGTTCTGCGACAACGGCCGTTATCCCGCGGACCCCAACCAGGTGGGCACCTACAAGACCTTTACAGAGCCCGTCTCCAACCTGACCTTCCAGGACAGCACCTTGGTAACCATCACAGGACGTGTGGCCGGTGGCAAGACAGAGCATGACAAGCCCTTGGGCCTGGGTCTAGGCAAGAACAACATCGGCACGGCGGAAATCACGCTCGGCGTGGACACCTACCTGCTGAACGCCGTGCGCAAGCAGGGTGCAGGAGGCACGATTACCACGGAGCCCAATGCAGATAACTTGGCCATCCAATCGCCCACGACGGACGTCAACAGCACGGCCTATCGCCAGGGGGGCGACGTGGACAAGGCCAAGAAGATCGTGATTCGCACCGACGCGAGCACGGGTGAGTTCGCCGCCCTGGTGCCTCCTATATTATATAAGGTGGAGAGCATCAAGATACCCAGCAATCCCGACGAGGTGAAATTCGAGGGCCTGGGCAACATTGACGCAAGGGCCGTGCGCCAGCTGAAAACCGACTCCACCGTTGTGGATGGCAAGAAGAAAGAGTTCAAGTATGTGGCCGCGCTGAACATGCCCTACCGCATTGCGCCCACACTGGAGGTAAGCGACAAGCGCAACACCCATGGCGCCTTTGGCGAAAGCAAGTACAAGTACGACGATGGCAATGGCGTTGTGGAGGAAATCAACCTTTTCACCGCAGACAATGCAAGCGTCAACTATCTCTTTGGCAAGCCCATCTTCAAGCAACTCTCGCAGTACACCTTCAAATTAAAAGGTTTCGAGCGATATGTCAACAAGGATGGTGGCCAAGGGCATTGGGTGTATGACGAAGTGCCCCTGAAGGACGTTTCCGTCAAGTTCGCCAATCAAATGGGCACGGGCCAGCAGGTGGCCATCGAGGATTTCACATCCGGTGGCGTGGACTATAAGGTAGGCGACCTGGGCGAGACGCCACAGGACGTAGTCAAGCTCGACTCCTTGGGCCAGGCTGAATACCGATGGTCGGCAGGCTTGCCCAACATCATTGCACCCTACACGCGCGACATCACTGCCACGTACGACGTGGATGGCCGCGCCTACCAGTGGGCAGGCCCTGACAATAACAAGCTGACGGGCATCGTCCTGGGCGCACTGCCCTCTGGCAACAACTTCGTAACCGAAGGCCCGGACAAAGTGGCCATGATTCTGCGCGACCCCGCCGGTACCGGCTCCTATTCTTATTGGGAAACGGGTCAAAGCACCACGCATACCGAGACGACCGAAGTAAAGGGCCACACTGGCGCCGACGAGACCATCACCGCCTCCGCGGGCTTGGTGCTCAAGACCGTCTCCGGCATTGGCTTCGCCGTGGTAAGCTCCACGGAGAATACTTTCTCCACAAGCTTTGGCATGAACGTAAGCTACGACCGCACGAACAGCAACACCACGGAGGTAACGACCTCCGCCACGAAGCGCATCAGCACGAGTGGCGCCTCGGATTTCGTGGGCGCAGCGGGCGACGTGTTCATCGGTTCCTCCACCAACATCCTCTTTGGCAACTGCCGCAAGGTGTTCGTGGAGAAGAAGAATGGCCAATTTGCCATCAACAACGGAGATGGCATCACCACGGGCCAACAGTTCACCACCGACTTCGCTTACGAGCAGAACTACATCGAGAACACCCTGATTCCCAACTTGGAGAATGTGCGCAACGCCCTGCTTACCACTGTGACCGAGAGTGATTATCCTAACTTTGCCAACAACACCAAGGAGGTGAAGTACATCACCCTGCTGAGCCGGGAGGATGAGCGTTTCGGCACGGGCAATGACGATAAGGACGTATGGGGAGCGCAAGCAGTGCCCTTCAACCACACCGAGGGCCCCAGCTACAAGGTGGTTTATCCCAAGACCGCCAGTGCCAAGCCCGGTGAGTACTATGTGGACAAGGTGCACTTCTACAACCAGCAGATCAAGAACTGGAGACAGATCCTGGCCAACAATGAGAAAGCCAAGGTGGACGCCATCCAAAACTCTGCTGATTATCTGAAGCTCAACCAGAGCTTCTCGGCAGGCTCCGGCGTGGAATCCTCCGTTACCAACACCATCACCAAGACCCGCAGCTACACCAACAGCTTCACCATGGCAGCCACCGCTACCATACACGTCGAGGCCAAGGTGTGCGACATTGGCTTGGAGAGCGAGACGACCCTGGAGACTTCCCTGGAGAGTGCAAGCACCACGGGCGACACGAAACAGAACAGTATAACGATGGGATATGTGCTGGCCGAGAGTGGCGACGACGATGCCCTCTCCGTGGACATCTTCAACGCGCCCGACGGATTCGGTCCTATCTTCCGCACGCGTGGCGGTCAGACCAGCTGTCCTTACGAGGGCCAGACCGTTACCAAGTACTATGAGCCCGGTACCGAGATCAGTGCTGCCACAATGCAGATAGAACAGCCGCATATCAGTTGCAGTCAGCCTGTGGCTACGGATGTAGCGTCAGGCTCAAGGGCTACGTTCCCCCTCGTGCTTAGCAACACGTCGGAGACAAAGGAGAATCTCTACTTCAATCTAATCATTGTGGACAAGACCAATAAGAACAGTGCCGGATTTGCACTTCCTACCGGTAACATCGGCAATGGCCGTACCATTCTTGTTCCTGCCGGAGAGAACGTGAAGATGAACCTCTATCTCACTCAGACTAATACTGATGTTTATGATTACGACAGTATAGCAGTGGTACTGGCCAGCCAGTGTCAGAGCGATCCTACCGGCGTACACGATGTAATAGCAGATACCGTATGGATTTCTGCTCACTTCGTTCCGAGCAGTAGTGCTATCACACTTAAGAGCGATATGAATCTGATGAACACATCCACCGGAACAGATTTGGCTCTGAAGATTCGTGATTTCGATGCCACATTCAAGAATCTGAAGTATATCGAACTGCAGTATAAGGGCGAAAGCGACGCTAACTGGCGTAGAGCCAAGCGCTATGTAATAGATGCCAAGGATAAGGACAACGACAGTGAGGTGCTGCCGGAGGGTGGTGTCGTCAATGTGACATTCTCTATGGCCAACGCTGCTGTATATCCTGACCAGAAGTACTTCTTCCGTGCAATTACTGCAGCCAGCTATGGCAGTGAATTGGTAACCAATGAGAGCGAGACGCTTACCGTGATAAAGGATATGAGTAGGCCTAAGCCTCTAGGCACCCCAATGCCAAGCGACGGCCTCTTCAATCCCGGAAGCGAACTCTCACTTACATTCAATGAGAACGTATTGAGTTCAGAACTCACCAAGGAGGCCAACTTTGATGTAACTGCAGCTCTGAATGGTAGCGACATTATCTTCGACACAGCTCTCAAGATGGAGGGCAATGGCAAGACTGCCTCTACCGAGACTGATATTAATCTGTCCGGCAAGAGTTTCGCTGCCGATATGTGGCTCAAGCTCAACAAACTGGGTGGTAGCATCCTGCAGCATGGCAATGCCGACAACAAGTTTGGTGTAGCTATGGATGCCAAGGGGCATCTTGTGGTGAGCATCGGTGCCAACAAGTACACATCAACCAAGGTGATGCCTCTGAATCAGTGGGCTTATCTCACTCTGAGCTATCAGGCAGGCGACAATGAGAATCTGCTGTATGCTACTGTAGCTTATGACGCTACCACTGCCAATCTGTTTACTGCCGAGAAGGTGGCTGCTTATTCAGGCAACGGCCGTCTGAGCGTAGGTGGTGGTACTGATGGCAGTATCAAGGAGCTTGTGCTCTGGGATGGCGAGCGCACTATCAACGAGGGTCTCGCTAATAAGTTTGCTACCAAGAAGCCTGCTACTACGGGTATCTTGGGTTACTGGAAGATGGACGAAGGTCAGGGCCGCGTGGCCAGCGATTGCGCTCGCAGTCGCAACATGTCACTCTCTAACGAGGCTTGGTATCTCAACAACATCAATAAGTCAGCCCAGATGGATGGCAACAGCTATCTCAAGATGAATATCTCTAAATGTCCTGCAATGGATGCCGACGACTATGCAGTAGAACTCTGGTTCCGTGGCGAAAAGCAGAGTGACAATGCTACTCTCTTCAGCCTTAACGAAAATGCACTGCGCGTAAGCTTCACAGAGGCAGGTGCTCTGCAGCTCACCTCCAAGGACGAAACCACAGCACTGGGCAAGAACAGCTATCTAGACAACAACTGGCACCACTTCGCTCTCAACGTACAGCGTGCCGGATATGCTTCAGTATATGTAGATGGCGCATTGCTCAAGTCGATGCCTGCCAAGAAGGTAGCTGCATTTGCAGCCGATGCAGCAATTATCGCTGGTACCCGTTATCTCGACACTACCGGCGAATGGGCATATCGCGATTTCTTCAAGGGCAGTATTGATGAGGTTCGCTTCTGGAATGCAACTCTCTCTTCTAATCTTATCAAGGAGCGCATGCGCACTATGGTATCTGCGAATGCCGAAGGTCTTAAGGCTTACTATCCATTCGAGGAAGTATCCGTAAACCTGGGCAATGGCCAGAAAGAGGTAAAAGGTTCGCTCAAGGATATGAGTGTGATGAAGGCTCAGGATATGACCTGCAACTCTGCAGTCAAGTTTACTGATGAGACACCGGCTCTGAAGACAGTAACCCAGGAGCAGAATCTGGCTTACAGCTTCGTGGCTTCTGACAATAAGATAGTAATATCTCTGGACGAGGATGCTGACAAGCTCGAGGGAACTACTGTTCACATCACAGTGAAGAACGTACATGATATCAATGGCAACCTGAGTTCACCTATCACATGGAGTGCATTCATCCATCAGAACACGCTGGTATGGACAGAGGATGTAGTGGCTCTTACACAGAAAGAAGGCGACAACACTGGTTTCACAGTAGCATTTACCAACAGCGGTAGCAATACTGAAAACTGGACTCTCGTTTCTCTCCCATCTTGGCTCAAGGTAGATGCAGAATACGGGCAGCTCACGCCTCAGTCCAGCAAGACTCTTAAGTTCTCTACTCAGGAATCTATAGCTATCGGCAAGTATGAAGCTACTGTATACCTCAAGGGCAACAATGATATCTACACTCCTCTCACAATATCTCTCAACGTTACCGGCGAACAGCCATCCTGGGCGGTAAATCCTGTAGATTATGAGCAATCCATGAACCTTATAAGCAACCTCAGCATCCAGGGCACTCCAAGCAACGACGAGAATGATATTGTAGCTGCATTCGTCAATGATACAATATGTGTAGGTGTGGCTAAGCCAGAGTATCTGTCTAAGTACGACTCTTACTTCCTGCTCATGACCATCTATGGCGATGTTGAGGCTAAAGAGGTAACATTCAAGGCTTACGATGCCAGCACGGGTCGTGTATATCCGGTAATCAGTGAGAACCCTGCAGTGAGCTACAAGCCCAACACGCTGGCTGGTTCGTTCACCTCTCCTGTGGCTCTCAACGCGCTCGACTATGTAGAACGTACCCTCACCCTCAACAAGGGTTGGAACTGGAAGTCAGTCAATGTAAAAATGCAGTCTACTGCCCTTGCCGATGTATTCCATACAGTAGGCAAGCAGATAGCCAATATCAAGTACGACAACGACTTCGCGCATGCCAACGAGAATGGCGAGTTTTCTGGTAATCTCACCAATATCGATTACAAGCATACTTACCTAATCAGTGTTCGTGAGGCTTGTGAGCAGAATGTGGTAGGTGGTATTCTCGATCCCACGGCAGTACAGATACCAATGAATGCCGGATGGAACTGGATATCTTACATCCCACAGACTACAATGAGCGTCAATGAAGCACTTGCAGGCATAGCAGCCAACGATATGGATATCATCAAGAGCCAGAACAAGTTTGCTGTCTACACAGGCACTGACTGGCAGGGCTCACTCAAGTATATGACTCCTACCGAGGGCTATGCTTACTTCAATGCAGGCACTCAGGGCTTCAGCTTCAATTATCCCAAGACATCATCTGCCCAGAGAGCTCATCGTGCTCCTAAAAAGCAGCATGAGGCAGGCGTATGGCTCAACGATTCTTATACGGAATATCCATACAACATGACCATGATTGCTAAGGTGATGAATGGCGATATGCCAGCTGCAGACCATGAGATAGCTGTATTCAGCAACGAAGGCAACTGTCGCAGTGACGAATTCACAGATACCGATGGTATGGCTTATCTCACTGTTAGCGGTGGTGATGAGGCTGAGGTAATGACAGTCAAGATCCGCGAGACTGCTACCGATCGAGTTTACACTCTGCCTCATGTTTTCACTTATAATCGCGACAGAATGATGGGCACTTACGCCCAGCCATTCACGATCGATCTTATGACTACAAGCATCGAAAATGTCATCACTGCCGGTTTCCACAGTATTGATGTTTACGATACAACAGGTACTCTGTATCGTCATATCGAACAATCCGATGGCACGTCTGTTCTCAATGCGATGAAGCATGGCATTTACATCTTCGTCATCAACACTGACAAAGGCCGTCAGGTTAAGAAAATAGTAAAGTAGATAGTTCTCTCTAAATATGACTTTTAAGAAATCAATTGTTATATTTTCACTCCTTATCGGGTGCATCGGCAGCAATGCCGTTGCATCCGATTGGACTTATGATGAGCCTTTCATCCGTCAGTATTTCACATCGGCCAATCTGATTATTGAACTGCGTGATGGTTTAAAACTTCTCACAGGCAATGTGAAGCTGGGGGCTTTCTGCCACGACAAACTGCGCGGGGTGCAGACACCCAATGTTAGGGACAACATCATCTATCTCACTATTCATGGTGAGGATGATGAAGTAATGGATTTCAGAGTTCTGCTGGAGGATGGCACTGAGCGCCAGTTGCGCTACACCTACACTTATATATCAAATGACATGGTCGGGTGGGACATACCTTGGCAGATGAATCTATTCGGTCTTAAGGCTGTAGATGTGAATAATGGTGGAATGTATTCTGCTAAGGGTTCACTCGCAGATAAGCAGCATCTGCCTCTCGTAGGTGACTGGACTGCAAGCGACTTCACTCGTCTGAAAGACTCTTCCACAGGCTCCGACGGTACTACCGATGAGATTCGTAGCATAAATCTTGCCGAGGCTCGTCTCGTAGGCAGTGCACCTTCGGGCGGTTGGCTGTCAGCGTTCCCCAATGTAGGATCTGTAGAGGCCAATGTGTTGCCCGATGGCATGGCGGTGAGCGAATTTCTCGAGGGTGTAAACCCTAATGTTCTGCTCTATCTGCCAAAGACCACTACAGCAGATCCTCTATCCAATGTGGTGATAGGCACCAAGGCTCAGCGAGTGGTTATCACAGATGGCGCGCCATTCTATGCTCTTCACACATTTAAGGCGGTGAAAGCCTACTATAGCCGTTCATTCTCTCTGCCTACTATTGAACAGCGATCGGCAGGATGGGAAACCATCACTCTGCCTTTCCGCCCATCAGAGTTCACCGCCACCAAAGGCAAGCTGGCCCCTTTTGGTAGTGCCGAGATAGAGCATGATATGTACGAGGATACTAATCCTGATGGCTATCGTCCATTCTGGCTTCGCTGTCCCGACGGCACATCATTCATTCAGGCCAAAGAGATATTGCCAAATAAGGCTTATATCATCTCCATGCCAAACAGCACCAACTACAAGGAGGCTTACAACATTACAGGTGATGTAGCGTTTACCGCTACCAACGTCTATGTGATGGCTACCCCCGATGAGATGTCTGCCGAGGCTACCACGGCCTATGATCTTGTGCCTACTATGAGCAAGGTGAAAGCCAGTGACCAGGTGTATGTGCTCAATAGCAAGCCTATCCCAGCCAGCAATTTAGTGGCGGGCGAGGCATTTGTGCGCAACGGCAGCGATGCTCAGCCATTCCGTGCCTATGCTTCTCCAAAGGCAGGACATAGCGGTGCATCCTATTTCATAATAGATGTTGATAAGGCAACAGCCATTAGCCATCCCTCTGTTTTGGTATCTGATTCTGACCTCTCTGGTGCAGCCTACGACCTCAATGGCCGGAGGCTTACAGGTTCCGAGAGAGGCCTACGCATCATTAATCATAAAAAAATAATAGTAAAATGAAACGAACATACATCTCGCCCCAAATAGAAGTAAGAGAAATCGCGATGTGCGAAATTCTCGCTGGCAGCACCATCCCAGAGGATGATGACAATAAGAACCCCTCAATCCAGAGTAAATATTACGAACACAAATATAAATATAATCCCTGGGATGAGGAATAAACAAATCATGAGGAAATCATGAGGGTGTGTCAAATGAGGCACATCCTCTTTTATTTATAAGGTTCTACTTGCCGATTCATCATACGTAACCAACTGAATATCAGTTGTTTAATATAGGTTTGAGCCATAGGAAAGCCGGGCTAAATTGTAAGATTTTTTATCAGTTTAATTATCTGATATTCAGTGCTTTTTAGTCCTACTTTCCTACTTTTTTCAAGTATCTTTTTAAGCCCTTTTTTACGCCTTTCACTTTCCAATACAATAATGAATGTCTTTGATTCCCAATAGGTTAAGTACTAACGTGCTATTTGTGAGCCGCTTTTCTTCTGAATGAAAAGGATGTTGATTATCAGCTACTTACGATTTTCGTATTTTCACTTGGTTTCACTTGATTTTATTCATTTTGTATGTCATATATCTTTACAAACACCCGTTTTTAGGGGTTGAAGATTTAACATATTTAACCTTTGCAAATACTCAAAATCTGCATTTTCGTGCTAAAACGTGTTTTTTTATCATTTTTGAGAGGTTGGCTTTTATCTGAATAAATCTGCCATCGTCAGCTGGCATTGAATGTCATCAGAATAGCCGCCCGGCGCAAATCCATAGGAGGTGATCAGTCCCACGGTAACTTGCCATTTCTGCTATATTTTGCCGAGTGCAGCTTATTGTATGCAAAGATACAAAAATATATCAAAAGACTAGAATATGTGTCAATGTTTAACTAAGTTCTATGTGAAATAGCCTCGATTCTAACACTTATCGGTATTCTGATGTGACATTTTTTCTTTTTATAAAAGAAAATGCCGGAAAAAGTTGGTGATTTCGAAATATTTCATTATATTTGCAATTAAAAATTTTAAAAGCGGAGAATATGGATTTGACTCATAATATAATTGAATACGTGAACTGCTGCGTTGGTGCTTTTGCGAATCGTTTTAAGCTTTCATTGGCAGATTCGTACGCCTATTTGCGTAGATTTAAAGGAATAGACTTCCTTGTTGCTTGTTATGCGGCTGAGCATACTCTTTCTATAGAGGATGCAGTGGAGGATATTGCCATATTATGTCAAAAGAATGGAGGACGATTAGGATGCTAAAATTATATCATGGTAGCAATGTCGTGATAGATAAAATAGATTTATGTCTTTCACGAAAAGGCAAGGATTTTGGATGTGGATTTTATCTGAATCCAAATGAATCGCAAGCAATGGAAATGGCAGTTCGTACTGCTCAAAGACTGCAGGAGGGAACACCGGTAGTTAATGCTTACTTGTTTGATGACAGCTTGCTTATGGAAGATTCTACGGTTTTATCCGTAAAAGTCTTTGAAGATTATTCTGAAGAATGGGCAGAATTCATTTTGATGAATAGAAGGAATATGACTTCTACGCCTGCTCATCCTTACGATATAGTTATTGGTCCGATTGCAGACGATACGGTGGGTCTCCAAATGCGTCGCTTTATCCAGGGCTATATCAGTATTGACAGAATGATTGAAGAACTGCGTTTCAAAAAGCCTGCTGTTCAGTATTTCTTTGGAACAGAAAAAGCTGTTAGTTACTTAAAGAAGATTTGATTATGAATGAAGATATTCAGTTTCAGATAGAATGCCTCTCTACAGAATTGGTTGAGATGCTGATGCAAAAGTATGGATGGGATATGAAGAAAGCTCTGGATGAGTTGTATTCTTCAGAAACCTACAAGCGCCTGTGTAATCCTGCCTGTGGCTTGTATTACGAAGGCGCAGTATATGTTTTCTCTTATTTGGAGAATGAGATGGAAACTGGGGTGGTAAAATAATGGTAATTGAAGAAAGTAATTTGAAATTCAAAGAATATGGCAATCAAGAATGGCAATACGTTCCCACATGAACTATTCAAGGTTGGTGATTGGGTCACATTCCAGTGGGGTGATACGTTGAAGGAAGGCATTGTCTTTATTGTAGATGCTTATGGTACATTTGAATCTCCCAATACTCCTTCGTATGATATTATGGTTGAGAATGAGAATATGTTGTATAAGCATGTAAAATGCGATTTGATAAAATCGAGAATCTAAAGATAATGTATCGATAAGTCGTGGAAATCTATTGAAATTTGGTAGATTTCCACGATTTATCTGTATGTATTACAGAAGCTGGTTATTAGTTTGCAATATTTCTAAAGGCAAAATAACCAACAAAAGATAAATTTCGAATTAAGGTTCTACCACCCATCCTGTTTGGTTTCCAACTGGCCCATTGGCAGATTCGTTATCCACGTAATAGAGTTTGAAATCTTGACCTGTCTTCAAAGCTTTCCGCACAGATCTATCCCTTCTGCATTTACCAAGGTTTCAGCCATCAATTTGGTAAGCTGCTCCGCCTTGGTCTCGTCTATAAAATTGTCTATTTCCATAATCTAATCCATTTAATAAGTTAGTCAGCGCACACCGAATCGAACGGTGATTTTTCGGGTTAGAGCCGAAAGTAATTGCCATTATACGATACGCCAGTTTCATTTGGACAGTTCTTTAACCACCTAGTCCAAATCTAAGCCATAAGTAGTCCCCCTTCTGTGTAAATTTACATAAGGCTATTAAGTTGCTCCAGTCATAAGCCTTTGAATACTTTATATTGCCAGAATAATTAGTGAAGCTATCCTTATGGTGTACATCCTCCGCCGGCTTGGTTATGCCCAGCTTTAGGCAAATCTTACATAAAGGATGCTGCATTATATAGGCCAGCCGAAGCTCCCTCCATCTTTTACTGCGGTAAATGTCCGTCCTCTGTTCTCTGTTTATCTGTCTGCTTTTCTATGTATTAGTATTCTTCTTTAATGTAGGCATAAAGTCTGTTTGTAAATGAATGTTCTTTATGTTTCTCAATAAAGCAAATATAATAAAAATATAGAACATATCCAAATAAAATTAGCGGAAATTATAAACTTTATTAACAAATCAATCTCACTGCTGAATTTTGCCCTACAAGCTATTTGAAAGGCATAAATTCTGAGCTGACATAACTCCCAACACAAAGTTTTAAAATAATTTCACATTTTCTTGCAATCGTCAAAAACTTTTAGTATATTTGCAATATAAGTAAAGGGATAATCGCGAGTGGTGTTTGCTACTACAGACATACTTTAAGTTAATTTTTTCATAGGTTGGATAAGAAAATGGAGTAGAGATACTCCTTTTCTTTGGAAACCGCCTAGACAAAAGTTGACAAATTATACATATAAAGGTACTTGAAAAACAGTGATTTTCCGCTTTATCATTAGATTAACTCATTTTTAGATGGTGACAAAATTTTACTTTTTATTTTTCTAATACTATGAAACAATTAGCTATCAAATCTAATGACGGGTTTTTGCATTTAACCGATTTACCGCAAAATTGCATCTTTAACAAGAAGATTACTGGTTGTGGCGGTACAACCATTGCATTGAAGAATAATATAGATTATGTTATTGCAGTCCCAACTGTAGAACTGATAATTAACAAGATTAAAAGGGTGGACAGTGGAATTGGCACTGTCCGGTTTAAGGATGGCTGTATGATGGAAGTGTTTGGCATATTTGGCACTTTTGACTATCAGACCAAGAAGGGTTTAAAGGAATATGTAAAGAAAGAGGGTGTAAAGAAGATTATTTGCACTTATGACAAGCTGCCCAAACTGAAAGAGTTTATAGACACCAAGGACTATCAGTTATTGGTCGATGAGTACCACTCACTGCTAAAGGCTTACAGCTATAGACATACTGCCATCAACGGCATATTTGAAAACTACAGAGAATATAAGTCTGTCTGCTTTATGAGTGCCACCCCCCATCAATTCGGATTTTAGGCCGGATGCTCTAAACGGTTTGGAGGAAGTGGAAGCTGTCTGGGACAATGCGGACCGTTTAATGGTAAAGTTGGAATACACTAACAAACCTTATGTGAAGGCTGCCAACATAATCAAAAATTACAAGACAGAAGGCTGTCTGGAATTAAACGGCATTAAAAGCTATGAGGCCTTTTTCTTTATTAACAGCGTAACGGATATAGTAAGGCTGATAGAGTGTACAGACTTGCAGCCGGAGGATGTTAGGATTATATGTGCCAATACGGAGGAAAACCAAAAGAAACTGGGCAGATTCAAGATAGAGAACAGCAACTGCCCGAACAAGATGTTCACCTTCCTTACTTGTAAATCCTTTGAAGGGGTTGATTATGAATCAGACACGGCCTTGTGCTTTGTCGTCTCCACTGCTTTCAATCCCCATACACAAGCCAGCATAGATACGGACATACCACAGATAGCTGGTAGAATAAGAACGGCCACCAATCCTTTCAGAAATGTTATAATACACATCTTTAACAAAACTTACAAGGACTTGCAATTAGATGTTACCTACAATGATATGAAAGAGACGGTAGACAGAGAACTGGAAGCCGCCAAAGGGCTGGTTAAGCTGTTCAACTCCTTGGAGGATGAGACACAAAGGGATATTCTTATGAAGAGCTTCAATAACAAGTATATAGCTGCAAAGAACGGCAGATTTGTCTTTTATGACACTCTGCCCAAGCTGGAGCTGTACAATTATACGGTTAATCAAGTTGTCTATAAAAACGGACTGTCAGTCAAGATGGCCTATGACGGGATTGGAGCACTAAGCAGCAGTGCTGAATTTAGTAGGGAGACTGGCAATTTGGAAAGTATAGCAAAGGCAACTAAGAAACTGTCCTTCAAGGATGCCTATTTGAAAGCTCTGGATGCCAAGAGGAAATTAGACCCTTTTACATTGGACAGATATTGCAGTGAGGAATTGGTTAGGGATGCTGTATATAAGCTGACACCAGAGGAAGTTAAGTCTGTAAGATACACCAAAAAGGGAGTTAGGGAGCTTCTGTTGAGCAAGAATGGCAGACTGAATGACAGCACCAAGATTATTAAGATTATCAGAGAGTATTAACTATAATGAGTTTATAAAGAATGAAAGGATGAAAGCCGTTATAGGCAATGCCTACAGACTACTGGGAATTGCCAAGGAAGCCAAGGCTTCAGACATTAAACAGTGGTTTGAGGTTAAAGATGCTAGAAAGAGCATAGATGGGGTACAATACAGAGGATATTATATATTGAAAGAGAAACTAACCTTTAAAATTTAATTTAAGTATGAATGATTTTCAAAAATCAGAGTTAGTTGGCAGAAAGAAACTAAAGAAGTTTCTAGTCAGCTTTGGAGCTACAGATATACAGTTTACAGAGGGAGATTATGACAGAATAGACTGCTTTTTTACCAAAGAAGGTAAAAGGGTGGGAGTAGAGATAAAGGACAGAAGCCCCAGATATGAAGGCTACGATACCTATATAATGGAAAAGCAGAAGCTGGATTATATGGAGGAGCTGTAGAGCAAGGGGGAAACCTACAGCTGCTGGATGGTATATTTTTTCAGCAACAATATGTATTTATTCAGATACAGAGACATCAAGCGGCTAATTGATGAAGGTAAAGTCAAGGTGGAAGGAAAATGGCTACCCAACTCTACAGTACATAAGACAAAAGAAGTTTGTAAAGATACTTATTTATTACCTAAAAAACACGCACTAACGTTTAAATTATGAAAAAGACACTATTTATTATCGCAACATTGATAACATTATTACTAACTGGCTGCAACAAGGGGTATAAGCCTTTATATGAATATGCCGACAAAATGGGAGTTGAATTGGATGCTTTCAGCATAGTAAAGAAAAGAGATTATTGTGATATAGATTCCATTAGATACTATGACAATCTACTGCTTAAAAAGAGCAATGAACTGGCCAGTAAAGTAAAGGCCAATCCATATATAAGCAATGACAGTATATCTAAGTACAGAAAGTATGGCCTTATCAATTTCCAAGAGGGCAAGCCTAACTGTACTGCCTATTACGGGGTGGTAAAGGGCACTAATAAACTTGTCGGTGTCTATGTAATGGATGATGGCCGGACAGTCAGCTTTGACACTGAAAAGGCCGAATATATAAGTCTGAAATACAGCCAGTGGAATTATCTGGAGTTTGTAGACGGATTGATATATTAAATTTAATGTAAAGCCAGTTTCTTAGTTGGAGCTGGCTTTCTTGTTATAATGTTTTATATCATTAAATAATCTAATAAATCCAGCCTAATAAGCTGGATTTATTTATTACTACTTTTTATTTTTAAGTAGTCCCCATTGGTGCATCATAATTTTAAATACCTTATCTGCGCCAATCTTTCTAACAAAATTAGTGATAAAATCACCTTCTTGATTATTCATAATTAAACTTTTAAAATATTATTTATTGGAAATATACAATAAATATTTAAGATTCCCAAACTTTTTCCTATCTTTTTGCATTATATTTCTCAATATTACTAATTAGATTCTTATTAGGGTTGTTTGGATAGCCACTATAATCTAATTCACTTCCTCTGAATTATATTCTAACTCCTCATTGTCCCATTCTTGCTGCCACGTTTGGATTAGTTGGTCTGCATCGGTTATATTGTCAGTTAAGCCAAGTTCCTTGCACTTATATTCATATAAATTATATAGGTCTGTATCTACAGTGTGCTTGCCGATATACCATAGTATAGGATGTTTTACTTGCAAACTGCTCCCTCTTTTCCTCATCGACATTAGCTATTTGCCGTTTTGCCTTGCCTAGATTGGCAGTGCTCTTTATAATGAAGACACACTCTTTGCACAATGGAAGGGTAAGTATGTCTATACTATCATCCTTCATTCTTTCTAGCTCCTTTAACTTGTCATAAGCAAACAGTAATTGTAGGGCACTTTTACTAGACTTTTCACCTTCAACCTTTGCCATTGCCCTCTTTAGCTTGGCAGTCTTTAAGGTGTCATCATTATGTGCATATACCTCTTTAACCATTGTATCGTCAGCGTGTCCCAGCATAATGCAAACCACATCAGCATCATAGCCTTTTTCCCTCATAATGGTTGCAAAGGTATGTCTGGCACAATGTGACGAAAGTATGTCACATATTGGACTTTCCAACTGTCTGCCTTGTGCATCTTTATACTTATGTATGCGGTTCAGTCCGGCTTTTTTGGCTATCTGCTTTACGTTGTTATATAGACTCCCTTTATCCAAATTGTCTATATTTATATCAGAATCACCAGTCTTTATAAAATGTGAGCCGTTTTTCTCATAGACTAGTGATTGCAGCTTACAAATAAACTGTCTTACAGTCTCTGTTTCTGGGAAATATGCCTTTATATCCTCCTTCTGTGTGTCTAAATGTATGAAATTTTCCTTATCTTTGATATAGTTGCCTAAAACCAGTTGTTTCAAGTCTGACACTCTTTGTCCGCAATTACATTGAAGTATAAACAAGTCTTTATAAACCGTCTGCCTTTCATTTAAGCCAGTGCAATTATTTAATGCTTCTCTTTCATCAATGGTCAGTAGAAAGTGCAATCCATCATCTTTCTTTCTCTTGTCTTCAATGGGTGTGTATTTTACTGGCTGTATATTATAATCCAAGAACTCATTGTGACAGCTTAGCACTTCATTTATCATCAAGGCTACAAACTGACACTTTTGGTTGATGCTTTCAATTCCACCACCTTTTTTACCTACTTCCACCTTACTTGCTTCTTGCTGTAAATATTGCTTATAATCGTTAACTCCCCTCTGTGTTAATAAGCCCAGATTATCTTCTAGTTTATTGGCTTCCACATACATTACAAATGACTTCAGTCTATGGGCATAATTTTTAGGCTCTGTTTTTTAAGCTGTCTATTGGCTGTAAATATATCTAGGGCACACTCTAGTAGACGGGTGGCCTTTATATCTATCTTTTCCATATCTACGGGCGTATGAAACGAAGAGTACAAAACGGGCAGAGGGGGAATGGGACGTAACGAGTTATATAATAAAGGGTTACGGGATTGTGGGGATAGATGGAAGTGTAAAACGAAGAGTACAAAAAGTTGAATTGGCTTTAATTTAGGTTTAATTTTTGAAGGGTTGCGTTTAGGATTCGTTTAATTGAGGTTTAAGCGAGGTTTAATAAGGATTTAATTGGAAATGCTGAAAGGCGGTCAGAAGGGATGAAATGAAGCCATCTGGCCGCCTTTGTTGTACTTTGCGGATATGTGGCCGTATTTGGCTGTAAAGGCCGTAGAATAAGCCAATAAGGGACTCTTGCCGTGTAGAAAATAGACCCGAAAGGGACTCAAGCGGATAAGAGGGAAGCCAGAGCGTCGGAGATAGGGAATGGAGGTGTTTAGAAGTTGGACGAAAGTGTTTAGAGCCGTTGCCACACAGTCACGGTTCGAGCCTTTTTTCGTACCGATCCAAAGCCCTGTATTTTCGTACAATTCGTTCTAAAAGTGGTGTTGGGGGGACAGTTGGGGGGACAGTTGGGGGGACTTTTTAAGCGAGAATCCCCCCCCTTTAATGGAAAAAATGAGGGTGAAAAGTGGCGTTTTTGACGAGAATCTACCCCTTTAATGTCCGAAAAAGGCGAGAATCAGAGGGGATAATAAAATATGCAAAGTGTTAAACAATAGGGATTTAAGTCGGTTTCTTGGCTAAAAAAAGACGAAAAAAAATAAAAGATATTTTGTATTAAATAGGATAGATACATAGAAAAAACAGACAAAACATAATTCAGTGGCATTTGTCCTCCCATAGTATCTCCATGATGTGTATGTCTATATATACCTAATACAAATGCCCTCTTCTATTCTTCTTTTTTATTGATAGCGTCTTCTATCTCTTCATTTAACGATTGAATAGCTATAAAATTAACTACAAAGTAAATTATCGAGAATATAAGTAATACAATTTGGATCCAATCAATATTTATCAAATAGGAATTTAACGGGATGTTCCTGTACTGAAATACAGACGAGTAAACATAAAATAAAGATACCAATGCAAAGCAAGCAATAAACCTGTTCCTTACATCTTTCATTTTCTTTCGCAGTGAGAGTCTTATTTTCTGATTTTCAATTCCACTTGTATTTGAAATAACAGTTAGGCTCATACCTATAGAGAACATTATTCCTGATATGGTAAATAATGTCTCCAAAGTACTATCCTTGATTTCAATATTAGGGAAAATAAAGGATAATACAATGCCAAGAAATAGGCTAATAGGTATGCCAATCTTAAATCTCATAATTATTTCACTAATTCATCTTCAAGTTTCTGAAGAAAATTCTTCATTTCGAGACACAGGGTTTTCTCTGACAACAGACCAGTTTCTGTTGTATCAATTATCACATGTTCTTTCCTCTCCACATCTCCTAATGTCTTTATTCCTTGCCGAGTTTCAAAAGATACTCTTTCTGAGTCTTCAATATTAAGCAAGAGATTCCTAAAAGTATCTGATTTTTCTTTGTCATTTACATTCTTTGCTGCAAATTTAAGCAAAATTTCCATACGAACCATATTTTCTTCAAGGATTTCCTTCAAGTGGGTCGGAGCATCTTTTTTAAAAAGAGTCTTCAATAATGGCATCCACTCTTGAGGTATCTCTTTCTTAATTGTTTGCTCTTTGTTCTTATCAGATTTACTATTTTTCTTGTTAGTAAAACTTTGAGTACTGAAACGTAGCCCTTTTACATCTTTTAGATTTTCAATTTCTTGCTTTACTAAAATGGGAGTTACATTATATACTCTCTTCGGCTTTAATAGCCAATCGATGTAAGCCATGAAAGAATTTATTTTGCTTGATCCTGACAAATTGGTAACAACGAAATTATTATTAATGCCAAAGTAGTATAATTTCTTTATTATATGAAATTTACCTTTGACGTTCTCTAATTGTGAAAGGATTAGGTTGTTCTGTGTTAGAGCCGAATCGTTAATACTTGGTGCCTGTTCGGATAGAATAGTTTTAACCATTGCCCCAAACAATATAGAAGTGTCTGAAGAGTCATAATACGCTATATAGTCAGTTTCTTCCAGCGGATCACCTTCATTGATAGACATACCACGTTCCAAGAGAGTTGAGTTTGCGAGCTTCTCTGACAGTTTAGCCATAAGGTCACTGTGCTTCTTGTTGATATCTTCCTCTTCGATTCTAAAAGCGCGCAATATAACTGGCTTTTCCTTATCTTTTTTGGTTCTCTTTCTTGTTGAAGTTTGAGACGATTTAGTGACGTTCATTTGGTCTTTAGATTTCGCCATGATTTTATTATTTTTAGTTTAAACTCATATACAGATTACATTGCCAAAGACAATGATGCAAGTTATACCATGCAGTTGATGCGGACGGATGCCTTGACGATGGCCATAGCACTGACACGTCGGAAGTCGATATCACGTGCCGCATGTTCCGGATTCTCAGAGGCGAGTGTGACAAAAGGCTCGCCCTTGTCAGACTTGCGGATATATTTTACTACGATGTAATCTTCGCCATCGATGTCATAAGAAAGCAAATACATCTCACCATAGATGATGTTTTGAATTTCAGCAGACACCTGTTTATATAGAATGATGTCGCCAGACTTGAGCAGAGGATACATGGAATCTCCAACAATGTGTATTGCTCCGTCGCATTTGGGCAGGTTGGGGATCTTTATAGTGTCAATGATATTCTGCCGGTTGTTTCCAAAAAGAGACTTAAGTCCAGCAGAAGCCTCAAAGTCGTAAAGATACACAACTTGCGATTCCTCTTTTTTTTCAGTACTGCGAGGGTGATGTATTGGTTTAACATCAATAATAGGACCCTCTTCAGTTGACTTGAACATAGTACCAGTTCCAGTAAGAAGCCAGTCTATAGACAGTTGTTCACATTTTGAAAACACAAGAGGGATGTCTATTGAATTTCTACTTTTCCAATTAGACAATGTTGTCTTACTTATACCAAGTAGCTCAGCAAGTGCATTGTCAGAAGGAAGTTCCAATCCCATCTTCAACCTTTCTATCATTTCTTTTGAAGAAAATGTTTTCATAACGTGAACTTTTTCCCAGGAAAATTTGGATGTTTACAATTTGTGTACTATCTTTGCAGCGTGTTTGTATTTTAACACGCTCCAAAGATACGAAAAAGGAGAAATATACGAGAATGTTAAACCCAAAAAGTGAATTGGTTATGGAAACAAAAGTGAAAAGGATGATTCAGATTACCAACGAGGACCGTGCCTTCTTGTTGAAGACATTCGGGGTGACTCGTGAAATGATTCGCTATGCCTTGGTCTTTGACAAGAAGCATGGACGCAGTGATTTGGCCAAGCGCATCAGAACTGTTGCCTTGCAACGTGGAGGTAAGTTGATGAACCTGATACCGGAGTGCGAGACTATCCATGATGCCAACGGCATGATGCGACAGCAGTTTGAAAATGGTGCCCAAATTGAACTCAACAAGAGTACGGCCTGGCTGCGCGTGACGGACAGACATGGCAAGCATGTGAGAGAGGTAAGCTGCCCCACCATACAGCAGCTATATATCGAGCAGGTGTTTGCTGCGGGGTTATAAAAAGAGATAGCTATGGAGTATTACGAGAATAAACTATGTATAAGTCATCAGGAACTTGTTCCAGGTATTGTTTCATCTGAATATCTAAAAAAGATGAATCAGCGGGGAGCAGTAGAGCGTGTTCGTCGTGGCTGCAATGGTACTCCAGCCCTTTTTGTTGTCGATAGTCTTCCCGTCAAGTACAAGACAGAGGTCTACAAACGTTATCCCGACTTCAAGGAGAGCGCCGAAAGCAAGCCATTCCTGGAGAACATCGTGCCGGATGGAAATGCCATAGACAATTATGCCAGCTATGTGCTGCCCAACGGGCGCAACCTTGATCCAGAGAAGCAAGCCGAGTATGCCAATGACTGTGCCATCATGAACGCATTCCGAGACAGGATCATGAAGAGCAACAGCCACCGTGCAAGACAGAGCAAGCCAAGGCTCAAGCAGGGTGAGTTTTGGAAGCGTGCTGCCGCAGCCTTACCCCGCATCGGCGAGGAGTGGCCCAATGGCTTGCCTCAGAACGCCCGCAGCCTCCAGCGGAAATACCAAGCCTATATGCGTGACGGCTGGACATGCTTCATCAGCGGGAAGTTCCAGAACATGAATGCGGCCAAAGTGGATGATGACATCAAGGAAAGTTATCTGACCCAGCTCATGGCCCACCATAACAATCTTGACAACACGAGGATAGCAGGACTTTACAACACTGTTGCCCGTCAGAAAGGTTGGCCGGAAATAACTGCCGGAACCGTGAGGGTGTGGAAAAAGAAACTAAACCTCGTGACATTGGGAGGTCGCCTCGGCGAGAGTCGTTTCAGGAACTCGATTTCCATGCAGGTGGTGAGGAGCAAGCCTACCGCTCCATTCCTAATGTGGTCGTTGGACGGCTGGGATGTGGAGCTGCTCTATCAGGACTGCGTGATTGACAAGAAGGGACATCGGAACCCCACCTTCTGCAACCGGTTGACGGTGGAGGTGGTGATGGACCCCTGCTGCGGTTATCCTATCGGTTATGCCATCGGCAAGAACGAGGACTCCAACCTCATCATGGCTGCCCTCAGGGACGCTGTGAGGCACAGTGAGGAACTGTTCGGCGTGAAATACCGGGCCAACCAGGTGCAGAGCGACCATTTCTGCCTGAAGACAATGACCAACCTGTATCAGGCTGTCAGCGATAAGGTGACACCGGCCAAGGTGAAGAATGCCAAGGCCAAGCCCGTGGAGCGTTATTTCGCGGAACTGAACAAGAAATATTGCCAGCTCTGCAACAACTGGAGCGGATATGGCGTGACCACCGACCCGAAGCGCCAGCCCAACAATGAGGCATTGAACCGTCGGCGTCGCTCCTTCCCCGATAAAGAAGGCGTAATCCGACAGATAATGGAAATCATGGCGCTGGAGCGCAAACAGAAAATTGGTCGTTTGCGTGAAATGATGGAGAACCTGCCACAGAAGAGACGGTTGCCGATGACCCGTGAGAACTACCTGCAGTATTTCGGTGACGAGACAGGTTTCCGCAACACCTTTGAAGGTGGCGGGCTGAAAGTGACCCTGCTGGGAGTGAAACGACAGTACGACAGCTTCGATATATCATTCAGAAACCATACCTCGGAGAAATGGACAGTGAAGTATGACCCTGCCAACCTTGGTGAAGTGTTGGCCGTGAATGAGGACGGAACGCTCAGGTACATGCTCCGGGAAAAGCACGTGCAGCCTATGGCACTCGCAGACCGCAAGCCCGGCGATGCGAAGAAACTGCAGGAGGTCTTCGACTTCAACAAAGCTCTGGAGCAACACGTCATCGGAAAGCTGGAGCATACTGCCGAAAAGACTGAGGAGCTGCTGAGGAGCCTGCCCCGACAGGACAGCATCCTCAACCGGTTGCTCATTGTGGATGGTCGAGGCCAGCATAAACTGCCCAAAGCAAGGGCCCGGCTTGGAAAAGCGATAGACGCGGACGCAGTGGAAATTCCCATCCTGCCACAAGGGGCACATGAGAGTGACAAGGACGATTATTCAATTTTTTAACCAAAACCTCTTAACAGGAGGAGTAAAACCATCAGAGATTATGAAAAGGGAAGAAAAACAAGTGATAGCAGAGGTCCTGAAGGACTATTGCAAGCAGAAGGGCAGCCAGAACAAGGCAGCCAACAGCATGAACGGGGTAAGCTCCGCCACCATCAGCCAGATATTGGCCGGCAACTGGGACTCCATCAGTGATGACATGTGGCGCACCGTGGCAGCACAGGCCGGGCACGACAGCAAGGAGTGGCAGATTGCCACGACGAGGGCTTACGAACGCATGATATTTCTCCTGGACAACGCCAAGGAGGAGAGCCTTGTGCTCGCCATTACCGGATGTGCCGGATGCGGCAAGACAGAGGCCATAAGAAACTACAGCAAGACACACCGCCACGTGTTTCACCTGTGCTGCTCGGAATACTGGAACCGCCGCACGTTCATGGGCAAACTGCTCCAGTGTATGGGCATAGACTATACCGGCAGCACGGTGAGCGACATGATGGATGACATCATCGACACGTTGAAGCGCACGGAGAGCCCCCTTGTAGTGCTTGACGAGGCAGACAAACTAAGCGACCAGGTGCTTTATTTCTTCATCAGCCTTTACAACCAACTGGAGGACCACTGCGGGATAATCCTGTGTGCCACAGACTTTCTGGAAAAACGTATCAAGAAAGGTCTCAGGATACGTCGCAAGGGCTACGAGGAGATATTCAGTCGTATGGGCCGCAAGTTCGTTGCCCTTCAGGTCATCAACAGCGAGGACGTGGCAGCGGTGTGTGTTGCCAACGGCATCGACTCTGACAAGGACATCAGGCAGGTCATTGAGGACAGTGAGAACGACCTGCGCCGGGTAAAGAGAGCGGTGTGGGCATTGAAGAAAGGGCGATAACCCTCTCCGCCTCACCAACAAGGGGGGAGATAACAAGGAATAGGACAAAACGAAAGGAACAGACATGGGAAGAGCGATAAGCAACAGGAACGTAATGCAGGCACGATTTGAGCTGGCTGACTTTGACGGGGACTACCTCGCCAGCTTCGGCCGGCCGGAGCTTCGCGGGGCTTGGCTTATCTATGGCGGTTCCGGCTGCGGCAAGACCACTTTCGTGATGCAGGTAAGCAAATACCTTACCCGCTTTGGCCGGGTGGCCTACGACAGCACTGAGCAGGGGCTTTCAGCTTCCCTGCAGACAGCATGGAAGAGGGTGGGCATGGAAGAGGTGGGCAGCCGGATCATACTATTGGAGAAAGAAAGCCTGAAGGAACTGACCGTCAGGCTCAAGAAAAAACAAAGCCCGGACATCATTGTGGTTGACTCACTGCACTACTGGATAGGTTTCAAGATGGCCGACTACATGAAACTACGGGACACCTTCCCTGAGAAACTGTTCATCTTTATCGCTCATGAGCGGAAAGGGCTGCCCAAGGGAACGCTGGCACAGAACATCCGGTTTGATGCAGACATCAAAGTGCGCGTCGAGGGTTACAAGGCCTTCCTTACCACCCGCTATGAGACTGACAACAGCAAGACCGGCGAGCATGAGGGCGGTGCTGATTTCATCATCTGGGAGCAGGGAGCACAGGAGTATTGGGCAGGAGTATAGTTACAATCAATATATAGACATGGCAGAGACAAGAACAATGGACAAGATCCACAGGAGCATCCTGAAGAAGTATCACACGCTGTGCAGCCTGCTGGGGCTGACCAAGGACGAGAAGGACGCCATACTGGAGAGCTACGAGGTGGATAGCAGCTGCGACCTGGACACGCACGACTTGATTGACATCTGCGCCAAGCTATCTGACCAGCTGGAGCGAAGACAGGGCAAGGAACCCTTGGACAAGATGCGCAAACGGGCTATGGGCGCCATCGGTGGATGGCTGAAGGCAGAGGGCAAATACTCTAATGTGAGCATCATCAAGGGCATAGCCTGCAGGAGCACCGGATATGACGACTTCAACAAGATACCCCGTGAGCGGCTTCGCAACCTCATCTATGGGTTCAACAAGAAAGTGAAGGACGGCATAGCAGTTAAAGAACTGGAGGCGAACTCGGACGAGCGACAGACATCATATGAGATGTTGCAGCCTGCGTCAGATGAACAGCTCAATTGAACAAGATATAAAACAACAAACATCAAAACAAAAGAACAATGAAAGCAAAAGAGTATTTGAAGACGTTGGGGTTGGTCATTGTGACGTTTCCCCTGGTGGTTGTGGCATCATGCCTAACGTGGACCGGCTGCATTATCAAGTCGGCGGGCTTTTTGGCCATGCTCGACATCGATTCAGCCAACAATGAGCTCAAGTCTTTTATAGACAATTGAGCGCAGTTCAAACAACATTTGAAAACCCTTTAAACAATCAAGATTATGGAAAAAGTAGAAATGACCCAAGAGGAACTTGAGAAGTACAACGCCTGGAAGCAGGGTGAGGAGAAGCGCATTGCCGCCGAGCAGCGCAAGCAGCAACGCAAGGACTATGCTGCCATGGTGGATGAGGAAATGGCCGACGCCATTCCGGAGCTGGTATCGATGAGCCAGCAGCTCAAGTGTGTGAAGGATGCCGTCTTCGGCAATTTCGACGCCATCCTGAAGATGAAGCAGGAGGTGCTCGGACTAACCAAGGACAGCCAGCGCAGCCACACTTTCACGAACAGCATCGGCACTCAGAGAATCACCCTCGGTGTGAACGTCATCGACGGTTACCGCGACACCGTGGAGGATGGCATTGCCATCGTGAAGGAGTATATCGAGAGCCTCGCCAAGGATGACAACAGCAAGGCCCTCGTGAGTGCCGTGCTCCGACTGCTGAGCCGTGACGGTCAGGGCAACATCAAGGCCAGCCGTGTGCTCCAGCTCCGGAAGATGGCCGAGGAGACCGGAGACGAGCATTTCATGGAGGGTGTGCGCATCATTGAGGAAAGCTACCAGCCCACGACCACGAAGCGCTATATCCGTGCTGAGTACAAGAACGAGAAAGGTGCCTGGGTGAACGTACCGCTCGGAATGACCGACGTGGACTAAAAAAGGTGCGACGGCTCCCATTCGCATGAAAAAACCGCCACACCTTGGATTAGTGAAAAGGTATGGCAAAAATACAAATAAAATGTGAATGGGAGCAACAAAACACTACAAAAGTACACTTGAGAGAGCCAAAAAGATTCGGGAGCTCACCCAACGATACTATGAGCCTGGCAACAACCAACGATGCTATAAGGCCGTGTGGCGTAAATATGTGTATCCCGTTTATCCGATGTGCTATCACACCTATCTCACCTACCTTGGAATACCTACAGAGAAGACAAGGCCGACGGCCATCGAGCTTTGCTTGTTTGACTTTTTCGACAAATCCCCCCGCCTTTGAAGGTGGAGGGATTTGTCGTTACAGGGCAGGCGGGATTAAATGACACGGTCGATAATTTCCTCCGTGGTGAGCATGGAGAGGCCCGTGGACCTTGATGCTTTCCTGACGGCAGACAAGTCGCGTGCCCTGGTGACGAACCGCTCCACGCTCTCCATGAGTTCTCCGAGGTTGTTTCCGGTAGAGGAGGTGGTGTGCATGAACGAGGTGAAATTTTCCCCAGAGAGGCTCTGCATGGCCGCGTTGATGCGGTCGAGCAGGTCCAGATAGTCCAGGGCAGCTCCGACACGGGTCGCCCCCGCTTTCATGACGTTGACCTGTCTGCGGTCAAAGATACCATTATACTTCACGCACCGGGTTATGACGTGCAGACGTATGCCTATGTCGGCCGTCCGGGCATGATTGGCCATCTGATGCCAGTCTATCTGCTCAAATTCGACGAACACGGCCGGTACCGGCCATGTCGGACCGCTCTGGAGCATAGCGAGCTGTTCGCTCCACAGATCGATGAACTTGATTTCCGGGATACTCTCTGAGAGCTTTCCGGCAATGGCTTGCAAAATATCCTTTCTCATTTTTGTCTCAATAATTTGGTAAGTTCCATATCAAATTCCTTCGCACTGCGGTCAAGGCATTCTTTGATGATATGCCGGGTATCCTTGCCGTCTCCGACGAACTGTCGCTGTGGGATGTTGGCGTGACGTGTATGCGCCCTGACCGGTTTCCCTTTTCGAGAGTGGGCCTTGACTGACTGCGTGCCCTTGACCCCCTCGTTGTGGACGGAGGCGTATGGCATGGATGAAGTAAAATGGATGCCATCCTCACTGATATGCGTGGATATCGAGCTTCTAAGATGTCCATGCACTACCAGTAGTGATCCATTTGCCTTTGTATCCTTGCGTGGCCTCCATTTCTTGCCGAAGAAGGCTTTGCGCGAGAAGTTCTCGTTAAACTCATCCTTGAGTTCCACCGCAATGTCCGTGAGGACGGTCCTCTTGAACTTCTCAATGTCGAAATCTGCCATTATTATTCTGATTAAAATGATATTTCATATTATAGTCTTGCTTTATTGAATAATTCTTCTTATTTTTGCCAAAAATAGAACAATGGATTACTCCAAACTTGAACTGAGAAAGAAGACTTTCCTCGACTTCAACCCTTCCGACGAAGCTTTGGACGAGATTATCGGCGGACATGAACAGTCTGACATCGACCTTTTTCTGTCTTGTCTGGACGAGCATAACCGTTTTATCAGCTACGACAGCTTCATCGATTTTGCAGACAAGGAACTTGCCAGGGCCATCGAACAAGAGTTTGCAGAGGAAATCGCGTCATTTTACAACGAGTGATTCAATCATGTTGTCTATTGTAGCGTTCCCAAAGAGGCATCTCTTCACCAGTTTCTTGATTTCTGTCTTTTTCAGTTTCCTCCCATCAGGGAGTTTTGCCCCATTCTTATATAAAGCCATGGCCAATCCATCCTGCTGTTTGTCATAAGGCTGGTTGAAAAGATGCTCCTTGACGTCATCCAAGACTTTGCCTGGATCAGAACCTGTTAAGCCAATGAGTCTGTCGTAGCAATTTACCATGTTATTATACCCAGTGGATTTTCTGTCATTCATAAATTCTGGGTGTTGTATTTTTCCACCCAGACCTTCATAGAATTCCGGTAGGGTCTTGCGGGCGACGAACTCATTGGCCAGCTCCATGAATTTAGTCTGGTCCCTACCCATCCGTATCATTCCTGGCTTACTCCTGTTATGGGTAATCTCATGCCACAGTGTGGCCATCGCGTCGGCTTCTTTCTCGGTAAGTTCCTGACCTGTCCTAACCTTGGATATGCCGGACAATACACCGTCCATCCTTTCTCTGGTCATGGCAATGAGCCCTTTCGTGTCCGTATATCCATTCACGCCTTTTCGTTGGGTGACGATAAGCTGGCTGAACCCTCGCTCAAACCATTTCTTACGTACTTCGCTGGCATTGATAAAGTCCACGGCTTCCTCTGGGGCCTTCAGCGGCTCAGGCATCTCCTCCACCATCTTCTTCACCTCTGTGGGAACCTTGTTGTATGGATGCTGTTCAGGGAACAGTTTCAGGGACTTCCCGGGATTGGAGCGGAACATCCGTTGTTTCGGCTCGGCAGTGGCATCGTCTCCCAGACCGAGTGACATATCGGGGTCTGACAACGGATATTTCCCCTTTCTCACCTGGACAACATCACAACGGCAACGCCAGCCGTTCGGTGGGAAATAGCTTTCCCAGAACGGGTCATCGAGTGCCAACGTTATCCGGTCAAGCTGCTGGTGAGAGGTGCGTACCTTGCTATCCTCTGCCGTGCGGTACTGGAGATCATAACGGTCGCCATCCTCCTTGAACTGAATCCATTTGTTGGCCATCTCCACCGACCTCACCGCATGGTGATACTCAGCATCAAGATAGTTCTTGTTATATTTTTCGTTGATGGCTGTCACCTCTTTGAGGAAATCACCGAAGGGCTTGATATTGCCCTTGGCATCCAACATGGACAGACCGACTTCCCGGAGCGAATGGAAAGTCTTTAGCCCGGAGAAAATGAAAGCGTTGTGCTCAAGGGCATGACGCTCCGTCTCGGGCATGACATGGTCGATATGGGCGGAGATGGCCGTGTTCAACACGCGGAAGGTCTCTCCCGTCACCCGTTGCGCCTCCGGACTGAGCAGCATGGAAGGATTGAATCCACCATGCTCGTATACCTTCCTGGCAGCATCAGAAAATAAAGAGTCGTTGAAGTCAGGCGGTGTGCCGTCCTTGGCAAGATAATCCCCATCTCCGCCATACAAGCGCTCCATAGCCTGATTGAACACCCGATAGGTCGGTCTTTGCCCCTTGTCTTTCCTGGGGCTTATCCGAAAAAACTGTCAACCTTTCCCTGCTCCCGAGTCCCGGTAATGGCGATGTTGTATTTGTCGATGAAATACTGCGGGTCCACCTCATAGTATTGCAGCAGCACACGCTCCATCTCTCGCTGTTCCGAAGGTGTGAAGCTGGCTGCGTCATCCCAAGTGAACCTGAGTCCCTGAACCGGGAACCCATGCCTCCGCATCAAGGGCAGCAACCGTCCGTTGACCACATAGAAAATCATCTTCTTGTCTTCTTTCACCACGTTCTCGAAAACCTCAAGATGGGTTTCCGACTGCGACAGTGACGAGCCGCTGTCAATGGTCATGGTCTGATTGAGGATGCCCTTTGAGAGTTCCGAGTTGCACCGGTCCACGCGCTTGTCGTAGACGTTGTAGGCATCGCCACGGCTGCTCTCCTTGATCTCAATGTCGGTGCCTTCCGGAAAAAGTCCCCAAAAGGCACTGCCCATGTTGTTTAGTGCATTCTCGATCCTGCCGCGTTCCGCCTCGTCCTGCGTGGTGGTCTTGGCGATACGCATGGGCGCGCCGAATATCTCGCCGAACATGTCCCAGAAGCCGAGCATGTTCTTTTTGCTGATGCACGACGGCGCACAGGACAGCAGCAGTCCGAGGTCGTATGGCTTACCCACTTCCACGCACCAGTTGGCAAACTCTCCCTGACGGTAAGAGATTCCCTTGTGCCAGTCGTCCCCGGCCACGGGTAACACCACCCCGTGCTCCTGGCATACATGCTTCCTGGGCACGAGTGTCACCCCGTCGAAGCGCATGCCGTCCTCGTCACTGATGACATCGCCCATCTGGATCAGCGAGTGGCCCCAGTAGCGGGAGTCGAGCGCAAGACCGAGGAAGTCGTTGAACCATTCCTGCTGCAGCAGCTTGGTCGCTTCCTCATTCTCCTTGCCGTCGTTGCCCACGAGGTGGAAGTCCTCCTTCAAAGTCATTCCCTTACGCTGCCCGATACATCCCTGCAGGTGCAGGTCGACAAGGCAGTCCCGGTAGATGTCATAGAGGCGACCACGGTTGGGATTGTCCACGTTGATGGCCACCTGCCAGGCCTGCCGCCAGTCTCCGACATCCTTCTTGGTGAGGCTGTCGGATTGTGCCAGGAGCTGGGCGGTGAGTTTGATACCCCTCTTGCTACTGGCAAAGCGCATGAGCCGCCCCATGTCCTCGGAGCGTGTCTGCCCCGGATTGAGGGTATTTCTGATTTTCCTTAGAATATCCATTATTTACCGTTTATTTACCAATCATACTTGCCGGGACGCTGCGACCCCCACCGGATGGGGTTGTGGGTATCCATCTGGCTGCCGTCCTCGCTGGTGTAGGTGGGAAGGTCTGGCGATGCCTTGCTGTTCTGGATATCCCTGAGCCATCTGACACTCTCCTCATAGAGCAATTGCCGGCGCTCATAGCCCATGCTTTCCGGCATACGGTGCACCATGAGCCACAGCGTGATGTTGACAGCAACCTGCACGAGCATGGCGTTCCGGGCCTCTCCCGTCATGGAGAAAGCCTTGCGCATGTCATACCGCTGCGAGGTATAGCCGGCAATCATCTCAAGGGCGGCTTTCTCGGCCGTCGTACGCTTCTGGTCTGCCTGAATGTTCTCGAACTCGAAGTCATCGCAGACACTCTTGTAGTCTTCTTCCGTGAGAAACATCATGGTCTTGTTTTAGGTGTCGCCACGAACGCGGCTATCCTCTCGGCCGTGGCTGCCGTGAAGCCCTTGGGGAAACGGTGGCGGGCTATGAGTCTGCGTATGCCCTGCTTGGATACGACGACAGGCTTGCCGCCATAGATGAGCACGAGGAACTTTCTGCGGTGCAGGTCGGCATCATGCCGTGCCTTCCGGATGGCCCGTCTCAGTCTCCAATCGAAGACGAGCGCCTTGATGAGTCTTGTTACCATGTTACGTTTTTTGCTGTGCGTCTGCGTCCGAACGAAGGCGCAAATTTAGATACTCTTGAATGTCTCTGCAGATACCAGATGGCCCCCTCGTCGGCATCCGGAGCATCATCGTGCCCCCTCATGCCTTTCTCAAAGGCCAGTGTCTGGCTGATGCCCGCCTGCATGTCGGGGTCGTCTTTCATGGCCTCGTCATAGTAGACAAAACCCCGCTCCCACAGGGGAGAGATGGCCTCGATACGCTGGAACTTGTCAGGCTTCTTGCGTTTGTCTGCGGCCAACGGAAGCTGGTATCCTCGTTGGTCTCCCTCGGTGCGAAAGTCGTCGAGGATAATGTCCTGCATAAAATTGGCCTCCATATAGAAGCGTATGGCTATGCCCTCCTGAAGGGCCCACTCATACAGGTCATAAAGCCATCTCACCATCTCCGCCACGCTGCATTGCCGCACGAAGGCCCGGATATGCCATAGCTGGGTGCCATATTTGCCCCAGAGCTTCGCGGCCTTGTAGTCGTTCTTGGATGATCCCTTGAAGGACGGGTCTACGTACAGAACCAGCTCATCAAACTTCCTGAGGCTCGGCAGCCGGCCAAAGCGGATCCAATCGTTTTTGAACACTGCGCCCTCGATGATGGGATTGTTCATATACTCCTTCTGGAATGCCCTATAGCCCATGAAGGCCTCGATGTTCTGGACTTCTTCTGGCGTCCATTTGTCCGCCCAGGAGACGTTGCCGTCCTTATCCCAGATATTAACCTGGGACACCAATACGCCCTTGGTGTCGGATATGTTCTGCAGCACGCTGTTCTTGGCGATGAGGTTTCCCACCATGATGAAGCGGCCGCGGCCGCCGTCCAACGCTCCGAAGAGGGCTTCCTTCACCCAGTCGGTGAGTCTGGAAACACGGGCTGGGCTCTGGCACAGCTCATCATCGTCGAGGTCGTCGATGACGATATAGTCGGGTCGGTGCGCGCGATAACGCAATCCACGCGGTGATTGCCCGCGTCCACGGGCAAAGAAGGCCGTGCCGTCCTTGGTGACGAACTCGCCCTCCTCCCATGACCCGTTGTTGAATTGCTGCCCGAAGTCGTGGATGTAGCGCTGATTGAACTGAAGCTCCGCCTGGATGTCGGAGAGCAGGGTCTTGGCATTGTCCTCATTCTTGCCCACGAGAACCATGACATGGATGTCACCGGGCTCTTGACATTTCAGCCACATAGGGATGAAAATATCAAGGTGGGTCGACTTGGCTGCGCCTCGGTGCCACTTGAATACCGCCTTGAGGTTGCGTTCCTTCCTCACCCTGTTGGCTGCCCTGATATGGAATGGGGCGCACGGAGTGTTCCGTCCCGTGTCCGGATTCAGGGTGTAATGTGGGAAATAGTAGTCGACAAACGCCGCATAGTCTCCCCTGAGCCTCCTGATGCGGGCCAGTTGCGACTGTCTGGATTCCGTCCTGTCAACGGCCGTGGAGCGCTGCACGTTCTCGCAGTGTTGCCGCCATCGTTTCAACGCCTCGTTCTCTGTGAGTCCTGTTGCCATACTATTTTACTTTTGTGATACCCGCTCGTTGAGGTAGATGTCCTGGTACGTGTTCACCTTTCGGATGAAGTCTGCCGTGGCCGAGGTGTCGAACTCTCCACGGGACTGCAACCACCGGCTGAAATCCATGAAAATCTCCACCACGTCCACGACGCTCGCCTTCTTGTCGAGTTTCTGTACCGTGGATGACAGTTTCGACAACTTGTCTCCCAGGTTGGCGATAGCTTTCGGGTCTCCGCTCCGGTTGATGTCCTCCACAAGGTTGTCGATGGATAGCAGGAGTTTGTTGATCAGCTCCGGGCGTGTGATGGACTGTGCGGCGCGCTGCTCCCTCCAGCTCTCCGCATTGACCCACTTCGTGATGGTCGGTGCGGATACACCCGTATGGACAGCAATATCCTTCTGCTGCTCGCCCTGCATAAAGAGGATACGGGCCAGTTCCTTCTTTGTCTCAAGTTCTTTCTTGGTTGCCATTCATGTTGTTTTACGGTGCAAAAATGCTGATAATCGGCGAGCTGGGAAAAAAGTGTTTCAAGAGTTTACACACTTTTTGCCCACCTATGGGGATTATTGCAATTTTGTGGGCAAATCGCAGGGTGGCGCAGATGGCAGCGCATGAGGTTCATTCCCTCAGGGTCGACGGTTCGAGTCCGTCCCCTGCAACTCGATTGTTCATTGATAGAAAATTAATTAAACGTAAATCAAAAGGGCGGTGGCCATGCCTTAATATCCGCCATTTTAAATGAAAGAAGTAGTTATCAATACGAGCGGGCTGAACTGCTACGGCTTCCGCGTACTGACATCGGGCATCGACCTGCAGCAGTACCAGAAGAATCCTGTCCTGCTCTGGATGCACCGCCGTTGCTTCGATGGTGATACCATGCCTATCGGGCGGGTTGAGAACCTGCGGGTGGATGGTGACAGTCTCATCGGCACACCGGTCTTTGATGGCAACGATGAGTTTGCCAAGAAGATCGAGGACAAATGGGAGAACGGTTTCCTCAGGATGGCCTCTCCCTCGCTGGAGCGGATAGAAGTGAGTGACGCCCCGGAATATCTATTGCCTGGGCAGCGACGTGCGACCGTCACCAGGAGCAAGCTGCTTGAGGTGAGCATTGTGGATATAGGAGGTAACGACGATGCCCTCCAGCTCTATAATGCCAAAGGAGAGCTCATCCAGCTTGCAGCGGGAAAGGACAACGAGGAGGTTCCCCTGCTGCGCCCGGACGAACGGAAAGAAGTTGAACCAAACAATAACGATAAAATGGAAAAAGAACTATTGGACCAGCTCGGTCTGCCGGAGACGGCCACCGCGCAGGATGCCGTGCAGCGTATCAAGCTGCTCAAGGAAAAGGCCGACAAGGCCGGAGAAATCGAACTTGCCTCCATCAACGCCGTCGTTGACCACGCCATCAGCGAGAGACGCATCACGGCTGACAAGAAGGACCATTTCATCAGCATGGGAAAGGCTGTAGGCGTGGAAAGCCTGCAGGAGACGCTGAACCTCATGCACCCGATGCAGAAGCCGACTGAGGTCATCCAGACGGGCAACGACCTTCTCGGGGCCGGACAGCCCAAGGAATACGTGAAGCTCTCCGAAGTGCCTGCCGACGAGCTCGTCGTCATGAGAAAGCAGGATCCCGCCAAGTATGCAAGTCTCTACAAGGCTGAGTACGGCGTGGACTGTGTGCTGGAATCGTAAACAACAGATAATAATGGAAAACAAGAATTTGAAAAGAACAGTGCTTACTGTCATGGCTGCCCTCATGCTCAATGCCGTCATGGGCGCCATTATCGGCACCGCCGTCTTCGGATTTCATCCGGTGGCCGGTGTCATCGTCGCTAACCTGATAGCCCTTGCCGTGGGAGCATTTCTGCCCAAGGACAGCCTCTGCGAGGGAGTCCTCACCGAAATCTGGACGGGAGAGATGGTCAAGGCGTTCCGATCAGCCCCGGAGAGTCTCGGGTGGTATGACCGTATCAAGAGCTATGACCAGTATGTGGACAATGACGTAATCCATTTCACAGAGCTTGGCGGAGACCCTGACGTGTTGGTAAACAATACGACCTACCCGCTGCAGATACAGGACCTCAAGGACAGCGACAAACCTATTTCCCTGGATAAGTACGACACCACGGCCACGCCTGTGACGGATGACGAGCTCCACGCCTGCAGCTACGATAAGATGGCAAGCGTCCAGGAGCGTCACCGTGAGGCCCTGAAAGAGAAATGCTGCCAGAAGGCCATTCACGCCATCGCCCCGGACAGCGACACTACGGATACGCCCGTGCTGCTCACTACCGGCGCCGCCTCCAGTGACGGTACGCATAAACTGTTCACCACCGGAGACCTGCTTGCCATGAAGAAGCGTTTCGACAAGATGGGAATTCCAAAGAATGACCGTATTGCCGTCCTTTGTAGCGAGCATATCAATGACCTGCTGGAGACAGACCTGAAGTTCAAGGACCATTACAATATCAACCAGACCGAGGGCAAGATTGCCCGTCTCTATGGCTTCGATATCTACGAGTATGACGGCACGCCGATGTACAATGTCGCGGCCAAGACCAAGAACGTTTGGGGTGCTGTCGCCTCCTCGGCCACAGACCGTCAGGCATCGGTGTTCTATTACAACGGAAGGATGATGAAGGCCAACGGCAGCGTACAGTTCTATTACAGTGAAGCCAGCAAGGATCCCTTGTATCACCGTAACCTCGTGAACTTCCGCAAGTGGGGTATCTGTCTGCCTCTCACCTCCAAGAACAGCCGTGGTGTTATCGTCAGTGCCCTGACCGCCTGATGAGCAAGCCCATGAGATACCTGGTCATTCATTGCACGGCTACCAAGGCCGGGCGTGAGGTGACCTCGGAGGAAATCCGGCGGTGGCATACCGCCCCAAAGTCAAAGGGTGGTCGCGGATGGAAGCAGGTGGGATACACCGACCTCTTCCACCTTGACGGCAGCGTGGAACGGCTGGTTGGAAACAACGAGGATGCCCAGGTAGACCCCTGGGAGATTACGAACGGAGCAGCCGGGTATAATTCCATCAGCCGGCACATCGTCTACGCTGGCGGCCTGGATGCCCAAGGCAATCCCGCTGACACCCGGACGGAGGCCCAGAAGACTGCCCTCAAGCGATATGTGCAGGACTTCAACCGACGGTTCCCGGCCATCAGGATTGTTGGGCATCATCAACTGAATCCCGGAAAGGCATGCCCGTCTTTCGATGTCAGGGCATGGCTTTCGAGTTTCGGCATCAAACAATAGACACAAATGAGCGATATTATATCTATGGTCGTGCCCACGGTGGTGGCCGCCGTCTCTGCCCCTCTTGGGGCATGGCTCAACAGCCGGCTTCTGAAAGGAAAATACCAGATTGAACTGGAGAACCTGCGTGCGGAAATGCAGAACAAGTTCTCAGGTGTCCGTGCCAATGAGCTTGAAAACGTCAGGAAAGCCAATGATATCCTCGTCGATAGCATCGTGGCTCCATTGAAGAAAGAAATCCAAACATTACGAAGAGATGTGGAGAAATTCAGAAAAGCCATTGAGAGGATTCCTTCCTGTCCTCATGCTGACACTTGCCCTGTCTCTGCCCAGTTGCAGAGGAGTGAAAGAAACGAGCAGCGAAAAGAGCAGGAGCAGTCTGACGGTGCATCAGGACAGTAGCTACAGCCGGACGCTGGACAGTATCGTGACAAGGTTCCTCCAGCAGCGCATAAGTGTGGAGCACACGGCTACGGAAGAGGCAGACTGTACCACGGTCCTGTTTGACACCGACAAGCCTGTCAGCCCTGAGACGGGACTTCCACCCGTGAAGGCCATGAGCCGGCAAAGGAAGCATCTTGCTTCACATGACCGCAAGGACGCCGGGAGCAGCCTTGAGTCCACACATACGACAAATGCTGCACTCACTGGAGTTACACATCAGAATGTCAAGGCAAAGGAACAGGATAAATCACTGACAACTGTGCATAAGACAGAAGGCATATTCAGCAGTTGGAAGACTGGTTTCATCATGGGGATTGTCGTTTTTCTAATCGTATGCGTAATAATCAAATTAAAAAAAATAAAGATATGGAAGAAGTGAACAAACAGCAGGTGGAATCTACGGCGGCACAGCCGTTAGGAAAGGAGTCCGTAGAGGCTTCTGCAGGTTCAGAAGGTCAGGCCGTCAATTCGGAGGAAACCGGAGAGCAGTCGGGCAAGAAGAAAACCAAGGGCAAGGCTCTTTCGGCCGCCAAACAGATTACCGAAGAAAATGCCATGCTGGTCAAGGTCGGCAAGACTGCCATCAAGGAGCATAAGCTTCCTGAGGTATTCGTCACCAGCGATGGCATTCCGTTCAGGCAGTTGAGCGATGCCCGCAATCATGCCATGAACCTGCAGAGTGCCCAAATTGTAACCGTTAAAAGCGAATAGCAATGAACAGTCTACAGATTAACAGACAGAACGGTAATGTTCCCAAGAGCCTTTCAGGTGAGGATCATATCAGCGGTTTTGTGATGTATATGCCGGAGACAGACCTACCGGCAGCATTCAAGACTGACCATGTGCAGCCTGTCTCCACGATAGACATGGCCGAATCACTGGGTATTACTGATGATGCGGAGTCCTGGCTTGTCAGGGTACTGCATTACCAGCTTTCTGAGATTTTCCGTATCAATGACGGTATTTTGCTCTATGTCGGCCTCTTTGTGAAACCAGAAAGCTATGCCTTCAGCGAGATAAAGACCGTACAGAACTATGCGGACAGACGCATTCGGCAGATGGCCGTATGGATGGGCAACGTGGCTCTGACGGCCGAGGATTATGTCAAGCTCCAGACCATTGCCACACAACTGGACTCGGAAGCTGCACCCCTTTCCCTGCTCGTTGCTCCCAAAGTGGCAGACATAGCCCAGCTACCTACCAACTTGGCTGGCAAGAAAGAGCGTGTGTCTGTCATCATCGCACAGGCAGGCAGCGGAACTGGTATGGACCTCTTCAAGGATGCAGGGAACACAGACAAAGCCTCTGTATCGTCGCTGGGAGTTGTGTTGGGTTTGCTGTCTTCTGCCGCAGTGAATGAGAGCATCGGCTGGGTGAAGAAGTTCCCGACCGGGGTATCCCTTCCAGCCTTCGGCGATGGGAAGCTGCTGCGTGACGTGGACCGAGCCCTGCTGAACCAACTTGACAGCGAACGGTATCTCTTCTTTGTCACTTATCCGGGATTGGCTGGAAGCTATATGAACGACAGCCACAACCTGGATGACACCACCAGCGACTACAACATGATTGAGCTGGTGCGGACAATGGACAAGGCCGTGCGTGGCATCAGGACTTATGTAACTCCGGAACTTGGCGGCAATGTTTACATTGACGAGTCCTCTGGAAAACTGCAGCCCTATTCCGTAAGCCATCTTGAGACTACTGCCAACAAGGCTATCGAGGAGATGGAAAAGGCGGGTGAACTTAGTGGTTACAAGGTGAAGATTGACCCAGGCCAGGACGTGCTCAGCAACTCGACGGTTGAGATGGTCATCAAGAACGTTCCGGTGGGCATCATGCGGAGAATCAGGATTAAAATTGGTTTCGTAAAAACTGTTTAACAATGGCAAGTATCATCAATAACGGCATCCCTATGGTCAATGGGATGATGTACTCCTGGGCAGACGTGGTTTGCTCCATCGCCGGTGTACCGGTGACCGGTATCGTCGCTATCAACTATGGCGAGGATCAGGAGGTAGAGAACAAGTACGGTGCGGGGCGCTATCCCATCGGACGTTCCAAGGGGCGTATTACTCCATCGGCCAAGATTACCCTTTACCAGGAAGAGGTGGAGGCCATCCAGCGGCAGGTTCCCAACGGACGTATCCAGGACATTGCGCCCTTCGACATTACCGTGCAATATCTCCCCGACAGCGGGATTGTCACGACAGACAAGATCCGCAACTGCTCGTTCAAGAATAATTCCCGTGAGTGGAAGGAAGGAGACACCGGACAGGAAGTGGAACTGGACCTCATCCCCTCGCACATAGAGTATAACAAGTAACATCTGAGATTATGAATCAGGAACAAAAGAAAACGACAACGGCTCCCAAACAGACTTTTGACGGAGGCGTTACCGAAGAAGCGATTTCCGGATGGAAGTCCAGGTACAAGAAAGTCATCCGCATTGACGTGCTCGATGGTGAGGAACTCCATGTAGGCTATTTCCACCGCCCAAACATGGCTGTCATGTCGGCCGTGACAAAGCTGGGAAAGACCGATGAGGTGACTGCCGCCGAGACGCTGGCCAAGAACTGCTGGCTGGGCGGTGACGAGCAGATGATGCAGGATGCCATTCTCTTTATGGCCATGCAGACTCAGCTTGCCCAGATGATCAGCGGCTGCATGTCATCCCTAAAAAACTTGTAGAGGCACACCTTCTTTCAGACCGTGACGATGTGAACGGCTTTGAAAAGGGCTGTGCCCTAATCAGGAGCAACCTGCATGTGGATCCGACGGCCGGGAGCTATGAGGACTGGGCTGCACTTTATGCCCAGGCCATTTGGCTGGAACGATGGAGAGGTGAGAATTGGAAGATGTTGTTGTCAGGTAGTGCCAGTGACAATCCAGGAAAAAGCCGTTAATGACGAATGGTTGGCCAAATGACCCACCAAGGAAGTCCGGAACCGGCATTTCTCTTCCCAGGCTTACACATCAGATAGAACATGCGGAACAATTTGAACAGCGCAAACGGGATAGCAACTATTGCCATTCCGTAAACGATGAACAGAAATGCCCGTAATAAAAAGGCTACCATTGTTTCCATCTGCTGTGATTTATATGCTGCAAATATATGAATAAAAACTGATATGGCAACTGTTTTTGACTACATTTTCAATCTTCATGGGAATTATTCCAGCACAATTGATGGAATAACTGAAAAGACTGGGCAATTCTCAGCTTCTGTGGAAGGTGTAGACAAAACGTTGCATCGCTTTGCAAGCAGGCTGGCCACCTTCGATTTGGTCAATACGACGATTCAGAATGTAAGCAGCGGTTTCCAGGCTTTAGGACAAGGAGGAGTGCGTCTGGACAGCCAGATGCACGACCTCAGTGCCGTTGCTGGTGTGACCGGTAATGCCCTCAAGGAGATTGAAGGATATGCCCGAGGCAGTGCCAAGGCTTTCGGCACAGATGCCGGAGTGGCCGTGGAGGGTTACAAACTCCTTTTGTCCCAATTGACTCCGGAACTTGCCAAGAGTCCGAAAGCGCTGAAGGCTATGGGGGATTCCATACAGACCACAAGCAAGCTCATGGGCAACGACGGCACAGCTGCCGCAGAGGTTCTGACCACGGCCATGAACCAGTACGGCGTAAGCCTTGCCGATCCAATGAAAGCCAGTCAGGAGATGGCCAGGATGATGAACGTCATGGCAGCCGCGGGTCAGGAAGGATCAGCAGAGCTTCCGGCAATCAAGGCCGCCCTGGAACAGAGTGGTATGGCTGCCAAGGCTGCCAACGTTTCCTTTGAGGAGACGAATGCCGCCATACAAGTCCTTGACAAGGCTGGCAAGAAAGGCTCGGAAGGCGGAGTGGCTCTCCGGAACACGCTGGCCATTCTTGGTCAAGGCCGTTTCCTGCCAAAGGAGACACAGGAGGCTTTGAAGGCTGCCGGTATAGACATTCTCAAGTTGGGGGATAACAGTCTCTCCCTCAAGTCACGTCTGGAAATGCTCAAGCCTGTATTGAATGACAGCGCCCTGTTCAGTAAACTCTTTGGAATGGAGAACGCCAACGCTGCCCGTGCCCTTGTGCAGGGTACCGGCGAGTTGGGAAGGCTCACCGCAGCCGTAACCGGAACTAAGAGTGCGGAGGAACAGGCTGCCATCGTCATGAGTAGCTATGAGGAACGTCAGAAGCGTATCAATCAGCGGATAGAAGATGCGAAAATTGCAATCTTTCAGATGAGTGGTGACACCACTCTGTGGATAAGTGCCCTTACCCAGTTACTCGTACCTTTCGCCCAACTGATGCCATTGCTGCAGGTCTGCGGCCAATTGATGTCCGGAATCGGTGCCATGAAATGGGGAGCCATGTGGACGGGTATCGTGGGAGCTTTGAGAAACGCAGTGCTGTCCATGACCTTGATGACATCTGCCACCGCACTGAACAATGGCATATCTCTGGGATTCATTGGCAATATGGGGAGAGCAGCTCTTCAATTGGTGAGGTTCGCCACCGTGGGTGTAATGCAGGCAGTAAAAGGGCTCGGCTTTCTGGCTCTGTCCTTAGTGACCGGCGGAACAGCATCTGCATCATTCTCGGGAATTGCTTCCGCAGCTTTCGGAGCATTCAAGTTGAGTGCCGTATCTGCATGTCGTGCCATAGGTATCGCCATCATGAACATCCCCATCATCGGATGGGTGGCAGCGGCCATTGCGGCATTGGCTGCATTGGGAATATACTTCTGGAATACTTCCGCCACATTCAGGGCTGTGCTGAAAGGCTTATGGGCAGCCTTTAAGACCTTCTTCACCGCCATCGGCCAGCAGGCCCTGGCAACTTTCTCTGCATTGGGCGAGCTCATCAAGGCTACATTTAAACTGGATGGTGACGGAATTACCAAAGCTTTAGGTAGACTGAAGAATACTTTTTCTGATTTTGGCAAGCAGATAGGACAGGCATTCAATAACGCTTACAATGAAGAGATTTCCAGCAATGCAAGAACTGTACAAAAGAAATCAAAAAACGCAAATGCGGCAAAGAACTCAAATACACCCACAAGTGGATTGCCGGCGATACCCGCTATCGCGGGAGGAGCTATTAATCCAACCGGAAATACACTTTCAAAGGCCAAAGAGACATCCAACTCGAGTAGTAGTGGGGCAGTCAGGAATATAACTGTCAATATCGATAAACTCGTGGAGCGTCTGGAGGTTCATACCACAACCCTCAGCGAGGGGACGGAAAAAGTGAAGGAAGCCATTGAGCAGGCTCTTCTGTCAGCAATCAACGATACTAATTTAGCTGTGTGATGTTACCTATCAGTTTCAAATTTGTAGCAGCAGGTACTGCCATACAGGCCAAGGGCCCACTTTACAAGTTCCATCCGGCAAGGACCGGACAGGCACCAGACTGGAGTAACCGAGGAAGCCGTATCTCACCTAATGACGTGGCGACCCCAATCACGGATAAGAGTTACTGGGAAGGAAGATACGCCTTGTGTGAGCTGACATTCGAGAAGGAAGATGGAGAACGTCTTGTCATGAATGATGCAATTGTAGCCATCAGCCAGCAAAAGGAGATTGTCATGACGGCATTAGTCGGGATGGATGGTACAGTCAAGGAATATATCAATCAAGGCGACTATCAGGTCAACATACTTGTCGGCATTCTTGCCACAGAAAATGGAACCATAACCGACCGATATCCGGAAGATGGGATCAGGCAATTGCATGTCTTTATGGAAGAAAAGCATGCCATCAAGGTCTACAGCACTTTCTTCGACCTCTTCAACATCGACAGGATTGTCATTAAAGGCTTTGACGTGGCTCAGGCCACTGAAAGCAACTATCAGCAAATCAGTCTGTCCGCAGTGTCAGACAGTGACTATAATATTTTCAGCAGCGAGTATTAATGTATATCCTTACGGCAGATATTGAAATTGCAGGAGACCGACACTGGAGGTTCAACTGGGTATCCGAGGTGGAGATAAGCCGGGATACAGGTAAGTTGACCGACGAGTGCCGGATCACCCTTCCCAAGAAAATCAAATGGGACGGTCAGGCGGCGATACCTGTACATCGTGGCGACCGGGTCAGGGTATCGTTGGGCTATGATGGAAACAACGAGCTTGCATTTGTCGGATACGTCCGTGACGTGTCATGTAAGACTCCGGTAGTCATTAGTTGCGAGGATGAGATGTTCGTGCTGAAGCAGACTCCGGCCAAGAAAAAATCATATAGGAGTGTAGATCTTGGTACCTTACTGAAAGATCAGGGACTTCCCTATGAAATAAAAGTCATGGGAGAGCAGCGGCTTGGAGCCTATCGAGTGACAGCCGACACCGTGGCCTCATTATTGGGAAAGCTGCAGGAGCAAGGCGTCCGATCATTCTTCAAATATGAGGGTGGCAGGACTGTTCTCTACTGCGGTGTCCTTTTTGAGCGGGAGGCTCAGATTTCCCAGGTCTTTTCCACGGGTGTCAACATCATCAGTGACCAGGCACTGGAGCAGCAACAGGCGCAGAACATGAGAATCAAAGTGAAGGCTGTGTCGCTGATGCCTGATAATAAGAAAATCAGGGTGGAAGTGGGAGATGCAGATGGAGAACTGCGCACGCTTCATACCTATAATAAAACGGAATCAGAGCTAAAGGCTTGGGCTGAGCAGGAACTGGCCCGTTTGAAACGGGATGGTCTCAAAGGAAACATTACAACTTTCGGTTATAAGCTGGTGGACAAACTGGATTGCATCGGAATCAAGTTGGATGGTATCCGCAAAGGTGTTTATATGGTTGACAGGAATGTCATCAAATATGGTGCCGGTGGATACCGTCAGGAAATCACCTTAGGAAGGAGGGTTGCGGAATGAATATTGCGGATATGATAAGGCATCTTGCTTCCGGTAGCGGAGGAACCTCCCTCGGCATAACGGTCGGAGAGGTGACTGCCATCGACAGAGAGGCCAGAACCGTAGACGTCGCACCATTGGATGAAGGTGCACCATTGCTTGGAATGAACCTGCAGGCCAACCAGGGAAGCTCATTGGGATGTGTGCAGATTCCAAGAATGGGCAGCTATGTCATCGTCGGGTTTACAGACAATGGATCATCGGGAATTGTCTTGCTCTGTGATGACGTCGAGGAAGTGCGGGTAACTGTCTCCGGTATAGACAACAGCCTGCTGGTTAATGACGATGGTATAATCCTAAATGGTGGAAATCTGGGAGGGCTTGTCAAAGTGGAAGAGCTTACACGCAGGTTTAACCTCATCGAAAGGGACATCAATAGATTGAAAGAGCTTATGATGTCTTGGTCTCCTATTCCACAGGATGGTGGGGCCTCGCTCAAGGCGTTGGCGTCTTCATGGAGTGCAGCTCCGCTCATTGAAAGCACGAGGAACGACTATGAAAATGAAAGGGTAAGGCAATGATTGGGATTTTACTTGATAGCGTAACTGGTGATATTCTGGTTGGACATGGGGGAATGGTCATAGGTGACACGGATGAGCAGATTGTCGAGACGGTGCTGGCATCCAACCGTGGTGAGTGGAAAGAATGGCCATTGCTTGGAGGAGAGGCAAGGAGGATGCTCGGCGGGTCAGGCGATGTCTTTTGGCCCATTGAGGTTAAGAGGATGCTCAGGTTCTGTGGAATCATGGTCAACAAGGTTACAACTGATGGGGATACAATAAGTATTGAATAATGCAGCAAGTACAAGACAGACAAAGTTTGCTTGATATTGCCCTGCAGACGGCGGGCAGCGTGGAAGCAGGGATGGACCTTGCGGTCAGGAACGGTATATCCGTGTCGGATGATTTGTCTGATGGTCTTGAACTGTCAACGGCACCTATCATTGACACGAAGGTAAAACAACAATATGACATGCAAGGCATTAGGCCTGCCACAGCAACATCTCTGGATGAGTTGGCTGGCTATTCGCCTTCCGGTATCGGGGAGATGTGCGTGGGTGTTGATTTTGAGGTCAGTATATAGATAAGGCAATGAGAACTATAACGGAAATTAAGGATGGCATGATGGATGACTTCATGCGAAACGAGGATCTTGCAGCCATTTACGGCTTTGAGATTGGTAAGGCCTTCTATGATGTGTTCAGCAAGGTGAGCCTTGAGAGCCTTTTATTGTATATCGTTGCCGTAGCGATGTGGACTCATGAGGCTTTGTTTGAGAGTTTCAGAAATGAGGTAGAAGTTAAAATCTCCAATATGAAGCCACATACAGCTAAATGGTATCGGAATATGATGTTGGGCTTTATGCGGGATAAGACGCTTGCTCCTGACTCAGATACTTATGACACAACAGGAATGTCAGAGGAAGAAATCAATACCGCCAAAGTAGTTAAGTATGCAGCAGCATCAGAGTCTCCGGCATCGAACCTGCTAATTATAAAGGTGGCTGGTGGCACAGAAAACGCTCGGATACCACTTGAAAATGACTTAGAACCCCAACTGACAGCCTACATCAATGAAATTAAGGATGTCGGGGTAAGGTTTAAACTCATCAATGCTATGCCTGACAAGTTCGACTGCGACATTGATGTCTACTATAGTGCCATGAAGAGTCCGGCATCGTTGAGACAGGACTGCCTGGAGGCCGTCCGGAACTATGTGCAGAATTTGCCATTTGATGGAGTCTATTCAAACATGGCCCTCATCGACAAGATCCAGGAACTGGATGGTGTCAAGGTCGTGGAGATGAAATCCTCCTGTGCGCGTATTGCTACGACTGGGAGTGCCATTGCCATCAACGCAAGGTATATTCCTTATTCAGGATACTTCACTCCTGGAGAAATTAATATCAATATGATAGCAGATTAGACAATGGCAACAAAGGTTGATTTTCGTAAGTTAGCGTTATTGCTTCTTCCCACGGCTCTCCGGAAGAAGGGTATCATTGCTCTTACAAGCTCGCTGATACAAGGTGTCCGAGTCTTGCAATCAGACTATCAAGTATTCTGTGAACAGACAGAATCTACATTGAAGTATAATGGGCAGGTCTGTTACCTCAGGGGACTTTTGAACGACACGTTCGATTCTGATGACAGAAGAATTTCGGTGAGTGATGCTGCCGAGCATGACCCATTGCTCATTTATACAAGAAAATTTGGAAAGCAGTGTATATTGGCTCACCAAGGGAATGGCAATGCTGTCATTCTTAACTTACGTGGATATCAGGGGTTGTCGGAATATTCGTTTCTTGTCAATGTTCCCTGGGACCTGATGATATATGCAGATAGGCTGACGGCTATGGTAAATAGCTACAAGTTGGCTGGTATGAAATGGAAAATTAATTATCAATAGATAGATGATGAAACAGACTTTAGGCAATTACCTGACGCAATTGAACAAGGACTTTCCCCTTGATTGCAGTACGCTTGACTATCTGCAGAACAATATTATTATGATGCAGATGCTTGGCCTTGTCTCCGGCGACAAAATCATACTCTCCGGATGCGAGCTCAGCGAAGACAAGTCCACCCGGTCGGAAGGATACGTGTTTCTCAGAACCAATGCTCAGGATAGTGGAGAGGTTATCTACTTTGAGGGTGGTGTTGGGGCTACATTGATACATGTGAAAGAGACCTCGATACCGGTTACTGTACAGGATTTCCAATACACTACGGCCTATACCGAAAGGACCTTGGTCCCTGGAGCGGGCACTGAACAATACTCATGGGAGGACTTCGAGCAACTGGTTTCTACGCAGGAGCTGAACGCCGCATTGTTGGCCCTACAGAAGAAAGAAGCTGCCGACATCGTAGAGGTGGCCCCTCCGCCCTATGGTACGGTACACATGTTTGCCGGTAGTATCATTCCGGACAACTATCATGTATGCGATGGTACGAAACTGAAAATAGCGGACTACCCCAAACTTTATGCATCGATAGGCAAGCAATTCAATAATGGAAAAGCTCCCAACGGCACTACATATATGACAGAGGAAGGCTATTTCCGTCTCCCTGATCTCAGATCTAAGTTCATTGTCGGCAAGAATGATGAGGACGCGGATTATAATGCCATCGGTGCCGTGGGTGGCGAAAAGGATCATGTCCTGACAATAGATGAAATACCCAGCCACTCGCATAACTTCAATGATTATTATTATCGCGAGCAGGATGCCTCTACATCAACAAACTATATCCCGGTTGACAAAGGTGTGGGCAGTAATGGCGGGACGGATGATGACAATACCAAGATGTATTTCCAGCAGCACGCTACCGACACTACCGGTGGTGGCTTAGCCCATGAAAACAGGCCTCCATTCTATGTACTGACTTACATCATCAGAATCTCATAAACGATATTAGAACAATATTTAAAGCAATTATAATGGCAATTACAAGTATTTCACAACTGAAGAAGTGGTTTGCCAACGGGCAGCATCCCACGGGTGACCGGTTCGCGGCAATATTCGATTCGTTCTTCCACAAATCAGAGGCCTATTCCAAAGAGGAACTGAATGCAATGCTATCGGCCATTCCCAAGTTTGACTATCAAGTGGTCGAGACGCTTCCCACGACCAATATCAGTTCAACAACCGTATACATCGTTCCTGGCACGACTGACCCAACAGTCTTCACGGAACACATCTACAAGAATGGATCATGGTATAATATCGGGGCACAGAAAATCTCATTGGCTGAGTATGCAAAAAAAGCAGATGTGCCATCTGTCATAGACAATCTGACCACAGATGATTCGGCTAATGCGCTGAGTGCCAAGCAGGGAAAAGCTCTGTTTGAAATGGCAACGGAGTATGATGTGTCTGCCCATAATGACGGCAAGGCGTACACCTTGGTCGGAACGGCCCAGGCGGCAAGGCTGTTCGTCAAGTACCCCCCATCGGTTGATGGTGACATTATAGTTTCACTGGGAGGCAATGTCGCAACGGTTTCTTTGAGTGCAACGCACAACACTCCGGCCCTTGTTGCAGCGGCCATAGCCGCGGAGGCATATTCCGGCTATTCGGTGTCCTATGCTTCCGGCAACGATTATGTGGATATCGTGGCAGATTCGGTAGGGGCCAAAGTGGCTCCCGGTATTGACCTGGGCACAACAGGTGCCGTTGTAACCATTGAGGAGACAACCGCAGGCGCGGACAGTGCTGTCGCTGCTGTCCCTGCCGGGTTCCAGAGGGGAGGGCTGACGATTGCTTTTATAGATGCCCTTAGCGGACAGCATGTAAGGTATTCTTGCAATGGCGAGTGGTCAAGTAATATCGAATACTGGGAAAATGTACCTAACAAGGTAAAATACCTTGGAACGCTATTAAACATTATCAATAGTGAAATTGGTATAAGCAGTATAAACCTGTTAAATCCCAATACCTGCCAAATCGATAAGTATTTAGGGACTACTGGTAAAGTAAACAGCATTGGAGTCAATTCGTCAAAAAAAGCGTGGTTCATATCCGATTATATACAAGTTAACGGAATGAATATAACAACGTCCGGGAATACCAGCCATAGCGGTGTTACTTGCTCATTTGCTGTGTATGACAAGGACTTGAATTTGCTTCGCGCAATAACAACAGACACATATATTTACCAGAATGGTGACGCGTTTGTACGTACTACAGGCAAATATCCCGATACGATTATGGTAAATTACGGGGACTCCTTGTCTCCATTTGTATCTTACCAGACTATCGGAGAAATACTCCAAAAAGTGCAGGGCAAGACGAATGATGTCTATACGGAAGTTTTTGAACACACGTCTAACCTGATAGACATAAACTTGCTCGACAACGGTTACATTGACAGTGCCGTGCACAATGGTGGAGGAAAGCCGAATTACTGTATTTCAGATTTCATACCGGTGCGCAAAAGCAAAAACATCGTTCACGGGAAAGGCGAAAGTGCTTACGAGATGAATGCGCCGTTTAATGATTTTGCGGTTTACAATTCGAGCAAAGAATTTTTAAGAGTAGAAAAGGGTACGACATATTCTTATCAAGAGGGCGATGCCTTCGTGAGAATTGCATATCAGCACATCAACTGGAGGGATGCTCTTAATGCTGACTTTAAGCCGTCTGCCAATTATGGCAATAATTACCTCGGGATTTCGGGTGTATATGCTTCGGCGATAGACTTTTTGATTAATATGGTTGCGCGGAATAAAGAAAATATATCCAACGCAGCATTAAAATACGATGGTGATATTGTTCCCATTAAGAATGATATTCAAAAGATAAAAGAGGGATTATTCATTGAGAGCAAGAATTTAATCAATCCCGATGAAATTGTGCCTGGGTATATGATTGAAAATGGCGTGGCAATACAAACATCCAACAACAATTACTGCATCACAGGATTTATCCGTGTGAAAGGTAAAAATATCATCCACGGGAACGGCAACAGTGCAACAAGCATCGCGAACCAATTCTATGACATCGCTGTGTATGATTCGGGCAAAAAAAGACTCCGTAATGAAAAGGGTACGGCATACGTTTATCAAGAGGGCGATGCCTTCGTGCGCTTTGCTTATAATTATATAGGATGGAAAGATGCACTGGGTAAGGACTTCAAGCCGTCTGCCAATTATGGAACACAATATGAACCATATATTGAATATGGCAAATTAGTTCCTCAAAACATGGAGACTACGACTAATCTTGTTACTTGCAAGGTTGCAAAATACGTGACAGGATCGGATTTCGGCGGTTACAATGCTCCGTCGGATTTGGTCGTTAGCGATGAAAGAATTACATTTTCTTCGCCTGACAAGAATAAAACAAGGGGTATTTCCTGTGGCAATTTTAGTCCAGAAGGCTCCAATTTGGTAAATGTAAAATTTAAGCTGATTAAGAGTGAGGCGGAAGGAGGCAATAAAGTTCCTCTGACTTTGTATCTGTACGGCGACGGACATTTCATAACGAGTAAAACTTTTAATGAAGGAGAATGCCTTTTTCAGTTTGATGCGGCTTCATATACCGTCTATCAAGGGTACACCTCGTTCAGCATTGTTTTAGCCGTAAGCAGCAGCAATCCCTATTATCCGGCAAGTGTAATCATTGACAATTTGGTTATAGATGACGCCGTTACAGACATAGATGGAAAATCGTTGAACGAAGTCCTTGCAAGTATTGATACGACAGCGGCAACAAACAAGAAAAAAGTAGAAGAATTGGAGAAAACTGTTTTGGATGTTAAATCCAATTACTTGGTTGCGCCTAACGGGAAGAAATATTCGCTTGCAATAAACAAGAACGGACAGTTGGTTGGAATACCTGTTATCCCGAATAATATCCTGTTTCTGGGAAACTCTCTTATGTTTGGCCACGGCACGTATGGAATGGACGCAACAGCACCGGAAAACGATTATTACCATAGGATAACCTCAAAGCTCCAGGAACTTTTAGGGTCAGAGCAGCTTCATGCAGACAGACTCTACTCGTCGCCGTTTGAGCATTCAGTAAGTGACCAAGACCTTGAAAATTATTTCAATAAATTGCGCCCTCTTTTAACTGATGACGTTCAATGGGTGAATATTCAAGTCGGTGACAATATCAATACCGACGACAAATTTAAAATATTTAAGGGCAAGAGCGGTGAAATGCTGGCTTCTACCGTGAGGAGTCTGGCACCAAACGCGCGCGTGAGCTGGACATTTGCGTGGTATTATAATCAAGAACGATACGATGCGGTAAAAGCCATTTGCGACAAATACGGCATAACACTCGTCGACATCAGGGATTTGGCCGACAAAAACGGAAACAAATCCCACGTCGGAAACGTTTATATGTCAACGCCGGGAACCAGGAGTTTTGATTATGAAAGCTATAAAGACAATACCCAAACAAAGACTTTGCTAATTAGCTTTAAGGTTGGTAACACGCTATACACCTCAGACCCGCTCCATTACGAAAGTTACGAAGATAACGTAGCAGAAAAGAAACTCAGCGTCACATCTACATACGAGATGACAAAATCCACAGGCGCAAGCACACACCCGTCGGATGCCGGATTTGAGGATATAGCTGAAAGGCTGTTGAGCAGAATGGGAATAGCAGATGGCCTGTAACATATATGCTGCCTGATATAGAATGAGCATAAATGTCAATTGAAGCGGGGAAACAAAAAGCCCCCAGACTGTTAATAGTCATCTCACCTACATACTAACAACGCACACAGCGCATGACTGGGGGCCAATGTCCTCTGTCACGCTGTGTGCGTTTTATGATTAAGCGTATAATAGATTGATTTACCATTGAAAAATACATCCGTAATATTTAAGTTGAATGTGTAATTCTTAGTAGTTCTATTATATTTAAACGGCATACAAAATACATTTGAATGTCGTTTATATAGCATTATAGTCCACGAAAAAAGGAGTTTTCTGTATATCTCGTTTTGAAAAATTGTATTTTTCGTTTTTGCGATTATATATCTCGATATATAAATTTATATAGTTTGTCCGTATCATCCGGATTGTTGCAAAGGTAATCAATATATTCTTGATAATACCCTTTCAGCTGCTTTATCTTGTCATTAAGGATATTATTGTTACGATTGTCAAGCGTGGTCAACGTATTGCTGACCATCGCTATTTGTTTCTTTTTATTCCATTGCTCTGGCATTACTTTCAAGCCAGTGGCAAAATAATGCTGCTTGCCGTTTTGGTAGATAACACAATAGACATTAGTCGGCTTGTCTACTTTCGGCCTTCTCAAATTAAAGTTGCAAGTGATTGCACTGATAAATAATTGCGTCTGCATACTGGTCATTATATTTGGTCATTATTACTTGTCATTAAAAACCGTCATTATTTGGACAGTTTGGGCAATAACTACCAGCTGTAAACCGTTTATTTATCGGTACTTGCAAATTTTTTTAGCAAATTTTAATCTGGCAAAGTCCCAAGTCTTCAAGGCAAGTTATTCCAAGCGTAATGCTTGCATAGGAATATGGAATCTTATCCTCCATGTCACGTGCAGCCAATCCTTCAATATTCTCTATCTGCAGATGATAGAGAAGCAGGTATTGGGCTACTGGTGACAGAGCCTTAGCCTGCTTGGTCTTGCGGATGCGCTCATTAGCCAGAAGCATAGGCAAATGAACGTATTTGTCCGAGACTATGAAATAAATATCTTTGTCTATGAGTCTCTGCCTTTCATAAGCTGGGCAGGTTTGTAGCAGGAATACGATAGGAAGCTGGAACAGTGAAGAGAGATTGCTTGCTGTAATGGCCAAACTGCGTGGTGGAGCTACCTTTCCTTTTGGTTCGGCGAAAAGCAAGGACATACCGTGGTATTCGCCATCGAAGAACTTGTATGCAAGTGAATCTCCAATGGTGACACCTTTCATCTGCGCCTTCTTCCGTTCTTGCAGCTGTATAGGTCTTCCTAATATGATGACTTCATTTCTCATTTTAATCATTCTGCTTCATTTTAATACCCTATTAAAACGATGCAAATATATTAAAATAAACAGGTAATACCAAATTTTTTGTATTTTTATGCAGAAAGGTTAAAATGTATGCAAAAACCAGATTTTCTTTGAAATAAACATGGTTATTTCCAAATAAAAGAGTATTTTTGCACTTTACATAAATATACGTAAAATATAAGATAAAGCTCTGATGTGAGCTTAGCAATATAGTAACAATGAAATATATTTGGTTGATTATCTTTCTGGTATTGCCGATAGTCGGTGTTCTTTATACCGCTTGACGAGTGTGGCATTTACTGCCTTTTACCATTGCCATGAAATGGGTGGCAGTGGGAGTTTTAGTTGTATGATTCAGCACCATGTTCATCGCCTTTTCGGGAGTGATAGAGAAAATGCCGCTTTTTGCTGCAACTGCAGTTTATGAAGTGGACTTTTCCTTTATCTTCATCCTGTTGTATCTGGTGATGCTGTTCCTCGTGCTCGATTTTGGCCGCCTTGTCCATATAGTGCCTAAAGCATGGCTGTTTGACAATGGTTATACTTCCATCGGCATTTTAGCTGTTATGCTGCTGCTTTTCGGCTATGGCAACATACACTATAATAATAAGGTGAGAGAACAGATCGATATCAAGACAGTTAAGACAATCAGCTCAGATAAGAAGAGTACTAAGATAGTGCTCCTTAGCGATCTTCATCTCGGCTATCACAACCGCCGTTCAGACTTCAAAAAGTGGGTGGATATGATCAATGCTGAACAGCCCGACCTCATATTGATAGCCGGAGACATCATAGACATCAGCATCCGTCCTTTGATAGAAGAGAACATAGCTGAGGAATTTCATCGTCTGAAAGTCCCTGTCTATGCTTGTCTTGGCAACCATGAGTATTACAGCAACCAACCTAAGGAAAGGCGATTTTATCGTGAAGCAGGCATTACGTTGCTGCAGGATAGCGTGGCAAAGATAGGCAATCTGTGCATCATTGGCAGGGACGACCGTACGAATATGCAGCGCAAATCCTTGGCGATGATTATGGAAGAGGCCAGAAAGAAGGGCTTCATTTCTGACTTGCATCAAAGGAAATATTCGAATGAGTTTCTCATTCTTCTCGACCACCAGCCTTATCATTTGGAAGAGGCAGAACGAAACGGCATTGACTTCCAGTTTAGTGGTCACACCCATCACGGACAGGTTTGGCCTGTCTCCTGGATTACTGATGCATTATACGAGAAAGCCTATGGCCCACTTCAAAAGGGAAATACCCGATACTACATCAGTTCGGGCATGGGAATCTGGGGTGAAAAATTCCGCATAGGTACTCAGTCGGAGTATGTAGTGCTGACAATTGAACATAAGTAAAAATGAGATTAGTGGATTTATAAAGAGCGGCCTTCGGGTCGCTTTTTTTTATGCTTATACTTTTCCTTGCTGAAAGGATTGTCTTTTTATAGGAGGATTTCATTCATCGACTTCTGGGAATTGGTAAGAATTCTGTTGCGAAGGTAACGGTTCTGTCTTATCTTTACAAGGTCAGGGCGCTGCTTTGCTGAAAAATCTCCACACCTATCGGGTAGTATTTTGCAGACAAAACCTTGTATGGATAGCCATAACACCTTCTGAATGCAACATAATTTTTAACCATCCCAGAAGTAGTTGATCTACGAAAGGGAGATAAAATCAGATGGCATTATGACTACAATGAAATCAATTCTCAGCCGACTTACCCAGGCGGTGAGCGGCACAGACAAGGAACTCTTCAGTGAGCAGGAGTTGAACAAGTTTGCTTCATTCTATCTTGACAAGTGGGATGAAAACACAAGCGAGGACGTGGTGGCAGAGTCTTTCGTAGACTATTGGTGGAACACCGACAGGGCTTGCAGACGATGCTCAGAGTGTGGCAAGCTGATGCGTGAGGGTTATTGCGCTGACATGGGAGTAGCCTACTATTGCAGCAAGGATTGTCTGCATAGCGACTTCACAGACGAGGAATGGGCTGAGGAATGTGAATCCAACGACCAGAATTATTATACAGAATGGTAATCAATAAATATACAAGACAATGGCAAATCAAGCAACAACGACCTATAAGGTCACAGGAACCAAAAAGGCTGTAAGCAACCTTTGGAACACTCTTCAGCGCATGGAGGTGAACAGCAGGAACATCTGGCTGGATGACCTTGCCAAGCACTATGGAATCGACTATCAGAAGAAGTCCATCAGCGTGCGTGGTCACATCTATTGGGCAGAGTATGAGGAGGATGAAGACACCAGTCTGCTTTCTTTCGAGACCGAAACTGCCTGGGATGCTTGCAATGACCTCTTCTTTGAGATAAACCGACTCCTGGATGATGAGTTGAGCATTTCCTACAGATGTTGCGAGTGCGGATGTGAGGTTTATTACACCCACGATGAAGGCGATTACTTTCCGGAAGAATGCTGCGTCAGTGCATCCGGCGAACCATTTGAGGATTGTTGCGATGATGTTTACGGCACTATAGGAGAAGCCATCAGGGAATGGACATCCAAGACCGGCATTGAGCAGGGTGAGCAAACCGATGAGCAGATGATGGACTTCATCAATGAATATGAGTATGAGGACGACGACACCTATTTCTACATCCGAACCTTCACCTTTGAATAAATGACCCCTCAAATCCTGACGTTTCCCCTGACACTTTGGGTTGTTAGGGGAAGCGTGAAGGTACTCTCGCCAGATACCCGTACCTTTGTACACGTTAATACATGTAGCCATATATACTTGGAGCCATGTACACATGAATACATTCATACATATATACAAAAGATTTTATATTATGTCATTGAAAATCATTACATTCGCCAATCATAAAGGTGGTGTTTCGAAGACCACCTCTACAGCCTCCATCGGGGCTTGCATGGCACGTATGGGCAAGAAAGTCCTGCTCATAGACCTTGACGGTCAGGCAAATCTTACCCTGTATTTCATCCCTAATGAAGATGAGGTGCAGACAAGTATCTTTGACTCTCTGGTTGATGGCGCACCCCTGCTAGTGAAGCACATCAGGGAAAACCTCGACCTCGTTCCTTCCTCCCTCGAAATGGCAAGCGCAGAGATTGCCCTCACCAATCTCCTGGCAAGAGAACAGCTGCTGAGCCGACTGCTCGAACCCGTGAAGCAGAACTATGACTACATTCTCATAGACTGTCCTCCGTCCTTGGGAATCGTCACCACAAATGCCTTCCTTGCAGCAGATGAAATCATTGTTCCGATGACTCCCGAACTTCTTCCTCTGAAAGGTATGAGAATGCTCGATTCCTTTGTCTCGACCTTGCAGCGAGTGAAGCCGAACCTCAGACTTGGAGGCGTTTTCATCGCCAGATTCAACCATCGCAAATTAAACAAGGTGGTTGAGCAAGCCGTGAAGTCACGTTACGAGACTATCACCATGCAAACTCGCATCCGTGAAAACATCGCCCTAGCAGAATCGGCAGGCAGCGGTCAGAGCATCTTCGAGTACGACCCTCAATCGAACGGAGCGAAGGATTATCAGGCATTGACAGAGGAAATTATCTCACGTAATCAGTAAAGACTATGGTAAAGAAGAATATGGACATTCTGCTTGGTAACATTCTCGGTAAGGCTGCCATTCATCCGCAGGACAGATTTGACAAGTCTCCTGGGAGTTCTCAGGAGAAGCAGAACCCTGCCCCAAGCCCTCAGGCAGAGAGCGATTTGACTAATGAAGACCCCTGGCGACATTTCTCCTTTATCTGCTCAAAGGAACTCGTTGATAAGGTTCAGACCATCGCCCGAAAGGAAGGTTTCACCATCCGTTCCTTTATGGAATACGTCATGAAACAAGGCGTTGAAGCTTATGAGTCTAAATATGGTAAGGTCAAGAAAATCAGGACTAAAACCATCAGGGAAGTCATGTAGAAAGTGTGGATGTGTAGCCATGTACACATGAATACATTGATTCACGTACACGTTAATACATTGATACACGTACACGTTGATACATGTCCACATGTGGATATGAATACAATGAAATTAAATAACATCAAAAAGAAAAGTCATGAAAATGAAAAAGTATCTTTCAATCGCCATCTTTCTGATGATGATGGCTTCACCAGTAGTATTCACTTCTTGCGGCAATGATGACCCGACGGAGGACATCGGAAATCCGGAAACAAAACTGGACGTTTGGACAGAGCCATTCCATATCATGGGTGCGAATGTGGATGAGGTTAAGAGCTATATGGCTCAATCCATGAAGCGTTACCGCCCGGTGGCTGAGACTTCCAACGACAACATCCAGTTGACCTATATGACAGGGCAGGGTAGTGAAGGCGTTCTTTACAGCTTCTCCCGTCTTGACGGTTCGCTCTATTCCGTCATTGATACGGAGCGAAGTGTGAACCGTGGTCTTGTCATTGACTATCTTAAGAAGCACTACACGCTTGTTTCTGCTGATGAAGCCAGCCTGCAGTATTGCTTCACCAACCAGGACAAATCTATGGTGATTACAACTATGAAGGTTTCAGATTCCCATTTCAATGTGAACTATTCATTGGTTTATTGATAGAGAAAAAGAAGATTGCCACCATCAGAACTTCGTGCTCTGGTGGCGGTAGTTTTAGATGCCTGCGTGTGCTTTAAGGAGCATCCAGCTCTTTGTTGTGCTAAATAATAATAAAAATAACGTCTGATGGATATAAAAACAAGTTTTATTTCTTATATTTGCAATCAAATTACAAATATCGATGTTAAAATGGTTTTAGAGATACGTTTAAGCAATATGTTCTCGTTTCGAGACGAGGTGACTTTGGACTTGCAGGCTGCCAAGATTCAGACAAAGAAGGCAAGGGAGCTTGAAGGTAATCTGTTTTCCGTGGATGGAGAACAGATGTTGAAGAGCGTTGCCTTATTTGGAGCCAACGCTTCGGGTAAAAGCAATGTGATAAAAGCCATCAGAGCTTGCGTGAACATGGTTCGTTCATCACATAATTATAATGTTGACACCAAGTTTGCCATCTCACCTTTCAAGTTTGAGGATTATGCAAACAAGCCAAGCTCTTTCTATATCCGTTTCCTGCTGAATGGAGTAGAGTATGAGTATTCCTTCTCCTTTATGCATGATGAAATCATCACCGAGACTTTGTACTATTATCCGAATGGTCGCAAGTCGCTGGTATTCAGCCGTGATGAAAGCAGAGGAACTGAAAAGAAAGACATCTATGAGTTTAAGACAGTCATCAAGCGTCCTTTCGATGTAGCTGACAATACATCAAAGAAGACACTCTATATTTCTCGTGCCAGTCAGATGGACAGGGAAATAGCCCAAAAGATTTTCCTGTTTTTCTGTAATGACATCGTGCTTGATTATCAGGTGGCTAACATTGATTCTCTGGATAATTTATTCAAGGAACGAAAAGAGCAGATGCTGGAGGTGTTGAGAACGGCAGATAGCGACATCATTGACTTCAAGATTCAGAACAATGCCATCACGACTTTTCATCGTACCAACCCTTCCGTTGCGTTTGATTTCGAGACGGAAGAGTCGGAGGGAACCAAAACTTTGTTCCGGATGATGGTGAGGATGATTGGTATTATCCATGAAGGAAAGATGCTCCTTGTCGATGAGATTGACAACAGCCTCCATACACAGCTGGTGGAATTTGTAATAGGTATGTTTAATCATAGCGACCATGCCCAGCTCATCTACACCACTCATAACACCCATTTGCTGAACACCGATTTCCAGCGAAGGGATCAGGTGTATTTCGTGAACAAGCGAGAGGATGGAAGCAGTGATTTGTATTCTCTGTTTGATTTCAAGGATTTCCGGGACACGCTGGATATGGAGAAGGCTTATCTGCAGGGACGCTTTGATGCCATTCCTTATATTTCGACTCTAACACTTTAGAAATATGGCAAGAGTACAAAGAACTTCTAAAGGGAAGACAATGAAGCCCAACTATTTCGTCTTTTGTGAGGGTGAAACAGAGGTCGCTTATGTTGAAATGCTGAGAGCGCATTATCGTCTTCCTATTCATATCATACCTAAGCGTACATTGCTTAATGTTACACCTGCTCTGATAAGCAGATGCAAGGCTAATTATGTGGAGACCAAGCATGATATGACATTCTTGATGTATGATTTGGATGTGCCTTCTGTTCTTAGCAGATTACAGAAGATACCTGGGGCTATACTGCTTTGCTCCAATCCTTGTGTTGAATTATGGTTGTTGTTACATTATACAGACCAACGTGCTGAAATCGGAAGTACCGATTGTGTATCTAAGTTGTCTGGATATATTAAGCAATACAAGAAAGGCAAGTTATCCATTGAGGATAAATTAAGTTTGATGGACAATGTTACGATTGCCAGTAAAAGGGCAAAAAAGTTGTCCCCATATAAGAATCCTTCAACTACAATTTATGAGTTGATAGAAGAACTTGATAAGTTGAAGGGTAAAAATTAAAGGTTAGAGTCGGCTTTGTTTATATATAAAGCCGACTCTAATCTATTTAGATATTCGTCTATTTTTCTTCTGCACATTCCGCATACAGTGTATTCGCAATTGGAATTAGTTATGGATTTCACCTATTCAAATAGATATTTCATTGTATTCATGTGGACGTGAATACTTGTATATATGTATAGGTGTGTACATGAATACACATTCAAAAGCAGTAAAATGCCGAAAAAGAGACTCTTTAAAGCCTTTTTTCTGGAAAAATCTATCATTTAGGTCTAAGTAATTGGCTATGAACAGCCTTATGAGTTATGAAATGCAGTAGGTAATGATTTAGCGACCTATCTTCAACAGTGATATACAACGCTTTGCATAACTCGAATAACCTATTGCAAAGATAAAGGTATATCGTGAGAAAAAAGAATTTTCTCCAAATTATTTTCATAGAGCCGTCCGTTGAGGCGGCTTTTTGTTTTCAGTGTATTCCGTTTTATGATAAGATGCAGTCCTCGAAAACTGCGTTTTTTGTTTTCGCCCCGCTTCTCCGTCTGCACATCCTCCACTTATGCCCGTGTATTATGTCGGGATCGGTTGTTCGTTGTCAGCGGCAAAGGTAGTTCCGGGCTTCCACGGACAAAAAAGGTCGGGGCGGCAAGCCGTTTAGACGACAATCTCCACACTTCCATTTCATTGCAGGTAGTATTCTCGCCATAAAACCTTGTTTGTCCTAAGCCCTGCCTTTTTACGCCACTGAAACGAAAACGACCGACCCGACGGAAAGACGCATAAAAAAAATGTCGGATATGCGAGAAGCAGGGAAAAAGAAAATGGAAACTCAACTCCCTCACCTCTAAAATCCGCATAAAATCAAAAAAATCAGACAAGATGAAACTGAGATACAAAATATCAATTTGGGTGGTACTTGCACTCGCAGGCTCTCTCCTTTGGGGCGGAAGCGTCTGGCTTTGGCTGGCAGGGATATGTGCAGGGAAATTCCTCATTCGGCTACTCCTTACCATCACTTTGGCAATCGCAGTGTACATCTTGGCTTATGCCCTCATCATCGGGGCAACTCTTTGGTTACTCATTTCTTAAACAGACAGATATATGAAAAGAAGAAGCAAGACAATCGCACAGCAATGCAGATACTACGAAGTGGACAACATCTTCGAGTATATGGTATCGGTTTACCTCAACGGAAACATATCCGCCTTTGGGGAACTATACAAGGAACTCAATCGGAAGGACAGAAAGGAGTTTATCACCTATCTCTTTTCAGAGGTTGCCCCTACCCATATCCAAGAAATCATTTTAGCAACAATCTAAACATAGGAACAATGGAAGCATTCAGATTTTACCAAGACCGAAAGGTTACTTGTTGGGAACGCACCCACTTTGAAGTAACAGCCGAGAATTACGAGGAAGCCGTTGCTCTTGTCAAGTCGTGGCAAGGTGAGGACGTTCTCTGTTTTGAGGACAACGAGAAAGTCATCATTACGGACGGAGAAACATTATATGACACCTCCGAAAGCCTATCCGTAGAGGAAAACGGAGGGAAACCTACTATCGAGGTCTTTGCGGACAATGGAGAAGACATCATCAATAATACAACCCGATAACACCAAACGAATATGAGAACGGAAACAAGAGCATACGAGGTATATAACCTCCACGAACTGACCAAAGAGGCACAAGCAAAGGCACACAGCCATTGGGCGGAACATTTCAACTATGGTTGGGACGAAGAAAACCGAAAGACATTGCAAGCCTTTGAACAGATATTCAATATCAAGGTGGACAGATGGTCATACGATGATTATTCCTATTGGTATCGTTTCACTTCTCCTTACAGCGAGGAAGAAGATAATTTGAAAGGGGTTAGACTTCTGAAATACCTTGTCAATAACTATTGGAACGACTTGTATATACCCAAAACCATTTGGGGGCACAATTACAAGACAAAGCGCAAGAGCCGTGTATTCGTCACCAATGATTGTGTTTTGACGGGCTATTATATGGACTATGAGATATTACAGCCTATATACGACTTTCTGAAAGCCCCCGACAACACCACCCTTTACGAACTTATGGTCAAGTGCTTAAACGGCTTTTTCAAGGCTTGCAGGGACGATATGGAATATCAACTCAGCGAAGAAGCCTTTGCCGAGAGTTGCGAAGCCAACAACTACGAATTTCTTTCTGACGGAACATTATTCAACTGATAAAAACAACAAAGACAATGAAAGGTACAGAACATTTCAAGGACGTTATCCAAAACTATTTGGAAACGAGAGCATCATACGATGAACTCTTTGCGGAGAGTTTCCGCAAAGAGAACAAGAGCATAGACGAGTGTATTACCTACATCTTGACGGAAGTCCAAAGAATGGGGTGTGCAGGTCTGTCCGATGAGGAGGTATATTCCCTTGCCGTGCATTATTACGACGAGGATAACATCGAGGTGGGCAAGTACATCAACTGCCAAGTTGTGGTAAACCATACTATCGAACTCACGGAGGAGGAAAAAGCGGAAGCAAGAAAAAAGGCTATCGAGCGATACCAAGCAGAGGAATACCGCAAACTTACCGCCAAGAAACCCAAATTGGAGAAGCAGGTGGAACAGCAGATAGCACAACCCTCACTATTCGAGTTTTAACCCTTAAACAACAAAAGAAAAATGGAAGCAACGGATTTGAACGAAGCACGCATCTATGTAGGCACTTATGCCAAGTACAACAACGGCTCATTGCAGGGCGAATGGGTGGAACTTTCGGACTTCTACGATTTGGACGGCTTTATGGAGCGTTGTGCCGGGATACACGAGGATGAGGAAGAACCCGAATATATGTTCCAAGCGTGGGAGGAAATCCCCGATGGTCTGATAGCCGAGGGGCATTTGGAGGAAACCTTCTTTGAACTTCGGGACGAGTTGGACAGACTGAACGACACGGAGAAAGAAGCCTTTTGGGTGTGGGCAGACGGCAACAACGCCCAACTCACACAAGACGCATACAGCCTTGTAAAATCTTTCCAATCCGACTACATAGGAAATTATGCAAGCAAGGAAGATTTTGCGGAGGAACTTGCGAAAATGGAGAATGAATTATCCGATTTTGCACTGAATTACTTCGACTTCTCCAAATATGCCGATGACCTTTTCGATATGGACTTTTGGTACAAGGACGGTTATGTATTTCGCAATAACTGATTAAGGAGGACAGATTATGAAACCGAGAAACAAGTTTGAAAAGGCAGTACTTGCCGAGAGCAAACACCTTCGCCCGATAACCAAGACGCATAGCAAATGGGCATTCCGTGAATGTATAGACCATTTCGCCTACCGACTGCCCAAAGGTCGTACCACGTGCATGGATTGTGGGTATAGTTGGACAATGGAGAACCCAACCGAACATTGCACTTGCCCTCATTGTAGAGCAAAGTTGCAAGTCCGAACGACTTTTGAACGTAAGATAAGGCAGAAGCAATACTTTACGATACTTACCGCTTGTGGAGAACACCAAGTACTAAGAATGTTCCTCCTTTCCGCAGAAATGGAGAAAGGTTGCAAGGCAACTCCATATGTTATTGAAATCGGTCAGTATTGGTGGAACGCACAAGGACGAAAGACGATTGTTGCCGTTCAGAGAGTATTGGGCAGATACATCGACACCTTTTCCTATTGCTCGCCTATGGCAGTGAGAAACGATAACGAAGCCTACCGCCATATATCCTACTCTCCGATATATCCGAAGTTCAAGGCAACGGATACACTCCGTAGGACTGGATTTAAGAATGATTTTCACGATATCGCACCAACTGTTCTCATTCCTGCCTTATTGTCCGACAGCAGGGCGGAAACATTGATAAAAGCAGGCAGAACCGAACATCTGAAATACTTTCTTGACAATTCGAGGGCATTTGACGCTTGTTGGCAATCCTATAAAGTCGCCACTCGCAACGGCTATGACATAGAGGACATTTCAATTTGGTGCGACTATGTGGATATGCTCCGCAGATTGGGCAAGGACATACACAGCCCCAAGTATGTTTGCCCCACCGACCTGCATAGGGAACACGACCTAAGACAAAACGAACTCCGCAGACAAAGGGAAAAAGAAGAGAAGGCGAAGAAACGCAAAAAAGCAATGGAGAACGAGAAACGTTTCCACGAACTCAAATCAAAGTTCTTCGGTATCTCATTCACAGACGGCACAATCCAAGTCCACGTCTTGGAGAGCGTGCAGGAATTTTTGGAGGAAGGAGTAACAATGCATCATTGCGTATTCGACAATGCCTACTATCTCAAAGAAAACTCGCTAATCCTTTCTGCAACCATCGAAGGCAGACGGATAGAAACGGTTGAGGTCAACCTTGACACGCTCAAAGTGGTGCAAAGTCGTGGCGTGTGCAACAAGAATACGGAATATCACGACCAAATTGTGAGCCTTGTCAATGCCAACTGCAAATTGATAAGACAGAGAATGAGAGCGACAGCATAAGAAACAATTACCAAAACATCACAGAATATGAAAGCAGAAATAGAAAGCATCGTATGCAACTGGGCGGACGAGATACCCCATATCCTTATAAGGATAATCAATGCCATTACCCTATCCACCAACGAGAAGGAATTGAGGGCAGCCGTCAATCGGATAGCCGAAGAAACGGAACTTGACAAGTTCTTTGCATACGGCTATGGCGCACACCATTTTTGGCTTACCCACCGCAGGTTATCCAATGGAGAGCCAAAGGAACACAGATTATTAAAGGTTGAATTTTGAGAATATGAAGAAGAAAGTTTACAGAGTACGGACGCAGTACATTTTCAAGGGAGTTTTTGAGGTAGTTGCCGAGAGCAGAGAAGAAGCACGACAAAAAGTCATTCAGGATTGCGGAATGGTGATGGGTGGAAACATTCACAGCACCCTGCCCGATGAGGAAATCAATTGGGCTTTCTCCACGCACCCCGAAGTAAGGACGGGACGGATAACCATTCAAGAAAAACAGACAGAGTAAAGCGGTCGGCAAATCTGCCGACCGCTACTTTCTTTCGTGAGCTTCGAGCGGACAAAGAAAGTAGCAAAGAAACCCGAAGAAAAGTACCTCGTTACTTTTGACAGTGAGTTGGGACGGCTCAAAAGTAACAAAAAGCCAATAAGATATAATATCATTCTCTCAAATACAGGTAGATATGTTTGTTTTAGAGGGAACGTTAAGTCATTGTTTGTATTTATCTAAAAACACATGTGGAATACAGTATATATCCCTTTTTGCTCTTGTGTAAGCAACGTAAAGTTTATTCCGGGTTGACGGATTTAATTGATGCAATGTATTGTCATTGTATCCTTTCAAGGTAGTTTGGTTCAATACAATACAAACATCTTGGAACTTATTGGAAAAGCCACTCTACTTTGACCCTTTTGGCCAAACAGGATTGCTCACCTTGGCCATAATATGATTGACCCTTTTGGCCAAAATAATATTAACCACTTAGTACAAGTGTCGTTAGAGTTTTTTATGTAGATTTGGGAACCCGAGTCCTGGTGTAAGGGGTAATAATAAAATCTATGCAAATGAACAAGAGAATCAAGAACATTTTAAGATGTTATGCGGCAGGGATGGGTATCAAGGAAACGGCATCCACGTTCCATACTTCCCGTAACACTGTCCGCAAGTATGTCCGCCTGTTCCTTTCAAGTGGGAAAAGCATCGATCAGCTTCTCTCCCTTTCCGAGGAGCAGTTGCATGAGATGTTTGTCGGTACGGAATCCCGACGTCGGTAGCCTTCTTCCAAAAGGATTGAATTGGAGGCTTTGCTTCCCGGATATGTATCCCGCCTGACACGCAAAGGGATGAGTGTCAGAAAACTGTTTAAGGAGTATCATGCTGAATATCCTGACGGTCTTCAGCTGTCTTCCTTCAAGCGGGCAGTCCGCCAGTACAAGTTCCACATCAAGGTCGTCGGCCATGTCGAGCACTATGCCGCAGACCAGATGTATGTTGATTTTGCCGGTGACAGGCTTGAAGTTGTCGATGAGATGACAGGCGAGACGAAGAAGGCCGAAGTCTTTGTTGCCATCCTTCCGTTCAGTCATTACACCTACTGTGAGGCCGTATGGTCGCAGCGCAAGGAAGACCTGATCAAGGGATGCGAGAATGCCATGCTGTATTTCGAAGGGGCTCCGGCGGCAATAGTCCCCGACAATCTGAAGGCGGCCGTCACCCGAAGCGACCGCAACGAGCCCGTCATCAATGACGATTTCGCCGCTTTTGCCGAGCATTACGGCTGTGCGGTCTATCCCGCCCGTGTACGCCACCCCAAGGACAAGGCCCTTGTTGAAAACGCAGTGAAGCTTCTCTACCGTTCCGTTTACCTGGACATAGAGGGAATGACTTTCTCCAGTCTGGACGATCTCAATGCCGCTATCCATGTTTCCCTGCACGATTTCAATGAAAAGGTGATGGCCGGCCGGGAGGCGTCACGCAAGGAGATGTTCCTGCGCGGTGAGAAGGACTACCTCCGCCCGCTTCCACTGAAACGCTACGTCATGAAAGAGAAAAAGCTGATGACCGTCGGCAGGAACTCCTACGTATCGCTGTTCAAGCACCATTACAGTGTTCCCAAGGAACATGTGGGGAAACGCGTGACGATCCTCTACGATGCCGACACGGTGGAAATCTACTGTGGCATGAACCTTGTCGCCGCCCATGACCGCAGTGACGTCCCCTACGCTTATTCATGGAAAAAGGAGCACTACCTGCCGGGACATTACGGCCCTTATGACAAGGACTTGGAGGAACTCTTCCGGCGTGCCTCGGAAATGGACAACACCGTATTGAACTATCTTCGGGAAGTGGAGCGGCTCATGCAGTATCCTCCCAAAGCGTTCAGAGCCTGCCGGGGCATACTGACGCTGGAGAAAAAGTACGGGCGTGACCGTCTGGTGGCGGCCTGCGCCTGCGCAAACCAGAAGCTGCAATACGGATATCAGGCCTTACGCGAGGTGCTTGAACTGGGAGAAGACGCGGATTTCCTTCCCGATGAGGACGGAAGGGTACAGCCCCTCGGGGCTTCCCCTGCGCCACCGACCCACAAGAACATACGCGGACGTGAATATTACAGAAAAGACAAACAAGAATTATAAAGTTCGGATTTATGGAAACAAACAACAAGACAGCTCCTGTTACAGGACAGCAGGATCAGAATGCCATATCGCTTGATTTGATGAACCGCATGAAGCTGCATGGTATGGCGGAGGCCTTCAGGGAAAGCCTTGCAGGCACCACGCCGCAGGCCATGACGGCGGACACTTTCCTTTCCATGCTTCTTGCACGAGAATGGGACCATCGTGCCCAGGCTGCCATAGCACGGCTTACCAGGAATGCGGCATTCCGTTACAAGGCCTATCTTGAAGATATAGACTATGCCACGAACCGGGGGCTGGAGCGCAATCAGATGGAACGCCTCGCCACCCTGGATTTCGTGAACAAAGGGCAGAACCTTTTCGTCACAGGATCTTCCGGTACGGGAAAAAGCTTTCTGCATGTGCCCTCGGCCACGAGGCGTGCATAAGGGGATTCCGCACTTTCTATGCCAATGCCCCAAAACTGCTCGGGGCACTGAAAGTGGCCAAAATCAAGGGTACACTCGAGGCAGAACTCAAGAAGATCGAGCGGTGCCAGCTGCTTATCCTTGATGACCTGTTCCTTGTGCATCTTGACGCCAGGGAACGGCCCATACTGCTCGAAATTATCGAAGACAGGCATGAACGGAAATCCATCATCATAACCTCACAGTACCCTGCGTCCAACTGGTATGACATGGTGGGGGACCCGACAATAGCAGATGCCATTCTTGACCGTATCATTCATACGGCGCATACCATAGAATTATATGGCGAAAGCATGCGTAAGTTAAGGGCTAAGAAAAGCCAGAGAATCTAAAAGGGTAAAATAAAATTGACCCCTGCACCAGAACTTTACAAGGGGCAATCATGTTGTGGCCAACAGGAGCAAATTCTACTTGGCCAAAAGGGTCAAAGTAGAGTGGCTTTTCCAGCTGAGATACGCTGCACGCTCAAACGAGGTGGTGAGTTTGCTGACACTCGCTATACAATACGTTATTTCCAGTCTGACGGCAAAGGCTTGCTAAAAAATGACAACGGCACTGTCTTTAAGCCGAATGACCGCTATCCGCTGACAAAGGAAGTGTTCCGCTTATACTACACCTCGCTCTCCACCGACCGTCAGACGATTGACGTGTATGTGGAGGATAGTTTTGGGAAAGTTCAGCAGCTGACCTTTAGTTTTAACAACGAGCGGGAAGAGGGCAAGGATAAGCTTGCATCTTCTCGCCACTAAGAACATAATGGATGCGAACGATAAATGCTTTCATTTTACTTTGTGTATTCTGCCTGTTCTGTCAGCCGACCCTTGCCCAGCGCAGGGTGCGGCTGGCAGACTTGCCACCTTTTGAGCGTGCAGTAGTCGTTGTGAAATACTTTGAGGGCATGCACAGCTGGAAGAATTATCCCTATGTTGGGTATGGGCATCAGCTGCAACCAGGCGAACACTTCACTGCAGATATGACAGAACGGCAGGCAGACTCCCTGCTTCGTGCCGACCTTTGGGAATACTTTGAACATTTCAAAGGCTATGGTAAGGATGCGCTACTATTGACCTTGCTTGCCTACAATGTGGGTGTGGGCAGATTGCTTGGTTATGGAAAGCACCCTAAGAGTAGGTTGTTACGAAAGATAGAGGCTGAAGATAGGAATTTCTATCGGGAGTATGTTTCGTTTTGCAGGTACAAGGGGAAAGTTTTGAGTGGATTGGTCAGGCGCAGACAGGTGGAGTTTGCCCTGTTTTATGTACCTTGATACATCAATCCGTCCCACGCAACAGACTTGGTAAGAATTTAGCCCTAATTTGAAGGCTTTTTTTGTAGAATACCGCTATACCTTCAAAGATAGATTCCTTATCAAGAGTTGCTGTATAGGTTATCCTCTTGTTTAGCCTTTTCTTTCATCCACCCTTCCTTATAAAGAAGAATGCCGTTGACTCCTTGTACGATGGTGATGTTTTCTTCGTCGATGATTTTTGTTACGCTCATAGTCTTATGTTTGGGGGTTATTGTTCGTTTTCAGTGCTTTCTCTTTGTGGTTTCACGCAGCGGAACAAGCAGACGGAAGCCATTTTTTCTGTCAGCACGTCATCGCCATACATACTCCGAAGTCGGCTTTCGGCTTCAGCGAAGGTGTCGTATGGAGGGTGGAAAAATCCTTTTCTTTCCATTACTTTCTTAACAAATAAATCAGCCAATCGGCGTTCGCCCTTGACATAAAAGCAGCCGCAGAAGCAACCACCGGGTTTCAGCACACGGAAAATCTCGGCAAAAGCTTTTTCTTTCTCAGGGAAAGCCTGAAAGCCGTTCATCGACAGTACGCAGTCGAAGATCTCGTTGGCATAGGGAAGTTCTCCGACATCTCCTTGCTCCAAAGACAGGTTGGCTATCTCCTCTGTCTCTTTCCGCAAAGCCGCAATGGCTATCATTTCTTCCGAATAGTCCAAACCAACGATCTCGGCATCTTTCATCTGGCGATACTTCTCGGCGGTGAAAATGGCAGTGCCGACAGGCACGTCAAGCAGTCGTCCCCGAAAATCGTCCGGTATGAGATCAAGCACTTTCCGAGCCAAGAGATTTGTGTCTTCGTTCCAAATAAATCGCATATATATCCTTGACCACCACTTCCGTCCGGTCAATAGGTCGTCGTAATGTTCCATCATCCTTTGGTAGGAATTGCTCTGTCTGTTTGCCATCATCTTCTTATCAAGAATGTTCATTTCTTATTTTGCAAAAGTACGATATCTGCTTCGTTCCTGCAATCGCCAATAATAATGATTTTTATTTCGGATTATTGCTGTCCGGTAAAAATAAACTGAAACCTCTGTGTCTCTTTATCCATCGGTATTGCAGCCGTTTTACTCATCTATCGGCTTGGTTTTCAGTTTCAAATTGTAAGCATTATAAAATGCGCTTATTTTGGTAAGAAAAGACCTATAATAACAGATAATTCTAACAAATAATAAGTTTGAGTCTATTTTATCTAACACGGGTAGACCCCAAAAAGTTTTACCGGACAGCAATAATTTCGGATATTCTCTATATATGTGAATAGGGAATCACAGAATATCATTGCGGATAAGATAGAAGATACTGCGAATGTGTTTCGTATAAAACTTCAAAGGCTATGGCAAGGATACACTCCTGCTGACCTTGTTTGCCTACAATGTGGGTGTAGGGCGATTGGTCGGTTATGGCAAGCGACCCAAGAGCCGACTGCTGCAAAAGATAGAATCCGGAGAGAGAAATTTCTATCAAGAGTATGTTTCATTATGCCGATACAAAGGCAAGGTTTTGCGTGGACTGGTCAAGCGGAGGCAAGTTGAATATACATTTTTTCATATTAAATAGGAGTATAATACCTAAATATTCGAAAATCATATAGGCAAAAATACTATTTTATTGTAAAAAGTTTGGAATGATTCTGTTGAGAGTAAAATTATTTCTAAACGTAATGGAACTTTCTATGATAATTTGAGGGTAATTGGATATCTTTATAAAGATGTATTACCCCCTCTAAGTAAGCAATTGTATGCATATTTTACCATCAGTTCGTATTGTATAGGTATTCAAGTCTAAAACTTAACAAAAAAGTGGTCAAGATTCAAATTAGTATGGTGTGATACATAATAGCCATCAATACCGACAAATTGACATGATTGCGGATACAATTTCTCTGTACAGGAAAATTTGTTTTTCATTATTTTATTAATACCGCTTACTATTGATGATATATCACCTTCCAAAACATAACCTAACATACAACCATTAGGTGGATAATAGCCAGAAACATAATGGTCAATGCCGGTTTCAATGTATCTTTTTTGTTTTGTTAGAGGGTATATGGGTTTTTTACATCCATTTTTTATAATCTTGTTTTGAATAAGATTTTTCGCCTCCACACTAAAAGTTAGATAGTTCTCATTCCATACTCCAAGTTCTAAATCTACACGTTTTGCACTCTTAGCTTTTTTCGTTCCCTGAAGTATCTCCTTATCGTAAAGAGGAACTTCGCTGACAACATGAATCTGCCATTTCAAAGCATTTGGACTGGTGTTTATAGCTGTAGAAATGTTTGCAGATATGTTCTCTTCATCCCAATCCACAGTAACAATATGTTTGTTTTTCAAATCAAGACAAGCTTCGCCAATAAGCCTAATGCAGTTATCATGAAATCCTGCACTAAAGTCATTCCTGATATTTTCCTTCAAAGTTCCTGTCATAGCATCCTGTTAACGCATCGTTATTATTTCGGCAATTAATGCAGCTGCATCATCCTCTGCCTGTGAACGAGTCCAATATCGCTTTTGGTTTGGCTTAACAATATATATATGATTCCCATCATAGAACTTTAAGTTTTTCTGTATATAGATACTTGTAGATTTCTCCTTTACAAGTTGTTTTTCAATCTTAGAAAGAAGACCTCTATATTTCGACAAGTCACATATATCCACCTGATTGCATGACTCACCAAAAAACAGATGTACAATATTCAAAGGATCGTATGGAGTTGAATTATAGACATAGGCACTTACTTTATTGACAGATTGTCCCAAAAATGTATTTAATGTATTGCACAGAGTCTCTGCGTAACTAATATTTTCCTCCTCTGTGGCCCGATGAAATGCTAAAGAATTGCCATGATTTTCGAGTAAATCAATGCTGTACTTCAGTGTATCTTCAATAAGAATTTTCTCGTTGTCGGTAATCCTCAGCAAATGGGAAAAAGCATCGAAAATAAGTTGCTCTTGCTTTTTTATTTCTTCCTCATTTGGCATAAGAGACTTTTGCTCTTCCACTATTTTGTCAAAAGGCTCGACAATGGCAGGTAATACCTGCTCATAGCCGGGAACAAATGGAGAGGCTAAATCCAAAACCTCATTTAGCAGGAAAATCTCTCGTTCAATTCCCCAAAAAGAAGCAGTCAGTTTTAATTGAAAATTGACAATATCAGAGTTTAGATAAGAAACCAAAAATTTCTTATCTTCCAAACTACCACCATTCATTATGTGGGCAGATGTCGTACAATAGCATGATTCTTCAAACAAAGTGCATGCTATCTTGTTTTTATGTTGGCCCTGCTTAAAAATGATAAATGGTGCTTTGAAAAGCTCATCATTATTTTTCCTATAGGCTTTCGTATTATTGGAACATACTTTTTGGGGATTTGTATAATATCTATCAATTGCCTTAATGTTTATAATTTGTTCAGGTACAAAGTCAGGATGTTTTGAGTCTGCATTTAGACCACGTCCAAATGACCAACACAATCTCTTGAAGAAGTTTTCAAGGGTTTCGTTCTGATTTTCCAGTCGCTTCAATAGCCTGAAACAAGAATAATTACCCCATTGTGCAATTTTCCAGATCTTTGTGTTTGCTTTTTGGCATTCTGTTCTCGGAAGAAACTTTATATCGCTCTCATTTATAACAATTCCATCTATGGCACTTGTCTTCTGATAACTCTTTGGTGCCCAATATGCTATTGTAGGGGAAATTATTTTCGGTTGTTGATGTTTGAAATATATGATGCTGACAGGACTCGTTGCTCCATTAAATAACCGTCCGCCAAAGTCCTCAGGAACTTTTCTTAAAATTGATAAGTTATATAGTTTTTCTACATAGTTCTCGTTCAACAACCACTTTCTGAATTTACAATATGTTCCTTGTGTATTAGTCAGAAGTTTCGTGTTGAAAATCAATGCGATTTCTCCATGAGGGCAAAACTCCACCGATTTATGGATAAAAGCTATTACACTCTCTACGGCAAATCCTTTCTTTATGCAATAGTTTTTGACAGAGTCCAAAACCCCTTTCGTTCCAAAGGGAGGATTCCCGATGATTAGATCCATTGATGGTAACATATCGGCATTTACATCGCCAATCGTATCCATGCACAAAAGGTTTTTTCCTCCTTCCTTTCCTTTTTCCCAAATGAGATAAGGAAGTTTGTAATCATCTTTTGTCCATAAATTTTTGGGATCCAGTTCATCTATAAGTGCTATATATAAGCTGAAAGCAGTCACCTTAATAGCAGTTTCGTCAATTTCTATGCCAAATATATTATTTAGCAAAATTTCATTTAGCTCTGAGAAAGATATTTTCGTAGTATTATGCTCGCGTTTCCATCTCGAAATGAGTCTGCGATAACTTTCCACCAAAAAAATGCCAGAGCCACATGCAGGATCAAGTATTCTGACATGATGATTAGGAATGTCAATAGGGAGCTTTTCTTCTAAAATCAGGTCAACTAATCCATGCGGAGTATAAAATTGCCCTTTTTCAAGTCTTTGCTGACCTAAGAAAAGCTCATAAACTTCACTCAACAACTCGACCTGAATGATACCGAAATTAAACAATCGCCAATTATTAAATAACTTTGGATTGTCTGACACATCACCATCCATGAAGCAATTGCGTACTACGTTCAAATTTTCTGCAGTAACCACATCTTTTTCACCGGGGAATAATGGTGTTATATTTCCATTGAAATGTTTCTGCAGCATTTCAAACAATGAATATGTGGCATCTTTATCTTGAAGAATATCAAAATAGCTTTGGCATTCCGGTTTTATGCTTTCGTACAAGCCAGCCTCTCGTGCCGCCCCCTTGTCCTCCAGAAAAAGGATGAAGAGCGACCGTATCAGCAAGCCATGTATAATTTCCTGGTGCAGCCCCGTTTCTTTAAGCTTGTTTGTCGTTTGGGATAATGAGCTTACTAAGAAGTTATCCAATCGTTCTTGAAGATTTATCTTCTTTTTAAGTTCATGGTTTGTCCAGATTGTACCGCAGTCTATGCCAATACGTGAAAACAAACTCGCAAAACGCTCAAAGGACTCTCTTGTTTCTGTTTCTGTGCAGCATCCTAATTCCAAAGACTCAATCTGTTTGGACAAATGATCCTCTGAATCATCCTTGCGAGTGAAAACAGGTTTTTTATAGCAATTATATACTCGTATCTCTGTTGTACTTTGAACGAAAAGAAAAATCACTCTCCTGTAATTCCATGCATTGTTTTGTATTTTCTCAATACGTAAGAGAGTATCCCTGTCGAAGCTATCTACATTTAGGAAAAATACAGCTGGTTTGTTGCCAGAGAAATACACTTTGTCCACCCCCAAGGCTTCTATATCCGCAAATGCAGGATATGAATTACGCAGTTCTGAAACATCAAGTAGGAGATCTGCGTATCCTAATTTATCTATCAGTGCATTATTCTGCATAATCATGCTGTCTGTTTGTGGGATATTTCTGCCACAAAGATACAAAAATAATTTGGAATAGATAAAAAAATGGCTATATCTTTGTTTTCTTTTGTAGAATCTGTTTTACAATTATAAGGAGCATGACAAAATATAAGGTATTTGTTAGTCCTCCAAAAGATTAGAATATGCACCTCTGGTTATTTCCTTATTTAAAAAAGTTCTACAGAGATAATAAAAAAGAAAATAAACTATAATTACATGATATGTTTTAATTTATTTCTTATGCGTTTTAAATGTAACGAAAACTATAAAAATAGATATATCTCTTTGGGCATTATCATTTCTTATTCTAATGGGCATACCGTTTCTACTCTTTTTGCTTGTATACTCATTGAAGGCTTTTATACCTATTTGCAAAAATATATTTAATATATGAACAAGATTCTCCATATAATAGTAGTACTTTTGATATATCATCTGATGAAATCTTTAATGGTATTTTATCTGATAGTACAAAACCAAAGGATTATTTCACTTGATTAGAGAATTTCCCAAAGAAAAGTTATTGAGCTTTCCTGCAACTTTCTTTTGCTTCTTTTCTTTAGTCGCCTGCTCGTTCAAAGATAAAGAAAAGAAGCCACGCAAACCTAAAATTTGCGTGGCTTTTACTATTATTCAGCAGGATATTTTTGCACTTTCGTTATTCTACTTATTCGTTTGTTAGAATGTCTGTCAAAAGCCCAATTTATTGCATCATCGGGCAAAGTGCTGTGAATGCTACCACCCATCACCAACCCACAATCTTGCAGGACTTTCTGCCGTGCGTCTTCCTTGCTCTCCGCAACCACATCAAACACTCCATCGAAGATGTATTGCGTCCGAACTCTGTAAACTTTCTTCTTCATAATCTTAAAATTCAACCTTTAATAATCTATATTCCTTTGGCTCTCCATTAGATAATATGCGATGTGTGAGCCAAAAGTGATGCGCACCATATCCGTAGGCAAAGAACTTGTCAAGTTCTGTTTCTTTGGCTATTTTGTTGATAGCCGTCCTTAACTCCTCTTTGTTGTCGGATAGGGTTATTGCGTTGATAACCCTAATGAGAATATGCGGTATCTCGTCCGTATAGTTATAGATGATGTCCTCAATCTCTGTCTTCATATCTCTGATAATTTAATGGTTCATACTTTATGCTGTAGCTTTCATTCTTCGGCTTATAAGACCTCGATTGGCATTGACAAGGTTTACTATCTGCTCGTGATATTCCGTATTCTTGTTGCATACCCCACGACTTTGTATCACTTCCAAAGTTCGTAATGATACTTCAATGGTTTCTATTCGCTTGCCTTCAATGGTAGCCGAAAGGATAAGGGAGTCCTCCTTGAGGTAGTATGCATTAGAGAATACGCAATGGTGCATTGATACACCTTCGTCCAAATGCTCCTGCACGCTCTCCAATACGTGGACTTGGATTGTGCCGTCCGTGAAACAGATACCGAAAAACTTGGATTTAAGTTCCTTGAAACGCTTTTCATCTTCCATAGCCTTCTGCTGCTTCTGTTCTATCTCCTCCCTTTCACGCACTCTGAGAAGTTCCTCGTGTCTGCGGTCGTGTTCGGCTTTAAGGTCTGTTGGGCATAAATATTTTGGATTATGAATATCCTTACCTAATCTTCTAAGTGTATCTACATAATCACTCCAAAGAGAAATGTCTGCTATCTCATAGCCGTTACGGACTGCTATCTTGTAGGACTGCCATAGTTCCCCAAAAACCCTCTTGTTGTCAAAAAAGTAACGTAAATGGTCTGTTTGACCTGCCTTTAGTAATGTTTCCACACGGCTGTCTGTAAGCAATGCAGGAATAAACTGGGTAGGTACGATGCCATAGAAATTATCCTTAAAACCATTTCTGCGAAGTATGTCTGTAACCTTGAACTTCGGATATATCGGTGAGTAGGCAATATGCTGATAGGCTTCATTATCGTTGCGTATCGCCATAGGACTATAATAGGAAAAGGTATCAACATAGTGTCCCAATACCCTCTGTATGGCAACCACAGCTTTTCGTCCCTGCATATTCCACCAATACTGCCCAATCTCAATTATAGAAGTCTGTGCTTTGTAACCTTTCTCCATACCCACAATAAGTAGGAACATACGCAATACTTGAAACTCTCCGCAAGTGGTAAGTATAGTAAAATACTGCTTCTGCTGCAACTTGCGTTCATAGGTTTCTTTGACCTGCAACTTTGCCCTACAATGAGGGCAAGTGTAAGTTTCTCTATGTTTGTCCATTACCCAACTATGCCCACAATCCATACAAGTGGTACGACCTTTTGGCAAGCGGTAGGCGAAGTGGTCTATGCACTCACGGAATGCCCACTTACTTTGTGTCTTGGTTATCGAGCGAAGATGCTTGCTTTGTTCCAAAACCGCCTTCTCAAATTTGTTTCTCGGTTTCATAGGCTTAAAAATCAAATAGTGATGGTTGTACTTGGGTTGTCGCGTTCTCAGTCTTTTTCACTCGTGCGTTACGGCTCTGTAACTTGGCAAGTTCCTCACGCTGATATTGCTTAATGGCTTCCTACCTTGCTTCGGCTTTTTCTTCCTCTGTGAGTTCTACAATATGATTAACGGCAACTTGGCAAGAAATAGCCTTACCCACCTCTATATCGTCCTCATCATAGTAGTGAACAGCCATAGAGAAGATTTCATCATCATCAAAGCCGTTGCAACCGCTTTTCTGCACTTCATTAAGAATGTAGGTGATGCACTCCTCAATATTCTTGTTCGCTTTCATCAAGTTAGGGGCAAATAATGGGTCTGTCATAGCACGCTGATTGAGATACTCGGCTATTGTCCGTGTGAAATGTTCTGTTCCTTTCATATTGCTTAGTATTTTGGGATTTCTACTATTTGATTGATGCGCCCATATAGGTAGGCTCTTAGGCTTGTTCTGTCGGGTGCGTAATACTCTGTCCATTGTCCGTACTGATTGACAAGGTATTTCTTCAGTACATCAAAGAAGTCAAAGCGATAGCCTTGCAGGGGAACGGCTGTACGGAAATAGGTGTTTGAGTTTACCGCTTCGCATAACCAATTCTTTTCTTCACGGCTCATACACTCGCCACGATTGAGTTTCACACGTAGGAGATATACTTTGCTATTACAAAGGCTCTCCAAAGGGAGTACGTCCCATTGTACAAACTTAATTGCCAACACTTGCTCACTTTTTTCAGCCGTAGGGTTAATGCGGTAATGAGAGGAGGAGCTATATCCTTTTCTGTTCATCGAAGATGTTGTATTTACTTTTTGCTTATCCATAGCGACATTTTTTTTATGCGTCCAAAGATCGGAGTATGCTGATTCCTTTTTGTAGCAAAATAGAGGTAGCGGGGCGGGCTTGCACAAGGTTTTGGCGGAAAATACTACCCGTAGGTGTGGAGATTTTCCAGACAAACCAAAGGCGCAGACCTTTTGAAAGCCACAAGCCCCGTACTACCTTTGCGGATAAAAAGGGAACAGCATCCGTCTCCTTGTTATCGCATATCGTGGAGCATAGGAAAAGAAGCAAAAGTGCAACGCTCGTAGTGGAAAATAGAAAAGGTGGCTATCTCAATATGCGAGATAACCACCCATAAAAAAACGCTCATTACTGGTCAATAATGGACTAGGACTTTACCTTTTTGGTAAACTTCTACAATATTCTCTTACGAATTCCCACTTACCAAAGCGAAAACGTGTATATGCACGAACATGCACAGGCTTTCCGTTGCAGCACTGGACTGTTTGGTGATTTTGAGACAGAGCCTCGTTCTAACAGTTCTAAAAAGAACGAAGATGTCTATTCAAAATTTTAATCATTTTATTTAACCAAAGTAGTTTTACCTATTGCAGTTAGCAGCTAATAGGGCTACTTAGGAAATACAAAGATAATAATTACATGTGAAATACTGAGCTATAATGAATTTTTAAGTTTTAATAACGGCTATGCGTGCTTCTCAAAGCACGCATAGCAGAATAGCACAGAGAATTGCCAGCCAGAAGAGAATGCTCAGCAGCGTAATTGTCACTTTTAGAATTACCCTGACTATAAAGCGTAGTATCAGAAAACCAGTAATGACAGAGACGACAGTTACGACTTGCGGCGTTACAATCTTTGAGATAAACCAAATGGCACCGATAACGATGGAAAGCAAGATAGCGAGTTCGATGAAGCGTGTCCAAGAGAAGCGGCGGACTTGCTTAGGAGAATTCGGCTGCTGCTTGATATTATCGGTTTTGTTCGATGCGTCTGCCTTGATGAAGGCAGGTGTGTGAACGTCTTGATTCATGATGATTGTATTCATATCGGAGCTTTTAATAGTTTCAAGAGCAATAACAAGATGCGCAGGCTACACAAAGACAAGTGTTGGTACAAACTCTTGGTGTGTGGAGCGGAGCGTTTATCTTGGCTCTTGACACTACAAAAGCTCCCGATGATGTTACATCAAGTCATGTTCTCACTATTGACGGTTGGCAGACCATTGACCTCGATGATCAGAACGATTGTCCCTGTCAGTTCGGTGTAGAGTTTCTCATACTCTGGACTTGCACCAAAGTCGTCTGTCAGTTCGTACTTATTGAAAACGCTTTGCACAGCCTTATTCTTCAGAAGCATTGGTGTTAGTCTTTCAGGAAGAGGAGAAGGGAGTTCTTTCTCGAACTCATTCTCCAAGACAGACACAAGCGTGTCATACTTGGAAAAATGCAAATCTTGGTATAATACTTCGCTTGCCATCGTCTCCGCCTCGGGATGAGAAAAGCCTTGTGCTATAGCATCGCAGTAGATTGTCAATGCTTCGTCTGCGCGAGCAGTTATAAACGTATTTTCATTCACTATCTCTGGAAAATGCTCTCCGAGATACGCTTCCAACTTCAAACGGAAGTAAGAAAGCTCTTTCTTTGTTGTTGTCATAATCTTCTTGGTTTAGGGTTGTACATTATTTAGAGTTGATGCCCATAGCAACATTGAACTTGTCTAACTTGCCAGCCAACTGTTCCATATCGTGTTCTATTTTCTTATTAGTAATACGGGCATAAATTTGTGTCGTTTTAATGTTGGTATGTCCCAGCATCTTAGAAACTGATTCCATAGAAACACCTTTACTCAATGACATTGTTGCAAATGTGTGGCGAGCCATGTGGAAAATATCGTCCATTTAAGGATTTGGAAGAATATAGAGAATAAACCGGTAACAGATTGATAATTAGGTGTTTTTCTATATTCTGCGAGTGTGGTAGAAAAGCAATCCGGCACGGAATATTGAATCCTTTCGGTTACCAAACCGTTATCCACCGGTTTCCCCAATGAAGTGAGGTAACGAAAAAAAGGAGAGATTTCTATAGAGAGGTTTCTATCTCACTATTCCTCAATGTTTTGCTTGTCAAAGAACGCTTTAACAACGGGTAATTTTGCCCATAGAATTAAAGTATATGAAAATAGAGAAATTCAAGGTGTTGCTCTACCTCAAAAAGAGCCGATTGGACAAGTCGGGCAAAGCCCCCATCATGGGACGTATCACCGTCAATCGTTCGATGGTGCAGTTCGGTTGCAAAATCTCCTGTACGCCCGATTTATGGAATCCTCGTGAAAGCCGTCTGAAAGGCAAGAGCCATGAAGCCGTGGAGACTAATGCGAAGCTGGACAAGCTGATGCTCTCCATCCACACGGCATTCGACACGCTTGTGGGAAGAAACGCGGAATTCGATGCGGAAGCTGTCAAGAACCTGTTTCAGGGAAGCCTCGAAACACAGATGACCCTGTTGGGAATGACGGACATCGTCTGTGAGGAACTGAGAAAGCGTATCGGGATAGACCGGGCAAAAGGAACCTACCCTGCCTATATCTATACCCGGAGAACCTTGGCAGAGTTCATCGAAAAGGAGTTTCGCACCAAAGACGTTGCTTTCGGTCAGATGACGGAGCAGTTTATCCACGATTACCAGAGTTTCATCTTGGACGAGAAAGGACTTGCCATAGATACCTGCCGGCACTATCTGGCTATCGTCAAGAAAGTATGCCGAAAAGCCTATAAGGAGGGACATGCCGACAGATGCTTCTTCGCCCATTTCAGTCTTCCCCAACCAAAGGAAAAAACGCCGAAAGCCCTAAGCCGAGAATCCTTCGAGAAAATCCGTGACTTGGTAATCCCCGAACATCGCGCCTCCCATATCTTGGCAAGAGATCTCTTTCTCTTTGCCTGCTATACGGGAACAGCCTACGCCGATGCCGTTTCCGTTACACGTGACAATCTGTTCACGGATGACGATGGCGGGCTGTGGCTTAAATACCGCCGCAAGAAAAACGAGCTTCGTGCCTGTGTCAAGCTGCTGCCCGAAGCCCTTGCCTTGATAGAGAAATACAGGGATGACGACCGTCAGACTCTCTTCCCGATGTTGCACTATCCCAATATGCGCCGCCTCATGAAATGTCTGGCTGTCCTTGCCGACATCAAGGAAGACCTGACCTACCATGCCGGCAGGCACTCGTTTGCATCGCTGATTACCTTGGAAGCCGGCGTTCCTATCGAGACCATCTGCAAGATGCTGGGGCATTCCAACCTGCAAACTACTCAGGTGTATGCGAAGGTTACGCCCAAGAAGCTTTTCGAGGATATGGACAAATACATCGAAGCGACAAAGGATTTGAAACTCATATTATAAACACCCCATAGATAACAAACGAATTATGCGTAGCACATTTTCTTTATTGTTATACATCAACCGAAGCAAAGTCCGCGCAGACGGCACGACCGCCGTACTCTGCCGAATCTCCATTGACGGGAAAAGTACGACGATAACCACCGGCATCTCCTGCAATCCCAAACAGTGGAATGCCAAAAAGGCGGAGACCGTAGAGGTGCGGACGAACAATCGCCTGAAAGAGTTCCGCAAGCATGCGGAGCAGCTCTATGATGAAATGCTCAAAGAGCAGGGTGTGGTCAGTGCCGAACTATTGAAAAACAAAATTGCAGGTCATGCGGTCATTCCTACCCATCTGCTCAAAATGGGAGAAAGGGAACGGGAACGCCTTGCCGTCCGCTCCAAGGAAATCGACTCCACTTCGGCTTACAGAAGCTCACAGTATTACCAGAGCTATATCCGTGAGTTCTTGGACTCGAAAGGTAAGACGGATATTGCCTTTTCGGATATCACCGAAGAATTCGGACGGGAATACAAGGTCTACCTGAAGCGATATAAGAACTTCGGGGCATTGCAGACCAACCATTGCCTTTGTTGGCTGAACAGACTGATGTATCTTGCCGTAGACCATGAGATCATCCGTGCCAATCCTTTGGAAGAACTGGAGTATGAGAAGAAACCACCCTCCAAGCGGATGCACATCAGCAGGGCGGAACTCAAACAACTGCTGGAACTGAAACTGCCCGTCAATGCCCCTTTGAAGGAATTGGCTCGACGGACTTTTATCTTCTCCTGTTTTACGGGACTCGCCTATGTCGATACCCAACTGCTGTATCCGCACCATATCGGGCGGACTACCGACGATAGAAGATACATTCGCATCAACCGCAAGAAGACGAAAGTAGAGTCCTTCATTCCTCTGCATCCGATAGCCGAGCAGATACTTGATTTGTACAATACGACCGATGATACGCAGCCGGTCTTTCCTCTGCCGAGCAGAGACTCTATGTGGTTCGAGGTACACGAACTGGGTGTTATCATCGGGCGAAAGGAGAACCTCTCCTACCATCAAGCCCGACACAGCTTCGGCTCGTTTTTGATTTCCGAGGGGATTTGTACGGAGAGTATCGCAAAGATGATGGGGCACGCCTCCATCACCAGCACGCAGATCTATGCGAAGATTTCCGAGAAGAAGATTGCAGAGGATATGGATAGGTTAATCGAAAGAAGAAAAAACAATGAATATTGAATTACTATGAAAAGAGAAATCATAACCATTGGAGAGAACGGAAAAGTACATATCCCGACAACTCCCGTTTGGATGTCGGCTTGCGAAATAGCCACCTTGTTCGGTGTATTCTCCGGTAAGGTAAGCAGCCACATCAAGTCTATCCTCAAAGAGGGCTTGCTCAGAGAAGATGAGGTGATGCAAACGCTATCGTTTAAGGGCGGTGCAGTGGATTTATACAACCTTGAAATGATAACGATGCTGTCGTTTCGCTTTCCTTCTCCACAAGCAAAGCTCTTCCGAAAATGGATAATTAGCAAACTCATTGAGAAGAAAATACTTTTTTCTCCACTAATTGTGCATCATAGCAAACACGGATGGTGGAACTAAGTATGAAGAAGAATGTTAGTATATTCAAACACCCTATTTTGTATGTTGAAAACCTATAATTTGTCTATTTTCTTGAAACCTGATTGTTTTATACGATATCTTTGTGTTAAAATAATACTATTATGGAACAAAAAATGCTCAGAGTATATATTTTTATGCTATTCCTCTTTTTGGGAGGAGCGAATGTGTTTGCCCAGATTCAATTAAAGTCAGAATATATTGCTCCGTCTGTATATAAAGATGAGAATGGTAATAAAATTGGTGGTAAAGGAAACTTGCAGACCTTTGAAGGCTCAGCGAGACTTCCTTTATATGTAAGAAAGAATGAAAACGGGAGACTGACGGCTTGGATTGTTGCTTTGGGTGGTACATACGCTTCCATGAAAAATAAAGAAATGCCATCGGATTTTACAGAGAAAGAACTTATGAATGCTCAAATGGGAGTTATGCATCTGCGACCACTTAATGAGAAATGGTCTATACTCGGTATTTTAGGAGCTGGAATGTACACATCCGATCTGAACAAAATATCGGGCAGCTCGTTTCTCGGTCAGGGAGGTGTATTATTTATCAGACACGCAAACAAGAATTTGGATTGGGGAGCCGGTATCGTGTTGAATAATGCGCTGGGGTATCCAATGATTTTTCCGTCCTTATATCTGGATTGGAAAATAGAGGGAAAATACAAATTCAAATTATCCATGTATAATACATTCGAAGCTGAAATCAGTACACGATTTAGTAAGAGATTCTATCTGGGAATACATGCGGAATCCAAAGGGCTTATGGCTGCAGTAGAGAAAGACGGCAGTAAGAAGTATTTCGTGATGCAGTATGGTTATATAGGCATTCAACCAGAGTTCAGAATTGGGAAATATGTTTCTATCCCTATTGTCGGAGGAATTGTCGCATCAAGAGAAGCTTATTTTCGTTCACGGACATTGAAGGCTTTCTTTAGCAGCAAAGACGACTACCCTCATTTCGGTGTATCCCCCTATTTTTCAATAGGCATACGATACGGATTATAATAAATGCTCAGGCATAACGTTCAATACATCATAAGATTATATGAAAATAAAATTCGCACTGTTCCTTTTGATAAATCTGTTTGGACGTGGAATAACTTTTTCACAGAATGTCGTAAATAACCTGACAGATTTAGAGGAAAATCTGACACAGAAAATATTTGAAAAGACAAAGGACTTGTCTAATGAAACTCAACTGTCCATCGTACTCATAAAAAATGGGATATCCCGTTTTTATGGAATGATAAAGCAGAATGACACGATTAGAAATATTGAGAACAAAGATAAGGTTTTTGAGATCGGCTCAATTTCAAAAGTCTTTACTGCGACATTACTCGCCGATGCAATACTTGAAAGGAAGATTAAACAGACAGACGACATAAACGAATTTTACCCTTATACGTTCAAGGATGATGTGCGGATAACTTTTGAAAGCCTGTCAAATCATACATCCGGATTGGGAGAAAATCCCTCCAATTTGCAACTTTCAGAGTTTCTGGCAGACAGTACAAAAGCAGAGCGGGAAAATCCTTTTCAGAAATACAGCGACTCTGAATTAGAGTATTACCTCAGAAATCAGTTGCAATTATGTTGTTCTTTCGATAGGAAAGAATATCTGTATTCAAATTTGGGAACAGGTTTGTTGGGATATACGTTATGTCAAATGGAAAAATGCAGTTTCACGGAACTCGTTTCCAATAAAATCTTCAAAAAGTACAAAATGAATAATTCATATACAGATGCAAGATTGGTAGAAACCGGTCTTGTCAAAGGAATAAGCCGCACAGGTGTTCCTATCGGCAATTGGATATGGGATTCGGATGTGTTTTTAGGAGCCGGTGGTATCCTTTCTTCTGCAAACGATATGGCATGTTTTTTAGAGGCTCAATTTGATATGGACAACAAAGAACTTGCAATGACAAGAAAACCGACTTTCAAAGTAAACGATAAACTTAGCGTAGCACTTGGATGGCATATCGTAAAGGCAGATAACGGAAACGATTTATATTGGCACAATGGTGGTACGGGCGGTTTTTCTTCCTCTATGGTATTCGATATGAATGAAAAGAGTGGAGTCATTATTCTTTCCAATGTTTCTTTTCTGCATCCTCATGCGAAAAATGTAGACGCATTGTGTTTTGAAATAATGGAAGACTTGGCAAAAAAGTAATAGTATATATATGCAAGAGAGAAAGAAACAAAGCGTATTATATGATTTTCTAATGGAGAAGAAATACAGATGGACTCGCCATTTCCTGCTTATCATCTCCATCGGCATTATCTCCGCAAACCATATTTTTATTACCTATGGAGAACAGATTCGAGGCGGAGATGTTTGTGGAATTATATTTGCGTATATAGTAGCTTATCTGTTGTTGATATATCTGAATATATACATCTTCATTCCTAAATTGCTACAACAAGAAAGATATGTGCAATATGCAGCTGTTTTGCTCGCTGCAATATTCACATTCGAGATAGCGAATGTCGGCTTGGAGTATTACATTCATTTTAAGTATCAAATACCTTTCGGTCTATATTCTTTTTTTCTGACGGACGCAATAAAGCAGTCGATTTCTTCTCCGATTTCTCGGTACTGACATTGTCGGTGACGAGTATTACCGTAATCGTCTTTTACAAACATTGGATTCAAATGACTGAGATGGAGGAACAAATCGAAACTCGCAGGCTAACCGTTGAGTTGGAAAATTTGAGAAACAAAATCGGATCGGAATTTCTTTTAGCTAAATTGAAAAAAGCAGCTGCACTATGCCTGACCGAACCTCTGGAAGTATCTCCGCTATTATTGACACTGAGCCGGATTGTACGCTATCGCCTATACGATTGCAGTAATCCGATTGTACCACTCAATTCCGAAATCAAAATCCTTAAAGACTACCTGAATTTGGAAAAGAAGTGCGGTGCTCTCACCGATTTCACACTCTCTTGCCAAATGAGGACTGGTATTTGTTTCATTCCTCCATTGACGTTACTATCGTTTGTAAAAGAACATCTATTCAATTCTTCGGGAAAAGAACGAATGGAAATTGAGATTGAAATATGCGCTGGCACGCTTGTCTGTACCTGTACAAACAATAGGAATCCTCCCCAAATGGATAAGTGCATTTTTACCATCTCAAGAAGACCAGAAAACGCCCCACACAAAACGAGTTAGAAAAGTTCCTAAGCTTTCCAAGAAATTTTCCGATAAAGTTTTTGGGAATTAACAAACATAAAGAATCGAATGGCATTATTGAAAGAGATAAATAAAAAGATTGGAACACAAATCCAAACAGGAGGATTCCATAGAATGGGAGACCTGCTTTTACTTTGCATTATAGTTGTCTTGACAATGGAAATGGTCTATAACACTGGCAGTGTACACGGACGGCTCACGAATGCAAGGTTCTACGAATGGATGGCATATTTCATTGTCTTCACCTGCGCCGTATATATCAACGCCCGCCTGCTGGTTCCTCGTTTCCTGTTGCGCAATAAGCTGTCAGGATATTTCGCTTCCATCGGCTTGTGCGTATTTCTGTTGATGCTTTTTATCATACTGGTGCAAAACACCCTGTACGATGTTCCCAAAAGTTACAGGCTGACCTCTCTTTGTTTCAATATCGCGGGAAATATGTTATTGTTGGGATTGACGATAGCCTCTACTTCAGTAGTACCACTGTTTCGCTGCTGGGCGGAAAACAGCCGTCGAGTATCGGAATTGGAAAAGACGACGGCAGAAGCAGAATTGCAACAACTGAAAAGCCAGATAAATCCGCACTTCCTTTTCAACACACTCAATAATGCCAACATAAAAGCAGAGCAAGAACCGCAACTGGCATATGCCATTCTTTCCCGGCTTGAAAATTTGTTGGGCTATCAGTTGTCCGAATCCTCGCAAGAAAAAGTTCTGATACGGAATGAAATTTCCTTCTTGCTATAATCGCAAAAACGAAAAATACAATTTTTCAAAACGAGATATACAGAAAACTCCTTTTTTCGTGGACTATAATGCTATATAAACGACATTCAAATGTATTTTGTATGCCGTTTAAATATAATAGAACTACTAAGAATTACACATTCAACTTAAATATTACGGATGTATTTTTCAATGGTAAATCAATCTATTATACGCTTAATCATAAAACGCACACAGCGTGACAGAGGACATTGGCCCCCAGTCATGCGCTGTGTGCGTTGTTAGTATGTAGGTGAGATGACTATTAACAGTCTGGGGGCTTTTTGTTTCCCCGCTTCAATTGACATTTATGCTCATTCTATATCAGGCAGCATATATGTTACAGGCCATCTGCTATTCCCATTCTGCTCAACAGCCTTTCAGCTATATCCTCAAATCCGGCATCCGACGGGTGTGTGCTTGCGCCTGTGGATTTTGTCATCTCGTATGTAGATGTGACGCTGAGTTTCTTTTCTGCTACGTTATCTTCGTAACTTTCGTAATGGAGCGGGTCTGAGGTGTATAGCGTGTTACCAACCTTAAAGCTAATTAGCAAAGTCTTTGTTTGGGTATTGTCTTTATAGCTTTCATAATCAAAACTCCTGGTTCCCGGCGTTGACATATAAACGTTTCCGACGTGGGATTTGTTTCCGTTTTTGTCGGCCAAATCCCTGATGTCGACGAGTGTTATGCCGTATTTGTCGCAAATGGCTTTTACCGCATCGTATCGTTCTTGATTATAATACCACGCAAATGTCCAGCTCACGCGCGCGTTTGGTGCCAGACTCCTCACGGTAGAAGCCAGCATTTCACCGCTCTTGCCCTTAAATATTTTAAATTTGTCGTCGGTATTGATATTGTCACCGACTTGAATATTCACCCATTGAACGTCATCAGTTAAAAGAGGGCGCAATTTATTGAAATAATTTTCAAGGTCTTGGTCACTTACTGAATGCTCAAACGGCGACGAGTAGAGTCTGTCTGCATGAAGCTGCTCTGACCCTAAAAGTTCCTGGAGCTTTGAGGTTATCCTATGGTAATAATCGTTTTCCGGTGCTGTTGCGTCCATTCCATACGTGCCGTGGCCAAACATAAGAGAGTTTCCCAGAAACAGGATATTATTCGGGATAACAGGTATTCCAACCAACTGTCCGTTCTTGTTTATTGCAAGCGAATATTTCTTCCCGTTAGGCGCAACCAAGTAATTGGATTTAACATCCAAAACAGTTTTCTCCAATTCTTCTACTTTTTTCTTGTTTGTTGCCGCTGTCGTATCAATACTTGCAAGGACTTCGTTCAACGATTTTCCATCTATGTCTGTAACGGCGTCATCTATAACCAAATTGTCAATGATTACACTTGCCGGATAATAGGGATTGCTGCTGCTTACGGCTAAAACAATGCTGAACGAGGTGTACCCTTGATAGACGGTATATGAAGCCGCATCAAACTGAAAAAGGCATTCTCCTTCATTAAAAGTTTTACTCGTTATGAAATGTCCGTCGCCGTACAGATACAAAGTCAGAGGAACTTTATTGCCTCCTTCCGCCTCACTCTTAATCAGCTTAAATTTTACATTTACCAAATTGGAGCCTTCTGGACTAAAATTGCCACAGGAAATACCCCTTGTTTTATTCTTGTCAGGCGAAGAAAATGTAATTCTTTCATCGCTAACGACCAAATCCGACGGAGCATTGTAACCGCCGAAATCCGATCCTGTCACGTATTTTGCAACCTTGCAAGTAACAAGATTAGTCGTAGTCTCCATGTTTTGAGGAACTAATTTGCCATATTCAATATATGGTTCATATTGTGTTCCATAATTGGCAGACGGCTTGAAGTCCTTACCCAGTGCATCTTTCCATCCTATATAATTATAAGCAAAGCGCACGAAGGCATCGCCCTCTTGATAAACGTATGCCGTACCCTTTTCATTACGGAGTCTTTTTTTGCCCGAATCATACACAGCGATGTCATAGAATTGGTTCGCGATGCTTGTTGCACTGTTGCCGTTCCCGTGGATGATATTTTTACCTTTCACACGGATAAATCCTGTGATGCAGTAATTGTTGTTGGATGTTTGTATTGCCACGCCATTTTCAATCATATACCCAGGCACAATTTCATCGGGATTGATTAAATTCTTGCTCTCAATGAATAATCCCTCTTTTATCTTTTGAATATCATTCTTAATGGGAACAATATCACCATCGTATTTTAATGCTGCGTTGGATATATTTTCTTTATTCCGCGCAACCATATTAATCAAAAAGTCTATCGCCGAAGCATATACACCCGAAATCCCGAGGTAATTATTGCCATAATTGGCAGACGGCTTAAAGTCAGCATTAAGAGCATCCCTCCAGTTGATGTGCTGATATGCAATTCTCACGAAGGCATCGCCCTCTTGATAAGAATATGTCGTACCCTTTTCTACTCTTAAAAATTCTTTGCTCGAATTGTAAACCGCAAAATCATTAAACGGCGCATTCATCTCGTAAGCACTTTCGCCTTTCCCGTGAACGATGTTTTTGCTTTTGCGCACCGGTATGAAATCTGAAATACAGTAATTCGGCTTTCCTCCACCATTGTGCACGGCACTGTCAATGTAACCGTTGTCGAGCAAGTTTATGTCTATCAGGTTAGACGTGTGTTCAAAAACTTCCGTATAGACATCATTCGTCTTGCCCTGCACTTTTTGGAGTATTTCTCCGATAGTCTGGTAAGATACAAATGGAGACAAGGAGTCCCCGTAATTTACCATAATCGTATCGGGATATTTGCCTGTAGTACGTACAAACGCGTCACCATTCTGGTAAATATATGTGTCTGTTGTTATTGCGCGAAGCAAATTCAAGTCCTTGTCATACACAGCAAATGAGCAAGTAACACCGCTATGGCTGGTATTCCCGGACGTTGTTATATTCATTCCGTTAACTTGTATATAATCGGATATGAACCACGCTTTTTTTGACGAATTGACTCCAATGCTGTTTACTTTACCAGTAGTCCCTAAATACTTATCGATTTGGCAGGTATTGGGATTTAACAGGTTTATACTGCTTATACCAATTTCACTATTGATAATGTTTAATAGCGTTCCAAGGTATTTTACCTTGTTAGGTACATTTTCCCAGTATTCGATATTACTTGACCACTCGCCATTGCAAGAATACCTTACATGCTGTCCGCTAAGGGCATCTATAAAAGCAATCGTCAGCCCTCCCCTCTGGAACCCGGCAGGGACAGCAGCGACAGCACTGTCCGCGCCTGCGGTTGTCTCCTCAATGGTTACAACGGCACCTGTTGTGCCCAGGTCAATACCGGGAGCCACTTTGGCCCCTACCGAATCTGCCACGATATCCACATAATCGTTGCCGGAAGCATAGGACACCGAATAGCCGGAATATGCCTCCGCGGCTATGGCCGCTGCAACAAGGGCCGGAGTGTTGTGCGTTGCACTCAAAGAAACCGTTGCGACATTGCCTCCCAGTGAAACTATAATGTCACCATCAACCGATGGGGGGTACTTGACGAACAGCCTTGCCGCCTGGGCCGTTCCGACCAAGGTGTACGCCTTGCCGTCATTATGGGCAGACACATCATACTCCGTTGCCATTTCAAACAGAGCTTTTCCCTGCTTGGCACTCAGCGCATTAGCCGAATCATCTGTGGTCAGATTGTCTATGACAGATGGCACATCTGCTTTTTTTGCATACTCAGCCAATGAGATTTTCTGTGCCCCGATATTATACCATGATCCATTCTTGTAGATGTGTTCCGTGAAGACTGTTGGGTCAGTCGTGCCAGGAACGATGTATACGGTTGTTGAACTGATATTGGTCGTGGGAAGCGTCTCGACCACTTGATAGTCAAACTTGGGAATGGCCGATAGCATTGCATTCAGTTCCTCTTTGGAATAGGCCTCTGATTTGTGGAAGAACGAATCGAATATTGCCGCGAACCGGTCACCCGTGGGATGCTGCCCGTTGGCAAACCACTTCTTCAGTTGTGAAATACTTGTAATTGCCATTATAATTGCTTTAAATATTGTTCTAATATCGTTTATGAGATTCTGATGATGTAAGTCAGTACATAGAATGGAGGCCTGTTTTCATGGGCTAAGCCACCACCGGTAGTGTCGGTAGCGTGCTGCTGGAAATACATCTTGGTATTGTCATCATCCGTCCCGCCATTACTGCCCACACCTTTGTCAACCGGGATATAGTTTGTTGATGTAGAGGCATCCTGCTCGCGATAATAATAATCATTGAAGTTATGCGAGTGGCTGGGTATTTCATCTATTGTCAGGACATGATCCTTTTCGCCACCCACGGCACCGATGGCATTATAATCCGCGTCCTCATCATTCTTGCCGACAATGAACTTAGATCTGAGATCAGGGAGACGGAAATAGCCTTCCTCTGTCATATATGTAGTGCCGTTGGGAGCTTTTCCATTATTGAATTGCTTGCCTATCGATGCATAAAGTTTGGGGTAGTCCGCTATTTTCAGTTTCGTACCATCGCATACATGATAGTTGTCCGGAATGATACTACCGGCAAACATGTGTACCGTACCATAGGGCGGAGGGGCCACCTCTACGATGTCGGCAGCTTCTTTCTTCTGTAGGGCCAACAATGCGGCGTTCAGCTCCTGCGTAGAAACCAGTTGCTCGAAGTCCTCCCATGAGTATTGTTCAGTGCCCGCTCCAGGGACCAAGGTCCTTTCGGTATAGGCCGTAGTGTATTGGAAATCCTGTACAGTAACCGGTATCGAGGTCTCTTTCACATGTATCAATGTAGCCCCAACACCACCCTCAAAGTAGATAACCTCTCCACTATCCTGAGCATTGGTTCTGAGAAACACGTATCCTTCCGACCGGGTGGACTTGTCTTCGCTGAGCTCGCATCCGGAGAGTATGATTTTGTCGCCGGAGACAAGGCCAAGCATCTGCATCATAATAATATTGTTCTGCAGATAGTCAAGCGTACTGCAATCAAGGGGAAAGTCCTTGTTCAATTGCGTCAGGTAATTGCCTAAAGTCTGTTTCATCATCTATCTATTGATAATTAATTTTCCATTTCATACCAGCCAACTTGTAGCTATTTACCATAGCCGTCAGCCTATCTGCATATATCATCAGGTCCCAGGGAACATTGACAAGAAACGAATATTCCGACAACCCCTGATATCCACGTAAGTTAAGAATGACAGCATTGCCATTCCCTTGGTGAGCCAATATACACTGCTTTCCAAATTTTCTTGTATAAATGAGCAATGGGTCATGCTCGGCAGCATCACTCACCGAAATTCTTCTGTCATCAGAATCGAACGTGTCGTTCAAAAGTCCCCTGAGGTAACAGACCTGCCCATTATACTTCAATGTAGATTCTGTCTGTTCACAGAATACTTGATAGTCTGATTGCAAGACTCGGACACCTTGTATCAGCGAGCTTGTAAGAGCAATGATACCCTTCTTCCGGAGAGCCGTGGGAAGAAGCAATAACGCTAACTTACGAAAATCAACCTTTGTTGCCATTGTCTAATCTGCTATCATATTGATATTAATTTCTCCAGGAGTGAAGTATCCTGAATAAGGAATATACCTTGCGTTGATGGCAATGGCACTCCCAGTCGTAGCAATACGCGCACAGGAGGATTTCATCTCCACGACCTTGACACCATCCAGTTCCTGGATCTTGTCGATGAGGGCCATGTTTGAATAGACTCCATCAAATGGCAAATTCTGCACATAGTTCCGGACGGCCTCCAGGCAGTCCTGTCTCAACGATGCCGGACTCTTCATGGCACTATAGTAGACATCAATGTCGCAGTCGAACTTGTCAGGCATAGCATTGATGAGTTTAAACCTTACCCCGACATCCTTAATTTCATTGATGTAGGCTGTCAGTTGGGGTTCTAAGTCATTTTCAAGTGGTATCCGAGCGTTTTCTGTGCCACCAGCCACCTTTATAATTAGCAGGTTCGATGCCGGAGACTCTGATGCTGCTGCATACTTAACTACTTTGGCGGTATTGATTTCTTCCTCTGACATTCCTGTTGTGTCATAAGTATCTGAGTCAGGAGCAAGCGTCTTATCCCGCATAAAGCCCAACATCATATTCCGATACCATTTAGCTGTATGTGGCTTCATATTGGAGATTTTAACTTCTACCTCATTTCTGAAACTCTCAAACAAAGCCTCATGAGTCCACATCGCTACGGCAACGATATACAATAAAAGGCTCTCAAGGCTCACCTTGCTGAACACATCATAGAAGGCCTTACCAATCTCAAAGCCGTAAATGGCTGCAAGATCCTCGTTTCGCATGAAGTCATCCATCATGCCATCCTTAATTTCCGTTATAGTTCTCATTGCCTTATCTATATACTGACCTCAAAATCAACACCCACGCACATCTCCCCGATACCGGAAGGCGAATAGCCAGCCAACTCATCCAGAGATGTTGCTGTGGCAGGCCTAATGCCTTGCATGTCATATTGTTGTTTTACCTTCGTGTCAATGATAGGTGCCGTTGACAGTTCAAGACCATCAGACAAATCATCCGACACGGATATACCGTTCCTGACCGCAAGGTCCATCCCTGCTTCCACGCTGCCCGCCGTCTGCAGGGCAATATCAAGCAAACTTTGTCTGTCTTGTACTTGCTGCATTATTCAATACTTATTGTATCCCCATCAGTTGTAACCTTGTTGACCATGATTCCACAGAACCTGAGCATCCTCTTAACCTCAATGGGCCAAAAGACATCGCCTGACCCGCCGAGCATCCTCCTTGCCTCTCCTCCAAGCAATGGCCATTCTTTCCACTCACCACGGTTGGATGCCAGCACCGTCTCGACAATCTGCTCATCCGTGTCACCTATGACCATTCCCCCATGTCCAACCAGAATATCACCAGTTACGCTATCAAGTAAAATCCCAATCATTGCCTTACCCTTTCATTTTCATAGTCGTTCCTCGTGCTTTCAATGAGCGGAGCTGCACTCCATGAAGACGCCAACGCCTTGAGCGAGGCCCCACCATCCTGTGGAATAGGAGACCAAGACATCATAAGCTCTTTCAATCTATTGATGTCCCTTTCGATGAGGTTAAACCTGCGTGTAAGCTCTTCCACTTTGACAAGCCCTCCCAGATTTCCACCATTTAGGATTATACCATCGTCATTAACCAGCAGGCTGTTGTCTATACCGGAGACAGTTACCCGCACTTCCTCGACGTCATCACAGAGCAAGACAATTCCCGATGATCCATTGTCTGTAAACCCGACGATGACATAGCTGCCCATTCTTGGAATCTGCACACATCCCAATGAGCTTCCCTGGTTGGCCTGCAGGTTCATTCCAAGCAATGGTGCACCTTCATCCAATGGTGCGACGTCTACGGTTCTGGCCTCTCTGTCGATGGCAGTCACCTCTCCGACCGTTATGCCGAGGGAGGTTCCTCCGCTACCGGAAGCAAGATGCCTTATCATATCCGCAATATTCATTCCGCAACCCTCCTTCCTAAGGTGATTTCCTGACGGTATCCACCGGCACCATATTTGATGACATTCCTGTCAACCATATAAACACCTTTGCGGATACCATCCAACTTGATTCCGATGCAATCCAGTTTGTCCACCAGCTTATAACCGAAAGTTGTAATGTTTCCTTTGAGACCATCCCGTTTCAAACGGGCCAGTTCCTGCTCAGCCCAAGCCTTTAGCTCTGATTCCGTTTTATTATAGGTATGAAGCGTGCGCAGTTCTCCATCTGCATCTCCCACTTCCACCCTGATTTTCTTATTATCAGGCATCAGCGACACAGCCTTCACTTTGATTCTCATGTTCTGCGCCTGTTGCTGCTCCAGTGCCTGGTCACTGATGATGTTGACACCCGTGGAAAAGACCTGGGAAATCTGAGCCTCCCGCTCAAAAAGGACACCGCAGTAGAGAACAGTCCTGCCACCCTCATATTTGAAGAATGATCGGACGCCTTGCTCCTGCAGCTTTCCCAATAATGAGGCCACGGTGTCGGCTGTCACTCGATAGGCTCCAAGCCGCTGCTCTCCCATGACTTTTATTTCATAGGGAAGTCCCTGATCTTTCAGTAAGGTACCAAGATCTACACTCCTATATGATTTTTTCTTGGCCGGAGTCTGCTTCAGCACGAACATCTCATCCTCGCAACTAATGACTACCGGAGTCTTACATGACACGTCACGGACGTATCCGACAAATGCAAGCTCGTTGTTTCCATCATAGCCCAACGATACCCTGACCCGGTCGCCACGATGTACAGGTATCGCCGCCTGACCGTCCCATTTGATTTTCTTGGGAAGGGTGATCCGGCACTCGTCGGTCAACTTACCTGTATCCCGGCTTATCTCCACCTCGGATACCCAGTTGAACCTCCAGTGTCGGTCTCCTGCAATTTCAATATCTGCCGTAAGGATATACATTAATACTCGCTGCTGAAAATATTATAGTCACTGTCTGACACTGCGGACAGACTGATTTGCTGATAGTTGCTTTCAGTGGCCTGAGCCACGTCAAAGCCTTTAATGACAATCCTGTCGATGTTGAAGAGGTCGAAGAAAGTGCTGTAGACCTTGATGGCATGCTTTTCTTCCATAAAGACATGCAATTGCCTGATCCCATCTTCCGGATATCGGTCGGTTATGGTTCCATTTTCTGTGGCAAGAATGCCGACAAGTATGTTGACCTGATAGTCGCCTTGATTGATATATTCCTTGACTGTACCATCCATCCCGACTAATGCCGTCATGACAATCTCCTTTTGCTGGCTGATGGCTACAATTGCATCATTCATGACAAGACGTTCTCCATCTTCCTTCTCGAATGTCAGCTCACACAAGGCGTATCTTCCTTCCCAGTAACTCTTATCCGTGATTGGGGTCGCCACGTCATTAGGTGAGATACGGCTTCCTCGGTTACTCCAGTCTGGTGCCTGTCCGGTCCTTGCCGGATGGAACTTGTAAAGTGGGCCCTTGGCCTGTATGGCAGTACCTGCTGCTACAAATTTGAAACTGATAGGTAACATCACACAGCTAAATTAGTATCGTTGATTGCTGACAGAAGAGCCTGCTCAATGGCTTCCTTCACTTTTTCCGTCCCCTCGCTGAGGGTTGTGGTATGAACCTCCAGACGCTCCACGAGTTTATCGATATTGACAGTTATATTCCTGACTGCCCCACTACTACTCGAGTTGGATGTCTCTTTGGCCTTTGAAAGTGTATTTCCGGTTGGATTAATAGCTCCTCCCGCGATAGCGGGTATCGCCGGCAATCCACTTGTGGGTGTATTTGAGTTCTTTGCCGCATTTGCGTTTTTTGATTTCTTTTGTACAGTTCTTGCATTGCTGGAAATCTCTTCATTGTAAGCGTTATTGAATGCCTGTCCTATCTGCTTGCCAAAATCAGAAAAAGTATTCTTCAGTCTACCTAAAGCTTTGGTAATTCCGTCACCATCCAGTTTAAATGTAGCCTTGATGAGCTCGCCCAATGCAGAGAAAGTTGCCAGGGCCTGCTGGCCGATGGCGGTGAAGAAGGTCTTAAAGGCTGCCCATAAGCCTTTCAGCACAGCCCTGAATGTGGCGGAAGTATTCCAGAAGTATATTCCCAATGCAGCCAATGCCGCAATGGCCGCTGCCACCCATCCGATGATGGGGATGTTCATGATGGCGATACCTATGGCACGACATGCAGATACGGCACTCAACTTGAATGCTCCGAAAGCTGCGGAAGCAATTCCCGAGAATGATGCAGATGCTGTTCCGCCGGTCACTAAGGACAGAGCCAGAAAGCCGAGCCCTTTTACTGCCTGCATTACACCCACGGTGGCGAACCTCACCAATTGAAGAGCTGCTCTCCCCATATTGCCAATGAATCCCAGAGATATGCCATTGTTCAGTGCGGTGGCAGATGTCATCAAGGTCATGGACAGCACTGCGTTTCTCAAAGCTCCCACGATACCCGTCCACATGGCTCCCCATTTCATGGCACCGATTCCGGACATCAATTGGCCGCAGACCTGCAGCAATGGCATCAGTTGGGCGAAAGGTACGAGTAACTGGGTAAGGGCACTTATCCACAGAGTGGTGTCACCACTCATCTGAAAGATTGCAATTTTCGCATCTTCTATCCGCTGATTGATACGCTTCTGACGTTCCTCATAGCTACTCATGACGATGGCAGCCTGTTCCTCCGCACTCTTAGTTCCGGTTACGGCTGCGGTGAGCCTTCCCAACTCGCCGGTACCCTGCACAAGGGCACGGGCAGCGTTGGCGTTCTCCATTCCAAAGAGTTTACTGAACAGGGCGCTGTCATTCAATACAGGCTTGAGCATTTCCAGACGTGACTTGAGGGAGAGACTGTTATCCCCCAACTTGAGAATGTCTATACCGGCAGCCTTCAAAGCCTCCTGTGTCTCCTTTGGCAGGAAACGGCCTTGACCAAGAATGGCCAGCGTGTTCCGGAGAGCCACTCCGCCTTCCGAGCCTTTCTTGCCAGCCTTGTCAAGGACTTGTATGGCGGCATTCGTCTCCTCAAAGGAAACGTTGGCAGCCTTGGCAGCCATACCACTCTGTTCCAGGGCGGCCTTGATTGCCGGAAGCTCTGCTGATCCTTCCTGACCCGCGGCTGCCATGACGTTCATCATCCTGGCCATCTCCTGACTGGCTTTCATTGGATCGGCAAGGCTTACGCCGTACTGGTTCATGGCCGTGGTCAGAACCTCTGCGGCAGCTGTGCCGTCGTTGCCCATGAGCTTGCTTGTGGTCTGTATGGAATCCCCCATAGCCTTCAGCGCTTTCGGACTCTTGGCAAGTTCCGGAGTCAATTGGGACAAAAGGAGTTTGTAACCCTCCACGGCCACTCCGGCATCTGTGCCGAAAGCCTTGGCACTGCCTCGGGCATATCCTTCAATCTCCTTGAGGGCATTACCGGTCACACCAGCAACGGCACTGAGGTCGTGCATCTGGCTGTCCAGACGCACTCCTCCTTGTCCTAAAGCCTGGAAACCGCTGCTTACATTCTGAATCGTCGTATTGACCAAATCGAAGGTGGCCAGCCTGCTTGCAAAGCGATGCAACGTTTTGTCTACACCTTCCACAGAAGCTGAGAATTGCCCAGTCTTTTCAGTTATTCCATCAATTGTGCTGGAATAATTCCCATGAAGATTGAAAATGTAGTCAAAAACAGTTGCCATATCAGTTTTTATTCATATATTTGCAGCATATAAATCACAGCAGATGGAAACAATGGTAGCCTTTTTATTACGGGCATTTCTGTTCATCGTTTACGGAATGGCAATAGTTGCTATCCCGTTTGCGCTGTTCAAATTGTTCCGCATGTTCTATCTGATGTGTAAGCCTGGGAAGAGAAATGCCGGTTCCGGACTTCCTTGGTGGGTCATTTGGCCAACCATTCGTCATTAACGGCTTTTTCCTGGATTGTCACTGGCACTACCTGACAACAACATCTTCCAATTCTCACCTCTCCATCGTTCCAGCCAAATGGCCTGGGCATAAAGTGCAGCCCAGTCCTCATAGCTCCCGGCCGTCGGATCCACATGCAGGTTGCTCCTGATTAGGGCACAGCCCTTTTCAAAGCCGTTCACATCGTCACGGTCTGAAAGAAGGTGTGCCTCTACAAGTTTTTTAGGGATGACATGCAGCCGCTGATCATCTGGGCAAGCTGAGTCTGCATGGCCATAAAGAGAATGGCATCCTGCATCATCTGCTCGTCACCGCCCAGCCAGCAGTTCTTGGCCAGCGTCTCGGCGGCAGTCACCTCATCGGTCTTTCCCAGCTTTGTCACGGCCGACATGACAGCCATGTTTGGGCGGTGGAAATAGCCTACATGGAGTTCCTCACCATCGAGCACGTCAATGCGGATGACTTTCTTGTACCTGGACTTCCATCCGGAAATCGCTTCTTCGGTAACGCCTCCGTCAAAAGTCTGTTTGGGAGCCGTTGTCGTTTTCTTTTGTTCCTGATTCATAATCTCAGATGTTACTTGTTATACTCTATGTGCGAGGGGATGAGGTCCAGTTCCACTTCCTGTCCGGTGTCTCCTTCCTTCCACTCACGGGAATTATTCTTGAACGAGCAGTTGCGGATCTTGTCTGTCGTGACAATCCCGCTGTCGGGGAGATATTGCACGGTAATGTCGAAGGGCGCAATGTCCTGGATACGTCCGTTGGGAACCTGCCGCTGGATGGCCTCCACCTCTTCCTGGTAAAGGGTAATCTTGGCCGATGGAGTAATACGCCCCTTGGAACGTCCGATGGGATAGCGCCCCGCACCGTACTTGTTCTCTACCTCCTGATCCTCGCCATAGTTGATAGCGACGATACCGGTCACCGGTACACCGGCGATGGAGCAAACCACGTCTGCCCAGGAGTACATCATCCCATTGACCATAGGGATGCCGTTATTGATGATACTTGCCATTGTTAAACAGTTTTTACGAAACCAATTTTAATCCTGATTCTCCGCATGATGCCCACCGGAACGTTCTTGATGACCATCTCAACCGTCGAGTTGCTGAGCACGTCCTGGCCTGGGTCAATCTTCACCTTGTAACCACTAAGTTCACCCGCCTTTTCCATCTCCTCGATAGCCTTGTTGGCAGTAGTCTCAAGATGGCTTACGGAATAGGGCTGCAGTTTTCCAGAGGACTCGTCAATGTAAACATTGCCGCCAAGTTCCGGAGTTACATAAGTCCTGATGCCACGCACGGCCTTGTCCATTGTCCGCACCAGCTCAATCATGTTGTAGTCGCTGGTGGTGTCATCCAGGTTGTGGCTGTCGTTCATATAGCTTCCAGCCAATCCCGGATAAGTGACAAAGAAGAGATACCGTTCGCTGTCAAGTTGGTTCAGCAGGGCTCGGTCCACGTCACGCAGCAGCTTCCCATCGCCGAAGGCTGGAAGGGATACCCCGGTCGGGAACTTCTTCACCCAGCCGATGCTCTCATTCACTGCGGCAGAAGACAGCAAACCCAACACAACTCCCAGCGACGATACAGAGGCTTTGTCTGTGTTCCCTGCATCCTTGAAGAGGTCCATACCAGTTCCGCTGCCTGCCTGTGCGATGATGACAGACACACGCTCTTTCTTGCCAGCCAAGTTGGTAGGTAGCTGGGCTATGTCTGCCACTTTGGGAGCAACGAGCAGGGAAAGGGGTGCAGCTTCCGAGTCCAGTTGTGTGGCAATGGTCTGGAGCTTGACATAATCCTCGGCCGTCAGAGCCACGTTGCCCATCCATACGGCCATCTGCCGAATGCGTCTGTCCGCATAGTTCTGTACGGTCTTTATCTCGCTGAAGGCATAGCTTTCTGGTTTCACAAAGAGGCCGACATAGAGCAAAATACCGTCATTGATACGGAAAATCTCAGAAAGCTGGTAATGCAGTACCCTGACAAGCCAGGACTCCGCATCATCAGTAATACCCAGTGATTCGGCCATGTCTATCGTGGAGACAGGCTGCACATGGTCAGTCTTGAATGCTGCCGGTAGGTCTGTCTCCGGCATATACATCACAAAACCGCTGATATGATCCTCACCTGAAAGGCTCTTGGGAACATTACCGTTCTGTCTGTTAATCTGTAGACTGTTCATTGCTATTCGCTTTTAACGGTTACAATTTGGGCACTCTGCAGGTTCATGGCATGATTGCGGGCATCGCTCAACTGCCTGAACGGAATGCCATCGCTGGTGACGAATACCTCAGGAAGCTTATGCTCCTTGATGGCAGTCTTGCCGACCTTGACCAGCATGGCATTTTCTTCGGTAATCTGTTTGGCGGCCGAAAGAGCCTTGCCCTTGGTTTTCTTCTTGCCCGACTGCTCTCCGGTTTCCTCCGAATTGACGGCCTGACCTTCTGAACCTGCAGAAGCCTCTACGGACTCCTTTCCTAACGGCTGTGCCGCCGTAGATTCCACCTGCTGTTTGTTCACTTCTTCCATATCTTTATTTTTTTTAATTTGATTATTACGCATACGATTAGAAAAACGACAATCCCCATGATGAAACCAGTCTTCCAACTGCTGAATATGCCTTCTGTCTTATGCACAGTTGTCAGTGATTTATCCTGTTCCTTTGCCTTGACATTCTGATGTGTAACTCCAGTGAGTGCAGCATTTGTCGTATGTGTGGACTCAAGGCTGCTCCCGGCGTCCTTGCGGTCATGTGAAGCAAGATGCTTCCTTTGCCGGCTCATGGCCTTCACGGGTGGAAGTCCCGTCTCAGGGCTGACAGGCTTGTCGGTGTCAAACAGGACCGTGGTACAGTCTGCCTCTTCCGTAGCCGTGTGCTCCACACTTATGCGCTGCTGGAGGAACCTTGTCACGATACTGTCCAGCGTCCGGCTGTAGCTACTGTCCTGATGCACCGTCAGACTGCTCCTGCTCTTTTCGCTGCTCGTTTCTTTCACTCCTCTGCAACTGGGCAGAGACAGGGCAAGTGTCAGCATGAGGACAGGAAGGAATCCTCTCAATGGCTTTTCTGAATTTCTCCACATCTCTTCGTAATGTTTGGATTTCTTTCTTCAATGGAGCCACGATGCTATCGACGAGGATATCATTGGCTTTCCTGACGTTTTCAAGCTCATTGGCACGGACACCTGAGAACTTGTTCTGCATTTCCGCACGCAGGTTCTCCAGTTCAATCTGGTATTTTCCTTTCAGAAGCCGGCTGTTGAGCCATGCCCCAAGAGGGGCAGAGACGGCGGCCACCACCGTGGGCACGACCATAGATATAATATCGCTCATTTGTGTCTATTGTTTGATGCCGAAACTCGAAAGCCATGCCCTGACATCGAAAGACGGGCATGCCTTTCCGGGATTCAGTTGATGATGCCCAACAATCCTGATGGCCGGGAACCGTCGGTTGAAGTCCTGCACATATCGCTTGAGGGCAGTCTTCTGGGCCTCCGTCCGGGTGTCAGCGGGATTGCCTTGGGCATCCAGGCCGCCAGCGTAGACGATGTGCCGGCTGATGGAATTATACCCGGCTGCTCCGTTCGTAATCTCCCAGGGGTCTACCTGGGCATCCTCGTTGTTTCCAACCAGCCGTTCCACGCTGCCGTCAAGGTGGAAGAGGTCGGTGTATCCCACCTGCTTCCATCCGCGACCACCCTTTGACTTTGGGGCGGTATGCCACCGCCGGATTTCCTCCGAGGTCACCTCACGCCCGGCCTTGGTAGCCGTGCAATGAATGACCAGGTATCTCATGGGCTTGCTCATCAGGCGGTCAGGGCACTGACGATAACACCACGGCTGTTCTTGGAGGTGAGAGGCAGACAGATACCCCACTTGCGGAAGTTCACGAGGTTACGGTGATACAAGGGATCCTTGCTGGCTTCACTGTAATAGAACTGTACGCTGCCGTTGGCCTTCATCATCCTTCCGTTGTAATAGAACACCGATGCCTGACGGTCTGTGGCCGAGGAGGCGACAGCACCCCAAACGTTCTTGGTCTTGGCCGCGACATTGTACATCGGCGTGCCGTCATACTCGTAGATATCGAAGCCATAGAGACGGGCAATCTTGCCCTCGGTCTGGTTGATATTGTAATGGTCCTTGAACTTCAGGTCTGTCTCCAGCAGGTCATTGATATGCTCGCTACAAAGGACGGCAATACGGTCATTCTTTGGAATTCCCATCTTGTCGAAACGCTTCTTCATGGCAAGCAGGTCTCCGGTGGTGAACAGTTTATGCGTACCGTCACTGGAGGCGGCGCCGGTAGTGAGCAGCACGGGCGTATCCGTAGTGTCGCTGTCCGGGGCGATGGCGTGAATGGCCTTCTGGCAGCATTTCTCTTTCAGGGCCTCACGGTGACGCTCCTGGACGCTTGCCATCTTATCGTAGCTGCAGGCGTGGAGCTCGTCATCCGTCACAGGCGTGGCCGTGGTGTCGTACTTATCCAGGGAAATAGGTTTGTCGCTGTCCTTGAGGTCCTGTATCTGCAGCGGGTAGGTCGTATTGTTTACCAACACGTCAGGGTCTCCGCCAAGCTCTGTGAAATGGATTACGTCATTGTCCACATACTGGTCATAGCTCTTGATACGGTCATACCACCCGAGACTCTCCGGGGCTGATCGGAACGCCTTGACCATCTCTCCCGTCCAGATTTCGGTGAGGACTCCCTCGCAGAGGCTGTCCTTGGGCAGAAATGCTCCCACGGCAAGGGCTATCAGGTTAGCGACGATGACACCGGCCACCGGATGAAATCCGAAGACGGCGGTGCCGATAATGGCGCCCATGACGGCATTGAGCATGAGGGCAGCCATGACAGTAAGCACTGTTCTTTTCAAATTCTTGTTTTCCATTATTATCTGTTGTTTACGATTCCAGCACACAGTCCACGCCGTACTCAGCCTTGTAGAGACTTGCATACTTGGCGGGATCCTGCTTTCTCATGACGACGAGCTCGTCGGCAGGCACTTCGGAGAGCTTCACGTATTCCTTGGGCTGTCCGGCCCCGAGAAGGTCGTTGCCCGTCTGGATGACCTCAGTCGGCTTCTGCATCGGGTGCATGAGGTTCAGCGTCTCCTGCAGGCTTTCCACGCCTACAGCCTTTCCCATGCTGATGAAATGGTCCTTCTTGTCAGCCGTGATGCGTCTCTCGCTGATGGCGTGGTCAACGACGGCGTTGATGGAGGCAAGTTCGATTTCTCCGGCCTTGTCGGCCTTTTCCTTGAGCAGCTTGATACGCTGCACGGCATCCTGCGCGGTGGCCGTCTCCGGCAGACCGAGCTGGTCCAATAGTTCTTTTTCCATTTTATCGTTATTGTTTGGTTCAACTTCTTTCCGTTCGTCCGGGCGCAGCAGGGGAACCTCCTCGTTGTCCTTTCCCGCTGCAAGCTGGATGAGCTCTCCTTTGGCATTATAGAGCTGGAGGGCATCGTCGTTACCTCCTATATCCACAATGCTCACCTCAAGCAGCTTGCTCCTGGTGACGGTCGCACGTCGCTGCCCAGGCAATAGATATTCCGGGGCGTCACTCACTTCTATCCGCTCCAGCGAGGGAGAGGCCATCCTGAGGAAACCGTTCTCCCATTTGTCCTCGATCTTCTTGGCAAACTCATCGTTGCCATCAAAGACCGGTGTGCCGATGAGACTGTCACCATCCACCCGCAGGTTCTCAACCCGCCCGATAGGCATGGTATCACCATCGAAGCAACGGCGGTGCATCCAGAGCAGGACAGGATTCTTCTGGTACTGCTGCAGGTCGATGCCCGATGTCAGTACGCGGAAGCCGTAGCAGTTCAGCCCGCTCGTATTGATAACTACTTCTTTCATTTAAAATGGCGGATATTAAGGCATGGCCACCGCCCTTTTGATTTACGTTTAATTAATTTTCTATCAATGAACAATCGAGTTGCAGGGGACGGACTCGAACCGTCGACCCTGAGGGAATGAACCTCATGCGCTGCCATCTGCGCCACCCTGCGATTTGCCCACAAAATTGCAATAATCCCCATAGGTGGGCAAAAAGTGTGTAAACTCTTGAAACACTTTTTTCCCAGCTCGCCGATTATCAGCATTTTTGCACCGTAAAACAACATGAATGGCAACCAAGAAAGAACTTGAGACAAAGAAGGAACTGGCCCGTATCCTCTTTATGCAGGGCGAGCAGCAGAAGGATATTGCTGTCCATACGGGTGTATCCGCACCGACCATCACGAAGTGGGTCAATGCGGAGAGCTGGAGGGAGCAGCGCGCCGCACAGTCCATCACACGCCCGGAGCTGATCAACAAACTCCTGCTATCCATCGACAACCTTGTGGAGGACATCAACCGGAGCGGAGACCCGAAAGCTATCGCCAACCTGGGAGACAAGTTGTCGAAACTGTCATCCACGGTACAGAAACTCGACAAGAAGGCGAGCGTCGTGGACGTGGTGGAGATTTTCATGGATTTCAGCCGGTGGTTGCAGTCCCGTGGAGAGTTCGACACCTCGGCCACGGCAGACTTCATCCGAAAGGTGAACACGTACCAGGACATCTACCTCAACGAGCGGGTATCACAAAAGTAAAATAGTATGGCAACAGGACTCACAGAGAACGAGGCGTTGAAACGATGGCGGCAACACTGCGAGAACGTGCAGCGCTCCACGGCCGTTGACAGGACGGAATCCAGACAGTCGCAACTGGCCCGCATCAGGAGGCTCAGGGGAGACTATGCGGCGTTTGTCGACTACTATTTCCCACATTACACCCTGAATCCGGACACGGGACGGAACACTCCGTGCGCCCCATTCCATATCAGGGCAGCCAACAGGGTGAGGAAGGAACGCAACCTCAAGGCGGTATTCAAGTGGCACCGAGGCGCAGCCAAGTCGACCCACCTTGATATTTTCATCCCTATGTGGCTGAAATGTCAAGAGCCCGGTGACATCCATGTCATGGTTCTCGTGGGCAAGAATGAGGACAATGCCAAGACCCTGCTCTCCGACATCCAGGCGGAGCTTCAGTTCAATCAGCGCTACATCCACGACTTCGGGCAGCAATTCAACAACGGGTCATGGGAGGAGGGCGAGTTCGTCACCAAGGACGGCACGGCCTTCTTTGCCCGTGGACGCGGGCAATCACCGCGTGGATTGCGTTATCGCGCGCACCGACCCGACTATATCGTCATCGACGACCTCGACGATGATGAGCTGTGCCAGAGCCCAGCCCGTGTTTCCAGACTCACCGACTGGGTGAAGGAAGCCCTCTTCGGAGCGTTGGACGGCGGCCGCGGCCGCTTCATCATGGTGGGAAACCTCATCGCCAAGAACAGCGTGCTGCAGAACATATCCGACACCAAGGGCGTATTGGTGTCCCAGGTTAATATCTGGGATAAGGACGGCAACGTCTCCTGGGCGGACAAATGGACGCCAGAAGAAGTCCAGAACATCGAGGCCTTCATGGGCTATAGGGCATTCCAGAAGGAGTATATGAACAATCCCATCATCGAGGGCGCAGTGTTCAAAAACGATTGGATCCGCTTTGGCCGGCTGCCGAGCCTCAGGAAGTTTGATGAGCTGGTTCTGTACGTAGACCCGTCCTTCAAGGGATCATCCAAGAACGACTACAAGGCCGCGAAGCTCTGGGGCAAATATGGCACCCAGCTATGGCATATCCGGGCCTTCGTGCGGCAATGCAGCGTGGCGGAGATGGTGAGATGGCTTTATGACCTGTATGAGTGGGCCCTTCAGGAGGGCATAGCCATACGCTTCTATATGGAGGCCAATTTTATGCAGGACATTATCCTCGACGACTTTCGCACCGAGGGAGACCAACGAGGATACCAGCTTCCGTTGGCCGCAGACAAACGCAAGAAGCCTGACAAGTTCCAGCGTATCGAGGCCATCTCTCCCCTGTGGGAGCGGGGTTTTGTCTACTATGACGAGGCCATGAAAGACGACCCCGACATGCAGGCGGGCATCAGCCAGACACTGGCCTTTGAGAAAGGCATGAGGGGGCACGATGATGCTCCGGATGCCGACGAGGGGGCCATCTGGTATCTGCAGAGACATTCAAGAGTATCTAAATTTGCGCCTTCGTTCGGACGCAGACGCACAGCAAAAAACGTAACATGGTAACAAGACTCATCAAGGCGCTCGTCTTCGATTGGAGACTGAGACGGGCCATCCGGAAGGCACGGCATGATGCCGACCTGCACCGCAGAAAGTTCCTCGTGCTCATCTATGGCGGCAAGCCTGTCGTCGTATCCAAGCAGGGCATACGCAGACTCATAGCCCGCCACCGTTTCCCCAAGGGCTTCACGGCAGCCACGGCCGAGAGGATAGCCGCGTTCGTGGCGACACCTAAAACAAGACCATGATGTTTCTCACGGAAGAAGACTACAAGAGTGTCTGCGATGACTTCGAGTTCGAGAACATTCAGGCAGACCAGAAGCGTACGACGGCCGAGAAAGCCGCCCTTGAGATGATTGCCGGCTATACCTCGCAGCGGTATGACATGCGCAAGGCTTTCTCCATGACGGGAGAGGCCCGGAACGCCATGCTCGTGCAGGTTGCTGTCAACATCACGCTGTGGCTCATGGTGCACCGTATGCCGGAAAGCATGGGCTATGAGCGCCGGCAATTGCTCTATGAGGAGAGTGTCAGATGGCTCAGGGATATCCAGAACAGCAAGGCATCGCCAGACCTTCCCACCTACACCAGCGAGGACGGCAGCCAGATGGATACCCACAACCCCATCCGGTGGGGGTCGCAGCGTCCCGGCAAGTATGATTGGTAAATAAACGGTAAATAATGGATATTCTAAGGAAAATCAGAAATACCCTCAATCCGGGGCAGACACGCTCCGAGGACATGGGGCGGCTCATGCGCTTTGCCAGTAGCAAGAGGGGTATCAAACTCACCGCCCAGCTCCTGGCACAATCCGACAGCCTCACCAAGAAGGATGTCGGAGACTGGCGGCAGGCCTGGCAGGTGGCCATCAACGTGGACAATCCCAACCGTGGTCGCCTCTATGACATCTACCGGGACTGCCTTGTCGACCTGCACCTGCAGGGATGTATCGGGCAGCGTAAGGGAATGACTTTGAAGGAGGACTTCCACCTCGTGGGCAACGACGGCAAGGAGAATGAGGAAGCGACCAAGCTGCTGCAGCAGGAATGGTTCAACGACTTCCTCGGTCTTGCGCTCGACTCCCGCTACTGGGGCCACTCGCTGATCCAGATGGGCGATGTCATCAGTGACGAGGACGGCATGCGCTTCGACGGGGTGACACTCGTGCCCAGGAAGCATGTATGCCAGGAGCACGGGGTGGTGTTACCCGTGGCCGGGGACGACTGGCACAAGGGAATCTCTTACCGTCAGGGAGAGTTTGCCAACTGGTGCGTGGAAGTGGGTAAGCCATACGACCTCGGACTGCTGCTGTCCTGTGCGCCGTCGTGCATCAGCAAAAAGAACATGCTCGGCTTCTGGGACATGTTCGGCGAGATATTCGGCGCGCCCATGCGTATCGCCAAGACCACCACGCAGGACGAGGCGGAACGCGGCAGGATCGAGAATGCACTAAACAACATGGGCAGTGCCTTTTGGGGACTTTTTCCGGAAGGCACCGACATTGAGATCAAGGAGAGCAGCCGTGGCGATGCCTACAACGTCTACGACAAGCGCGTGGACCGGTGCAACTCGGAACTCTCAAAGGGCATCCTCAATCAGACCATGACCATTGACAGCGGCTCGTCACTGTCGCAGTCGGAAACCCATCTTGAGGTTTTCGAGAACGTGGTGAAAGAAGACAAGAAGATGATTTTCTATGTGGTCAACGGACGGTTGCTGCCCTTGATGCGGAGGCATGGGTTCCCGGTTCAGGGACTCAGGTTCACTTGGGATGACGCAGCCAGCTTCACACCTTCGGAACAGCGAGAGATGGAGCGTGTGCTGCTGCAATACTATGAGGTGGACCCGCAGTATTTCATCGACAAATACAACATCGCCATTACCGGGACTCGGGAGCAGGGAAAGGTTGACAGTTTTTTCGGATAAGCCCCAGGAAAGACAAGGGGCAAAGACCGACCTATCGGGTGTTCAATCAGGCTATGGAGCGCTTGTATGGCGGAGATGGGGATTATCTTGCCAAGGACGGCACACCGCCTGACTTCAACGACTCTTTATTTTCTGATGCTGCCAGGAAGGTATACGAGCATGGTGGATTCAATCCTTCCATGCTGCTCAGTCCGGAGGCGCAACGGGTGACGGGAGAGACCTTCCGCGTGTTGAACACGGCCATCTCCGCCCATATCGACCATGTCATGCCCGAGACGGAGCGTCATGCCCTTGAGCACAACGCTTTCATTTTCTCCGGGCTAAAGACTTTCCATTCGCTCCGGGAAGTCGGTCTGTCCATGTTGGATGCCAAGGGCAATATCAAGCCCTTCGGTGATTTCCTCAAAGAGGTGACAGCCATCAACGAAAAATATAACAAGAACTATCTTGATGCTGAGTATCACCATGCGGTGAGGTCGGTGGAGATGGCCAACAAATGGATTCAGTTCAAGGAGGATGGCGACCGTTATGATCTCCAGTACCGCACGGCAGAGGATAGCAAGGTACGCACCTCTCACCAGCAGCTTGACCGGATAACGTTGGCACTCGATGACCCGTTCTGGGAAAGCTATTTCCCACCGAACGGCTGGCGTTGCCGTTGTGATGTTGTCCAGGTGAGAAAGGGGAAATATCCGTTGTCAGACCCCGATATGTCACTCGGTCTGGGAGACGATGCCACTGCCGAGCCGAAACAACGGATGTTCCGCTCCAATCCCGGGAAGTCCCTGAAACTGTTCCCTGAACAGCATCCATACAACAAGGTTCCCACAGAGGTGAAGAAGATGGTGGAGGAGATGCCTGAGCCGCTGAAGGCCCCAGAGGAAGCCGTGGACTTTATCAATGCCAGCGAAGTACGTAAGAAATGGTTTGAGCGAGGGTTCAGCCAGCTTATCGTCACCCAACGAAAAGGCGTGAATGGATATACGGACACGAAAGGGCTCATTGCCATGACCAGAGAAAGGATGGACGGTGTATTGTCCGGCATATCCAAGGTTAGGACAGGTCAGGAACTTACCGAGAAAGAAGCCGACGCGATGGCCACACTGTGGCATGAGATTACCCATAACAGGAGTAAGCCAGGAATGATACGGATGGGTAGGGACCAGACTAAATTCATGGAGCTGGCCAATGAGTTCGTCGCCCGCAAGACCCTACCGGAATTCTATGAAGGTCTGGGTGGAAAAATACAACACCCAGAATTTATGAATGACAGAAAATCCACTGGGTATAATAACATGGTAAATTGCTACGACAGACTCATTGGCTTAACAGGTTCTGATCCAGGCAAAGTCTTGGATGACGTCAAGGAGCATCTTTTCAACCAGCCTTATGACAAACAGCAGGATGGATTGGCCATGGCTTTATATAAGAATGGGGCAAAACTCCCTGATGGGAGGAAACTGAAAAAGACAGAAATCAAGAAACTGGTGAAGAGATGCCTCTTTGGGAACGCTACAATAGACAACATGATTGAATCACTCGTTGTAAAATGACGCGATTTCCTCTGCAAACTCTTGTTCGATGGCCCTGGCAAGTTCCTTGTCTGCAAAATCGATGAAGCTGTCGTAGCTGATAAAACGGTTATGCTCGTCCAGACAAGACAGAAAAAGGTCGATGTCAGACTGTTCATGTCCGCCGATAATCTCGTCCAAAGCTTCGTCGGAAGGGTTGAAGTCGAGGAAAGTCTTCTTTCTCAGTTCAAGTTTGGAGTAATCCATTGTTCTATTTTTGGCAAAAATAAGAAGAATTATTCAATAAAGCAAGACTATAATATGAAATATCATTTTAATCAGAATAATAATGGCAGATTTCGACATTGAGAAGTTCAAGAGGACCGTCCTCACGGACATTGCGGTGGAACTCAAGGATGAGTTTAACGAGAACTTCTCGCGCAAAGCCTTCTTCGGCAAGAAATGGAGGCCACGCAAGGATACAAAGGCAAATGGATCACTACTGGTAGTGCATGGACATCTTAGAAGCTCGATATCCACGCATATCAGTGAGGATGGCATCCATTTTACTTCATCCATGCCATACGCCTCCGTCCACAACGAGGGGGTCAAGGGCACGCAGTCAGTCAAGGCCCACTCTCGAAAAGGGAAACCGGTCAGGGCGCATACACGTCACGCCAACATCCCACAGCGACAGTTCGTCGGAGACGGCAAGGATACCCGGCATATCATCAAAGAATGCCTTGACCGCAGTGCGAAGGAATTTGATATGGAACTTACCAAATTATTGAGACAAAAATGAGAAAGGATATTTTGCAAGCCATTGCCGGAAAGCTCTCAGAGAGTATCCCGGAAATCAAGTTCATCGATCTGTGGAGCGAACAGCTCGCTATGCTCCAGAGCGGTCCGACATGGCCGGTACCGGCCGTGTTCGTCGAATTTGAGCAGATAGACTGGCATCAGATGGCCAATCATGCCCGGACGGCCGACATAGGCATACGTCTGCACGTCATAACCCGGTGCGTGAAGTATAATGGTATCTTTGACCGCAGACAGGTCAACGTCATGAAAGCGGGGGCGACCCGTGTCGGAGCTGCCCTGGACTATCTGGACCTGCTCGACCGCATCAACGCGGCCATGCAGAGCCTCTCTGGGGAAAATTTCACCTCGTTCATGCACACCACCTCCTCTACCGGAAACAACCTCGGAGAACTCATGGAGAGCGTGGAGCGGTTCGTCACCAGGGCACGCGACTTGTCTGCCGTCAGGAAAGCATCAAGGTCCACGGGCCTCTCCATGCTCACCACGGAGGAAATTATCGACCGTGTCATTTAATCCCGCCTGCCCTGTAACGACAAATCCCTCCACCTTCAAAGGCGGGGGGATTTGTCGAAAAAGTCAAACAAGCAAAGCTCGATGGCCGTCGGCCTTGTCTTCTCTGTAGGTATTCCAAGGTAGGTGAGATAGGTGTGATAGCACATCGGATAAACGGGATACACATATTTACGCCACACGGCCTTATAGCATCGTTGGTTGTTGCCAGGCTCATAGTATCGTTGGGTGAGCTCCCGAATCTTTTTGGCTCTCTCAAGTGTACTTTTGTAGTGTTTTGTTGCTCCCATTCACATTTTATTTGTATTTTTGCCATACCTTTTCACTAATCCAAGGTGTGGCGGTTTTTTCATGCGAATGGGAGCCGTCGCACCTTTTTTAGTCCACGTCGGTCATTCCGAGCGGTACGTTCACCCAGGCACCTTTCTCGTTCTTGTACTCAGCACGGATATAGCGCTTCGTGGTCGTGGGCTGGTAGCTTTCCTCAATGATGCGCACACCCTCCATGAAATGCTCGTCTCCGGTCTCCTCGGCCATCTTCCGGAGCTGGAGCACACGGCTGGCCTTGATGTTGCCCTGACCGTCACGGCTCAGCAGTCGGAGCACGGCACTCACGAGGGCCTTGCTGTTGTCATCCTTGGCGAGGCTCTCGATATACTCCTTCACGATGGCAATGCCATCCTCCACGGTGTCGCGGTAACCGTCGATGACGTTCACACCGAGGGTGATTCTCTGAGTGCCGATGCTGTTCGTGAAAGTGTGGCTGCGCTGGCTGTCCTTGGTTAGTCCGAGCACCTCCTGCTTCATCTTCAGGATGGCGTCGAAATTGCCGAAGACGGCATCCTTCACACACTTGAGCTGCTGGCTCATCGATACCAGCTCCGGAATGGCGTCGGCCATTTCCTCATCCACCATGGCAGCATAGTCCTTGCGTTGCTGCTTGCGCTGCTCGGCGGCAATGCGCTTCTCCTCACCCTGCTTCCAGGCGTTGTACTTCTCAAGTTCCTCTTGGGTCATTTCTACTTTTTCCATAATCTTGATTGTTTAAAGGGTTTTCAAATGTTGTTTGAACTGCGCTCAATTGTCTATAAAAGACTTGAGCTCATTGTTGGCTGAATCGATGTCGAGCATGGCCAAAAAGCCCGCCGACTTGATAATGCAGCCGGTCCACGTTAGGCATGATGCCACAACCACCAGGGGAAACGTCACAATGACCAACCCCAACGTCTTCAAATACTCTTTTGCTTTCATTGTTCTTTTGTTTTGATGTTTGTTGTTTTATATCTTGTTCAATTGAGCTGTTCATCTGACGCAGGCTGCAACATCTCATATGATGTCTGTCGCTCGTCCGAGTTCGCCTCCAGTTCTTTAACTGCTATGCCGTCCTTCACTTTCTTGTTGAACCCATAGATGAGGTTGCGAAGCCGCTCACGGGGTATCTTGTTGAAGTCGTCATATCCGGTGCTCCTGCAGGCTATGCCCTTGATGATGCTCACATTAGAGTATTTGCCCTCTGCCTTCAGCCATCCACCGATGGCGCCCATAGCCCGTTTGCGCATCTTGTCCAAGGGTTCCTTGCCCTGTCTTCGCTCCAGCTGGTCAGATAGCTTGGCGCAGATGTCAATCAAGTCGTGCGTGTCCAGGTCGCAGCTGCTATCCACCTCGTAGCTCTCCAGTATGGCGTCCTTCTCGTCCTTGGTCAGCCCCAGCAGGCTGCACAGCGTGTGATACTTCTTCAGGATGCTCCTGTGGATCTTGTCCATTGTTCTTGTCTCTGCCATGTCTATATATTGATTGTAACTATACTCCTGCCCAATACTCCTGTGCTCCCTGCTCCCAGATGATGAAATCAGCACCGCCCTCATGCTCGCCGGTCTTGCTGTTGTCAGTCTCATAGCGGGTGGTAAGGAAGGCCTTGTAACCCTCGACGCGCACTTTGATGTCTGCATCAAACCGGATGTTCTGTGCCAGCGTTCCCTTGGGCAGCCCTTTCCGCTCATGAGCGATAAAGATGAACAGTTTCTCAGGGAAGGTGTCCCGTAGTTTCATGTAGTCGGCCATCTTGAAACCTATCCAGTAGTGCAGTGAGTCAACCACAATGATGTCCGGGCTTTGTTTTTTCTTGAGCCTGACGGTCAGTTCCTTCAGGCTTTCTTTCTCCAATAGTATGATCCGGCTGCCCACCTCTTCCATGCCCACCCTCTTCCATGCTGTCTGCAGGGAAGCTGAAAGCCCCTGCTCAGTGCTGTCGTAGGCCACCCGGCCAAAGCGGGTAAGGTATTTGCTTACCTGCATCACGAAAGTGGTCTTGCCGCAGCCGGAACCGCCATAGATAAGCCAAGCCCCGCGAAGCTCCGGCCGGCCGAAGCTGGCGAGGTAGTCCCCGTCAAAGTCAGCCAGCTCAAATCGTGCCTGCATTACGTTCCTGTTGCTTATCGCTCTTCCCATGTCTGTTCCTTTCGTTTTGTCCTATTCCTTGTTATCTCCCCCCTTGTTGGTGAGGCGGAGAGGGTTATCGCCCTTTCTTCAATGCCCACACCGCTCTCTTTACCCGGCGCAGGTCGTTCTCACTGTCCTCAATGACCTGCCTGATGTCCTTGTCAGAGTCGATGCCGTTGGCAACACACACCGCTGCCACGTCCTCGCTGTTGATGACCTGAAGGGCAACGAACTTGCGGCCCATACGACTGAATATCTCCTCGTAGCCCTTGCGACGTATCCTGAGACCTTTCTTGATACGTTTTTCCAGAAAGTCTGTGGCACACAGGATTATCCCGCAGTGGTCCTCCAGTTGGTTGTAAAGGCTGATGAAGAAATAAAGCACCTGGTCGCTTAGTTTGTCTGCCTCGTCAAGCACTACAAGGGGGCTCTCCGTGCGCTTCAACGTGTCGATGATGTCATCCATCATGTCGCTCACCGTGCTGCCGGTATAGTCTATGCCCATACACTGGAGCAGTTTGCCCATGAACGTGCGGCGGTTCCAGTATTCCGAGCAGCACAGGTGAAACACGTGGCGGTGTGTCTTGCTGTAGTTTCTTATGGCCTCTGTCTTGCCGCATCCGGCACATCCGGTAATGGCGAGCACAAGGCTCTCCTCCTTGGCGTTGTCCAGGAGAAATATCATGCGTTCGTAAGCCCTCGTCGTGGCAATCTGCCACTCCTTGCTGTCGTGCCCGGCCTGTGCTGCCACGGTGCGCCACATGTCATCACTGATGGAGTCCCAGTTGCCGGCCAATATCTGGCTGATGGTGGCGGAGCTTACCCCGTTCATGCTGTTGGCTGCCTTGTTCTGGCTGCCCTTCTGCTTGCAATAGTCCTTCAGGACCTCTGCTATCACTTGTTTTTCTTCCCTTTTCATAATCTCTGATGGTTTTACTCCTCCTGTTAAGAGGTTTTGGTTAAAAAATTGAATAATCGTCCTTGTCACTCTCATGTGCCCCTTGTGGCAGGATGGGAATTTCCACTGCGTCCGCGTCTATCGCTTTTCCAAGCCGGGCCCTTGCTTTGGGCAGTTTATGCTGGCCTCGACCATCCACAATGAGCAACCGGTTGAGGATGCTGTCCTGTCGGGGCAGGCTCCTCAGCAGCTCCTCAGTCTTTTCGGCAGTATGCTCCAGCTTTCCGATGACGTGTTGCTCCAGAGCTTTGTTGAAGTCGAAGACCTCCTGCAGTTTCTTCGCATCGCCGGGCTTGCGGTCTGCGAGTGCCATAGGCTGCACGTGCTTTTCCCGGAGCATGTACCTGAGCGTTCCGTCCTCATTCACGGCCAACACTTCACCAAGGTTGGCAGGGTCATACTTCACTGTCCATTTCTCCGAGGTATGGTTTCTGAATGATATATCGAAGCTGTCGTACTGTCGTTTCACTCCCAGCAGGGTCACTTTCAGCCCGCCACCTTCAAAGGTGTTGCGGAAACCTGTCTCGTCACCGAAATACTGCAGGTAGTTCTCACGGGTCATCGGCAACCGTCTCTTCTGTGGCAGGTTCTCCATCATTTCACGCAAACGACCAATTTTCTGTTTGCGCTCCAGCGCCATGATTTCCATTATCTGTCGGATTACGCCTTCTTTATCGGGGAAGGAGCGACGCCGACGGTTCAATGCCTCATTGTTGGGCTGGCGCTTCGGGTCGGTGGTCACGCCATATCCGCTCCAGTTGTTGCAGAGCTGGCAATATTTCTTGTTCAGTTCCGCGAAATAACGCTCCACGGGCTTGGCCTTGGCATTCTTCACCTTGGCCGGTGTCACCTTATCGCTGACAGCCTGATACAGGTTGGTCATTGTCTTCAGGCAGAAATGGTCGCTCTGCACCTGGTTGGCCCGGTATTTCACGCCGAACAGTTCCTCACTGTGCCTCACAGCGTCCCTGAGGGCAGCCATGATGAGGTTGGAGTCCTCGTTCTTGCCGATGGCATAACCGATAGGATAACCGCAGCAGGGGTCCATCACCACCTCCACCGTCAACCGGTTGCAGAAGGTGGGGTTCCGATGTCCCTTCTTGTCAATCACGCAGTCCTGATAGAGCAGCTCCACATCCCAGCCGTCCAACGACCACATTAGGAATGGAGCGGTAGGCTTGCTCCTCACCACCTGCATGGAAATCGAGTTCCTGAAACGACTCTCGCCGAGGCGACCTCCCAATGTCACGAGGTTTAGTTTCTTTTTCCACACCCTCACGGTTCCGGCAGTTATTTCCGGCCAACCTTTCTGACGGGCAACAGTGTTGTAAAGTCCTGCTATCCTCGTGTTGTCAAGATTGTTATGGTGGGCCATGAGCTGGGTCAGATAACTTTCCTTGATGTCATCATCCACTTTGGCCGCATTCATGTTCTGGAACTTCCCGCTGATGAAGCATGTCCAGCCGTCACGCATATAGGCTTGGTATTTCCGCTGGAGGCTGCGGGCGTTCTGAGGCAAGCCATTGGGCCACTCCTCGCCGATGCGGGGTAAGGCTGCGGCAGCACGCTTCCAAAACTCACCCTGCTTGAGCCTTGGCTTGCTCTGTCTTGCACGGTGGCTGTTGCTCTTCATGATCCTGTCTCGGAATGCGTTCATGATGGCACAGTCATTGGCATACTCGGCTTGCTTCTCTGGATCAAGGTTGCGCCCGTTGGGCAGCACATAGCTGGCATAATTGTCTATGGCATTTCCATCCGGCACGATGTTCTCCAGGAATGGCTTGCTTTCGGCGCTCTCCTTGAAGTCGGGATAACGTTTGTAGACCTCTGTCTTGTACTTGACGGGAAGACTATCGACAACAAAAAGGGCTGGAGTACCATTGCAGCCACGACGAACACGCTCTACTGCTCCCCGCTGATTCATCTTTTTTAGATATTCAGATGAAACAATACCTGGAACAAGTTCCTGATGACTTATACATAGTTTATTCTCGTAATACTCCATAGCTATCTCTTTTTATAACCCCGCAGCAAACACCTGCTCGATATATAGCTGCTGTATGGTGGGGCAGCTTACCTCTCTCACATGCTTGCCATGTCTGTCCGTCACGCGCAGCCAGGCCGTACTCTTGTTGAGTTCAATTTGGGCACCATTTTCAAACTGCTGTCGCATCATGCCGTTGGCATCATGGATAGTCTCGCACTCCGGTATCAGGTTCATCAACTTACCTCCACGTTGCAAGGCAACAGTTCTGATGCGCTTGGCCAAATCACTGCGTCCATGCTTCTTGTCAAAGACCAAGGCATAGCGAATCATTTCACGAGTCACCCCGAATGTCTTCAACAAGAAGGCACGGTCCTCGTTGGTAATCTGAATCATCCTTTTCACTTTTGTTTCCATAACCAATTCACTTTTTGGGTTTAACATTCTCGTATATTTCTCCTTTTTCGTATCTTTGGAGCGTGTTAAAATACAAACACGCTGCAAAGATAGTACACAAATTGTAAACATCCAAATTTTCCTGGGAAAAAGTTCACGTTATGAAAACATTTTCTTCAAAAGAAATGATAGAAAGGTTGAAGATGGGATTGGAACTTCCTTCTGACAATGCACTTGCTGAGCTACTTGGTATAAGTAAGACAACATTGTCTAATTGGAAAAGTAGAAATTCAATAGACATCCCTCTTGTGTTTTCAAAATGTGAACAACTGTCTATAGACTGGCTTCTTACTGGAACTGGTACTATGTTCAAGTCAACTGAAGAGGGTCCTATTATTGATGTTAAACCAATACATCACCCTCGCAGTACTGAAAAAAAAGAGGAATCGCAAGTTGTGTATCTTTACGACTTTGAGGCTTCTGCTGGACTTAAGTCTCTTTTTGGAAACAACCGGCAGAATATCATTGACACTATAAAGATCCCCAACCTGCCCAAATGCGACGGAGCAATACACATTGTTGGAGATTCCATGTATCCTCTGCTCAAGTCTGGCGACATCATTCTATATAAACAGGTGTCTGCTGAAATTCAAAACATCATCTATGGTGAGATGTATTTGCTTTCTTATGACATCGATGGCGAAGATTACATCGTAGTAAAATATATCCGCAAGTCTGACAAGGGCGAGCCTTTTGTCACACTCGCCTCTGAGAATCCGGAACATGCGGCACGTGATATCGACTTCCGACGTGTCAGTGCTATGGCCATCGTCAAGGCATCCGTCCGCATCAACTGCATGGTATAACTTGCATCATTGTCTTTGGCAATGTAATCTGTATATGAGTTTAAACTAAAAATAATAAAATCATGGCGAAATCTAAAGACCAAATGAACGTCACTAAATCGTCTCAAACTTCAACAAGAAAGAGAACCAAAAAAGATAAGGAAAAGCCAGTTATATTGCGCGCTTTTAGAATCGAAGAGGAAGATATCAACAAGAAGCACAGTGACCTTATGGCTAAACTGTCAGAGAAGCTCGCAAACTCAACTCTCTTGGAACGTGGTATGTCTATCAATGAAGGTGATCCGCTGGAAGAAACTGACTATATAGCGTATTATGACTCTTCAGACACTTCTATATTGTTTGGGGCAATGGTTAAAACTATTCTATCCGAACAGGCACCAAGTATTAACGATTCGGCTCTAACACAGAACAACCTAATCCTTTCACAATTAGAGAACGTCAAAGGTAAATTTCATATAATAAAGAAATTATACTACTTTGGCATTAATAATAATTTCGTTGTTACCAATTTGTCAGGATCAAGCAAAATAAATTCTTTCATGGCTTACATCGATTGGCTATTAAAGCCGAAGAGAGTATATAATGTAACTCCCATTTTAGTAAAGCAAGAAATTGAAAATCTAAAAGATGTAAAAGGGCTACGTTTCAGTACTCAAAGTTTTACTAACAAGAAAAATAGTAAATCTGATAAGAACAAAGAGCAAACAATTAAGAAAGAGATACCTCAAGAGTGGATGCCATTATTGAAGACTCTTTTTAAAAAAGATGCTCCGACCCACTTGAAGGAAATCCTTGAAGAAAATATGGTTCGTATGGAAATTTTGCTTAAATTTGCAGCAAAGAATGTAAATGACAAAGAAAAATCAGATACTTTTAGGAATCTCTTGCTTAATATTGAAGACTCAGAAAGAGTATCTTTTGAAACTCGGCAAGGAATAAAGACATTAGGAGATGTGGAGAGGAAAGAACATGTGATAATTGATACAACAGAAACTGGTCTGTTGTCAGAGAAAACCCTGTGTCTCGAAATGAAGAATTTTCTTCAGAAACTTGAAGATGAATTAGTGAAATAATTATGAGATTTAAGATTGGCATACCTATTAGCCTATTTCTTGGCATTGTATTATCCTTTATTTTCCCTAATATTGAAATCAAGGATAGTACTTTGGAGACATTATTTACCATATCAGGAATAATGTTCTCTATAGGTATGAGCCTAACTGTTATTTCAAATACAAGTGGAATTGAAAATCAGAAAATAAGACTCTCACTGCGAAAGAAAATGAAAGATGTAAGGAACAGGTTTATTGCTTGCTTTGCATTGGTATCTTTATTTTATGTTTACTCGTCTGTATTTCAGTACAGGAACATCCCGTTAAATTCCTATTTGATAAATATTGATTGGATCCAAATTGTATTACTTATATTCTCGATAATTTACTTTGTAGTTAATTTTATAGCTATTCAATCGTTAAATGAAGAGATAGAAGACGCTATCAATAAAAAAGAAGAATAGAAGAGGGCATTTGTATTAGGTATATATAGACATACACATCATGGAGATACTATGGGAGGACAAATGCCACTGAATTATGTTTTGTCTGTTTTTTCTATGTATCTATCCTATTTAATACAAAATATCTTTTATTTTTTTTCGTCTTTTTTTAGCCAAGAAACCGACTTAAATCCCTATTGTTTAACACTTTGCATATTTTATTATCCCCTCTGATTCTCGCCTTTTTCGGACATTAAAGGGGTAGATTCTCGTCAAAAACGCCACTTTTCACCCTCATTTTTTCCATTAAAGGGGGGGGATTCTCGCTTAAAAAGTCCCCCCAACTGTCCCCCCAACTGTCCCCCCAACACCACTTTTAGAACGAATTGTACGAAAATACAGGGCTTTGGATCGGTACGAAAAAAGGCTCGAACCGTGACTGTGTGGCAACGGCTCTAAACACTTTCGTCCAACTTCTAAACACCTCCATTCCCTATCTCCGACGCTCTGGCTTCCCTCTTATCCGCTTGAGTCCCTTTCGGGTCTATTTTCTACACGGCAAGAGTCCCTTATTGGCTTATTCTACGGCCTTTACAGCCAAATACGGCCACATATCCGCAAAGTACAACAAAGGCGGCCAGATGGCTTCATTTCATCCCTTCTGACCGCCTTTCAGCATTTCCAATTAAATCCTTATTAAACCTCGCTTAAACCTCAATTAAACGAATCCTAAACGCAACCCTTCAAAAATTAAACCTAAATTAAAGCCAATTCAACTTTTTGTACTCTTCGTTTTACACTTCCATCTATCCCCACAATCCCGTAACCCTTTATTATATAACTCGTTACGTCCCATTCCCCCTCTGCCCGTTTTGTACTCTTCGTTTCATACGCCCGTATTGCATGACTATTTGGAACTGGAAAGTACACGTCGCGGAAACTTCTATTACGAAATCAAGACAGAAGGTGTGGTGGAAGATATATCCATATATCCATTGCTGTTTATTCCCTTTGTAGAAAACGCAGTCAAGCATAGTGTGGAAGTCAAAGGAAAGACAAACATACACATCACGTTTGCCACATCCGGAAACCAACTGCACTTCCGATGCGAAAACACCAAGACCTCTTCTCGCACATCGAATCATTACGGAGGTTTGGGATTGAAAAACATCAAACGGAGACTGGAATTGCTATTCGGAAAGTCTTATACCTTATCCATTACGGAAGAAGAAAATAAATATACTGTATGCTTATGTGTGAACCTATAAAATGTATCATCGTCGATGATGAACCTATCGCCCGAGAAGGATTGGAAAGATTGGTACGCAAGAGTCCAATGCTGGAACTTGTCGGCAATTTTGAGTCTGCAGAATCTGCGACTGAATACATAAAAGATAATCCTGTGGATTTAATATTCCTTGATATCGAGATGCCTGGGACAAACGGGCTTGATTTTGCCCGTAAAATCCCACAACAAACACTTGTCGTTTTTACCACAGCCTATTCCGAATACGCATTGGACAGCTATGAGGTAAACGCTACCGATTACCTCGTCAAACCTATAGAGGAACAACGTTTCCGTAAAGCAGTGGAAAAGGTTTCTGCCTATCACACCCTACTCATCAATGCAGAGAAAGAAAGTGTGGAGGCAGATGTGGATTTCTTCTTCGTGAAATCAGAGCGTAGATATTTCAAAATCAGATATGACGACATCCTCTTTATAGAAGGCTTAAAGGATTATGTAATCATACAAACAGAAAATCGACGCATCATTACCAAGATGTACCTGCGCACTATCCACGAACTTCTGCCTCCGTCTGTTTTCTTCCGCATCAACAAATCCTATGTTGTGAATTTAGAGAAAATAGAATCGTTCGACACCAACGACGTATTCATCGGAAAATATGAAATCAGTATCGGCAATACTTACAAAGAAGATTTCTACAAAAGGCTCATGAAATAACAGTTGACTTTGCTATTATCTCAATCAATAATTCAAATCAAATGTGTATGGAAAGATTAGTCAAAACTTTTTCATTCAGGGTTCTTTCTTCGAATGATTCATCCACTGCCGAACAGCGGAATGCAACTGATGATTTAATCAAAAAAGTCATTAAAATGAACACGGAAGAGAACAATAACATTTCTCTATTCCGCATCCTCCGTTACACTCGCTTCCGATTGCAATCTCTGCAAGAGAAACCATCTTCGAACAGGGCGGGGGAAAAATGTGGCAGAACTGTTGTCTGTCATTGATACTGAGCTGGAACTGTTGAATATGCGAATACAGGGGTTTCTTCCTGCTTTGCCCGTCAAACCAACCGAGAAACTCCGTTGGACAGGCAAGGCGACAGATTTAGTTGAATTGCTTTACGCACTCGACACCTGTGACTGTATCAACGATGGTGAAATCGGTGTAGAGGAACTGGCAGACGCTCTTTCTGAAGTCTTCGGGGTAGAAATCAAGAACTGCTACAACGTCTATATGAACATGAAAAATCGCAAGGACGACAGTCGCACATATTTCCTTGACGAACTCCGAGAGAAACTGAACAAACGAATGGTAGAGAGCGACCTGAAAGGTGGAAAATTCAAAAAACGGTAATTGCATGCAAATAATCAATCAGGCTTCCCCAAACGAGATGGAAGCCTGATTTTTTCATCCATAAAGAACAGTACAATGTAAAATGGTTACTGCCGATGTTGCCATTTCTCTTGGAATTCACGAGTCAATTGCACGATTTCACCTCCGATTATTGCCAGTTCAAGCGTCAGTTTCTCCAACTTTGTGAGCATTGCAAAGGCTTTCTTCTCTGTAAAGTTGCTCTTCATTGCAACTACTGTCTGGTTGTAATTGACTCCCACACTGCGGAATTGTCCATACAAAGTCGTCAGCTTTTGATAATAGTCAAGCAACGAACGATCCACTTTTATCACCCGAAAAGTCTCATTAAAGATTCTTGCCTTGATGAATAATGACAGACTTGGTACACCGCTTTCCTCTTTCATCGTGAGGAAATGGGCGTATTCTGTCGGCGTGAAATTGACCGAGACACGCTTTTCTGTCTTCTCTTTGGAGCGTGCGCTCCGAATTTTCTTCATTTTCATTTCTTACTTTGGATTTTAGTATTTTACGGCATAACCAGCATTCGAAATATGACATTTTCTCTTTCAAGAAAAACGACTTCGGAGTTTTTTCAGCTCTCTTGGAGAGCAAGGGGTTTATGCTGCAAAAACGAAGTCATGCTGCATAAAACATACCTTGCTATTTGCACTGACGCAAATAAATTCGTTCCGAAGAACGATATGTTATTCTCTCGAAATGTATGTTTTCAAAGCCATGAGATACCGACTTATCGCTTACTGCAAAGTTACTAAGCATTATGCCTAAATCCCTTACTTCATACGAAGCCACAACCATCCAAATCGACGCCACAAGTACGCACTAAAGAAAATCACGCTGATTACAGCATTACTGAGCCATATATTTGCACCGTTGAATATGTCGGTGGAGGTATGTGTCTTCGATGACATCACGTTCCGATGAGCGATATAGGCGAGGGGGTATGTCAAAGAACATTTCCTTGATTCTTTCACTCGAACGTGGGAATGTGCGAAAGCAGATACAATCGTTCGATTGTATTGATGGACACCAATGAACTTCTCCACAGAAAGGGTATGCACGAAAGGATGTATCCCTACCGGTACAAGCCGATCATTGGGCATATCTCCGATAGCGGATGTATTCACCTTCGTCGGTAAATATACCGGCAACGAAACGGACAGTGAATTATATAACAATAAAATTAAGTAAGTATGAAAGAGAATCAAAACGGTAAGGTAGATCCCGTTGCCATCCGGGAACTTGTTTCACAGGGGATTCCCATGAAAAGAAAAGAGAGTGAGATAAAACGCTCTCAATCAGAAAAACAGAGTATTGAATCGGAACGTCCCAATGACGAGCCAATGTCAAAGGATTTTTCAAGAGTTCCAAGAAGAGAAAGGCGAAAGTCTGACAAAGGCGATTATGAGTCGCTTTTCATCTGTCGCAACACTTTGAGAAATCGTAAAACCATCTATATTGCCAAAGAGTTGCAAGACACGCTGGCGGAGATAATCATGTCTATGAGAAACAGGGATATGACCATCGGTATCTATGTGGAGAACATCATCCTTCATCATCTTGAGACCTACAAGGATGAAATCAACAGATTGGCGGAGATGAAGTTCAAAAAGCTGTTGTAAATCCCTGTCTTCAGATGTTTAAAATGGAACTATTCTTTTGCTTGCCGTCTTGTCCTACAATGTTGGTGCGGGCAGGTTGCTCGGTTATGGCAGACATACCAAGAGCCGATTGCTGCGGAAGATAGAGTCGGGCGACAGGGATTTCTACCGTGAATTTGTCTCTTTCTGCCGATACAAAGGCAAAGTCCTCAAGGGACTTATCAAACGGCGAAAGGTGGAGTTTTCCCTGTTTTATGTACCCTGATTATCCAATACGCCTCTTGCGACATTTTTATGCTCCGCAAGGGCGTTTTCCTGCCGTTTCATTCGCCTTTCTCGTTATGAATGAGTAACTTTGTAGATAAAATATCGTCATCATGGTCTTTCAAGTAATTTTGGATAAATTTATGTGTTTCTTGCGGATTTTTTTTTGCAGAAAGAAAGAACTTCCTCATAAGGATAATGTTCAAAGCGTTCTTACCCCAACAACTATTGAGCCTAAAGACAAGGCATATAAAACAATTGAGGACATCGCCGTTCGCCTTGACAAGATGGATGCCAAAAATATAGCGGTAACAGGGCCTTATGGTTCTGGAAAAAGTTCTGTTATCTTAACTCTAAGAAAAGATTATCCGCAATATAAATATCTTCATTTATCATTAGCAACCTTAAAGGCTTATCAACAGGAAAGAGAGAATTTAGATGTTGATAAGGATAATGATAAGAATAACGAAAGACTTAATCGTTTAATAGAATATAGTATTTTACAACAACTGATATATCGGGAAAAGCAAAGCCTTATTCCGAATTCACGCATAAAACGTATTTTTCATATAGATAAATGGGCACTGAGAAGAATTACGTTGGCAACAATTCTTTTTCTTATGGCTTTTATTATTGTCTTTGAGCCACATGTTTTTTATGTTGAATGGATTTGTAATTTACTAAGCGGTAAATGGTTAAATATTATCGGAGATTCAATTGCCATCGTGTATATGGTATGTGCTTTATTCCTTCTTATATCATACTTTATCCAAGCCCTTGGAAATAGTAAGTTAAATGTATTGAATTTGAAGAATGGAGAAATAAAACTATCAGAAGCATCTATTTTTAATGAACATTTAGATGAAATATTGTACTTCTTTCAAGTCACAGACTATAATGTGGTTATAATAGAGGATTTGGATAGGTTTGAGACATCTGACATATTCTTAAAACTTCGTGAACTGAATTTACTATTAAATGAGTCTAAAGTCATTGAACGAAAAGCTGAAAGACCTATTGTCTTTATTTATGCAATCAAAGATGATATGTTTTTAGATTCTGAGCGGTCTAAATTTTTTGATTATATCACTACTGTCATTCCGACCATAAACCCTTCTAATTCGAAAGACAAATTAAAAGGAGAATTGGAAGCAAAAGGATATAAAGATATTGCAGATTTTGATTTAAAAGAAATGGGATTCTTTATTAATGATATGCGTTTGCTTAAGAATATTGCTAATGAATATCAACAATATAGAGAAAGGCTCTCGAAAGATTTACTGCCTCAGAATTTACTTGCAATGATTATTTTCAAGAATTACTATCCTCGTACATTTGCAGAATTGCATCGCTGTGAAGGTAAAATATATAAATGTTTACGGTTAAAGCCACTTTTTATAGAACTAATAAATAAGGACATCAAGAAAAAAATAGAACAAGCAAGACAGGACAATGAAGCAATCCTTCAAAATCAACATTTGAAAGAAAAAGAACTCAGACAGATATATATTACGGAGTACAGAAGGAATTTAAGTGAAAAACCTATCCGTTTTCAGGTCGATGGGACTTGGTACACTCCAAATGAGATAGCCGAAAACGAGACTTTGTTCGTTAATTTCATAAAGCAGGAGACAATATCTTATGAATATTACTATTACTATGATAGTAAAACGACAACTTCTACAAATATTAATTTTTCGACAATAGAAAAAGCTATAGATAGTTCATTTACTTATCAGCAAAGATTGAAAACTCTTCAAACAAACATAGGGCAATCACTAAGAAGTTTCTCTGAATTAGAATTTGAACTTTCAGAATTAAACTCCTTAAAATGTTCTGAACTCATGCAAAAAGTTAATCTTCAGGAATGTCGTGAATATAGTGTGCTGAAATTAGAACCTATGATAGAACTTTTCTTGTTGAGAGGTTATATTGATGAGAATTTCTATGACTACATTTCATATTTTTATGAAAATATGATTTCGCAAAATGACTGGAATTTCGTTTTAGGAGTTAAGCTGAATAGAAAAGTTTCTTTTGATACACACCTCGACAATGTTGAGAATTGTGTTGCAGAGATTCCTGATTATGCATATAAAACAAAAGCGATATTAAACATATGGATTTTACATTATCTAAGTAATTCGGGAAAATACGACCAGAAAATGCGACAAGTTGTCAAGACCATTATGAGAAATAAGTCATGGGATTTCTTGGCGCAATACTATAATACTTTCAAAGACGATGCCGATGGTGTATTCTCATATTTGTTTTCACAGAAGACAAACTTTTGGGAAGTTTTTATTGGCTATACTGGTGAATATCAGTCTATTTTACTTGAAATTTGGATAAGGTATGCAGAGATAGATAAATCAACAGCAAATAGCCAAAAATGGATTGCTGCAAATTATCCTTATTTTTCTTCTTTGTTGCCAAAGGTTGGAAGAGAATATCTTCAGAATCTCGTAAATGTACATAAATATCAATTTGTCGAGTTAAACAAAGAATCAGAAGAACTTCTTGATACTATTGTTAAAACCAATTCGTATGAATTCAACCAGAAAAATATTTTGCTCATAGCAAACTATCTTTTAAAGAAAGAGATACCAACCCCCTCTTTGAATCTTACATTGGTATACGAAACAAACAATGACACATTTATTAAAAATGCAATCAATCATATTACAGTTTGTCTTAAGAACATATTTTCAGAACCAGCTTCAAAAGAAGAATCTCCAGAGTCTATTATTGGGCTGATTGAAAATGAATCAATAGACGAGGAAACAAAGAAGTCTTATTTGAGAAATCAATCAAATTCTATAAGTCTGAGCGAAATAGAAGATGAAAAGAACAAGGAGTTTGCTGTCAAACAATTTCTTATTGCTCCAACTTGGAATGAAATCTATGAATATTATTTATTAAAGGGTAACAGCGTTACAGAGGAATTAATGCGATTTATAGAAAACTTCATTGGTAATTTAATTAATCTTCCTTTCTCTTCTAAAGAAATAGAAAAAGAATTGCTTCATTGTCTTATTGCCACTGACTCTCTTCCAATAAATGTATTTAGAGAAATCTTACCAGTATTCAAAAGGTGGAGATTTGGAGGAACGGATTTATCTAAATTACCCCATGATAAAATGGAGTTATTATTGCGAAATTCAATGCTTAAATACAATGAATTTAACACAAAGCAGTTATTACCTTTTGGAGATAAATTTTTTGCACAGTATTTGTTAAGCCAAAAGTCTGAATATCTAAAGACCCCATCGGATATTAGTTACTCAAAGGAATTAGTATCAATATTATTTAGTTCAACAGGTCTAACAATAAAAGAGAAAAGCTTGCTGATTCCATGTGTACAAGAAAATCATCTTGAGGATAATCAAGATTTAGCAGAACAGATTGTCATAGTATTACAACAAGAAGGTGTAGATTTGGATTATGCTGTGTTATGTGAAATATTGGCTAACTCCAAACAGATTGAAGAAAAAATCCATGTTATAAATCAGACAATCCTTAAAAAGGATGATATAACGGAAGAAGAGATAGATACTTTCCTCAAAACTCTTCCCGAACCTTATTGTGTGATAGCAAAAAGAGGGAAGAACCCAGCGATACCGAAGAAAGATTATTCAATGCAATTAGTTGAAATACTTGACAAGATAAATTATATATCATCTTTTACGCCAGAAAAAGATATAATACGCATCTATACTAAGAAAACGAAATAAACCATTGGCTTTTTGTTACTTTTGAGTTGTCTCAACTCACTGTCAAAAGTAACGAGGTGCTTTTCATTGGGGGGGCTTTGTCCGCCCAATGCATAAGAAAGAAAAGGAGCAGTTGGCAAATTTGCCGCCAGCGTTACTCCATCTGTTCTTCTTGAATGATTATTTTTGATTTTATGCGGATTCCAGAGGTGAGGGAGTTTGAGTTTCAACTTTTCTTTTTCCCTGCTTCTCGCATATCCGACATTTTTTATGTGTCTTTCCGTCGGGTCGGCCGTTTTCGTTTCAGTGGCGTAAAAAGGTAGGGGTTAGGACAAACAAGGTTTTACGGCGAGAATACTACCTGCAATGAAATGGAAGTGTGGAGATTGTCGTCTAAACGGCTTGCCGCCCCGACCTTTTTGTCCGTAGAAGCCCTGAACTACCTTTGCCGCTGACAATGAACAACCGATCCCGACATGATATATGGGCATAAGTGGAGGATGTGCAGACAGAGAAACAGGGCGAAAACAGAAAACGCAGTCTTCGGAGACAGCATTTTATCATAAGAATAAAATACACGGAAAACAAAAAGCCGCCCCAACGGACGGCTTTACGAAAATAACTCAGAGAAAATTCTTTTTTCTCACGATATACTCTTATCTTTGCAACTGACAAAGTGGTTCTTTGAAATGGCAAAATGAGGAAGAGTGTAGAAGCTCACTGGTTTCCTTATCGTTACCATCCCTTATTGATAATCAAACTAATCTATTGGTTATTTGATATTTACGAATTTCTCTATGCTTTGCCGTATGAAAGGTTAGGTCCTTTTTAATTCCACAAATATCTGCAATTTCCTTCAGATATGAATTGGTTCGCTGATTAGTTAGCATTGGGAAGAGTTTACCATCACGATAGGTCTTGCCACTATACTTTTCAATGATATTCTTCGGAATATCCAATAAAAGAACATTTGTTGCAACACTCGTCTTTTGTCGTTTTGTCATTATCCATTGTTTGTCATCAAGGGTAACAATGTTTTCAGGAGTAAGGTTGGCCACATCAATGTATGCCAAACCTGTGAAGCACGAGAATACGAATAAATCACGAACTAATTCCAAACGCTGTATGCCCAGATTTTTTATTGGCTATTTTCAAAATTTCCTCATCCGTCAAGAAACCACGATTGACTGGCTCAAGGTGAAAACGATAATTAAGAAAAGGATCATGATGGATGACGCCCATTTTTCTTCCTAAAATCGTAATTGTCTTGAAAGTCTTCATTGTCTTGGTGGCTGTATTTGGGTTCTGACCAACTACTGTGCGAAGATAAATATTAAAGTCGTGTATGATAATATAGGTTAGCTCAGATAAGCGAATATCCGAACGTTTGTACTTATCCTGCAAGAAAGTCGCGAAGTGTCGTTTGCAGACATTATATTTCTGAAAAGTGGCAGCACTTACAGATATGCTCACTTGCTTAGCAATATCTTTGTTGTGTTTATCGAAGAGTGTCATCATCGTTTCTACCTCTTCTTTCTTGCCGAGATACTCCGACTTGATACGTTCCAAAGAAATGGCATCTGTCATTTCCAACTTTTTGAAGATAGTCTGCAATCCGCTTTGGATGTTATCCAACTCGAGATTAGTAGAAAGAGCCTCTGTAGTCCTTCCTTTCAGCCGTTCTTTTTCACTATCCCATTGCGACTGCTGAACGGCAATACCTGTTGAGCCAATGGAAAGTCGTTCGTTGTTGAGATAGATTCTCAACATCACGGGTGTTTTACCCTCCTTGTTAACATAGTTGCTTCTTAAATAGAAGACTGCTCTGAAAATGGTTTTCATTTGCGCTGCTGTTGTTTAATTGTAGCCATGGAAAGGAAAGTTGTAGCCAAAATTCAATAATTGTAGCCAGCTTCTAATAGAATTGTAGCCAAAAGATTGAATTATTAGCGAGATAAACTTCTGTAACCACGCTGCAAAGTTCGACATATTTATTTGAATAACAGCAATTTGCGTGTACTCTATGCGTACTCTGTACGAACTCTTGGCTACAATTTTTATTTTGATTCAAAAAGTGTAGCCAGATTGTAGCCATTGTAGAGTATTTAGGGAGTATTTACCCCCTCTGTACGTACTCTGAGAAGAAGAATGTATATAAAAGAAAAGTATCATAACTACTTGTAGCTATGATACTTACGTTTTTGTTAGGATTTCTCTGTTGGTCTGTTCAGAGTACCTAAAGCGGAGAGAGAGGCTCTTTCTCTTGAACCTTCAAATAGTATCATATACGTTCAATCTATTGTATAATAGAGATTTATACAGAATGTTAATAAAATAAGATTTCATGGAAAATCTTTGGTAATATCAAAATTTGGGTGTAATTTTGGGTGCAGAAATCTATACACCCAAAAGCATGAACATCAAACGAAACATTATCTTCACGTTGGAAAGTAGGAAGAAGGACGGTGTTCTCATTGTTGAGAATGTGCCTATCCGTATGCGTGTCAATTTCGCTTCCAAGCGGATTGAGTTCACGACAGGCTATCGCATCGATGCTGCCAAGTGGGATGCAGATAAGCAACGTGTAAAGAATGGTTGTAGCAACAAACTGAAACAATCGGCTTCTGAAATCAATGCTTCACTCTTGGGCTACTATACAGAAATACAGGACATCTTCAAGAAGTTTGAAGTGGAAGAAATAATACCCACACAGGAACAAATAAAAGAGGCATTCAATGCGCTGCACAAACCTATTGAGGAAGAAGTTAAACCGAGAAAATCAATGCCTAACACTTTTTACAAAGTGTTTGATGAATTTGTGCGAGATTGTGGACGGCAAAATGATTGGACGGATTCCACCTACGAGAAGTTTGCTGCGGTGAAAAATCATCTGATGAACTTTCGAGATGAACTTACATTTGATTTCTTTGATGAGAGGGGGCTGAATAATTATGTTACTTATCTCCGTGATGTAAAGGAAATGCGTAATTCTACCATAGGCAAGCAACTTAGTTTCTTGAAATGGTTTTTACGCTGGGCATTCAAGAAAGGTGTGCATCAGAACAATGCCTATGACAGCTATAAGCCCAAACTTAAAAGTACACAGAAGAAAATCATTTTCCTCACATGGGAGGAACTGAACAAACTCAGAGAGTTCGAAATACCTACTACCAAGCAAGCCTTAGACCGAGTGCGTGATGTTTTTCTATTTCAATGCTTCACAGGTTTGCGTTATTCCGACGTGTTCAATCTTCGCAGAAGTGATATAAAGGGCGACCACATAGAGGTTACAACTGTCAAGACTTCTGATAGTTTGATTATCGAACTGAACAACCACAGCAAAGCGATACTTGACAAATACAAGGACGTGGCATTTGAAGATGATAAGGTGTTGCCTGTCATTACCAATCAGAAAATGAATGATTATCTCAAAGAACTGGCAGAATTGGCAGGTATCGATGAACCAGTACGCCAAACTTATTACAGAGGTAATGAGCGCATTGATGAGGTTACCCCAAAGTATGCCCTACTCGGCACACATGCTGGTCGTAGAACATTCATCTGTAATGCCCTTGCATTGGGAATTCCTCCGCAAGTTGTGATGAAATGGACAGGGCATAGTGATTACAAGGCTATGAAGCCATACATAGACATTGCAGACAACATCAAAGCGAATGCCATGAGTAAATTCAATCAGTTATAACGCTAAAACGATATGAGCCAAGAAATAAATAAAACAGAGCACCAAGATTTAGATCCCGTTGTACGAGCCATCGGTACTGATCTTGAGCATACACAAGTACGCTTAATAGCCTCTGCAAACGCAGACATGCTTTTCCACTATTGGAAAGTGGGACATTTTATTCTCTATCTCCAAAAGAAAGAAGGTTGGGGAAGCAAAGTGATTGACAACCTATCCAAGGCGATACGCTCAAAATATCCAGATAAGAAAGGGTATTCTCGCAGAAATATCTTCTATATGTGCCAGTTTGCCAGTGCTTATCCGTTGGAAGTGCTGAAAGAGATGGACAGGATAGATAGCTTACTCACAACTCCTACTGTAGAGAAGGTTTTAAGTCTGACAAACGAACTCAATCAAATTGTGCAACAACCTGTTGCACTAATTCAAGCCACAGAAAATCAATCGAATACAATTACGCAACAGCCTGTTGCACAATTAGAAGAAGTTACTGAAACATTGTCAGCAATCTATCACTGCGACATCAGTCAGATAGAGGAAATCTTCAAGCATTCTGCCATAGTTCGCACCAACTGGGCGAGCCATGTAATTCTGCTTAATAGTAAGCTTCCATTGGGCGAGTGCTATTGGTACATTTCGCAAGCAGTTGCTAATGGATGGAGTCGCAATGTTCTGCAGGTGCAGATAGAGACCAATCTTTTCGCTCGACAGGTCACGGCAAAGAAAGTGAGTAACTTCTCGGCACGATTGCCCAAACCGCAAAGCGACCTTGCCAACTATCTGATGAAAGACCCTTATATCTTTGATTTGATGGGGCAAACAGATAAAATGGCAGAACGAGACCTTGAACAACAATTGGTATCTCATATCACCAAATATCTTTTGGAAATGGGCAGTGGCTTTGCATTTGTGGCACAGCAGAAGCATTTTGAAGTAGGCGATTCTGATTTCTATGCCGACCTCATCCTCTATAACATCCAACTGCATGCATACGTGGTTATCGAACTAAAAGCTACACCTTTTAAACCAGAATATATGGGGCAACTGAACTTCTATATCAATGTTGTGGACGATACCCTTCGTGGCGAACACGACAACAAGACCATCGGCTTGCTCCTCTGCAATGGTGGAGATAAAGTGGTGGCACAATATGCTCTTTCTGGCTATGATCAGCCTATTGGTGTCAGTGATTATCAACTGACAAAGGCTATACCTGATGATTTGAAGTCGGCTCTGCCTACGGTGGAAGAAGTTGAGGAAGAGTTGTCGAAGATAGTAGAGCAAGATAGCGAAAGATGAAATATCTATATTCGTCAGCAATTAATCAAAAAGAGGATTAAAGGTTTTATTTTTTACTCAGTAGTAAACTATTAGTTTACCTACAAGCATAAAAACCAACTACTAAACGAAGACACTCCAAGAAACTATACTAAACAATTTCTTGGAGTGTTTGCTATTTTCTCAACTGCCTCTTAAGTTTTCTTTGTTCCTGTTTGATACGTTCTTGTTGCAACAACAACTCTGCTTGCCGTTGCAGGGCTTGTTCATAATCAATAACCTTCTGCTGCATTTGCTGGATGGCTTTGGGATTACGATGCATGATAAAAATGCTGTCAAGGTAGTCAAAATCTTTTTTGGTAGCTTTGCCTTGCATTCGCAGATAGCGATAACGGAGGTCGTAATCGAAGGCGGTTTGCAGTTGGTTTGCTCCCATACTGAAGAACCAGCAACTTATCATGACCAGTCCACAGACTAACAAGAGTAACATGCGCTCGGCTAAATGCACACTTGCAAAGAGCGAGTAGTTCTTATATTCTACGGGCTTTTGCTGCTCTTTGATGAGTTGCTGCAAGGCTTCAAACTTTGGGTCGAGTTTCTTGCTCGACTCAGAGAGTGCCGCCAAAACAAAAAGTTGATGCTCCTTGATTTTGGCTTGGGTCTCTTGGGAGAGATGAATTTGTACGGCTTCTTGCGCTGCGGTATGCTCTGCTTTTGAGTTTATGGGCTGTTCAACAAGAGCCGTGCGTAGTTCTGCTTGTGCCTTGCTGATGGCTTTGCATTCTTGCTTGAGTTCTTCGAGCATATCGAGAACTGGTGTTGTTTCGTCATTCATACGGATATAATTTTGTGATGATTAGATTCTACGTTTGCGGTTGGCTCGATTGCGAAGCTTCTTTTGAAAGCGGAGTTCATCTACATCCACGCCACTACTTGGCATTGGCATAGTGAACACTTCGCTGATTGCTTCGGAAAAGTCTGAAGTAAAACTGTTTTCATCGACAGAATGTGTCATAGGCTCTTTTTGTAGATGATTTTGCTCTTGCCGTTGGGAATTTCGCTCTATCTCCGCATTAAGGCGAGAGAAAGAACACGAGCGGTCTATCTTTGAGCCACTGAAGCTGCAACCATCCTTTTCAAAGATGATTCCCTGCACAACATTGGTATTACCTTTCGTCTTGAAACGAGTGGTAATATCCTGTTGTTCTAAACCTGCGACAAAGTCTTTCCAATTCTGTGATTGAGGCAATATCGCCTTGATAGCATCAAATATCTCGTAACGCAGCTTGTCTCCTCCTCGCAAGCGTGGACGGTTTACTTCTTGCTTTCCTTCGCCTATAGTCAAGCCATAACGCTCTGTCAGTTCTCGGCAAATCTTCGTTGAACGATACTTCTCATTGCGGTCGCTGATGGTCTTGCCTTTATTACCAATGCGGTTGATACAAATGTGAAGATGCGGATGTTGGCGATCGCTGTGCCTTACGATAAGGCTCTGCGTATCTCCGTAGCCCATTTTCTCTATATATTCATTGGCAATCTTGACCATCACATCATCTGTCAATCGCTCGGTATCATGTGCCGAGAATGAGAGTATCGTATGACAAACAGGCTTCTGTACACTTGGACGCATAGAGGCTTGCAAGTTGAAGTCGTGTGCAATGTCATTTGGCAAAGAACTGCGTACACCTATGGCTTGTAAAACCTTGGCTTCATCTTCACGTTTGCTAAGCATATAATTGACAACTCCACTGAAGTTTGTTCCTTTGATAATTTTTGCAATCATGGTTTCAAGCGTTTCATAAGTTCGTGAATAAGTTGTTTCAGAGCATTCAAATCTTCATTGAGTGCAGAGATTCCGAAAGCATTGAGTCGATGGGTAATCTGATTAAGATTGTTTGCCATGCCTGACACCGTGCGAATGAGTTGCATCTCTTCGGGTTTGATGTGTGCCTTAACTTCTGCTTTTGCAATGAGCCGACGCAGAAACTCGGTACGAGTGATGGAGGCTTCTCTCGCTTTGCCCAACAAAGTATAGTACTCCATCGTATTAAGCCGAAGAAGCACTTGATATTTCCGCTTCTCTGATAATGTCTTGGTGGGTCGCCCACCTTTATTCTTCTGTTCCATATTTTTATTTTTTGATGAGACCAACGGGATTTTTACCTCCCAATGGTGGGAGCAAGTAGGTTTTGAGATACTCAAAACACAAACTTGCTTCCCTGATAAACACTATCTTCTGATACCACGCTTCGTGGTCGGTAACGAAGGTTGACTTTCTTGCACTTTGGATTGAGAAACAAGCCATTCGTTGAGATCTTTGTGAGTTTGATAGCGAACAGATCCATCTATGACAGATGGGTAAAACTGTTTCAAAAATTCAAACAATTTTCGTCCTGCTTCATCATTGTCTAGAAAACTCTCAACTTGCTTGTAGCCTTTTATCTTCTCTTGAATGCGTGGCAAAAGAGCCAGAGAATTAAGAACTATGGTGTCGCAGGTTGAAGAAAGATTTAGCGTTTGCCACGAAAGGAAATCCATAAACCCTTCAAAGATTTGTAAAACGTCTGTGCCTTTACTAATAGTTGTAATCGCTTTTGGAGCAATGCAGCCTTTGAAATAAGGACTACGAATTTCCCATCCGCCAGCATCGTTTGAAAATCCAATGGCATAGTATGTTCGATTGGTATTATTGTATCGAATTTCAGAACATAATCTATTAGCGATGCTGAGAGATATTCCTCGCTCTGCGATGTAACGTAACAAATAAGGATTGGTAAGTGATTGCACAGATATGATTTCTAATTTGTGCTTAGAGGTTTTTCTTTCACCGCCAAAAGAAAAATCTCTATGCGCTACTTGTTTTATATCTCCCAAAAGTTCGATGGCTTTGCTAATGGTGCAATGCTGTAAGGCACACACAAGGTCGATGATGTCGCCATGTTCTCCTGTCCCGAAGTCATACCATTGGTTGCGCTCTGTATTTACTTTGAATGATGGAGTATTTTCGTTACGAAGTGGGGAGCAGTACCAAAAATGAATTCCTTGTACTCGTGCAGGTGAATAACCCTGTTGCTGCAAATAATCTGTGATAGAGATTTGCTTTATATTTTGTATTTCCATTGTAATTTTGTATTGATGTTTGAAATGAATAACTCTCAGCCTTTTTCTTTTGGAGGCTGAAGGTTTTAGGATTAGTCGGACAGTCGTACACTATAGGCACCCCTTTACGTCCGACCAAGTTTGTTTCTCCTTGGTCGAATTAGTTCAGGTATATATAGCCTGTGTCCAACCGACCAAAGGTTTTATTGTAGAGAATTATGGTTGAGCCGATATTTTCCTCGTTCCTCCTTAACCACTATGCCTTTGTTGAGCAAGAATTGCAAAAGCTCCTTGAGCTTTGTTTGTCCGTAGGATTGTCCCACAACTTCTGCATAAGCCTCTTTAAGAGCTACGATAAGTTTACTATATGGCAAAATTTCGCTTGTAGAGAAAACTGATTCCAACGCCTTTCGATGTTCGTTATCGCTTAACTCTTGATAGGAGAAGCGATGTGATTTTCGCTCATTGTCCGAATATGAGAGATCTATTTGGGGTATGCAAATATCGTCTTCAACTTCCTTGAGCCGAAAGGCAAATTTTTCAAAGGGTTTGGAGCGGATGATGGAGGGCACAACAATACTGCGTTCAGGCATAGTGTTATCCCTCGTGATTTGAAGAACTGTTTCTGCCTTGTTGTTGAGTTCCGTCCCAATATGTCCCCGTGCGTTGTCGTCGCCCTTATTGAGGTGAAGCACGGTCTGTATGTGGATGTTTTGCTCGCTCGTCCATTGCATTAGGTCGCCCACTAACTTGGTTGCCTCCGTTGAATTGTTGATGTCGAGCATCAAATCACGAATGCCATCAATGACTACCAAGCCCACGTTAGGAGTATTGTAAATGGCGTAACGGATGATTTCTCTACGCTCGTTGGGATCGGCAATGGCTCTGAGATGGCTAAACTTCAAATGTTCTGGCTCTCTATCAGTCGGCAATCCTGCCAATCGCAGAATGCGTTGCATCACGAGTTGGCAATGATAAGGGCTTTGCTCAGTGTCAAAGTAGAGGATAGTGCGCTTGCTCTCGGGAAATGACGCCCGATACTCCAGAACTTGCCCATTGACAAGGGCTGCTGCAACGATAGCACTCACATTGAAAGTCTTCTTAGCTTTCGCCTTGCCTGTCGATACACTGAAATTGCCCAACGTGCCGATGATGGCTTCGCCTGCTTGCAGCACAACGGGCGGAAGCGAGAACTCGTCCGTTACATGAATGAGCGACTTTCGCCAAATGTTTTCATAATCAGTTGTATTCATCATCGTCCTCCTGTCTTTCGTCCTGCCAGTTCGAGTGCAAGGTCTGCATCAACAATAATCTTACGACCGATTTGTGTAATGGCACGATTGATTTTGCCACTCTGTTTGATACGGTTGGCTGTGGGCAAGCTGCATCCGAAAAGACATGCTATACCAGCCAATCCATACACATATCGTTTTTCTTCTTTGGAGGAAGAAGCCTTTGTTAATTCCCTGCTCGTGGATATATTACCGTGTTGTGCAAGGAAAAGCAATTCTTCACCAGTCATCTGCCAAACAGGCTTGTCTCGTAATTCATTTATCGTCATAATTCAATTGTTTTGAAATGAATAACTCGCCCTTGCGCATAGGGCATTCAGTCAGCTCTGACAGTACAAAAGTAGAGGGCTTTTGATGTTATTCCAAGAGGCTGGGATATAGCGGGAAGTATAGGAAAATGTAAGGAAATCAACAACTATCAAAAACGCTCAATACATACTCAAAAAGTGGATGGTTTCGGACAAAGGCATATTCATTTCCAATCATCATTAACTACTTAATAAATTACTTTTGGGTCTTCACACAAGAAAAAATCATTTGAATTGCATTAAAGCTCTATTTTTCTTCGTTTTATTCATTATAAGTTCATATCTTTGTAACTAATATTGAGATATACAATCATCTAATGGGACAGAAGAAAGAACATAGCAACCTCATTAAGGAACATTTGAAGAAGCGAGGTATCACCCAAACATGGCTCGCCAAAGAGTTGGGTATGAGTTTCAGCATCACCAACGCCTACGTTTGTAACCGCAAGCAGCCTAATCTTGCTACCATCTTCAAGGTAGCAGACCTGCTCGGCGTGTCCCCCAAAGAATTAGTGAAATAGGAGTTTATGAAAACAACAATATAGATATTCTCAGTGCAATTTCTAAAACTATAGAAGTAAACATGAATAATCTATATACGAATAAGAATATATGAATACAATTCAGCAGCCTAATTCCCACATCTTTACCAATAAGGATGGAAATACATTAATAAAAGAGTTTGAGGGGGTATTGCAGCATAACCCTCAAATCAGAAACCTTGATGCTGTTGTAGGCTTTCTTCGTGCATCTGGCTACTTCTCCTTACGCCCTTTCCTTGATAATATTGGAAAGGTGAGAGTACTGATAGGCATAGATGTAGACAAATATATCGCTAAAGCGGCACAGCAAGGAAAACTATTTTTTGGAGCAGAAGAAGAGGTTAAAGAAGAGTATCTCAGAAAGATAAGAACTGACATAGAAACTTCCAACTATCGTAAGGATATAGAAGATGGAATGTATCTAATGGTACAAGACCTTCTTGACAAAAAACTTGAATTACGCGCTCATCCTTCCAAAAAGATTCATGCAAAGATATATGTGCTATATCCCGATAATTTTAATCAGTACTCTCAAAGTATGGCCATTACAGGCTCAAGTAATTTATCAGGGAATGGATTAGGAATAACACAGGACAAGCAATATGAGTTCAATGTAAAGTTGGACCGATATGATGATGTGAAATTTGCAAAAGATGAATTCGAGCAGTTATGGAACGAAGCTGAAGGTTGTGAAATAACTTCTGAAGATATAAAAGCAGCCATTGACAGGACCTATCTTAAAGGCGATGTTCCTCCTTATGATCTTTACATTAAGATACTAATGGAGTATTATGCTGACCGTGTACTTGAGACCGACAGTACTGATCCCTTTGATATGCCAGAGGGCTATACGAAATATGATTATCAGATGGATGCCGTCATAGAAGGCTATCAAAAGCTTATTCGCTACGATGGATTCTTTCTCTCGGATGTGGTTGGCTTGGGTAAGACCATTGTTGCAACCATGATTGCAAAGAAATTCCTTATAGAGAATGGTTATGAGCACACCAAGATTCTTGTAGTATACCCTCCTGCAGTAGAACAGAACTGGAAGTCTACTTTCAAAGATTTTGGTATAGACAAATACGCCAAGTTCATTACAAACGGTAGCTTAAGCAAGGTTCTTGATGAAGAGGATTATAATTATTGGAATGCAGAAGAATATGATCTCATACTTGTAGATGAGGCTCATAAATTCCGTAGTCATACCACATCAGCTTTTGAGCAACTTCAAGAAATTTGCAAGATGCCACGCTTAGAAACAGGTAATATTTCTGGCTACAAAAAGAAGGTCATGCTAATTTCCGCAACTCCTATGAACAATTCTCCGGCTGATATCTATACGGAGATATTACTTTTCCAAGACCCTCGTCATTGTACCATTGATGGAGTTAGCAACCTTACTGCATTCTTTTCTCCATTGATAAAAGAATTCAAGAGACTACGAAAAAATAACAATACAAGTATTGAGGATTTTAAACGATTAGCAGAGAAGGTAAGAGACCTATTCTGCGAGGCAGGGATATAAAGAGATATGGATATGTTGACAATGAATTATTCCTAATCAATACTCACAATGGCATAAAGGGCAAACTCCTACGTATTAATATCAATGACTATCCTGCTGTAAAGGCACATTTAGACCAATATTGGGATAAAATATCTGTTCGTTCGGATAAAGGAGATACACCATATAATCTCCGTAACTGCGCTTATTTGGACGAATAAGTTCAGCCGTTCTTGTCCGCTCGTCATCAGTTTGGCAATTTGCCAATATCTCATCACGCTTTTCGGTATTGATAATAAAGGCCTCATTGCAACCTGTCAGCACACCACGATAGATGTTTATATTCCAATCTCTCAATGGCGTACCAACAGCTTCTATTTTCTTTTTGATGCTTTGTTCAATAGGTGAAAGAACCACCCAACTGTCAGACGAGCCAAAGTCGCAAACGGAGTTCTGTTGCTGCACAAAATCGGTCGCAAAAGCTCCCCCGACAAATACAAACTTTCTGGTAAGGAAGTTCTCATATCAGAGTTGTTGAAGAATGGTACATCCCTTCGAAAAATAGCGAAGATTTGCAAGGTTGATAGGAATACCCTTGCACGGTTTATTAGACTCAAAAGATTGGTAGAAAACTAATGACCTTTAGGACGACCAAGTACAATACCCTCAGCTTTCTTTCTCGCCAACGCTTCTTTTGTGCGTTGGCTGATAAGGTTACGCTCAATCTCTGCCGATAGTCCGAATGCAAAAGCGAGAACTTTGCTCTGAATATCATCCCCAAGGCGATAGTTGTCTTTGATAGTCCAGACTCTGCATTCCTTAGTCATGCAGATGTTCAGTATTTCCATAATCATAAAGAGATTCCTGCCAAGACGTGATAGCTCGCTACAAATAATAATATCGTCCTTTCCTACCTTTTTGAGTAATCTGCCGAGTTCCCGTTTGCTATAGTTCTTTGTACCACTGATAGTTTCCTCTATCCAATCGTCAATTGAAAGATTTTGATGTTTACAAAAGTTGCTAATCTCGAAGCGTTGATTCTCTACTGTTTGCTTATCGCTGCTAACTCTGATATATCCGTAAATCATAATTGTATATGTGATAATTATTACTTTCACAAAAACAAACGGATATTGTAATAAAGGAAATGCTATAAGTTTTCTTAGGTAATGGAAAATTCGGGTGTAATAAAGGGTGTAAATCGCATAACCCGTTGATTTACACCCTTGTTTGCGGAGAGAGAGGGATTCGAACCCCCGGTACCTCTCGGTACGACGGTTTTCAAGACCGTTGTAATCGACCACTCTACCATCTCTCCTTCTCGATGTAGCGAATGACACTTCTCGAAAGTGGGTGCAAAGGTAGATAATTTAATTGGGATTTGATGGGAGTAGGGAGAAGATTTTTATGTGGGTTAACGTTTATTAATGGTATTGGATTTGATGGTGCTTTGAAAAAGAGGTACTTTTGCAATTAAATACAATACGGTATATATTAATAATATGTAAGGGTGGTAGTGACATAGTGCAAGGGCGGTAGTGATACGATGCAAGGGCGGTAATGCTGCAAATGGGATAGGGTGACGCACCATCAGACGGGCGTGAAGTTCTATGAAATGAGTAGGTGAATAGCAGGGTGATGTATAATGACGGTGTGTGATGGTGTGGCACATGATAGGGTGACGTGCGATATGGTGACGTATAACAAAGTGATATGTAATAGGCAACGTATAATAGAAGAATCGAGATAGATGATATATCCCAGCAACTTTGAAAACAAAATAGGCTTTGATGAAATCAGGGCAAGGCTGAAGAGTGCGTGTCTGTCTACACTGGGCAAGAGCTTGGTGGACGAGATGGCTTTCTCGGCAGATGCAGAACAGGTGAGCACTTGGATGGAAGAAATCCGAGAGATGCGCCGGATAGGGGAGGAGGGCGAGGAGTTCCCCCTCACCTATTTTTTTGATGTACGCGAGAGCGTGAGGCGTGTACGTCTGGAGGGCACGTGGATGGAGGAGCAAGAACTTTTCGATTTGCGACGTTCGTTGAAAACCATTGAGGATCTCGTGAAGTTTCTCTATCGTGGCGAACCCATGGAACAGCAGCGGCATGCGGAACATGATACACGGCATGAAAACGTGAGTGGAGAGATGCTCCAGAGAGGCTATGATGATGAAGCACAGCACGAAAATGTTGCAATCGGCGCCGAAGAGGATGACATGGTGACTGTAACTGCCGATGCGTTTGCACTCAAGCGATGGGCTTATCCTGTTCTGCACGATTTGGCTGATGGTATAGCTACGTTTCCTGTGCTCATTCAGCAGATAGACCAGATTCTGGACAAATTCGGGCATATCCGCGACAATGCCTCGCCGGAACTGCTCAATATCCGGCGTGAGCTGGCTCGCACGGAAAGTTCCATCTCCCGCATTCTGAACGGCATCCTTCGAGCAGCGCAGACTGACGGGGTGGTCGACAAAGACGTGGCCCCCACCATGCGCGACGGCCGTCTCGTTATTCCGGTGGCTCCGGCACTGAAACGCAAGATTTCGGGAATCGTCCACGACGAGAGTGCTACGGGGCGTACTGTGTTCATTGAACCTACCGAAGTGGTCGAAGCCAACAACAAAATACGTGAGCTGGAAAGCGAGGAGCGTCACGAGATTATCCGTATCCTCACGAAGATGGCCGCCCGCATCCGTCCGCACGTGCGCGAGATACTCGACTCTTATCACTTCCTGGCCCAAATAGACCTCATCCAGGCCAAGTCCAGCCTGGCCAAAGCCATGGATGGTTATGAGCCCCATCCCGCTGCCCGCCCTTATGTAGACCTGATTCAGGCTCGGCATCCATTGCTCGAGGCTCATCTCAAAGCGGGCCAGGGCATTGTGCCACTCGACATCATGCTCACGGCCGAGAAGCACATTCTAATCATTTCCGGCCCGAATGCGGGCGGCAAGTCTGTGTGTCTCAAGACGGTGGGGCTGCTGCAATATATGCTGCAGTGCGGGCTCTCCATTCCCGTGGGCAGTCGCAGCCGGTGCGGTGTTTTTGCCGACATCATGATGGATATTGGCGATGAGCAGAGTCTGGAAAACGACCTTTCGACCTATTCCTCCCATCTCTTGAATATGAAGAACATGATGCGCCAGGCTTCCGACAAGACGCTGATCCTTATCGATGAGTTCGGCACCGGCACCGAACCCCAGATTGGCGGTGCCATTGCCGAGAGCGTTCTGGGGCAGTTTTGCCGCCGCGGCGCCTGGGCCGTCATCACCACCCACTACCAGAACCTGAAACATTTCGCCGACAGCCACGACGGAGTGGCCAATGGTGCCATGCTCTACGACCGCCATGAGATGCGGCCTCTTTTCCAATTGGACATCGGCCGGCCGGGCAGCTCGTTCGCCATCGAGATTGCGCGCAAGATAGGACTGCCCGAAGAAGTGATTCGCGAGGCCAGCGACATGGTGGGCTCCGACTACATCCAGAGCGACAAATACCTGCAGGACATCGTGCGCGACAAGCGTTATTGGGAACAGAAACGCCAGACGGTGCATCAGCAGGAAAAGGAACTTCAGCGGCGCATCGACCGGTATGAATCTGACATTACCGACGTGGACCGTCAGCGTCGCGACATTCTGAACCAGGCACGTCAGGAGGCCAAAGACCTGCTGCGCGAGGCTAACCGCCGTATAGAGAATGCTATCCGCGAGATTCGCGAGCAGCAGGCCGAGAAAGAAGAGACGCGCAAGATACGTGCCGGGCTCGACGCTTTCAAGCAGGAAGTAGAGGCTGGTGATTGGAAAATGACGGGCAAACGGCAGGGCGGTGTACTCTCCGATGAAGAGTTCCAAAAGAAAATCGCGCAGATCCAAGCTCGTCGTCAGCGTCACGAGGAGCGCAAGAAGAACCGCAAGGCCGATGAACAGCGGGCTGCTGATGTCCTGCGCGGGGCGGCTTTGAGGCCGGGTTCCCCGGATGCCGCACGCAAGACCCTGTCCCCGGGCGATGAGGTTCGTATCAAAGGCCTCGGGTCCACCGGGCGCATCGAATCCTTGGACGGCAAAATGGCTACGGTCGTCATCGGCGACATGCGCACCAAATTGCCGCTCAGCCGCATCGAGGTGGTGGGCGCAGCAGCGGCGACCGCAGAGACTGACGCGCCCAAGACCAAAATGGACGAAATCAAGGCCGGACTCCAAAGCTACAATATTTCCCATGTCACTCAGGACACTATCGACGACCACCGCAAGAATTTCAGGCAGGATCTCGACGTTCGCGGCATGCGTGGCGACGAAGCCCTGCAGGCTGTGCAGTATTTTGTCGACGATGCAATCCTCATGGGCATGCCGCGCGTGCGCATTCTCCATGGCAAGGGCAACGGCATCCTGCGCCAGCTCATTCGCCAATATCTTTCCTCCGAACCCAGCGTGAGCCATTTCCGCGACGAGCATGTGCAGTTTGGTGGAGCTGGCATTACGGTGGTGGACTTAGGGTAATCTTCAATCCAAAATTCATAATTCAAAATTCAAAATTGGCTGCGCGGGGGTTGCTTTGGCGGTACCTCTTCAATTCAAAATTCATAATTCAAAATTCAAAATTGGCTGCGCGGGGGTTGCTTTGGCGGTACCTCTTCAATTCAAAATTTATCTTTCATCATTCAAAATTTGGAATTGGATGGTTCGCGCATCACTATTTCCCCGTTATGTTTGGCTGTATCGGCGAAACTTTGTAAATTTGGCCCTATAAAGATTAAAAGTCACTAATGGCCTGTTCAGGGCAAAGAGAAGAAACGACTATGGAAGGAATATTCAGAGACGAGATCGAAGTGCGCCAGATAGACAAGTTCTTTTGTGACGAGATGGGCCGCCAGGTTCATCGCTATATCAAGGCCATGCATGGCTCGTTGGCCATGCTGGAGAAGTTCGAGGCCCGTTTGCGCCAGCTCACCATCCCCGAGCGCGAAGAGGTTCTGGCCCGATATATCGACCTCAATCGCAAGGTGGTGAAGGATTTGGACTGGCGCATGCTTGTTGCGCGGGCCATGGCCAACTTCTGCGACTCCTACAGTTATTTCAGCGAAGTGATGCACGACGAGAACACCATGGCCTTTTATGTGCCCCGCATGAAAGAGAAATACATCCGGCTGCACGAGGTGTTCGAGGAGAACGGCAAGTATGGCATCAAGGACCATGAGGGGCGTGTGCTGCTGTCGGCATCCTATGATTTCCTGCGCACGCCCTATGTCTACGTGGACGATTTGCTCACCATGCCCGTCATTGCCGAGAAGTCCGGCAAGATGGGGCTCGTCTTTCCCGATTACGAAGACACGGTGGTGATGCCTTTTGAGTACGATGACATTTCGCTGCGCGACGAAGAGCCGTGGTTCGAGCTGACGCGCAACGGTGTCGTCACCTACTGGCCGGGCGAACCCAAATAACGGTGTCCGGGCGGGCGGCACGCAAGGATCCCGTCCCGGCACTTCCCAAAACGACAGACATTGAACAAGAAAATTCTGCTGCTGCTCACCATCTTTGTTTTGTGGGCAGCGTTGATGATGCTGCAGAAGCCGGTGTTTCTTCTGCTCTATGCCGGTGGCCTGGCCCAGACATTCTCTGTGGTATGGCACGGCTTGCCACTCGATTTCTCCATGGCCGGCTATCTTTCGGCCCTGCCCGGACTGCTGTTGCTGGTCTCGGCGTTGCCTTTGCGTGCGCTCCATTCTGCGCGTGCCGAGTGTTGGCTGGGCCGTTTGTTACAGGGTTGGCTGGCCTTGGGGTCGCTGCTTGTGTCCTTGGCTTTCGTGGCCAACTGTGCCCTTTATGGCTACTGGCGGTTCCCGTTGGACGCCACTCCCATCTTCTTCATCACGTCTTCACCGGCCGATGCCATGGCCAGCGTGGCGTGGTGGCAGGCCGTGGGCGGCGTGGCGGCCGTGGCCGTGGCGGCTGCTTTCATGGCCTGGGCGTTCAGAAAGGCGTGCCGTTTCTTCCTTCCGGCCGCCCTCGCTCCCGCCCGGTGGTGGGGCGTGCCGCTGATGCTCGTCGTGGTGGCAGCCTTGTTCCTGCCCATCCGCGGCGGTTTCTCCGTAGCCACCATGAACACAGGCAAGGCTTATTTTTCCGACAACGAGACGCTGAACCACGCGGCCGTGAACCCCCTCTTCTCCTTTTTGGAGAGCGTGAGCCACCAGGAAGACTTCAAGAGCCAGTACCGCTACATGGACGACGGGCGTGCCCGGGCCTTGGTCGGCCAGCTCAACCGACTCGACACGGCGGCGGCAACGCCCGACACCTGCGTGCTTGCCGTGGAGCGTCCCGACGTTTACCTGATTGTCTTGGAAAGTTTTTCCGACACGCTGACCCGGCAGCCGGGCATCACCCCCACGCTCAACCGGCTGAAGCGCGAGGGCCTTTGGTTCTCTCATTTCTATGCCAACAGCTTCCGCACTGACCGTGGTCTGCTCTCCATCCTGCAGGGCTATCCGGCTCCGGCCACGGTCAGCCTGATGAAGTTTCCCCGCAAGACGGCCGCCATTCCCTCGCTGGGCGAGAATCTGTCGCGCGTGCTGGGCTACCGGCTGCATTATTATTATGGTGGCGACGCCGACTTCACCAACATGCGATCGTTCCTGGTCAATCAGGGCTTCAGCCGCATCACCGAGGACGTGGACTTCCCCGTGTCGGCCCGTGTGAGCAAGTGGGGCGTGCCCGATCACCTGCTCTTCCGCCGCGTTGAGGCTGACTTGGCGCGCGAACGCCCCACGAACCGTCCCACGCTGCGTGTCATCCAGACCTCCAGCTCCCACGAACCGTTCGACGTGCCCTACCACCACCATGCCGACAAGGTGCTCAATGCCTTTGCCTATGCCGACAGTTGCGTGGGCGGTTTCGTCGGTTATCTCAAGCGGTCGGGGCGTTGGCGCCGCTCGTTGGTGGTGCTCGTGCCCGACCATTTGGGCGCCTGGCCTGCTGATGCCGACAATTTCAAGCCCTGGCGCTTCCACATTCCGCTGATATGGATGGGCGGGGCCGTGGGCCGTCCGTCCGTGATAGGCACCTACGGCTCCCAGCAGGACATCATGGCCACGCTCTTCAACCAGCTCAACGGAGGCCGCCGCCATCCAGCCTACCGCGGCACGCCGTTCTCCAAGGACCTCTTCAACCCCGCCGTTCCCCACTATGCTTTCTTCATGATGAACGACGGTTTCGGCCTGGCCCACGCCCAAGGCTCCGTGGTCTACGACCACAAGCTGCAGCGCAAGGTCTACGGCCACGGCCCGCAGCAGAGCCTCTGGCTCGACTATGGCAAGGCCCTCACCCAAATTCTTTTTGACGACATAGCCCAAAGATAAGCCCCACCGAATGACTTTCCACACCCTCTGCGTCCCGCTTGGCATCCTCCAGACGCTCATCGACTGGGACACCCGCCTCACCCTGGCCGTGAACGGTTGCCACAACGACTACTGGGACACGTTCATGATGCTGTTTTCCGGCCGCTTCATCTGGATACCGTTCTATCTCTCTTTTGTGCTGGTCATGTTCCGCAATTTCCATTGGCGCGTCAATGTGGCCTGTCTTGTGGTGGGCATTCTGCTGCTCGTCATCAACGACCAAGTGTGTTCCTCGCTCATCCGCGGCATGATAGGGCGCATGCGTCCGGCCAACCTCGACAACCCCATATCGCCGCTCATTCACATCGTCGATGGCTATCGGGGCGGCCGTTTCGGCTTCCCCTCGGCCCATGCCACCAATTGTTGGGGCACCGCTTTCTTTGTCATCTACGTGTTCCGACGGCATCTGCTGTCGTTCACCATGGCCGGTTGGGCCCTGCTCATGTGCTACTCGCGGGCCTATCTCGGCGTGCACTACGTGGGCGACCTGCTGGCCGGCACCCTGTTGGGGCTGTTCAATGCGAGCGTTGTCTACTATGTGTTCCAGCGTTCCATGCGCCGCACGTGCGAGACGCTCAAGCCCAGCCAGGTCAATTCGCCGCAGATGTACGTGCCGGTCATCGTGTGCTGGTCCGAGACGGCACTCATGCTCATCCTCGCCATCGGCGTCTATCCGTCCTAATCCCCCGTTTTCTTATCCGCCATGGACATTCATCCCGTCGCCCGTTTCCATTCCCCTTTCCTGTCGAAGTTCGGCATTCCCAAGCAGAGCGGCCTCGTGGAGGAGCTCGAGGGCACCGTCGTCTTCGAGCCCCGATACCGCAATGCCGACGCCCTGCGCGGCATCGAGGCCTTCGACTATCTCTGGCTCATCTGGGAGTTTTCGGCCAACCCGCACGGGGCCACGAGCCCCGTGGTGCGCCCGCCGGTGCTGGGGGGCAACGTGCGCATGGGCGTCTTTGCCACGCGGTCGCCTTTCCGTCCCAACGCCCTGGGGCTCTCGTCGGTACGGCTGTCGCATGTGGAGTGGGCGACGGCCCGCGGCCCCGTCATCCATGTGCTTGGGGCCGACCTCATGGACGGCACTCCCATCTACGACATCAAGCCCTACGTGGCCTATGCCGACTGCCACGCCGGGGCCCGTTCGGGCTTTGCCGATACCACCCTCGTCCGCCGGCTGCAGGTCGAAATACCGCCGGCGGTGGCCGCGTCTTTCAGTGCGCGCCAGCTGGCCGCCCTGCGAAAGACCCTCGAACTCGACCCTCGACCCCACTATCAGCAGTCGCCCACCAGGGTCTATGGCATGCCTTTCGAGGGCCGCGACATCCATTTCAGGGTCTCGGCCGACGGCTTGCTCACCGTGCTGGAGTGAGGAAACGTTCGGGTTACAATGATTTTTTTCGCTCCACCGCCCTCACAATCAAGATGCTGGCCTCATAGAGCAGCCAGATGGGGAGCGATACCACGGCGAGCGTGAACACGTCGCCCGTGGGGGTGATGACGGCTGCCACCGTCACAATGACCACCAGCGCATGGCGCCAGTAGCGTTGCATCCACTCGGATTGCAGCAGTCCGAAGAGGGCCAAAAGCCAGCTCACGACGGGAATCTCAAAGAGAATGCCGAAGACCAGGCTCATCATCAGCAGCGTGTCCACGTAGGATTGCAGCGACAGCAGGTTGTGTATGTCGCTGCTCACCTGGTAGGTGCCCAGAAATCTGACGGTGAGGGGGAAGACGATGAAATAGTTGACCAGTACACCTGCCACGAACATGGCGTAGCCTCCCAGCACGATGCGGCGCGCCAGCCGCCGCTCGCGGGGATAGAGTGCGGGGGGCACGAAGCTGTAAAGCACGTAAACCAGGTAGGGCGAGGCCATGAGCAACCCGACGCAGAACGCCGTGCGCACGTGCACCATGAACTGCTCTGTGAGCCCCACGTTGACCAGTTCCAGCCTGAACGGCCCGGCGTGCATCAGCCGGTAGACCACGAAATCGGCATGCGCCGGGGCCAGCACGAGGTCGAACAGCGGCTCCTTGCCCGCAAAGGCCACGCCGCCACACACCGCGGCCACCAGCAGCATTCTGAACAGGTCGGCCCGCAGCACGTCCAGGTGTTCCCAGAACGTCATTCCCTTTCCTGCGCTTTCGTCTCCGTCTGTGCGGTGGGCTTCGGCTTGTCGTCCGGCTGCCCGTCGTCCACGCCGAGGTCTTTCTCCACCTCGTTCATGCCTTCCTTGAAGCTCTTCACGCCCTTGCCCAGTCCCCTCATCAGTTCGGGAATCTTCTTTCCGCCGAAGAGCAGCAGGACAATCAGCACGATGACGACAAGCTCCGTAGTACTCAATCCAAACATAGTCGTATGGTTTTTAATCGTTGTCTTGGTTGCAAAGATAGTGTTTTTCGGCCGCGCCGCCTACTTTCCCGCCCATTCTCCGAAGTCTTTCAGCACCACGCCGTCGAGCCGCACGTCGCATTCGGGCCCGATGTCGGCGGCTGTCTGGGTGTAGAGCAGGGTGCTGCGGCTGATGCCGATGCCGTGGATCATGCCCTGCCGCCCCCGGGCCTTGATGGCCGTCCGGGCCCCGTGGCACACCACGTCGCTGATGTGGATGTCGGTAAATTCGGGCAGGAAGTCCGTCTCGGCATTCTTCTGCGCCCCGGCCCCCACGTGGTTGTCGGTGTAGTCGCACTCGAAAACGATGGCCTCGTCCTTGATGTCGGTCATGTAAATCTGCGAGATATGGATGTCGCGCGTGGTTCCTCCGCGGCCCGTTGCACTCTTGAAGCGCAGTCCGGTGTCGGTGCCGGCAAAGGTGTTGCGGTGCACGTAGATGTTGTTCATGCCGCCGCTGAATTCCGACCCGATGACGAAACCGCCGTGGGCGTGGTACACGCGGTTGTCCTGTATGTTGATGTTCTCGCAAGGCCCGTCGGCCGCCCCCTTGGCTCCCGCACCTCCTTTCATGCAGATGCCGTCGTCGCCGGCATTGATGGTGTTGTTCACGATGAGCACGTTGCGGCAGTTTCCGATGTCGATGGCGTCGCCGTTCTGTGCGTTCCACGGGCAGGCCACGGTGATGCCGTCCACGATGACGTCGGTGCACCGCTGGGGCACCAGGTGGAACCGGGGCGCATTGCGCAGCGTGACGCCCTGCACGAGCACGCGCCGGCAGTCGGTGAACCGCACCAGGTGCTGGCGCATCCGCTCCTGCGCCTCATGGTCTTCGGCCACGTCGGGCTCGTGTTTCAGGCCGAAAGGATACCACAGGTCGCCCTTGGCCGTCACCGTGCCGCCCATGGCGCGGTACTGGTTCCACTCCGTGTCGCTCACCTTACTGCGCTTCACGGGCCGCCAGTATTCGCCGTTGCCGTCGATGATGCCCTCGCCGGTCACGGCGATGTTGCTGCGCTTCGAGGCGCTGAGGCAGGGCACGACCTTGGCCGCCTTGCCGTCTGTGGCGGTCAGGAAGTCGCGTTTGTCGGGCGAAAAGAGTATCAATGCGTTGCGGTCCAAGTGCAGGTCTATGTTGTCTTTGAGCACGATGGGCCCCGTGAGCCAGATGCCGGCCGGCACGTTCAGGTGGCCGCCACCCCGTTTGGCCAGGTCGGCCATGGCCTTGGCAAAGGCCCGGGTGTTCATGGTCAGGCCGTCGCCAACGGCTCCGTAGTCCTTCAGGCTCACGCTGAGGCTGGGTATTGCCGGGGCGTTTGGCGTGGGCATGGGCTTGGGCAGGTTGGTGTAGTAGCGGTCGTAGCCGCCAGTCGGTGTGCCCTCGGCGCATGTCGGGGCGGTCAGGAGCAGGGCCAGGGCGGTCAGGATGATTTGTTTCATACGTGTTGTTTTTAATGGTTGGGCCTGGGGAGGCGGTGTGTTGCGGGGGGTGTGCCGATGTGTCGCGGGCAGGATGTCGGCGTGCTTGGGGCAGTGTGCCGGCGTGTGGCCGCTGTTTTGATGTAGCCTTTGCTTGTTTGCAAAGTTACGAAAAAGCGCGGAAGAAGAAAGCGAATGGCCAAGTTTGTTGTGCGGTTCCGGCACGTTTGGGGTGGGGCGGGGTGGCAGAGGCGAGAGTCGGGTGGGGCGTGCGGGGCCCGTGGCTGCCTTTTTGGCCACGGTTCAAACCCGGCCCCTGCGCCAATATCGGCCTCTGCCGGCGGCCCGCTGGTTCGTCATGGCATTTTGTTCGTGCCGCCATCGCGCTGCGTTTACGGCGTTGTCGCGTGGTGTTTGCGCCGTTATCGCGTTGCGTTTACGGCGTTATCGCGTTGCGTTTGCGCCGTCGTCGCACGGCCGTTGCGCCGCCATCGGTGGGGGACTGCGGCGCAGGGCTTGGGGCATGACGGGTGCCGGGCGGCGGCGGCCCGCGCTGCACCCCCTGCGATCTCCCCCTGCACTCCCTACAATCTCCGTCTTGCAGGAAAGCCATGGGCCGCCTCACGTCCCGTGCCGGCCCGGCCCGTGCAATCCGTCTCGCGTTAAACCAATATAAAAATTGGGTTATCTTTTGCAATATTAAGGATTATTATTTATCTTTGCCACGTCACTAAAGACAAACATTAAAAGCCTCTCGAAGAATGACCATCGCCATTGTCGGCATATTGTTTCTGGCCTATTTGCTCATCGCCACCGAGGAGTTTACCAACGTCAACAAGGCGGCGGTGGCTGTCTTTGCCTGTACGGTGGGCTGGGTGCTCTACATCTGTTTCGGCACCGACTTCGTGATGAGCCAGCATGCCGGCGACTATCTGCTCTTTCTGAGCGGCCGGCCGTCGACCAGCGTTGTGGTGAAGGAGTTCATTGCCGGCAGCGTTTTTCTGAAATATGTGGGCCGGGCCTGTGAGGTGGTACTTTTCCTGCTGGCCACGATGACCACCGTCGAGATATTGAACAACAACGGCTGCTTCGACTTCATCGCCCAGTTGCTCAAGACACGCAGCAGCCAGCGCATGCTCTGGACACTGGCTGTCGTTACCTTATTAATATCTGCCAACCTCGACAATCTCACCACATCGGTGATGATGCTCATGGTGATGCACAAGATTGTGTTGAGCCGTCGCGCCCGCATGGTCTATGGATCGGCCATCCTGCTGGCGGCCAACTGCGGCGGGGCGCTCACCGTGATTGGCGACCCCACGGGCCTCATGCTCTGGAACAACGGACTGGTGACACCCACCGACTACTCGCTTTCGCTGGCCCTGCCCTGCCTGGCGGCGTGGGCTTTGCCCACTTGGTGGATAGGGCGCGTGCTGCCCGATCGCGTGGAGACCGAGTGGGTAACGATGCCCTATCGGGGCGACGACACCCGGCTGAGCACGTGGCAGCGGCTGGTGATGCTCATTGTGGGCATCGGAGGGCTGTGGTTTATCCCCACGTTCCACAACATCACGCGGCTGAGTCCTTTCCTCGGCGCCCTCTGTGTGCTGAGTGTGCTGTGGGTGGTCAACGAGCTGTTCAACCGCAAGCTCCTCAACATGGGAGGGCTGAGCGAGCGTCGCGTGCCCCCGGCCCTGTTCTATGCCAGCCACCAAACCATTCTCTTCGTCTTCGGAATGATGCTGGCCCTCGGCGTGGTGAGGGAGACGGGTGCGCTGGCCGACTGCTGGAACTTCCTGCAACGGCTGGGAGCCACCGACTGGATGATGGGCCTCGGGGCGGGCGTGGCGAGCACCGTGCTCGATAATTTTGCCACGGCGGCGAGCTTCATCACGCTGAACCCCTCGGGCGAGACCAACGCCCTCTACTGGAAACTTGTGGCCTATGCCTCGGCCGTGGGTGGCAACGTGCTCGTCTTCGGCTCGGTGGCCGGTGTGGCCTTGATACGGGCCGAGCGTGTCCACGTGGGCTGGTATTTCAAGCAGGTGGGGTGGAAAGCGGCCGTGGGCGCACTGGCAGGGTTCGGCCTGCTGCTGGCCATGGTGCTCTGACGGCCGGCCGGCGGAGGCTCGGGCAAGAGAAGAAAGAACAACAATAAAACAACATATCATGGTAAAAAGAATCAAGACAATCGGTGTGATGACCTCCGGAGGCGACGCCCCCGGCATGAATGCGGCCATCCGCGCCGTGACGCGCGCAGGCATTTGCAACGGTTTTCAAATTAAGGGCATCTACCGCGGCTACGACGGTCTCATCAACGGCGAGGTGAAACCATTCACCACAGAGAACGTGTCGGGCATCATCATGCAGGGCGGCACCATCCTGAAGACGGCCCGCTCCATGGAATTTACCACGCCCGAGGGGCGCGACCGGGCCTACGCCACGATGGAAAAGGAGGAGATAGGCGCGCTGATTGTCATCGGCGGCAACGGCTCGCTCACGGGCGCCATGGAGTTTGCACGCGCCTATGACATGTGTTGCATCGGTCTGCCCGGCACCATCGACAACGACCTTTACGGCACCGACACCACCATTGGATACGACACAACGCTCAACACCATCGTGGAATGCGTGGACCGTATCCGCGACACGGCACAGAGCCACGAGCGCATTTTCTTCATCGAGGTGATGGGCCGCGACGCCGGTTTTCTGGCTCAGAATGCTGCCATAGCCAGCGGAGCCGAGGCCGCCATCATTCCCGAGGACTCCACCGACGTGGACCAGCTGGCCCAGTTCATGGAGCGCGGCATCCGCAAGTCCAAGAAAAGCTGCATCGTCATCGTGTCGGAGAGCCCCAAGTGCGGTGCCCTCTACTATGCCGACCGCGTGAAAAAGGAGTTCCCCGGCTACGACGTGCGCGTGTCTATCCTCGGCCATTTGCAGCGCGGCGGCCGTCCGTCGGCCCACGATCGCATCCTGGCCAGCCGCACTGGTGTAGGTGCCATCGAGGCCATCATGCAGGGCCAGCGCAACGTGATGGTGGGCATCCACAACAATGAAGTGACTTACGTGCCCCTCTCGGAGGCCATCCGGTCGGACAAGCCTTTCGACCGCAAGCTCATTAAAGTGCTTGGCGAACTGAGCATTTAGCATGGAACTAAAGTTTGTTAAAAAGTTTTCGACATATAAGAAATAAAGCGTATTTTTGCAAGTAAGACGTGCACGGGCATGCACCCGGTGCGCACGACAGGCAAAGAACAAGTCTAACATTATAGAATCATAGCTTATGTCACAAATGAGTGGGCACATCTCCCAGATTATCGGGCCGGTCATCGACGTGTATTTCGACACGCAGGGCCAGGACTCGGAGAAGGTGCTGCCTAAGATTTACGAGGCACTGCGAGTGAAGCGTCCCGACGGTCAGGACCTCATCATCGAGGTGCAGCAGCATATCGGCGAAGACACGGTGCGCTGTGTGGCCATGGACAACACCGAGGGACTGCAGCGCGGCTTGGAGGCCGTGCCCACGGGCAGCCCCATTACCATGCCCGCCGGCGAGCAGATCAAGGGCCGCATGATGAACGTCATCGGCCAGCCCATCGACGGCATGAAGCCGCTCGACATGCAGGGCAGCTACCCCATCCACCGCGAAGCCCCGAAGTTTGACGAGCTCTCCACCCACAAGGAGATGCTGGCCACCGGCATCAAGGTGATCGACCTGCTGGAGCCTTACATGAAAGGTGGCAAGATAGGCCTCTTCGGTGGGGCCGGCGTGGGCAAGACTGTGCTCATTATGGAGCTCATCAACAACATTGCAAAGGGACACGACGGCTACTCGGTGTTTGCCGGTGTGGGCGAGCGCACGCGCGAGGGCAACGACCTCATCCGCGACATGCTCGAGTCGGGCGTGATTCGTTACGGTGAGAAATTCCGCAAGGCCATGGACGAAGGCAAGTGGGACCTCTCGCTCGTGGACCCCGAAGAACTGCGGAAGTCGCAGGCCACGCTGGTCTACGGACAGATGAACGAGCCGCCCGGGGCACGCGCCTCGGTGGCCCTGTCGGGGCTGACGGTGGCCGAGGAGTTCCGCGACCACGGCGGCAAGGACGGCGCACCGGCCGACATCATGTTCTTCATCGATAACATCTTCCGCTTCACCCAGGCGGGCTCCGAGGTGTCGGCCCTGCTGGGCCGCATGCCGTCGGCCGTGGGCTACCAGCCCACGCTGGCCTCGGAAATGGGTGCCATGCAGGAGCGCATCACCTCGACCAAGAAAGGATCCATCACCTCCGTACAGGCCGTGTATGTGCCGGCCGACGACCTGACCGACCCGGCCCCCGCCACCACGTTCTCGCATCTCGACGCCACGACGGTGCTCGACCGCAAGATTACCGAGCTGGGCATCTATCCGGCCGTGGATCCGCTGGCCAGCACCTCGCGTATTCTCGACCCACTGATTGTGGGCAAGGAGCACTACGAGTGCGCCCAGCGCGTGAAGGAGACGCTGCAACACTACAACGAACTCCAGGACATCATCGCCATCCTCGGCATGGACGAGCTCTCGGACGAGGACAAGCTCGTGGTGAACCGCGCGCGCCGTGTGCAGCGATTCCTGTCGCAGCCGTTCGCCGTGGCCGAGCAGTTCACCGGTGTGAAAGGTGTGATGGTGAGCATCGAGGATACCATTAAGGGGTTCAATGCCATCCTCGACGGCCAGGTGGACGACCTGCCCGAGCAGGCATTCATGAACGTGGGAACCATTGAAGACGCCATTGCCAAGGGCAAGAGACTGCTCGAGGCGGCCAAGGGCTGATGATGCTTACACCTTATTATATATAGGAGAGCTTATGCTGAAGTTGAAAATCGTGTCGCCAGAGAAAGTGGTGTTCGACGGAGAGGTGGACAGTGTGACGGTGCCCGGGACACTCGGCAGCTTCGAGATACTGGACAACCACGCGCCCATCATCTCGTCGCTGGGCCAAGGCAAGGTGGAATACAAGGCGAAAGGCAGGGCCGAAGAACTCCAGGTGCAAGGTGGATTCGTGGAGGTGAAGCAAAACGAAGTGAGCCTTTGCGTGGAGGTGTAGCCCGGGAAATGAAGACGCAACCCTTGAAATCCATTCGCAACATACGCAAGACGGGCATACAGCTGATAGCGGGCGCGGCCCTCGCCGCACTGCTGGGGCTGAACGTGACGGGGCAGATGGCCCATGCCGGCACACTGTGCATCGTGGCGTTTGCCGTGCTGGCGGCATGGCTGGTGGCCATGGCCGTGGTGGGGCGTTTCCGTAACGGGCGGTGACCCGCCGACGAAGAGACGATGGTTTCGCCGTGGATGCTCTTTCTCGCCGCGCTGCTTTTCACCCTGCTGGGCGGGGCGTGGGTGCTGGGCTATGACTTCGTGAAGAAGCATGCGCCGGCCGAACTGCCCAAGTTCTACATACTGATGGCCGTGGTTCGCGTGGTGCTCGTGCTGACGGTGACTGGGACTTATATCCTGCTGATAGCCCAGAGTGCAACCCAGGCCAAGGCGTTCGCCGTGATGATGCTCGTCATGTATGCGGTGATGATGGCGGTAACACTGAAAATCAAACATTAATACGCATTCAAATGAAATACATCCAACAGATGGTCTGTGTGCTGATGCTCATGCTGCTCGGCGTTCCTGCGGGAGCCGCCGAGGAGGGTGGGGGCAAGTTGAACACGTCGCAAATCGTGGTGGGACACATCAAAGACTCCTACGAGTGGCACGTGACGGACATCGGCGAAAAGCACGTCATCATCAATCTCCCGGTGATTGTGAAAAGCTCCACGGGGTGGCATGTGTTCAGCACGGCCCGCTTTGCCGAGGAGCCCGACGCCAAGGGCTACCGCCAAGGGCCGTTCGGCCTGGCCATAGCCACCCAGGGCGACAACGCCGGCAAGGTGGTCGAGGTGGCGGGAGGCACGGAGATCCGTCCGTTCGACATTTCCATCACCAAGACGGTGGCTGTGATGTTCATCGATGCCGCGCTGCTTTTGCTCTGCATCTTGATACCGGCCCGCTGGTACCGCCGCCACAAGGCCAGCGACCCGGCCCCCGGCGGTTTCACGGGACTGGTGGAAATGCTCGTGAGCTACGTCGAGGAGAGCATCGTCAAGCCCGGCGTGGGCGAGGGCTACGAGAAGTATTCGCCTTATCTGATGACGTGTTTCTTCTTCATCCTCACCTGTAACCTCATGGGCGTCATGCCGTTCCCGCCCGGCGGCGGCAACGTGACAGGCAACATCGCCGTGACGTTTTTCCTGGCCCTGTGCACGTTTGTCGTGACGCAGTTCAGCGGGTCGAGGCACTACTGGAAGGACATTTTCTGGCCCGACGTGCCTCTGGCTCTCAAGGCTTTCCCACTGATACCCCTCATCGAGTTCGTGGGCATCTTCACCAAGCCCTTTGCCCTGATGATCCGACTTTTCGCCAACATGATGGCCGGACACGCCATCGCGCTGTCGCTCACCTGCATCATCTTCGTGGTGGCAGTCATCGGCGGGCCCACGTTCTACGGCATGACGGCGCTGAGCGTGCTGATGAGCGTCTTCATGATGTGCCTGGAATTTCTGGTCTGCTTCATTCAGGCCATGGTGTTCACCATGCTCAGCTCCATCTTCATCGGCCTGGCCCGTGCCAGGGCCGAGGCCTGAACGGCTGGGACGGAACGGGCGATTCGGGCAGGAGGAGCCCGAGGTTCAAGCAATAGAAAACAAAACATTGAAGATAATAACATTAAAATTTTAGAACTATGATTTCAACATTGTTATTCGCTGCCGCTGCTGACGGCATTGCAAAGTTAGGCGCCGGTGTAGGCGCAGGTCTTGCCGCTATTGGCGCTGGTATCGGTATCGGTCGCATTGGCGGCCAGGCCATGGATGCCATGGCCCGTCAGCCGGAGGTCATGAGCAGGATTTTCACCAACATGATTGTGGCTGCCGCGCTGATCGAGGGCGTTGCCCTGTTCGCAGTCGTGGTTGCTTTCCTCTGCATCTAACCGTCGAAAACAGGACATACTGCGTATGGATTTATTAATGCCAAGTACTGGTCTGCTCTTCTGGATGACGATAGTCTTCCTCGTGGTGCTTGCCGTCTTGTGGAAATGGGGCTTCCCCGCCATCACCAACATGGTGCGGGAGCGCAAGAACTACATTGACGAAAGCCTGCGGAAGGCGCACGAAGCCAATGAGAAGCTGGCCAACATACAACAGGAAGGGGAATCCATTCTGCAGGAAGCTCGCGAGAAACAGGCCGCCATCTTGAAAGAGGCCACCGAAACCCGCGAAGCCATTGTTGCGAAAGCCCAGGGCCAAGCCAAGGAGGAGGGAGCCCGGCTGCTCAGCGACGCCAAGAGCGAAATCGAGGCGCAGAAGCAGCAGGCCATCCGTGAAATACGGGCCCAGGTGGCCGAGCTCTCGGTGAAAATAGCCGAGAAAATCGTGCGCGAGCGGCTTTCGTCAGACGACAAGCAGATGGAATTGATAGACAAATTGCTGGACGAAGTCTCTGCAACGGAACCGGCAGACAACCAATAAGCAGGCTATGGATTTAGGTGTAATATCGGTCAGATACGCCCGGGCACTGCTCAAAAGTGCCGTGGAGCAGAAACGGGAGGCTGAGGTTTACCGGGAGATGCAGACGCTCGCACAGAGCTATCTCCAGGTGCCTGGGCTGCGCCTCACGATAGACAACCCGATGCTTGGCAGGGACAAGAAGCGGATGGTGCTGGAAACGGCCGTCGGGGGAACACCCACGGGACTGACCAGCCGCTTTCTGCAGCTTGTGCTCAAGGAGCAGAGGGAGAGCACCCTGCAGCTGATGGCCAACGCTTATGTCACGCTCTACCGCAAGCAGAAGAACATCACCCGAGGCCAGCTCACCACTGCCGTGCCCGTGTCGCCCGAGACGGAACGCCGCATGAAGCAGATGGTGGAGCGCAAGACTCATGGTACCGTAGAGTTCAACACAGAGGTGGATCCCGACATCCTCGGCGGATTCATCCTCGAGTACGACACGTATCGCATGGATGCCAGCGTGAAGTCCAAGTTGAACAGCATCCTGGTACAACTCCGTAAGTAAGGACAAGGAGGGCTGCCCTCCTTGCTTTCATCCTTTAATCAAAAACAAACAAATGTCAGATAAAATAAAACCAAGCGAAGTGTCAGAGGTGCTGCTGAAGCAGTTGGCCGATGTCAACTCGGACGAGCAGTTCGACGAGGTGGGCACTGTGCTGACCGTCAGCGATGGCGTGGCCCGTATCTATGGCCTCCGCAATGCCGAAGCCAACGAGCTGCTGGAGTTCGAGAACGGCACGATGGCCATTGTCATGAACTTGGAAGAAGACAATGTGGGCTGCATTCTTCTGGGCCCGACGGCTGGTATCAAGGAGGGCCAGACGGTGAAGCGCACCCACCGCATCGCTTCGATCCGGGTGAACGACAACTTCCTCGGCCGCGTGGTCAACCCGCTGGGCGAGCCCATCGACGGCAAGGGAGACATCGACCTCACGGAGGCTTTCGAGATGCCGCTGGACCGCAAGGCGCCGGGCGTGATCTATCGGCAGCCGGTGAAGGAACCGCTGCAGACGGGCCTCAAGGCCGTGGACTCCATGATTCCCATCGGGCGCGGCCAGCGCGAGCTCATCATCGGCGACCGCCAGACGGGCAAGACCGCCGTGGCCGTGGACACGATCATCAACCAAAAGGACAACTATGAGGCCGGTCGCCCCGTGTATTGCATCTATGTGGCCATCGGCCAGAAAGCCAGCACCGTGGCCGCCCTCGTGCAGACCCTGAAAGAGCACGGCGCCCTGCCTTACTCGATCATCGTGAGTGCCACCGCCGCCGACCCTGCGGCCATGCAGTATTATGCGCCGTTTGCCGGTGCCGCGATCGGCGAATACTTCCGCGACCGTGGCTATCACGCCCTCGTGGTCTACGACGATCTCTCGAAACAGGCCGTGGCCTACCGCGAGGTGTCGCTCATCCTGCGGCGCCCGTCGGGCCGCGAGGCTTATCCCGGTGACGTGTTCTACCTGCACTCCCGACTGCTGGAGCGTGCCGCGCGCATCAACGATCAGCAAGAGGTGGCCGAGCAGATGAACGACCTGCCCACCTGCATGACGGGTCATGTGCGCGGTGGTGGATCGCTCACCGCCCTGCCCATCATCGAGACCCAGGCCGGCGACGTGTCGGCATATATCCCGACCAACGTTATCTCCATCACTGACGGACAGATTTATTTGGAGACCGACCTCTTCAACCAAGGCTTCCGTCCGGCCATCAACGTGGGCATCTCGGTGTCGCGTGTGGGCGGTTCGGCGCAGGTGAAGAGCATGAAGAAGGTGGCCGGCACGCTGAAGATAGACATGGCGCAGTACCGTGAGCTGGAGGCTTTCTCCAAGTTCTCGAGCGACATGGATGCCGTGACGGCCATGACCATCGACCGCGGACGCAAGAACAACCAGCTGCTCATCCAGCCCCAGTACAGCCCCATGCCGGTGGGCGAACAGATTGCCATCCTCTATTGCGGCGTGCACGGACTGATGCACGACGTGCCGGTGGAGCAGGTGCGCGGCTGTCAGGACCAGTTTCTGGAGCAGATGCGCTCACAGCACCAGACAGTGCTCGACACGCTGGCCGACGGTCGGCTGGAGGACGACGACATCAAGACCATCGAGGCCGTCATGGCCAACATTGCCGGACAGTTTAAAAAGTGAGGGTAGCCTATGCCGTCATTAAAAGAGATCAAAACGCGCATCGCATCCGTCCAAAGCACCCGCAAGATTACGAGTGCCATGAAGATGGTGGCTTCGTCGAAGCTGCACCATGCCCAGACGGCCATACAGAACATGCTGCCCTATGAGAATCAGCTGGAGCATATTCTGAAGGCTTTTCTGGTGTCCATGCCCGATGCGCAGAGTCCTTTCGACGAGGATCGGCCCGACATCAAGCGGGTGGCGCTGATTGTCTATTCGTCCAACAGCTCGCTGTGCGGCGGGTTCAACAGCAACGTCATCCGCATGATGCAGCAGACGATTGGCGAGTACCAGGCCCTCGGCATTACCGACATCACCATCTATCCCATAGGGCGACGGGTGGCCGAAAAGGTGAGCAAGCTGGGCTATCAGCCGGCCGGTGACTTTATGGAGCTGGCCGAGAAGCCCAACGCCAAAGACTGCGCGGCCATCGCTACGGAGATTGCCGGGAAGTTTGCACGGCGCGAATTTGACAAGGTGGAGATGATTTATCACCACTTCAAGAGTGCCGGCACGCAGATTCTCACCCGGCGCATGTTCCTGCCCATCGACCTCTCGACCGAACAGATTGGGGCCTACAACGACCGTGACCTCTCTTCCAACATGGTCACGGCCAAGGCGCAGGAGTATCTCCGCAGGAAAGGACATGTGGGTGGACAGGGTGCGCAGACCGAGGTGAAGCCGCTCAACGACGACTTCATCGTGGAGCCCGACAAGGAGTCGGTGCTCTCGGTGCTCATCCCCAAGCTGCTCAACCTGATGGTCTACACGGCCTTGCTGGACAGTACGGCCTCGGAGCATGCCGCCCGCATGGTGGCCATGCAGACGGCTACCGACAATGCCGACGAGCTGTTGCGCGGCCTCAACCTGCAATACAACAAGAGCCGACAGGCCGCCATCACGAGCGAGCTGCTCGACATTGTGGGTGGCAGCGTCAACAACTGACGCTGCACGCACACCGATCACAATACCAACAAGCGTGGGGTACGGTTATCAGGCCGTACCCCACGCTTGTATTGGTCCGCAAGCTCCATGCTGTTTCGAGGAGCTGCAATAGGATTATCTTATAAGAAACTTGGTTGATGAATCCTTGTCAATCATATTTTATGCTTAACTTTGCAACTGTTTTTAATGATTTTTTAAGTATGAGGATTAAACAAAATGCCCTTTGGCTTGTTGGTTTTGCTTTTGTTTTAAGCATATTCGCAACGGCATGCAGTTCGGATGACCATTCCGCGGAAACGATTTGTCACCAGAGTTATGTTCAGGGAAAGGTGAACGGCATCCCTGTTTCCATGGACGACAGGAATGAAATGGTGAGCTCTGATAAGTCTTTGTACGAATTTAAACGTACCGGCTTCGGGGAGACAGAGAAGAACAGCCTTGATTGGGAGGTGAAACTTGTGGAGAACAAGGCTCTGTAGTGACGCTGTTTCTGCACATTAATGACTTGCAGACATCGAATACAGTGATATATTCTCTAAATGCAACAGGGGGAGTGCAGTCTGAGAGCACTTGTTACATAGAAATCAAGAATCAGAGGACTGGCAACAAGGTGGTTTATCACCCGACGCAGCCGAAGCCCACTCGTGTCCGCTGGGAGACGTTTACAGCGATGTTGGATGATAAAATAGAATATCAGAAAGGACTCACGATTAAGTACAGAACCCACCAGTGGCCTGGCATAGACGGGAAATTGGAGGGCGTGTTCACGGAGGACAGCCCGCAGAAAAAGACGGTAGACGTGAAGTTTGACTTTAAACTTTACTAATCGTCCGCGGCGTTTTGCTGATAAAGGGGGATGTGTCAATACAAGATAACGGAGGTTTGCTTGTAGAGACACACCCCCTTGTCTTGAACGAATTTCCCGCGAGAAATGTTCACTTCCCGTTGTCTTGGACGAATTTCCTGCGGGAAATGTTCACTTCCCGTTGTCTTGGACGAATTTCCTGCGGGAAATGTTCACTTCCCGTTGTCTTGGACGAATCGACGGCCGTCAACGTTCACTTCCCGTTGTCTTGGACAAATTGACGGCCGTCAATGTTCACTTCCCGTTGTCTTGAAAGGAAATCTGTTTAGAGTATTCCGGCCTTTCCCACTATGATGAGCAAGCTGAAACCGATGAGCAATGAGATGAGGCCTGTGGCCAGACCGGCCTTGACCATGTCTTTCTGCTGGATGAGACCGGTGGAGTAGGCGATGGCGTTGGGCGGTGTGGAGATTGGCAGCGACATGGCGGCTGAGGCTGCCACGGCAATGCCGATGAGCACGGTAGGTGTGCCGCCGATGATGTTCAGCTTGTCGCCCATACCCTCGCACACCACGGTAAGAATGGGTATCATGAGGGCCGCCGTGGCGGTGTTGCTGATGAAGTTGGAGAGGAAGAAGCAGACCAAACCGGAAATAATCAGGATGACGATGGGGCTCCAATCACCGAAAGGGATGGACTCGATGGCCACTTTGGCCAGTCCGGTGCCATTCATGGCCATGCCGAGGGCGAATCCGCCGGCCACCATCCAGATGACTCCCCAGTCGATGTCCTGCAGGTCTTTGGCTGTGATGACGCCGGTAAAGGCAAACACGGCGATGGGAAGCATGGCCACGGTATTGGCGTTCACGCCGAACTGCTTGCCGAAAATCCATAGCAGGATGGTTGCGGCAAAGGTGATGCCCACCACCACGGTGCGCCAGTTGCGATGCATGTCGCCGGCAATTTCCAGTTCGATGGTTTTCTGCGAGAACGGGAAGAACCTGCGCAACAGTAGCCAGGCAATGGCCAGGAGTATGATTACCAGCGGGGCCATGACCATCATCCACTGGCCGAAACCGATGTTCATGTTGAGTCCGGCAGGGTCGTTGAGCACTTTATAGGCAAAGGCGTTCGGCGGTGTGCCGATGGGTGTGCCCATGCCGCCGAGGTTGGCGCCGATGGGAATGGCCATCGTCAGGGCTATGCGGCCCTTGCCGTTGGCCGGTAGCGACTTGAACACCGGCGTGAGGAATGTGAGCATCATGGCCGCCGTGGCGGTATTGGAGATAAACATGGAAAAGACACCTGTAATCAGAAGGAAGCCCAGCAACACATTCTCGCTCTTCTTGCCAAACGGGCGAATCAACGTCTTGGCCATCCATACGTCCAGTCCCGACTTGGTGGCGGCGATGGCCAGAATGAATCCACCGAGGAAGAGGATGATGGTGGGGTCGGCAAAGCAGGCCATGATACCCACGGAGTCGAGGAGCTGCCCGTATTCGCCCTCAGAGCCTTGCATGAACTTGAACGAGGAGTTGCTCACGCAAAAGAGCAGTACAAAGATGATGGTGACCGATGTGGCCCAAGCCGGTATCGACTCGGTGAGCCACAGCATGACGGCCATGACGAAGATGGCGATGACGCGCTGCTGTACAACGGTGAGCCCCTCGATGCCGAAAACAGCGATGGGCAGGTTCCATACAATCAGGGTAAGGAGTGCGGTGAGGAGGAACCAGAAAGCTTTTTTCTTGTGAAAATCGCCCGTGAGAACCTTCTTGACGGTTTCTTGCATAATGTAAATAGTTTAGGTTTTATAGATAATTTGTGTTGTGTGTGGCAGGTTGGGTCGCAAGGTTTAGGTGGTCGGCCCACCGAGGTCAGGTCGTTGTTGTTTGTGGTTAAGGCTGTGAGGAGGGGTAAAATCCGGAATCCCATGCCGCCGTCCGGTGCAGACAGAGCATGGGATTTCGGGGTTATTGGGTGTTGCTGCCGCCTTGATCCTCTTTCATGTTGCCCTCAATGTAGAGGCGGGTCATCTCTGGTACGCCGTTGGTGCGTATGGTGATGGTCTTTTTAAAGTGGCCGGGAAACTTGCCCTTGCCGTTGTATGTGACGGAGATGGTTCCCTTCTCGCCGGGTTTGATAGGCGTCTTGGTGTAGGAGGGGACGGTGCATCCGCAGCTGGCCACGGCCTGATTGATGATGAGGGGCTGGTCGCCCACGTTGGTAAAGGTGAACGTACATTTCTGTACGGGGCTGCTTTCCGGGAATGAGCCCAAGTCGCAAGACAGCTTGTCGAATTTGATTTGTGCCTGTGCGAAGGCCATATTCAAGCCCGCAATCGCGAGGATTGCTACCATGATAAGTCTTTTCATACGCTTTCTTTTTGATGATTCATTCATGATAAGACGTGCCGCCGGAGCAAAAGTTACAGGCCCGGCGGCCGTTTCTGATTCATTTTCGGTCGTCTTTGATTAATTTATAGTATTCCGCAGCTCCCAGCAGGAAGCATCCGGTGCCATAGTCTTCAAAGTCGGGCACGCTGGTATAGGTGACGGGCTGGCCGGCCGATGGGTCTTTACCCGTGCCTTGCACATAGCCCAGAAAGCCGTCGGCATGCACGCAGTCGCGCTCCAAGGCCCTCCATGTGCGGTCGCAGACGGGGCGGTAATCCTTGGCTTTGAGCAGTTTTTGGCTGATGCCCCAGCTCATGCCATAGAGGAAAAGTGCCGAGCCCGTGAGCTCCTTGCCCTCATAGTTGGTCGAGACAAGGCTGGCGTTCCATAGTCCGTCAGCGCGCTGGCAGCCGGCAAAAGCCTTACTCATGAGCAGGAAATCTTTCTTCAGCTCATCGTAGTATTTGTCTTTCTTGCCGATGGTCTCCAGCACGCGCACCAGCGCGGCATACACCCATCCGTCGCCCCGGCTCCAGTAGCATTCCTTGCCGTCGGGCTCCTTGTAGGGCGGCACATAGTCCTTGTCGCGGTACCATAGCCCCGTTGCCTCGTTGAACAAGCCTCCTCCGCAGGTGTTGCGGCTCCACCGATAGCTCTCCATGGCATAGTCCATATACTTGCGCTCGCCGGTGTATTTGTACATCATGGCATAGAGCGGCATGGCCATCTGTATGGCGTCTATCCACGTCCAGTAGTCGTGCCGGCCCGTAGCCATCTGGTGGTCCAGATTCTCGCGCAGCTTGTCTGTCAGCCCGGAGCCGCCCTCTTCGGTATAGGGCAGCAACATCAGATAGGTCTGGCCGCAGCACTGGTCGTCGGCATCGGTGGTGGCCACCCCGTTTCGTGGCGACCACTGATGGAAGTTGGCCCACTGCAAGGCATAGTCCACTTGCTGCTGTTCCGGGCTTATCTCTTGCAGGGCCATGAGCCCTTCATAATAGACGGCACGTGTCCACAGGTTGCTGGGCCGCTCTCTTTTGACAAATGTGGGCCGCGTGGGGTCGGCATATTTCGTCATGAAATAGCGGTTGGCCTTTTGTGCAGTGGCCAGCACCTCGCCCGCAGTCTGGGCCATGGCGGCCGCAGACAGGAACAGAAAGGTGAGAAGCAGCAGTTTCTTTCGCATGTTTTTTGCTTGTTTTTAACCAGCAACAAAGATACGAAAAATAAATACGTCCGCCTAAGTTTGGCATTTATTTTTTCCCGCTTTCGCAAAAAAGTAGTAATTTTGCGTCATTATTATATCATCATATTTATAAATATGTATAGAACAAATACCTGTGGGGAGCTGCGGCTCTCGGATAAAGGAAAAGACGTGACGCTGGCAGGATGGGTGCAGCGCACCCGCAAGATGGGCGGCATGACCTTTGTCGACCTGCGCGACCGGTATGGCATCACGCAGCTTGTGTTCAACGAAGCCGACGACAAAGCCCTCTGCGACCAGGCCAACAAACTGGGCCGCGAATACTGCATCCAGGTGAAAGGCACCGTGAGCGAGCGTCAGAGCAAGAACGCCAAGATGGATACCGGCGACATCGAAATCATTGTCCGTGAGCTCTCCGTGTTGAGTCCGGCGGCGACGCCCCCGTTCACCATCGAAGACAATACCGACGGCGGCGACGACCTCCGCATGAAATACCGCTATCTCGACCTGCGTCGTGCTGCTGTGCGCAAGAACTTGGAGCTGCGCCACCGCATGACCATTCTCATCCGTAACTTCCTCGACGGCCATCGGTTCATGGAGGTGGAGACCCCCATTCTCATTGGTTCCACTCCCGAGGGAGCCCGTGATTTCGTGGTGCCCTCGCGCATGAATCCCGGCCAGTTCTATGCTTTGCCCCAGAGTCCGCAGACATTAAAGCAGCTGCTCATGGTGGCCGGGTTCGACCGCTACTTCCAGATTGCCAAATGTTTCCGTGACGAAGACCTGCGTGCCGACCGTCAGCCGGAGTTCACGCAGATAGACTGCGAGATGAGTTTCGTGGATCAGGACGATGTGATCGACCTCTTCGAGGACATGGCGCGCCATCTGTTCCGGGAGATTCGAGGCGTGGAACTGCCCAAGCTGGAGCAGATGACGTGGCACGAAGCCATGCGTCGTTTCGGCTCCGACAAGCCCGACCTGCGTTTCGGCATGGAGTTCGTGGAGCTCAAGGATGCCTTTGCCGGCAAGGGCAGCTTCTCTGTTTTCGACGAGGCTGCCTATATTGGCGGCATCTGTGTGCCCGGCTGTGCCGACTACAGCCGCAAGCAATTGAACGAGCTTACCGACTTTGTGAAGCGTCCGCAAGTGGGTGCCAAGGGGCTGGTGTTCATCAAATACGGAACCGATGGCAGCGTCAAGAGCTCCATCGACAAGTTCTACAGTCTCGAGGTGCTGCTTGACATCAAGGAGAAGATGGGGGCCAAGGACGGCGACTTGGTGCTGATTCTCTCGGGCGACAACGCCAACAAGACACGCGTTCAGCTTTGCAGCCTGCGCCTGGAGATGGGCGACCGGCTGGGCCTGCGCGACAAAAATGTGTTCAAATGCCTGTGGATTGTCGACTTCCCGCTCTTTGAATGGAGTGACGAGGAACAGCGGCTCATGGCCACGCACCATCCTTTCACCATGCCCCATCCCGACGACATTCCCTTGCTCGACGAGCATCCCGAGCAGGTGCGCGCCAAGGCTTACGACTTCGTGTGCAATGGCATCGAAGTGGGTGGAGGCAGTCTTCGTATTCACGACACCCAGTTGCAGGAGCGCATGTTCGAGGTGTTGGGCTTCACGCGCGAGCGTGCCGAGGCACAGTTCGGCTTCCTGATGAATGCCTTCAAGTATGGCGCACCGCCCCATGCCGGCCTGGCTTTCGGCCTCGACCGCTTTGTAAGCATCATGGCCGGGCTCGACAGCATCCGCGACTGCATTGCTTTTCCGAAGAACAACAGCGGCCGCGACGTGATGCTCGACGCTCCCTCGCAGATCGACGACAAGCAGCTCGACGAGCTTCAGATTCGCGTAGACCTGAAAAAATAACTCCATTCATCCATCAACAACAATCCCGCAGGTGCCTGTGCATCTGCGGGATTGTTGTTTTCGCCCCGGTGAACCGTCGCTGTGAGCTATATATAATAAGGTGTAGGGCGGTTTTATTAGAGCTCCGCTCTGCTCAATTCAAAATTCATAATTCAAAATTCAAAATTGTAGGGCCGCCTTACTTGAGCTCTGGCTCTGCTCAATTCAAAATTCATAATTCATAATTCAAAAGTGCAGGGCAGTTTTATTTGAGGTCCAATTCTACCGGGCAGTGGTCGCTGCCCATGATTTCGGTGTGGATTTTGGCATCGGCAATGCGGTCGCGCAGCCGGTCAGAGGTGATGAAATAGTCGATGCGCCAGCCCGTGTTCTTCTCTCGGGCACGCATGCGGTAGCTCCACCAGCTGTAGGTCACCTGTTCGGGGTAGAGCATGCGGAAAGAGTCGAGAAAGCCGCTGCCCAGCAGTGTGGTCATCTTCTCCCGTTCTTCGTCGGTGAATCCGGCATTGTTGTGGTTGGTTTTGGGGTTTTTGAGATCCATCTCTTCGTGGGCCACGTTCAGGTCGCCGCACATAATGACGGGCTTGTTCTTGTCGAGTCGCATCATGTATTCGCGGAAGTCGTCCTCCCATGTCATGCGGTAGCCCAGCCGGCGAGGCTTCAGTTCGCCCTTGATCGTGTCCTGCGAGTTGGGCGTGTAACAGGTGATGAGGTAGAAGTCGGGATATTCCAGCGTGATGACGCGCCCCTCGTGGTCGTGTTCCTCCTTGCCGATTCCGTAGGTCACACCGAGCGGTTCGTGGCGGGTAAAGACGGCCGTGCCGCTGTAACCTTTCTTTTCCGCATAGTTCCAATAGGACTGGTAGCCGTCGAACTGCAGGTCGATCTGTCCGGCCTGCAGCTTGGTCTCTTGCAGACAGAAGAAGTCTGCGTCCAGTTCCTTGAAGTAGGCCTCGAAGCCTTTGCTGGTCACGTTGCCGGCATCGTCGGTCTTGGGCTTGACGCAGGCGCGCAGCCCGTTGACGTTCCAAGAGATGAATTTCATGTTTCTGTGGTTTGTTGGTTGTTGCCTGTTGCTGAAAACTATCTTTGACGGAGCAGGTTCATGAACTCCTCTCGCGTCTTGGCCTGGTTGAATGCGCCGCTGAAGTCGGAGGTTGTGGTGATGGAATTCTGCTTCTCCACGCCCCGCATCTGCATGCACATGTGCTGTGCCTCGACCACCACCATCACGCCGAGGGGCTTCAGCGTGTCCTGAATGCAGTCCTTGATTTGCTGTGTGAGCCGTTCCTGTACCTGTAGGCGGTGGCTGAAAATATCGACCACGCGTGCTATTTTGCTCAGTCCGGTGATGTATCCGTTGGGGATATAGGCCACGTGTGTCTTGCCGAAGAAGGGCAGCATGTGGTGTTCGCACATCGAGTAGAAGTCGATGTCCTTGACGATAACCATCTGGTTATAGTCCTCCTTGAAGAGTGCGTCGGTGAGCACCTTGTGGGCGTCCTGGGTGTAACCGCGCGTGAGCACCTGCATGGCCTTGGCCACGCGCATGGGCGTCTTGAGCAGTCCCTCGCGCTGTGTATCCTCTCCCAGGAGGGCCAGCACCTGCCGGTAATGGGCGGCGAGCTCGTCCAGCCCGTCGCGAAACTCTGTTTCTGGATTCATGTCTGCCGGTTATCCTAATACTGAATCGTAATCATTCCTTTCACAATGGTGGCCGAACTGTAGCCCATCGCCTTGACTTGCCGCAGCATGTGCTCCGCCTCCTGATAGCTGCGATAGTTGCCCACGCGGCAAATCCAGCGCGGCGAATAGAAGTGGACGTAGACGGGCTGGTCGGGGAATTTCATCTTGATAGCCTCGCCAATCTGCTGTGCCTTCTGCTTGTCCATGCGCGTGTTGCCTCCTGCAAAGGCCTGTACGCGGTAGCCTGTCACCTTGCGGGCGTCGCGCATCACCTTTTTGCGCATGTCGATGGTGGGGATGCTCATCTCGTCGTCGTCGCTGTCGGGCTTTCGGTTCTCGGCTTTCTCGGCCGTGCGGGGCTTCTCCGCCGCATTCGCTTTTTCCGTGGGCACCGTGTTCTCGACGTTGCGCGCGGCCTCGTTCCTGCCCGGCGTCCTGGCCTCCTGCGGGGTCTTGGCGGTGGTGGGAACCGTAGGTTTCGTGACCGGCGTGGCGGGTTTGGCGGCCGGCTTGTCGGCATTTGTGGTGCCGTTCACCAGCGCGTCTATGGCCTTGCTCTGCGTCACGGTCACCTTGCCCTGGCCCGCCTTGCTCTGTTGCAGGTGTTCCAGATAAGTCTGCGCGTGTGCCGTCAGTGCAGAAACCAGCGCAATCGCCGTCAGTAGGATGAATCTTTTCATCTTCATGTCAATGCTCAACAAGGGGCCTGGCCCCGTCCCGACGCTCCGTTTGTGCGTGCATCGGGGCCGGGTGCCAAGCCCTGTGTCTTGAGAAACAGGTGGTTACTTCTTCCAAGCGTCGATGATGCCCTTGAAGTCGGCAGCCTTCAGCGAGGCACCGCCGATGAGTCCACCGTCGATGTTGGGCTTGGCAAACAGCTCGGGAGCATTGCTGGCCTTACAGCTGCCGCCATAGAGAATGGTGGTGTCCTCGGCCACGTCCTTGCCGTATTTGTCGGCTACGATCGAGCGGATGTAGGCCAGCATCTCCTCGGCCTGGTCGGAAGTGGCGGTCTTGCCGGTGCCAATGGCCCAGATGGGCTCGTAGGCCAGCACGATGTTCTTCCATTCCTCGGCCGTGAGATGGAACACGGAGCCGTCGAGTTCGGCCTTTACCACTTCGTTTTGCTTCTCTGCCTCGCGCTCCTCGAGCGTCTCGCCGCAGCAGAAAATCACTTTCAGTCCGTTGGCCAGAGCCAGCTGAACCTTCTCTTTCAGAATCTCAGCGGTCTCGCCGTAGTACTGGCGACGCTCGGAGTGGCCCAGAATGACATACTGTGCGCCGGTGGACTTCACCATGGCGGCAGACACCTCACCCGTGTAGGCGCCCTTGTCCTTGTCGGCGCAGTTCTCGGCGCCCAGCTCCACCACGCGTTGGTCGAGCACGTCGGCCACCTTGGCCAGGTGGATGAACGGCGTGCAGATGACCACGCCGCAATGGGGCTTGTCTGCCACCAGCATGTCGTTGATTTCCTTGGCCAGGGCGATGCCCTCCTGCAGGTTCTCGTTCATTTTCCAGTTGCCTGCTACGATTTTCTTTCTCATTTTCTTTCTTTTGTTTAAATGAAACTTATGCTATGATAACATGATTGCACGTTGTGGGCTCAGCTGTCCGCCTTTTCGGCCGCTTCTTCCTGCCTGTTGTCTTTTGCGTTCCTCCTTTTCAGCCTCTTGCCTCGCCGCAGGAATCGGGTCCATGCCCATGTGCGGTCGGCCAGCGCGAGGCCGATGAGCGGCAGGAAAAACCAGGCCAGCACCTTGGAAATGGTCTTGCCCGCGGTGTCGTCGGGCAGGTGGCCGATGTCGAGTTTGTCGAGCGGTTGCCGCAGTTCTTCCTCCTGGGGCAGGTCGTTGTGACTCCATTTGCGGATGATGGTACCGTCTTTGAGCAGCATGAGCCCCGGATTGCTGCGTATCATGGTCTTGAGCGTGGTCTCGTCGGTGAGGCAGAACGGGTACTCGGCCCCCGTAATATCTTCCCAGTGCCGGATGTCTTTCTCGTTGGAAGCCGTGAGACAATAGAACGGAATCTTCTGTTGTTGGGCGTACTCGTAGATTTGATCGATGTTGCCGAAGTTGGAATCGTCGGCCGTGGCAAGGTGTGGCGAGATGAGCAGGAACGTGTAGCCGCGGTGCGCGAGCACCTCGTCGGTGATGTCGTCGCCCTCGGACAGTTGGATGGAGAAGTCGTGTATGGGGGGCACATAGCCCTCGCGGGTCTGCACCGTGCGCGAGTCGATGAACTGCCAGGTGGAGTCGGGATAGTCGTCGAGTGAGAACTCCCGCTGCTCGCCGTTCTTCTCCATGACGAACGTGGTCTCGAACTGCGGCTGCTCTGCACCCTCCGGAATCTCCATGGCCTGCCTGATATTCACCCCGATGTGGTAGGGGCGGAAATCGAAAAGAGGGAGCCGGTAGAGGCAGTAGAGGCTGGTGAGCAGGATGAAGAGCACGGTGAAGTTGATGGCAATCCACTGGTTGCTCTCCGAGATGAAGCGGTACATCCTGAGCGGCCAGCGGCTCAGCACGAGGGCGCAGCCCAACAGCACCACGTTCTTGAGCAGTGTCTGGCCGTTGGTCAGCCTCACGGCGTCGCCGAAGCAGCCGCAGTCTTTCACCGGGTTGGCCACGACGAGCCACAGCGCAATGAGCGTCATGACGGCCATCAGGGCCAGCGAGAGCCGCGAGGCCAGCCGGCGGCGGATGGCGAAAAGCACGAAAATGCCCAGCGCAAACTCCAGTGCCGACAGCAGCACCGACGCGCCCAGCGTGAGCAGGTCGGGCACCAGCCCCTGCAGTTCGAGGGCCGCCAGGTAGTCCTGTATCTTGTATTGCGTGCCGAGCGGATCCACGGCTTTGACGAATCCCGAGAAGACAAACGTCAGCCCCAGCACCAGGCGGCACGCGTTGACGGGCAGCCGCAGGAGCTGCTCGCGGAGCCACACAGTCTTCCGGGCCTGTGCCGGCGACGGTCTTCCGTCTGTAGGTTTCTCTTGCTCCACGGGGTTCAGTCGGCTTGTTCTTTCAGTCGGATGACGCCAAACACGGCATAGTTGATGATGTCGGCGTAGTTGGCGTCGACCCCTTCGGACACCAAGGCCCCACCCTGCAGGTCCTCGAGTTCCTTGATGCGCTCTATCTTGGTCAGAATCAGGTCGGTGTAGCTGCTCACGCGCATGCCCCGCCACGCCTCGCCGTAGTCGTGGTTCTTGCGCACCATCAGGTCGAAAGCCTTGGCGGCATGGGCATCGTAGAGGGCCAGTGCCTCGTCGGGGGTGAGGTCCACACGGTCGGCAAAGCCACGTTCCAGCTGGATGAGGCCCACGATGCCATAGTTCACGAGGGCCACAAACTCCGGCCGGATGCCTTCGCCCACGAGCGACCGCCCCGTGATTTCCAGCGAGCGGATGCGCATGGCCTTGATGAAGAGCTGGTCGGTGAGCGATGAGGGGCGCAGGATGCGCCACGAGGCGCCGTAATCGTGCAGCTTCTTGGTAAAGAGGTCGCGGCACTCGGCCATGACCTCCTTAAACTGTTGGTCTGTGTTCTGTTCTGCCATAATTCGGTGCAAAGATAGCGAATTTAATCGAAAAAGGGGGAAAGCCTCCCCCCTTTTTGCCCTCCGGAGCCCATCGCTTCTCACTTTTTTGTCTTTCGGTGAATCACGCGCACGATGCCGCAGAGCGCATCGTAGCGCACCTGCAGCGAGTCGCGGCGCACGCGGAGCCAGTTTTTGGGCCCGATGCGGGTCTCGGCCTCGTAGGCCCGAATGGTGGCCTGCAGGGCCGAGTCGGTGCGCGCGATGTCGGCTTGGGCCAGTCGCAGCGAGGCCTCCTGCCAGATGTGCAGGGCCCGTTGCCGCGACTTCAGGGCCTGTGGATGGCGGTCGCGTAGCTGGCGTATGGCGTTCAGCGTCTCGGTGTAGGCCTGTCGCTGGTAGAGCGAGTCGATGCGGTGCATCAGCGGGGCGGCCTTTTCGTCGGCCGAGGGCTGGCAGCTCGCCAGGGCGGCGGCTGCGCAGAGCAGCAGCGCCGGGCGGGCGACGGCGGCGCGCCAGCCGGCCCGGGGGATGGAGAGGGGGTTGTTCATGATGAGTGCAAACTTACGGAATTTTTGCGAGATTACGGGCTTGCCGCCGAGAAAAAAGCGGTGAAAGGCCCGCAATCGTGAATATTTTCGTAACTTTGCAGCCGCTTTTCAACAGGACATTCACAGTTCACGATACCATCATGCGACAACTCAGCGACGCCGATTTGGCCCGTCTTCTCGATCAGGATATATTTCATCTTATTTCAGAGGCTGCCGACAGCCTGCACCTGGAGTGCTATGTCGTGGGCGGATACGTGCGCGATCTCTTCCTGGAGAGGCCGTCGAGCGACATCGACGTGGTGGTCGTGGGCAGTGGCATCCAGGTGGCCAGCCGGCTCAAGGAACTGCTGGGGCGCAGGGCCCACCTCGCTGTTTTCCGCAATTTCGGCACGGCGCAGGTGAAGTTCCGTGGGCAGGAGGTGGAGTTTGTGGGTGCCCGCCGCGAGAGCTACAGCCACGACAGCCGCAAGCCCCACGTGGAGGACGGCACCCTCGAGGACGATCAGAACCGCCGCGACTTCACCATCAACGCCATGGCCGTGTGCCTGAACCGTGAGCGTTTCGGCGAGCTTGTCGACCCGTTCGACGGCATTGCCGACCTCGAGGACGGCATCATCCGCACGCCGCTCGACCCCGACATCACTTTCTCCGACGACCCGCTGCGCATGATGCGCTGCGTGCGTTTTGCCACGCAGCTCAAGTTCTACATCGAGGACGAGACGTTCGAGGCCCTCGGCCGCAATGCCCACCGCATCAAGATCATCAGTGGAGAGCGGGTGGAGGAGGAGCTCAACAAGATCATGCTGGCCGACCAGCCCAGCCGCGGCTTCGTCGATCTGCACCGCTGCGGCCTGCTCAAGCTCATCCTGCCCGAGCTGGCCGCGCTCGACGTGGTGGAGACACGCAACGGCAGGGCCCACAAGAACAACTTCTTCCACACGCTCGAAGTGGTCGACAACCTGTGCCGGGCGCAGCGCCAGCGACTGGCCGACCTGCGTGCGCGGCTGGCCGCCGCGCCCCCCGACAGCCCCGAGGCCGAGCAGCTGCACGCCGAGTTGCAGCGCATGCAGGAGCATTGGCTGTGGCTGCGCTGGGGCGCCTTGCTCCACGATATAGGCAAGCCTCGCAGCAAACGGTGGGACAACGTGCAGGGCTGGACCTTTCACAACCACAACTATCTGGGGGCCAAGATGGTGCCCGGCATCTTCCGTCGGCTCAAGTTGCCCATGGACAGCAAGATGAAATATGTGCAGAAGCTCGTAGATTTGCACATGCGTCCTATCGCCATGGCCGACGAAGAGGTGACCGACAGCGCCGTGCGCCGCCTGGTGAACGATGCCGACGACGACGTGGACGAGCTGATGATGCTCTGCGAGGCCGACATCACCAGCAAGAACCGGGTGAAGAAACAGCGGTTCCTGGAGAACTTCAGGCTGGTGCGCGAGAAGATAGCCGACCTGCTGGAAAAGGACTTCCGCCGCCAGCTGCAGCCCTGCATCGACGGCAACGAAATCATGGAGATGTTCCATCTGCCGCCCTCGCGCGAGGTGGGCACCCTGAAGCAGACGCTCAAGGATGCCGTGCTCGACAACCGGGTGCCCAACGAGCGCGAGCCCCTCATGCAGCTGCTCATGGAGAAGGCCCGGCAGATGGGGTTGGTCTGAACGGGCAGGGGGCATTTCAACAACGCTTTTTCGCCTTGGCTTTGCGGCGTAAACGCGCGGCGATTGCGCCGTTGTCGCCGGGCCGTTACGGTGTAATCGCCGTGCGTTTGCACCGTCATGAAAATGCCGTGGCGCCGTTGCCAATATGCCACGGTGCCGTCGCGAAGACCTTGCCGCCCTTTCATGGCCATGCCGCGGTGTTGTCGCGGCACGCCGGCCATCCCGTCCTGCCACTCTGCTAAAAAGAAAGAATCTTTGTTAAAAAACTACGGACGCGTGTCGGGTTTCCACCAATCTTTCGTAATTTTGCACTGCAAAAACTAAAAAAGACAGTTTAGTTTTGTTTCCCGGACGGCTTGGGGCCCCGGTGCCAAGCGTGGGCACAGGCTGCCGCCGACGGGTGTATCGGGCATATTAATATTAATTTTAAATAGGTATGAAGATTAAGAATTGTTTGTTCATTTCGGCCATGGCCGTCGCTCTCGTGTCGTGTGGCGGCAAGAGCCGCGGCAGTCTGGCCGACCTTCAGGACAATGAGTTTGCCGTACGCACGGTGGGCACGCAGAGTGCAGACATGCAGACCACCTATCCTGCCACCATCAAAGGCATTCAGGACGTGGAGGTGCGACCCAAGATTTCGGGCTTTGTCACCAAGGTGCTGGTGCATGAAGGCCAGGCCGTGAGGGCCGGACAGGTGATGTTCACTATCGACAGCGAGACCTACCGGGCCGCCGTTCGCCAGGCCCAGGCCGCCCTGAACACGGCCCGTTCACAGGCCAATACGGCCCACCTGACCTACGAGAACAACAAGAAACTCTTTGCCCAGCGCATCATCGGACAGTACGAACTCTCCACCTCGGCCAACAGTTATGCCACGGCCCAGGCCAGTGTGGCCCAGACTCAGGCGGCTCTTGCATCGGCCCAGGAGACGCTGGCATGGTGCACCGTCAAGGCTCCGGCAGCCGGTGTGGTGGGCAGTCTGCCTTTCAAGGTGGGCGCGCTGGTGAGCGCTTCCAATGCGCTGACCACCGTTTCTGACGTTTCGACCATGGAGGTGTTCTTCTCCATGAGCGAGGGCGAGATACTCGACATGACCAAGGCTTCGGGCAGTGCCGCCGCCGCCATCAGTCAGCTGCCGGCCGTGAAGCTACAACTGGCCGACGGCACGGTCTACGACCATCCGGGCAAGGTGGTGAAGATGAGCGGCGTGATCGACGCCAACACGGGCTCGTACTCGCTCATCGCCCATTTCGCTAATCCGCAGAAGCTGCTCAAGAGCGGCGGCGCCGGCCGGATTATCATTCCCCGCGTGAGCAGCAACTCCATCGTGATTCCGCAGGAAGCCACCTCGCAGGTGCAGGACAAAGTGTTTGTTTATCTCGTGGGCAAGGACAACAAGGTGAAGTACAGCGAGATAACGATAGACCCGCAGAACGACGGAAAGACCTACGTGGTGACGGGAGGCCTGCACGCCGGCGACCGCATTGTGACCAAAGGCATCACCAAACTGGCTGACGGCATGGAGATCAAGCCCATCACCGAGGCCCAGTATCAGAAGAAAATAGACGATGCTGCCAAGCTCGGCGCCGCCCAGGGCAATGCCGGCGACTTTGCCAAGGCCATGGGAGGAAAGTAAGTATAAGGAGACTCAAAGAAAAAAGATATGTCGTTTTCTAATTTTATCAAGCGCCCGGTACTGTCCACGGTGATCTCCATCTTCTTCGTGCTGCTGGGTACTATAGGCTTGGTTTCGCTGCCCATTGAGCAGTATCCGGACATTGCTCCGCCCACCATCTCGGTGATGACAACCTATCAAGGCGCCGACGCCAGGACGGTGATGAACTCCGTGATTACCCCGCTGGAGGAGAGCATCAACGGTGTGGAGAACATGACCTACATGACCTCGACGGCCACCAACGCCGGCATGGCCATGATAACCGTGTTCTTTAAGCAGGGGTCCGACCCCAACATGGCTGCCGTGAACGTGCAGAACCGTGTGTCGCAGGCCCAGGCCCTGCTGCCGTCGGAGGTGACCCGCGTGGGTGTCACTGTGTCGAAACGCCAGACCTCGAACGTCATCATGTATTCGCTGACCACCGAGGACGGCCGCTACGACTCCAAATTCCTCACCAACTACAACAACATCAACATCATTCCGCTGCTCAAGCGTATCAATGGCGTGGGCGACGTGCAGACCTTCTCCACCGAAACCTATTCCATGCGCATCTGGCTCGACCCCGGAAAGATGAAGGAATACGGCCTCGTGCCGGGCGACGTCACGGCTGCCCTGGCCGAGCAGAACATCGAGGCCGCCCCGGGCTCGTTCGGCGAGCAGAGCGACGTAGCCTACGAGTACACCCTGCGCTACAAGGGCCGTCTCTCGACAGTGACCGAGTATGAGAACATTATTCTCACAAGCAAGACCACGGGAGAGACGCTCTATCTCAAGGATGTGGCCAAGATGGAACTGGGTAGTTTGCTGTATAATGTGCACATGCGCAACAACGGCCACGAGGCCACGATGGGCATGGTGCAGCAGATTGCTGGCTCTAACGCCACCAATATTGCCAACGACGTAAAAGCTGCACTGGCCGAGGCACAGAAGAGCATGCCGCCGGGCATGGAGTACACCATCGAGCAGGACGTGACAGAGTTTCTCTTTGCCTCGATTGCCGAGGTGGTGCGCACGCTGATTATCACACTGGTGCTGGTGTTCCTCGTGGTCTATATCTTCCTGCAGGACATCCGCTCCACGCTCATTCCCATGATTGCCGTGCCGGTGGCTCTGATCGGTACGTTCCTGTTTCTCTGGGTGTTTGGCTTCTCCATCAACCTGCTCACGCTGTCGGCCTTGCTGCTGGCCATCGCCATTGTGGTGGACGATGCCATCGTGGTGGTCGAGGCTGTACACGCTAAACTCGACCAGGGTTACGACAATGCGCTGACGGCTGCCATCGACGCCATGAATGAAATTTCGGGTGCCATCATTTCCATCACGCTGGTGATGTCGGCCGTGTTCGTGCCGGTGTCGTTCATCGGAGGCACTTCCGGCACGTTCTATCGCGAGTTCGGCGTCACCATGGCCGTGTCCATCGTGATCTCTGCAGTCAATGCCCTCACGCTGTCGCCGGCCCTCTGCGCCATGTTCCTCAAGCCCCACAAGGAAGAAGGAGAGAAGAAATCGACCTTCGTGACTCGGTTCCACGCCGGGTTCAACCGCGTGTTCGAGAAAGCCACCAACAAGTATAAGAAAGGTGTGGAGCGGCTCATCAACCACCGTATAGCGACGGCCATCACCGTCGTGACGGGCATTGCGGCCCTTGTGGCGACCATGTCGCTCACGAGTACAGGCTTGGTACCCAACGAAGATACGGGCACACTCTTCGTGACTATTTCGGCTGCTCCCGGTACGAGTCAGGCCCGCACGCAGGAGATTGCCGACCAAGTGGATCGCATGCTGGCCACCAATCCGGCCATCCAGCGCCGTGAGGCCGTGGTGGGCTACAACTTCATTGCCGGCCAGGGAACCGACCAGGCCACTTTCATCATCAAGCTGAAGCCTTTCGAGGAGCGTGAGTCGAAGAACATCTTCGCCCGCATCAAGGATGCGCTCTCCGGCCAGGGAGCCGCCGCCCTCTTCGTGAACCCGAAAGAAGCCAACATGGTGCTCGGCATGATCTACAAGCAGACGGCCACCATCAAGGATGCCCAGATACTGGCATTCGGCCCGCCCATGATTCCCGGTTTCTCGGCCAACAACAGTGTTGCAATGACATTGCAGGATAAGACGGGCGGTGATCTCGACCGCTTCTTCCGGGTGGCGCAGGACTATCTCAAGGAGCTCAACAAGCGTCCGGAGATTCAGAACGCCATGACCTCCTACAACCCGAATTATCCCCAGTACATGGTGGACGTGGATGTGGCCAAGTGCAAGCAGGCCGGCACCACGCCAGCTTCGGTGCTGTCCACGCTACAAGGCTACTTCGGCGGCCTGTATGCCTCCAATTTCAACGCCTACGGTAAGCTCTACCGCGTGATGATTCAGGGTAGCGTGGCCAGTCGCATGCGTCCCGACGAGATGAGCAACATCTATGTAAGGCTGGCTTCGGGCAGCATGGCCCCGGTGAGCGAGTTTGTGAAGCTGAGGCGTGTCTATGGCCCGTCCAACATCAACCGCTTCAACCTCTTCACCTCCATCAACCTCAATATTACGCCCAACAGCAGCTACTCTACGGGCGATGCGCTGAGGGCTTGCGAGGAGGTGGCGGCCGATTACCTGCCCGATGGCTACGGCTATGAGTACTCGGGACTGACCCGTTCTGAGGCCGAGTCGAGCAACTCCACGGCGTTGATCTTCGCCCTCTGCCTGGTGTTCGTGTATCTGATTCTGAGCGCCCAGTACGAGAGTTACCTGCTGCCGCTCTCCGTGATCCTCTCGATTCCGTTCGGTCTGGCCGGTGCCTTTATCTTTACGATGCTCTTCGGCCACTCCAACGACATCTATATGCAGATCTCGCTGATTATGCTTATCGGCCTGTTGGCCAAGAATGCCATTCTGATTGTGCAGTTCGCCCTCGAGCGTAGAGAGACGGGTATGGCCATCCGCTACTCGGCTATCCTTGGTGCGGCAGCCCGTCTGCGTCCTATCCTCATGACGTCGCTGGCCATGATTATCGGTCTGCTGCCGCTGATGTTTGCCTCTGGTGTGGGCAAGAACGGCAACCAGACATTGGGTGCAGCAGCCGTCGGAGGCATGCTGATTGGCACGTTGGTGCAGCTCTTTGTAGTGCCCGCACTGTTCGTCATCTTCCAGTGGTTGCAGGAGCGTTTCCGCCCGATGGTCTTCGAGGATGAGGTGAATCACGATGCCGTGGCCGAGCTCCAGCAGTATGCCCATTCCTGCAAGCAGATCACGTATAAGAATCAGTTTGATGAAGAATAACATGAAAATCAGAAGCATTATCATAGGCTCGCTTGCAGTTCTGTCGCTGACAGGCTGCAAGAGCCTCTACGGAAAATATGAGCGTCCGGACGTGAAGACGGCGGGGCTGTTCCGCGACAGCGTGTCGTTGACCGACACGCTTGCCGTCCGCGACACGTCGAGCTTTGCCAATCTGCCTTGGCGTGAGGTGTTCACCGACCCGCAGCTGCAAGTGCTTATCCGGAAAGCGCTGGACAATAATACCAACCTGCTGAACGCCGCCCTCAACGTGGACATTGCCGAAGCACAGCTTAAAGCCGCCAGGCTGGCCTTTCTGCCTCAGTTCGCCTTCACCCCGCAGGGAACCATTACGCGGTTCAACAGCGCCACGACCAAGTCGTACACGCTGCCGGTGAATGCCAGCTGGAACGTATCGCTCTTTGGTGGCCTCACCGCCTCGAAACGCTCGGCACAGATGGCCCTGCTCCAAATAAAGGATTATCAGGTGAGTGTACAGACCTCGCTCGTGTCGAGCGTAGCCAACCTCTACTACTCACTGCTCATGCTCGACCGGCAGGTAGAGCTGGTGAACGACATGGAGAAGCTCACCAAGGACACGTGGGACATCATGCAGAAACGCTTTGATGCCAACGTGGGCTATCGCTCCACGTCGGTGCAGGCGGCCGAGTCCAACTACTATAGTGTGCTGACACAGAAGGCCGATCTCATGCGGCAGGTGCGTGAAGCAGAGAACTCTTTGAGTCTGCTTTTGACCGAACCGGCCCAGGCAATAGCCCGTGGAAAGCTGGCCGATCAGCGTCTGCCCGAGAGCTTCTCCACCGGCGTGGGCCTCCAGTTGCTGCGCAATCGGGCCGACGTGCACGCCAATGAGATGGCCCTGGCCCAGTGTTTCTATGCTGTGGAAAAGGCGCGCAGCAACTTCTATCCCAACATCACCATTTCGGGAACGGGCGGTTACAGCAACGGGTCGGGCATGGTGAATCCGGCCAAGCTGCTGCTCTCGGCAGTGGGTTCGCTCACGCAACCCATCTTTATGAACGGTCAGTTGACGGCCGCCCTGCGTGTGGCCAAGGATCAGTATCAGCAGGCTTACAACACCTGGCAGAACAGTATCTTGACCGCCGGCTCGGAGGTGAGCAACGCTCTTGTGCTCTACAACGCTTCGGCCGAGAAGAGCGCCATTGAGGCCAAACAGATAGCCGTGTTGAAAAAGAATGTAGACGATACCCGCGCCCTGATGGACAATGCCGGCAGCTCTTATCTGGAAGTCATCACGGCACAGAGCAACCTGCTCAACGTGCAGCTCTCACAGGTGCGCGACGACTTCTCCAAGATGCAGGCAGTAGTGAATCTCTACCAGGCCCTGGGCGGAGGATCGAAGTAGCATTTCGTATTTCATAATTCAAAATTCACAATTCGTTATGGCAAGTGAAATTAGTGAAAAGGCCGTGATCTCTCCGAAGGCCAAGATCGGAAACGGCTGCAAGATATTCCCTTTTGTCTATATTGAGGACGAAGTGGAGATTGGCGACAACTGCATTATCTTCCCGTTCGTGAGCATTCTTAACGGTACGAAGATGGGCAATGACAACAAAGTGCACCAGGGTACCGTGCTTGGCGCGCTGCCGCAAGACTTTGCCTTTGTCGGTGAGCGCACGGAACTGATTATCGGTGACAACAACATCATTCGTGAAAATGTGGTCATCAACCGTGCCACCCACGCCGGAGGGCAGACCGTGATAGGCAACGACAACTTCCTGATGGAGGGTGCACACATCAGCCATGACACCAAAGTTGGCGACCGCAACGTCTTCGGCTATGGCACAAAGATAGCCGGAGACTGCGAGATTGGCAATGGCATTATCTTCTCTTCGTCGGTCATCGAGAATGCTTGCACGCGTGTGGGCGACCTGGCTATGATTCAGGCGGGCACCACTTTCTCCAAGGATGTGCCGCCTTATATCATTGCCGGCGGCACGCCTGTGGGCTATGCCGGCCCCAACAACACCATGATGGATGTGGTTCATGTGGATGCCAAGGTGCAAAAACACGTGGCCAATGCCTACCGTCTGGTGTTCCACGGGCAGAATAGCGTGTTTGACGCCGTGCTTCAAGTGAACGAACAGGTGCCCGACGGCCCGGAGATTCGCAACATCGTGAACTTTATCAATGCCACCAAGAAAGGCATTATCGGTAAAATGTAGTTTCATACCTATACATTTTTACATTGTATGAGGGGGAGGGCTGACCGTGAGGTCGGCCCTCCCTGTTGGTATGAGGCAGGGTGTTGAGGCGTGGCTGGAGCCGGAAGCGGCGGCGGGGCGTGGATGGGCTGGCCGTTTGCAGACGGGCAAACGATGCCGGGCTTAGAAGCTGTAAGTGGCCGATACGAAGAATTCGTGCGTGAACCGTCGGGTCGGCATGTCGCTCTTCAGCTGCATATCGTCGAAGAAAACATGGCGTCGGCCGGTATAGGGGTCTTGATTGGAGAGGGTGTAGCCGATGGCAAAAAGGCCAAGCCCGGTGCCCAGCATGACGGACGACCTGACGCGCCAGGCTGTCGTCTGCCCGTCTCGGTTCCTTGCCCGTTGCGTCTCCTCCAGCAAATGCCGCCCGTCTTCGTATGTTCGGGCATAGATGAACGACTCGTTGGCGAGGAAGTTGACAAGCAGTCCCGGTTCGCATTGATAGAACAGATGCAGCCGCTCGCTTCGTCCAAAGCTGATGTCCGGGGTGCGCAACACGGGCCCCACGACAAGCTGAATCAGTTCCAGCTTGCTGTCGTCGTCTTTCAGATGGTAGGATATTCCCGACCGACTGCTCGCGTCGGTACTGGGTGTCACGTCGTCGAGCCAGTGCTGAAAGGAGAGACCGCCCGACACACCGACGTATGGACAGAAGAACCGTGCGTAGCTGCATTCCGTCCCGTAGGCGGGATCGGAGCCATAGGCAAAGAGCGAAGCGGAGATGGTGACGGCGTTGCGGCGGGTGCGGAAGTCACTGTCGGACTCCTGTGCATGGGCTCCGCCGGCAAGCAGGACAAGCGAGACCGCGAAGAGAAAACCTTTCATGGGATGTTGATTTTTGTGTTGTGGCATTGCCGTACAGGCTTTCAGTACAGCCCTTGGGGGAATTTACGACGGGCTATTCTTCGACAATGGTGCAACCGGGCTGCAGCTGCCGATAACGGAAACACTGCTTGTGGTGGTCGTTGATGAGGCCGATGGCCTGAAGATGACTGTAGATAATGGTGGAGCCCACGAACTTGAAGCCACGCCGTTTCAGGTCATTGGCCACGCGGTCGGACAGGTCGTTGCGGGTCGTCCATTCGTTCTGATGGCTGGGATAAATGAGCGAACGCCCCTGGGTGAAACTCCAGATGTAACGGTCGAAAGAGCCAAACTCGTCGGCTACCTGCCGGAAAGCCCGTGCGTTGGCCATCATGGCCTCAATCTTGCGGCGCGAGCGAATCATCCCTTCGGTTTGCAAAATACGCTCCACGTCGGTCTCGTCGAACCGGGCCACGGCCGCCGCATCGAACCCGGCAAAGCACCGACGGAACACCTCGCGCCGCTCCAGCATCATCTGCCACGAGAGCCCGCACGACATGGCTTCCATCAGAAGGAACATGAAATGCGTGCGTTCGTCGTGCACGGGCGTGCCCCATTCCGTGTCGTGGTAGTGTTCCGAGAGGGCGTTGTGCCGACACCAGCTGCACTTCACCGGATATTGCAGATGGCGCATGGCGTGTCCTCCCCAGGCGTTTTCTCCCTTGAGTCGGAAGCCGATACGGCGGTAGAGCTCCTCGGCCTTGGGGTTTCCCTGGTCCACGAGCAAGCCCACGGGCTGCCTGTCGCCGTGGCGATCGATGGCGGCACGCAGCAAGCGCGTGGCGATGCCCTGATGACGGAAGTCCGTGTGCACGGCCAGCGAGTCGATATAGAACTCGCCCGCCTGGGTCTCGTCGGCCATCCCGCGGAGGTCGCGCCCCAAAAACCGGTCGGCGGCTTGGTAGAACGCTTCGCGCAGCCGGTGCAGTTCCCTGCCGTCGTAGCCCACGCAGATTCCTGCCAGCCGGCCTCGGCCGGTCACGGCAACGAGCGTATTGCGGTAAGAATACTGGCTGTCTTCGCGTTCCACAAGGTGGGTCAGCATCTGGTGGAAGTCGTCCAGCGTGCGGTTGGGGCCGGCGAAGTGTCGGCAACAGTCGTGGTTCATGGCCAGCATGATGAGTGCAGCTATCTCGGCAGCCTGTTCTTGGCGGGCAGGTTGTATGTTGATTTTGGGCATTGGTGATGGTGTTGGGAGGGTGAATGATAAGGATGCGGATGCTGAAAAAGGGGCCGAAGCGGTTACTCCTGCCGGATGACAGCTTGGGCCAGTGGTTGCATCCGTTGATAATAAGCCCGTTCGTCGGCCTCGCTCACGGGCTCGTAGTCGGCCAGGATGCGACTGATGCGGTCCACGTCGGCCGGGATGGGCTGCTGGGCTTTCTGCCGGGCGGCCATGCTCTTGCGTATCTCGAAAGCAGCCCGCTTGGGTTCCGGGTGTTGCAGCAGCAGGGCCAGGCGGTAGCGGTTGCCCATGTTGTAGGCCTCTCGGGGCTGTCGGGCGATGGCTTGGCAGAGCAGGGCCACCTTGATGCGCGGCTCGTCGACCAGCCCGGCCAGCTCTGCATAGAGATAGCTGTCGTCGTAACGCTGCAACAGCCGCTTGTAGAGCGCAATGGCCTGAGCTTTCAACTTCACCCGTGTATAGAGCTGGGCCAGGTGTCGCAGGTTGTCCTTGTTGCTGGGATTCATCTGCAGAGCCTTGCGAAAGAACGGCATCACAGCCTTGATGTAAGTGTCGCTGCGGTCGCCGATGCCCGCCATCAGGCGGTTGGTAATGCGCTGGCCCAGCGACGGCACCACGCGTCCGTCGTGCCGCATGCCGCTCCAGTCGCTGTCGGCCAGCCGCATGGCGTGGGGCACGAAATAGGCCAGGTTGAAGCCGGCAATCACCTTGTCGAGGGCCAGTGCATGGTGAATGATGGTCTTGTTGGCCGTAAGGTCATTGTCGGTCATCTGTCCGTAGGCCTGCGTCATGCGGTAGAGCAGCCGCCGCGCATCGTCGGTGCGGCCCGCCCGCATGGCTTGCTCGAACAGTTTGCTGTCGTTCCAGAATGCAGTTGTCTCCATAGGCGTGTCCTCAATAGGAAGCCGTGCAGGGTATGCCGGCGGCCGTCACGCGGCCGCAGATGCGGTCGAGTTCTTCGCGGCTGGCCTTGCGCAGCTGCCGGTCGGGCGTTTCGCGGTCGATGGTATAAATCATCACACGCTCGGGCCCAATGCTTTTCACAGCTTCCAGCCACGGCAACACATAGCGGTCGGCCGTGTTGTCGGTGCCGTCTCCTTTCATGAACATGGTCTGGATGATGACGTGCCCGCGAAACCATTTCATGTCTTCGATGACGCGTTCCACGCTGTACGAGGGCTGCGTGGGCCGGTCCACCTTGCGGATATAGTCGGCATCCACGGTGTCCAGTTTCAGAATATTGTTGTCCACTTTCATCAGCGCCTCGCGCACTTTGGGCCGTCCGATGAACGTGGAATTGCTCAGCACGCTGATCTTGGCTTCGGTACACCACAGGTCGCGCAGCCTGACGGTGTCGTCGATGATCTCGGCAAAGTGAGGGTTGGCGGTGGGTTCTCCGTTGCCCGCAAAGGTCAGCACGTCGGGCTGCCGGCCCGCCTCGTGCATGCGGATGAGCTGTTGTTCCAAGGCCTTGGCCACCTCTTCGCGGCCGGGGTAGGGCGAGTGGGTGCGGTGATCGCCGTTGAAACCACACTCGCAATACAGGCAGTCGAAGGTGCAAATCTTGCCGTCTGCCGGCATCAGGTTGATGCCAAGGCTCAAGCCCAGACGGCGACTGTGCACGGGGCCATAGATGGGACTGGGATAGATAATGGTACTCATGTCTCGTGAACTTGGAACGACGGGCAAAGATACAGAATATTTAGGAAACCCGTGGACAACCTGCTGATTATTTGGTTAATGCACGTTAAAGGCTCGTTTTATTCTTATTAAATTGCTACTTTTGTGCCAAATTTGCATGGTTATCGCCAATTCGGAAATGGGAAAGAAACGCAAAACGGCCGGCAGACGCTCGGGCTTGCAGGCCGTCACTCTTTGTATCAGCACGGCTTTGGTGCTTATTTTGTTGGGGTTGATTGTATTCTCGACGCTCGCCGGACGCAATTTGTCATCCTATGTCAAGGAGAATCTCGTGGTCACCATGATGTTGGAGCAGGATATGGCCGACACCGAGGCGCAGACCATGTGCCGCAGCCTGGCCGCGCGCCCCTATATCAAGGACATCCATTTCATCAGCAAGCATGCCGCTCTGGCCGAAGCCACCAAGGTGATGGGTACCAATCCGGCCGAGTTTACCGATGGCGTGAACCCCTTTCCCTCGTCGATAGAGCTCACGTTGCAGAGCGATTACGCCAACAATGACTCGTTGAAATGGATCTCGCAAGAGCTGAAAAAATACCCCAAGGTCTCCGAAATCAACTATCAAAAAGACTTGGTCGATGCCGTGAACCGCAACTTGGCCAAGATAGGCATTGCCATGCTGGTGCTGGCAGTGCTGCTTACTTTTGTCTCGTTCTCGCTCATCAACAACACCGTTCGCCTGGGCATCTATGCCCGTCGGTTCTCCATTCACACCATGAAACTGGTGGGCGCCTCATGGGGATTCATCCGTCGGCCTTTCATTCGCAGGGCTGTCGTGACGGGGCTGCTGGCCGCCGTGCTGGCCAATCTGGTGCTGGCCGGCTGTGTCTATGCCCTGTATTGCTACGAGCCCGAGATACTCACGGTGGTCACTTGGCGCGAGATGGCCGTCACCGGAGCCGCTGTGGTGCTGCTGGGCATCCTCATCACGGCCCTGTGTGCAGGCATTTCCGTCAACCGTTTTCTCAAGATGAAGGCCGGCGAGCTCTATAAGATTTAGAGGCCGCCGCGCCGCACGCGTCGTTCGCATCCTATTACATTTTACGATTATACTTCAATGGACAGAAGAAACTTAGCATTGGGCCGCACCAACTTCATCCTGTTGGCCATCGGCTTTGCAATTGTAGTCATCGGGTTTGTCCTGATGAGTGGTGGGGGCTCTACCGAGCAGGCGTTCGACCCCGAAGTTTTCAGCGCACGGCGCATCAAGGTGGCTCCTGTGGTCTGCTTCGTGGGGTTTGTCTCCATGATCTATGCCGTGATTCACAAGCCAAAGGACAGTGACGCCGCCGCGCCGCTGCAGAATGAGGCCCCTGCCGACGAGTTGCATCAGGAACAAAAGTAAGCCCGCAGCCCATGGATTTGTTACAGACGATTATTATCGCCATTGTCGAGGGGCTCACCGAGTTCCTGCCGGTGTCGTCCACCGGCCACATGATTATCACGCAAAACCTGCTGGGCGTGCAGACGGGCGACCCATTTGTCCACGCCTTCACGTTCATCATTCAGTTTGGAGCCATCCTTTCGGTGGTGTGCCTCTACTGGAGGCACTTCTTCCAGATGCGCAACCGCGAGGAACTGGCCGCCAAGGCCCGCTTCTACAAGCTGCTCATCGTGGGTGTGCTGCCGGCTGTGGTCGTCGGTCTGGCCGCCAAGAAGAGCGGCTTGCTCGACTGGCTGCTCGACTCCGTGCACGTGGTGGCCGTCACGCTGGTGCTTGGCGGCGTGTTCATGCTCTTCTGCGACCGCATCTTCAACAAGGGCAGCGAGCGCAACGAGGTGACTCCACGCCGTGCGTTTCTCATTGGCTGCTTCCAGTGTCTGTCGGTCATCCCCGGCGTAAGCCGCAGCATGTCCACCATCGTGGGCGGCATGCAGCAGAAGCTCACCCGCAGGAACGCGGCCGAATTTTCCTTTTTTCTTGCCGTGCCCACCATGGCCGGCGCCACGCTGCTCGACCTTCTCGACATGTTCGGAGAGGACACAGCCTGGGCCACCCCGCACAACATCACGATGCTGGCAGTGGGTTGCGTGGTGGCGTTTGTCGTGGCCATGCTGGCCATGAAGTGGTTCGTGGGCTTCATCGGCAAGTACGGATTCAAGGCTTTCGGCTGGTACCGTATCATCGTGGGCGGCGTCATCCTGGCCATGCTGCTGGCCGGCCAGTCGCTGGTCATGGTGGACTAACAGGCTGACGGAGAGCAAGATGGATTTCGTTCAGGGAGAGATTATCGCCATCGACAAGCCCTTTCGCATGTCGAGTTTCAGGGCTTTGGCCCATGTGCGCTACCTGCTCTCACGCAAGCTGGGCCGCAAGGTCAAGGTGGGCCATGCCGGCACGCTCGACCCGCTGGCCACGGGCGTGCTGATTCTCTGCACCGGAAAGTGCACCAAGCAGATAGAACGGCTGCAGGCCCACACCAAGGAGTACACGGCAACCCTGCAGCTCGGCGCCACGACCGACAGCTACGACCGCGAGCACAGCGTGAACCACACCTATCCCTGGCGCCACATCACACGCGAGATGGTGCTCGACACGCTCGCCCGTTTCGAGGGCGACGTGGAGCAGGTGCCGCCCACCTACAGCGCCTGCAAGGTGGACGGCCGCCGGGCCTACCACCTGCGCCGCTCGGGCGAGGCCGTGGAACTCAAGCCCAAGACCGTGCGCATCGACCGCGTGGAGCTCACTCGCTTCGACCCCGCCACGGCCCAAATGTCCATCCGCGTGGTCTGCGGCAAGGGCACATACATCCGTGCCCTGGCCCGCGACATCGGCCGCGCACTGGGCAGCGGCGCCTTTCTCACCGAGCTGCGGCGCACCCGCGTGGGCGACTTCAGGGTGGACGACAGCATCGGTTTCGACCATTTCGAGCAGTGGCTGGAGGCGCAGCCGCTCCAAACCGCACAACCATAGCAATCCCGTTTCCGGGCCGCCGCGGGCTGCCGGAAAGACAGAAAAAAGACATATATGAAGTTATCACAATTCAAATTCAAGCTGCCCGAGAGCCAGGTGGCCCTCTATCCGCACAGCTTCGAGCGTGAGTTCACCAACGACGACGGCACCAAGGGCTCTTTCCGGGTGACGCGTCGCGACGAGGCGCGCCTCATGGTGCTCCACCGCACCACGGGCGAGATAGAGCTTTTCCACAAGGATGCCAAGGGCAATCCCGTGGAGGGGCAGTATCTTGACTTCCGCAACGTGCTCGATTATTTCGACGAAGGCGATACCTTTATACTCAACGACACCAAGGTGTTTCCCGCTCGCCTCTACGGCACCAAGGAGAAGACCGACGCCAAAATCGAGGTGTTCATCCTGCGCGAACTCAACGAAGAGACCCACCTCTGGGACGTGCTCGTGGAGCCGGCCCGCAAGATTCGCATCGGCAACAAGCTGTTTTTCGACGAGGTGGGCACGATGGTGGCCGAGGTGTACGACAACACCACGAGCCGCGGCCGCTCGCTCCGCTTTCTCTACGACTGCCCGCACGAGCAGTTCAAGCGCGACCTCTTCGCCTTGGGCGAGGCTCCGCTGCCTGCCTATATCCTCAACGGCCGCCCCGAAGACCCCAAGATGAGCGGCATGCACGTGCGCTCCCACGCCACGGCCGAGGACATGGAGAACTTCCAGTGCGTCTTCGCCCGCAACGAGGGAGCCGTCACAGCCCCGGCCACGGGCCTGCACTTCAGCCGCGAACTGCTCAAGCGCATGGAGATAAAAGGCATCAATGCCGCTTTCATCACACTGCATTGCGGCCTCGGAAACTTCACGCCCATTGAGGTGGAAGACCTGACGAAGCACAAGATGGACTCCGAGCAGATGATGATTGGCCGGGAGGCTTGCGACCTGGTGAACCGCACCAAGCGCGCCGGCCGCCACGTATGCGCCGTGGGAACGAGCGTGGTCAAGGCCACCGAGACGGCCGTGGGCACCGACGGACTGCTCAAGGAGTATGACGGATGGACCAGCAAATTCATCTTCCCGCCCTACGATTTTGGGCTGGCCGACACGATGATCGCCAACTTCTACCACCCCGAATCCACGCTCATGATGTCGACGGCGGCCTTCGGCGGCTACGACAACGTGATGCGTTGCTACGACCTTGCCGTGAAGCACGGCTACATGTTCGGCTGCTTCGGCGACAGTCTGCTCATCGTGGACTGATGGGTTTGCACCGCGTCTACTTCAGTCTCGGCACCAATATGGGCGACCGGGAAGCCAACATTGCCAACGCCTTGTCACTGCTCGCCCGCGAGGTGGGGGCCGTGACAAGGCGTTCGTCGCTGTACGAGACCGAGCCGTGGGGCTTCGCCTCATCGCATTTGTTCATCAATGCCTGCGCCCTTTGCGAGACGGCGCTCTCGCCGCGCCGCGTGCTGCAGGCCACGCAGCAGATAGAGCGCCGGCTGGGACGGCGCGAGAAATCGGTGGGCGGGGTCTATCACGACCGCATCATCGACATCGACATCCTGCTCTACGACCGCCTCCATCTCTTGGAGCCCGGCCTCCAGATTCCCCATCCCCACATGCGCGAGCGCGATTTTGTGATGCAGCCCCTGCGCGAAATTCTGGGCGACTACCCGCTCTGATTCCCGCCTCCGCGACTCTGCCGCAGCACGTGCACCGCCGCCGGCTCTTGCGTCGGCGGTGTAGCCGCGTTGCGTTTGCGGCGTGGCGGCCTTGCGATTGCGGCGTTTTCGCGCTGCGTTTGCGGTGTGGTCGCATGGCGTTTGCACCGCCATCGCGCAGCGTCTGCCGCCCACGGTGCGGCCGTTGCCTTGCCGGCCCTGCGGCGGCCCCTGCCCTCTGAAAACAAGAAACCCCGGTTGTCGCACGATGGACAGCCGGGGTTTTTGTCTTGATGAAAGGGGCGGGCCGCCTCCAAGAGGAGCCCGTGCCGCGAAGAGGAACTACTTGCGCAGGCCCAATGCCTTGATGATGGCACGGTAACGGCTGATGTCGCGATCCTTCAGATAGTTGAGCAGGGCGCGGCGCTTGCCTACCAGACGCGTCAGCGAGCGGGTGGTCACGAAGTCCTTGTGGTTGGCCTTCACGTGCTCGGTCAGGTGTGCAATGCGATAGGTGAACAGTGCAATCTGGCTCTCTGCAGAGCCCGTGTCGGTGTTTGCCTTGCCATACTGGCCGAAGATTTCCTCTTTCTTCTCTTTGTCTAAGTACATGTTGTTGTAATGATTAATGTTGTTGCATCATCACATCTCTCTGCCGCCGTCCGCCTTAATCACAACGGTAGGGCGACATCGAATGCGTCGGTGTTTCCGAAAATGCGGTGCAAAGTTACTAAAAAGATTTGGCCCGGCAGCCTTTTCTCCAATCTTTTTTTGTAATTTTGCACGCAATTACAGACATCAGAAGATTAGCTAATTAAGGTAAAGGCAATGCAAGACATTCGTAACATCGCAGTTATTGCGCACGTTGACCACGGAAAGACGACACTGGTTGACAAGATGATGCTCGCCGGCAAACTGTTCCGTGACGGCCAGGATAACAGCGGCGAGGTGCTCGACTCCAATGATTTGGAGCGCGAGCGGGGGATAACCATCCTCTCCAAGAACGTATCTATCAACTGGAAAGACGTTAAAATCAATATTCTCGACACGCCCGGCCACTCCGATTTCGGCGGCGAAGTGGAGCGTGTGCTCAATATGGCCGATGGCTGTCTGCTGCTGGTCGACGCCTTTGAAGGCCCTATGCCGCAGACGCGCTTCGTGCTTCAGAAGGCCTTGCAGATAGGATTGAAGCCCATTGTGGTGGTGAACAAGGTGGACAAACCCAACTGCCGGCCCGAGCAGGTGTACGAAATGGTGTTCGATTTGATGTGCGACCTGAACGCCACCGAGGACCAACTCGACTTCCCCGTGGTGTACGGCTCGGCCAAAAATGGCTGGATGAGCGAGGACTTCAGGGTTCAGACCGACAACATCGACTACCTGCTCGACCGCATCATCGAGGATATTCCCGGCCCGAAACACATCGAGGGCACGCCCCAGATGCTCATCACCTCGCTTGATTACAGCAACTATACCGGCCGCATTGCCGTGGGACGGGTGCACCGTGGCGAGCTGCGCGACGGCATGAATATCACCATTTGCCACCGCGACGGCAGCAAGGAGAAGACCAAAATCAAGGAGCTACACACCTTTGAAGGTATCGGACACAAGCGCACCGACGCCGTGGCGAGCGGCGACATCTGTGCCGTGGTGGGTCTGGAACGGTTTGAAATAGGCGATACCATCGCCGACTTCGAGAACCCCGAGCCCCTGCCCCCCATCGCCGTGGACGAGCCAACGATGAGCATGCTCTTCACCATCAACGACTCTCCGTTCTTTGGCAAGGAGGGCAAGTTCTGCACTTCGCGCCAGATTGGAGACCGGCTGAAGAGCGAACTCGAGAAGAACCTGGCCCTGCGTGTGGCCAACGTGGAGGATTCCACCGACAAATGGATTGTGAGCGGACGCGGCGTGTTGCACCTTTCGGTGCTCATCGAGACCATGCGCCGCGAGGGATTCGAGCTGCAGGTGGGCCAGCCGCAGGTGATCTACAAGGAAATTGACGGCGTGAAGTGCGAGCCCATCGAGGAGCTCGACATCAATGTGCCGCAGGATTATTCCAGCAAAATGGTGGACATGGTGACGCGCCGCAAGGGCGAGCTCACGGGCATGGACACCGAGGGTGACCGGGTGAACATCACGTTCGACATCCCCTCGCGCGGCATCATCGGCCTGCGCACCAACGTGCTCACGGCTAGCCAGGGCGAGGCTATCATGGCCCACCGCTACAAGGAGTACCAGCCCTACAAGGGAGAAATAGTGCGACGCACCAACGGTTCGATGATTGCGTTGGAGAATGGCACGGCCTACGCCTACTCAATAGACAAGTTGCAGGAGCGCGGCAAGTTCTTCATCGACCCGGGCGAAGAGGTCTACGGCGGCGAGGTCATCGGCGAGCACGTGCACGACAACGACCTGGTGGTGAACGTCACCAAGGCCAAGCAGCTCACCAACGTGCGTGCCTCGGGCTCGGACGAGAAGGCCCGCGTGATTCCCAAGACCGTGATGAGCCTGGAGGAATGCCTGGAATATATCAAGGAAGACGAGTATGTGGAGGTGACTCCCAAGAGCATGCGCATGCGCAAGGTGGTGCTCGACCATCTGGAGCGCAAGCGGCAGAACAAAGAATAAACTGCCCGTTGCCCGCCCGCCGGGGTGCGGGCGGCAGACAGTGAAGACGGAATCCTCCGAAAGAACGCTACCCGCGTCTTTCGGAGGATTCTGTTTTCGGCCAGTCGGCAGGCTTCATGCCGAACTGTTTCTGGAAGCATTTGGAGAAGTAGGAGGCGCTGTTGAATCCCACCATGAAGCACACTTCGTTGACGCGATAGCGGTTCTCGCCCAGCAGTTGGGCGGCCCGCCGCAACCGCACCACCTGGATAAGCTCGTTGGGGGTGGCGTCGGTGAGGCTCTTGATTTTGGCAAACAGGCCCGAGCGGCTGATGTTCAGCCGCTCGGCCAGAAACGGCACACAGAGGCCGGGATTGGTCATATTGTCCTCGATGAGTGCGTTCACGCGGTTGAGAAAGTCGTTGTCGACCGGTGTCTTGGCCATGTGCGAGATGGGTTCCGAGGGGGTGTTGGCAAACTTGCGCATGAGTCTGCGCCGCATTTCGATGAGGTTGCCGATGCAGGCCTCCAGATATTTGGTGGAGAACGGCTTCTCGATATAGGCGTCGGCTCCGCAGTGCATGCTCTCGGTCTTGCTCTCGTTGTCGGTCTTGGCCGTGAGCATGATGAAAGCGATATGGCTGGTTTCGCGGTTGGCACGCACGTGGCGGCAGAACTCCGCCCCGTCCATGCGCGGCATCATCCAGTCGCTCACGATGAGCGTTACCTGGTGGTTCGTGAGCAGTTCCAGCGCGGCCTGTCCGTCCTCGGCGGTGAGCACTTGGTAGGTGTGGGCGAAAGTGGCTACCAGAAAGTGGCGCATGTCTTCGTCGTCTTCCACGATGAGCACCGTGGGCCGGTCGTCCGACGGGGGCGGAGGAGTGGGCAGGGAGGTGGTGTCGGCAGGGGCGGGTGCCGGGGTGTCGGCCACGGCCGCGAGTGGTTGCGGCTCTTCGCCAATCACGTCGTCGGGCTGGCTGATGGGCAGCGTCACGGTGAACGTGGAGCCCTGCCCGGGCGTGGACGCCACCGAGACGTGGCCGTGGTGCAGCTGTGCCAGCTCTTTCACGATGCTCAGGCCGATGCCTGTGCCCGGTTTGTTGTCGTGGGCTTGATAGAAAGCCTCGAACACGCGGGCCTGGTCTTGGGGTGCAATGCCCATGCCGTCGTCGCTCACGCTGATGGAGAAAGCCGGCCGGCCGTCGGCCTGGCAGCCGTCGGGCCGGCAGTTCAGCTCCACGCGGGAGCGTGTGTACTTCAGGGCATTGTTCATTAGATTGCTAATGATCTTGGTGACGGCTTCGCGGTCGACAACGGCTGTAAAGTCGTCGGGCGGATAGATGGCCGTGAGTTTGACGCCCCGTTGCTCCATCGAGGGATTGAAGCGCACCGCCACACCCTGCATGATGCTGCGTATATTCTCCGGCTGGGGCCGCAGCTGCATGGACTGTCGCTGCACTTTGTTGAAGTCGAGCAGCTGGTTCACCAGGTCGAGCAGCCGCCGCGCATTGCGGTCGATGACCTGCAGCGTGTGCCCCGTGTGGTCGTTGCCCGCGTTGCGGCTCATGTCCTGCCACTCCTCCTTGAGCCGTTCCAGGGGGCCGATGATAAGGGTGATGGGGGTGCGTATCTCGTGGGCAATCATGGTGAAGAAGTGCAGCCGTGCGTCGCGAATCTTCATTTCGTTTTTCTCGCGCAGCCGGTTCAGTTCGTCCTGATGCCGTCGTTCCGATCGCCGCAGCCGCCAGTAGAGGTAACGGTTGATGAGGGCCCCGATGAGGAGCAGGTAGAGAATGCGGGCGGGCCACGACCAGTAGAAGGGTGGGTGCACCACCACGCGCAGTCGCGCCTCACGGCTGCACCACACGCCATCGTTGTTGGTTGCCCTCACGCGGAAAGTGTAAGAGCCGGCCGGCAGGTTGGTGTAGGTGGCATGATGGCGGCCGCCCGCATAGAGCCAGTTGTCGTCGAAGCCCTCCAGTTTGTAGGCATATCGGTTCTTTTCGGGCGAGCAATAGCTGAGCGAGGAGAAGTCGAAGCCCACCATGTCGTCGGAGGCCGAGAGGTCGATGTGGTCTATTTGGCTGATGGGCTCGGGCAGCTTTTCGCTGCCTGTGCCCACGGGTTGGTTGAAAAGGCTGAGGCCTGTGATGAACACCGGCGGCGCAATGGTGTTGGTGTGAAGCTGTTCCGGGCGGAAAGCGCAGCAGCCGCGGGTGGAACCAAAGAGGATGCGCCCGTCTGCAAGACGCGTGCCCGAGTTGGCCTGGAACTGGCCTCCGGGCAGGCCGTCGTACTTGTTGAAGACGAGTGCGTCGGCTCCCGGCCGCCAGCGCACGATGCCGCCGGCCGTGGAGAGCCACAGGTCGTTGCCGTCGGGCACGATGCAACGGATGTTGGAGTGCGTGCCGTCGAGCCTAATCTGGCGGAATTTGCCCGTCTGGAGCTGGAGTGCGCAGAGCCCGTCGGCTGTGGCAATGAAGAGCTGGCGGCCAATGAGTCGCAGACAGTTGATGTCGGCCGAGAGGAGCGAAGAGGGCTCACGGGTGGGCAGATAGTGGTGCCACCGGCGGGTGGCGGGCCGGTAGCTCCACAGCCCGTTGCCCTGTGTGGCAAACCAGAGCGTACCGTTCCGGCGGTCTTCTTCGATGTCCATGGTCAAGGCTCCCAGGCTGCGCACGAGCCTGAAAGCATCGCTTTGCGCGTCGTATCGGTAGATGCCCTCCATGGTGGCAGCCCACAATTGGTGGCGCATATCCATGTGGAGGGCATAGCAGCTGCCCGGCGAGGCGGCGAGGCGGTAGGGTTTGAGCGTGCCGGTGCGTGTGTCCAGCCGGACGATGCCCTTGCTGTACGTGCCCACCCAGAGCTGGTCGCCGTCGGGCCATAGGGCGTGCACGTTGTAGCGCGAGAGCTGCTGCTCGCCGGGATAGCTTACAAAAGTGTTGCCCACCAGGCAGTTGAGTCCGCCGTCGTCGGTGGCCACCCATACGTGGTGACGGGCATCTTCGCGGAAGCGGCCCACGATGTTGCCGCGCAGCGAGCCCGGCATGCCGGTGTTGCGAAAGGTGAGAAAGCGGTGGGCCACGGGCGAGAGATAGTTCACGCCGCCGTAGAACGTGCCCCACCAGATGCCTCCCTCGGCATCGCGCATGATGGAATAGACAAACTTTTCCTGGGGCGTGGATTCGCGGTTGCTGGACAGTCGTTGCAACTCCCACTGCCCATTGCGGGGGTTGCAGGCCACAACACCCTCTTCGCAACCGATGAGCAGTCGGTCGGCCGACTGCTCGAACAGCGTGTGGACGTGGGTGCCTACCCCTGCGAGCGACGGGTTGAGAATCTGGCGCAGACTGCCGTTGGAGGAGAGTTGCCAGAGTCCCTGGTCCCAGGTTCCGATGTAGAGACCGCCGTCTGAGGCAGGGCGCAGGGCCATGCCCGGCAGTGAGGGGCCGGCATGCTTGCCGTCCATGGCTTTGTTTTCGACGTGGGGCAGACCGAGCTGCTGGGGTTCGAAGCGGTTGCGGGCCTTGTTCAGCCGAAGCAGGGTGCCGGCCCCGGGGTGGGTGGTGGTGCGCAGGAGGGCCCACACTTGGCGGTTGCCGTCTATGGCGATGTCGCCCGGTATGCCGCCCAACAGGCGGGCGGGGTAATGGCGGATGGCCCGTGTGTTCGCATCGTAACAGGCTATGCCAGCATCGGGCATCACCATCCAGATGTAGCGGTCGGCATCAATGGCAAAGCGAGTGACCGTTTGCCGGAGGGTGGGAGCAAGGGGAGTGAAGCGTTCTGTGCGGTAGCTGTACACCATCGGGCCCCGCACCGTGCCGACGAGGATGCCGTCGCCGAGGCGGCAAAGGGCAGAAATGTATTGGTCGGTTCCCGCATGGGGCAGACGGAAAGTCTGGATGGCGGTGCCGTCGTAGCGACAGAGTCCGGCATCGGTGCCCAGCCAGATAAAGCCGTATTTGTCCTGCAGGATGTTGCGCACGGCATCCGAGGGCAGACCGTCCTCCATGGACAGGTTGCGGCATTCGGTATGCAGTTCGGCACGAATGGTCAGGGCAAGGATAGCCAGGCAGGGCAAAAGCAGTCCCCGTAATCGTATTTTCATGGCATCGGGCATTGGCAAAAGTGATTTGACCATGCAAAAATACGAAAACGAGGACAACTGTGCAACGATTCCGCCGCTTTATTCAGGTTGAATGATGGCCGTGTGTCGATAATTCATCTTGAAAGGTCTTTCCTGTGAAAGATCTTTCTTCTGTTCTGACATCAAGGGAGATGCTGTGATGATAAATGTTGTGCCCGTAGGCCCTACGGGCGACTTTTGTCTTAATATGACCAACAAGTGCCCAGACTTAAATGCTTTCTGCGGCACGGCGTATACGGTTGCTTAAGTCGAAAAGTGATCCTCGGAGATGCTCTATCTCCTCTTCGTTGAAACCACCTGTACCACCATTGCCGTCGATTCCATTCAATTTGTGATAGAACCATGACGATGACTTGTGGAAATACTTGTTGGCAAAATCCATCCATGACACTGACAGATTGATGTCTGCCAAACGCTGCTTCATATCGCTAACTACTACCGGTTTTCTAATAATTGTTTCCATTTCTGTTTTCCTTTCCATTTTTGTAGCCCACTCCTTCCTTTGAGAGTAGGCGATGTTTTATAGTCAATAGGGTTGACGGAGCATGGAGTAGAACTTCTCTATAATGATTTCGAGCAATTTAGGATAACCGTTAGGATAGGAACGGTTGTAATTTCTCATCTGCTCAATCAGGTCTCTTTCTTCGGCAGTAACCCTCATTGTTTCCATTTCCTTGGTTTTATAATCTGTTGTTTTATTAAGACAAAGCAAAGATACTACATTATTTTGTATTATGTAGATTCTTACCATAATATTTCGAGACAGACAGTGTTTTTAACATTTCTTTTTTCTCTATGATATGGAAAGGAGTCTTTGCGATTGTAGTGACGGCCCCTTTGTTTTTATCTATACGGCCGGCCGGGTATCCGAGCACTACGGAGGATTTGGGGCAGGAAGCCAATCTCAAGATACCATTACAGGGAGCAGGGATATGTCGGTACAGGGATTTTCAACCGTACAGGTCGAACTAAGAAATAGGGCATGTCACAAAGAGTGACACGCCCTATAGCCTTTTATAGTATAGAATGTGAATTATATTCTATAGCTGATCCGAAATTATTTGATGACTTTTTTACCGTTCTGGATGTAAACCTGGCCCTTAACAGGATGCTTGATTTCCATACCTTGGAGGTTGTAGATCTTGCCAGTCTTGTCACTCTTGGCCTTGATGTCGTTGATGCCAGTGTAGGTCTTGGAATCCATTACGGTAACATTGAATACATATTGCTTTTCGTTAACCTCGAAGCAGAATGTTGTGGTAATGCTGAAAGTACCCTCGATGGTACTGTTGGAATAGGTGACGAAGCCCTTGTCTGTGTATGAGATTCCCAAGGCTCCATTGCCGCCAGCATCGTAATTGCCATCCATTCCGAAAGTGTAGCCACTTGAGAGAGAGACGTTGGTGTTGGTAAATATGCCGGAAAGAAGCTGAACCTTGAAATAACCGTTATCTTCATTTACCAAGTCCTCAACTGTTACGCCAAGAGCTGCGGCTGCCTTTGTCAAGTCAATGTTGATGGGTGTGTCGTCTTCGCCTATGGATGCCTTGTAGTTTTCTGTGCCTACGGTCTCGGCAGACTTGATTTCACTTACAAACTGGATGTTGAAATCAATCTTGATCATCTTGTAAGTGTCATCGTTTACAAGGTATAGACTTGCAGTGAAAGTGTCGCCTGCCTTGTTGACGTCCGGAACCTGATAAACTGCAAAGTCACCGGTCTTCAAGCCGTTTGCGTCACTCTGAAGCCAACAGATGCCTACAGGGCATTCGGCGTTTCCGCTCCAGTTGTGCCCTTGTCCTTCTTTGCCGAGCCATACGCCAGGGGTAGGACTGCAGGGATATACGGAAAAAGGAGCGTAGAGTTTGCCGTCTACTTTCAGGCTGTCTGCCAAGTCGCAGTACAATGTTGGGGACGATGTGCCGAGCAACTCCTCACACTCTGCGGTTGTGAGCGTGAAAGCGGTCTGGTTGTTATCTGCTATATAAGTATCACCTGCAATGACTTGCTTGGCCACTTTCTTGGTGGAGACAACCTCCCATGTGTCGTGAGTGGCTTGCTGCTTCTCTACGACATTGCACTTGAGCGTGATGGTGTAGTACTTGTCGCCAGCTACGTAATAAACCTTGGCTGTATAGCTGTTGCCTGCTTTCTGGTGTAAACCGGCAAAAAGCCCCACGCCGATAACGCTCGGATCGCCGGTTGTCTTGTATGTTACGAAGAAAGGACTGCTGTTGGCATCTTTCCATGTAGTTTTATAACTCTCTGCACTCATCCAATAGCCATAGGTACCGGCATCTGTACTGCCTGGGTAGAAAGAGTCTTCGTCCTTGGCCACCTTGAACTGGATAGAGGAATTGTCTGTGATGCCGAGGGCTGTCTTGATAGGCTCGAGGTCGATTTCCTTGTAAACGACACCGTAGTCGCCTGTGAACTGGTTGAACTCGAGTTCTATGTCAAGGTTTCCAGTGTTGGTGTAGTCTGAAATGTTGGAAACAGCAGCAGCCTCGCACTTGATGTTATAGTTCACAAGGTAGTACTTGTCACCATATAAAATATAAATAGGTGCAGTGAGGTCGTCGCCAGCTTTCAGTACGCCAGGATACTGGCCGATGTCGCAAGTGATGGAGTCACCGTCGAAAGCGAAGCTCTGAATGTATACTTTGTCATTGCTGCCGTAGGCGGCTGAACCTAAGATGGGAGATTCTTCGCCCTGCTTTTCCTCCCCCTGTGCATATATGGTCTGGCGATACCAGAAACCGGGGGCCGTTGCTGTGGATTTATTGGTCAACGTGTCATCGGCAATACCACTATTGTGAGTATCATATTCGATGGTATAAATCAACTTGGAGACATCCATGGTCTTGAACTTTTCCAAGTCTATACCTAACTTAGATGCAATTTCCGCAGCATCAATCTTTACCTTGGAGGCGGTATAGCCATCAATGTCTTTACGTTTTACCTCTATGGTTGTCTCACCCGTTTTGGTCATCTTCTCTGTGAACTCAGAGCGGAGAACAGTTGCCGGGTCTGGCACTGCTGCAGGTTCCAGAATCTTGTAGATAACATCGAATGTGGCAGTCTTGTTGCCGTAGGTCAATGCAAATGTGTTAGATAAGCTCTCGCCGCCTTTCAGCGAGTCAGGGAACTGGCACAATGCGATTTTGAAAGCATCCTCATTGGCATCCCAGTCTGATCCGACATGGTAAACGGCGCCAGCTCCCCATGCTTGTAGAGTTCCGTCCTTGCCAAGCCACAAACCGTTGAAGTTTCCGTTGTAACCGGATGCGTCTGTTGGTGCATAAGCATCAGCCACTTTTACTTGGAACATGGCATCACCTGATGCTGTCACCCCTTCGGCGGTGTTGGCTGCATACCATGTCTTCAAGGCATTGACCAATGTGGCTGTGTCGGTATTCAGGGTTTCTGCGACTTTTGTCAAGCTGAAATTGGCATAGACTTCGGTATAAGCCTTGTTGGGATACTGCTCTACAGTCTGGCTGTACTGCGCGTTTGCCGACAAGCCCAATAGACTTGCCACGGCCGTCAGCATGAATTGTCTGACATCTTGGGTAATAGTTTTCATCATGAAATATAAATATGTTAGTTATTAGTCGAGATTGAACTCATGCTGCAGAAGACTTGAGATCAACGTTTGTTATGATAGCCTTTCTTAATGGCACCACAAATCTATATAAAAAAAGAAGAAACACATGAGAAAATCGTCTTAAAAATAGGTATTTGGATGATTTTTCTATCAAATTAGACGATACTCTTATTTTAAAATTATAGTTGGAGATATGTATTAGTAAATGGAATATTTTGCGATTATATAATTTGCGCGTTCCTAAAAAAGGTCTTAATTTTACGAACAAAACAAAACCTAAAGCTTTAATGTATGATGAGACCAAAGAATCTTTTGCAAAATTCTGCAAATCGGCTATTGGGACTTGCCATGTCTTTTTTCGCAGTGAGTGCGATGGGGGCATGTGTGGAAATAACCGATAAGGTGTGGAAAATGGGAGCTTCTGTGCAATCGGAATCCAATCCTGTCAGTTTGATCAATGACGGCAACGCCAATACCAACGCTCCATATTGGAGCACACTCCATGGTGAAGATTTTTACGGTACTTACGAATATGTGGAATTGCAGTGGGAGACAAACTGTGTCCTGGACAAGATTCAGGTGTACTGGGCTACCGAAGACGGAGACATCAATCTTCCTACTGACGCATATATCGCTTACTGGAACGGCAAGAGGTGGGTAAAGTCTGTGGGTATAGATGGTATCAACAGGCGTGGTGTCTCGAATACCATGTTGAATTTTACGTCCAACAGAGTTAGGATTTACATGAAGGGCGACAAGGGGTGCGGCATCCGTGAGGTGAATGTTTACGGTGAGGTGACTGCCGGTTGCATTGCTGCGAAACTGTCTGCTCCGTCATCTGCCATACCTTATTATATAGGCAAGCCTGTGACGCTTATGCCTTCGGTGGTATTGCCGGAAGGCGTAACGGAAGAAGGCAGATGGGAATGGATGTTGCCTGACGGCACCGTTGCCAACACTCCGAGCGTTGTTGCCGACGGGCTCGGAAAGTACACCGTGACCTATGAGCGTGAGTGCGGTCGGCAGACTTCGCTGACCTATACCTTGTATGATCCGTTGGTTTCCTACGAATGGCCAGCCTACTCTCCGACATTGAGTTACGACTATCGCAGTGAATATCCTGCGCTCAAGGCACCTACTAAGTTCTTGCCGGAGAACAATAACCAAAAAGGATATATGGCTGATGGCTGGTGGGCTGTCGCTTGGGGAGACAAAACAAGCAAATACGTCACGGAGACGGCAAAGAAGAACCTCCTTGCAAAGATGAATGAGGATTTCGCCTATTTCCGTGACGAGATGGGCTGGCCACCCGACAAGCGTGCCCGCAATGGCTATTACAGTACAGTATATGTGTATGGAAGCGGACTTTACAGTGACCCTGCTGATTCTACGGCTCGTGGAGGGTGGCAAGGGGCTACATGGTATGATGGTGGAAGTTGGCCGATGGTGAACATCAGCTATTACCCGATAGCTTGTTTTGATCCAGCTTTTACTTATGACAAGTATTATGGGAGTTCCGTGACAGACCAGACGTTTCAACAGAACGCCTGTGTACATGAAGGCATACATGCCATTTTTGCCGACCTTGAGGGATGCAAACAGTCTGCTTGGTACCAAGAAGCGGGTAACACATGGCTTCAGGCCGAGGCTGAGGTCAGGAAAACAGGAACCATCCCCACGAGTATGGGTTACTTGAGTGCAGGAAACATGATAGCTCCGTTCATGCCGATAGAATGCTACTCGGGTTGGTTGCTCGACGATTCTTTTGGAGGACCAAGTGCCGAAGGTGTCAATATGTATAACGGAAGTCAGCAGGTTTGTACTTGGCGCAACCTTTTGGGAGGTGTGCAGTATGGTGAGCTTTTCCCGCATTTCGTGAGTGAGATCCTCGGCAAGGGAAGCATTCCATGGATTTGGCGTTATTGCAAGAGTAGGGTTCTCGAGGGAATGGCCGACTCGCTTGGCGAGAATCAGATGCGCCATCTTATCTTGGAATATCGTGCAAGGCAAGCCATGCTTGATGTCGGTGTGTGGGCTAATGCATGTCTCAAACTGCTCAACGACAACTGGTTGGTAAACATCAAGCAGGAATGGGCGCCTTATTGGAAAAGTGTGAAAGTGTGGCAGGCTACTCCTTATGCCAATATGTACAAGTGTAACGAGACAGACAGCGTAGGGTGGTATTATCCGGAATATCGCACAACGCCGGGATGGAGTGGGGCCAACCAGATTCCTTTACATGTGGAGGGCAAGAAAGGCAACACTGTCAGTATCCATTTCAAGCCATTGGACTCCAATATGGTCTGCATGTTGTGCTATCGTTCAAAGAGAGGAAAGAGATACTATTCCCAGCCAGTGGAGGGAGAAGGGGATGTGGTCATGACCTTGCAGGAGCAGCCGGCTAACGACGTGGTGATAGCTGTAGTATGCAATACAGATTATATATATGTGAACGATGAGACCAGAAAGCACCATTTCGATTACCGCCTGAAGATGGGAGAAAATGTATATCAGCCCGCCAAGGCGCAGATGAAGTGGTATGCTTACAACAGCAGTCTGACCGATCCTACTTTCAAAAAGCCTACGGGAATAGACAACATTGTTGCCAACGAAGCAACGAAGTTTGAATTGGTATTGGATAAAACCGTGGTTAGTCCTGGTGATAACATTCCACTCAGCATCAAGGCAGCAGGAAGATATCAGATACCTGTAGTGATGTATTCTGTTGCCGGCAAGGCAATCTATTCACAAAGTTTCATGCGCGATGGCGACTACCATGTGCCTTGCAATATCTCTAAGGGCGTGTATGTTCTCCGAGCATCCAATGGGCATAGCAGTTCGGCCGTGAAGATACTCGTAGAGTAACCGATAGGGAAAGATTATAAATGTGAAAATATAAGTGTTTGTTTATGAGAAACAAAAATCCTAAGAATAGAAAGAGAGGAGCCTCTGCCGCAGTGGCTATACTCCTGTTAGTTGGTTCGGGATTGACCCAGTCTTGTACGCAGGATGTATTGGAGGGACAACCATTGTGGTTGGGCAATTCTATTTATGAGCAGCTCCAGAACTATGGCAATTACACCTATACGATACAACTGATTGACGATTTGGGGCAAGCGCCTGTATTGAGCCAAACGGGTAGTAAGACGCTGTTCATCGCCGACGATGCGGCTTTTGAGGAATTCTTCAGGACCAATAGCTGGGGGGTACGCAAGTATGAAGACCTGTCGACGGGGCAGAAGAAAATCCTGTTGAATGGTTCGATGATCAACAATGCCTACTTGATAGAATTGCTGAGCAACTTGAGTGGGAATCCTCCTCAGGAAGGATTGTGCATGCGTCGTGAGACTGCCGTGTCTGTATTGGACTCCGTATCGCGCATTTTGCCAGACAAGATGCCAAATACAGAATACTGGAGCCAATACAAGGGCAATGCGAGAGGCATCATCCTGCTACGTGACAATACCAGCAAACCCATGATCCATTTTCTGCCGGCGTACATGCAAACCAATAAGATTACTTCAGGAGATCTCGACATGCTTACCAATCATGAGTCCAACTCCATCGCCGATTCATGGGTAAACGGCAAGAAAGTTACGGAGAGTGACATCACCTGCAAGAATGGCTATATACATAAGGTGGACGGAGTGATGATTCCGTCGGACAATATGGCTCAGATTATCAATAGCCACGCCAATATGAGCACGTTTGCAAAAATGCTCTCCCGATTCACTGCTCCCTATTACGATGAGGCTGCCACTAAGGAGTATAACCGCTTTTACAACAATTCGGACTCTGTATTTACCCTGAAATATTTTGCATCCTCGGGCAATACGGGTTACTATGGCTCACCGACACAGGGAGTGGTCGGCACAGACCCGAAAGGCAATGTCGTTGAATCGAAACTTCTCTTTGACCCTGGATGGAACCAGTATTATCCTTCAGGTTCTTCCGATAAGGACTTGCACTATGACTGTGGTGCCATAGTCGTGCCGTCCAACCAAGCACTTGACACTTGGTGGAATGCAGGCGGCAAGGTGCTTCAGGATATGTACGGTTCTTGGGAAAACGTTCCTACTAAGGTGTTGGTGAAATTGGTCAACATTGGCATGGTCAACTCATTCTCGGAGACAGTGCCATCCAAGTTCGACAATATTGTGGACAACACCACGAAAGTGTCAATCGGCATCAAGCCGGCCAACGTGGACAGTTGTTTCATGGGTTGCAACGGAGTTGTGTACCTATCTAATAAGGTGTTTGCTCCGGCAGACTACTCATCGGTGTCTTTCCCTGCCTTGGTCAATGAAAAGACGATGAACGTCATCTACTGGGGCATCTCCGGAATCCCCAATAACTCATTTGAGCCATATCTCAACTCCATGGACTCTAAATACAGTTTCTTCATCCCTACCAATATGGCAATGCTGAACTATGTAGATCCATGCTCGTATGGTAATACGACTCAGATACTCTACCAGTTCTACTATGATGACAATACCAAGACAGTCAAAGCGCATCGTTACAAGTATGATTTGGCGAACCAGACCATTTTACCAGGAGAGAGCTTGTCCGATGCCACGGATAATCAGGTTCAGAACCGGTTGGTAGACATGATCAACAACCTTATCGTCGTGGGCGATGTGGAAGATGGCAAAGTGTTCTATAAAACCAAGAGCGGTGGCTTCCTGAAAGTGACTAACCCTGGCGATGCAAGCATGATGACCGTAGCGGGAGGCTTACAAGAGGAGCAGGGAAGAAGTGTGAAAATTCAAAGTATTACAGACATGGGGCCGGATGGCAATGGAAAGTCGTACATACTCAACGAGCAGATGCCTATGACCAGCCAGAAGTCGACTTATGCCATATTGAAGGCTCACCCGGAATACTCCAAATTCTATGAGTTGATGAGTGGTTCAGGTTCTGTTTCTTCTTCGGATGCCTTGATGAAAGCCAAGAGCGGTGCTTATACTTGCGCAGACATGAATATCAGCCTGTTTGATGCCTACAACTATACGGTCTATGTGCCTACCAACGAGTCAATAGAGGCATTGCATGAGCAGGGGTATCTGCCATATTGGTCAGACATAGAAGCTCTTAAGGTGGATGATTTCGGAGGTGACAATACCAAGTTCAAGAAAGCAAAAACCACATTGGCCACCCGTATCATCAACTTCTTGAAGTATCATATTCAGGACAACTCCGTGATTATCGGTGGACCAAACAACATTGCAACGAAGTATGAAACCTTCACCAACAATCCAGCCAACAAGCGATTCTACAGTGTGACCGTAACTTCAGACGATTCTGGCCTGACAGTTACCGACCAGTTGGGTGAGGTCAGAAAATTGATTAAGAGCTCTGGGCTCTACAATATTCAGGGCCGTGAGTATTGGATTAAGAACAAAGATACGGACAACGATGAGATTTACAATGCTTCCGACGTAGTGGTTCACCTGATAGATGGCGCATTGCTTTACAACACTGCGCAAAAGACCAGTTGGAAAGAGGCTGCGGGACTGAAAAGTGGAACCAATGCAAAACAGAGGAGGAGGTAATATATGAAGGATAAATTAAGATATAAGATATTGGCAATCTTGTGTGCAGCCGCCTTAGGAATGTCAGCCCAGCAAATCACAGCTGTGCATGGTGTGGTGAACGATGAGTTGGGGGCTATCGCAGGTGCGTCTGTCTGTGAGATTGACGGAAACGGTCGTATCGTGGAGTCTACGATGACAGATGTCAATGGTAACTTCTCGATGAAAGTGCGTAATCCCAAGAATAAGATTCGTTTCAGCTATATAGGCTACAAGACGGTGTCCATGCCTATCAACAAGGCAGAGTATACTATAGAGCTTACTTCTGATCTTCAGTTGGACGAGGTTACGATTACTGCCAAGAAGCGTATCAATTCGGGTGGTCTTGCCATTCCGGAGCGAGAGCTTTCCTATGCAGCCCAAACTATTTCCGCCAAGGAGTTCGAGGGATTGGGTTTGAATACTGTAGACGAGGCTTTGCAGGGTCGTATCTCGGGTCTGGACATCGTTTCTGTTTCTGGTAACTTGGGTGCAGGAACCAGCATGCGGTTGCGTGGCTCCTCGTCGGTAAGTACGTTGACCAGTGACAACCCGTTGATTGTGGTGAATGGCAATACTTGGAATGTGGACATGACCAGCTTTGACGTGAAGAATGCCAACGACGAGCAGTTTTCACAGTTGTTGAACATTAAACCCAGAGGATATTTCCAGCATCACAGTGTTAAAAGATGCGGCAGCTACAGCCATTTATGGCTCGCAAGGTGCCAACGGTGTCATAGAGATTACAACAAAGCGCGGCACCCGTGGTAAGCCGCAGCTCACTTATTCACTACGTCTTACGGGTACTTACCAACCCAAGGGTTATAAGTTGCTGAACGGTAATGACTACACCATGTTATTGAAGGAAAGTTACTTCAACCCTGAACAAAGCGACAAAACCTCGAATATTCCAGAATTGAACTATGACCCCACATTCTCAGAATACGAGCAGTATAACAACAATACCGACTGGGTAGATGCAGTGACACAATTCGGTCTGCGCCAGAACCACTATTTGTCTGTGACCGGTGGTGGAGAGAAGGCCACTTTCCGTATTGCCGGAGGTTTCGACCATGAAACAGGTTCCATCATCAAGCAGCAGCTGAATCGTTTTGCTACCCGTGTGGCTTTGGACTACTATGTTAGCGACCGTATTAAAATCTCGACCAACTTCGCGATGACTTACACAAAAAACAAGAAAAACTATGATGATCTCTTGTCTATCGCGTACAAGAAGATGCCTAATATGGGCATCTACGAACAGGAACCTGTGACTGGAGTCGATACGGACAAATATTACACGATGTTGCAGTCGGCATCGTCAGTTTTCAATGACGACCAGAAAGTGTACGTAAACCCTGTGGCAAGTGCCAATCTTGCCAAGTTTGACGACCGTACTTATGACATCACCCCAGAGTTTGAACTAAACTATCACCTCTTGGGCATGGATGAGGATCATACGCAGCTAAACTGGCAAGGACGTGTCTACATGAACATCTTTAATGAGTACGTGGATAAGTTCTACCCTAACGAGCTGGTTACGACCTCATGGACAAATGGTGTGAACTCTGCCAATGCCAGTAGCAATAAGAGTACGGCTTTCAACACTAAACAAACTCTTACTTTCATCCCTGCTTTCAAAAACAAGGATCATTCTTTAATGGCGATGGCACGTTTTGAATTGACATCGGGCAGCTCCAATGGACAGTCAACGGATGGGAGTGGTCTCCCGTCAGGTGGTATTGTCAACCCGGAGTCTGGTGGTATTATTACAGGTATGAATTCCAATTTTAGTCAGTGGCGCTCGATGTTCTATACATTCTCAACTCACTACGCTTACAAGGGACGTTACATGTTCGACTTCTCCGTACGTGCAGATGGGACGACAAAGTTTGGCCCCGATCGCCGTTGGGGATATTTTCCTGCAGTATCTTTGCGTTGGAATGTGGTGGACGAGCCTTGGATGAAAGGTACAAGTGACTGGTTGTCCATGTTGAGTATCCGTCCAAGTTGGGGTGTCGTTGGTAACCAGCCTGGCTCCGACTATCTGTATGTCAGCAAGTATGTTACCGGCAGTACCTACCTGGGTGCTTCCACTATGCGCCCAAGCAACTTGAAACTGACAGACTTGCGATGGGAGAAGAAAAAGTCATACAACGTGGGTATGGACTTTGGCTTCTGGCACGATAAGTTGACCGTTGCAGTCGATTGGTACAATGAGACCACCAGTGATATGTTGATGAACAATGTACGCATACCTTCCAATTCCGGTTATTATACGCTGGCATACAAGAATGTCGGTTCGATGCGCAACACAGGTTGGGAGTTGAATATCAACACCAACAAACTTGTTACTATCGGCAAGAAGTTCTGGATTGACATGAACGCAACCCTTGGCAACAACAAAAACGAGATTCTTGAGATGGATCCACAGATTCTGGAGACATTGAACTCGACCTTTGCTTATGGCAACCGTGAGACTTTGCAGCGTGTGCAGATACACAACCCGTTCGGAGCCATTTACGGGTTTCGCAGCAAGGGTGTGTATCAGTACCAGTATAATACTTTTGCCAATATGACCACCGAGGAGCAACAAGCGTTTCTCGCTTCTGGCAAGACGGCCCCAATTGCACTTGCCGCTGACGGATCGGTCATATACGACGACAAGGGCAAGCCGGTACGCATGATGTACAACTATTCCAATGGGAGTACGGCCAAGAACTACAAGTTAAAGGGAGGTGATGCCATCTACGAGGATGTGAATCATGACGGAAACGTCGATGCGCTTGATATTGTTTATTTGGGCAGCTCCTTGCCAAAACTGACAGGTGGTTTCGGTTTTAACTTCAACTACAACCGCTGGAAGCTCAATGCGCAGTTTAACTATCGCATTGGCAACAAGATTCTGAATCTGACTCGTCTGGACGCTGAGGCAATGGTCAACAACAACAATCAGAGCCAGGCCGTAAACTACCGCTGGCGCAAGGAGGGTGACTTGACTTCCATCCCAAGAGCCATGTACGGTTCTACCTCCAACTACAATACACTTGTGAGCGACCGCTTTGTGGAAGAAGGCTCGTTCTTGCGTCTCAACTACCTGCAGTTGTCTTATGCTTTCGACCAGAAAAGGATAAGCAAGACACTCGGCATACGCGGAATGCGATTCTACTTGAGTGCCAACAACCTTTTTTGCCTGACCAAATACACGGGTGCCGACCCAGAAGTGAGCTATGGAAGTTATGGTGCATCAATAGACAGAGGCCAAACCCCACGTGCCAAGTCTTACACATTAGGCGTAACCGTCGATTTTTAAAGGAACAACTATGAATTTGAAAAACAACATATTGACGATAAGTATGGCAGGAATGTTGAGCCTTGGCTTCAGCTCGTGCTCCGACTTCCTGACCATCCAGCCGCTCAACGAGATAGTTCAGGATCAGTTCTGGACCAACAAGAGCGATGTTGAGAACATTGTGATGGGCTGTTATGCCGACATGCGGTCGCAAACCATCATCGATAGAATGATTATCTGGGGCGAGTCGCGTTCCGATGATATGGTAGGAGGTACGAACATTGCCAACAACGAGGCTCTGTCCAACATTTTTAAGGAGAATATCAATGCCAAGAATACTTACACGACATGGGGTGAGTTCTACGACATCATCAACCGTTGCAACCTGGTATTGCTCTATGCGCCGCAAGTGGCAGAAAAAGATCCTAATTATTCGGAGAGTGACTTGAATGCAACCCGTGCCGAGGTTTCTGCCATTCGTGACTTGATGTATTTCTATCTCATCCGTACATTCCATGATGTGCCTTACACCACTACGGCTTTTGTGGATGATACCCAGAAGATGAATTTGCCAGCAACATCGTTCGACCAGATACTTGGCAATCTGATTGCCGATTTGGAGAGTGTGCGTCCTTATGCTGTGAGCAAGTACGAAGAGACCAAACCGCTTTACCAGCGTGGCCGAATCACCCGCGACTGTATTGACGCCATGCTTTGTGAGATGTATCTCTGGAAACAGGACTATGCCGGTGCAGTCAAGTATGCCGACATCGTATTGGAAAGCAAAACCAGAGAATTCAAGGATTCCAAGAATTCTTCGGGCAGTTCCTACGGCAGCAACAGCAAGCTTTTTGAGGGCTACCCTTTGTTTAGTGACAGGACTGGCGGGAGGTATAATGGTTACACCTATTATAGAATCTATGGCCCCAGTGGGTCTATGGAAAATATTTTTGAGCTGCTTTTTGACAGTGATAAGAACAAGCCGTCCAATGGAAGTGTCAGCTATCTGTACGGTAACATGACCACTTTCCCAGGAATCATCAAACCTGCCAACTTTATAGCCACAGATGTGCCAGACGAACTGTTCAAGGTCTTTAAGGACAAGGATGACCTGCGTTATTATGAGAATATTGAAAAGGTGACCACTTCTATCTATGGTATAGGCAAGTATTCCAATCAAGACATTGTAGTGTCTACGAACTCGGCATCTGATGTAAAGGTAACCGGCAACCATTTTACAGAAAGCAACTGCTATGCGCCATGGATTATCTACCGCACTGCCGACATCATGCTCTTGAAGGCGGAGGCATTGGTTCAAATGGTGAGCGATGACCCACAGACCGACGAGGCGAAAACCAAGAACGACTCTCTGCTCAAGGCTGCCTACGAGTTGGTGAATGTCATAGAGAAGCGTTCTTCCAAGGCAACCAACTATACAGACATCTCTTACAATGATTATTCCAGCAAATCGCAGATGGAACAACTTGTCTTGTTGGAGCGTCAGCGCGAACTGATGTTCGAGGGCAAGCGGTGGTACGACCTTGTGCGCAAGTCCCGCAGGGATGGCAAAACCAGTTTCTTGGTCAACAAGGTGCAACAGAAAGGATCGGATAACGCTGGCGTCGTTCAGAGCAAACTGGCCAAGATGGATGCACTCTACTGGCCATACAACAGTGAAGAAATTAAGGTGAACGGCAATTTGGTGCAGAATCCGGTCTACGGCTCTGGTTCTGATGACTCATCTTACTCTACCACAAAATAATTAAAACATGAGGATTATGAACGGAAAGATAAAATATGGGCTTGCATTCCTTTTGGGGCTTGGATTGACGGGAATGACTATCACCGGTTGTTCTGACGAGCCGGACACCTCCAACTATTATACTTTCACGGGTGAGATGGTGAGCGATTACCTTAAAAGCCACAAGGATTTCAGTGAGTTCGCAAGCATTATAGAGCGTGCAGGCATGATGAAACAGATGTCGGCATACGGCGCTTACACCTGTTTTCCACCCACCAATGAAGCCATTAGCCGCTACCTAAGCAGGCGGGGCTTGTCTTCTGTCTCGGAACTTTCCAAGGCAGATTGCGACACCATCGCGCGTACCCATCTTATCAGTAATATGTACGCCACTTCCGATATGAACACAGGCGTTATCGCCAGTCCAAATATGAATCGCCGCTACATTGAGGTGAGCCATGGCCTGGACAATGACAGCAATGCCGTGGTGTTCCTGAATCGAACCTCCCATATCATCTTTGAACTGCAGGATGATTCCGTGCAGAACGGTATCATGCAGCCTGTGAGCGAGGTGCTGGAGAACAGCAACCGCATGTTGCCCGACGTAATGGAGGAGAACAAGAACATCAGCCTTTTTACCGAGGCTCTCAATGCGACGGGTTTGGCTACAATGATGAAAGAAAACTATCGTGACGCGAGCTATAATCCAGACCAGTATGCACGCTACAAGTACACTTCGCACGTGAACAAGGAAACCGCTACGGTTCCGGATACCAAGATGTTTGGTTATACGGCGTTTGTTCCTACCAATGAAGTATTGTACAAAAAGTATGGCATCAACAGCTTGCAAGCCCTTTATCATAAAGCTTGCGAAATCTACGACGTGATGTATCCTGATGATGTCAACAAAGAAGGCCATGGTTATGACCATTTGACAGACAGCATTAATCCGCTTCGCCGTTTTGTTCAGTATCACATCCTCGACCGCAAGATGCAGGGCTGGAACTACCTTACTCCGCTCAACGACATAGGCATCATGACGAACTTGATGAATCCTGTCGACTGGTATGAGACGCTGTTGCCACATACCATGCTGAAAGTTGAGAAGCTCACCATGCTGAAATATGCTGATGCTGACCAGACAAAGCAGTATTACATCAACCGTCGTCGTGACGATGAGTACAAGATTCGTGGAGCCATGGTGCAGCAGAGTGTGGAGAACGAGTATTCCAATCAGGCTATCAACGGCTGGTATTTCTATGTGGACGACATTCTTGCCTTCGACGAGACCACTCGAGACATTGTTCAGAACTGCCGTATCCGCATGGACTTTGCTACTATTTTCCCCGAGATTGAGACCAATGGCATTCGCCAGAACGGTAACGTGAAGCAGCAGGATCCAGACTATGATGAGACGGGAAAGTATGGTCGCAACTACTATTTTCCTAATGGCTATCTGAAGAATGTGAAGAGTACAGGCTATTTTGTCTACCGTCGTCCTCACGACTATTATGACTCTTACGAGGGTGATGAGTTCAACCTCTTTGGCAATTTTGACATTGCTTTCAAGATACCTCCTGTTCCGTACGAAGGTGACTGGCAGATTCGCTTGGGATATGCCGCCGAGAGCACACGTGGCATAGCCCAGATTTACTTCGACGGCAAGCCTCAAGGCATTCCTTTGGATATGACCAAACTCTTGACCGATGCCTCTCTTTTGGGATCAGACTGGGTGCAGGATTACGCCAGCATGAGTGATGCAGACAAGTCTTCCGACTATAAAAACCTGAAGAACAAGGGATACTATCGGGGGGCCATGGGTGGTTACCGTTACGATGGAGCCGGAGCCAGCACATACCGTCAGTTTGTGACAGTGCAAAATACCTTGCGCCGTGTCCTGTGTACGGTTCACATCAACCCCCATGAGGATCACTACTTGCGCATACGCTGTGTGTCAACAGGCCAGACCGAGTTCGACCTCGACTATCTCGAACTGGTTCCGAAGAGCGTCTACGGAGTTTCCGACAGCAATATGGAAGACCCCCTCTAAACCTGATGCAGGCATAGAAAAACGGAAAGAAATATGACATAGAATCATCACTATATTCTATACACATGAAAATGAAGAAATCATATAAACAGCAAGCAGCGGTCGTTATCTTGGCGGCTCTGTCTTGCGCATCCTGCTCCGACAAGTGGGATGAGCATTACAGCGAGGCAAAGGATGGTATCGTCAACACCACCATTTGGCAAGCCATCGAGAGCAAACCAGACTTGAGCCATTTTGCCAAGGTAATTAAGGCTTGCGGATATGACGCCAAGCTCGACGGAAGCCAGACCTACACCGTGTTTGCCCTGACCAACAGTGGCTTGAGTGAGAGTACGGCCGACAGTCTTGTGAATGTGTACAACAAGCAGAAGGCTGCTGGCGTGAAAGATGAAGAGAATACAGTCATCAAGCAAATACTCCAAAACCATATTGCACTCTACAAGAAGTCTGTGTCTACGACCACCAATGATTCCTTGAGGATGATGAATGGAAAGTACCAGATGTTTACCCCAACATCAATAGGAGGGGGAAACTTTGAGACCAAGAATGTACTTTACAACAATGGCATTCTTTATACAATAGGCAATGCGCTGTCGTATGCCCCTAACATTGCAGAATATCTGGCAACGGACGAAGAGCTGGACAGTATCAATAAGTTCGTTAAGAGTTTCGGAGTCTACGAGTTTGACGCAAGTCAAAGTGTGCCTGGAGGCATTGTTGACGGCAAGACCCAATATCTGGATTCCGTTACGGTATATAACAATGCCTTCTATACGCTCTATGGCTACATCAACAGTGAAGACTCTACTTATTGGGTGCTTGCACCTACCAATGCCGAATGGAATAGACTGGTAGAGGAGTATACGCCTTATTTCAATTATGACACTAGGGTGGACGACCGCGATTCTTTGCAGTTTACAAATGCGCGTTTGGCCATCGTCAGGTCAGCTTTCTTCAATCGTAGTGGCCAGAGTGACATAGCTTTCCAGGACTCTGCGGTGTCAACCTATGCAGAGATGCGTAAGCTGTTGTCTATAGAGTCCCACATGGGTGATGTCTTCTATAAGCCCTTTGCTTCTGGAGGAATATTCGAGGGCACAAAGGACATATCCTTAAGCAATGGACATATACGCAAGGCTTCAAATTTCCGTATCAGTAAGTTTGACACATTCTTGAAGACCATTAGTTGTGAAGCTGAGCAGACATTATACCAGGATACACTGTACAATGCCATTGATCCGATGACTGTCCGCTCTGTATTGAGCAATAATCCATTCTATGGGCAGGTGTCAGGCAACCTTTTTGTAGAGATTTCCCCAGATGCCTTGGGTGCTCAGCCTTCGGTGACATTCAAGATACCTGACGTGCTGTCCAATGTGGCGTACGACATTTATGCTATCTTCGTTCCGGCACTGGCCTACGACACCCTTGCTACGGAAGACCAACGCCTTCCTGTAAAGTTCAGGGCGCAGGTGGGCTATCAGCAAAGTGGTGTAACCAAATGGGAACGCAACGCAAGTTTCACAACTAAGGCTGATGTGATCGATACCATCAAGATCAAGAGCAACTATAAGTTCAAGACTGCTTCATGGGGACTAAGTGATTATCAGGCAAAGGTGAAAATCTACACGGATGTGCCGACAAATCAGACATCCAAGTACCAGACCACGATGCGTATCGACTGCATCATCGTGAAACCGCATGACGCTCCGGTGAGTGAAGCCAAGGAGTACAAGGTAACCTATTGATTTCACTTAATATGTTTATACAATGAAAAGATATATACTGTTCGGTTTGTCGGCCTTAATGATCGGCACCAATACAATGATGGCGCAAGAGGCGGAGACCGTCAACTCCAAAGATACGAAGTCTCTGAAAACAGCCAAGCAATATCCCACACGAAAGGTTAAGGGACGTGTGCTCAGCTCCGCAACCAACTTGCCAGTTTCCGGTGCCTTGGTGAGTGTGGGTGAGATGCAGGGATACAGCGTGCTTACCAATGACAAAGGTGAGTATGAACTCAACGTTCCAGAGTTTGCATCAACCTTGCAGGTGACGGCCCCAGACTACAATCTGGTCAAGATAGGATTGTTGCGTGGTGACAGTCAGCGTGACATCAAGCTCTATTCTTCTGCTTTCTCCTCAGAATACATTTTTGGAACCAACGTTACGGGACAACAGGCGGCCTCGGGTTTCCAGTATTCCAATGCAGTGAGTGTAGAGGACGAAATCCAGAAGCGCATGGGTGCAGAAGTACATACGGTAGCCCGTAATGGCAATGCAGGCACGGGAAGCGTGATGTTTATAAACGGTCTGAACTCCCTCAATGTCAATGCACAACCCTTGGTTGTCGTTGATGGTGTCATCATAGAGCAACAGTATGGACGCATGATGCTCCATGATGGTTTCTACAACAATATTCTCAACAACATTTCGCCGACCGATATAGAGAAAGTAACCGTTCTCCGCAATGGAACGGCTCTCTATGGTGCAAAGGGAGCCAACGGAGTCATCATCATCGAGACCCGGCGTAGTCATAGTATGGCAACGCGTATCACTGCCAGTCTGTCGGCAGGTGTCGTGATGCAGCCCAAGTTCTATGACATGATGAATGCCACACAGTACAAGAGCTATGCTTCCGACATGCTCTCGACGACCAACACCATGATGACGAGTTTCAAATTCCTTAACGATGACCCGTCTTATTACTATTATCCACAGTATCACAACAATACTGACTGGAAGAAAGGCGTGTACCGCACGGCACTAACCCAGAACTACAACATCAATGTAGAGGGTGGTGACAATGTTGCCGACTATAACTTGAGTCTTGGATATATCAGCAACCAGACCACATTGAAGTGTAACAATCTCAATCGACTGAACATACGGTTCAATGCAGACATCCATCTCACCGAAAAATTCAGCATGCGTTTCGATGCTTCTTTTGCCAATCAGACTCGAAACATCCGTAATGACGGAGCACCGGAGGGTTATAATGAGGGAACTCCAACCTCACCGGCTTTCCTGGCATATGTCAAGAGTCCTATGCTCAGCCCTTATGCTTACGCCAATGGTATCTTGAGCCACAGCTATTTGGATGTGGATGCAGAATCTTACCTTGATGAGGCTTTATCGGGCTATAAGAATTACAACTACAAGCTGGGCAATCCTTATGCCATCAATGAGTATGCTGATGCAGAGAACAAGAACCGTTGGGAGAACTCAATGGTAAACTTGGCTGTTACGCCTAAGTTCCAATTCAACAAGCATCTCTGTCTGAGCGAGCATTTCAGCTACAATTTGGTGAACACCAATGAGAAGTTTTATATTCCTATTAGTGGTGTACCCAATTACTATGTAAGCAGTGTGGGAGGCTTTCGTGAGAACGAGGTGCGTTCGCTGTTTTCCAAGCAGAACTCTGTGATGAGCGATACGCGTTTGGATTGGAACAACAGATATGGCCCTCACGCCATCTATGCTTTTGCCGGGGCGCGTATCAATTGGGAAAGCTATACGCTCAACACTCAGTTGGGATATAACACCGGTAACGATAAGACTCCGTTTATCTCCAGCTCTTTATTGAATATCAAGACCACTGGTGCCAATGACAACTGGACTTCCATTGCCTGGTATGCGCAAGCAGAATACAATTACTTGCAGCGTTACTATCTGCAAGGCAACTTGACGGCCGAGGCTTCCTCACGCTTTGGCAAGGACGCAGACGGTGCATTGAAGGCTTTCAACGCTGCATGGGGCATCTTCCCTGGTATTCAGGCATCATGGGTCATCAGCAATGAAACGTGGTTTGCCAACGTGTCGGCAGTCAATTACTTGAAGTTGAGCGCAGGTTATGACGTGAGTGGTAATGACGATATAGATTATTATGCTGCCCGTAGCTTCTTCTCTTCCACCAAGTATTTGCAGAGTGTGTCAGGATTGACCTTTGAGAATATCGGCAACAACCACCTGAAGTGGGAAATCACCAGGCGCTGGAACATCGGGTTGGAGACCAACTTGTTCAACAACCGTCTGAATCTCCGCTTCAATTATTTCAACAGCCGCACCGAAGACATATTGACTTATCAGTCGCTCAACTATATTTCTGGTATAGAGAAGAACTGGTGCAATAGCGGCTCACTCAAGAACAACGGCTTTGATGTCACGGCAAAGGGCAAGCTCATCAATGCGAAAGACTTCAGTTGGGAACTGGGGGCAAGTGTAGGACACTACAAGAATGAAATTGTGTCCTTGTCGGAAGGACAAACTCATCTCGACAACACGGTGTATGGAGCAACCATTCGTACACAGGTGGGCAGTGCTGCCAACCTGTTCTATGGTTACCGTACCGCAGGTGTGTACAGCACAAGCGAGGAGGCCAAGTCCGATGGACTTTATGTAATGGGAAGCAACGGAATAGACAAAAACTACTTTGGTGCCGGCGACATGAAGTTTGTGGACAAGGACAAAAACCATGTCATCAATGAGAACGACCGTGATATTATCGGTGACCCCAACCCTGACATCTATGGTAACATCTTCACATCGTTTGCCTACAAGCGTTTCCGCCTCGACATGAACTTCAACTACAGCTTGGGCAATGACGTGTACAACTACATGCGCCAACAGCTTGAATCGGGCAGCAGGTTCATGAACCAGACCTTGGCCATGACCAACCGCTGGCAGAACGAAGGCCAGGTGACCAAAATGCCAAAGGCAACTTTCCAAGACCCGATGGGCAACTCTCGTTTCAGCGACAGATGGATCGAGGATGGAAGCTACATCCGACTGAAGACCGTGACATTGAGCTACACCTTGCCGGTCAACTCGACCTTGCTTCAAGGATTCCAGTTCTGGGTGCAGGCCAACAATCTGTTCACGCTGACCAAATATCTTGGAAGCGATCCTGAATTTACGATGACAAACAGTGTCGTCGGTCAGGGCATAGACCTTGGCCAGTTGCCGCAGAGCTGCAATATTGTGGCTGGTGTCAAAATCAATCTCTAACCGTTGCACAAGCATATAGAAAACTTTAAAAAGCAAACGATATGAAAAAGATATTATATATCATCTTAATGGTATTGTGTGGAGGGCTGGGACAAGTGCTTGTTTCATGCGGTGACTTGCTCGACCAGAAGTCGGATCGTGTGATCTATTCCGACAAGGAGCACCTCAACAACGCTTCTGATACCCTTTATTCCGTAATCGGCATCATGAACAAGATACAGGCCTTGGCAGACCGCACTGTTCTCTTAGGAGAATTGCGCGGCGACCTGGTGGATGTGCGCAGCAACACTGCTGCCGATTTGCGTGAGATTTCCAACTTCAATGTCTCGACCAACAATCAATACAACTCGCCCCGCGACTATTATATGGTCATCAACAACTGCAACTATTTCCTTGCTAATGCAGACACTGCATTGAAGAACAACAGAAATGAATATATCTTCCGCAAGGAGTATGCCGCAGTAAAGGCATTCCGTGCCTGGACATATTTGCAGTTGGTGCTCAACTACGGCAAGGTGCCACTCGTTACGGAGCCTGTCTTGACCAAGGATGACAACGACAAGCAGTATGAGATGAAAGACATCAAAGGCATCTGTGAGTATTTCATCAACGACATCGCACCTTACGCAGATGTGGAGCGCCCCAGCTATGGTACAATCCGTAGCAATGATTCACGTCTCTTCTTCTTCCCAATCTACGTATTGATGGGAGACTTGAATCTCTGGGCCGGCAACTATCGTCAGGCAGCATGGTGCTACTATAAATACATTTCCACTCGCAACGGGGCGAACTCGGTCTATCCAATAGGAGGTTACCAAGTCTCATGGATGAAAGGCGATACCAAGTGGAAAACCACATTAGGTACATGGAGAACCCATTGTTTCTATACAGAGAGCATAGCCGACGATTCAGAGGTTATCACGGTGATTCCTGGCGACTCCATACCATCAGAGGGCAACTATAGCCATTTGCAGAATTATTTTAATGCAAGGGAAAGTAACAATTACCAGGCTTCCATTGTATCTTCGCAGGCATTGAGAAATTTGTCGGGAGTGCAGAAGTATTGCCATGTCAACTCTGCCAATGAAATCGTATACGCACCCGACAATCTGGTAGACGATAAGAGTGGCGACCTTCGCTATTCAGATTTTTATACGGAAAGGTCTGTAAACGTAGCGGTAAGCGGTGCAAAAGTAGACAAACTCATAGAATGCCAGAAGTATAGCGGACGCAATGTGCGCATCTACAGATGTGCCATGGTGTATCTCCGTTTGGCAGAGGCTCTGAACCGTGCCGGCTTCCCTCGTTTTGCATTCTCCATTCTGAAGACAGGGGTAAACAATAACGTTATAGAAAACGACATTATTCCATATTATCCGGAGGAAGAGGCTTTCTTGAAACAGTTTGATTTCCCTACAAGTAAGTATATCCTCAGAACAAAGGCGAACGCTTCCACGGAGAATACGATAGGTATTCATTCTCGTGGGGCAGGTTGGACGGAATACAACGACTATTACCTCTACCCGGAACGTGATACGGCGGAAGAGGAACAGAATGCCGTTGAAGACCTCATCATGGACGAGTGTGCCTTGGAGTGTGCCTTTGAGGGAACCCGATTCTATGACTTGATGCGTGTGGCTTTGCGCCGCAACGCCCCTTCTTATCTTGCTGACAGGGTATATGCGCGACGGGGAGCAGAAAAATTGGCAGAGATGCAAGGTATAATTGCCGTCGACCTAAAGAATCCCAACAACTGGTATCTCAATTGGGACAATCAGTTGGGATTGTCAATCACGAAATAAGTACTATTATAAACAAAGAGGAGGACTAAAAGACACAACCCCCTCTTCTAAATAATTGCTCAATAACTGTATCTTATCAGCAATGAAACAGCTTTTACTGTCCATGACACTGACGGCTACTGCCGTGTGCCCTGTCATGGCGCAAGACCCTTTTGAAGCTCTTTCTGTACCTCCGGAGAATCCGACGACGGCGACGCAGAAACTCATATTCGTGCCCGACTCGCTGAAACCATACGATTTCAATGACGACAATGCCCGATGGTGCTGGCGGCACAGCGCACAAACACAAAATGTAGTTTACTTTTGGGAGAAGCCGTTCGGCGACGACACCTCCAATCCCCCTTTGCTCGACGGCCAGCCCATGAAGTTTGATATTGGCAACCTACAGAACAGGGTGGAGCGTTTCTACCGGTTCTTCCGTGATACTTTGAAGTTTGCTTTGCCGGGCAGCCTTTGCGAGAAATACAAGATGATGGTGATGGTAAACTATTCACTGGAGGGAACAGCCTATGGCGGAACGTATGACAACTTCATCGGCGCCTTGTGGGTGACCCCCAACCGCATCCAGGACAGGAAGCTCAATTGCCTGGTCCATGAGCTGGGACACAGCTTCCAAGCCCAGATTATGGCCGACCGTGCGGGTGAGGCATGGGGTGGGACCGGGTTCTTCGAGATGACGTCGCAGTGGATGTTATGGAGGGTTAATCCCGACTGGCTCACCGATGAGAACTACCATTTCGAGGCATTCAAAAAACTTACCCACAAGGGATTTCTGCATAGTGAGAACATCTATCATTCGCCATACGTCATAGAGTGGTGGGCCGAAAAGCATGGTTTGCCAAGCATTGCCCAACTTTTTCGCGAGGGTAAGCTGGGCGAGGACCCCGTCATCACCTACAAACGCAAGTATGGCATGACACAGAAACAGTTTAACGACGAGATGTTCGACTGCTATCGCCATTTGGTAAACTTCGATTTCGACTATGCCCGCAGGGAGACAAGAGAGTATGCTTGCACATTCTCCACACCGATGCAGAAGCAGACGAATGTCTGTCTGCGCCCTGCCGAGGATTGCATTCCCGAGAATTATGGTTTCAACGCCATCCGGCTGGATGTACCGCAAAGCGGTAAGAAGGTCACGGTTGGTTTCCGTGCTTTGGTCCGGAGTAACAGCAAGGGCAAAGTGGAGCACTCCATCGGCTATCGCTATGGCTTGGTAGGAGTGACCGCAGACGACCGGTGCATTTATGGACAGGTGGGAGAGGCTGTCAAAGGAGAAGTTACTTTTGCCGCCCCCCGGAACCAGTCGCTGAAAGCCCTCTATCTGGTTGTCATGGGAGCGCCAACCAACCATTCCCAAGATCCCTCTTCCCGTCGATTCCCATACGAGGTGAAGATAAGGTAGGTAATATTTGACTATTAGTGCAAAAAGAGGTGATGCTACTGACTGCAAATAGCATTCGCCAAGAAAAAAGTGGAAGTATGAATTCAAAACTATTTATGATGTTCTTAGGAACGGCGTGTTGTGCTTTCCTGGCCATAACACCATTGTTTGCACATGGCAAGGCTAAATCTGCAAAGGATAAACGCTACCTGAATGTGGGCCATACATTCGTTCCCGACTATTCGAGGCCTCGTTCCATAGCCGAGGTTAGTCCCGTGGTCGTGGACTGCCCTGTGGGAACGTCGCCGGTGCTCCCTTTCAGGGTGTGGGTTGTCTATTCAGACGGTGCCGCGGAGTACCGGCAGGCAAGATGGAGCAACTCGTCGCTGGCCGAAGAAAAGGGCGAGACAGACCATGCCAAGCATCCCGAGGGAAGCCGTTATGAGGTGAACGGATACATCATAGGCGATGCAACCACCGACAAAGGCTATCCCATCAAGGCGCAAGTCAGGGTTGTCGCCACTGCCGTCGCCGCTCCCGGGCAGGAGATGGCCCATGCTTTCTCTCTTGCCGACGTGACGCTGGACGGCGACAACCGGCTCACCCACAACCGCGATGAGGCCTTGCGCGAGATTTGTTCTTGGGACGTGAGCCAGCAACTCTATAATTATCGCGACACATACGGGCTTAGCACCGACGGTTATACCCGAAGTGACGGTTGGGATTCTCCCGACACAAAACTCAAGGGACACGGCTCCGGCCATTACATGTCGGCCATAGCCCAGGCTTATGCCGTGACGAAAGACCCGCGGCAGAAGGCCATTCTCCGCAAGAACATCACGCGGATGGTGAACGAACTGCGTGCTTGCCAAGAGAAAACGTTCGTGTTCGACAAAGCCTTGAACCGCTATTGGGAGGCCCGTGACTTCGCACCCGAGGAGGAATTGCGGGGCCTGAAAGGCACTTGGGAAGCATTCGACGAATACAAGAAGCATCCCGAAAAGTACGGCTATGGCTATATCAATGCTATTCCCGCCCAGCACTGTGCACTCATCGAGATGTATCGTGCCTATAACAACAGCGATTGGGTTTGGGCGCCCTATTACAGCGTGCACAAGCAGCTGGCCGGTCTCATCGACATTGCCACCTATTTCGACGACAAGGCCATTTGCGACAAGGCGCTCTTGACAGCCAAGGACATGGGCCTGTGGGTGTGGAACCGCATGCACTATCGCACCTACGTGAAAGAAGATGGCACCGAAGCAGAGCGTCGCAGCAAGCCGGGCAACCGCTACGAGATGTGGGACATGTACATTGCAGGTGAGGTTGGCGGCATGAGCGAGTCGTTGGCCCGCTTGTCCGAGATGGTTTCCGACCCGGGAGAAAAGGCCAAACTCATTGAGGCGGCCGGTTGTTTCGACGCTCCCAAGTTCTACAACCCTTTGTCCAAGAACGTGGACGACATCCGAACACGCCATGCCAACCAGCACATTCCCATGATTGTGGGGGCACTGCGCAGTTACAAGACCAACAAGAATCCGTTCTACTACCATCTTTCGCAGAACTTCTGGCATCTGGTGCAGGGCAGATACATGTATGCCACGGGCGGTGTGGGCAACGGCGAAATGTTCCGACAGCCCTATACGCAAATACTGAGCATGGCAACCAATGGCATGCAGGAGGGTGAACGTCAGGCCAATCCCGACATCAACGAGACCTGCTGCACCTATAATCTCCTGAAACTCACGAGCGACTTGAACTGCTACAACCCTGACGACGCCCGATACATGGACTATTATGAGCGTGGGCTCTACAATCAGATTGTCGGTTCGCTCAACCCCGACAAGTATGAGACCTGCTACCAGTATGCCGTAGGGCTCAACGCCACCAAGCCCTTTGGCAACGAGACCCCGCAGAGCACCTGCTGCGGCGGAACCGGTTCGGAGAACCACACCAAGTATCAGGCTGCTGCCTATTTCGCCAACACCCATACGCTTTGGGTAGGCCTCTACATGCCGACCACCCTCCATTGGAAGGCAAAGGGCCTGACCATCAGGCAAGAGTGCGCGTGGCCGGCCCAGCATACGGCCATCCAAATTGCCGAGGGCAAGGGCGAGTTCACCCTCAAGTTACGCGTGCCTTACTGGGCCACCGGCGGTTTCGAGGTCAAGGTGAACGGCAAGAAGGTGAAACAGCTTTTCAGGCCAAGCAGTTATGTGGCTTTGGAGAAGACCAGATGGAAAGCGGGCGATGTCGTGGAGATAGACATGCCTTTCACCAAGCATATCGAGTATGGGGCCGACAAATTGACCAGCGAAGTGGCAAGCATGGACGGCACTCCGCTGCGAACCGCCTGGGTCGGAACCTTGATGTATGGGCCGCTGGCGATGACGGGAACGGGCTCGGCTATCTGGAAAGAGGCCACGCTCGACGTGGACAGTTATCTGAAAACGGTTGAGGAGGGCAAGGGAAACGGCGTGAAGACAGGGGCGGACGCCAACCTGTTGACGCTCTCCTTGAACGGAAAAGTCTTCCAGCCCGACTACTATCGCAACGTCAACTCCACCCATTACTACCGCATTCATTTCACCGACATGGAAGCCACGGCAGCCGACAAGAATGCCGTGGCCGACCTTTCGGAACTGAAATCGCTTGTGGACATGGCCAGGCAGCGCAAGGCTGACCAGGAGAAATGGAATGCGATGGCGACGAAACCGGAGCACGCCCCTTGGGCGCCGCATGGCTATGAGCGGATGGTCAAGGCCATGCTGCAGGCGCAGGAGGTGCTGGCCAAGGATAAAAAAGACATCACGCAGGACGAGTTGGAGGGAACAGCTTCCATGCTCAACAAGGCCATCAACACCATGCGCCCGGGCAATCTGGCCGAGATGGAGGACCTTCGGCCGCTCTCGGCCCTCCTCTCCCGCGCGGGCCGGTCCGACGGGAACAGCAGCAAAGAACTTCGTGAGGCGGTGGATTATGGCAGAATGGTGATGAAATACGTGACCGACGGAAGCGGCACACACGACTTCATCAAGGAAGCCATCCAGAGATTGAAAAAGGCTACGGGACAGTAAAAAGCCCGTTCCAGACCTGCAAAGACCTGCAAAGGAGACTGTGTTGCAACAAGGACACGGTCTCCTTGAAGCGTCCAACGAGCCACCAAAAGCATGCGACGATTGTCCAAAACGGCGATAGGAGACGAAATTTTCACCGTTTTAGACGAATTTTTCCTGCGTTTTACCCGTTTTTTGCGTAAGTTTGCAAAGGCATGGCATACGCCTGTACGGAGGCTCAAGCCATGCCAACGTCCGAAACTTCAACACCAATACCATACGATGAAAAAGAATCTTATCATGACCGTCGCCGTGGCCACGCTGGCCATGGCGGTGCAAGCCGGGAAGCCGAAGGCGGCCCCGGGCTATCCCATCACGCCGGTGCCGTTCACCTCGGTCAAGCTGTGGAACAACACGTTCTGGGGCCAACGCCTGGAGACGTCGCGGCGCGTCACCATCCCCCTGGCCTTCAGCAAGTGCGAGACAGAGGGCCGCTACAAGAATTTTGAGCGGGCCGTGCACCCCAGCGACAGCTACGACGTGAACAAGCTGATGCCTCTCAGCTTCGACGACACCGACCCCTACAAGACCATCGAGGGGGCCAGCTACATCCTGCAGACCTATCCCGACGCCCGGCTGAAGCACTACATCGACAGCGTGCTCGACATCATCGGGGCGGCCCAGGAGCCCGACGGCTACCTCTACACCGCCCGCACGCAGAACCCCAAGCACCCACACGGCTGGGCGGGAGCCACGCGATGGAGCAAGGAAGAGGACTTGAGCCACGAGCTTTACAACCTGGGACACATGGTCGAGGGAGCCGTGGCCCACTGGCAAGCCACCGGAAGCCGCAAGTTTCTGGACATTGCCACGCGCTATGCCGACTGCGTGGTGCGCGAGGTGGGCCCCCGTGCCGGACAGGCCTGCGTGGTTCCGGGCCACCAGATTGCCGAGATGGCCCTGTGCCGGCTCTACCTGGCCACGGGCAACCGCAAGTATCTGGACGAGGCCAAGTTCTTCCTCGACTACCGTGGAAAGACAGAAATCAAGAACGATTACTCCCAGAGCCGCCTGCCCGTGCTCCAGCAGGACGAGGCTGTGGGCCATGCCGTGCGGGCCACTTACATGTATGCCGGCATGGCCGACGTGGCCGCCCTCACGGGCGACACGGCCTATATCCACGCCATAGACCGCATCTGGGACAACATCGTGGGCCGCAAGCTCTACATCACAGGCGGCATCGGGGCCACCAGCAACGGCGAGGCTTTCGGCAAGAACTACGAACTGCCCAACATGAGCGCCTACAACGAGACCTGCGCCGCCATTGGCAACGTCTACGTCAACTACCGGCTCTTCCTGCTTCACGGCGAAAGCAAGTACTACGACGTGCTGGAACGCACGCTCTACAACGGGCTCATCGACGGCGTGTCGATGGACGGCGGCGGCTTCTTCTACCCCAATCCGCTGGAGAGCATGGGCCAGCACCAGCGTCAGGCATGGTTCGGCTGCGCCTGTTGTCCGAGCAATGTGTGCCGCTTCCTGCCGTCGCTTCCGGGCTATGTCTATGCCGTTCGCGACCGTAGTGTCTACGTAAACCTCTTCCTCAGCTGCTCCTCGCAGTTTGATGTGGCCGGCCGCCGGGTGTCGATCAGCCAGGACACGCGCTATCCCTGGGACGGCGACGTGGCCCTGAAAGTGGAGGGCAACAAGGCCGGCGTGTTCGACATGAAGATTCGTATTCCCGGTTGGGTGCGCAACAAGCCCGTGCCCTCCGACCTCTATGCCTACAGCGACGAGCTGCGTCCTACGTACAGCGTGACCGTGAACGGCCAGCCCGCGGCGGCCGAACTCACGCCCGACGGCTACTACACCATACGCCGCAACTGGCGCAAGGGCGACGTGGTGCGCGTGCATTTCGACATTCCGGTGCGCACCGTGAGGGCCAACAACAAGGTGGAGGCCGACCGCGGACAGGTGTGTGTGGAGCGCGGCCCCCTGGTCTACGCCGCCGAATGGCCCGACAATGCGTTCGACATCATGAACGTGCTCGTGGGCCAGAAGCCCGTCTTCACCCAGGGCTCCATGCCCTACGACAGCTTCATCGCCGACAGTCTGAAAGGCCGCCTCACCCAGTATCGCGGCCTCGCCGTGCAGACACTCTCCATGCCCGCCCAGACGCTGGCCTACGACAAGGACGGCCGGCTGGCCACGCACGACGTGACGCTGAAGCTCATTCCCTACTTCGCCTGGGCCCATCGCGGCAACGGCAACATGAAGGTGTGGCTGCCGCAGGACGTGCGTGCCGCGCGCCCCGCCGTGCCGGTCACGCTGGCCTCACAGGCCGAGATAGCCTCGTCCACGCCCACCCGCAGCCTCTACAGCATTGCCGACGGACTGGTGCCCGCCGACGAGAACGACCGTAGCGTGCCCTATTTCCACTGGTGGCCCAAGCAGAACACCACGGAGTGGATAACCTACACGTTCCCCGAGCCCAAGACCGTGCAGACCAGCACCGTCTACTGGTACGACGACCAGCCGTGGGGCGGCTGCAAGGTGCCCGACAGCTGGACGCTGAACTATCAGGACGAGGCCGGCAACTGGCACCCCGTGACCCATGCCGACGCCTATCCCACGCAGCGCGGCGCGGCCTGCACCGTGCATTTCGACCCGGTGAAGACGCGTGCCATCAGGCTCGACGTGAAGCAGCCCGAGAAGCACTCGTCGGGCCTCTTCGAGTGGATGGTGAAATGACAACGACACAAAGGCCCCGCGATAAACGTATTATCGCGGGGCCTTTGCGCTGTAATCGCGCGGCGTTTGCGCCGTCGCCGCATCGCCGTTGCGGCGTTATCGCGGCCGCCTGGCGGCCTCCACGCGCTGCATCAGCTCGCGCTCCTGCTCGCGTGCCTTGGCCAGAAAGGCTTGGTATTCGGCCGATTCCGGGTGGAACGGCTGGTGGGCAAGGGCTTCGCGAATGGGTTTCCATGCCCGCAGAAACTCGTGGGTGGCCGGGGCGAAAAGCGTCTCGGCCATGCGTTCGTAGATATAGTCCACGGCCTGGGCCGAGGGATGCAGCATGTCGGGGGCGTAGAAACGGTAGTCGCGGAGCTCGTCGTTCACAATCTCGTAGGAGGGAAAGTAGTACAACGCCCCGTCGCGGCTCTCACCGCCGTCCCCGGGAGGGGCCGCCGCCGCCGAGACCACGCTGTCGGCGGCCAGCAGCAACGTGGCCTTGGAAAGCTGGCTGCCGTGGTAGCCGTACTTGCGATAGCGGATGGGACTCACCGTGAGCACGAAGCGCACAGCGGGGAAATGCCGGCGGATGAGGCCGATGCTGCGGCGCAGGCAGTCGGCGCACTCGGCGGTGCCGAGGCTACGCTCCTCGAAGAGCCGCGGCGGCCGCTTGCGGCAGTTGTCCACAATCTCGCCCGTTTCCTTGAGCACGTACACGCGGTTGGTGCCGAGGGTGAAGACGGCCGTGCCCGGCTCGTCGGCACGGAAAGGCATGCCGCCCTCGGCGATGAGCCGCTCCACGGTGTGCAGGATGCTGGCCGGATTGTACATCACACCGTAGGGATTCACCACGGTGCGGAACTTTTCCTGCTCGAACCGCCGCCCCATGCTGTCGGCAAAGCACGACCCCACGAAGAGCATGCGCTCGCAGGGCATGATTTGCCACGGCGCGGCGGGAATGTCTACAATGGTTCTGAAATCCATGATGTTCTTCTTGAGCTTCAAGGGTGTTCAGCTTCTCGACACTTGCAGCCCGTGCCGGCTCAGGCTCATGTCCACGAATCGGGCGTTGGGTCGCAGGGGGTGCTCGTCAACGATGGCCTTGATGCGGGCGGCCGCCTCGGGGTCTTTGGCCATCATGTAGAGGTAGCCTCCGCCGCCCGCCCCGGGCAGTTTGTAGCCCAGGCACAGGTCGTCCACCAGCTGTGTGAGCCGTCGGCACTCGTCGGGGTTGGTGCCGCTGTCGAGCATTTGGTTCTGTTTCCAGGTCGTGCGAACCAGTCGCCCCACGGCCTCGAAGTCCTGCCGCTGGATGGATTCGTACATCTCCATCGTGTGTGCTTTCATCTCCCGCAGCAGCATGAGCTCGTCGTGCTGGTTGAGAAACATGCGCCGCACAATCTCGGAAAGGATGGTTTTGGCCGTGCGCCGTATGCCCGTGTAGTAGAGCAAATGGCAGGAACGGTACTCGGGTTGGGTGAAAAGCCCGTCGGGCAGCCACCTCACGGAGGGTGTCTGCTCGAATCCCGGCTGCGTCTGCAACAGTTTCACGCCGTGCAGCAGTCCGCCGAACTGGTCCTGCCAGCCGCCGCCTGTGGTGAGCATCTGCTCCAATTCGAGCGTGCGGCGGCCTATGGTCTGCTTGTCCCAGCCCAGTGCGCAGAAGTCGCTGAGGGCTCCGAGCACTGTGGCGGCCAGCACCGAGCTGGTGCCCAGACCGCTGCCCGCGGGGATGGCCGAGAGTAGCGTGAGCTCGATGCCCGAGCCAAAGGCCCGCAGATGGTCGCGCAGCGTGGCGTGTCCGGCCGGTTGCCGGCCGCGGCCGAAGCCGGCCAGCGTGAGCGCCGCCTTGGGAATGGAGAACGGACTGCCCACGCGGTCGCAGTCGGCCAGCTCTTCATAGGTGGTCACCGTCTCCGTGGCCCCGAGGTCGATGCTGTGCAGAATGATGTGGGGCTCGGCGCAGGGCTTCACGTAGGTCTGGATGGGCGGCTGGCCGTTGAGCTCTATGGCCAGGTTGATGACGCTCCCGCCCTCCATGAGGCAGTAGGGAGGGGTGTCGGTCCAGCCGCCGGCAATGTCGATGCGCACGGGGCTGCGGGCCCACACTATCTGGTCGGTGGCCACGCGTCGGCCGGCTGCCGGAGCCTCCGGCATGGCGGTGGTGCCCGTGGACAAGGCCGTCGTGGGCCCGTCGGCGGGTGTGGGGGCCGCCAGTCCCTCGCGCAGCAGGGCAAAGGCCCGCTCCTCCTGCGCGAGGCCGCCTTGGCCGTCGCTGCTGTTGAGGCGGGCCAGCTCGGAGCGGAACATGGCGTCGTGGATGCGGGTCATGAGCGGTGCACGGACGTCGATGGCCGGCGGTTCGGCCATGTGGTGGCGGGCAAACTCGCGGGCGGCGTCAGCCAGGTCGAGCTGGTAGAAGATGCTGTGCTCGTAGTTCAGGGCCAGCCGCGGCCAGGCTTCGGCCCGCAGCCGCGTGCGCTGCGCCGTGAGCCGGCGCAGGTTGGCCCGGGCCGAGATTTGCTCGGCACTCACCTTGGGTGCCTGCTCGAAACGGGCACGGGCCTCGGCCGACCTGTCCTGGCCCAGCATGCAGGCCAGCAGCTGCCCGGCGGCCTCCACGCTTTCGGCCACGGGGAATAGGGGCTTCTGCTGCAGGTTGCTGTCAAAACGGTCGTCGTAGCGGTAGGGGCGCACGGCCCAGTGGGCCTCGCCCATGGGCACAAGGTCTACGCATTGGCCCGGCTCCAGCGTGAGCGACCAGTCGTTGCGGGGCACGCCGGTGACGATGTTCTCGCGCGAGAGCGTCCAGTCCGGGCCCACGTGGCTGTTCTCTATCCAGATGTTCACATTGCTTTCGGTGAGCCGGCACTCGGCGAGCGCGTTCTGCACGAAGATGGCGGGGTGGGGCTTTCGCGAGTGGTGCATGATGCGCCGCTGGTCGTTCACTAAGTTCTGGATGGCCAGTGTGGACGAGAGCAGCTCGTGGGAAGTGCCGAAATGGTAGAACTCGCCGCCGGGCAACGGCAGCACGGCCACCGACAATTGGGCTACGGCGGCGTCGTGCACGGTGGGCCGCGTGCCGAGACAGCAACCGAAGGTGCCGTAGAGATCGTAGTCGGTTACCCGGTCGTGGGCCACGGCATGCTCCATGAGCACGCGCACGGCACGGTCGGAAAGCAGCCAGACACCGATGTCGGTGAGGTAGTAATGGTCCTTGAGCAGCTGGCCCAGCACGGTTGGCGTGGGCTTCTGCAGCATGCACTCCAGCTCCGAGGGCCGCTGCCGCGAGGAGACAAACACGCCGTGGTCCTTGGCAATCTCGGGGCCCAGCCACAGCCCGTAGCACACCACGTCGGCCTCGGGGATGGGCTGCAGGGGCTGTGTGGCGCGGATATAGACGTCGCCGCTCACCACCATGGTGTGCAGCCGGGCCGGTGCAGCCGCCATGATTCGCTCGTAGAGCGGCAGCTGCAATTGCAGCAAGTCTTGCGAAAGCCGCTGTCCGCGCTCCCAGCGGAACACGGGCAGGGGGGTGAGAATCTTGCCCGAGGGGGCATAGGCCGGCAGTCGGCGGCTCTGCCCGCCGGCGTGGATGAGGATGTGCTTTTCCTGTGGCAGCCGGTCGAGGACCCGTTGCAGGTCGCCCGGCCGCAGCCTGCCCTCGGCCGAAGGGCAGCCGGCCAGGGCCTTGAGTAGCAGCCAGGCGGTGCCGCCGCCGGAGCCCAATTTGCGGCCCACGGGGTCGTGGGCGCAGAACCATTCGGCCGGGTCACAGCCGGTGATGTCATGAAAACATTCTACGAGATTGGGGGGAAGCGAGAGCAGTTTCTTCATGCGTGGGGTCTCTAAGTGGTTTGCGGGCACGCCTTGGCGGTCGTGCCCTTGCCCGCAAAAATACAAAATAATTTTGGTGATAACGCCTTTTTGTTGTATTTTTGCGCCAAAACCATGGGCCTTTGACCCACGCGACGGGGCTGCCAGACGGCCCTGCCACGGCAGAATCGACCTGACACCTATTCAACAAACATGAAGACAGCATCGCGTCCGGACGGACTTTTCAAGAAAGACGGCACCAGCTTTCTGCTGGCGTTCCTCATGATTACCCTGTGTTTTGCCCTGTGGGGCTTTGCTAACGACGTGACCAACCCGCTGGTTTCCTCGTTTGGAAAAATCTTCCAAATCAGCAAATTCGAGAGCAGTTTCGTGCAGGTGGCTTTCTATTTGGGCTATTTCTGCATGGCTTTTCCGGCGGCCATGTTCATCCAGCGCTATTCGTTCAAGGCCGGTGTGATGCTGGGCCTGGCCCTCTATGCCGTGGGCGCGCTGGCCTTTGTCCCGGCCAAGGCCTCGGGACTGTTCCTGGCTTTCCTGCCCGCCTACTTTGTGATGACCTGCGGCCTCTCGTTTCTTGAGACCAGTTGCAACCCTTATGTCTACTGTATGGGCTCGGCCGACACGGCCACCCGACGGCTCAACTTTGCGCAGGCATTCAATCCCGTGGGAGCCATTTCGGGCGCATTCGTCGCCCTGACCTACGTGTCGGCGGGGATCAACCCGGCCGACAGTGCGCTGCGCGCCCGGCTCAAGGCCGGTGACACGGCGGCGTTCGAGGCCATTAAGGCCCACGATCTCGACATCTTGGTGCAGCCCTATCTCTACATCGGCATCGTGATTCTGGCACTGTTGGCCGCCATTGCCCTCACGCGCATGCCCAAAACCGGTGACACCGGCGAGCGGCGCAGCCTGTGGGCCGCCGTGGGACGGCTGGCAAGGCTGCCCAATTACCGCCGCGGCGTGGTGGCCCAGTTCTTCTATGTAGGGGCGCAAACGGTGTGTTGGGCCTACATCATGTACTATGGCAACCACGTGTTCTGCGACCTGGAAGGCATGGCCGAGCCTGCGGCCCACCAGCTCACCACCTATTATTACTTGGGTGCGCTGGCCCTGTTTGCCGTGGGCCGGTTTGTGTGCACCTACTTCCTCAAGTTCGTCAACCCCGGCACGCTACTTGCCCTGCTGGCTGCTACCGCCCTGCTGTTGCTGGTGGGCGTGGTCTTTGCAGACGGCAGAGTGGGGCTGTGGTGCCTGGTGTCGGTGTCGGGTTGCATGAGTTTGATGTTCCCCACTATCTATGGCATCGCCCTGACGGGCATCCGCGACGACGTGAAATTTGCCGGTGCCGGCCTGGTGATGAGCATTTTGGGAGGCAGCGTCATCCCGCCCATTCAGGCTGCCATTATGGATGTAGAGGGGCGGGTGCTGGGGCTGCCCGCCATGAATTTTTCGTTTGTGGTTCCTATGATTTGCTTTATGGTCATTGCCGCTTACGGCATGCGGAGCCGCAAGCTGGCCGTGTAGCGGGCTGGCGCAGGGCGCGGCGGGTTACCGCCTGACCACCTTGCGCCCTTTCTGCACGGCGACGCCCTTGTAGCTTTCGGCCACGCGGCTGCCGCCCAGATTGTAGAGCGGTTCAGCCTTGCGGCTCTCCTCGGCTTCGGGAGAGGCGATGCCCGTGGGCTGGGAGATAAGGTCTCGCAGCTGTTCCTGGCTGAGCGCGTGGTTGTAGATGCGCACGTCGTCGAGGGCTCCGGCAAACAAAGGGTCGGTTCTGAACTGGCTTCGGCCCAGGTAGTTGAGCACGGGGTGGATGTCGCTGGGCTTGATGGTGACGCCCGTGGACGAACCGACGGCCTGCCCGTCCAGCCAGAGGGTGACGGTTCCGCCGCCAAGAGTGACGGCCACGTGGTGCCAGCTGTTGGCCGGGAACTTGGTCGGGGCATCCACGGTCTGCTCGTCTCCGCCGTCCTTGATGGCGAAACGCATGTTCGTGCCGTTGCTCGGCGTGAGGAACATGTACTGCGTTGTGCCGTTGCCAAAGTCGAAGAGGCGCGTCCAGCTCTTGCTGTTGTTGGTCCATTTGGCCCATAGGGCGATGGTCATTTCGTCCATGTCGCCCGCCTCGTAAGGCAGTTGCAGCCAGCCGGTACCGTTCAGTGCGAGGGCCTGGGCACCGACTTTGGCATCGGTCTGATAGGCCGGAGCCTCAGGGCTGACGGCATCCATCATGTTGGCCGACTCGTCGTTGATGCTGCCTTCAAACTGCCACGAGGCCACCATATCCTTGTCGTTGCCGGGCCTTGCCTGTATGGTCGTGCTGGGTTCGGAGGCATTGAGCGACTTGTCCACGGCCACCACCTTATATATATAGGTGGTGCCGGGGCGGCAAGTATTGTCTGTATAGGAGGTGGCGGCGATGCCACGGGCGATGGTGTTCCACCCGTTCCCGTCGGCATCAGCGCGCAGAACGGTGTAGCTGTCCACGTCGGCATCGGTGCTTGCCGTCCAGTTGAGCCTCACACTGGCCGATTGCGGCGTGGCCGTGAGCCCGGTGGGGGTGGTGGGTGCAGTGAGTTCTGTGGGTGCGTCTATGGGCAGGAAGCGCCACAGCTGGCGGTCCAGGTTGGCGCCGGTGAGCAGACTACTCTGCACGATGCTGATGTTGCTCACCTTGCGGTTAGCGCGCAAGGTGAGGTAAAGGCCGCTTTCACGGTTGCGGATGAAATAGAAGCCGTCGCCCGCATACTCCGTGTACCACTGCTCGTTGCTGGCATTCTGGGCGTTGTAGGGAATGACATTGGCCCCAGATTCCGTCGAGTTGTTGAGCACGTTCAGGTGCAGCCCAGTCGCGGGATTGGTGATGGTGTAGAAGCTGTAGTCGCCGCCGATGCGATCGCTGGCCGGTGCAATGGCCCAGATGTCCTGCTTGCGGGGAGTGGCGGTGGGCGTGTAGCAGTTCTGAACAATGTCGTCTGTGCCGAGGGCGGCCACCAAACCCTGCGTGCCTTTGTTCATAATCTTGTACTCTCCGGCCGTGAGCGGCTTGCGCTCCACGTCCTCGCCGCTGGTGATATTGTACACGCGCTCGGCGTTGGTCTGGCCTGTTTGATAGCCTGTTCCGCCGGGATATTCCATGCGGAAGGCGCGCAAGGGGCCTTGACCGTCGAAGTAAACGTCGCGGTCGGGCGAGAGAAAGAGGTACGTGGAGTTGTTGGCCTGACGCTCGCTGCCGCCCACAAAGGCCTTGGCCTGGCCGGTGGCATCGTCGCGATAGACCGATGCTGCCGTCCACGTTGCGCGGTTCTCGGCATAGGCCAAGCGGGTGCCGTGGTTGCTGATGCGGCAAAATTCACCGCGGGCGCGGCTGTCGAATCCCCACCAGATGCCGGTCTTCATGCCATAATGGACGGCTATCATGGCCTCGCCCACGTTGTGCAACTCGTCGGCGTAAGGGTAGTTGCCGTCGTCGACCACCTGCTTCCAGAAGTTGGCAAAGCTGTTGAACGACCCCGCCAACTGGTGCGTGTTGCCCCATGTGGCATAGGGTTTCACCCCGTTGTACCAGTTGGCGGCATAGTCATTGTTGAGCGTATTGCCGGCCGTGATGGCTATATTCTCGAACCGGGGGTAGTTTTCTTTCAGCAGTTTGGCTATTTCCTTGAAGTTGGCCAGCGTTCCCTCGTTCCACGGCGTATAGTCGGGCTCGTTGAAAGGAGACACCGCCACGACCTTGTGGGCGGGATATTTCTCCTGCATGTAGGCCACCGAGGCGTCGATAAGGCGGGCCCAGCGTTCGGGATTGGCCCTGTTGCCCGACGAGTAGTAGCTGTTGATGTATTGCGAAGAACCGTCGCCTTGGTCGGCGTTGAGCACGATGTCGAGGCTGTGACTTATCAGATTGATGGCTGCCGTCCGCCGTCGCAGCATGGTCTGCTGTGCCTTGGTGAGGGTGGTGTCACCCACCAGAGGCTCGTTCATTTGGAAGCTGCTGCGGGCAATTCCCAGGTTTTCCCTGCCTATGAAATTGATGCCTTTGCGGATGTTTTGCTCGTTGAGCCAAGCCACGTCGAGGCCCCATTGGACGGGCAATTGCGTGCCGGTGGCCGACAAGGAGAACGGAACGGTGACCTGGGCGACGGGCCATGGGGTCAGAAACAAGCTGGAGCCGGGACGGTATTCCTGGGCCGGTGCCGCGGCACTGGCCAGCAGAAGACCGAGGGTGAGGAGAGTCTTGCAGGATGTCATGGGAGGAATGCGGTTGGGTTATGCGGTTGTCCTGCCGCGCAACAGGCGTTTTCTGCTGCGCGGCAGGACGTTGCTTGGTAGTGTGTTCAGGGCTTCTGCCATGCTGTTGCGCCCTTGTTCTTCTTCCATTCAAAGAAGAGTCCGAGGGCCATCAGTACCGCAAGCAGGCCATAGGCCGCGTAGGCCACGGTCTCTGTCCTGCGGATCGAGGACGGGTGGAAGTCGAGCGCGACGGTGTGTTTGCCCGGTTTGAGGTTGATGGCACGCAGGATATAGTTGACGCGCCCCAGTTCGGCGGGCTGCCCATCGACGGTGGCCGTCCAGCCGGGATAGTACACTTCGGAGAACACCAGCACGCCACCCTTGTCGGAGTTCACCTCATAGCTGAGGGCATTGGGCGCATAAGTCTTCAGTGTGGCCATGGACATGCTGCCCTGTTGCACCGACTGGCCGAGCTGTTGGGCGAACCGTTTGTCGGCCACGGCCTCGTGGCGCAGGTTGATTTTACCCACGGCGGCAATCTCGGCATTGGCATTATCCACGTAGTCCACCTTGTCCACGAACCACGCATTGCCGTAGGCATAGGGGTTCTGGATGGGCACGGTTTGGCCGTTCTGTAGGCCCATGATGATGTATTTGGCGTTGAGCATGTTGATGACGGGGTAGATGGAGTCGCCGTTCACCTTGGTCATGTCGCCACCGGCACCGGCTATCGCCGGAATCATCTTCCGCATTTCGGGCGAGATATAGGCGTCGATCATCTCCTGATAACGCCGCAGCTTGGCTGCGTGGTAGCCGCCGATGCTCTTGTGATAATACGATGTTTCGTTCTCGTTGAACGTGTTGGAGGCCAGATTGAGCACGCGATAATCGAGGCCCTTGTCCTTGAGAATCTGTTGGTCGGTAGCCGTCATCGGCTGCGGAGTGTCGCGCACACTCTTCTCCACAAACATGCCGTCGTTGAGATAACGCTTGTTGACCTGCCACATATCGACGAGACAAAGCAGCGCGATGCAGCCCACCAGGAACTTCGCGTTGAGGCGTTTGGCCCGGTAAAGCCAGAGCAGCAGCGAGCCCGCGAGGATGACAAGCAGCGACCGCAGGGCGTCGGCGGCAAAGATATACTTGCGCACACTCACGAGGTTGGCCTTGAATCCCTCCACCCATTGTCGGGCTTCGGCACCCTGCTGGGCTATCTGGGCGAACTGCTGCGACTCGGCAGTCGAAATGTAATCGGGGAAGAACAGTCCCGGCGCCAGCCAGAACAGCAGGGCGAATCCGCCGGTGAGGGCGAAGCTCAGATAGAGCCATCTGGCCTTTTGCTTCAGGATTTCGGGCTCGTCCACTATCTTCTTCAGGGCGAGCATGGCCAGCAATGGGATAGTGAACTCGGCTATGACGAGGATGGAAGCCACCGTGCGGAACTTGGCATACATGGGCACATAGTCGAGGAAGAAGTTGGTGAAGTCCATGAAATTACGGCCCCACGAGAGGAGAACGGACAGCACCGTGGCGGCGAGCAAGGCCCATTTCATGGGCCCTTTGACGATGAACAGGCCGAGAACAAAGAGCATCAGCACGAAAGCCCCCACGTAGACGGGGCCGCTTGTGCCGGGCTGCTCGCCCCAATACTGGCCTATCTGCTGATAGGCCTGCACGAAATTGGGGTCGGCCTTCTCCATGGCCGTCCTGTTTTGGCTCATGGGAACGCTGGCCCCGCCCTTGACATTGGGCACGAGCAGCGTCCAAGTCTCGCCGATGCCATAGCTCCACTGCGTGATGTAGTCGCGGTCGAGGCCGCTGGAGGTCTGGTTGGCGGCATTCTTTTTCACCAGTTCACTCTTGCCGCGCATGCTCTCCTGCGAGTACTGCCACGTGTGGTAGAGGTTGGAAAGATTAATGCAAATGCCGATGGCTGCACCGGCCATGGCCACAAGCGAGGCTTTCCAAAAGCGGGCCATCCGGCGTTCGCGAATGGCCTGGACAAGCCAGGCAATGACCATGAAGAGGATGATGAACAGGTAATAGTAGGTCATTTGCACGTGGTTGGCGTTCACCTCGAAGGCCGTAAAGATGGCCGTCACGATGAATCCCCACAGAAATTTGCCCCTGTAGGCCAGTACAAGACCGCCGATCATAGGCGGCAAATAGGCCAGTGCCATCACTTTCCAGATGTGGCCCGCGGCTATGATGATGAAGAAATAGCTGGAGAAAGCCCAGATGACGGAGCCCAGCACGGCCAGGTATTCACGGAAGTTGAAGGCGCGCAGCAGGATGTAAAAGCCCAGCAGATAGGCAAAGACATACCACACATAGTCGGGCAGACCGAGGTGGTAGACGGTGATGACCTTGCTCAACACGTCTGTGCTGTTGTACGAAGGAGCCGTCTGATAGGTGGGCATGCCGCTGAAGGTGGCGTTGGACCAGCGGGTGCGCTCGCCCGTTTGCTGCTGATATGCACGCGCCTCTTGGGCGGATCCGCGGCCAGCCGACGAGTCGTGCTGGTAGAGAATGCGCCCATCAAGGTCGGCGGGCATAAAGTAAACAAAGGAAATGACGGCGAAAAGCACAATCGCCAGAACGTCTGGCAGGCATCTCTTGAGTGTTCCCATGATTTGTGATAAACGTTTATTTTTGCTTCGATGGTTATCGCATAATGCTGCGCAAAGGTAGATAAATTTCGCCGAAAAGTTAAAAGTTAAACGTTAAAAGGTGCAATATGCCGCCGTTTTTGTAACTTTGCAGCCATGAAGAAGATAGGAATTATCGTGGCGATGGACAAGGAATTTGCGCAGCTGCAGACCTTGCTCGAGGCTGCCCGCACGGAGCGTCGCCACGCAAAAGACTTTGTGACGGGCCGCATGGGCCCCGCCGAGATCGTCATGTTGCAGTGCGGCATCGGCAAGGTGAACTCGGCCATTGGGGCCGTGGAGCTCATCAACGCCTTCCATCCCGACCTCGTTGTCTCCACCGGAGTGGCCGGCGGGGCCAGCGTAGAGCTCAATCCGCTCGACGTGGTAGTGGCCACAGCCTGTGCCTATCACGACGCATACTGCGGCCAGGAGGTGGAGTTCGGCCAGGTGATGGGGCTTCCCGCCCGCTACACAGCCCCGCCCGAGCTGGTGGAGCGCGCCCTCGAGCTCGACGCAGACGGTCGTCCGGGCCGGGTTTGCAGCGGGCTCACGGTGAGCGGCGACTGGTTTGTGGACAGCCGGGAGAAGATGCAAACCATCCTCGACCGCTTCCCCGAGGCCATGGCCGTGGACATGGAAAGCTGCTCCATTGCCCAGACCTGCCACCTCTATCACACACCCTTCATCTCGTTCCGCATCATCAGCGACGTGCCGCTCAAGGACCACAAGGCCGCCCAGTACTTCGATTTCTGGAGCCGAATGGCCGACGGGAGCTTCGGCATGACCAAGGCATTTCTACAGAAAATCATTTAAAAACAAGACCGTATGGACAAGATTCCCTCTTTCACCATCGACCACACGCGACTGCTGCGCGGCATCTACGTGTCGCGAAAAGACGTGGTGGGCGGCGAGACCATCACCACATTCGACATCCGAATGAAAGAACCCAACCGCGAGCCCGCGCTTCACAACGGCGCCATCCACACCATGGAGCACCTGGCCGCCACGTATCTGCGCAACGATGCCGAGTGGAAAGACCGCGTCGTCTACTGGGGCCCCATGGGCTGCCTCACGGGCAACTATCTGCTGCTGCGCGGCGATTTGGAGTCGGCCGACATCGTGGAGCTCATGAAACGCACGTTCCGTTTCGTGGCCGAATACGCCGGCGACATCCCCGGCGCCGCCCCGCGCGACTGCGGCAACTACCTGCTTCACGACCTGCCCATGGCCCGTTGGGAGGCCCGCAAGTACCTCGCCGAGGTGCTGGAACGCATCCAACCCGCCAACCTCGCCTACCCGAAATAAGGGGGCGAGGGGTGGAAATATGCCCCGTTTTTGGCGTTTTTACTTTCCGTTTTACCCGCTTTTTATTATCTTTGCACCGAAGTAAAAACGTGATCATCATGACTTACACCATTGAAAAAGTAACCACACTCATCGGAGCACGCCGTTATGGCGACCGCGATGCCAACGTGGGCTTCCTGCTTACCGACAGCCGTTCGCTCTGCTTTCCCGAGGAGACGCTGTTCTTCGCCCTGAAGTCGCAGCGCAACGACGGTCACAATTACATCCCCGAACTCTACCGACGCGGTGTCCGCAACTTCGTCGTGGCCGATGTTCCGGCCGGTTATGCCGTGGACTATCCCGAAGCCAACTTCCTGCGGGTGGTCAACACACTGGAGGCCTTGCAGCGGTTGGCCGAGCGCCACCGCGACGAGTTCAACATCCCCATTGTGGGCATCACGGGCTCCAACGGCAAGACCATGGTCAAGGAGTGGCTCTACCAGCTGTTCTCGCCGGGGCTTCATGTGACGCGCAGCCCGCGCAGTTACAACTCCCAAATAGGCGTGCCCCTGTCTGTTTGGCTCATGGATGAGCAGACGCAGGTGGGAATTTTCGAGGCCGGAATCAGCGAGCCCGGCGAGATGTTGGCCCTGCGCGACATCATCCAACCCACCATTGCCGTGCTCACAAACCTGGGTGCAGCCCATCAGGAAAACTTCGATTCGATGGAGGACAAGTGCCGCGAGAAGCTGATGCTCTTCCATGATGCCGAGACTGTGGTGTATCACGCCGACGACGAAAACGTGGCCCGCGTGGTGGCCGAATTCCGCAGCAAGGGCGAGCGTCTCTGCTGGTCCACGCAGGATCGGCGGGCTCCGCTGTTCGTCAAGTCGGTGGCGAAAGGGGAGGGCAGCACCACCGTCACCTATATATATAAAGGTGGGGCGGAGGCCAGTTACAGCATTCCTTTCATCGACGACGCCTCCATCGTGAACTCCATCGTGTGCGCCGCCGTGGCCCTGCACCTGGGACTGGACGCCCGGCAGCTCGCCGAGCGCATGCCGCAACTGGAACCTGTGGCCATGCGTCTGGAGGTAAAGGAGGGCCGCCATGGCTGCACGCTCATCAACGATTCCTATAATTCAGACATCAACTCGCTCGACATCGCCCTCGACTTCATGAACCGGCGACCCGACCACAAGGGCCGTCGGCGCACGCTCATCCTGAGCGACATCTTCCAGAGCGGCGACGAGCCCGAACGGCTCTACAAGGAAGTGAGCGACCTGGCCCGCAAGCGCGGCGTGGTGAAGTTCATCGGCATAGGCCCTGTGCTCTCCGCCCATGCCGACGAGATACAGCTTTCCGAGAAATTCTTCTTCTCCACCGTGGAGTCGTTCATCCGCAGCGAGGTGTTCAGGAGCCTGCGCGACGAGGTGATTCTGCTCAAGGGCGCACGCCAGTTCGGCTTCGACCGCATCACCGAGCTCCTTGTGCAAAAGGTGCACGAGACCGTGCTCGAGGTGAATCTCAACGCTGTGGTGAAGAACCTGAACCACTACCGCTCCTTCATGCACCCCGAAACCAAACTCGTGTGCATGATTAAAGCCGACGCCTACGGGGCCGGAAGCATCGAGATTGCCAAGACCCTGCAGGATCATCGCGTGGACTATCTGGCCGTGGCCGTGGCCGACGAGGGAGCCATGCTGCGGGGCAACGGCATCACGAGCAACATCATGATTATGAACCCCGAGCTCTCGGCTTTCAAGACCATGTTCGACTACGACCTGGAGCCCGAGGTCTACTCTTTCCGCCTGCTCGATGCCCTGATACGCGCCGCCGAAAAAGAAGGCATCACCGGCTACCCCGTACACGTCAAGCTCGACACGGGCATGCACCGGCTGGGCTTCGATCCCGAGCACGACATGGACGAGCTCATCGGCCGTCTGCACCGCCAGAACGCCATCATCCCGCGGTCGGTCTTCTCCCATTTCGTGGGGGCCGACAGCGACGGTTTCGACGAGTTCTCGGCCCGTCAGTTCCAGCTTTTCGACAAGGCCAGCCGGCGGCTGCAGGCCGCTTTCGACCACAAGATACTGCGGCACATCGACAATTCGGCCGGCATCGAGCACTTTCCCGAACGCCAGCTCGACATGTGCCGCCTGGGATTGGGCCTCTATGGCATCGACAGCCGCGACAACAGCATCATCAACAACGTGTCTACACTGAAGACCACCATCCTGCAACTGCGCGAGGTCAAGGCGGGCGACACCGTGGGCTACAGCCGCAAGGGTGCCATTGCCCGCGACAGTCTCATCGCGGCCATCCCCATAGGCTATGCCGACGGACTGAACCGACACTTGGGCAACCGCCGCGGTTACTGCCTGGTGAACGGGCAGCGGGCCGAATACGTGGGCAACATCTGCATGGACGTGGCCATGATCGACGTGACCGGCATTGCCTGTCAGGAGGGCGACAGCGTGGAAATCTTCGGCGACCATCTGCCTGTCACCGAGCTGAGCACCGCCCTCGACACCATCCCCTACGAAGTGCTCACTGGCATCAGCAACCGTGTCAAGCGCGTCTACTTCCAGGATTGACGGGGTGGGGCGGCGGCCCATTTGTTGCCGCCGCCCCCTCGCGCCACTGCGAAGCCGCCGTTCCGTCTCTTCGATTCCGAAGCCTTGCTCTCTCGATTCCATGGTCTTGCTCCATTGATTCCAAAGCCTTGCTTCTGTCAATCTGTTGTTCAGGCTTGGCGATGAGGCCGTTATCGTGCTGCGATTGCGCCGTTTTCGCATTGCGATTACACTGTTGTCGCGATGCGTTTTCACCGTATTGGTTCTGCGAAACCACCGTTTTCGCCAGGCGAATAGTGCGGCGGCGTTCTCGCTTCGGCATCCGGCTGCATGGCGGCCGGCCGGCGGTCGTGTGTCCATGGCGCGTAGAAGTGCCCGCCCGCCCGGGCCCGTGTCGGGGCGGCGGCCCGTTGGCGGCAAAGTGTCAAAACATGCAATTATTTGGCGTTTCCCTGCGCCGAACCAATTATTTTTAGTAAATTTGCGCCAAGTTGTTGCTAAAACAATCTATCAAAAAAGAATTATGGAAAATGTATTTAGCTATATCATCAGCTTGGGAGCAAGCGTGATGATGCCTATTATCTTCACCATCATTGGGCTGTGCATAGGCATGAACTTCGGTAAGGCGTTGAGATCGGGCCTCTATGTGGGCGTCGGTTTCGTGGGACTGGGCATTGTGACAGCCCTGCTCACCACCAACTTCAGCGACCCGCTGACGCTGATCTCGCAAATCTACCACCTGCAACTCAACGTGTTCGACATGGGATGGCCGGCCGCCGCCGCCGTGGCCTACAACACGGCAGTGGGTGCACTCATCATCCCCATCTGCCTGGGCGTGAACGTGCTGATGCTGCTCACCAAGACTACGCGCACGGTAAACATCGACTTGTGGAACTACTGGCACTTCGCCTTCATCGGCGCCGTGGTCTATTTCGTGTTCGGCGAGAATCTGGTGTGGGGCTATTTTGCCGCCATCGTGTGCTACATGTTCACGCTGGTAGTGGCCGACCTCACGGCCTCCAAGTTCCAACGCTTCTACGAGGGCATGGACGGCATTTCCGTGCCGCAGCCTTTCTGCCAGAGCTTTGTGCCCTTCACGCTCTGCATCAACTGGGTGCTCGAGCGCATTCCCGGCTTCAACCGTCTCGACATCGACGCCGAGGGGCTCAAGAAGAAGTTCGGCGTGCTGGGCGAACCGCTCGTGCTGGGTGTCATCGTGGGCGCACTGATTGGCCTCGTGGCCCAGCTCGACGTGAAGAAGACGCTCTTTCTCGGTGTGACGATGGGTGCCGTGATGGAACTCATTCCCCGCATCACCAAGCTGTTTATCGACGGTCTGATGCCCATCTCGGAGAAGACCAAGGAGCTGGTGGACAAGCGCTTTCATGGCAAAAAGGTGTATATCGGCATGAGTCCGGCCCTGGTCATCGGCCATCCCACCACGCTGGTGTGCACGCTGCTGCTCATTCCCACCTATCTGGTCATCGCCGTGGTGCTGCCCGGCAACCAGTTCCTGCCCCTGGCTTCGCTGGCCGGCCTGTTCTATCTGTTCCCGCTGATGCTGCCCTATACCAAGGGCAACGTGGTGCGCACCTACCTTGTCGGCCTGGTGGCGTTGCTGCTGGGGCTGTGGTTTGTCACCATCATGGCGCCCGACTTCACCCAGGCTGCCGCCACCGTGTTCCGTGAGACGGGCGACAAGGCCGCGCAGGTGCCCGAGGGTTTCGAGGCCGGCAGCATGGACTTTGCCAGCTCGCTCTACGGCTTTGTCATCTACGCCGCCTGCAAGTGGGGGGCCTACATCGGCGCCGGCGCCCTGCTGCTGGCCACGCTGGGCATGATGCTCTGGAACCGTCGGCTCATCCTCAGGGATGAGAAACTGCAGGCCGAAAAGGCCCTCTAAGGCCTACCGACATGGCGATACTATAGAAACGAAAAGACCATACAACCATGGGGAGGCCCCGCGGGCCTCCCTTTAACCGAACGAACAATGAAGAAAACATTCATGACAATCGCACTGTGCCTCGTCGGCGGAATGGCCATGGCACAGCAATGCTGCAACAAGGGTTACGAGGTGAAGGCCGAAAACGCCTACACCCACTACAATGTGCGCTGGGCTACAGGCCCCGACGACGCTAAGCATTACACCACCGACCGACTGCGCAAGGAGTATCTCATCGAGAAAGTGTTTGCTCCCGGCGAGGTGAACTGGACCTACACGTTCTACGACCGCTTCCTCATCGGCGGTGCAGAGCCCACGGCAGCTCCGCTGAAACTCACCTCCATCGCCCCGCTCTATGTGGACGAGAGCAAGGGCACGAACGGCCGCAACCTGCTCGACAACCGCGAGCTGGGTATCATTAACATTGGCGGAGAGGGCACGGTGACGGTGGACGGCAAGAGCTATACGCTCGGTTTTCAGGAGGCGCTCTACGTGGGCCGCGGGGCCAAGGACATCGTGGTGGCCAGCAAGAATGCCGCCGAACCGGCCAAGTTCTACCTGAATTCGGCCTGCGCCCACGCCACTTACCCCACCAGGAAAGTGACGCTGAAAGAGGCCAACAACATCAAGGCCGGCAGCCTGAAAGAGAGCAATGACCGCGTGATTCACCAGATGATTATCGACGGCGTGGCCGGCGTGCACACCTGTCAGCTCCAGATGGGCATCACCGAACTCAAGGAGGGCAGCGTGTGGAACACCATGCCCGCCCACACGCATACCCGCCGCATGGAGGCCTATATGTACTACAGGGTGCCCCAGGGCCAGAAAATTCTGCACGTGATGGGCGAGCCGCAGGAGACGCGCCCCATCTGGATGAACAACGAGCAGGCCGTCATCTCCCCGCAGTGGAGCGTGCACTGCGCCGCCGGCACCAGCAACTACACCTTCATCTGGGGCATGGCCGGAGAAAATCTGGTCTATACCGACATGCAGGTTGTCGGCATTCCCAACCTCGAATAAACTTCAAACACTGAAGAATAAAAACTATGTCTACGATTCAAACCAACAAAATGTCGAACTTCCGCTGGGTGATTTGTGCCCTGCTTTTTCTGGCCACGACGGTCAATTACATGGACCGTCAGGTGCTCTCGCTGACGTGGAAGGATTTCATTTCGCCCGAATTTCACTGGACCGACAACGACTATGGCACCATCACGGGCCTCTTTTCCATCTTCTATGCCATGACCAACCTCTTTGCAGGAAAGTTCATCGACTGGATGGGCACTAAGAAAGGCTATCTCATTGCCATCTTCGTGTGGTCCACGGGAGCCGTGATGCACGCCGGCTGCGGCTGGGTGGCCATGCAGATTGAGGGCTACGGTTCTATCGAAGCCCTGCGTATGGTGCAGGCGGGCAGCGACGCGGCGGTGGCCATTGCCACGGTGAGTGTGTATCTGTTTCTGGCCTGCCGGCTCATCCTCGCTGCCGGCGAGGCCGGCAACTTCCCGGCTGCCATCAAGGTGACGGCCGAGTATTTTCCCAAGAAAGACCGCGCCTTCTCCACCTCCATCTTCAACAGCGGCGCCTCCATCGGGGCCTTGGCCGCCCCGGCCACCATCCCCCTGCTGGCCCGTGCGCTGGGCTGGGAGTGGGCCTTTGTCATCATCGGCGTGCTGGGCTATGTGTGGATGGGCCTCTGGATCTGGCTCTACGACAAGCCCGCCAAGAGCAAACACGTGAATGCGGCCGAGCTGCTCTACATCAATCAGGACAGCGACGACGAGGCCGCGCCGCTTGACACACCGGCGGCCGACGCCCCCGAGGCCGAAGAAAAGGTCATTGGTTTCTGGCGTTGCTTCACGTTCCGGCAGACCTGGTCGTTCATTATGGGCAAGCTGCTCACCGATGGCGTGTGGTGGTTCTTCCTGTTCTGGGCCCCCGCCTACTTCTCCGACCAGTATGGCTACACGTCAGACTCGACCATGGGCATCCTGCTTATCTTCACGCTCTATGCCATCGTGACGGTGCTGAGCATCGGTGGAGGCTACCTGCCCACCTACTTCGTCGACAAGAAAGGCATGAATCCCTACATCGGCCGCATGCGGGCCATGCTCATCTTTGCGTGCTTCCCCGTGCTGGGTTTGCTGGCCCAACCCATGGGCACCTTGAGTCCTTGGTGGCCCGCCATCATCATCGGACTGCTGGGAGCCGGGCATCAGGCCTGGTCGGCCAACCTCTATTCCACCATCGGCGACATGTTCCCCAAGTCGACCATAGCCACCATTACCGGCATCGGCGCCATGGCGGGCGGCCTGGGTTCGTTCCTCATCAACAAAGGTTCGGGCATGCTCTTCACCTATGCCGAGGGGCAGGGTGAGGCGTTCCGCTTCATGGGCTTCGACGGGAAGCCGGCCGGCTACATGATTATCTTCTGCATCTGTGCCGTGGCCTACCTCGTGGGCTGGGTGGTGATGAAGACACTTGTGCCGAAGTACAAGCCCATTGTGGTGGAATAAAACGGAAAGCGGGCCGGCACTTCGGGTCTACTTCAGGTTGTAGACCAGCGAGGTGCCGGCCATAAAGGGGCGACCTTGCTGCCCCATCTTCTGCACGGATACGAAGTAGTAGGCCATATACTTCGTGTCCGTGGTGTTTTTGGTCCACAGCTCCCAGGTGAAACGGCCCTTGGTCATGGCGGCTTTCAGGTTGAGCAGGGCGTAGAAAGGTTGCTTCATGGCATTGTCCTCGCGCCAGTAGATGGGGCCCGTGCCGGTGAGGTTGGCGTGGAAACTCAGCTTGTTGAGCCCGCGGAGGGGGTTCCACAGGGTGTAGCCGGCGTCGAGAGACAGGGTGTGGCGGGGTACCATGGGCAGCATGTTGCCCGTGTAGTCCTGGGTGCCCATGTTGCCGTTGAGCATCTGGGCGTAGGTGTAGCCGTAGTTGGCCTGTAGCAAGAGGCCCTTGGCGGGGTTGGCGTGGAGTGTCAGCTCGAAGCCCTTGCTGTTGCTGTGGCCCACGTTGCGCACCACGTTTCCCTTGCCGGGAAAGGTGATGGGGAGTTGCTGGTGCTTCCAGTCCACGTAGAAAAGGCTGGCCTCGACAGAGACACGGCCGCCCGGAAAAGCCAGTTTGGTGCCCAGCTCGTAGTTCCAGGTGTATTCAGGATCGTAGGAACGGTCGGCTTCGGTCTCGATGACACTGTTGAAGCCACCGGCCTTAAAGCCCCGGGCCACCGTGGCGTAGGCGATTTGCTCGGGGGCGAAGAGATAGTTCAGCGTGAACTTTGGCGTGAATTGCGACGAGTGGCTGTGCCCGCTGAAAGTACCGGTCTGCTTGTGGTCGGCGGTGTTGCCAAGGGGTGCCAGCCAGTTTTCGTTGTTTATTTTGGCGTCTTCGTAATCGTAACGCAGACCGACGGAAGCCGAAAGCCCCCGGTAGATGTCAAGGGTAGAGACATGGTATGCGGCAATGCCGCTGGTGGGCAGTCCGTTGACCAGCCCGAGAGTTTGCTTGCGCGCCACGTAGTCGATGAGCGTGGTGTAGTCCTCTTTCTGGTAGAAGCCGAAAGCTCCGGCAATCCATTGGTACCGCATGCCGCCCTTGGAGCGCAGCGTGAACTCTTGGCTCACCATGTTCTGGTGGAGTGGCATGACGGCATAAAGTTGGTTTTGATTGGTATAGTCTTGGTCTGTGGCCATCTTGTCATGGCTGTGCTGGAATGAGGTCTGGCTGCTGAAGCGTGCGCGTCGGCCCTCATATTGCCAGTTCATGCCTGTGCTGACGACCGTGCGTTTGTAGCCCGACTCGCGGTCGTAGCTCACCCGGCCCAGTGCCCCGGCCTTTTCGTCGTAGATGGCGTAGGGGTAGCCTTTCTGGACGGTGCGGTCAAAACTGAAGGTGTAGCGCATGAGCCAGTTCTGCGTGGGCTTCCAGGCCAGCCCCAGTCTGACGGTTCCGTTGTCGGTCTTGTTGGCTTTGCTGTTCAGGTAAATGTTGCGGATGTAGCCGTCGTTGTGGTGGTAATTGCCCGCTATGGACAGGCCGAGGCTGCGGCAGAGCTTGTTGTAGGTGGAGGCGGCCACCTGCAAGTCGTTGTAGGTTCCATAGGTTATTTTGGCCGTGGTGTTCTGGTAATCCAGCGGCGAGTGGGTGTAGATGTTGATGAGGCCGGCCGTGGAATTGCGGCCGAAGAGCGTGCCCTGGGGGCCGCGCAGCACCTCTATCTTGCTCACGCCGAAGAGGTCAATGTCGAGCACGGAGCGGTTGAAGCTGGGCATGCCGTCCACGTAGACGCCCACGCTGGGCGCGTTGATTTTGGAGCCGATGCCGCGGATGTAGATGGGAGAAGACTGTCGCGAGCCGTAGTCGGGCATGTAGAAGTTGGCCATCATCGAGCTCAGGTCGCGCAGATCCTGCAGTTCGTTGGCCTGGATGAACCGGCTGCCGATGGATGTCTGGGAAATGGGGGAGACGGATTCGCGGTCTTGCTTGAATCCGATGACGGACACTTCGTTAAGGTCTTCGCCGATTCTCACGGAGTCGGCAGTCTCTGCAAAGGCAGGTACGGCGAGACTTAGGCCGTACAAAAAAAGGAAAGGTCTCAGCATGATGGGTCTCAATCGAGTTCTTGTTACGCGCCTGCAAAGGTACGGTAACCCTCCGATTCATGCCATCCTAATTAATAATGATTGTTTAAAGGCCGGGCAGAGCCTGTGTCGCGGCTCTATTTCGCGGCTATGTCTTTATTGTAGCAGCGGTGCCGGCGGTGCTGTTCGGCATCCAGATACTGCCATTGGCTGAGCACGCCCGTGTTGGTTTCCATCTGCGGCATGGCTTCGGCCCACTTGAATCCGTAGCGTCGATACCAGTCGATGAGGTCGTTGAAGATGAGTGCATTGGCGCCCTTGGCCCGGTATTCGGGCAGTACACCGATGAGCAACAGGTCGACGGTGTCGGTCTTGTGCCACTTCAGGATGCGGAGCATGTGCCACCATCCAAGGGGCAGCAACCGGCCGTCACGGGTCTTTTGCAGGGCCCGCGAGAACGAAGGGAACGAGACACCGAACGCCACCATGCGGTCGTCGTGGTTGGCATCCACCACGCAGGTCACCAGATTCAGGTCGGCCAGCTTGATGTAATCGTTCACAAGTTTGACTATCTGCCGCTCGGAGAGCTGGGCAAACCCATACAAATCTTTATAGGTAAGGTTGAGAATGCGGAACAGTTCGTGGCCTTTGCCTCCGTGGATGAAGTCGTGTCGGTTGTACTTGCGCACCTGCAGGTTGTACCGTTTCTCGATGAACTCAGCTGTTTTGGCAAACTTGGGTGGTGTCACTTTCGGCACCTGGATGTGAAATTCCACCCAATCGTTCTCCTTGGCAAACCCCATTTGCTCCATGTGGCGGGGGTAGTAGTCGTAGTTGTAATTGATGTACATGGTGGAGAGACGGTCGAAACCCTCGACGAGCATGCCCTCGCGGTCCATGTCTTCAAAGCCTAGCGGGCCTCCGATTTCGGTCATGCCCTTGCTGGCTCCCCACTGTTCCACGGCCAGAATAAGGGCTTGTGACACCTCCATGTCGTCCACAAAGTCGAGCCATCCAAAGCGCACACGCCGGCGGCCCCACTGCTGATTGGCCCTGTGGCTGATGATGCCGGCCACGCGTCCAACCACCTTTCCCTCGCGCATGGCCAGGAAATACTTGGCCTCGCAGGAGTCGAACGCCGGATTCTTGTCCTTGCGCAGCGTGTTCATTTCCTCGCCGAAGAGGAACGGAACGGCATTGTTGCAGCCGCGGTACAGGTCGTAACGGAATTGGATAAAAGTCTTGAGTTGGGCGCGGGTCTCCACGCTTATGATGTCAACACTCATTGTTGATGTTGTTAATTGATGGTTATCCATGGGCAGCCACGGCTTTCCGATGGCGGCAGCCCGGCGGAGGGTTAAAGGAATCCCTGGCTTTTCAGTGCGTCCAGCATGCCTTGCGACATGGCTTCGTTGTCCTTGCGCGTGTAGCGGATGTCGGTAAACACTTGGGCCAAAGTCTCCTTTTGGTTGATTTCCACAAAGTGTTGGTTCTCGGGCAAGGCCTCTTTGGCCCCGTAGCAATCGTCGATACGCTGGGGCGTATAGTCCTTGTAGGTCTCTTCATGAACGATTGCACGCAGGGGCAGCCGGTCGCTTTGGGGAGGGGTTTCGTCGGGCCAACCTAAGGTGATGGTGGCCACGGGGAATACCAATCGCGGCAGTCTGAGGGTGTCGATAATGAGTTGCGGCATGTAGACGGTGGTGCCCAGGAAGCAGGTGCCCAGCCCTTCGACCTCGGCCAGATTGCAGAATGTCTGACAATATAATAAGGTGTCGGTGGCCGCATTCATGAAACTCAGGAAGTTGTCATAGCCTGGTTGTGCCTTGCGCTGCTCGGCCCAAAGCGACGTGCGTCGGAAGTCGGCGCAGAAAGTGAGCACTACCGGTGCCGCTGTTACCATGGGCTGGTTGAAGTGTGCCGGGGCCAACTTCTCTTTCATGGCCGCCTCACGGGTCACCACCACGCTGTAGAGCTGTAGGTTGCCCATCGTGGGCGTGTGGAGGGAAGCCTCAAGCAATTGGTTGAGCAAATCGTTGGAAACCTCTTGCTGGGTGTATTTTCTAATCGTTTTACGTTGTAGAACGCTTCTCATTTTGGTGAATTTTGTTGATGCAAAGTTAGCCAAAATATCCTAAACGGGGCAACTTTTCAGGCAAATATATCGGTAATGTTGTCCCGTTATCATAAAAGTTTTGTAGCTTTGCAACGCTAATTCATTAAAAATAAATACAGCAACATACATGAAGGAAGAACCAAAGACATATTCTTACGATGAGGCTTTCGAGGCCTCATTGAAGTATTTTGGAGGTGACGAGCTGGCTGCCCGGGTGTGGGTGAACAAATATGCCATGAAGGACAGCTTCGGCACAATCTACGAGAAGTCGCCTGAGGACATGCACTGGCGCATTGCTAACGAGATAGCGCGCATGGAAAAGAAGTACAAGAACCCCTTGGACGCGCAGCAAATATTCGATTTACTCGACCACTTCCGCTATGTCGTGCCGGCCGGAAGTCCCATGACCGGCATTGGCAACAACCATCAGGTGGCCTCGTTGAGCAACTGTTTCGTGATTGGTTTGGACGGTGATGCCGACAGCTATGGCGCCATCTTGAAGATAGACGAGGAGCAGGTGCAGCTCATGAAACGCCGTGGAGGTGTGGGCCACGACCTGAGCCACATCCGGCCGAAAGGCAGTCCGGTCAACAATTCGGCCCTCACATCGACGGGCCTGGTGCCGTTCATGGAGCGGTACAGCAACTCCACACGCGAGGTGGCGCAGGACGGACGGCGGGGCGCTCTCATGCTCTCGGTGAGCATCAAGCACCCGGATTCGGAGGCCTTTATCGATGCCAAGATGACCGAGGGCAAGGTGACGGGTGCCAATGTCAGCGTCAAAATAGACGATGCTTTCATGCAGGCCGTTGTCGAGGACAAGCCCTACGTGCAGCAATTTCCCATCGATGCAGCCTCCCCCAAGGTGCGCAAGGAGATCGCTGCCCGCCAGTTGTGGGATAAAATAGTGCACAATGCCTGGAAGAGCGCCGAGCCCGGCGTGCTCTTTTGGGACACCATTCTGCGCGAGAGCATCCCTGACTGCTATGCCGATCTCGGCTTCCGCACGGTGAGTACCAACCCTTGCGGAGAGATTCCCCTGTGTCCTTATGACAGCTGTCGGCTGCTCTGCCTCAACCTTTACAGCTATGTAGACAAGCCGTTCACCAGTGAGGCCACATTCGATTTCGCCAAGTTCGCCCGGCATGTACAGCTTGCACAGCGCATCATGGACGACATTGTAGACCTCGAAATGGAGAAAATAGACCTCATCATGGAGAAGATAAAGCTCGACCCGCAGAGCGATGAGGTGAAGCGTACAGAGTACCATCTTTGGGAGAAAATCAAGCGCAAGAGCGGCATGGGCCGCCGCACGGGCGTGGGCATCACGGCCGAGGGCGACATGGTTGCCGCCATGGGGCTGCGCTACGGCACGCAGGAGGCTACCGATTTTTCGGTGGAAGTGCACAAGAGTCTGGCCATCAATGCCTACCGTTCTTCGGTTACACTGGCCGAAGAACGCGGTGCTTTCGAGGTGTTCGATGCCGAACGTGAGAAAAACAACCCTTTCATCAACCGTCTGCGAGAGGCTGATCCCCAGCTCTACGACGACATGCTGAAGCATGGCCGCCGCAACATCGCCTGTCTTACCATTGCTCCTACCGGCACTACCTCGCTCATGACGCAGACCACCAGCGGCATCGAGCCGGTGTTCATGCCCGTTTACAAGCGCCGCCGCAAGGTGAACCCCGGCGACACCGACGTGCATGTCGACTTTGTAGACGAGGTTGGCGACTCTTTCGAGGAGTACATTGTCTACCACCAAAAGTTCCTCACCTGGATGCAGGTCAACGGCATTGATGCCACCAAGAAATACTCCCAGGACGAGATCGACCAGCTCGTGGCTCGCTCTCCTTATTATAAAGCCACTGCCAACGACGTGGATTGGCTGATGAAAGTACGTATGCAGGGTGCCATTCAGAAGTGGGTTGACCACAGCATTTCGGTCACCGTCAACCTGCCAAACCACGTAGACGAGGCCCTCGTCAACAAGCTCTACGTCGAAGCCTGGCGTTCCGGATGCAAGGGTTGCACCATTTATCGCGATGGCAGCCGCTCGGGCGTGATGATTGCAGTATCGAAGAAAGACAAGAAGAAAGAGAAAGAACACCAGGAGACTCCCGAGCCCATCACGGCCGCTTCGTTCACTCGTCCGCTCGTGCAGGAGACGCGCCCGAAGGAACTCGACTGCGATGTGGTGCGCTTTCAGAACAATAAAGAGAAGTGGGTGGCCTTTGTAGGGCTGCTCGATGGCTACCCTTATGAGATCTTCACGGGCCTGCAGGACGACGACGAAGGCATCGTGTTGCCCAAGACAGTAGTCAAGGGAAAGGTCATCAAACAGACCAATGAGGACGGCAGCCACCGCTACGACTTCCAGTTTGAAAACAAGAGAGGCTACAAGACCACCGTGGAAGGGCTGAGCGAGAAGTTCAATCCCGAGTACTGGAACTATGCTAAACTTATCTCCGGCGTACTGCGCTACCGCATGCCTATAGACCATGTTATCAAGCTGGTGAGCTCTCTTCAGCTCAAGGACGAGAGCATCAACACTTGGAAAAATGGCGTTGAACGTGCCCTGAAGAAGTATATCGTGGACGGCACCAAGGCCAACGGACAGAAGTGTCCGGTCTGTGGACAGGAGACGTTGGTCTATCAGGAGGGATGTCTCATCTGCACCAACTGCGGTGCCAGCCGCTGCGGATGATGCGTCTTCAACACAGTGCCATTCACCTGCGGGGCCTGCGCTTCCATGCCCGCCACGGTGTGGAGGCGCAGGAACGCCTCACGGGCAACGACTACGAAGTGGACCTTTGTCTCCACGTTGACGTGTCGCGGGCCATGGAAACCGACGATGTGGCCGACACCGTGAACTACGGCGAGGTCTATCGGATCACGGCCGCCGAGATGCAAGTGCCCTCCCGTCTGGTCGAGCATGTGGCGGCGCGCATCGGCCGCCGTCTCATGCACGCGTGGCCGTCCATTGCCCGTCTCGACATCAATCTGACCAAACTCAACCCGCCCATGGGGGCCGACTGCCGGGGAGCGGGCGTAGAATTACATTTAATAAATGATAAAACGGAAAGCCCTCTTTAGGTTTTCCCCCCGATTTTCACTAATTTTGCAAAACATTTGGCCCTTTCGGCGTATGCAGGGCCCATTTTAGAGTTGCGTAACTGATATGCTGAAAAAGGTATTTCCACTCCTTGCCCTCGTGGCTTTCACCCTTATGGCCCGTGCCGCCAGCCCTCGTTTCACGCTGGTTATCGATGCCGGCCACGGTGGCAACGACCATGGAGCGCCGGGTGCCTTTTCCAAGGAAAAAGACCTCACCCTCAAGTATGCGCTGGCCCTGGGCCAGATGGTCGAGGCCAATTGTCCCGACGTGCGTGTGGTCTACACCCGCAAGACCGATGTCTTCATCCCCCTGCACGAACGGGCCGGGATAGCCAACCGCAACAAGGCCGACCTCTTTATCTCCATCCACATCAACGCCCTCGACGGCATCCATACCGCCCACGGCTTCCAGAGCTACACGCTGGGGCGCGGCGAGCGCACGGGCGACAAGGGTCTGCGCGAGAATCTCGATGTGGCCAAACGCGAGAATTCCGTCATCTTTATGGAGAAAGACTACAAGACGGTTTACCGCGGCTTCGATGCCAGTTCGGCCGAGAGCGACATCATGTTCGAGTTCATTGCCGACAAAAACCGCGAGCGCAGCGTGGAGCTCTCGCGGCTGATGCAGCGCGAGGTGTGCCGTGCCACGGGCCGTCAGGACGGCGGTTCGCACCAGAACAACCTGGCCGTGCTGCGCCTCACCTCCATGCCCTCCGCACTGCTGGAGCTGGGTTTCATCTCCACTCCTGACGAAGAGGAGTTCCTCAACTCGGACGCCGCCCTGCCGCTCTACGCCAAGGGCATGTACAACGCTTTCATTCTCTACAAGAACAAGTACGACGACAACATCACTGTGCCCTATCGCAGCAGCGATGCCGACCGGTCGGGGCAGGTGGTCGACGTGCCCGCCGTGCTGCCCGCCCCGGCCCGCCAGGCTCCCTCCAGGCCGCAACCGGCCCCCACGAGCCCCCGCCCGGCCCCGGTGCGTGCGGCTGTGCCGGCGTCCAAGCCCGATGAAGCCCGTCCGGTTTTCAAGATACAGATACTCTCCTGCACCGCACACCTGGCTCCCGGCGACAAGCGTCTCAAGGGACTCGACGGCTGCGAGTGCTTCGAGGAGGGAGGCGTCCGCAAGTATACCTACGGTGCCAGCAACAATTATAACGAGATCTACCGCTTGCGCAAGCAGATACTCGAGAAGTTTCCCGAGTGTTTCATCATCGCCTTCAAGAACGGAAAGAAGATGGATGTGAACCAAGGCATCCGCGAGTTCAAGGCCAACCGGTAGCCAAAAGAGCAGATTATGAAGTTTTTTACCAAAGAAGTCAAGATTGCGATAGTCGCCATTGTCGGCATCGTTTTGCTGTTCTTCGGGCTCAATTTCCTGAAGGGCATGTCGCTGTTCTCCAACGACAGCTCCTATTTCATCAAGTTCCGCGACATCAGCGGCCTGTCGGCTTCCAACCCCATCTATGCCGACGGCTACCAAGTGGGCGTGGTCAAGGGCATCGACTACGACTACGAGGGCAACGGCGAGGTGGTGGTCCGCTTCGATGTGGACAACAACCTGCGCATCCCCCGCGGCTCCTCGGCCGAGATTGTGAGCGACCTCATGGGCAATGTCAAGATGAACCTGCTGCTGGCCAACAACCCGCGCGACCGCGTGGAGCCGGGCGACACGCTGGTGGGAGCCATCAACGGCGGCCTCATGGGCTCCATCGGCGCCCTGATGCCCACCGTGCAGCAGATGCTACCCAAGCTGGACAGCATACTGGCCAGCGTCAACGCGCTGCTGGCCGACCCCGCCCTGGCCCGGTCGCTGCACAATGTAGAGACCATCTCGGGCAACCTCACCACCACCACGCGCAGCCTCAACACCCTCATGGCCGGGCTCAATGCCCGCATGCCGGGCCTGATGAACAAGGCCGACGCGGCCCTGGCCAAGGCCGGGACAACGCTCGACAACACCTCGCGCCTGACGGAAAACCTGGCCGCCGTCGACGTGCAGGGCACCATGGCCAAGGTGGACCGGACGCTGGCCAACGTGCAGAGCATCACCGACCGTCTCAACAGCGGCGAGGGAACACTGGGTCTGCTCATGAACGACCCCGCCCTCTACAACAACCTCAACGCCACGATGCAGAGCGCCGACTCGTTGCTGGTCAACCTCAAGGCCCATCCGTCGCGCTACGTGCACTTCTCGCTCTTCGGGCGCAAGAACAGGTAAATGCCCAGGCGGGCACGCCGTGGACGGCCGCGCGGACGGGTGAAAGTTGTGTTTTTTTAACGTTTTGCCCAAGCCGTCCCTAATCTTCCCACACTAAGCAAGTTAGATGCCGAACGGCCTTTACGGGCTTTTCGGCATCATTTGTGTGGGCCGGAAAACTTTG
>NC_019961.1:0-4946 GCF_000242335.1 Prevotella dentalis DSM 3688
CACGCTTTCTTCGAAAGAAATTACTTAATATAAATCTAGCTTACAGGGTAAGCCAGATTTTATCAAGTAATTATGTGGTTTGGCAAGCGTCGTATATTCTAGCCACTTCGTTCTGAATATACCGGCTTGATGGGGATATCCCCATTCCCCTTATGTTTTTGCTAACGCAAAAAATGAGTGGCTAAATGCTAGCCACTCATAGTTCAAAACCAAATTCAAATTCAAAACCCCAGCAACCAAAAATGTGGTTGCTTAATCGTTCTTAAATTTAAGATCACTCACGTGACCTAAAATTTAATTCACTTAAAAATCTTAAAATCGGAAAGCCAAAAATCAATTTGCTTTTGCAATTGTTTTTCGTTTTCTCTTAAAGTCAATTTCATTAAATCAGTTAAATCAATAGGAGATATTTCTTTAATTAATTGCTTATATTTATTTTTAGTTCGTCTTTCTAATTTTCCCCATTCTTCTTCCTCGTTTAATAGCATAAAAACCATTGCTCTATCGGAAATACGTTTAATGATTTTCCAATCTGGTTGTAATATATGTAAATCACTAAAACAATCATTCCAGTAATCAACCATATTTCTTTTAAGTTCAATTTCTACACGCCATAAATGCTCTGAACTAATTTCAACATCTGCATTATCTTTACGTTCTTGTTTTTTGTTATAAATTCTAATAAATCTATCACTATCACGAACGCCGAAGTATTTCGTTTCTGGTTTACCATTACGACCATAAAAAATAGTTTTCTTAACTGCTTTATCAGTCATTGCATAGTAATCGTTCAAATCATCTTCAAAATCAAAAGCTAAGTCTAATCTTGTAAATCCGTAATCTTCCATGTAGTCGATAATATTTTGTTTTAACCAAAGCATTTCTTCATGCGTAAGTTTATTCGGATTAAATTCAACACGCATATTACGTCTATCCCATGTATCTGCTTTTACTTTGTCATATTCAATATAGACTTTTTCTTGAAGTGCTTTAGCTTTAAATTTTGTTTGAAGTATATCCCAAAGTCTAATTTGTGGCTCAACACTCATAAATTCAGATAGTTTTTGAGCATTATTTTTATTAAGATTTCCAACAATTGTCATAGCGTCAAAACTTATTTTTGGTTCGGGGGTGTACATAGTATGTCGGTTTAACCGGCTATTAGAGTAGCCGGTTTTAGAAAATTTATCTGAACCCTTGTTTTGTAAGTAATTTGAATGATTTTCTTTAGTCATAAAAAATCGACTCCTTAAATTATTTTCAAGAAGTCGCCCATCCAAATATATATCTTGATGTATATTCAAATATCGTTTAATATCTAAATATACAAAATCATAAAAAACAACTAATGTTTTAATTTTTGAATGGTTGTCGCACACAAACTTTGGTCAGGGCGTGGGCGACTTCTTTTTATTTTTTTATTAATATAGCATTATCACAAGAATTGGTCTAACTGAAATTTATTCTTTATTTATATTCAATATTCAATTCTTTTTGTTTTGAATCTTTATCTTTAAAATAAACTTTATACTGAATTGTATCTCCTAAAAGTGATTTAATATCTTTATACTTATCTGGAGTTCCTCTCCACTCTATATGATTATTTTCTTTTTTAGTAACTCCATTATTCGTTATATCTTCTTTCCCATCTTTGTTTATTTTATATACTTTGATTTTTTGAGGTTTATTCTCACTATTTTCTTTAATAACATAATGGCTATCTTTTGGATCTATTTTAATATTCTCTTTTGTTATTCTTTCTTTCGAATTATTTGAGTTACATGCACTCAATACAAATATCAAACTTAAAAAAAATACCGCTAATTTTTTCATATTTTATCTCTTCTTTCAACAAATAATTAGTAGTAAAAAAGCCCTTTTACTAAGGGCTTTTTTACTTAAAACTAAGAACTAAAACTAACTCCTTCAAGTGTTCTATTTTTAACATCTACTTTATATGTGATTGTCAATCCAGTTCCCTTTTTAGCTGCTGCTTTAAAATGTTTAGCATATGTTTTTTTCCATTGGGCGCTACCAATATCTACAGCTGTTTTAGATGCTCCCAATTCTGGCGCAACGATACTTGTAGTAGTATCTAAAAAGTAATTAAATGCTGTTGCAACACCACCACTAGGTGTCGATAATTTATCATTGATTTTTTTAACTTGTTTTTTAGAATAATGGGCTTTAACTGTTTTTATTTTAGAATTTTTAGGTGGCTTTGGATTTGTTGGATTCTCGTGTCCTTTTGCTTGGGCTTGGTTATCATGATTAAAACCAATAGACCCTACTGAAAATGTTGTCAACACAATACTTGTAGCTAATAAAACTTTACCTGTTTTTTGAATCGACTTTTTCATTGTTCTCACCCTTTTTATTGTTTTTATATAAAATATTCATAAAAATTATGAACAATGAAATTATAACAAAGATTAACCATATTATGAATCCGTTCCCAACGAACCATCTATAATTTGTAAATTCAAATATAAAATAAACAACTAAAGACAACAAAAAGAAATAAACTATAGCATAAATATTACTGAAAAATCTCATAAATATCCCCTTTCTATATCAATATGAACCATATTCTTGCTTTGCATATTTTTTTATCAGTGTCTCTACTTGTAAAGAATTAGAAATACCATATTTATTTTTTATCCTGTTCAATGTCTCAATTTCCTTAGGTGATAATCTTATAGTTACTGTTTTTTTATCCGAATTCATTAAATAAAACACCTTTCTTTTATTTAAATATATCAGTTTTTATTTAAAATGTAAATTTTTTAATTAAAATCAACTTAGTTTTTTGCATTATTCCAATTCCTCTATTTGTCGACGATGCTGCGCTCCTTAATAATCCTAAAGCTGTCCATCGGTCGATTTGATAGCTGACGCTATCCGACCGCTGGCGCTTTTAGTCTAATTAAGGGCTCTCATCGACAAATAGATTTTCTCGGCATAATTGCGTCCTCATAATTATAAAAAGACTTCGAATTTCTTTCTAATCCACTCATAAAGATAAATAAACCCACTTATTGCAAGAATATAAGGTAATCCATAAGCAATATACCAAACCAACGTCATAAAGCCCTCAGACGCTTTTAATTTACTCGCTATGGCTTTTTGAAGTATATCGACATGTATAAAATCCATGAAGTCACTACCTATAGTCATTACTAATGCAAAAAGCATAAATACTAACAACATTGTTCCAATACCTGTAAATAATTGCTTTTGTCTTTTTTTATAATGTTCATGTGACGCTCTTACTTCTTGCAACATACGTTTATTTTCATCACGCACTTTATAAATATCTCTACCTATGATGTTAGCTAATTCGTCTGTTTCCACTTTATCTAATTTCTTTTTGAGTATATCTATAAAGTCATTATGTGTCTTGATTGCACTATCTCGAAAATCCTTCGTCGCCTCTGTCAAATTCGATCTGAGTTGTTTTTGTTCGTTTTCTCGTGCGTTCTGGTTCTCTTGTATCTCTGTCAGATATTTGATGATGAGCTTGTTTTGTTTTTTCAGTTCGTCTAATTCTTGTCTTTCTAAGTTGCTCTGCGTTATGTTCGACGGCGTCCCAGTCGACGTCGAATTGTTCTGTGTACGCTGCGACTGGGTCTTGTTCTGATTCTCGTTCTTCTTCTCTTTCTCGTCTTTCAAACTCATATTCTAACGCCCCCTTGTCATAATCTTCGCCAAGTGTTTTGCCACGCACCCATTTATTTACATTTTCAGACTTATACGAGACATTTTTGCCTCTAACTTTAAATTCAATACCTAATTTCTCTAAATGCTCTGAAAAGCTCTTAAAATCGCTTGTATGTCCTTTCGCAATTTCAATTTTTTCTCTTAAATCATCTTTCCAAGAATATTGGTCTTTCTCTATTAATGATTTTTCAGCTTGTGTATATCTCAATTTTGCCGTATTTCGTTCTGGCACACTCAAACCATGTTCTCGACAAATATCATCATTGGTTTGTTTAATAAAATCTCGTTGTTGTTTATTACTTTGGTATTTTTTTCCTGTTTCTAAGTCAATTGAATTAATCACAATATGATTGTGTACATGTTCTCTATCTGTATGTGTATAGATTGCTACTTGATGATTAGGTGCAATCTTTTCTGCGAGTTCCAAACCTAATTGATTACATTGTTCTGGCGTAACTTCACCCGGTTTAAAAGATTGTATTACCGTATGTGCTTGAACACCATTTTCTTTACCGTACAAAGCCCTAGTTTGTTTAAATGCCGATTTAGCATAATCTACATCACAATTTAAGCCACTTTTTTCTTCTGCTCGCTTTTCTGCATAATTGATTGCTCTACTTGCCGATTTGGTATTACCTAATTTAGTTGTTGCCATCATCATCACTTCGTTTCTGTTTAGGTGCTATTTTATTTATTAATGGTCCAACCAAAGTACAAACAATTAAGTAAGGTATGAAAAACCATAAATTGTTACTAAAATCAAAATCTAAGAATAAAATAGCCATTAATATTAAAAACACAATAAAATACCAAATACCGTACAATAAAATCCTTAATTTAGACTTTTCCATATTTCATCTAACCTTTCACGTACTGCTTTGATATTATATTCCAAGCCATCATAATTCGGTGCTTCATGTTGATGTTGATTACAGTATTTAGCAATCTGATTCACATTTGCCCCCAACATACTTAAATCTTTGGCAATCGATTGTCGCGTTTCTTTATCAAATTTAGGTGCGACCAATCGACTGCCTTGTGCCTTTTTCTTAACGAAAGCAGGCACACTCATATTTAAAGTTTCAGCTGACTGCTTTAACTTTAAATATTCGGATTCGCTCACACGAAAACTAATTTGTTTCGGCTCTTTACGGTTGGGTTTATGGTTTTTCCCAACAGTTTTATCGCTAGCCACAAAGTTGTTTTGTTCGCTCATTAAATCCCAC
>NC_019969.1:0-4175 GCF_000242335.1 Prevotella dentalis DSM 3688
CTCCTTAATTTGTTTTAAGAAGTCGTCCAACCAAACGTCAAATGTAAATGTTGAAGTATAATCAAATATCGTTTAATATCTAATTATACAAAATTAACAAATAGCATAGTTAAGTATATTTGGATTTGTCGTTCCACAAACTTTGGTCGGGGAGTGGGCGACTTCTTTTTTTATTTTGCTATTAATATAACACTATCAAAAGGCTTGGTCTAATTTGATCAAGTCTTTTTTATCTAAACATTATCCTTAACTTCTTTTCTCAAATTCATTTTTCTATAAATTTTGCAATTAAAAGCAAAATAGTTATATATATCTATTTTAATATATATGGAAGAGGCGAAGTTATAATATGTCCAACTATTAACCATACAAACGGAAGAGAAATTAAAACAGTAAAATATAATCCTTTATACTCTTCAGTATTATGATTTTTTTTACTAATAAAATAAAAAAATGTTGTTACAATCATAGAGATAGTAAACAGTATTGTTAAAAACAATACAAATCCATTCATTGTCGTTGTCTTTTCTCCAAGTAAAAACAAATCTTTAAATACAACCGAAAGCATATCAATTGCAAATAAAACAACACTAATTGTAAAAAACTTCTTAAACATAAATTACACCTCCTATACCTGATTTGTTTATTTAAAAATTGTTTAGAGCCATTAATAACATAATTTACCTTATCTTTATATTTTATTGCATTATTCCAATTCCTCTATTTGTCGACGATTCTGCGCTCCTTAATAATCCTAAAACTGTCCATCGGTCGATTTGATAGCTGACGCTATCCGACCGCTGGCGCTTTTAGTCTAATTAAGGGCTCTCATCGACAAATAGATTTTCTCGGCATAATAGCGTGCTTATCCTTAGAAAAAGACTTCGAATTTTTTTCTAATCCATTCATAAAGATAAATAAAACCACCTATCGCAACAATATAAGGTAATCCATAAGCAATATACCAAATAAATGTCATAAAGCCCTCAGACGCTTTAATTTTGCTTGCTATTGCTTTTTGTAATATATCTATGTGTATAAAGTCCATAAAGTCACTGCCAATAGTCATTACTAACGCAAATAGCATAAATACTAATAACATTGCTCCAAATCCACGATACATGAGTTTAATTCTTTTTTGATACTCTTCATGTGATGATCGCACTTCTTGTAGCATTCGTTCGTTTTCATCACGCACCTTATAAATATCTCTGCCTATAATATTGGCTAACTCATCTGTATCGACTTTATCTAATTTCTCTTTGAGTATATTTATAAAAGCATTATGTGTCTTTACGCCATTATCTCGAAAATCCTTCGTCGCCCCTGTCAATTTCGATGTGATTTCCTTTTGGTCTTTCTCTCGTGCGTTCTGATTCTCTTGAATCTCTGTTAGATACTTGATGATGAGCTTGTTTTGTTTTTTCAATTCTTCGATTTCTTGTCTTTCTAAGTTGCTCTGCGTTGTGTTCGACTGCGTCCCAATCGACTTCGAATTGGTCTGTGTACTCTGCGACTGGGTCTCGCTCTGATTCTTTTTCTTCTCTCTCTCGTCTTTCAAACTCATATTCTAACGCCCCCTTATCGTAATCTTGTCCAAGGGTTTTGCCACGTACCCATTTATTTACGTTTTCCGGCTTATATGAGACGTTTTTGCCCCTTACCTTAAATTCTATACCTGATTCCTTTAAATACTCTGAAAAGCTCTTAAAATCGCTTGTATGTTCTTTCGCATGTTCTATTTTTTCTCTCAAATCATCTTTCCAAGAATATTGGTCTTTCTCTATCAATGATTTTTCGGCTTGTGTGTATCTCAATTTCGCCGTATCTCGTTCTGGCACACTCAAACCATGTTCTCGACAAATATCGTCATTGGCTTGTTTAACCAAATCTCTTTGTTGTTTATTACTTTGATATTTGCGTCCTGTTTCAAGGTCAATTGAATTAATTACAATATGATTGTGTACATGCTCTTTATCTGTATGCGTATAGATTGCCACTTGATGATTAGGTACAATCTTTTCGGCTAGTTCTAAGCCAAGTTGATTACATTGTTCTGGTGTTACTTCGCCAGGCTTGAATGACTGTATAACTGTATGAGCTTGAATACCGTTTTCTTTGCCATATAACGCCCTAGTTTGCTTAAACGATGATTTCGCATAATCTATATCACAATTTAAGCCACTCTTTTCTTCTGCTCGCTTTTCTGCGTAATTGATTGCTCGACTTGCCGATTTGGTATTACCTAATTTAGTTGTTGCCATATCTCATCAAGCCTTTCACGTAACTCACTGATATTACGTTCTAACGCTGGATAGTTAGGTGCGTCATATTGATGTTGATTACAATATTTAGCAATCTGATTGGCATTTGCACCTAACTTACTTAAATCTTTGGCTATCGATTGTCGCGTTTCTTTATCAAATTTAGGTGCGACCAATCGACTACCCTGTGCCTTTTTCTTAACGAAATTAGGCACACTCATATTTAAAGTATCGGCAGATTGCCTTAACTTTAAATATTCAGATTCGCTCACACGAAAACTAATTTGTTTCGGCTCCTTACGGTTGGGTTTTTGGTTTCGCCCAACAGTTTTGTCGCTAGCCACAAAGTTATTTTGTTCGCTCATCAAATCCCACCACGCTTTCTTCGAAAGAAATTACTTAATATAAATCTAGCTTACAGGGTAAGCCAGATTTTATCAAGTAATTATGTGGTTTGGCAAGCGTCGTATATTATAGCCACTTCGTTCTAAAAATACCGGCTTGATGGGGATATCCCCATACCCCTTATGTTTTTGCTAACGCAAAAAATGAGTGGCTTAAATGCTAGCCACTCATAGTTCAAAACCGTTAAACCCAAGCGACCAAAAATGGTGGTCGCACATTCGTTTTTAAATTTTATGATCACTTCGTGTATAAAATTTAATGTACTCAAATTCAAAGTATAAATAATATAAAAATCAAAATTAGGATAATTACAATATCCCAAAATATACCTTTACCATCTTTTTCTAAAAAGTCTGGAATACTACCAATAATTAATCCAATTATAAATATAATTTTAACAAAGGTATTTATATAATCTAAAAACGTCCAATCAAACATCGAATTCAAAATGAATAGTAATATCCATGCAATTACCGCACAATTCATTATATTACTAGCAATTTTTTTATATATTGCGTGTTCATAATTTCTTTCTGAAAAAAGCATAACAACCACTCCAAATTATTTTAAATTCTAAAATCATTTTGCCAAAAAGTAATTTGTTTCTGTAATTGTTTTTCATTTTCTCTTAAAGTCGATTTCATTAATTCAGTTAAATCAACTGGCGATATTTCTTTAATTAAGTTTTTATATTTATATTTAGCATGTCGTTCAAGTTTTCCCCATGTATCTTCTTCATGAATTAACATATAAACCATTGCTTGCTCTTTTATTTTTTCTAGTACAGTCCAATTAGGTTTTAATATATGCAAATCATCAAAACAGCTATTCCACATATCAACCATATTTCTTTTAAGCTCAATTTCTACACGCCATAAGTGTTCTGAATTAATTTCAATATCGGCATTATCTTTGCGTTCTTGCTTTTTATTATAAATTCGAATGAATCTATCACTATCACGTACACCAAAATATTTTGTTTCTGGTTTACCATTACGCCCATAAAATATAGTTTTCTTAACTGCTTTATCAGTCATTGTGTAATAATCGCTTAAATCTTCTTCAAAATCGAAAGCCAAATCTAATCTTGTAAATCCATCATCTTCCATGTAGCTAATTACATTGCGTTTTAACCAAAGCATTTCATCATACGTTAATTTATTAGGATTAAATTCAACACGCATATTACGTCTATCCCAACTATCTGCTCTCACTTTGTCATATTCGATATATACTTTTTCTTGAAGTGCTTTAGCTTTGAATTTGGTTTGTAGAATATCCCAAAGTCTAAATCGAGGCTCAACACTCATAAATTTTGATAATTGTTCTGCATTATCTTTATTAAGATTTCCAACAATTGTCATAGCGTCAAAACTTAAATTTGGTTGAGGGGTGGTAAAAAAATTACCACTTAACCGGCTATTAGAGTAGCCGGTTTTAGAAAAATTGTCTAAATCCTTATTTTGTAAGTAATTTGAATGATTTTTTTCAGTCATAAAAAATCGA